>NZ_RCVR01000014.1 GCF_016107305.1 Roseomonas sp. KE2513
TAGCATCGGCTTTTACTTCGTGCTCCCAAATGCGGAGTACGCGCCAGCCCTCAGCCCGGAGACGCTTAAAATTTCGGAGGTCCCTCTGGCGGTTGGCCTCGATCTTGGCCTCCCACTTCACGGAAAGCTTGTCCCTCCAGTCCCGGAACCGCCAGCCGTGCCAGAAGTCTCCGTCCACGAAAACCACCACCCCATGGCGCCGGAAGACGAAATCTGGGCGTCCCGGGAGATCCCTTGCATGCGACTCGTATCGGAAGCGGGTCGGCCTCAGAGCGGCTGCCATGGCCAGCTCGGGACCGGTGTCCTTGCCCCGAATGCGGGCCATCACAGCCGACCGCTTCTCCGGGGACATGATGTCCCCTCGATGTCTTCTGGCAGTCATTTCAGGACGATAGGTCTGGGCATGGAGTCTTGCAGGGGGGGTGGTTCTTGGCTCGGCTTCATACCAGAATATGCCGTTTCCCCACTTTTGTTGCACGATTATAGATGCGATAATGACTTAGCGTAGTGGATAAATCCGTCCAGAACGATCCAGTTGAGCAAAGAAGCCTCTCTCAGCACCCTCTTCCGCCTGACGCTAGCGTCGGGTGTGCCCGCAGCAGTAGCGTTCCATCTGAAGCGTGGCGCACCCTTGAACGGCCGGGACGGAAAGGGCCGCAGCCCTCTGATCCTGGCGGCAATGCGTGGACATGCTGAAGTTTGCCGACTTCTGCTTGAGGCTGGCGCCGATACTACTACTCGGGATGACGACAACCAAGACGCGCTCGCAGCTGCACAGTCCGCCGGGCACTCCCCTGTTGTCGCACTGATCTCAAGGTACCAGGGCGCCAGTGCGGCGAGCACATTGGAACAAGCCCCGCCGCCAGAGATTCAGCTCTGCGAGCCATCCCAGGAATGCACTGCAAATCCTGAACCGCTAGACTGCCCTCGGGTCCTTTCGGAAGACAACCGCCCTTGCTCAGGCAGCAGTCCGGAAGGGGATAATGTGCCTGCTGCTACGCTGCCGGCGCTGGATATCAAGGTTGCAAGTACTGATCCGGTAGAGACTATCGAGGAGAGCCACACGGCGGAAATCGCCGATGAGTGGATCGTGGATGATGGAGCGCAAACCGCCGCCCCGCCAGCCGAAGAGACGCCCGAAGTGGAGCCCGTAGCAAGCCAAGGCACGATAGCCGCGCCTCCATTACTGGCCGAGCCATCAAGTGCGGCAGTTGGATCTTCCGCTGCGGATCAGCAGTGGGAACCCGAGCTTGAGCCTCTGCTACTCATTTCGGCGATCGGCGTTGAGAGGGCGGCGGCCGCACTTGATGCTCAGCTGACCAGTCACACCGCGTCCATCTCCGATCAGGACTGGGCCGACACAGACCTGGAGCTGCCTGGGGTCGCGCCGACGTGGCTGGCCCTGTTCGCAGAGGGGTTCGATGGGCACCGTGCGGTCGTGCATCTGCTGGAGGCGGCGTTCCGCCATGGATGGGTGCCGGAGGAAGCGCTTGATGATCTGACGGTGCACGCCGCAACACGCGGAAAGGAAGAGGCTGTAACCGTCGCTCTCCGTGCCGTGCTCAGTGACCTTGGCGTACTGGTCCAGCGGGAACACGCGCTTGATCTGTCGCGGGATGCTGATGATGACTCGGCAGCGGGCAGTTCCTTCCTTCACAGATCGGACATTGCCGACACACTCGAACTCCTCGACGGCATGGCTGGAGCCTTTCCTGACGCGGAGAGCCTGCTACTGGAGGAGGCGTCGCGCGCACGCATCGCCTCCGCCTCCGAGGAGGTGCGCCTGTTCCGGGAATTGGCGTCGGCTCGTCGGGATCTGCTGAAGCTGGCAGCTCCTTGCGCCTCTACCCCGGCCACCCTGCAGTCCTGGGCCGACCGGCTGGATGCTGGCCTTCTCGTGCCAAGGGAAGTTTCGGACGTGGACTGGACTGCAATCGAGGAGGACGTTGACGATTCCTCGGATCAATTCAGGGAGGAGGACAGTTCGGCGGCTAAGGGGCTGGCGGCTTGCCTGAGGGAAGCTGCCCAGAGAGACGCGGAGGCGGGAGATATGGTGCGGAGCTTGTCGGCGATGGCGCTGACAACCCGCCGCCTACTAGAGCTGGCCGAACGCGCTCTTCCTAAAGGAAGGCGATCTGCACCCCGACGCCGCAAAGCGCCGAACTGCATTGAGGAGAACACGCCGCAGGGTCTCCACCTACTGCGCCGTGTCACCGCGAGCCTCCAGGCATCCGGATCCGAGACTGCGATAGAGTCGGCACTGGAACGGTACCTTGTTCTGAGAGAGATGATCGTCAAAGCGAACCTGCGTCGCATCGTCTGGCACGCGCGACGATACGCACGCCCTGCGGTGCCTTTCCTCGATCTCGTTCAGGAGGGCCAGATCGCCCTACTCAGGGCGATCGACAAGTATGATGTCGAGCGCGGATTGCGCTTCGGTACCTACGCAACGTGGTGGATCCGACAGTCGATGAGCCGTTGTACGCAGGACACTGGCCGAACAGTCCGCGTCCCCGTCCACCTGCTGGAGCGTATGGCCAAGACACGGCGGCACGCCGATGCCTTCAGGGTTAAACATGGCTTCGAGCCATCGGCCCTCGACCTCGCGCAGGTGACGGAACTGGATGTGCGGGCAGTGGAGCGGGCTCTCGCTGCCGAGCGTGAGATCATGCCCTTGGAGGAGGCTGCAGGTCTGTCCGCCGTGGCGGATCATGAGCTGGGTTTGACCAGGGAAGCCTGCGTTCCGGAACTTATCGATCCTGAGACACCTCTTGCGACCGTTCTTCAGAACGATTTGAGACTTGCCTTGCTTGAGGCGTTGCAGAAGCTTGACCAGCGGGCAGCACGCATCCTGGACCTGCGCTTCGGCATCACCGATGGCCATCCTCTCACACTGGAGGAGGTGGGGCAGTTGTACCGGGTGACCCGCGAACGGATTCGGCAGATCGAGGCAAAGGCACTCGATCGGCTGCCCCGGCACCTTCCCTCGCGCCACTTCGAGAGCATGGTCCCATGACAGGGCAGCCAAGCCAGAGGAGGATCGCCGCTCCACCGCGGGCTACAGCGATGATCGAAGCCTTGCGAGGCCTGGGCTACTCGACTTCGACGGCCTTGGCAGACCTGATAGACAACAGCGTAGCTGCGGGCGCTTCGCAGGTGGACGTCTTCTTCACCTGGGCGGGAGCCGCATCACGCGTGATCATAGCCGACAATGGCAGTGGTATGACGGCTGATCAGCTTGAGAAGGCCATGCGTCTCGGTGATCGAAGCCCGCTCGAGCCGCGGCTGCCGGGCGACCTGGGGCGGTTCGGCCTCGGGTTGAAGACCGCGTCCTTCTCGCAGTGCCGGCGACTGACCGTCGTGTCCCGCAGGCATGGGACAACGGCGTGCCTGCGATGGGACCTTGACGAGATCGCAGCGGCGGGAGGACAGGACTGGGAGCTGCTCGAAGGTCCGGCGCCCGGTTCCGACGACCTGCTGACGCTCCTGGCCTCCACCGGCCACGGCACGCTCGTCGCCTGGGAAGTTCTCGACCGCCTGCTGACCCCCGGATTCCGCGAGCAGGACCTGCTCGACCTCATGGACCGGGTCGAGCGCCATCTGTCCATGGTCTTCCACCTCTACATGGAGGGGCTTCGACCACGTCTTCGCATCACGCTGAACGGGAGCCGCGTGAAGCCGTGGGATCCCTTCATGACGGACCATCGCGACACTTGGTCGTCTCCCGAGGAACGCTTCCCCAGTTCTTCCGGTCCTGTAACTGTCCAGGCTCATGTCCTGCCCCACAAGGATCGGCTGGATGCAAGATCTTACGAAGATGCTGCCGGCCCTGACGGATGGACGGCACAGCAGGGCTTCTATGTCTACAGGCAGGGACGCCTTCTCCTGGGAGGATCCTGGTTGGGGCTCGGACGCGGGCGGTCGTGGACGAAGGAGGAGGCTCATCGGCTCGCACGCATCCGCGTGGAGATCGGGAATGCCTCTGATGCTGCATGGAAGATCGACATCCGGAAGTCGACGGCCCGACTTCCGGTTGAGGTTCGATCGAAGCTGACCGCCCTCGCCGAGGATACGCGAAACCGCGCACGTCGTGTCTTCGCGTGGCGCGGCAAGACTCTCACTGGTCGGGTGAGTGGACAGCCAGTTGTCCAGGCCTGGGCGGCGATACACAATTCCGACGGCATCCGGTACCGGATCGATGAGCATCATCCCGCCGTGGCGGCGGTCCTCCAGCAGGCTGATGAGCTTGCTCCTCTTGTGCGCGCCATGCTCCGGGTCGTGGAGGAGACGGTGCCGGTCCAGCGCATCTGGCTGGACACGGCGGAGGCCAAGGAGACGCCCCGTACCGGCTTCACAGCTGGTCCGCCAGCCGAGCTCCACCAAGTGCTGGATGTCATGTACCGGAACCTCGTCCGTCGGCGTGGACTGACGTCTTCCGAGGCCAGACAGCGTCTTCTACTGGCAGAGCCCTTCGACGCGTACCCCGATGTTGTTGCCGCTCTTCCCGACCTCCCTCCGATCGAGACCTGACCCGCCATGGATGCAGTACCGGAAAGCCATGCCCAGAAGGTGGTGAAGTTCGTACAGGAGCTTCTGCTCGACGAACCCGACAGAAGCCGTATCGGCCCGACGCTGATTGGCGAGCAGATCGATGTGGTGCTGCGAATGAAGCCGGCCTGGGGAGAGGGGCTCGACCGGGCTGCCATAACGGAGGAACTCGTCCGCCGCTTCAGTATGTGGATCGGGCGTGACGGAGCCCTGAAGGATGAGGCCGGACATATCGCTTGGCTTGATGCGGAGAGGAAGCACGAATGGCGCCTGTGGCGGCGCTATCGCGAGTGGCTCGAAAGAGATCTTCCTTCGGAAGCGCTTGATGCTCTCGACCGATCCACCGACGGCATTCTCGGCTTGCTGGAGGATCCACAGAGATCAGGCGACTGGGATCGTCGAGGCTTGGTGGTGGGGCATGTGCAGTCGGGGAAGACCGCCAACTACACCGGCCTGATCTGCAAGGCGGCGGACGCCGGCTACAAGATCATCATCGTCCTTGCCGGACTGCACAACAATCTCAGGTCCCAGACGCAGATGCGGCTAGACGAAGGCTTCCTCGGTTATGCGACGGCACCGTCGCCTGGCGATACAACGACGATTGGCGTCGGAGAGATCGACGGCGATCCATCCATCCGTCCCAATTACGTGACCAACCGCACGGACAAGGGTGACTTCTCGACACGGCTGGCTGGCAGCCTGGGCATCAGTCCCGAGCAGCGGCCGTGGCTCTTCGTCGTGAAGAAGAACAAGACCGTCCTGACCCGTCTCCTGTCCTGGGTCCAGAACCATGCTGCCGACAGTCGGGACCAGGAGACCGGGCGGAGACTCGTCACGAAACTGCCGCTGCTGCTGCTGGATGATGAAGCGGACCATGCGTCGGTGGATACTGGTGAGCAGGTATTCGACGAGCAGGGACGTCCGGACGAGGAACACTCGCCGACCGTCATCAACCGCCTTGTCCGGCGCCTGCTCCACTCCTTCACCCGGGCGGCCTATGTCGGCTATACGGCGACACCGTTCGCCAACATCTTCATCCACGATCGCGGCCACACGCGTGAAGAGGGTCCGGACCTCTTCCCGAGCTCGTTCATCGTCAATCTCGCAGCCCCGTCGAACTACGTCGGTCCGGCGAAGATCTTCGGCCTTCGTGGAGCCACGGGCCGCGAGGGAGGCCTCCCCCTGGCCCATGAAGTCTCCGATCAACAGGGCGAGGCAGAAGGCTCCGGCTGGATGCCGCAAGGCCACAAGAGCCACCACCGGCCGAGTGCCGACGAGTTGCCCGGATCGCTGCACGAGGCCATCCTGTCCTTTCTGCTCGCCTGTGCCGCCAGAAAGGTCCGCGGGCAGGGCCAGCGTCACAGTTCGATGCTCATCCACGTCACCCGCTTCACTGCCGTCCAGGCCGAGGTCCATCGGCAGGTCACGGAGATTGTTCGGAGCATTTCCCAGCGCCTCCGGCGGGGGATCGGCAGCGAGAAGCTGCTGGCGGATCTCCACGCGCTCTGGGACAAGGACTTCGTGCCCGTCACGGCGATGATTGCCGAACGCGGCGACGATCCATCGATTAGTCCCATGGCATGGGAAGCAATAGCTGCCGTCCTCCCGGATGTGGTCGCCGACGTGAACGTCCGGATGATCAACGGCACGGCGAAGGATGCCCTCGACTACGCCGACAATTCAGGTCGCGGCCTGAAGGTCATCGCCATCGGGGGTGATAAGCTGGCCCGCGGCCTTACCCTGGAAGGTCTCTGCACGAGCTACTTCCTGCGTGCCTCGCGGATGTACGATACGTTGATGCAGATGGGGCGCTGGTTCGGCTACCGGCCTGGATACCTCGACCTTTGCCGGCTCTACACGACATCCGACCTCATCGAATGGTTCGGCCATATCGCCGACGCGTCAGAGGAACTCCGGGAGGAGTTCGACATGATGCAGGCCAGCGGCGGCACTCCGAAGGACTACGGCCTTAAGGTCCAGTCGCACTCGGTGCTGATGGTGACATCACGGCTCAAGATGCGTGCGGCCAAGACAATGATGCTGTCCTTCAGTGGACAGGTTGTGGAGACGGTCGCCTTTCATCGCGACCCGGCAATCCTCAGCTCCAACCTCAAGGCGCTCCGGTCGCTTGTGGAGGAGATGGGCAGTCCGACCGAGATGTCACCGATCCGGCGTACGAGACCGGACACCCGGCAGGAATGGGAAGGCGCGCTCTGGGATGCCGTGCCCGCGCAGCGGATCGTTACCTTCCTTGCGAACTACAGGACCCATCCCGAGGCCCACAAGACGAGTGCCGCGCACCTTGCCGAGTTCATCGAATCAATGGCGCGCACCGGTGAACTGACGTCGTGGACCGTTGCGATACTTGGTGGCGGCGATCGCCGCTCTATCGATTTGGGACGCGGTATCTCGGTCAAAATGCCGATGCGTACGAAGCGGCCCCACATCCCCGCCAATCTCGACCGCTTCTCGATTGGCCGCCTCCTGGCACCACGTGATGAGGCGATCGATCTCGGGGAAGAGGCATGGGCCGCCTCCCTTACATTAACTCGTGAGATGTGGCGCGCGGATCCAGGGCGCTCACAGGGTCAGGAACCTGATGCGCCAAGCGGCGTCGCCATCAGGCGCATCAGAGGTTTCGGAGCAGCCGGCGTCTCGGCCCGGCCAGACAAGGGCCTGATGCTCCTCTACGTGCTGGACCCGCAGAAGACTGATGTGGAATTCTCCGAGGATGTGGAAGGCGTGGTCGGGCTCGGCATGAGCTTTCCAGGCAGCCGCTCAGGCGTGAAGGTGGCCTACGTGGCAAACAACGTGCTCTGGGAGCAGGACTATGGCTCCTCCGAGTGACCCGCTTCGGCTGGCCGAAGCTTGGCGTGCACTGGCCGGTCTCGATGGCGAGGCAGGATGGCGCAGCACCTATCTCGCCACTATCGGGTCCTGCCGAATCATGGCGGCGCGGCACATGCCGGATGATCGTGAGGGGTTACTACTGGGCTTCCAGGACGTCAGGCCACCCTCGACGTCCGAAATGCCTGCAGGACGTGGCTTCCACGTCGAGATCGTGCGCGAGCCCGCACTGCCACGCCTCGTATTCATTGCCCTTGCACGGCAGCCAGGGGCGCCGCTCGACCTCTTCGGGGCGATGGCACAGGATCTCCTGTCCTTAATCCGCTCGGAAGAAGGCACGCATAATGCACAGGTCGTCATGGCCTGCGTGGTCGCAAGGATAAGGGCTTGGCAGGATTTTATGCTGAAGGACCGTAGTGGCGTCCTGAGCAAGGAGGACGAGATCGGCCTGCATGGAGAGCTGCACATCCTAACCAAATTGGCCGAGGATCTCCAGGATCCCATGGCGGCCGTGAGCGCCTGGGAAGGTCCCATGCGAGGCCTGCACGACTTCGTGCTCCAGGTTGGAGCGATCGAGGTCAAGTCCTCGGTCGCGGTCACCGGCTTCAGGGCGACCATCTCGTCGCTGGACCAGCTCGACCAAGCAGTACGGTCGCCCCTGCACCTAGCGGCGGTCCGCCTGAGGGATGATCCCGTGGGCCTGTCGCTGCCGGAGCAGGTGGCTGCGACCCGCGCACTGCTGTCCGGATCTCTCGAGGCGGTATCTGCCTTTTCCCACAGACTACTCCGTTATGGATACATCGAGGCGATGACGTCGCACTACTCGCGTCGTCTGAAGCTTGATGATGTGCGCCTCTTCAAGGTCGCTGATGGCTTTCCGGCCTTGACTGTTAGAGCGGTGCCGCGAGGCGTCATCTCGGCTTCCTATGTCATTGATCTCGATGTTTCCGGTCTCACTGCCGTCACCCTCTCCGATGTTCTGCAGGATGCAAGCTGGCCATGACGCTTGACGAATTTCTTGGTCAGCTCCAGGCCGACATCCGCGAGCGGATGGAGAGCGGCGACGCACCGCCGTACAGCGAGATGGTCTTCGCTGAGCATGTCATGGACCACATGGCCGAGATCGGCATGACGTCGGATCCTGTCACCTGCCACTACGATGCAATGGTTGATCGGACAAAGCTGAGGCTGAGCGGCTATGCAGTCAGCAGGGACGACGAGCAGCTCGATCTTTTCGTGAGCCTCTACTCCGGCAGTGAGAAGCCGCTACCGATCCCCGACAACGAGACGACCCAGGCTGCCACTCGCTGCCTCGCGTTCCTGACGAAATGCGCGGAAGGCCGTTTGGCCTCGCGCATCGACGCAGCCAATGACGCCCATGAGCTGGCGCAGATTATCGAGATGATCTTCCCGAAGCTCGACCACATTACGGTGCACGTCCTGACGGATCGTGTTGCCAAGTCAAAGAGCTTCAAGAGCAGAGAGGTTAATGGGAAGACCGTCCGTCTTGAGGTCATGGATGTTGAGCGGCTGTACCGGCATCTTTCGGAGGGAAAGCCAAGGGACGAGATGATCCTGGATTTCAAGACCTTGTCCGGTTCGCCTCTGCCTTGCGTCCTTCTCCCGGGTGAGGACACCGTCTACAGCACTGCCTTGGCTGCCATCCCTGGTGAGGCGCTCCGACTGACATACGAGAAGTTCGGTGCCCGCCTGCTCGAAGCCAATGTGCGCTCCTTCCTGAGCGCCACGAACAAGGTGAACCGTGGCATCCGTGACACCCTGAGGTCTGCGCCGGAGCATTTCGTCGCGTTCAATAACGGCATTGTCGTGATAGCGGATGCCGCGGGCTACGAGGTGACGCCGGAGGGTGGACCAGGCATCGCATGGCTTCGCGGGGTGCAGATCGTCAACGGTGGCCAGACCACGGCATCCATCTATTTCACGAAAAAGAAGACTCCAGACGTCGACCTTCGTCGTGTTCGGGTTCCAGCGAAGATCATCATCGTCGGTAGCGAGGACGAGCAGGGTGATAGTGCGAGGGAGGTTCTTGTCGCGAACGTCTCCAGGTTTGCCAACAGCCAGAGTGCAGTGAAGGTTTCAGACCTGTCAGCGAACCGTCCCTTCCATCGAGACCTCGAGCGACTGACACAGGCAACCTACTGCCCGGACGGTGTGACCAGATGGTTCTACGAGCGTGCAGCGGGTAGCTACAACGTAATGCTGTCCCGCAAAGGTGACACGCCGCCTCGGCTCAAGAAGCTGAAGGTGGAGTTCCCGCCGACGTACAAGGTCAACAAGACAGAGCTCGCCAAGTGCCTGATGGCATGGGCCGGCTATCCGGACATCGCCAGTCAGGGCCTGCAGAAGAACTTCGAGAAGTTCAGTGCACTGCTCGACGAGGACGAAGGTGCGAGGCGATGGCCACTGGTGAACGCGGCCGACATGAAGCGGATCATCGCACAGGTCATCATCTTCAGGGCTGTGCAAAAGGTGGTTCGCCCACTGTTGCCGGCTTTCCAGGCCAATGTCATCGCCTATACCGTCGCATTGATGGGGCAGCGCCTGAAGGACAAGATGGATCTCGACCGTATCTGGGCGGATCAAGTTCTCGCACCTCCATTGATGGCGTTGGCCGCCGAGTGGGCCCGGCATGTGGACAAGGCGCTGCATGAATCGGCAGCAGGCCGGATGGTTTCGGAGCGGGCAAAGAGGCCCGAGTGCTGGGAGCAACTCCGGTCCATCACCATGCCGATGCCGCAGGAGGAAGTGAGAGCACAAAGCGCCTGATGAACGTGGCGAGCGTTAGAGCCCGTTTTGCTTTGTTGAAAGGCTCAGCAGTTTCGGCGAGGTGCATGAGGTTGCCATCTCCAAGCCCTCCACGATTTCGCCGATCTTACATGACCGGTGGGCCCTTTCTAAAGTTGCAGGTCAGACGAGCCCCATTACCAAGCGAGGCTCTCCGACGTCGTTAGGCTGGCTGCACGGCCCGGAGTCTAGCCTCCTCGAAGGCAGCTGCCGCGGCGTTGAAGGCGATAGCGGGGCCAGCCAGCGGTCTGACCATCATGATCGACGGCTTCCCCATACGGGCCCAGTAATCGCCCTCCATGACTGCGAGCCATCCCGACGCGCCCTGGGCCGCCAATGCGCGTTCTGCGGTTGCTACCTCCTCTCCCGACGGGTCACTGTGACGTCCTAGGGTCACGTGACGGCCATCCGTACCCAACACTATCCAGCGGCGCTCGTGGCTCATACTGCTTCGAACTCCAGCGCGATGTCTTCGGACGACAGCAAGATGTTGCGTCGGATGTCCACGACGTTTGGGGCGCATCCGCGCAAGGTGGGCCATCTCTCTTTGGCCCATGCAACCGCCTCGTCAGACGTTCGAAACCACTTCCTTTGCAAGGCTGCCGCCCGGTTACCCTCGCTGACGCCAATGAAGTCTGGATTCCAGAATAACTGCACCCCGCCGCGGAGCCTCACGCCCGGAGTGTCACCACCCGTGAACTCTACTCCTGCAGCCTCAAGGGCGGCCTGCATAGCATCCAGACTGGCGCGCGTCGGAGCCCGTCGGCCAGCCTCGAAGTCCTTCACTGTGCTGAGCGACACGCTTGCAGCCTCGGCTGCCTGGGCCTGCGTCCAATCTAGCAGTGCGCGGCCTGCGCGGATTTGTTCGGGCATTGCTTCCATGGTCGATACGCCATCTCCAACTATTTTAGTTGGCACACGATAGCCAACCAAAATAGTTGGCGCAAGGGGGAAGTGAGGCCAGTGTGTTTCCCGTTGTCAACGGCAGCCTATGACTGGGCAGGATCGCCCATCACTGAAGTGGAAGATGGCGACCTAATCCAGAGAGGATCAAAGGCCTGCTTCTGAAGCATGATGGCTTCACCTTGCTTGACCAATTCAAGCCCGGCCAGGAAACCGCTTGCAAGATTGGAACGGGAGCGTAGAGGCGAGGTGCCAGCAGTTCCCTTCAGTCCGGGCACCAACCCACTCAGTTCGGTCTCACTAGGCTGGTCGCGCAACCAAGTCCGCAGGTGAGCGAGAGCTTCCGCGAGAGGCCAGATCTCTAGCTGAGGCGGAGTATAGGATCTCACTGATTCAAGTGACGCCGCCCTCGGTGCATCCATCAGGTCGAAGCACGCCAGCAGCAGATCCAGCAGGTCGCCGCTCTCTCCACGGCTCGAGGCGGGCGCTGCCTCTGGAGCCCCGCGGGCAAAGATCTCCTGTCCCAGCTGCGGCCGCCGCTCCAGCCAGCCTGCCAGGGCCCGGGCTTGCCGACGCTGCTCGGCGCGGATCAGGCCCTCGCGCAGGCGCTCCGCTTCCGGCACCTCCGGCTCGTCCTCGGCCTGGACCAGAAGCTTCGACTTCAGCAGCACCAGCCAGCTGGCGGCGATGAGCCAGTCGCCCCGCTCGGCCAGCGTCACCCTCGCCCCCGGCGCCTCCACCGCGGCGACGTACTGGTCCACCAGTGCCACGATCGACAGGCAGCCGAGATCCACCTTCTGGGCGCGGGCCAGCTCCAGCAGGAAGTCGATCGGCCCCTCGTAGCCGTCGAGCTGCACGACCGGGGCGGAGGCGGGGCCACCCCGCCCGGCCGCCGTCATCCAGAGGTGCCGACGGCAGGCCGCAGGTCCAGTCGCAGGTCGGGCCAGGCTTTGGCCAGCCGAAGCACCGCGGCGGCGGGTCCGGCATCCGCCGCGAAAAACCCGAACCCCACCTCCGCCTGCCCCTTGGATTGCCGCCTCGGAGACCCGGACAGCCGCTCCACCCGGCGCAGCTCCTCGGTGCCCCAGCGGGATCGAAGCCATTGCCGGGCGTCGGGATGGTCCGGGCCGAGGGCCAGGACGGCCGCCGGCACGGGCAGCAGGGCGTGCAGGTCCAGCGGCCGGGCCCGGCTCCCTTCGGCCGCCACCAGGACCTGCCGGTGCCGATCCTCGGCGCGCTCGCGCAGCTGGGCCGCGAAGACACGGCAGCCCTCCAGCGATAGCCGCCCGGTGCGGGGGTAGAGGGAGGCCAAGCGATGGAACACGTCCTCTTCCATCGCCGCGAAGTCGACCTGCCAGGGGGTGACGCCCGGCCCGGCCGCGGCGACGGCGAAGACCGCGACGGCTTCGGCCGGCCCATGGACGGTCAGCCGGAAGGGCAGCCATTCCGTGTGGCGGACGGCCACGTCCCCGATCGTGGTCGCCGTCCCCTGCCGCTCCGGGGTCTTCGGCGCAACCGCCCCGGTCTGGTCGGTTGGAGCATCCTTCGGACGCCCGCGCGGCCGCTTGGGGATGCTCGGCTTCGCGTCCCGGGGGCGGGACGGCCGGACCGGCGCCTCGTCCCAGGGAAAGCGGAAGGCCGTCACAGCCCGACTTGGCCCGCCGGGCTGTCGGTGAGGAGGCGGGCGAGACGGACGTAGCCGTGCATCGTCTTCACGTCGCGGTGCCGGCTGTGCCCCATGATGTCGCGGTCGCGCAGGCCGCGATCGTAGGCCTCGGTGATGAAGCCGGCGCGCAGGCCGTGCGCGGTGAGGCGGCTCGCCCCCGCCACCGGCAGCCCCGCCCTGCCGGCCCGGGACAGCAGGACGAAGCGTACCGAGGCCGGGTTCAGGCGGTCACGCCCGATGGCGCCGCTCTGATGCACGGCGCGGAACAGCGGCCCGGTGCGGTGCTTCAGCGTGGCGAGCCACGCCTCGAGGGCCCGGATCGGACAGGTGGCGGGATGCTTGCCGCGGGGAATGCCTACCTCGGCGCCTTCGGCCTCCTGGTCGGTCTTGGAGCGGCGGATGCGCAGGCGGAGGCCGTCGGGCTTGTGCACGACGTCGGTGACGTCGAGCGCGACGATCTCCGAGCGCCGCAGGGCGCCGGCGAAGCCGAGCAGCAACAGGGCGCGGTCGCGCCGCCCCACCGTGTCGTCCTCGCAGGTCGCCAGCAGCCGGCGGAGATCGGCCAAGCGGATGGCGGCAGCCTGCTGGGTGGGGCGGCCGTGCCGGCGATGCGCGCCGCGCAGGGTGGTCTGCACCTCGGGATCGTCGGTGGGCACCGCGACCCGGGCGAGGCGGTGCGCCAGACGGATTGCCGCCAGGCGACGCCGGACAGTCGCGGGCGAGCGGGTCTTGGACGAATGCACGAGGTAGGCACTGATCGTCTTCGGGGTGGCCGGCATGGCGACGAAGCCCATCGCGGCGCAGAAGGCCATGAAGTCCTTCCAGTCCGTGCTGTAGGCGCGCTGGGTGGCGGGTGCGAAGGAAAGCTTCAGGTACTCCTCCGTTGCCAGCAGGGCAGCGAGGCCCTGCTCAGTCGGCTCGGCCACCCACTGCGCCGCCGCATCGCCGCTCGCGACGCTCCCCTTCGCCGCGGGTGCGGGCAGGCCAGTCACGACAGTGCTCGCTGTATGTGGACCATGAGTTGCTTCTCCAACCAGGGAGCGGTGAGCCCCTCTCCCTCGATCTGGCACGTCTCAACGCATCCTGGTTCCTGTGCGATGGTGATCGCGTAGGCTCGGCGGATCAGGTCGTGGAAGACGCCGGGATCGTGCGGTGCGATTGCCCGCCTCGTGTTGAATGCGTCCAGATCAATGTCGAGGATGAATGGAACTGCGAGCGGATCGCTCGTCCCGGCTGCTCTGCAGATCTCGACCGCCTGTCCAAGTCGCTCCTGCAGAAAGCCAGCCTCGATGATCTCGTCTCGGAAGCGGCGCTCGGCGTCGTCGCCCCACCGCGACTTTCTGTCACCAAGCAAGACCATCCGGTCCAGTGGGAGTTCGTCCGAAACTCCGCCGGTTCCGTGGCCGAGGATGAAAGCCGTGTCGAGAATGCCGCATCGAATGGCTGCGTCGATGTGTTCGTCGTGACGGAGGTCGCGGACCGCGGCTTCGACCGACGCCGCATCGGCGGCTGAGAGCTGGGCGAGCCGGTCAGCCTGGTCCTGCTCCCAGAAGGGTCTAGACCCAAAGGGAGTGGGGTTGCGAGCGTAACAGCCATAGGCCTGAAAGGCATCGTTGGTGTCGGTGTGATAGTCGATGCTCAGTAGCCGCATCGGATGGCCAACCTCCTGGCGCCACTCGCTCCAGGGCAGCAGGGCGTAGTGGTGGCTCTCGAAGGAAACCACTGATTTCCCGGCGATTGTCCGCCGCGTCAGGGCGGCGGCAGGGCCGGACGTCACGCTGCCGGCCACCATCACCCTCCCGTTCGCCCGCCCCGCTCGGGGCATCTCAGCACCAGTTTGCCGCCCCGACCGCCCGCGAACAAGGCTTTCAAACACCGGACTTACGATAAGGGGCGTTATCGTAAGTCAAGCGAGGATCTTGAGCCTGCAAGCGCCTGCTCGTTCGCGCCGACTAGGGCCAGGAGTAGAGCCGTAACTCTCGGAACCCACAGCGTGAGCCCTCGACCTTCGATCACAAACCATAAGGATTCTGGCCCTCTACACCTTTCTCAGGCATGCTTTGGTGTAGAAGCAACGTTGTATGCCCCAGGTGCAGGGGCTGGAGCCCCGTGGAACGCTAGGATGGTCCGCCCCCTGACCGACAGAACGGCGAGCATGGCCAAGTTGGATGCTCCACTGCCGCCAGGCTTTATGGATGCGATCCAGCAGCTCGTGGACACTCGCAATCGGCAGGGTGGCCCCGACCACAAGCGCATTTATGCCCGCGATCTTCATGAAGAAGCGATTGCCGAACTCATTCAGCATGTAGAGGCAGGTGAGCAGGTCCTCTTCCTGGCACCCCCTTCAGGCAAGGCGCGTAAGTCTCTATGGCTGGATGAGAAGCTCAAGGCAGGTGTGGACCGCCTTGCCAATGAGCATAGCGTCACGCGAGGGGCGGTCGTGATGACTGCTTTCCACAGCTATCTCCGCCGCCTCGGTATGTTGCAGCGGGCGCTAGCCGCGTAGCTTCCATTTTTTTGCGGAGCGTTATGGCTGGACTTACCCGCCGCTTGCCCGCAATGTTCATTGTCCGGACTCGTCCGCCAACGCTTCCGGGCAGATCTTCAACCGTCCTGTGAGGACACGACCCATAGCGCGCTGAAAACGAAAACGGCCGGTGCCGCCAAGCACCAGCCGTATCGCATTGAAAACTCTAAATTGGGTCGCTGTCACCCCCAATTTAGGATCGAGCCCACCCTTCGTCAAGCGAGACTTCGCATGGCAACGGGAGAGCTTTGTCGACGGTGCGGTCGCGCGCTCGCGAGGAGCGAGCTATGCCGAGCGTTCATTTTGAAGTGGTTCCACACCCGAAAACCGGGCGTCGGACAGTGACCAAGGCCGAGTTGCAGGCCACCGCCGGCCTGAGCGGTATCCTGGAGGAGTTGGACCGCGGCCGGGTGCTGTCAGCCTTCAAGGCGGCCGTGCCCGCCATGGGCTTCCCGCGCTGGGTGCCCGGCACCGTGGACACCTTCTTCCGCTACAGCCGCAAGGCGGACTGGCAGGCCGGTTGGGCACGGGTGGTGTGGCCCTCCAACGAGGAGCTCTGCCGGCACCTCGACCTGTCCCTGAGCGGCCTTAAGAAGCGGATCCGCAAGCTGATCGACCTCGGGCTGATCCGGGCGATCGACCTCGGCACCGGCAAGCGCTGGGGCCGGCGCTGCCCGCGCACCCAGCAGATCCTGCAGGCTTGCGGCTTCGACCTGAGCCCGGTGGGCGAGCGCATGCCCGAGTTCCTGGCCGCCTCGGCCGAGTACGAGGCCCTCCTGCAAGAAGCCAAGGCCTTGCGCGCCCAGTGCAGCGCCTGGGCTCGGCGCGTGCTGTCCATGACCGACCACGGCATCGAGCACGGGCTGGAGGGGGGCGACTGGCTGGACTGGGCCGCCGAGGCGAAGGCCTTGGCGCAGCCGGCCAAGGGCGTCTCCGATCCTCTGCGCCTAGTGCCGATCGAGGCCCGTCTGAAGGCCCTGCACTACCGGGTGGCCGACGCTATCCAGGTCGCCGTCGAGCCTGTGGAATGCGTTGATAGGGAACCCCAGGGTCCCCACGAGGGCACCCCTACTACAACTACTACTGAGACCGTAATTGCTAAAGCAATTGCACAGGAAGGCTCACGCCCAGCTCAGGAAGGAGGTGGAGTGGGCGGTGAGGTCGGTACTCTGATCCAACCTGTCGTCGCAGCCACCAGTGCGGCGAAGGACGACCTGCTTCGCGGCTTCCCGATGAACCCTGAAGTGCTGCTGCACCTCGTCCCGGCCTACCGGGATTGGGTAAGTTCCTCGCGGCCGGACTGGTCGGACGTCGAGAGAGCCAGCCAGATGGTGCGCCAGCACCTGCAGATCTCCGCGCACACCTACGGGCAGGCCCGGCTGGTGCTGGGCGGTCGGGGAGCGGCGATCGTGGTGGGCACCATCGCGACCAAGCATGCGGCCAAGATGGTCCACAATCCGACCGGCTACCTCCGGAAGATGGTGGAGCAGCACCTCAAGGGCGAGTTGCGGCTCGACAAGACGCTGCATGGCCTCGCGGACATGGCCGGGCGGCCGGGCAAGGCGACTCGCTGTGGAGCGGTGCCGCAGGGGAGCTTCGGCCGGCTGCTGGGCTGATTTTCGTGCTGCCACGCAGGATTCATCCGGCCGCGCAAAGCCTTACGGCGCAGGCATTCCGCGAGTCATGGAGCCTGCTCTCGCGGCTTTGCCAGCACGCGACCTGGGAATCAGTTCTTGTTTTGTTCGCGATTCGCCCGATAGGGTGGCGGCATGGCCGACCACTTTCCGAACGAATCCAACGAGAACTCCCTGACCCCCGCTCGTCCGGAGGAGGTGGCCGAAGCGCTGTCCTACGCCCTGCGCTACGACGAGCGAGGACGGCCACGGCCGCATGGCGGAGAGATGGTCGCCGGGTTAGCGGCGCAGCACCTGACCCAGCATCTGGAGCGGGCCGGCTTCGTGCTGATGCGCAAACCTACGAGGGGGCGTCCCCACAGTGCGGGGTGACTCGGGCACTGCCCGCCGCTTCGTCGCCGTGCATCTGCCCTGGCTGGCGGTGGACGCACTTCGGCGCCGTGAGCCGAGCCTCGCGGGCCAGGCGATCGCGACGTGGCAGGCCGTGGGCAACCGGCGGACGCTGATCTGCGTCGACGCCCCGCACCTGCACGCCGGACAAGCCCTGGCCGATGCCCAAGCCATGCTGCCCGATCTTGTGTTGCGGCCCGCCGAGCCAGCAGGAGAGGCGGAGCTGCTGCAAAGGCTTGGGCACTGGGCGCTGCGCTTTACGCCGATCGTGGCATTGGATGCCCCGGACGGGTTGATCCTCGACGTCACCGGCTGCACCGACCTGTTCGGCGGTGAGCTGTCGATACTGGCCGAGGTGGAGAGCTGCTTTCGCCGAGCTAGTTACCGAGCGCGAGTCGGGATGGCCGGCAATGCCGACGCCGCAGCCGCCCTGGTCCGAGCCGGGCACAACGGCGTCGTGGTGCCCGTCGGTGGTGATCTGGCGGCGATTGGTGCGCTGCCGGTCACGACGCTGCGGTTGCCGGGCGAGATCGCGAGCGGCCTTGCCCGGCTTGGCCTGCTGACTCTGGGCGATGTGCTGCGCCAGCCGCGAGCGCCGCTCACGCGCCGCTTCGGTCGGCCGCTGCTTGATGCGCTGGACTTCGCCTCGGGAGCGCGGGCGCGGCCGCTGACGCTGGTACAGCCGCCCGTTGCCCTGCTGGCGATCCGCTCCTTTCTGGAGCCAATCGTCACCCGTCCAGCAATCGACCGTGCCGTAGATGCGCTGCTGGACGAGCTGTGTGCGGTGCTCGAGGAGGCCGGCCGCGGCGCACGCCGTCTTAGCCTGCTCGCTTTCCGCGTCGATAGCGACGTGCAGGAGGTGGCCATCGGCGTCGGTAGCCCTTCACGTGACGCCGCCCATCTGCGCCGGCTATTCGCCGAGCCGCTCGGCACCCTGGAACCCGACCTCGGCTTCGAGCGCATGATTCTGCGCGCCACTGAGACAAACGCTCTTGGAGCGCGGCAGCTGAGTGGCCTGGGCGGTGCTGGCCAAGCTGGAGAGCAAGAGCGGATGCTGTCCAAGCTGATCGACCGCCTAAGCCAGCACGCCGTACTGTGGCGGGCGGCACCAACTGGTAGTCACTGGCCCGAGGACAGCTTTGCTCCGGTTGATCCCTATGCCGTCCCCGAAATAACGGACGGCTGGGAGGAACGGCGGCGCCCGGTGCGCCTGCTGCCGCAGCCCAAGGAGCTCGCCGTCGTGGCGGAGGTGCCGGACGGCCCCCCTGCGCGCTTACGCCTGGATGGGCAGGTCCACCGCGTCCGGCACGCCGCCGGGCCTGAGCGGCTGGAGCCGGAATGGTGGGGCGACAAGCACGACCGCCCGCGGCGCGATTACTTCCGGGTTGAGACCGAGGAGGGCAGCCGGCTGTGGGTGTGCCGGCTCGGCATCGACCGCCCTTCTGCCCCGGCCCGCTGGTTCCTCCACGGCGTGATGGCGTGAGGCAGCATGGTTTCGGCCTACGCGGAACTCGGCTGCCGCTCTAACTTCACTCTGCTAGATGGTGCCTCGCATCCCGGCGAGCTGGTGGTCGCGGCGTCCGTACTCGGACACGCCGGGGTGGGCATCTGCGACACCAACAGCCTGGCCGGCGCCGTGCGCGGCCACGTCGCCGCCAGGGAGGCCGGCATCCCCTACGCCGTGGGCTGCCGCCTGCGGCTGGAGGACGGCGCCGAGTACCTGGTGTGGCCGACCGACCGGGCCTCATTCGGCCGCCTGACCCGGCTGCTGTCTCTCGGCCGCATGCGCTCACCCAAAGGCGAGTGCGCGCTCACCCGCGACGAAATGATCGGGCATGCCGAGGGCTGGTGCATGGCCGCTGTTTCCCCCGTCCGCCCGGACGCCGCCTTCGCCGACCGCCTCCTGGCCGACGCCCCAGCCCTCCGGGATCGGCTGGCGCTGCCGCTGCTCTGCACGGCGACGATCCGCTTCGACGACATCGACGAGGATCGGCTGGAGGCGCTGGCCGAGATGACTGCCTTTGCCCGGGTCGATCTCCTGGCCACCAACGACGTGCGCTACCATGTCGCTTCGCGCCGCCGCTTGGCCGACGTGCTGACGGCGATCCGTCTTGGCCGGCCGGTGGACCGGCTCGGGCCGCTGGCCGAGCCCAACGCCGAGCGGCACCTCAAAGACCCAGCCGAGATGGCCCGGCTGTTCCGTCGCGCCCCGGCCGCCCTGGGCAACACGCTGCGCGTGCTCGAGACCTGCCGGGGCTTCTCCCTGAACCAGCTGCGCCACGAGTACCCCGACGAGATCATGGAGCCCGGCCGCACGCCGCAGCAGACGTTGGAGGGCCGCGTCGCCGAAGCCTGCGCCCGCCGCTTCCCGCGCGGTACTCCGCCGGACATCCAGGGCCGCATCGCGCACGAGCTGCAGCTGATCGAGCGGCTGGACTACGCGCCCTACTTTCTGACGGTGGATGAGGTGGTGCGCTTCGCCCGCGATCAGGACATCCTGTGCCAGGGGCGCGGCTCCGCCGCCAACTCCTCCGTCTGCTACGTGCTCGGCATCACCGCGGTAGACCCCTCCAAGCATGACCTGCTGTTCGAGCGCTTCCTGTCGGTGGAGCGGGCCGAGCCGCCGGATATTGACGTCGACTTCGAGCATGAGCGCCGCGAGGAGGTGATCCAGTTCATCTATCGCCGCTACGGCCGCGATCGCGCGGCCATCGTCGGTACCGTGATCCGCTTTCGCGGCCGCTCGGCAGTGCGCGAGGTGGGCAAGGCGCTCGGACTGTCGGAGGACGTCACCGGGCGATTGGCCAAGGCCAGCTGGGGCCCGGGGCGGGACGATAGCTTGGCCGAGATCGCCGCGGCGGAAGGCCTCGACCTCTCCGATCGCCGTCTCGGCCTTGCGCTGGAGCTGGCCGAGGAGATCCAGGACTTCCCTCGCCACCTCGCCACCCACGTCGGCGGCTTCGTCATGTCGCGCGGGCCGCTGATCGAGATGGCCGTGGTCGGTAACGCTGCCATGGACGGGCGCACGGTGCTGGAATGGGACAAGAACGACGTCGAGGCGCTCGGCCTGCTCAAGGTCGACATCCTGGCGCTAGGGATGCTGAGCTGCCTGCGGCGCGGCTTCGATCTGCTGCGTCGGCACCGCATCGCCGACCTCGACCTCGCCGATGTGCCGCGCGACTGCGACCAGACCTACGCCATGCTGCGCCGGGCCGACTCGCTGGGCGTGTTCCAGGTCGAGAGCCGGGCGCAGATGAACATGCTGCCGCGTTTGCGGCCATCGAGGTTCTACGACCTGGTGGTGCAGGTGGCCCTTGTCAGGCCAGGTCCGATCCAGGGCGACATGGTCCACCCCTACCTACGCCGCCGCTGGGGCGACGAGGAACCGGTCTACCCCTCCCCTGCCCCGGAGCACGGCCCGAAGGACGAACTGAAACAGGTTCTCGGCCGCACTTTGGGCGTGCCGCTGTTCCAGGAGCAGGCGATGCGGGTGGCCATCGTCGCTGCCGGCTTTTCGCCCGGTGAGGCTGACCAGCTGCGCCGCGCTATGGCCACCTTCAAGTACACGCAGGGTGTGGCGGTGTACCGGGACAAGCTGGTCGGCGGCATGGTGCGCCGCGGCTATGACCCCGAGCTGGCCGAGCGCGTGTTCAAGCAGATCGAGGGCTTTGGCTCTTACGGCTTTCCCGAGAGCCACGCCGCCAGCTTCGCGCACCTGGCCTACGCCTCGGCCTGGGTGAAGTGCCACCACCCGGCAGTGTTCGCGGCCGCGCTACTGAACAGCCAGCCGATGGGCTTCTACGCCCCGGCGCAGATCGTGCGCGATGCGCAGCAGCACCGGGTGGTGGTGCGACGGCTGGACATCAACGAGAGCCGCTGGGACTGTACCCTGGAGCCGGAGGCGGGCAGCGCCGAGGGCCTTGCCCTGCGGCTCGGGCTGCGCATGGCCGCTGGCCTTTCGGCCGAGGACGGCAGGCGGGTGGCCGAGGCCCGGCGGACGGGCAACGGTTCGCCCTACGCCTCGGTGGACGAGGTGGTCCGGCGGGCCGGGGTGGGACGCAAGGCGATCGAGGCGCTGGCCGAGGCGGACGGCTTTGCCGGCATGGGCCTCGATCGCCGGGCGGCGATGTGGGACGCCAAGGGGGTGGAGAACGACACCCCTCCCCTGCTCCGGCTGGCTGCACAGGCCGCGGCGGCGGGCGACCCTCCCCTCCTGCGGGAAGCCTCCCCTGCCCTGCCGGCTGAGGCGGACGGGCAGTCGGTGGTGCTGGACTACACCGCGACCGGGCTGACCCTACGCCAGCATCCGCTCGCCCTGCTGCGCCCACAGCTGCACGCGCTCGGCTGCCACGACACCCGCGACCTCGAGGGCATGCGCGCCGGGCAGCGGATCAAACTGGCGGGCATGGTGCTGATGCGGCAGCGACCCGGCACGGCCAAGGGGATCGTCTTTGTCACGGTCGAGGACGAGCACGGTACGGCCAACCTCGTCGTCTATACCGATGTCGGCATCCGTGACCGAGCCGCGCTGATCGGCGCCCGGCTGCTGGTGGTCGACGCCAGGGTGGAACGCGAGGCTGAGCGGGCCGAGGTGCCGATCACCCATCTGATCTGCCGCAAGCTTGAGGACCGCTCCGACCTTCTACAAGGACTGATGCAGGGATCTCGACATGAAGGATGGAGCGAGCGTGCCATCGGGCATGCTGATGAGGTAAGGCGCCCTGATCCAGGTTCGGCGGGACCTCAAAGGCTCATGCCGAGCAGCCGCGACTTCCGATAGACGAACTCAGAGCGTCGGCCATTTCATGAAGTCATTAAAACATGAGGCCATGAGAAGTTGAAATCATGCCCCCACTGAACCGTGGTGAGATCCAGCTTGGTTTGTGACGCCGCTTAAGATGATCGCAGAGCTACATCATGAGGTCATGAGCTTGGGAGTGAGAAGGCTCGGTGATCTTCGCAAAAGCGTACCCCACGGCTTGGCTTGGAAGACTAGTCTGGAAGCAACACGCCGAAGCGAGCCCGGCCCACTGGAACGCATGATTCCATGACCTCATGAGTAAAGGAGATCATGTGCTAACGCCTCGGCATGCCATGCAGATCAACCCCCAAAATCCATTGCCTCATCACCTCATGAGGTATAAGAATCATGAGATGTAGAGGTCAGAGGGACATGAGGTTATGAGGGTAATCGCGGTGACCTCCGACAAAGGGGGCATGGGTAAATCGACGGCGGCTTTGAACCTTTCATGTGCGGCCGTAGAGGACGGATTTGAGGTGGCGGTCCTTGATCTCGACCCGCAGGCATCGGTTGGTCGCTGGGCGCGGTTGCGAAAGAAGCAGGGGCTATCACCGCGTCCTCTCGCCGAAACATGCGTTCCGATCGATGTCGAAGACCGCTTAAACGAGCTTGAGCAAGCTGGTGCGGACCTTGTGTTTCTCGACACCGCAGGGCGAGACAATAATGCTATTATGGCGGCCATCGCCTCAGCAGACCTAATCCTTATCCCTTGTCACCCGACTGACCTTGAACTCTCGACCCTCGGTCCGACGCTCAGCCGGCTCCGTGCCGACAACAAGCCTCACTACGTTCTGCTGATTGATTGGAACGCTGGTGCTACTCGCCGCCGCAGCGATGCGACCGCAGCCATCGACAGAGCTGGCGGGAAGGTGGTCCCCGTGCCGTACACCCACCGAGCAGACTACCGTCTCGCGCTTGAAAACGGTCAGGGAGTGACAGAGTTCGAACCAGGACAGAGTGCTGCCAAAGAGATCCGCATCGTTTGGCAGTGGCTGAAGAAGGCGTTGGACATCAAGACGTCCAAAACTGGTAGGGCGGCATAGCGAATGGCTAGACGGGCAACACCCCTCGCAGACCTAGACATCGCGGCCGAAGGGTTGGCACAGCAGGACGGCTTAGCGGAACGCCTCGCGAGAAACCGTGGGCAACGTCCAGCCGCTACGCCCCCCACCAAAGAAGTAGGTGCTGGAAAAGTAGGAGGTGATGAGGCCACTCCGCCGCTCGCGGGCCGCCGTCGCCCTCCGGCACGCGAGCCTAATGACTGGCGACAAGGCAAGTCCATGGTCCAAGTCGCGTTGTCCGAGGATAGCCATGTAGAGCTGAGTATCATCGCCAAACGACGTCGAATGACGCTCAGTCAACTAGCCCGGGAAGCGCTTGATCTCTGGCTGGAGAACCATGGTCACTCGCTGCGCATCAAATGACCTCCACGCCTCATGAGGCCATGATAAAATTATCTCATGACCTCATGAAGTTCCGTCGGCGCATTAGCTAGGTGGCAGTTATTGTTTGTGCGGCCCGTCAATGGCCGCCTACCCCGACTGCCTGTCGCATCAACCTGCCACAGCCTCAACACCGCCTCTGGGGGTCTACGGACGGGCGCAGCGAGCATGCCCGACCTACTCGAAATTAGAGGCGACATCTTTTTCCCGTTCGCGCCACTGCCCGCGAACCTGAGCCGGACGCGCTCAGGGAGCCAAGAGGCATGGGAAGCAGGAGGGGAGGGGGGAAGCCGCTACCGCTAGCGGCTGACGCGCGACAAGGGTGCGTCGCTGCGCTCCCGGGCCGGGGCAGGCCCCGGCCGCGCCCTTGTCCCGCGCCCGCCTCGCGGTCGGCGGGTGGAATCCAGGAGAAGGATTCCGATGGATGAGTGGTCAGGACGAGGAGCTGCAGCGGCTGCGGGAAGGCGTGAACTGCGCCGCGCTGCTGGAACGCATGCCGCCGCCGTGGAGGCTGGACAAGGCCGAGAGCACCCGGGACTGCCTGAAGTACCGGCGCGGCCAGGGCGAGATCATCATCGTCAACCACGGCGGCCACGGCTGGTGGGATGCTGGTAGCACCGCGAAGGGCGACGTGTTCGGGCTGGTGCAGCACCTGCGCCCGGACCTGAACTTCGGCCACGCCCGCAAACTGCTGCGCGAGATGGTCGGCCTGCAGCCCAGCTTCCCCGAGCATGAACGGGCGCGTTCGCGCGGGGAGGGGAGCGCTCCGGCTGCCGAGCGTTGGGCGGCGGCGAAACCGCTGAGACCGGGCTCGCGGGCTTGGCGCTATCTTGCCGAGGTCCGCCGGTTGCCCAGCCCGGTGCTGCGCGCCGCCACGGCGGCCGACGCCATACGGGAGGGCGGCTACGGCACCGCGTGGTTCGCGCACCGCGACGAGGCGGGGGCGCTCACCGGCTTTGACATGCGGGGACCGGAGTTTCGCGGCTTCGCCAAGGGCGGGGACAAGACCCTGTTCCGGATGCCCGGCTGGATCCCCTTGCGTGCGGTGCAGCCGCGCCGGCTGGCCGTGGCCGAGGCGCCGATCGACGCCCTCAGCCTCGCCGCTGTCGAGCGCTTGCAGGGCGACACCCTGTACGTCGCCACTACGGGGGGCATGGGGCCGGGGTCGGTTCGCGCCCTGGATCTGCTGCTGGCGCAGATGACTCCCCTACCGGGTGCCTTGCTGGTCACGGCCACCGACAACGACCCGCCGGGTGAGCGCTACTCCGCCTTCCTGGCCGAGCGCGCCGCCGCGGCGGGCGTGCGCTGCGAGCGGCTGCTGCCACCTGGCGGGCTGAACGACTGGAACGACGTCCTGACAAAGGGGAGGGGGGCATGAGCTTCACCACCGAGAGCACCGCCACGGCTCCCAGCCTGGAGGCAAACGTGCTCGCGCGCGCGCTGCACGCCGCCTTCCTCCGGCTGCCCCCGAAGCTGCAGGCCCGGTGTGTTGTGCCGCCCACCGGCGATGCCGCGATCGACCAGCCGGTGCTGGTCGAGGCCGACAACGGCTGCGACCACTACCGCGGTGTGGTGGTTGCGGGCGAGCGCGACCAGGACGGCCGCTGGCTGCTGGACGACGCCTTCACCCTGCTCAGCCTCGACCACGACGACGGTCCGGACGCCGCTCTGATCGTCTGTCACGGATGGAACTGCCATGCCGACCGCATCTGACAATTCTGATTCTCTCAACCGCGCCCGCTTGGTCGCCGGGCTGACCCGCTCGCAGGGCGAGGCCGCCGGGATGCACGGGCCGGTGCTGGTACTGGCGGGGGCCGGAACCGGCAAGACCAAGACCCTGACCGCCGGTGTCGCCCTGCGCATCGCCGAGCGCGGCATCCCGGCGCAGCGCATCCTTGCCGTGACCTTCACCAACAAGGCGGCCGGCGAGATGCGCGAGCGCATCGTCGCCCTGATAGGTGGGCAGGCGGCACCGTCCTGGATCGGCACCTTCCACGGCCTCGGCGCCCGCCAGCTGCGGCAGGAGCCGGAGATGGCCGGGCTGCGCGAAGGCTTCGACGTGCTAGACGCCGACGACAGCAAGCGCCTGCTCAAGCGCACCATGAAGGCCATGGGCGCCGAGGCCTGTGACGATGACAGCATGGGCAAGGACCCGGTGAAGGCGGTCTCCGGCCACATCAGCCGCTTCAAGGACAACCTCATCACCCCGGGCGAGGCGACTATCCGGGCCGAGGCCATGCTCGCGTCCAATCCGCTGGCCGACGCCTCCGGGCTGCGCGCCGCAGCCCGCATCTACCCGGAGTACCAGCGCCGGCTGCGCGAGGCCAACGCTGCCGACTTCGGCGACCTGCTGCTCTGGCCCACCGTCGCCATGGGAAGGGACGAGGAGCGCCGGCTACGCTTCGCCGGTCGCTTCTCCTGCCTGCTGGCCGACGAGTACCAGGACGTGAACGCGTCCCAGTACCGCTGGCTCCGGCTGATGGCCAAGGACCATGGCGAGATCTTCGCCGTGGGTGACGATGACCAGGCGGTGTTCGGGTGGCGCGGCGCGGATATCGAGTACATCCGTCGCTTCACGCGCGACTTCCGCGGCGCCGCCCTGGTCAAGCTGGAGGAGAACTTCCGCTCCACCGGCCATATCCTCGCCGCGGCCAACGCGGTGATCGCGCGCGACGAGACGCGGTTGGGCAAAACGCTTCGTCCGACCCGTGAGCAGGGCCAGCCGATTGAGGTGGTCAGGTTCCGCAACGACGAGGCCGAGGCCATCGGCATCGCCGCCGAGATCCGCAAGCGCGGCGCCGAGGGCGTGCGCTGGCAGGACATCGCCGTGCTGTACCGCGCCAACCACCTGTCGCGCGGCATCGAGGAGGAGCTGCTGCGGGCCAAGGTGCCCTACGTGCTCGTGGGCGATGTCGGTTTCTACCAGCGCGCCGAGGTGAAGGATGCCCTGGCACTGCTGCGCCTCGCCACCTGCCCGGACGACTGCCAGTCCGACGAGGCGTTCCGCCGCGTCTGCAACAGCCCGCCGCGCGGCATTGGCCCGAAGGCGCTCGACCTGCTGGAGCGCGATGCCGAGTGGCGGGGTTCCTCGCTGCTCGGCGCCTCCCATACCGCCGAACTGCCGCCCAAGGTCAGGGGGGCGGCCGGAGCCTTTGCGGACGCCGTACGCTCGGTCGCGGCCGATGCAGGAGCCACGGTCGCCGACCGCCTGTCCATGCTGCTCGACCGCACCGGCTACCGCCAGTGGCTGCGCGACAGCCGGGCCGAGACCGTGGAGGGGC
The DNA here is from genome assembly GCF_016107305.1 of Roseomonas sp. KE2513. GTDB lineage: Bacteria > Pseudomonadota > Alphaproteobacteria > Acetobacterales > Acetobacteraceae > Roseomonas. Next base: position 26,845 of record NZ_RCVR01000014.1, read on the forward strand.
GGCTGGAGAACCTGGCCGAGCTGGTGCTGCTGGCCGGCAGCTTCCACTCGGCGGCCGAGCTGCTGGAACATGCCGCCCTGGCCAGCGCCGCCCCGGGCGAGGACACCGAGGGGCGGGTGCAGCTGCTCACCCTGCACCGGGCCAAGGGGCTGGAGTTTGCCCACGTCTTCCTGCCGGCGTGGAACACCACTGTGTTCCCGAGCCAGTACGGCGAGGCTTCCGAGGAGCGGCGCCTCGCCTACGTGGCACTGACCCGGGGCAAGGAGCGGGTAGCCGTCAGCTACGCCGAGTTCCGCCGCGGCTACGTCGATCCCTCGCCCTTCCTCGACGACATCCCGGCCGACAACCGCCACGAGGGCTGGCTGCGCCCTGAGGTACGGCGACAGACGCGGGCCTCGCCGCGCCAAGCCGGCATGGACGCCCTCAACGAGATGCTCGCCGGCCTGCGGGCCCGGCCGACGGCATAGCAGCCCGGCCTGCAGGCCGCTGCTCGATTACATCCCCACAGGAAACCAGCGATGCACACCGCAGCCTCCTTCATCCAGCGCCTCGAGCGCTACCGCTCCTCGAACGCCGTACCCCATATGGTCTGGGTTGCGGACTGGCAGGCCGAGACCGAGCGATGGAGCGATCCTGTGCTTCTGCCCCGCAGCAACGTCGAGCCGGCCCTCGCGGCGGCCGAGTTCGTGCAGAGCCTGGACCGGGAGATGGACCGTCAGGCCGCGGACAGGTTCTTCTCCGCCTGGGGCGGTCGCGTGGCCTGGTTCTTCTGCCGCCGGGAGGGGGACGTCGCGGTCGCCTATCTTCGTCAGGCCGTGGGGCACCATTCCCCCATCCTCATGGGCTGGACGGACAGGGTGGAGAACAAGATCCAGGATCTGGCGCACGCCCATCCGCTCCTGGCACGCTTCCTGGATTTGAGAGAATACAGTTGGGACACCCCGGAGTACCGGACCCTGTGTGCCGACCTCGGCCTCGATCCGGACTTCCAGCGGCCCTGTCCTCTGCCGGAGTATGCGGAGATGGGCGGCCAGCTGATCCGCTGGCTCGGCAAGCAACTCAACATCCTGTCTGTTATCGGGCCGGCGATGGACGATCCACGGTGGGTGCATCTGAATCTGGCGAGGGACATGGTCACGGCCCTGCTACCCGAGGGCCGTGAACGCCCCTGGACCATCCGCGAGATCCTCGGGCGTCTCAAGGACGTGCCCCCGCATACCGTGCCATGTCGTGACGAGTTCCTGCGGGCGTTCGCAGACGTTCCTGCCGCCGAGCCCGGAGAGCGGTCGTGGCGGCCAGGGCCACCTCCGGGCTTCTTCGCCCGCGTCGAGGCACTGCTCAGGCGTCCCGTGCAAGGGCGCTGAGGGGCGTCGAAGAAAGGATTGAGAAGAAAGGGGAGGGGAGGGGGGCAGAGTGGCAGGAGGCCCTGCCACCCTCTCCCGAAGCGCGGCAAGGGTTCGTCGGCTTGCGCCTCCCGCCGCTACGCGGCGCCCTGGCCTCGCTCCGGTCGGGGCGGCCGGCGGGCTGGGTCTTCGAGAAGAAGACTCAGCAGAAGGAATGGGATCCATGGATCTCGCAGAGCGCGTTGCCAGGCGTAGGGGCCGTAGGCAGGACATCGAAGCCGCCGTCGGCCTGATCTTCATCGTTGCCATCCTGCTCGGCGGCGCTGTGCTGCCGGGCTTCCTGGCGCAGCACGCTTCCACCGTCACGGTGCCCGCCCACCGGGAGGCCCGCCGGTGAGCCCCGTCATCCTGCCCGATATTGACGGCCATCTCACCGTCCGGGCGCTGCAGGACGACATGGCGGATGGCTTCGCCCTGTCCCGCGCCGATTGCTTCCCGGTTGTCGAGGTCGCCATCGTCCACGGCGGCGCCGACCGCGGCATCGGCGAGACCGAGGCTTACGTCGCGCTGCTCGCCCGCGCTCCCGGCATGAAGCGCCTGCTGGACGAGGCTCTGGCCTTCGAGGCCGGGGCCTTCGACGAGGACGAGCCGGTGTCGGGTGCTGACCTGGTGGAATGGTTCGCTGGCTGGCGCGGCCGGGCCCGCAAGCTGCTGACGCAGCCGCTGCCGCCGCTTCTTCCGGTGCTCGATCCGGAATCCTGATGGGCGCCCCGCGCCCTCCCGACTGCCCTCTTCATCCCGGTCCGAAAGGAACCCACATGTCCATTCCGGCACGGTTGCCCCGGCTGCTCGTCCTGCGTCCCTACCTCGCGCAGGCCACCCGTGACGCTGCCTACGCCCACGTCGACGCCCTGGTGATGTACACGCGCGACGGCACGATGCCGTGCCGCTACGGCGAGCTGCGGCCGCTGATGTGGCACGAGGACGGGGCGCGCCCGATCCTGCACGAGAACTTTCGCTTCACCTGTCAGGTTGATGACCGGCAGACCGCGCCCTACGCGCTGCGCTACGGCTACATGCCGGAGAACGGCGAGGTGTTCACCACGAGCGATCTCGCCCGCTTCGGCAAGCCGCTCGCCGCCCTGCAGCGCGCCATGGCGCGGCTGGTCGAGCAGGAGGGGCGCACCGAGGATCTCGGCCAGATCCTCGCCCGGCTGGCCCGCGTGCTGCGGGTCGATGGCACGGTGCTGCTGGAGGTGCGTGAGCACGGCAGCTTCTTCGAGGAGAACCACCGCATCCGCCTCACGGCCGAGGCGCCGAACCTCGGTGAGATGATCCGCGATCTCGGGGCGGTCGCGCGGGAGCTGCACCTCCGCTGCGCCGAGCGGCTTGGCCGTCGGGCAGCCTGAGCCGTGGTCCTCGCTTGCGAGGCGCCCGAGAGGGCCGCCGCGATCTGCTCCTGGTGCGGCGAAGCTGCCGTGCTGGAGCTGGCGGAGGCGTGGTCCGACCACGCTTTCCAGCTGGAGACCTGCTGCCACGCCTCCTATGAGGAGGTCTGCGCCGGCATGGCCGATGACCCGGCCTGGGCGCGCGGTCTGCTGCGCCACCTCGGTGCCGAGGTCCTGCTCGGCCACGGCCTGCGCCGGGTGGCCGACACCGGCTGCGGCCAGTTGCTGCTGGACTGGAAGCTGGAGATCCGGCCGGTGAGCTTCACTCGCGCCGCCAACTTCGTGCGGCGTCACCACGCCCACAACGCCGCCCCGACCGCTTGGCGCTACGGGGCCGCCATCACTAACGGCGCCACGCTGCTGGGCGTGGTGATGGTCGGCAACCCGGTCGCCCGCGGCCTGATGGGCCGAGGCACGGTCGAGGTGAACCGGCTGTGCATCCGCCGCGACGTTCCGCGCGCCCTGGCCTGGAACGCCTGCTCGCAGCTGTACGGCTGGGCAGCGAGAGAGGCCGAGGCACGCGGCTTCGAGCGCATCGTCACCTACACCCGGGCCGATGAGGAGGGCGGCAGCCTCCGCGCTGCGGGCTGGATCAAGGAAGCCCACGTTCGCGGCCGGTCGTGGAACAGCCCCACGCGGGCGCGCACCGACCGTGCCCCGCTGATCGACAAGCTCCGCTGGAGCCGGACGCTGAAGCCCCGCCGTGCGCTTCACCGGCTGCCCGTGCCGCCGACCATCATGCCGCTGACCCTGGATGCCGCGGCATGAGCCGGCCGCCGATCCCGTGGAGCGCGGCCGATCTGCTCGACCTAGCCCGCGCCGCCGAGGCCCTGGGCGCCCTGAGCTTCCAAATGGCCGAGCGCTTCGGCCCCGACGATGGGCTGGAGCTGTCCTGCCGCGCGACGGCCGCGCTGCTTGAGCGCGTTCTGCGCGACGAGGCCGATGCCGCCCTGCGCCACACGATCATGCGCCGCCTGGAGGCTGAGGCCGACCATGCCAGGGAGATGCAGGAGACGAGCCCGATCGGCGAGAGCGAGGAAAGCGGTGAGAGAGCCGTGCCGCACGGCGGCCCGGCGCCGCAAGGGGAGGCCTGACGGCCCGCGGCTGCGCCGCGCCCTTGCCCCGCCGACCCGCGTCCGGCCGCGGCGGAGGGGTCGAGGCAGGATGGACCGGCCCCGGCGAACACATCCACTTAGAAAGGGACCACCCCGTGGCCACCACCAGCATCACTCTCTCCGCCTACCCCGGCCGCCGCGTGCGCGAGGGCGGGTGCATTTCGACGCAGATCGGGCTGTGCATCGGCGGCGGCTCGCCGCAGCGCCGTCTCGCCGTCGAGGGCCTGGGCGGAATCACCCGCGCCGTGGCCGAGTTCGGCCGCGACGTGCTGGCCGCCAACCCTGACGCCAGCTTCGATATCTTCGTCAGCATGGCCAAGGGCCAGCGTAAGCCGCGGGGCTTCTACGACGCCGAGAAGGCTGGAACCTTCGCCCACCACGCTTTCCTGCGCGAGGACGTCGGCGAGGACGCCACCTACCGCAAGCTGGTCAGTCCGCCGGTTTCGGGTGCGGCCGCGCTCGCAGCATGAGAAGGCGAGAGGAGGAACAGAGGTGAGAGGGGGAGAGGTGCCGCACCCCGTCCCCCGCCGCAAGGGCGAGGGCCTGACGGCCCGCCGCTGCGCGGCGCCCCTGCCCCGGCGGCGCGGGGCGACGGCCGCCCGGGAGGTGTTCGGAAAGGAACACCGCCATGGAAATCCGCCGCCTTGCTGCCCGCCCTGGGCCGGACCTGTTCACCCGCATCCCCGCGGCCAACGCGGGCGAGCCGATCGCCTGCACCCGCTGCAGCGCGACCTTCGACACCGATCCGACGATCGCCGTCGCTTGTCCCACCTGCGGCGCCCTGGAGGGGGAGCGCTGCCGCCTGCCGCCGCAGGGCGGCTTCCACCGCTCGCACTACACGCGTGCCCACATCGCGCTGCGCAGCGGTCGCATGAGCGCCTGCGGGGCGCTGACCTGGGACAGGCTGCACGCGCTGCCTGTGCGGCTCCCTGCTCCATCTCGTCCCGCCGTCATGGCCGACCACGCGAGCCGGTGAGGAACCACCCGATGAATGCCATCCGCCACTTCCTCGACCTGTCCAACGCCCATCTTGCGAACCAGGACCGAGCCCTCCTCGAAGCCTGCGCCGGTCACGATGCCGGCGAGCTGCTCTGCGCCAGCACGCCCTACGGCTGGTTCGTCTTCGCCTGCGAGGAGCGTCCGCAGATCTCCGACACGCTGTGGGCCCTGTTCGAGGAAGCGCGTCGGCACGGCTGTGAGTACCTCCTGTTCGACAGCGACGCCGCGAGCCTCGACGGCTTCCCGGTGTTCGACTGGGAGGCCGAGGGGGCCACAGCAGAGAGGGCGGAGGAGGAAGAGGAGCTGACGCAGGCAGGATGAAGGGGAGAGGGAAGGGCCGTCCCGCACCAGGGTGGCCGCCGCAAGGGTTCGTCGCTGCGCTCCCGCGCTCCGCGCGCCCTTGCCCCGGCCACCCCGGACGCGGGGGCGGGAGGGTGTTCCGAGAAAATGAAAGGGAACACCGATGGCCCAGTCCCGCCGCCAGTCGTCCGAGCGCCCGGCTCCCCGCGACCACTACGCCGAGATCACCGACCAGGTGGTCGCGGCCCTCGAAGCCGCTACGGTGCCGTGGCGCCGCCCCTGGGACCAGGACAAGGCCGCCGCCGGGCCGCTGTCGCTGCGCAACGCCGTCACCGGTCGGCGCTATCATGGCATCAACGTGCTGCTGCTCGGCATGACCGGGATGGGCTTCGCCGGCGGCGATCCCCGCTGGCTCACCTACAAGCAGGCCGAGGGCAAGGGCTGGCAGGTCCGCCGCGGCGAGCGCGGCTCGCGCGTGTTCTTCTTCCGCAAGCTGACCCTGCGCGACGGCGACGCTGCGCCTGATGCCGGCGGGGAGGGGGAGGGCGGCACCCGCACCGTGCCGGTGCTGCGCGCCTACACCGTGTTCCACGCCTCCCAGGTGGACGGCATCCCCGCCTTCGAGGCGCCTTCCGTTGAGGAAGCGTCCTGGCGCACGCCCGAGGCGGCCGAGACCATCCTGCGCAACAGCGGCGTGGTGTTCCGCGAGGGCGGCGACCGCGCCTACTACTGCCCGTCCACCGACCACATCCAGATGCCGCCGCGCGCGGCTTTCGCCACGCCGGAAGGCTACTGTGCCACCGGCCTGCACGAGCTGGCGCACGCCTCCGGCGCTAGGCATCGCCTGGACCGCGACTTGACCGGCCGCTTCGGCAGCCATGCTTACGCCCAGGAGGAGTTGAGGGCGGAACTGACATCGGTGTTCGTCGGCGCCGAGCTGGGCCTGCCCTGCGACATCCCCAACCACGCCAGCTACGTGGCGTCCTGGCTGCGCACCCTCAAGCAGGATAAGCGCGAGATCTTCCGCGCAGCGGCCGAGGCGCAGCGCATGGCCGACTACCTGCTCGGCTTCCACCCCGAGCACGCCCGCGTCGCGGCCGAGGAGGCGCGGCGCGACGCGCCCGCCGAGGAGGCGTGAGCGCCGTCGTGCTGACGCGCGAGGTCGGGGACGCGCCCGACCTGCGCTCCTACGACCACCTCGTGCTGTTCACCTCCGGCGGCAAAGACGCCACGGCGTGCCTGCTCGACCTTCTGGAGCGCGGTGTGGATCCGGCGCGCATCGAGCTGCACCACCATGAGGTGGACGGCCGCGGCGCAGCATTCATGGACTGGCCGGTGACCAGCGCCTACGTTGCCGCCCAGGCTGCAGCCTTCGGCCTGCCGCTGCTCCGGTCCTGGCGAAGGCGGCTTCGAGCACGAGATGCTGCGCCAGGATGCACCGACGGCGCCGATCCTGTTTGAGACACCTCATGGCCTCATGAGGACAGGAGGGAAGGGGCCGCGCAACACCCGGCTGCTGTTCCCGCAGACTTCGGCCGACCTGTCGGTCCGCTGGTGCTCGGCTGCCCTCAAGATCGGCGTCGGCGCCGCTTCCATCGCCGGACAGGACCGCTTTCTCGGCCGCCGCACCCTGGTCGTGACCGGGGAGCGGGCGCAGGAGAGCGCGGCGCGGGCGCGCTACGCCACCTTCGAGCCGCACCGCACCGACACGCGCGGCGGCGCACGCCGGCCGCGCCACGTCGACCACTGGCGCCCGGTCCACGGCTGGGACGAGGGTCGGGTATGGGATGCCCTGCAGCTCCACGGCGTGCGGCCGCACCCGGCCTACGAACTCGGCTGGTCGCGCCTGTCCTGCATGGCCTGCATCTTCGGCTCGGCGGCGCAGTGGGCCACCATCCGCCTGATCGCCCCGGCGCTGTTCGAGCGCATCGCGGCCTACGAGGAGAAGTTCGGCCGCACCATCCAGCGCGCCCGCTCGGTCCGCGCCCTAGCCGACCTCGGCCGACCCTATCCGGCTGCCCTGGCCCGCCCCGATCTCGTGGCGCTCGCCCTCGGCGAGAGCTGGGACCTGCCGATCCTCGGCCTGCCCTCGGCGTGGCCTCTCCCGGCGGGTGCCTTCGGCGAGGCCGTGGGGCCGACCTGAGAGGGGAGGGACGAGAGAGACGGATCTGCCGCACGCCGACCGGGTGCCGCAAGGTTGCGTCGGCTCTCGCCTCCCGCGCTGCGCGCGCCCTTGCCCCACCCGGCGCGGGTGTCGGCGGTCGTGGAGGGGAAGCCCCGGAATGAAGGGGGCGGAACCGAGGAGCCGGGCCGTGAGCGCCAGCATCGACACCCTTTCCCGATATGCCCCCGCGATTCCGCAGGGCAGCGACGACGAGCACCGCGTGGAATGGCTCGGCATCGGCCTGCAGATCGCCTTCGCCGAGCGGCTGCGCCAGGACCTCGCCGGCTATCGCGATGCCGAACCCGCCGGGCGGCACAACTACGCCGGGGTGACGCTGCGGCTCACCAAGGGCGTGATGCACCTAGCCAACGAGGCCGGCTGCTTCTGGCTGCTGGATCAGGTTTGCACGGCCCAAGCCGATCCGGCCGTCCGCCGCCTGCCGGTGCAAATCTGGACATTGGGCGTGTCCCGCGACCGCTCCGCCGCGCTCGCCTGCGGCGACGGGCGCGGCCGGGTGCTGCACGACCGGGCGGTCGCCTGGACTGACTTCCCGCTCACCGCGGTCGCGCTGCGCGTCGAGGCCAAGCTGATCGCCCTGCGCTCGGAGCGCTGAGCCCCTTCCCGGCTGCCCCTTTTCTTCCCACCCCGCGCATGAGGAGGCCCCCATGGGCTGGCTCGTTGCCGATCGTCCGCTCGCCCACGAAACGCCGGCGGACTATCTCACCCGGCTCTATACCAACGAGACCGATGCCGCCCGCAGCGAGGTGCTGGCCGCCTCTCAGCTCGGCCGCGCCGTCTACATGGCCGTTCGTCACCGCCACAAAACCGGCGAGCACGCTGGTCGGACCTACACATTCGCGGCCGTCATCCTGGTGTTCAACAACGCCAAGGACGGCTTCGGTCGCAAGTCGATGAGCGAGTGCAGCGGCCCGTGCGAGGTGGACTGCCCCACACGCATCATGGCGCTGCTTTCCCCCGTCGAGGAGATCCCGGACCCGGGCAGCGCGGCCGACTGGCGCGAGCGCGTCGCCGTGGCCGTTGCCGAGCGCCGCGAGGCCGCCGCCGCGGCCCAGCGCTTCCGGCCGGGGCAGAGGCTGCACCTCACTGAGCCGCTCGGCTTCTAGAAAGGCAGGGTGATCGCGATCGAGTTCGAGGTCGTGCCGACGCCCGCCGGGCGGCGCGGGCCGATCTTTCGCCCGGTCGGGCAGAGCTTCCTGTGCCGGCTGCCCAAGCATCTCTTGGCCGTGGCGATGGCCGCTCCGTCCACTGGCCCAGCCGTGCCGGCGCGGGCCGTGCAACTGGCGCTACTGCCGTGATGGCCTGGGAGGAGTTGCCCGACGTTCTGCCGGAACCGGGCCCGCATCCGCTCGACGGGCAGGAGGACCGCTCGCGCCTGCGCCTGACGCTGCGCGACGGGCGCGTGATCGAGGGCATCTACAACCCGATCACCCGGCAGCATTTCCTGCACCGCACCGGCCCCGGCCTGCCGCTGGTCGGCAAGGTGGAGGGACCGCTCCTCGCCGCCGACGTCGTCGCCATCCAGGTGGTGATGACCCGCGACGAGATCCGCGAGCACGCCCGCGAGCTGCTGCACGGCCCCCGCGTGCCGGGCCGGGAGCCGGTCACGCGCGACGACTTCGAGCACCGCCTGCAGACCCTGGCCCGCGCGGTCGCGGCCGTGCCCGAGGCAGAGTGGCAAATGCAGGTCCGCCTCAAGCGGCAGTTCGAGGCCTGCGCCGAGCGGATCGCGCTCGGCCCGGGCAAGCAGGCCTGGATGCTGGCCGAGGCGAAGTGGGCGCGGCGCTCCAACGCTCCGCCCACCATGGCCGACCTCTGGGTCGATCCGGTGGCCAACCCGTCCTGCTTCGCGCGGCCCCGACCGCAGGACTTCGATCCCGACCCGGCCGTGCGACGTCGCCGCGTGCCGCCGCCGCCGGAGGTGCGGGCCGATCCGCACTCATCCCCAACATGCTTGCCGCCCTGACCGGGCAGGGCCTCAAGGCCCGGATCACCCGGCTGGGCGATCCCGCACACGAGCGTGACCACATCCAGGTGGAAATGCCCGTGAAGGGGCGGGCCCGCTTCGTGCTGATCGGCGAAACCAGCGAGGGCGTCACCGGCTGGCGCGCGGTCTGGGACGGCAACGACAGCAAGGCCGGGCTCAAGCGCCGCCGGCAATCCGAGGCGACCGAGGCCTACCGGCTGATGCTCGCGGCGATGCGCGAGGGCGGCCGCCGAGTCCAGTCAGACCTGTTCGCGTGAGGGCTGCGGATCATGACCTCATGAGGGCATGAGAGGAGGGTTGAAAAGGGATAGAGGAGGAGAACCGCTGCCACCGCGGCCCGGGGCGCGGCAAGGGTGAAGTCGCTCCGCTCCCGCCGCTGCGCGGCGCCCTTGCCCCGCCCCGAACCGGGCGGCCGGCGTGGAGGGGTCACGAGGAAGAAGATGGATCGGGAAAGGGGATGATCCCCGACCCGGCCTGACCTCGACCGGCGCCCCCGAGGGCGTCGCCCCCACCAGAGTCCCCACCCACCACCAGCACCGCGTCACGCGCACCCGGCCGCCCCATTGGGCCGCCGGGCGCTCGCGCGTGCGCGCACGGGAACCCCGCGCCATGGCCAAGACCGCCCCCGCTTCCGCCCAGCTGAGCCTGTTCGACACCACCGCGCTGACCTCCCCCTTCGGGCTGTTCGGAGGGAGCAGCGGCGGCCTGCTGCCCGCCCTGAAGGGGGACGATGACGACGACGACGACGACGCGGCCGCGGCGCCGATTGCCCCGGCGATCCCGCGCGTCGTAGCCCGCGACTTCCGCCTTGCCGGCGATCGCGGCCTCGCTGCCGGCTGGAAGGCCCGCGCGGCCGACAACCTAGCGGCCATCCGCCTGCTGCAGCGGATCGAGGGCGAGACCCGGCCGGCGACGGCCGAGGAGCAGGCCGTGCTGGCCCGCTTCGTCGGCTATGGCGCCGGCGACCTCGCCAACACCCTGTTCCGCCGCCCCGGCGAGGCGTGGCGCGAGGGCTGGGCCGAGCAGGGCGACGGGCTGGAGCAGGCCGTGTCGGCCGCGGAACTGGCGTCGTTGAGTCGCTGCACCCAGTACGCCCACTTCACCCCGGAATACATCGTTCGCGGCGTGTGGGCCGGGCTGGCCCGCATGGGCTTCCAGCGCGGCTCCATCCTCGAGCCGAGCTGCGGCACCGGGCAATTCCTGGCCCTGCGCCCCGAAGAAATCGAGGACTGCTCCGCCGTCACCGGCATCGAGATGGACCCGATCACCGCCCGTATCGCGGCGCTGCTCTACCCCAAGGCCTGGATCCGCAACGAGGACTTCACCCGCGCCAAGCTGGCCGAGAGCTTCGACCTCGCCGTCGGCAACCCGCCCTTCTCCGACCGCACGGTGCGGGCCGACGACGCGGCCGGCAAGCTCGGCCTCAAGCTGCACGACTACTTCATCGCCCGCGCCCTGGAGCGCCTGAAGCCCGGCGGCCTCGCCGCCTTCGTCACCTCGCACGGCACCATGGACAAGGTGGACCCCACGGCGCGCGAGCACATCGCCGCCATGGCCGACCTGGTGGGCGCCATTCGCCTGCCGGCCGGCGCCTTCGCCGCCGCCGCCGGCACCGACGTGGTGGTGGACGTGCTGTTCCTGCAGCGCCGCGAGCGCGGCGCCGCCGCCAACGGAGTGGAATGGGCCCACCTGGAGGAGGTGGTCCCGGCCGAGGACGGCGAGGCGGCGATCCACGTCAACGCCTACTTCGCAGCGCACCCGGAGATGGTGCTTGGGCGGCACGGCTGGACCAGCAGCCAGTTCGGCTTGACCTACGACTGCGCCCGCGACGGCCGCGACCTCGACACCACCCTGATGGAGGCCGTGGCCCGGCTGCCCGAGGGCATTCACCAGCCCCCGCACGCCGCCGCGGCGCCGGTCCGGGCGGCCAAGCCGACCCTGCTGGTCGGCACCGCCGCCGAGGGCGCCACGGTCAAGGAAGGCTCCTACCTGCTGGGCGACGACGGTACCCTGCTGCAGGTGGTCGACGGCCGCACCGAGGAGGTGGCGGTGAAGTCGGGTAGGGGCACGGTCGGCCTGTTCGCCAAGCACGCGCGGATCATCCGCGGCCTGATCCCGGTGCGCGACGCCGTGCGCGAGGTGATCCGCGCCCAGGAGCGTGACGAGCCCTTCGGCGCCGCCCAGGTGCGGCTGCGCGCCGCCTACGGTGCCTTCGTGCGCAGCTTCGGCCCCATCAACCTCACCAATGTCTCGACCTCGACCGACGAGGCCACGGGCGAGGTGCGCGAGAGCGTACGCCGCCCGAACCTGCAGCCCTTCCTGGACGACCCCGACAGCTGGCTGGTGTCGTCGATCGAGGAGTACGACCTCGAGACCGGCGAAGCGACCAAGGGGCCGATCTTCACCGACCGGGTGATCCACGCTCCCGCCGAGCCGGTGATCGTGTCGGCCGCCGACGCCCTAGCGGTGACGCTGGCCGAGCGGGCCGTGGTGGATCTCGACCGCATCGGTGAGCTGATCGGCCGCGACCGCGCCACGGTGCTGGCCGAGCTCGGCGACACCGTGTTCCTCGACCCCGGCCTGACCACCGAGGGCTTCGAGGCCTGGCAGACCGCCGACGAGTACCTGTCTGGCCACGTCCGCCGCAAGCTGGCCGCCGCCAAGGGCGCGGCAGTGCTCGACGAGCGCTACGCCCGCAACGTGGCCGCCCTGGAGCGGGTGCAGCCGGAGGATCTGCGGCCCTCCGACATCACCGCCCGCCTCGGCGCGCCGTGGCTGCCGGCCAGCGACATCGCCGACTTCATCCGCGAGGTGATGGGGGTGACGACCATGGTGCGGCACACCGTGGAGGTGGCGCACTGGAGCATCGAGATCCACCGCTTCGCGGGCGAGGCTTCGGCCACCTCCGAATGGGGCACGCACCGCCGCCACGCCGGTGAACTCCTCGATGATGCACTCAACGCATCAATTCCTCAGATCTGGGACGTCTGGCGCGACGAGCAGGGCGAGCACCGCCAGATCAACGCCCAGGAGACTGAGGCGGCCAAGGACAAGCTGGCCAAGATCAAGGGCACCTTCGAGCGGTGGGTGTGGACCGACAGCGACCGCGCCGAGCGGCTGGTGCGCCTGTACAACGACGCCTTCAACAGCCTCGTGCCGCGGCACTTCTCGGGCGAGCACCTGCAGCTGCCCGGCGCCTCCTCGGTGATCCAGCTGCGCGCCCACCAGAAGCGCGTCATCTGGCGCATCGTCGCCTCGGGCCAGACCTACATTGCCCACGCGGTCGGGGCGGGGAAGACCTTCACCATCGCCGCGGCGATCATGGAACAGAAGCGCCTCGGCCTGATCGGCAAGGCGATGCTGACCGTGCCGGGCCACTGCCTGGCCCAGGCCTCGCGCGAGTTCCTGCAGCTCTATCCGGGTGCCCGCATCCTGGTGGCCGACGAGACCAACTTCACCAAGGACAAGCGCGGCCGCTTCCTGGCCCGCGCGGCGACGGCCAACTGGGACTGCATCATCATCACCCACTCGGCCTTCAAGTTCATCGCCACCCCGGCCGAGTTCGAGCGCGGCCTCGTGCAGGCCCAGCTGGACGCCTACTCCGCCCTGCTGGAGCGGCTCGACGGCGACGACCGCATCGCACGCAAGCGCATCGAGCGCATGAAGGAGGGGATGCAGGAGAAGCTGGAAAGCCTGTCCAGCACGAAGGACGACATGCTGACCATCGCCGAGATCGGCGTTGATCAGGTGATCGCCGACGAGGCGCAGGAGTTCCGCAAGCTGAGCTTCGCCACCAACATGGGCGGCCTGAAGGGCATCGCCCCGGACGGCTCGCAGCGCGCCTGGGACCTGTTCGTGAAGTCGCGCTTCATCAGCACCATCAATCCCGGCCGCGCGCTGATCCTGGCGTCGGGCACGCCCATCACCAACACCCTGGGCGAAATGTTCACGCTGCAGCGCTTCATGCAGCCGGAGATGCTGGAGGAGCGCGGCATCCAGGAGTTCGATGCCTGGGCCTCCAACTTCGGCGACACCCGCACCGAGCTGGAGCTTCAGCCGTCGGGCAACTACAAGCCGGTCACGCGCTTCTCGGAGTTCGTCAACGTCGCCGACCTGATCGCCATGTTCCGCACCGTCGCGGACGTGGTGTTGAAGGACGACCTCCGGCAGTACCTGAAGCTGCCGACCATCACGGGCGGCAAGCGCCAGATCATCACCGCCCCGGCGAGCCCGGCCTTCAAGTCCTACCAGCGTACCCTGGCGGCGCGTATCAAGGCGATCGAGGAGCGTAAGGGCAAGCCCGAGAAGGGACAGGACATCCTGCTGTCCGTCATCACCGACGGCCGGCACGCCGCCATCGACTTGCGCTTCGTGGTGCCCGAGCAGGACAACGAGCCCGAAAACAAGCTCAACCTGCTCATCGACAACGCCTTCCGTATCTGGTCCGAAACCCGCGACCGGCGTTTCCGCAAGCCAGACGGCTCAGCGCACCCGGTGCCCGGCGCCACTCAGATGATCTTCTCGGACCTGGGAACCGAGGGAGCACTGGCGACGCGCGGCTTCTCCGCCTACCGCTGGATCCGCGAGGGGCTGATCGCGCGCGGCGTTCCGGCCGAGCGCATCGCCTTCATGCAGGACTACAAGAAGTCCGAGGCCAAGCAGTCGCTGTTCAATGCCATGAACAACGGCCAGATGGACTTCCTGCTGGGCTCCTCGGCCACCATGGGGACCGGCGTGAACGCCCAGCGCCGACTGGCCGCCCTGCACCACCTCGACGTGCCCTGGCTTCCCTCCGAGATCGAGCAGCGCGAGGGGCGCATCGAGCGCCAGGGCAACCAGAACGAGGAGATCGGCCTCTACGCCTACGCCACGCTGGGCTCGATGGACGCCCAGATGTGGCAGAACAACGAGCGCAAGGCGCGCTTCATCGCCGCGGCGCTGGGCGGCGACCGCTCAATCCGCCGGCTGGAGGACGTCGGTTCGCAGGCCAACCAGTTCGCCATGGCCAAGGCCATCGCCTCCGGCGACCCTCGCCTGATGCAGAAGGCCGGGCTGGAGGCCGAGCTGGCGCGGCTGGACCGCCTGCGCGCGGCGCACTTCGACGACCAGCACGCCGTGCGGCGGCGGGTGGCCGAAGCGCGCTCGACCATCGGCCGGGCCACCCAGGCCATCGCCGACACCGAGGCGGACTTGGCGCGGCGCGTCTCCACCCGGTCCGACGACTTCCGCATGGAGGTGGAGGGCCGGAGCTTCGCCGAGCGCAAGCCGGCCGGCGCCGCGCTGCTGAAGTTCATCCGCACCGTGCAGTTCGAGGGCCGCAAGGGTGACTGGGACCTCGGGCAGGTCGGCGGCTTCCCGCTCAAGCTGGAGGCCCGCCGCTACCGCCAGGGCGCCGACCTGGAGGTCCACCTGCTGCTCACCCGCGCCGGCGGCGAGCACGAGGTGCGGGTGGAGGACGACCTCACCGCCATGGGGCTGGTGTCGCGGCTGGAATACGATCTCGGCCGCTTCGAGGCGGAGTTGGCCGAGTACCGCCGGGCGCTGACCGAGGCCCAGCGGCAGCTGCCCGCCTACGAGGCGCGGCTCGGCGAGGGCTTCGAGTTCCAGGCCGACCTCGACGCCAAGCGCGCCGAGATGGCCGAGCTCGAGACCTCCCTGGCCCTGACCGGCAAGGAAGAAGCATTCCCCGCCGCGGCCTGACCTGCGGGCAAAAAGAAGGGCGGCGCCCGAGGGTGCCGCCCGAGTTTAGGGAGGAAACGTCCAAGAAAGGCAGCATCGGCAAGCCGGATGCTGCGCTGCACAAGATCGCGTCGGGAGGATTGAAAGGCAAGTTGTTTGTGCGACGCAGCATGCTGGTTTGAGGAAGAAGGAGAGGGGGAGAAGCGGTCGCACCCGGTCGTGCCCCGGCACCGCTTCGCTCCACGGCCGCCTGCGCAGCCCGGCCCCGCTAGGCCGCACCCCGCTGCGCGGGCCGCGTCCCGCGCCGGGGCAGGGCCGCTCGCCCGCCGTGGTGCCGGGGCCCGTCCGGTCGCTGCCGGGGAGGGGTCAACCCAGGAATGGGAGGACAGGAACCTCTGCGGAGCGGGAAGCCCGACCATGAAGCTCATCGAGATCGACCCCAGGAAGCTGCGCGACAACCCCGAGAACCCCCGCCGTACCACGGCCGGGCCGGAAGCCGACGCCCTGCTGCTGGCCAACGTGCAGGCTGTTGGCATCCTGCAGCCGCCCACCG
Organism: Roseomonas sp. KE2513; assembly: GCF_016107305.1. Lineage (GTDB taxonomy): Bacteria > Pseudomonadota > Alphaproteobacteria > Acetobacterales > Acetobacteraceae > Roseomonas. The sequence continues at coordinate 42,451 of NZ_RCVR01000014.1, forward strand.
CGCGCGAGCGCGACGGCGAGGTGGTGCTGATCGCCGGGCACCGTCGCCGCGACGTGGCGATCAAGGCCAAGCTGAAGAGCATCCACGTCCTCATCCGTGAGGACGGCGACGACGTCGTGGCCGGAGCCGACGGGGTGCGCGCCTTCGCCGAGAACATGGTCCGCGCCAACATGAACCCGGTGGATCAGTGGCGCGCGGTCGAGGCTCTGGTCAGTGAGGACTGGACGCCGGAGGCCATTTCCACCGCGATGAATATGTCGGTGCGCCGAGTGAACGTGCTGCGCCACATGACGCACATCCTGCCGGCCATGCTGACGCAGATGGCCCGCGGCGACATGCCCACCGAACAGCAGCTGCGCACCATCGGCCTTGCCTCGGCCGAGGAGCAGGCCTCGGTGTGGAAGTCGCAGAAGCCGAAGCGGAACGAGCGCGCCAACTGGCACATGATCTCGCACGGGCTCGACAAGCGCCGGGTCTCCTTCACCCTCGCGAAGTTCGGCGCGGCCGAGACGGAAGCGTTCGGCATCGTCTGGGAGGACGACCTGTTCGCCCCGGGCGATACCGATCCGCGCTTCACCACCCAAGCCGATGCCTTTCTGCAGGCGCAGCGGTCCTGGCTGGAGGCCAACCTGCCCGAGGGTGGGGTCATGGTGGGGATGGATGAGTACCACCGCCCGCAGCTCCCGCCCCGGGCGCAGCAGCTCTACTCGTCCAGGCCCGGCCCGAACGACACGGTGGGCTACTACGTCAACCACCGCACCTTCGAGGTGGACACCGTCCTGTTCCGGATGCCCGAGCCGGTCCAGCGCCGCGCCTCCACGGGCGGTGGGACCGGCGAGGACGACGTGGCACCCAAGGCCGTGCGCCCCGACCTTACCCAGAAGGGCGAGGCCATGGTGGGCGACCTCCGTACCGAGGCGTTGCACACCGCCTTCGCGGAGGCCGAGATCGGCGACGACGCCTTGATCGGCCTGCTGGTGCTGGCCCTGGCCGGGAAGAACGTTAGCGTTCGCTCCGGGGCCCATGGCAACGACATCGGCAGCGGTGAGCGCGGCTCGCTGGCCGCCTCGATCACCGAGGGCGGCGTGCTGACCGCCGACCCGGCCACGCTGCGCACCGCCGCGCGCGGCATGCTGCGCCAGGCGCTGTCCTGCCGGGTGGGCTTCTCCTCCTCCGGCAGGGCCGCGCGTGTCGCCGGCATCGCCGTGGATGCCGACGCCTGGTTGCCGACCACGGCCACCGAGGAGTTCCTCGGCAACCTCAGCAAGGCGGCGATTGAGCGCACGGCCACTGCCACGGGTGTCGTGCCACGCAACACCGGCAAAGCGACCCGCGCGGCGATCGTCGAGCAGCTGAAGGGCCGGACCTTCCTGCACCCGCTCGTGTGCTTCGACTTCACCGATGCGGAGCGGCGCCAAGCGGAGGCGGACCGCGCCCGTGAGGCCGAGAGGACCGCCCTGCGGCGCGGCGGCCACGCTGCGGATGAGGATGATGCCGGGGATGAGGAGGGGATGGAGAACCCGGAGCACCTGCTCGACGGCGACGAGGGGGAAGGCCCCGAAACTGGTGTCATGCCGCCGCCCGGCGAGGTCGGGGCGCCCACGGCGCACGCCGTTTGATCGACGTGGCCCGGCCAGAAGGCTGGGCCTCCCCTCTCCAGCTCACCCGCCCCGAGGACATCGCCCCATGGCCTTCACCACCGTCGCCGCGCGCGGCTCGGCCGCCGAGCCGTTCCAGCTCGCCGGCAAGGAACCGATCCACCACACTCCGGGTGCCCGGGACACCCACGACCGCCTGTTCGAGTACGCCGGGGGCCATCTCGGCTTCTACGGCTTCCTCCGTGTCGCCAACGCCCGCATTTCGGGGCGGGTTATGGTGGGCCTGCTGGACCTGCCCGACCGCCTCTGGCGGGACGCCTATGACGACGGTGTCCATCCCGGCGACGCCGCGAACGAGGCCATCACCGAGGCCGCAGAGGAAATGGGGTTCGCCGAGCCATGAGGGGCTACCGGTGAAGCCGTTCCGCCCGCATCCGCCTTGGCTGATCTACCGCTGCACAGGGTGGGAGGAGGCTGTAGAAAGTCCACTTCAGGATGTCTGCTTTGTGGTGAACGATCCGCAACGCGCCCCCGCCCCCACTCTGCCCAGTTGGAGGCCCCTCGCTGCCCGCCGTCTCCAATCCCGCTCAACCAAAACCTTTCAGGAAGATGGCAGCAACAGGCAATCAGCGTCCCCCGTAGCTACGTTCAACTCCCAGGCATCGTTGGCTCGGCCATGACGTGCTCTAGTGCTGATAGCGAAGTGACCTGGATCCGCCGCGCCCTACTCGATGGACGATCCCGATAGTAGCCGTCGCCGCGTCCCGCTAGGGTCAGGAATCGTTGATCACAGCCAGAAGATGACGGTGGCAGCGAGGGCGATGGCGGAGAAGAAGGCCGTAGGGCAGCGATCGTAGCGGGTGGCGACGCGGCGCCAGTCTTTGAGGCGGCCGAACATGATCTCGATGCGGCTGCGGCGCCGATAGCGGCGCTTATCGTACCGGACGGGCTCGTTGCGCGACCTGCGGCCTGGGATGCAAGGCTGGATGCCCTTGGCCTGAAGAGCGTCCCTGAACCAGTCGGCGTCGTAGCCGCGGTCGCCGAGCAGCCACTGCGCTTTTGGCAGGTCGTCCAGCAGCGCGGCCGCACCGGTGTAGTCGCTGACCTGACCGGCGGTCATGAAGAAGCTCAAGGGGCGACCGTTCGCGTCGGCGACGGCATGGAGCTTGGTGTTCATGCCGCCTTTCGTGCGTCCGATCAGGCGGCCGAGATCCCCCTTTTTACCCGCAGGCTCGATGCCGTGCGGTGCGCCTTCAGGTAGGTCGCGTCGATCATCACCGTTTTGGGTTCGGCGCCCACCGCAGCCAGACCTTCCATGATGCGCGTGAACACGCCTGCCTCACCCCAGCGCTTCCAGCGGTTGTACAGCGTCTTGTGCGGGCCGTACGCGCCAGGAGCATCGCGCCAGCGCAGCCCGTTGCGGTTGACGAACACGATGCCGCTCAGCACCCGCCGGTCATCCACTCGAGGCTTGCCGTGGCTCTTCGGAAAGAACGGCCGCAGCCGCTCCATCTGCTCATCCCTTAGCCAAAACAGGTCGCTCATCCCGGTCTCCTCGCGGAGCCTGAATCAGATCGCGACGCTCATATCAATGGGTCCTGACCCTAGGGAATGTTTGTGAAGTTCAACCGGCGTCGCTCGGCCGAATGAAGTCCATCACGTTGGCGACGTCATGGCTGTTGCTGCCGTCTTGTCCTTGAAGTCGGTGATGACTTCGCCGATCAGCGCCCGTAGCCAGCGGTGGGCGGGATCGTGGCGGTAACGGACGTGCCAGGCCATCTCGACGGGAAAGCTGCCGAGGTCGACCGGGGCGGGCAGGACCTTCAGCCGGGGGTCGTGCATCAGCTGTCGGCAGATGAGCGAGGGCAGGGTGGCGCAATAGTCGGTCACCGCTACCATCTCGGCTGCCGCGAAGAAGTTGGTCACGGAGATCGCGACGTCGCGCTTCAGCTGCTGCTGCGCCAGCGTCTGAAACAAACCGGCGCGCATCCGTCCGGGCGGCACGATGTTGACATGCTTCATCGTCTCGAACTGCTCGCGCGTCATGGCATCGCCGATGGCCGGATGATCGGCGCGGACCGCGCAAGCGAGGCCTTCATCCATCAGGTGCTGGACGACGAGGTTATCGGGCGGATCGACGATGCGGCCCAGCACGAGTGCCGTCGTGCCCGACACGACGCCTGTTTCCGCAAGATCGTTGCCGAAGGGGGTCAGGCGGAGCTTGATGCCGGGCGCGACCTTCTCCAGGCGCGCCAGGACAGCGGGGACGATGACGAACTCGACATAGCCGTTCGGCGCGATCGTGAAGAGCCGTTCGGCGTGTGCGGGGTCGAAGGCCTGCTGACCGAGGACCGCGTCGTCGAGCTGGGCGAGTGCCTCGGCGATCAGCGGTGAGAGTTCAAGCGCGATCGGGGTCGGCCGGATGCCATAGCGCTCGCGTACGAACAGCTGGTCCTGAAGCATCTGTCGCAGACGCAACAAGGCGTTAGAGAGGGCGGGCTGCGTCATGCCCATGCGCTCGGCAGCCCGCGTGACGCTGCGCTCCTCCATCAACGCGACGAAGATCGGCAGCAGGTTTAGATCGTAGCGCATGCAGTCATCCTGTGAGAAGTATATCTAACATTAGAAAGATAAACTTCTAGAATATATCAACGAGGCCCATTTCCCATCCATCGGCGACGGGCGCCGCGAACATGGAGGTTCAGATGAGCAAGGGTCAGGTTCTCGTTCTTGGATCGAACGCGACACAGCTCGGTCTGCGTAGCGGCAGTACCGCAACGGTCGGTCAGTATCTCAACGAGACGGCAGTCCCCGCGCTGGCACTGCTCGACGCCGGCTATGATATTGTTCTCGCTACGCCCAACGGGACCAAGCCGCACATCGACGCCGGCTCCGACACGAAGGACCACTTCGGCGGTGATGAGGCGGCATACCAGCGCGCCAAGGACTTCTTCGCCAGCCACCCGGCCATGAACGACGTCCGCACGCTGAAATCGGTCGTCGACGAGGGTCTGGACGGCTTCGTTGGCGTGTTCGTGCCGGGAGGTCACGCGCCCATCGTCGATCTGATGCAGGACCGCGATGCGGGCACGATCCTCCGTCACTTTCACGCGGCGGCCAAGCCGACCGCGCTCCTCTGCCACGGACCGGTGGTCGTTGTCGCCGCGCTCGACGATGCTCCGGCCTTCCGCAAGGCGCTGGAGGAAGGCGATGACGCCGGGGCGGCCGACCTGGCGCGAGACTGGATCTACGCGGGTTACCGCATGACAGTCTTTTCGGCGAGCGAGGAAAAGATCGCCGAGGAGCAAGTGCTGAGGGGCGAACTCTACTTCGACATGGAAAAGGCGCTGCGGTCGGCCGGTGGCGACGTCTCTGTCACCGACAAGAACTTCGCTTCGAATGTCGTCGTGGACCGGGAACTGATCACGGGTCAGAATCCCGCGTCGGACCGGGCCATGGCCGACGCGTTGATCGAAGCCCTCGATTGCGCCGCTGCGTGAGTACCAGGATGACGGGCGGGGCGCTCAGGATGCGCCCCGCTTCGGATATAACCAGGACAGGTTATGGTGCCATGACCGCCAACGTGAAGATCGTCGCCGTCCTAACCGCCCGTGCGGATACCGTCGACCGCCTGCGCGCTCTGCTCGACGCCATGCTAAAGCCAAGCCGTGCCGAACCGGGCAATTTGCGCTACGATCTCTGGCAGGACCAGAGCGATCCGAATCGTTTCGTGCTCGACGAGCTGTACGCGGACGCGGATGCAGTCGCCGCCCACCGTGCAACGCCCCACTTCCAGAACTACCTCTCTCAGATCGGCGATCTGTCCGAGCGCGCCGCGTTTGTCCTCAACCCCGTCTCGTCAACCTGAGGATGGTGCCAATGGGCAAGCCTGAAGAATGGGTGGGTACGGCACGGCTTGTAAAGGCGTTCGACACAGACGTGTTGCGGATGACCGGCCTGTTGGCACCTGCGCTTCGCGCGGGGCTCTTGGGCCTCATTCATCTACGCGCCTATCGCTGGCGCGGGGCCGCGATCCGGCGAAAAATCAACAACTGACTTGAAGGAATACAGTCATGACCAAGGGTATCGAAGGCAAGGTTGTTCTCATTACCGGCGGCAGCACCGGCATCGGCGCGGAAACCGCGCGTCTTCTCGCGGAACGCGGCGCCAAGGTGGCCATCGCCGCGCGGCGCAAGGACAGGCTCGACGAGGTCGTCGCGGACATCGCCGCAATTGGCGGCACGGCACGTAGCTACGCGCTGGACGTGACCGACAAATCGGCGGTCCAGTCCGTCGTCGCCGCAATCATTGCCGACTTCGGCCGCCTCGACGTGCTGATCAACAACGCCGGGCTGATGCCGATCCGTCCGATGGCCGAGGTCAACACCGACGAGTGGGACCAGATGATCGACGTCAATCTGAAGGGTACGCTCTACGGCATCGCGGCGGCCCTTCCCGGTTTTCTCGAGCAGGGCAGCGGTCACATCATCAACTTGAGCTCGGTTGCGGGCATCAAGGTCTTCGCACCGGGCGGCACGGTCTACTCCGGCACCAAGTTCGCCGTCAGCGCGATCAGCGAGGGCTTGCGCCACGAGGTGGGGGAAAAGGTCCGGGTCACGTCAATCGAGCCTGGAGCTGTCGAAAGCGATTTGAAGTTCACGACCTCTGGCGCGGCTGCCGAGACGGTGCTGGACTTCTACAAGCAGGCCATCCCGGCGGCATCGGTGGCGCGTGCTATCGCGTTCGCTGTCGAACAACCTGATGACGTCGACGTCAACGCGATCGTCATCCGGCCGACCGCACAGCAGTTCTGATTTCGACGAAGAGGCGGGGCCGCGTGTGCTCCGCCTCATGGGAAACCTACCGGCCCGCTCGTCCGTTACTTTGCCGAATAATATCTGTCCGCTTCACTTGAGGAGTCATTTATGCCCAAACTTGCCCTGTATGTACCACTGAAGGCCAAGCCCGGGAAAGAGCGCGATGTCGCCAATTTCCTGACCTCGGCATTGCCGCTCGTTCAAGCTGAGGCGGGCACTCTGACTTGGTATGCGATCGAGGAAGGTCCCGGTGCGTACGCGATCTTCGATACGTTCGACACAGAGGAGGATCGGCAGGCCCATCTTGACGGCAAGGTTGCCGCCGCACTGATGGACAAGGCAGAAGAACTGTTTTCTGAACCGCCGCAGATTCACAAGTTCACCCTGCTGGCCGCGAAATAGCGGAGCGGTCGGCACCCCAAGCTGCCGTTCGACTGTACGGTTTGGGACGTCTGCCCTCTGGAATGGACGGGCCTGCTTCTGAACTCAATAGAAGCAATACGGCAGGCCATCCGCGATAGTGGATGGCCTTATCTTTTTGCGCTTATACCGCTTTTGATGGTGCTGCTGATAAGGCTGCGTCTATGCACTGCGCCGTCATGGCGCCGTTGTTTTCGCAGGGATTTCTTGAGTGCATCAATCCGCCGCTTTTTAGACCTTCCCGGCCCAAGAAATCGAAAAGCCGCCGAAAATCGGTTCGAAAACTGCCGAACGGGAAGGAACCTTTCAGGCATCAGGCGGTTCAGGACTCTGAGATCAGTTGGAAAGATGCGAGTTCCTTCGTACCCATCCGCCGAGGGCCGCCTGTTTTAAGGGGTGATGATCGCTGACCTTAGTGACGCTCGTAAGGGCGACGCAAAGGGCGGGGCAGGATGGAGATCATCACCGGGGTGGAGCGGCGGCGGCGCTGGTGTGCCGAGGACAAGCTGCGCATGCTGGCCGAGGCGGCGCAGCCTGGAGCGCGGACGTCGGAGGTGGCCCGGCGGCACGACATCAGCCGCGGGTTGCTGTGGTACTGGCGGCGTCAGCTGCGGCAGGGACGGCTTGCGGTGGCTGATCCTCGGGAGCCGGTGTTTCTGCCCCTGCAGGTGAGCGACGCCGTGCCGCCCGGGCTTGGTGCGCCCGCGGCGGCGACGGACCCGCGGATCGAGATCGCACTGCCGGACGGCACCTGTGTGCGGGTGGGGGCGGACGTGGACGCGGCGGCGCTGCGGCGCGTGCTGTCGGTGCTGCGGCGGTGATCCCCGTCCCCTCCGGTGTGCGGGTCTGGCTGGCGGTGGGCCACACCGACATGCGCCGCGGCATGAACGGGCTGGCGCTGCAGGTGCAGCAGGCCCTCGGGCGCGACCCGCACGCCGGGGATCTCTACGTATTCCGCGGCAAGCGCGGCGACCTGGTTAAGATTGTCTGGCATGACGGGCTCGGCATGTCGCTTTACGCCAAGCGGCTGGAGCGGGGACGCTTCCTGTGGCCCCCCCCCGCGGATGGCGCCGTGTCCATCTCGTCGGCGCAGCTGGCCTACATGCTGGACGGGATCGACTGGAGGAACCCGCAGCACACCTACCGGCCGCAGGTCGCGGGCTGATCCTGTCAGGACAGGGGTGATTGTGCTGGCGGTGGGTTTCGCCGTCTGATTCACTCCTCCCATGACGCCCGCGCCGGACCAGACCGGAGACGTTGAGGCGCAGACCAGCAGTCCGCCGGTTCACATAACCGGCGGACTGCTTCTACGGGGGCACGTCAGGTACGTTCCTTCGCCGTTGCGCTGGACCGGATCATCAGCAAGCCCTAGACTTGATGACGTCTTGAGCAGCGCTACGAAAGGAAAAGTCCATGAAAGCTGTCGTATACAACGGACCCAAAGACGTTTCCGTGGATACCATCGACGATCCCAAGATCGAGAAACCGACCGATGTGATCATTCGGGTGACCACCACCAACATTTGCGGGTCTGACCTTCACATGTACGAGGGCCGTACCAGCTTCGAGAAGGGCAGGGTTTTTGGTCACGAAAACCTTGGTGAAGTCATCGAGGTCGGCGCTGCCGTAGATCGGATCAAGAAGGGCGATCGCGTCTGTATGCCGTTCAACGTGGGTTGCGGGTTTTGCGAAAATTGCGAACGCGGTCTGACGGGTTTTTGCCTCACGACCAACCCCGGAACCGCCGGCGCAGCGTATGGCTTTGCCGAGATGGGGCCGTGGCAAGGCGGTCAGGCCGAGTTGATGCGCGTTCCTTATGCGGACTTCAATTGTCTGAAGCTGCCCGAGAACGCCAAAGAGAAGGAGGATGACTATGTCATGCTCTCCGACATCTTCCCGACGGGTTGGCATGGCGTCGAACTGTCAGGTTTCCTGCCTGGCGAAAGCATCGCGATCTACGGCGCCGGTCCGGTCGGTTTAATGGCCGCGCACTCAGCCGAAATCCGCGGTGCCTCTCAGATCTTCGTGGTCGATTCTCACGATGACCGCCTGAAACTGGCCGAGGCGATGGGCGCTATTCCGATCGACATGCGCAAGGGCGATCCCGCCCAGCAGATCCTTGACGCGACCGGCGGCCTCGGGACCGACCGGGGGGTCGAGGCGGTCGGATATCAGTGTTGCGATCGCCACGGCAAGGAGCGCAGCAATTACACGATGAACTGCCTCGTCAAAAGCACGAAGGCCACCGGCGGAATCGGCGTCGTCGGCGTGTTCATTGCGGAAGACCCGAACGCGCCCGACGATCTCCAGAAGGAAGGCAAGATGGCGTTCGACTTCGGCAACTTCTGGTTCAAGGGCCAGAAGATCGGCACCGGCCAGTGCAATGTGAAGCACTACAACCGGCGACTGATGAAGCTTATCGAGCAAAACCGGGCCAATCCTGCCCAAATCATCTCGCACCGACTGCCGCTTGATCAGGCACCAGACGCCTACAAGCATTTCGACGAGCGCGATGCTGGTTGGACGAAGGTCGTGCTCAAGCCAAGCACCTGACCTTAGTCTTCGACGGAATAGGAAATTAATTATGACTTTGGAAGGCAAATCAGTTGCCATTCTGATCGCACCCCGCGGGACGGAAGAACCAGAATTCTCGAAGCCCAAGCAAGCTGTCGAGGACGCTGGTGGCAAAGTGACCGTGGTCAGTTTTGAACCGGGCAAGGCTCGCACAGTCAATAGCGATCTTGACGAGGGCGGCAGCTATACTATCGACAAGACGTTTTCCGAGGTCAAAGCCGACGATTTCGACGGACTTGTTGTGCCCGGAGGGACTGTCGGTGCCGACAAGCTGCGCGGCAGCGTCGAGGCAATTGGTTTCATCCGGGCTTTCTTCGATCAGAAAAAACCTGTTGCGGCTATATGCCATGCACCCTGGACATTGATCGAGGCGGGCGTGCTTAAGGGTCGCACCTTGACGTCCTACCCGACGCTGAAGGTCGATATCGAGAACGCCGGCGGTGCATGGACCAATGAGGAAGTCGTGGTCGACAACGGCCTTGTTACCAGCCGCGATCCCAATGATTTGCCCGCCTTCTGTGCCAAACTCGTTGAGGAAATCGCAGAAGGTGTAGGCGCAGCGCTCGCAGCAGGGAATTAAGACGGGGCGTTTCGACGAACCATGTGAGGGCCCTCTCCCTGGAGAAGGTCCGCACAAAGCAAGCGTGGCGGATGGCCAGCGATTGGCCATCCACCACGCCGCGTATCACACGAACACGGCGCACCTGACGGGCACTCAAACCCTAAGCCGCGTCAACCGCGGTGACACATCGCCGGCTCCCGCTTCCAGATTCGACCCATTCCAACGTGTGGTTGAGATGCACCTGATCGAACGTGCGTTCGGCCAGATTTACGACCTACAGCGCCGCCTTGAGATAGCGGGCGGTGAGACTGCCTTCCGCTTCCGCAACGGCGCCAGGGACGCCGCTGGCAACGATACGGCCCCCATCTTCCCCGGCCCCCGGTCCCAGGTCGATGATCCAGTCCGCCTGTGTGATGGCGCGCATGTCATGTTCGACGACTACGACGGTATTGCCGGCGTCTACGAGGCCCTGCAGGTGTTGCATCAGCCGGTCGCCATCGGAGGGGTGAAGCCCCGAAGTTGGCTCGTCGAGGATGTAGATCGTGTTGCCGCGTTGAGCGCGTTGCAGTTCAGTCGCCAGCTTGATGCGCTGCGCCTCCCCGCCAGACAGCTCGGTCGCCGGCTGACCGAGCCTCAGATAGCCAAGACCGATCTCCCGCAACACGTCTAGGGAGCGCATCACAGATGCCTCGCCAGCGAAGAAATCGCACGCATCGTCGACCGTCAGTTCGAGCACCTGGGCGATATTGCGCCCGTTCCATTCGACTTCGAGCGTTTGCGGGTTGTAGCGAGAGCCATGACAGGTCGAGCACGGGGCAAAAACGCTCGGCAGGAACAGCAGCTCCACCATGACGTATCCCTCGCCCTCGCACACAGGGCAGCGGCCTTGCGCGACGTTGAACGAGAACCTTCCCGGGCTGTAGTGCCGCCGGCGGGCGAGCGGCGTATCAGCGAAGATCCGTCGCACATGGTCGAACATGCCGCTGTAGGTGGATAGGTTCGAGCGCGGCGTGCGGCCGATCGGTTTCTGATCGACCCGCACCAGCCTGCGAACATGCTCCATGCCTGCAACAATGCGTCCTTCAGTGTCGTTCTGCGCAACATCGAGCAGCGGATCGATATCCTCCTCCTCGGCCACGGGGGAGCTGCCGAGGTGTTCCGTGACGAGCTCGGGCAGCGCCTGACTGACAAGACTGGATTTGCCCGATCCCGAAACGCCGGTGACAGCGGTGAAGCAGCCGATGGGAAACTCTACGTCGAGACCATGGAGATTGTTCCGCCTGATCCCTTCCAGGCGTAGCCATGCCTTGGGATCGCGCGGTGTGCGCTCACTGCGGAGCGGCTCTGCGAACAGGTAGCGGCGGGTGATCGAAGTCTCGACGTCGGCAAGCCCCTCTATCGGCCCGCTGTAGAGGACTTCACCGCCCTTTTCCCCGGCTCCTGGCCCGACATCGACGAGCCATTCCGCGCGGCGGATCACGTCGAGATCATGTTCGACGACGAACAGGGAGTTGCCCGCCGCCTTGAGACGCTCGAGGATGGTGAGCAAGGCTTCGCCATCTGCCGGGTGCAACCCTGCCGAAGGCTCGTCAAGCACATAGACCACGCCGAAAAGCTGTGACGACAATTGCGTGGCAAGCCGCAAGCGCTGCAACTCTCCGGAGGAGAGCGTCGGCGTGCTGCGGTCGAGCGAAATGTAGCCAAGGCCAAGATCGATCAGCGGCTCTAGCCGCTCGATCAATTCGCAGGCAAGGCGTTGGGCGGCGATCCGCTTCTCGTCGGAGAGATTGGGCGTGCGGCGTACGTCGGGCGCGCTCTTGTGCGCAGAGCCGCCCGCCGCAACCCGTTGTTCGACCGCTGCATCGCGGGCCGCTTTTTCCAGAACATGGCCCTTTGAGGGGGCGGAGACCGCCCCATACGCGCCATGCGCGACGGGCATCAGCAAGTCCTTCAGCTTGAGCACCGTCAGGTCGCCGAACTCGGCAATGTCGAGGCCGGCGAATTTGACCGACAGGGCTTCGCGCTTCAGGCGCTTGCCGTCGCAGGTCGGGCAATCGCGGCCGATGATATATTGCGAGACGCGCTTCTTCATCAGCGCGCTTTTAGTGTTGGCGAAGGTTTCCAGCACATAGCGGCGCGCGCCGGTGAAGGTGCCCTGGTAGCTCGGCTCCATGCGGCGCTTGAGCGCCGTCCGGGTCTGTTCGGGCGTCAGGCCCGCATAGACCGGCACCGTCGGCGCCTCTTCAGTGAAGAGGATCCAGTCGCGATCCTTCTTTGGCAGATCGCGCCATGGCGTATCGACGTCATAACCAAGCGACACAAGAATATCGCGCAGGTTTTGGCCGTGCCACGCCGGAGGCCATGCGGCGATTGCCCGCTCGCGAATGGTGAGTGTATCGTCGGGTACCATCGTCGCCTCAGTCGCGTCATAGACGCGCCCGATCCCGTGGCATGTCGGGCAGGCCCCGGTCACGGTGTTGGGGGAGAAATCCTCCGCATAGAGCATGGGTTGATGGCGCGGATATTCGCCGACGCGCGAATAGAGCATCCGCACCAGGCTGGAGAGCGTCGTCACGCTGCCGACCGAGGATCGCGCGTTGGCCGAGCCGCGCTGCTGCTGCAACGCGACCGCAGGCGGCAAACCGTCGATCGCGTCGACCTCCGGCACGCCGGCCTGGTCGATCAGGCGACGGGCATAGGGCGCAACCGATTCCAGATAACGCCGCTGGGCTTCGGCATAAAGGGTGCCGAACGCGAGCGATGACTTGCCCGAGCCCGATATGCCGGTGAACACCACGAAGGCGTCGCGCGGTACATCGACGTCAATATTTTTGAGGTTATTCTGGCGCGCGCCGCGAACCTGCACGCAAGCGGGCGGCCCTGTATGCCCATGATCGGTGGCCGGCGTCGTCGCGTGAATATCCTTGCTCTTCAATTCAGTCTTCCTGCCCTATACGCCCGTGCGGCCCGTGGTTCATCACAGTCGGGTAACAGATGAATGCATTTCCGACTCAATACATTCGACGGCCAGGCTGGCCCGATGTTCGGCACCTTTGAAATATTTTTCCAGCATTAGACAAAGGTTACGAAAAAACCATTTTTCCCGTTGGGTCGCGCGACGAGGCCACACACACTCTGCTGGTAAGCGCCTGGGCCAGGCGGCCCTGGTCCGTGCCGCTATCGGCATGTAACGACCGCACTTCGGCGCTTGTTACCGCATCGCGACGCGTTGCCCATTTGCCAGAGCGCGCTTCATCATGGCCGGGGTCGGGCCATGATGACGGCCGAGTTGTCGATCCGAGCGCCTCGCGCCGCTTCGGATCGGCGGGTCAGTAGTGAATGACCGTGCGGATCGACTTGCCTTCGTGCATCAGTGCGAAGGCCTCGTTGATCTCCTCCAAACCCATCGTGTGGGTTACGAATGGGGCCAGATCGATATCGCCTCTCATCGCGTCCTCGACCATGCCGGGGAGCTGTGTCCGTCCCTTGACGCCACCGAAAGCGGACCCCTTCCATACGCGGCCCGTGACGAGCTGGAATGGGCGGGTGGAGATTTCCTCGCCCGCGCCGGCAACGCCAATCACGATCGACTGACCCCAGCCACGGTGCGCTGCTTCAAGCGCGGCGCGCATGACGTGGACGTTGCCGATGCACTCGAAGGTATGATCGATGCCCCAGCCCGACATCTCGATCAGCACTTGCTGGATGGGCTTGTCATGGTCCTTGGGGTTGATGCACTCGGTCGCACCGAACTGGCGTGCCAGCTCGAACTTGGACGGATTGGTGTCGATGGCGATGATGCGACCCGCCTTCGCCTGGCGCGCACCCTGAATCGCCGCGAGGCCGATGCCACCGAGGCCGAACACGGCCACCGAGTCTCCGGGCTGGACCTTGGCGGTATTGTGGACTGCGCCGATGCCGGTCGTGACGCCGCAGCCGAGCAGGCAGACATGTTCGGGGTTTGCCTCGGGATTGATCTTGGCGAGCGAGACTTCGGCGACGACAGTATATTCACTGAAGGTTGAACAGCCCATGTAATGATAGAGGGGCTGACCATTGTACGAAAAGCGGGTGGTCCCATCGGGCATCAAGCCCTTGCCCTGCGTTTCGCGGACAGCGACGCACAGGTTGGTCTTGCCCGACAGGCAGAAGTCGCACTTGCCGCACTCGGCGGTGTAGAGCGGAATCACGTGATCGCCCGGCCCGACGCTGGTGACGCCTTCACCGACCTCGACAACGATGCCCGCGCCCTCGTGGCCCAGAACCACCGGGAAAACACCCTCCGGATCACTCCCCGCCAGCGTGTACGCGTCGGTGTGGCACACACCGGTGTGCGTCACCCGTATGAGGACTTCGCCTTTCCGGGGTGGGGCGACATCGATCTCGACGATTTCGAGTGGCTTGCCCGCCTCGAAGGCTACAGCGGCGCGAGATTTCATGTTGGGATACCCTCGTTGAGTTAAACTGATTGCTGGTGCGAGGCCGTTGCGTCAGCGCAAATTCGTCGACATTCTCATACTAGTAGGGAGTATCTTTATCATACTCCATAGCAGTATACAAGAGGTGTCCTAACGAGGATCTCAAACCAGAGAAGGCAGCAGGGGCTGGCTTCTAAGTGACTGTTTGAGAAATCAGCGATGGGCGACCCTTCGCAGGAGGAGGGCACCCATGGCGACGTGGATCATGGCCTCGGAGACGTCGAGGCGCTGCTCGTAGTCGCGGACCAGGCGCCGCCAGCGGATCATCCAGCCGAACGTCCTCTCCACCACCCAGCGGCGCGGGAGGATGTGGAACCCCTTCGGATCGGAGCGCCTGACGATCTCAACGACGAAATCGAGGAAAGCGGCCTTGTCCATCAGCGTCGTCCGGTCGTAGCCCGCATCCGCGAAGAGGTGCTTCAGCCAGGGCCAGCGGCGGCGGATGGCGGCCAGGATGGTCTGTGCACCGGCGCTGTCCGACACATCGGCAGACGTGAGGTTCACCATCAGCAACCGCCCGTCCGTGTGCACGGCGACGTGGCGCTTGCGCCCGACGATGCGCTTGCCTCCGTCGTAGCCCCGAACTTCGGCGAAGGGCGCCTTGACCGTCTGGCTGTCCAGCACGCCCCCTGAAGGGCTTGCCTCCCGCCCCGCTGCCTCGCGGTCCAGCATCAAGGCCACGTCGTGGATGGTCCGGAACAGCAGGCGCCGGACGAAGCGCCGGAACCACCAGTACACCGTCTGCCACGGCCCGAAGTGGATCGGCAGCATCCGCCAGCCACCGCCCGAGCGCGCCAGGTAGCGGATCGCGTTCAGCACCTCGCGCAGGTCAACCGAGGGCTTCCGGCCCCGCCTCGGCGGCTTCGGCATCAGCGGTTCGATCCGCTTCCACTCCTCGTCCGTCAGGTCAGACGGGTAGCGCTTCGTCTTGCGGGCAAGCTCGGCCATCCGCCCACGCGTCTCTCGGGTCCACATCCCGAGCTTGAATCACTCCGCCCAAGGCCTGCCAAGCCATTCTCAAACGGTCACTAAGTGCGGGAGAACACGGGCAAGAAAATGAGCCTGAAATTGTCATTTAAGATAAGTACGCAGAATCTTCATTACGCCCTCCACGCCGTCATCGTGATCGCCACCTGCGCCTCCGACGGCCCGATCTGCGCCCGCACCGAATGTTTCCCTGAGATGACTCTGCATCACTTCTGCCATCAGTCCATTTGTCGCACCACGCATGGCGACAATTTGCTGCAGCAGGGGAGCGCAATCGGCCCCCGCTTCGATCGCGCGTTCCAGAGCGTCCGCCTGACCCTTGATACGCCGCAAGCGTGTGATGGCTCGCTTCTTGTCCTCTGATGAATGTGGCATCGCGTTTTCCCGACAAATCGCTCCAGCATACTATACAGGGGGGGAGTTTCAATCCTGCACAGAGCCGGGCGTTTTTCTAATCGGGCGAGGTTCCGGTCATGCTCTCAAGCCTGCGCCACGAGCAGCCTTGGCATGGGCGCCGAGGGTCCGATCCTCTGTCGGGGAAGGCGCTCACTCCCCCCGGTATGCCGGTCAGACCGTAACGACGACCTTGCCGATCTGGTCGTTCGATTCGAGGAAGCGGTGAGCGTCCTGGATGGCGTCGAGCGGGAAAGTGCGCGCGATCCGCGGCTTGAGCGCGCCCGATTCCAGACCCGCCACGATGAACGCCTTGGCGCGATCGAGGGCGGCATCGTCCGAGACGATCTCGCTGTAGAGATACCCCTTGAGCGTGAGGCTCTTGCCCAGCACGGAGAACAACGGGAACGGCGTCGGTTCGCCGCTGAGCGCGCCATATTCGAGCAGGATGCCGCCGCGTGCCATGCTCTCGGTCAGCGGCTCGAACGACGGGCCTCCAACCGGATCGAGCACCACGCGCGCACCCTGACCATCGGTTATCTCCATCACCCTCGCTACCAGATCCTCTTCCCCGGTCGCGACGACATGATGTGCACCGGCATCGATCAGGGCCTGGCGCTTGGCGCCGGTACGCGTCGTCGCGATTACCGTCGCGCCGACCATCCGCGCAATCTGGAAGGCAGCAAGGCCGACGCTGCTGGAGGCAGCAGTGACGATGACGAAATCGCCCTCGCCGAGTTTCGCCTGCTCCACCAGCGCACCCCAGGCGGTGACATACTGCATCCACACGGCCGCCGCTTCCTCGAACGACAGCGCCGCCGGATGCTTGACGACGAGGCGGGCGGGCACGTTGGCGACCTCGCCATAAGTGCCCCAGCGCGCGATATCGAGCGGGGGGATGACGCTGACGGCTTCGCCTTCCGCGAACCCGGTCACGTCCGTGCCGACCGTAACGACAGTGCCGGCAGCCTCATAGCCAAGGCGGCTCGGGAACTCGGCATTCTGAAGGTAGGCATGGTTGCGGAACATCACCTCGGCGCGGTTTATGCCTATCGCCTTCACCGCGATCTGCACTTCGTCGGCCGCGGGCGCGGGGACTGCCACATCTTCAATCCTGAGGACGCTGGCGTCGCCATATTCGTGGATACGGACGATGCGGCTCATTGGAAACTCCTTGATTATTGAATGATCGTTCTGTAAGGGAGCGGACCACCAGTTTCAAGATATTATTTATCGATCGTTCCATATCGTGCACCAGAGATGACAGAGACGAAAGCCCGTCGCCGCGCAGGTCGCCCTCGTGTGTTCGACACTGACGCTGCGCTCGACAAGGCGGTGCGGCTGTTCTGGCAGCGCGGCTACGAGGCGACATCGATGGCCGATCTGGTGGCGGAGACTGGCGTCGCCGCCGCCAGTCTCTATGCAGCGTTTGACAACAAGGCGGGGCTGTTTGCGGCGGTGATCGAGCGCTACGCCGCGACGTTCAGCGTCCACCTCTATGCACCCATCAACGATCCGGCGTTGTCCACCTACGAGGCCGTCAAAGGCCTGCTGGAACGAGCGGCGTCATCATTCTCGGAACCTGGAACGCCGGCCGGCTGCTTCATGTATTCGGCAGCGGCAGCCGTTTCGCCGGCGTCCGCCGCCATCGAATGCCTGCTGCGCGACAAGCGTATCGCGGCGGAGGCCCTCCTGATCGAGCGTCTGCAACGCGGCGCCGCGCAGGGCGAGCTTGCGGCCAACACCGATCCGGCCGTGCTAGGCAAATTCATCAATACGGTCATGGAAGGCATGTCCGTTCAGGCGCGCGACGGCGCTACGATCAACGAACTGCTCTCTATCGCCAAAATGGCACTCGATCGATGGCCAGCCGCGATATGATCGTTACATGGTGGTCATCTGCCAATCCGCCTCCCGCGACCGAACAGTCGAACTCATCTCATAGGACGAAAGCACATGAAACACGTGACATTGCCCGGCGGGGAAGTGGTTCCTTCAATGGGTCAAGGCACCTGGAAGATGGGCGAACGTGCCGAGCGCCGATCCGATGAGATCGCCGCGCTACGCGCCGGTGTCGAACTGGGCATGACGCTCATCGATACCGCCGAAATGTATGGCGATGGTGCGGCGGAAACGCTGATATGCAAGGCGCTGGGCAGCGTTCGCGACCAGTTGTACCTCGTCAGCAAGGCATATCCGCAGAACGCATCGCGCTCCCGCCTTGCCGGTGCGTGCGAGGCGAGCCTGAAGCGGCTCGGCACCGACCGGCTGGACCTCTACCTTCTCCATTGGCGGGGATCGGTGCCGCTCGCTGAGACAGTGGAGGCATTGGAGGCGCTCAAATCGGCAGGAAAGATCCGACACTGGGGTGTCAGCAATCTCGATACCGACGATATGGAAGAGCTTGTCGCTGCCGGCGGAGATGGCTGCGTGACCGATCAGATCCTCTACAATCTCGTCCGTCGAGGCCCTGAGTTGGACCTGTTGCCGTGGCTCGCCCAGCACAAAGTGCCAGTGATGGCGTATAGTCCCGTCGAGCAGGGACGCCTCACAAGCCATCCCGCCCTCGACAAAGTAGCGGCCCAGGTTGGAGCAACCCCTGCGCAGGTCGCACTTGCCTGGACGTTGCGCCACGATGGCCTTATCGCCATCCCGAAAGCGAGTTCGATTGCACATGTGCGGGAGAACCGCGCTGCCGCAGATATCGTCCTCTCCGACGCCGACCTTGCGACACTCGATGCGGCATTTCCCCGGCCAGCGGGCCGTCGCCCACTCGAAATGCTGTAGCGTCAGATGGCGACATCCTCTCTCAAAGCAACCGAACGCAAATCGGACCGCCTTGAGGCATTCATGGACGCGGTGCTGGCAATTGCCATCACCCTCCCGGTGACCGAACTACACGCACCAGAGCCGACTGACGGCGACCTGGCAGCGGCATACCTAAAGCTGGCACCGGAATATGCGGCCTACGCCCTTAGCGTGATCCTGATCGGTCTTTACTGGGCTTCCAGCCACTTCACCGGCAAGCTTCTGCAAAAAACCGATCATGGCTACAATCTGCTCAGCATCGGCTTTCTTGCCGCTGTCAGCATCACGCCATTTCCTGCGCGGCCGCTCATCGAGCATCTTGGCGGTGACGCGGAAAGCAAGACCGCCGTTTTGGCCTATCTGGGCGTGGCAGCGGCGCCGGCGACGTGGTGGTTCGTGCGTTGGGTCTATGCAATCGCGAGGGGGCTTTCAGACCAGCGCCTGACGGACGCCTACCTCAGGCGAACAACCCTCAAATTCGCCGTCACCGCCGGAGCCTATTGGACAGCCTTCATCCTGGCATTCTGGAATTGGCGTGCTGGACTGATCGTCGCGGGGATCGTTACGTTGAGCTATATCGTTCCGCCAGCAAAACCCACCTACAAGCCGGGTCAAGAACCGGAGAATGGCTGAGACCGGCTATAGACCCGGCACGGCGGATGCTGACTTCGGCTAATCAGCCCAAGATTTTATCGATCGTAATCGGCAGGGACCGCACCCGCTTACCAGTCGCGTGATAGATCGCATTAGCAATCGCAGCAGCGGTGCCGACGATGCCGATCTCGCCAAGCCCTTTGACCCCGAGCGGGGTCACTTCGGAATCGGGTTCATCGACGAAGATCACTTCGATATCGTGAATGTCGGCATGCACGGGCACATGGTATTCGCCGAAGTTGTGGTTCATCCACCGTCCCAGCCGGTGGTCGGGGAAGGTCTCCTCGTGGAGCGCCATGCCCATGCCCATCACCACGCCGCCAATGATTTGGCTGCGCGCCGTCTTCGGGTTGATGATGCGGCCGGCGGCGACCGCATCGACGATGCGGGTGACGCGGATCACGCCCAGCTCCTCGTCCACCTTCACCTCCGCGAAGATGGCGCTGTGGGTGTTCTTTGACTTGTGGAGGCCTTTCCACATGTCGCGGAATCCGGGAGCAGCGGTTGCTTCCTCTTCGATCTCCGTCAGATCGGCGGCACGCATCGCATCGCCGAATGGCACGCGGACCGTCGGCACGTCCTTCAACACGATGCAGCCGTCCTCAAACAGCACATCGTCTATTCTCGCTCCGCCCAGCGGTTCGCCGGCGATCTTCCCGGCCGCCTTCAGGAGCTTCTTGCCGACCGCCTGACACGCGAGCTGCACCGCCGCGCCGGACGATGCCGCCCCCCACGACCCCCCTTCGACCGGGGCGGTCGGCAGGTCGGAGTCGCCCAGCTTGGCGGTGATCTTCTCAGGGGGCAGACCTAGCGTGTCGGCGGCGACCAGGGTCATCACCGTGTAGCTGCCGGTGCCGATGTCCGACGTCGCGCACGCTACTTCCAGATGTCCGTTGGCCGTGAGCTTCGCGCTCGCGGACGTCTTGGAAAATTGCGCGTCCCACATGCCGGTCGCGCAGCCCCAGCCGACCAGCTCCTTGCCATCGCGCATCGAGCGCGGCTCGGCCGAGCGCTCGCTCCATCCGAACGCCTCGGCCCCTTCGCGAAACGCCTCTCGCAACGCCTTGCTGGTGTATGGCGTTCCGTTCATCGCATCGATGGGCGAGTAGTTGACGAGCCGGAACTCGAGCGGATCGACCTTGGCGACATAGGCCATCTCGTCAATCGCGATCTCGAACAGCGTCATGCCGGTCGCAGCCCCCGGCGCGCGCATGTCCGCCGATGTCGCCGTATCGATCTGAGCGACGGTATATTCTGCGTCGGCATTGGGGCAGTCGTAATTCATCAGCCCCCAGGTGACGACGTTCTCCATATTGTCTTCGTAGCGCGAGGTGGAGGTGGTCGCCTCGTTGCGGATCGCGGTGAGCTTACCGGTCGTCTCCGCGCCCAGCGCGATGCTCTGGATCGCCTGGGGGCGATAGGCGTGGCTGAACATCTGATTGCGGGTCATCGTGACCCGGACCGAGCGTTCCAGCATCTTGGCGGCAAGGACCGCCAGGAACACCTGATGCTGTGGCCGCAGGCCCGAGCCGAAGGCGCCGCCGACATAGGGGTTGAGCACGCGTACCTTCTTTTTCGAAAAGCCGAAGACGCTGGCAAGGTAGGCATGCACCCCCTGCGAACCTTGGGTCTTATCCCACACGGTGATGCTACCGTCGCCGTGCCATTCGACAGTGGAGCCGAACATCTCCATGGGATTATGGTGTTCCGGCGCGAGCCGGTAGTCGCCGGCCACCTTCAGCGGAGCGTCCGCGAACGCCTGTGCCGCGTCCCCGCGGTTTTTCGGCGCCATGTAGCCGCTGCGCTTTTTCTTCGGCACGTACTTATCGCCGACCGCAACCTCGAAGTCGGTATTGTGCGCCTCCGCCTCGTAGGCGACCTCGACCAGGCTGGCGGCGTAGCGCGCTGCCTCGAACGTCTCGGCCAGCACCAGCGCGATGGGCTGCTGGCTGAACTGGATGCGGTCATCGTAGAGTGGCCGGAATGGCGAGCCGGGGATTTTCAGCTCGTCCTGGTAGCTGTGGTCGGTCCAGGCGACGTGCGGCCGGTTGAGGTGCGTGATGACCTCGACGACGCCGGGCACGGCGCGCGCAGCTTCCTCACCGATATTGACGATCCGCCCTTTGGCGATCGCGGCCTCGACGATGTAGCCGTACAGCAGGTTCTCCACTGGATGCTCGGCGGCGTAGCGCGCCGTGCCGGTGACCTTCTCGACGCCATCGACGCGGTTGATCGCGCTGCCGATTCCGATCTTCGCTGCGGTAGCCATGATGTCTGCTCCTTAAGCGATGCGCTTGTCGGTCTGCGATTGCGGGGTGGCCTCGGCGGCCTGCTTCAGCGCACGGACGATTCCCTTGCGCGCGAGCGGGATCTTGAAGTCGTTCTTGCCCTGACCGACCGCTCCGGCGAGGAGGGCATCGGCGAAAGCGCCGAACGCCTGCGGCGACGGCTGCTGTCCCTTCAGCAGCTTCTCGGCTTCGGTGCTGCGCCATGGCTTGTGCGCAACGCCGCCGAGCGCCACCCGCGCTTCAGCGATGATGCCGCCTTCGACCCGCATCGCGACGGCTATCGAAACCAGCGCGAAGGCGTAGGACAGGCGATCGCGCAGCTTCAGGTAGGTGTAGTTCTGGGTGAAATCTTCGGCCGGCAGGTCGATGCCCGTCACCAATTCGCCGGGCTTCAGCGTGTTGTCGCGCCACGGCTCGTCGCCGGGCAGCCGATGATAATCGGCGATCGGGATCGCTCGGTCGCCGTCCGGACCTGTCACCTGGACGGCCGCGTCGAGCACCGCCAGCGCGACGCACATGTCCGATGGGTGCGTGGCGATGCACTGGTTGCTCGCGCCCAGGATGGCGTGGATGCGATTGACCCCGCCGATCGCGCCGCAGCCCGAGCCCGGTTCGCGCTTGTTGCAAGGCGTGGCGACGTCGTAGAAATAATAGCAGCGCGTGCGCTGGTTGAGGTTGCCGCCGTTGGTCGCGGCATTTCGCAGCTGGGGGCTGGCGCCGGCGAGGATCGCCGAGGACAGCAAGGGATACCGCTGCTCGACCCGCGCGTCCCACGCAGTGTTGGAGTTCGGCACGAGCGCTCCGAGCCGCAACCCTCCGCCGTCCAGCTCCTCGATCGCATCGAGCGGCAGGCGGTTGATGTCGATCACCGTCGTCGGCCGATCGACGTTCTCCTTCATCAGGTCGATCAGGTTGGTGCCGCCCGCCAGGTAGCGGACCTGCTCTCCGGCACCTGCCTGCACCGCTTCGGCGACGCTGGTCGGGCGGGCATAGTCGAAGCGGTTCATGCCTTTTCTCCGATCACGTCGAGCACCGCATCGATGATGTTCGAATAGGCGCCGCACCGGCACAGATTGCCGCTCATCAGCTCGCGAACCTCGTCCCGAGTCCTGGCCTTGCCTTCGTTGATGAGGCCCTGCGCGGAACAGATCTGGCCAGGCGTGCAATAGCCGCACTGGAACGCGTCGTGGTCGCAGAAGGCGGATTGCAGCGGGTGGAGGTCGCCCGGCTGACCCAGCCCCTCGATCGTCGTGATCTCCGCACCGTCCAGCGTCACCGCCAGCTTGAGGCACGAGTTGATGCGGCGCCCGTCGATCAGCACGGTGCACGCGCCGCACTGGCCGTGGTCGCAGCCCTTCTTGGTGCCGATCAGGTCTTCGCCTTCCCGCAGCAGGTCGAGCAACGTCGTCCAGGGTTCGATCGCGCGGGTGCGCGTCTCACCGTTGATCGTCAGCGTGGTCGGCACCGTGCCGATCGGCACGGCGGCGTATGTGGCGGAGTTGATGGCTGTCGGCATGATTGGCGCTTTCCTGCTTCGCGTTAGGCCGGGATGGCGGTGATGTCGGCGGTGTTTTCCTCGGCGACCCCGTTCTCGCGGTGGCGAAAGGCGGACAGCGCACGATACACCTGCAGCCGCGCCCTCATCACCGACCCGAGAGGCCGATGCGCGGCCAGGCTATTCGCGGGACGAAAGGTCATCACCTCGTCGAAGTAGCGCACGCGCGCCGGGCTGTACGCCTCCTGCGCAGGGATGCGGATCGTGGCTACGGTGCGATACTGGCTGTCCTGTGACGGCCACTCGACCGAGGCGTCCTCGATCGGCTGCGTCTCCGCGTTCGCCCAGAGCTGCACCTTCAGCTCAAACACCGCCTCTTGGTCACGGAAATACTCGATCGCCGCATGACGAAACCCGTCCTCGTCTTCGTGCGGATCGAGTTGCCACTCGGCGAGCGCATCCTGCGCCTGCGATGCCGGCACGGCACCGAGCTTTGCGACATAGTCGCCGTAGCGCACCGGTGCCTGACTGAAATAGTCGTCGCCGATTGGGTGGCTGAATGGGTGGCCGAAGAAATCCGCCTTGGCATAGGCGGTGTCGAACAGACCCAGCACCTTATTGAAGTTGCGCGCCATCGACGACACAGCGCTCTTGACGCCCTCCGGCATGGGCGTGGTGGCACCAATCTTCTTCGCGTCGCTGAGGAACCCGGAAGCGGTTCCCGACGGGAACGTCCGCCCCGTGGCGAGCACGAAGTCCTGCGTCGACGCGTCATGCCCCAGCAGCTTCTCGCCCTCGACGCCGAACACCTTGATCGCCATGCCGCGGTGTGTCGACACGCGATCGCCCAGCGTCTCGCCTGGGCCCTGTGCGAAGCGGATCGCGACGTCGTAGCTGCCCGGCTCGGCGAACAACCCCTGCGCCAGCTCCGGCGGAAGGTCGTCGGCGATCGTCAGCGTGCCGACAACGCAGGCCGAGCTCTTGGCATGGCTGGCGCGCACGGCATGCTGCTCACGCTTCTCGACCACCTCGCTCTGCTGCGTCATCCCCTGGATGATGCCGTCGATCGTCGCCTGCTCGTCTGGTTCGAGCGTCTCGATGTCGTCGCGGTAGCGCAGGTAGGTCATGGCGATCCTCAACGGGTAGGAGCGAACGAGAACAGCTCGGTGCGGATCGACGGCGGGGCACCCGGCGTGAACCACTGCGTGTCCTGAATGTGGCTCGCGGTGACGTAGATCGTCCCGTCGGGACCTTCGGCGAAGGTGTCCGGCCAGCGTAGCCGCTTATCCGTCAAGACGATCTCCGTCCCCGACCCGGCGAGCCGCCTGATCGAATAATCGGTCGGCGAGGTGATGTAGAGCGTCCCTGCCTTGCTCATCCACAGCCCATCCGCAACGGCGGTGGTGGCAACGGTCTGCACCGCGCCACTGCGCTCTCGCTCGCTGACGTCGGGACGCAGCTTGTCGGTTGCGATCGAATAGAGCGTCTTTCCGGTCAGCGCCTGCCAGTAGAGCGTCTTCCCGTCATTCGAGATCGCGATGCCGTCGGACGCGAACGCAGGCTGCCGCCCATCGAGGCGGACAAGCGGCTTGCCTTCGATGGCGACGGTGACGCTCTTGTCGATTTGGGTCGACGGATGGCCATCAAGCGCTCGGAAGCTCTTTCCGTCGTCCAAGTCGACGACGATGATTGCGCCGCGCGTGCCGCTGTCGGTGATGTAGCCGGTCCGGCCATCGGGCGAGAACCGGATATCGTTGAGGTAGGTGCCCTGCAACGCAACGTCGCCAGGCACCGCGATGACCTTGGTCACCTTGTTCGTCTTCAGGTCGATGCGGACGAGCTTCGGTGCGCCCTCCAGGATCTTCTCGTTGCCGGGCGCACCGGGATCGAGCACCCACAAGTTGCCGTGGCCGTCCGGCACGATCGACTGGACGCAGACGAAGTGCTCGCCGACCGACATCTCGTTCGCCCTGGCGTTGCGCCAGCTGTTCCACTTGACGTCGGGGTAGGGCCGGAGCGCCCCGTCGGCCATCACCTCGGCAACCGATATGGGCGCGTCGTCGGTCCAGCGTGGGAAGTTTACGAAGCGGCGCCCGTCGGCCGTGACGGCGACGCCGGTGACCTGGTGGTCGAACCGCGCCACCTGGGTCAGCGCGGTGCTGCGCCCAGTCTGAGCGTAGGCAGCTCCCGCCAAGGCTATCGTGAGGGCACCAAGCCCGATCAGAACACCGCGCTTCCGCATCGGTCTGCTCCAGTTCACCGGACGCGATACGCGGCGGTTTAATGGTCAACGAACGAGGCCCATGCTTAGATCCAGAAAACCCAAAAAAAACCCAAAAAATAAAAGGGCTAGGGTCAGGAATCGTTGATCACAGCCAGAAGATGACGGTGGCAGCGAGGGCGATGGCGGAGAAGAAGGCCGTAGGGCAGCGATCGTAGCGGGTGGCGACGCGGCGCCAGTCTTTGAGGCGGCCGAACATGATCTCGATGCGGCTGCGGCGCCGATAGCGGCGCTTATCGTACCGGACGGGCTCGTTGCGCGACCTGCGGCCTGGGATGCAAGGCTGGATGCCCTTGGCCTGAAGAGCGTCCCTGAACCAGTCGGCGTCGTAGCCGCGGTCGCCGAGCAGCCACTGCGCTTTTGGCAGGTCGTCCAGCAGCGCGGCCGCACCGGTGTAGTCGCTGACCTGACCGGCGGTCATGAAGAAGCTCAAGGGGCGACCGTTCGCGTCGGCGACGGCATGGAGCTTGGTGTTCATGCCGCCTTTCGTGCGTCCGATCAGGCGGCCGAGATCCCCCTTTTTACCCGCAGGCTCGATGCCGTGCGGTGCGCCTTCAGGTAGGTCGCGTCGATCATCACCGTTTTGGGTTCGGCGCCCACCGCAGCCAGACCTTCCATGATGCGCGTGAACACGCCTGCCTCACCCCAGCGCTTCCAGCGGTTGTACAGCGTCTTGTGCGGGCCGTACGCGCCAGGAGCATCGCGCCAGCGCAGCCCGTTGCGGTTGACGAACACGATGCCGCTCAGCACCCGCCGGTCATCCACTCGAGGCTTGCCGTGGCTCTTCGGAAAGAACGGCCGCAGCCGCTCCATCTGCTCATCCCTTAGCCAAAACAGGTCGCTCATCCCGGTCTCCTCGCGGAGCCTGAATCAGATCGCGACGCTCATATCAATGGGTCCTGACCCTAGTGGCGGTGTCGCCGACAGGGGTTCGGGCAGACATTCCGAACCCCGATGCGGCTCGTGCCGATGTGCGCGCTCGTATCACCGATCTGCTCGATGCCTGCGATGTGTACGACGCCTCGTTCCGACCCGGCACACAGCCGCTCCAAAGGGAAGCCGAGCCGGCCGTAATCTCCCTGCGAGAGGGGGAGACCTGCCAGGCCGTTCGCGATCCCAATCAGGGACGTGTCGCGATCACCATCGTCTTCGGTCTGCTTTGGGCCCTGACCCTCGGGGTCGGGGTCGCCGGAACCTTCTACCTCGTCCGCGGCGTCCACGGCCTGTTCTCGGCGTCCGGCAGGTACTTGCGCGCCCGCCGTGCTTGAAGGCGGAACCCGAGGGAGAGCGGAAGAAGGACGGGGAAAGGCGCTGCCGCGTCCGTCCTCCGGCCGCAAGGGTGCGTCGCTGCGCTCCCTCGCTCCGCTCGCCCTTGCCCCCGGCGGCCTGAGACGCGGCCACGGGGGAGGGGTCAGGGACGAGAGGACCGGAAACGACGGTTCGTCCCCGACGCACCCCATCCCCCACGGGAGTTGAACCCATGAGCACCTTGATCGAGCGCGGCCTGCGCTCGGCGGCCGAGGATCTCGGCCTCTCGCCCGACGGCTGGAGCCCGATCGAGGGCTATCCCGGCACCGGGCACGCCTTCCGTCACTGCGACAAACCCTCCCTCGTGGTCGAAGTCAGCACCGACGAGCACTCCTGGTCCTGGACGGCCGGGAACTCGGGCAGCGGGCCGCGCCTAAAGGCGCCCCCGGCGGTTACGCAGCGCTGGGCCTGCGTCCACGGGCTGCTGGTGCGGGACTGCGCCGACGCCCGCGCCGCCCTGCTCGATGCCCTGACCATCGCCGGCGACGACCTCGAGGAGGCCCGCGCCTGCTCGACGATCATGCTGCACACCCGGCTGGAGACGCTGACCTGCCGCCGCGGCGTCGACGTGTTCGTCGCGCCGATCGAGCACGTCGGAACCTCGACCGAAGAGCCCGCCCAGCCGCTCCGGCTGACCTGGGACTACCGCGGCGCAGTGCCGAACGGTGACGACGTTGCAGGCGAGGTGGTCGCCGCCGACGAGATGACGGCTCAGGAACTCGCGCAGCAGCGCCATCCTGGCCTGGACCTCATCTCCCTGGAGCCCCGCCTCGCCGGGCTCAGGTCCTTGCCGGTGACCCCCGCCAGGATCGCCCTGGAGCGCTCGCTGATCAGCCCGCGCGTCTCGCGAGACGTGCCGATCGCCGTTCCGGCCTGATCCGAGGGCGCTGCGGCGCCTCTCGTCCCTCATCCATCACCGACGTCGCGCGCGGCAGGGCCCAGGCCCTGCCGTTCGCGTTTCTGGAGCCCCGCGCCATGCTCTCCGAGCACGGTCACGCCACCATCCTGCACGCCCACCTGTTCGCCGGCCTCGGCGGGGGCGCCCGCGGCTTCAACCGCGCCACCTCGCGGGTGGGTAATCTGTCCGCCAGCTTCCGCTGCCTCGGTGGCATCGACGTCGACGCCGCGGCGATCCGCGACTTCGGCCGCCTGGCCGGCGTACCGGGCACCTGCATGGACCTGTTCGACCGCGAGCAGTACCGCGACTTCCACGGCCAGGAGCCGCCCGCCGGCTGGCGCGAGGCCACCGTGAACGACGTGCGCGCGGCCTTCGGCCACGAGCGCCCGAACGTCCTGTTCACCTCCCCGCCGTGCAAGGGCTTCTCCGGCCTGCTCTCGGAGACCAAGAGCAAGACAGGGAAGTACCAGGCGCTGAACCGCCTCACCCTGCGCGGCATCTGGCTGGCGCTGGAAGCCTACCGCGACGACCCGGTGGAGCTGATCCTGCTGGAGAACGTGCCGCGCATCGCATCGCGCGGGCGCGCCCTGCTGAACCGGATCTCCGGCCTGCTGCGCGCCTACGGCTACGCTGTGGCCGAGACCACTCACGACTGCGGCGAGCTCGGCGGGCTGGCGCAGAGCCGCAAGCGCTTCCTCCTCGTGGCCCGGCACGCCGCCAAGGTGAAACCGTTCCTGTACGAGCCGCCGAAGCGGTCGCTGCACGGGGTGGGCGACGTGCTGTCGCGGATGCCGCTGCCGGGCGACCCGGCGGCGGGGCCGATGCACCGGGTGCCGATGCTGCACTGGGCGACGTGGGTGCGCCTCGCCTTCGTCGAGGCCGGGAGCGACTGGCGCTCGCTGGGCAAGCTCGCCGTCGAGGACGGGCTGCTGCGCGACTACGCCCTCGCCCCCTGCGCCGAGTGGCGCGGCGGCGTGCTGGGCGTGAACCGCTGGGAAGAGCCCAGCGGCACTGTCGCCGGTCGATCCGGGCCGTCTAATGGCGCCTACAGCGTCGCCGACCCCCGCCGCGCCGACGGCGTGGCCGCCTTCGGCCAGTATGGCGTGAAGCGCTTCGACCAGCCCTCCCAGGTGGTGATCGGCAAGGCCGCGGTCGGGGCCGGCGGCTTCGCCGTGGCCGACCCGCGCCACAACGGCCCGGCCAAACACTCCAACGAGTTCCGCATCGTGCCCTGGGACGGGGCCGGGTGGGCCGTAACCGGCGCCCACGGCACCGGGCAGTGTGTGGCCGACCCACGCGGCGAGGTGCGCCGCTCGGGGGCGCTGGGGGTGGTGCCCTGGGACGCCACCTCCGGCACCGTGGCCGGCGAGAGCCTGCCGTCGAACGGCACTTTCGCGGTCGCCGACCCCCGGCCGCGCCTCAAGCGCGAGAAGGGCGACGACTACTACGGCACCGGGCACTACGGGGTGGTGCCGTGGCAGCAGTCCACGGGCGCCGTCAGCGCGGCGGCCGGCTACGACAACGGCCGCTGGAGCGTGGCCGACCCCCGCCCGACGCTGCCGGGGGCCTCGGACCGAGTGGTGGCCCGCATCCGGGCGCTGGACGGGACGTGGCATCGTCCCTTCACCACGGCCGAGCTGTGTGCCCTGCAATCGCTGATCGACCCGGAGGAGCAGGCCGAGCTGGACGGGCTGAGCGATGCCGACTGGCGTGAGCGGATCGGCAACGCCGTGCCGCCGGATGCCGCCCAGGCAATCGCCGAGACGATGGGCCGGACGCTGCTTTTGGCCTGGTCAGGGGAAGGCTTCATGCTCTCGACCCTGCCGATCTGGGTGCGGCCGATGGCTGTGGCGCTGTCCGTACGCCAGCCGCAGGACGTGGCGTGATGCAGCTGCACCCGGAAACGCCAGTGCGCCTCCGCCGGTCCTGGCAGGCCTTGCTACACCGCTTCGCAGGCAGGACCGCGCCGAGGATGCGCTTTCAGCAGCCAGCCTGCCGCGTCCGTGCGATGGTTCGGAGCAGGAGATGCAGAAGGAAACGGGCATGGCAGGCTGGCAGATCACCGTCACGACGCAGACGCCGGAGGAATGGAACCGCAACCACGACCGGGACACCATCCTGGCGACCTGGACCACCGGCGCCTCGGGGATCCGCCCGTTCGAGGAGCTACTGAAAACCGGCGATACGGTGCTGCTCCGGTCCGACGGCTATCCCAGGATCTACAGCGCCAACGCCCGCCATATCCTTCCGGCGGTGCGGGCGGTTCCAGACATGGCCTCCGCCGCGATCGTGAAGGCCTGGTACGTCACCATGCACCCTTCGGTGATCGACACCTGTCCGCCGGACCAGCGACTGACCATCGTTGCCTGGGACCAGAGCTAGGCGTCGCGCACAGGTGGCTGATTAGCCACCCGCCGAGCGGATCTTGCCGAGATTGAGTACGCCCTTGGCGCCCCAGCCTTTGGCCCCTGCCGGCACCTCAGGCCGGAAGTGCTCGTACAGCCGGAAGCCGATCCGGTTCAGTTCCTCCGGCTCCATCGAGCCAGCCAAGTCCTCCATCGCCTGCCTGACGGCGGCGAGATCCTCCTTGAGAGCCCGCTCGACGTAGCCGGCCGCCGCCTTCGGCGAAGCCGCCTTGTCGTGATCCAGCGCGCGTAGGGCGCCCTTCTCCTCGACCACCGGCACGTCGCGGCCGAGCAGATGCACGGCCTTCGGCCGCTGCTCCCTCTCACCCTGCTTGCGCACCTCGTCGCGCAGGTCGCCGCCCTCGTGCGCGTCCTCGGCGATGCCGATGGCCTTGGCCTTCACGCGGGCACTCGACCCGGCCACGGCACGGCCCAGCGTGATCGCCGTCTCGCGGTCATGCCCGAGCCGCTCGGCCACGACCGCCGCCCACAGCGTCAGCACCGGCGCCCGGTTCACTTTGATCGCCTTTCCGTCCTTCGCCTCGGTCATCCGTCTCCATCCCATCCTTGCAGGCCCTTCAACGGGTCACGCGCGGGCGGAGATGCACGGTGCCGGGCGATGCCACCTCGGCCGTCGGCCGAGCCGGCGCCTCGCGGCCTCTGGGGCAGAGAAGCCACCATGAAGATCAAGCTTCGCAAGGTCTCCTACAGCGCCGCCCTGAGCGAGGAGACGAGCAACTTTCACGCCGACATCTGGATCGACGGCAAGAAGGAGGGCTACGCCCAGAACCATGGAACCGGCGGCGCCACGAACGTGCAGCCCAACGCCCTGCGCGCGCGCCTGGACACCTACGGAAAGACCCTGCCGGAGGTGGACATCGGCACACCCACAGGTGGTCCACCCCGCATGATCGTGCAGGACGCCGAGTGGATCGTGGACAAACTCCTGACCGACTGGATCGTGCGCCGCGACCTAAAGCGATCGCTCCGGAACCGCGCGCTCTACACTCACACGGAGAAGCCAGGGATCTTCCAGACCAAGGTGCTGAAACCCGAGCAGCTGAAGCAGGTGTTGGAGTCGGAGGACATCAAGGCGAAGTGGAATGTGAAGGCATGGCTCAATACCATGCCAGAAGAGGAGGCCGTCGCGATCTACCGCGATGAAGCGGCCTGACACACGCCGGCACCGACGCCCCACCTCATGCGGCCCAGGTTGGGAGGAAGGGGTTGAGGACCGCTGCCGCACCGCGACGTCCGCCGCAAGGGAAGGCGGCTATCGCCGCCCGCGCGAGATCGCGCGCCCTTGCCCCGGCCGCCGTCGGCGCGCCCGCCGTGAGGGGTTCAGAGGAACCCTCACGGGAAGGAAAGCGCCATGACCGTTGCCAGCTTCCAGAACCCGCCACTGCGCGCGGAGAACTTCACCGCTACCAAATTCGATGACGGCGCTGCCAAGGCCGCCTTCGGCAATCAGCTTCTCGCCTTCATCGCCGAGGATTTTCTGCGCAAGCGCTTCACACTGAAGTTCTACCGTGTCCTTTCCCAGCGCTTCGGCATGATCGCGCACTACGACGTGCACGGCTTCTGGGCGGAGTATTTCACCTCCACCGCCGACAAGCTGCGCTTCCTCGAGGAGCTGACCGCGCACCCCTGCTGGGGCGACCCGGCCTTTACCTTCTCCGATCTCGAGCGCGCGGTAATCGCGCAGCTCCGCTCGGCAGGGCTGGTCGCCCGCCTTCGCGCCACCCTCGCGCGCGAAACCGAGGCGGGCGAGCGCGCCCTGCTGAACCGCCTGCAGGCGCGCTACCAGCCCGACAAGCCGCCGGTCGCCGAGTTGTCCCGCCCGCGTGCCGCGGATTGGGCCTCCGACCAGCCGTCGCTGTTCTGACCATGCCGGAGTTCCTGCTCGGCCTGCCGCACCTCGCGGACGGGCCGCTCCTCGCCGCCGCTTGACGCCTGCGGTCGCCGGTGCTGCTCAGCGCCAACGCCTTCTCGATCTGGCGCCCCGACCGCGCCGGCGTTCGCGACTGGGTGGGCTTTGACCACCGGCCGCTGCGGCGTCTCGCCGGGCTCAATGCCGCCCTGGACTCTGCCGGCTTCGGGGCGATGGCCCGCTACGGCTTCTACCCCTGGACCGTGGCCGCCTACATCGAGCTGGCGGCCGCCGCTCCCTGGCGCTGGTTCTCCGCCATGGACCTCTGCGTCGAGCCGGAGATCGCCCGCGACGACGCCGAGGTGCTGGACCGCATCGCCGGCACGGTACGACTGTACATGCTCTGCCTCCGCGAGGCGGAGGAGCGCGGCATCTCCGAGCGGCTCGTCCCTGTGGTGCAGGGCTGGCGCCCTGACCACTACCTGCGCTGCCTCGACCGCCTGCCGGGCGTCGAGCATGCCCCGGTGCTGGGCGTCGGCAGCGTCTGCCGTCGTCAGGTCGGCGGCACCGACGGGGTGCTGCGCGTGGTGGAGACGCTGGATCGGGCACTCGGGGATGCCCCGGCGAGGCTGCATCTCTACGGGGTGAAGTCCGAGGCCATGCACGCCCTGCGGGACCATCCACGGGTGGCCTCGGTGGACAGCCAGGCTTACGGCCAGACTGCGCGCCGGGCCGCCTTCGTCGCCGGGCAGAGCAAGACCGACGCCTTCCTCGCCCGGCACATGGTCACTTTTCAGCGCCGCCAGTTGGCCCTGCTGGCGGAACCGGGGCAGGGGGCGCGCTTCCCTTTCTTCCCGGTTGCCCTGCCAGAGTCCCCGAAGGGTCCGATCGAGGCCCGGGTCGCCGCGGCGGCCGACGAGTTGCGGACACTGCACGAGGACGGCGAGGTGGACTGGAGCGATCTGGGTCCGATGGCCGCCTTGCACTGGGCCTTCCTGGACGACCTGCCCGATCCGGAGACGGCGGCCGAAGCCGCCTGACGGGAGGAGGGAAAGGGGAGGAGAGAACACCCGAATGGAGAGGGGGAGATGTCCGAAGGACGAGAGTGGGGAGAAGTGTGTCGGTTGCCTGCCCGTGCCGGCTGCATCTCCTCGTGGTGCTGCGGTCTGAGCCACGGTGTCGGCCGCTCCTACCCCCGCTTTCCCCGAAGCCGGGGAAAGCGCCTGCGGTTCGGCATTCTCGGTCAGGGGCCGGGGCCGCGCCGTGCGCGGGGCGATGCCCCGCTGCGTCGCAACCCCAACCCCCTCCCTCACATGCCTCAGGGGTAGGACCGCCCGCCACCGCGTCTCCTGTCGACCGCACCCGAGGAGACGCGACCGGCACGGGCCGGAAGCCTCTTCGGGGAGAGAGAATGAAGAGGACAAGACGATGGCTGGTTCGCTCAACAAGGCTTCGCTGATCGGGCGCCTGGGCAACGACCCCGAGGTGCGCAACTTCAGCAACGGCGGACAGGTGGTGAGCTTCTCCCTCGCCACCAGCGAGAGCTGGAAGGATCGCGAGGGCAACCGCCAGGAGCGGACCGAGTGGCACCGGGTCTGCATCTACACCGATGGCCTGGGCACCGTCGCCGAGCGCTACCTGAAGAAGGGCAGCCTCATCTACGTCGAGGGCAAGCTGGAAACGCGCAAGTGGGAGCGCGATGGCCAGGACCACTACACCACCGAGATCGCGCTCCGCCCGTTCAACGGCACCCTGCAGATGCTTGGCGATCCCGCTGGCTCGGGCAGCCGGGAAGCACGCGGCGAGGCTGGCGCTTCGGCCGAGGGCGGCGAGCCGTCGGCGCAGGGCAGCACTCGTGGCCGCGGTCGCCAGCGTGCCCGGGCCGGTGCGGCGGCGGGTGCTGGCGGCGGCTCCGGTTGGGACGCGCCGAAGGCCGACCTGGACGACGACGTGCCGTTCTGACGTCCGCGCCCTGGCGCCCTTCGGGGCGCCGGGTGCTCCTCGTTCCTGTCCCTTCCATCCTACCGGGCGGCCTGACGGCCTGCCCGGCGCGCGAGGATTCCATCCGATGTCCGCCAGTCTGCTCGCCTCTGTGGCCCTGCCGCGCCCGCCGGCGCTGACCACCATCGTCTTCGAGGCCGTCCACGAGGAGGGCTTCCAAGGCCTCTACGGCCGCTGCCACGTCATGACCGCCTGCCACCCCTACCGCTTCGCCTCTCGCAGGGCGGCCAGCCGCTTCGCCAACGCCATGTGCGACCGCCACGGCTACGACGGCTACCGCTTGGACACGCCTGGCTTCGTGCCGCCGCCGCTGCCTGTCTTCGACGACAGCGAAATCCCGTTCTGAGGCCGGGGTCATGAGCCGCCATGAGCTTCCCGCGCGTCAGCCAAGGACCGAAGTCACCGTCGGCTGGGACGCGCCCATGCAAACCTTCTTTGCCCAGGTCGAGAACCTGGACGCTCCCGACGATGCCGACCCTCTTCTGCTCTGGATCAGTCTCGAGCAGCGTGAAATCGCCGAGCCGGAGGCCATGATCCTGCCTCTCGCGCCCTATGCCGATCTCACCGTCGATCACCTGGCGGAACTCCGCCGCGATCGCGACGACAGCAATCCCTGGGAGGCGTGAGGATGCTACGCCAGTACCACGCACAGCGCCGGCAGGGTGGTGACAACCCGCTCGGCGTCGGCACCGTCGCCCTCGGCTCGATCTTCTACCTTCAGGATGACGGCTACTGGCGCGCCCGCTTCGGCCACACCGCCGTCTGCCGCACGCCCTGGATCGTCGAGAGCTTCCTCAACGGCCAGTACCACGCCGCCCGGCGCGATCCCGCGACCGGGCGCTGGCTCAGCGTCTATGCCGCCAATCGCACCGACCTCGCCATGCTGCGTTCCCTGCGCGACGGCCGCCGCCAGAGCGTCGCGATCCGCCTCCTGCAGCTGCACGAGGACGAGGGCTTCGGACTACCGGACAACCGCTATCCGACCCTGCCCACCCTCTCGCGGGCGGGGCATCGGCGCGCCGCCTGACAGGCCGCACGCCAGCCCGTCGTCGGTTCGCCGCGTGGCTGGCTCCTTCCACCATTCACACCGAGATCCGCCATGCTTCGCTCGCCTACAGGGGCAGGCTCGCTCACGCGCGCCCGCTGCCCTTCCCGCTCGTCCGGTCACCGGAGGGCATGACGTGTTCCATCATCCTCCCACCGTCCCGCGGACCGCCGAAGCCGGTTGCCTAGCCGAGATCCGCCGCTGGCAATGCGAGGCCGAGCGGTTACGGGAGGGCGCAGATGCCGAGCCGCTGAACGCGGCCCAGAGCGCCCGCCTCCTGCGCGAGGCCCACGCCGCCGATCGCCGGGCTAGCGCCCGCCTGGAGGCTATTCAGGAACACTGATGGCCCGGATCACGCGATCCGAGCCATCTGTTGGACTGGATCAGCGATCCACCACCGCGAGGCCGAACACTGCCAACTCGGCCTCGCGCAGGCTCGTCGGCTTCCACTCCTCGCCGCGCTGCGCCAGCGACACCACCCGGGCCGCGGCGGACCGCTCCACCGAAAGGCCGTAGGCCGTGATCGTCAGCTGCGCCGCCTGCTCGGTCAGGTCATTCGCCCGCTGCGACAGGATCTCCAGCGCCGCGTCCGTGCCCTGCTCCTGCTGCCGCAGCACCACCCCTTCCTGTGCCGCCTCCGCCGTCACCCAGGCGTCGCGTGCCACCTCGGCCGCCGTCTCGGCCCGCTCGGCGTAGGTCGTCAGCAGGTCCCGTAGGGCCGCCTCGCGACGGGCACCCTTCTCCGGCGGCACGTTGTGCAGCACGAACTCCGCCACGCTCGCCTCCACCCGGTCGCGCAGATCGCGCGACGGCATCTCGAGCTGGAACGCCTCCGCGATATTGCCGACCTCCCGCACGTCGGGAACGCCCTCGAACGCCTTTGCCACCTGCTCCGGCAATACCCGCCGCAGCGGGAACTGCACCACATTGTCCGATCCGGTCACCGCGGCCTCCTGTGTGATCGTCTTGATGAGGGGAATCTAGCTGACCCTTCAAGGCTCCTCCAAGATAAACCTTTGATCGAAAACACTTATTCTGCCGGGCGCCGTCTTTCTTCCCGGAGGAGATCGCTGCCGTGAACGAAGATCGACCTATCCCGTACCGACCGCTGACCGACACACCGGCCGATCAGCCGGACGAGCGCCGCAAGGGTGTCATCAGAAACGAACCGGGCCAGCCGTTCGAACACTACTGCCCTGAGTGTGGTCGTTGGGGTTCGTTCGGCTTCAACTGTGATTCCATCAAGGGCATCCCCGGCATCTGGTACTGCGGGAAGCACAAGGCGCTTGGCGAGCGGATCGGGCGTCTCTCCTGATCTTCGCTGCGGTTGAACCGGGGGCCAGGGCTCAGGGCTGGCGCGTCCCCTGCGGGGACCGGGCTCTACTCGGCCGCCTGCGCGGCCTCCCCGAGCCCCCAAGAGGGGTCTCGTCCCTTCGGGTAACGATCCCTCGCGCGGTCTGGATGGCAATCGCCGTGCCCAAGGTCCAAGGGTGATGGCGCCGGCAAGGGGCTGGGTGCCGGATGCAGCCAGGGGCAGCGCGGGTGGCCCGCTCCGGCGTGCCGTGTGTGGATCAGCCTTTCCCTCGCCCATCTCTCCGGGCGGTAGTAGGACCGGGCCCCGCCCAGGCACGCCGGCTTAGGGTGGCTACCCCGCGCCGCTGGCATGGCGAGACATCGCTTGGCATAAATGGGGGAGCGTAAGTATTCGAAAGAACGAATACTTATGGAGAACTCAGCGCCTCGCACCCGCCACGCCATCGTCGCGGGGCAGCCACCCACGCCCGCGCACCAAGACGGAACCCGCTCCTACTACCTGAGAGCTGCGCGAGGGAAAGGCCGATCCACACAAACCAGATGGCGCGCCTACGCTACGGGGTTCACGCGACCTCAACCCCCCTGAAGGGGGGGCGTCGGACGCGTGGACCTCCGGTGGGCAAAGGGCTCCGCCCTCTGCACTCTGGGCGCTCAGGAAAGTCTGATTATTGTCATAGTATTTGGGGCGGGCAGTATGGGCGGCAAAGAATAATATAGACACCGCGCACGAATACTTATAAGGTTCTCTTGTTCCCGAGAGAGGGAACGGCCGGAAGGAAGGGGTGGAGCCCTTCCCCCCGGCCTCACCAGAGACAGGAAATCCGATCATGTCCCAGGCTATCCAGAACATCGCCGCCGCCGCCGCTTCCGACAAGGGCGCCACCGACACCACCATGAGTCAGGCCATCAAGGCGGCTGCCCCCCGCAAGCCCGGCAAGGGCAAGGCGAAGCCCGCCGCCCCGGCCTCCGCGCCCGCCCAGCAGCCCGCCCAGCAGCCCGCCAAGCGCCCGGCCCCCGAGCAGCGCGGCCCCATCACCATGGCCGACGCCGTGGCCCTCTGCCCCCACCAGGGCCTTGCCAACAACCTGGCCCGCACCTTCGCCCTTGAGAGCGTGGACATGCTCCACGTCCGCACCACCACCGACCAGAGCATCCGCGAAGGTGCCGCCGCCCTCACCGACACCCTCAACGAGCGCGCCCTGGCGATGCACCTTCAGCGGATCGTGGGCGCCTTTGTCGGCTCCGCCTACGGGGCCGGGAAGTTCTACAGCGACAA
The DNA here is from genome assembly GCF_016107305.1 of Roseomonas sp. KE2513. Lineage (GTDB taxonomy): Bacteria > Pseudomonadota > Alphaproteobacteria > Acetobacterales > Acetobacteraceae > Roseomonas. The sequence continues at coordinate 79,923 of NZ_RCVR01000014.1, forward strand.
GGTGACGCAGGCCCGTGACCTCACCGCCAAGATCGCCAACGAGGACCGCGACGAGGACCGCGAGGGGGTTTCCGGTTTCGACAGCCGCGCCACCCGCGCCCGTCAGTTCGCCGGGGAAATGGGCATCCAGGCCGCAACCCTCCTGGCCGCTGCCGAGGGTGCGCTTGACGCCTACGAGCACCTCACGGGCGAGACGTGGAAGCCCTACGACACCCGCCGCCCCGACAACACCCGCACCGTTTCCCGCCGCGCCGCCGCCGAGGAAATGGACGCCTTCAACAAGTAGCCACACCGGGCGGGGGCTTCGGTCCCCGCCCTTTCTGCCACCGCCGGCCAGGGGGGCGCCGCCCTCCGGGCTCTGCCCCCCTGGACCCCCCGCACTTCATCTGCTCCCCAACAGGTCCGCTCAGCGCCCGGCCGCGGAATATGCGGACGGCGCTTCGCGCCGGGGCTTTTTAGCGGCGGCCCCTCCGGGGCCACGGTGACGCACTGATTGCACTGGCGCGCGGGCCATGCCCCCTCAGGCAGGGCAGGGCCGCCCCGGGCGCAACGCCGCTTCGCGACGCCGCCCCCGGCGCAACCCGGCCCCGCCAGGGCGCATGGCGACCACCGGCGGACCCCCTCGATCGAAGCGCATCCCGTTCGCGCCGACGCGGAGCACCCTTCACAGATGCCCGATGCCCTGTCAGATTCTCGGTTCATCGTCGCGGAAGTCAGCCGGTGTGTTCAAAGCGAACACACCTCCTCGCTTCCTCACTCGCCCGTCTCGGGCAGCCGGCTCTTGGCCTGGCTCATCACCCTCGGCTGGACCGAGCGGGAGCTGGCCCGGCGCACAGGCCGCCACCAGACCACCATCCGCCGCTGGATCAACGGCCGCAGCCCCATCGACCCCGACGTGGCCGCATGGCTCGCCATGCTTGCGGCTTTCGTCGCGGCCCACCCGGGGCCGCGTGCCGTCAGTCCCGGTCGGGATGATTCCGGTCGCTGAACGCCAGGATCAGCACCACAAAGCCGATTGCTCCATACCAGCCCATCTGAGCCACCTCACGGGCCTGCGGACCGGAGGCCAGCAGGGCACCGAGGACGCAAAAAACGGCTCCGGCCGCGAACCAGACCGATCCAGGAGGGGCTTTGCTGACGAGCTTCGCGAACATCTCAGATCTCCTACGCCACGTAGCAGAGATGTGCCGTGGAACGCGGTGTCATAGTGAACCAGAGAACCGAGTGGGACGTGAAGGGGGCCGCATCGACGCTGCGACCCCCTTCCTTGCGTCAACCTTCTTTGGCGTCAGCCACGAGGTCTGATGTAGTCGAAGCCCGGTCGGTTGTTCGACATCATCGCCGGAAGGCAGCGGGTCTGTGGATTGCTAACGTTGCGCCAGGGAACAACCTTGTTGGCGGCAATCCAACCGGGCCGGCCGTCCATGTGCATCATCTGCAGGTAGCCGTTCACCTCGCGTCTCGGTTCCGCGACGATGACGTTGGCAGTTGCGACGCCGAGCTTGGCTGCGTTTGGCGAAGGCTCGGCGAGCACTGCGGGTGCGTTCTCCCAGTCGGCCAGCTGTTCATTCGTCAGGTTCAGCATCATGCAGGAATAGCCCTGAAGATGCCCCGTCACTGTCAGCGGCTGGCGAGGTTGTTGTGCGACCGCCATTACGCTGAGCGTTGCAAAAAAGGTTCCAGCCAGCGCGCCAATCGTGGTTCTCACGTCGTCGTTCCTTTCAGATACCTGTAAGCACGGGCTGGTAGGCTGCATCGCCCATTTTAGCCGCAACACTTGCGCGCCATTGGCCAACCGTCGTCGATTGGCCGATGCCATTCCCTTGAAGCTGTGCCGGCGTGTACCGGCTCAGGACTTCCGACATCAACTGGCTATCCCCTGCCTGCGCGAGGGGAACCGTGTAGAGGCCCCCGAAGTTGTAGCCGCCACGGACGTCTAGGACCGTGGGATTGCTGATGCCTGCAGCCTGCAGCTTGGCAGCCTCGCTGCGCAGGGTGGCTGCTGCTGAGATGGCTTGGTTGCCAGGGTCCATCGACCCGTCGACCCCTCGCTGGACCGTGCCCGCTAGATTCGGATTGTAGCGGACTGCCTGCGTCAGCCCATTCTCGAAGGTGCTATCCAGCATTTGAAATGCCCCTCGAATCTGACTTCCAGATCGAGCGGCAACATTCTGGCATCCACTCTCCACCATGCAGGTCGCCGCCACGGCAGACGGATTAACGCCGACTGCCGTGGCGCCTTCGCTCGCCGCCGCGCCCCAGCTGCGAGACGTCATGGTGTCGAGTGCCACGCTCGCCCCAGCTTCTGTCGCCCCCCCTGTCTCGCCAGCACCGCCACTACCACCCCCCGTCGGCGTGCTAGGGACGCCAGTGCCGGGCACTATGGTGAACGACCCCAGCCCGACATCGAACACCCTCGGAATCACCTGCTCCGGCACCCCGTTCATCGTGACCGGGCCCGCTTGCGCCAGCGCCAGGGATGGCAACGTCCCCATCGCCAGAGCCATTCCCCAACCTGGGGAAATCCGCTGCCTTCTATTGTTTTTGCTCTTCGCCATTGCGATCGCCTCCTTCGCGACTTCCGCCACTCTCTCAGCCATCGACGCGAACGGAGCCGGACCTTGTCAGGCCCGGCTCCGTGCCTCAGCGAGTTTGCTGCGGAGCCGCCGGGGCTCGGCCCTGAGATGACACCAAGCCCTGCTGCGGTTGGCTCAGACCGGCGAAGATGCGATCCACCGGGCAGTAGCCTCTGCCTGTCGCGTCCCACACCACGTTCTCCCGGCAGCTCTGCACCGCAGCGGTTGCGCCCCAGGTCTGCCAGGCATGGGCAGCGTAGCCCACCGTGAGGAACGCAAGGACTAGACCTGCCCCCTTCAGGTAGTGCTGACGGAGCGCCCGCTTATTGTGGACGTGCTCCCTCACCACTACCGTATCGCGGAGGACCGCCGCGACCTCGGGCGCGATGAACTCCACCACCTTGGCCAGCACCTTCTCAGCGTCCGCTTCATTCGCAGTCCCGGCCGCCTTGAGTTGCTGGATCGTGGCATCGGCCAGCGTATTGGCACGGTGGAGACGCTCCACCTCCGCGTCCATCACGGCCCGCGTGTCCTGGATCATGGTCTCGACGGCTTGCTGCTGGTCTGTCGCCAGCTTGGCAAACGCCGTCAGGACGGCCCGCTGGGCCCGATAAAGGACGCCGAGTGGCTCCACTGGGCTTACTCCGGCATCCCAGGCCGTTGCCTCCATGTCGTCGAGCGCCAGCCGGAGGGCGTTGTTGATCTCCGCTGGGTCGGCGGAGATCGGCGTCATGGCATTCACGGCAGCCACCTTTCCGCCTGCATGCCGCTCAGCCCGTCTTCCAGCCGCTCAACCCACTTCCGGAGCTGGTGCCGCTCCATGGGCCCAAGCGGCTTCCCACCCCGCCCCGGCTTCCCCTCAAGTGCATCGTAGAATGAGAGGCCGGCATTCCGCATCGCCGGCATCGGCACCAGCCGCGGAATTGTAAGGCAGTTCATCCCCTCATCCGTCAGACGCTCGAACTCCGGTCTCTTCGTGACGAAGTCGAATGCGCCGAGCGCCGAGCGACCCGGAGGGGCCAGGAACTCGTTGAACACCAGGATGGACTGGCGTGGGCGGAAGTGGCCGCTGTCCCAAATGCCCACGACGTGGTCGAAGTCAGCTGGGTCTGCACCGCACATGAAGAGGCCGACAGATTCCATCCCGACTTCGTCGCAGAAGTCCACGAGCGACGTGTCCTCATTGTAGTCCCGGAGGATTGCCTCCCCGCCACCGAGGTCGAGTACCAGCGAAGCCTGCTCGTCCACCGCGCGACCGATCAGGTCGGTCACCCACTGCTTCAGGTCCGCAGGCTGGGCGCTCACGGGTGGGACGGCGCCCTCCCCGGTCCTGGGCGGGAAGACCTGGGACAGGGAGGCATGATCGACGTCGCCGTCGCCCACGATAACCGAGTGACCCGCCCGACGTGCCCGAAGGACGAGGTATTCGAGCAACGTCGACCCTCCAAGCCGGCCCCGGCCTTGACGGACCACTAGCGATTGCACCGGGCTCACAGCAGCTGGCACTGTCGTGGCCAGAGCTTCCGTGCTTTCCTTCTTCGGATTGGCTGCCTTGTTCAAGGTGTGCTCCTCGGCCGGATAGGCCTGCTTCGGTTTTCCAGTCCTCGGCGGAAGTTGTCCCTCACCTCTTGGGGGGTCATCGGCCGCTTATCTGGGACCGAAGGTGTCGCCGGGTTCGGCGCGAACGGGGACGGCGTTTTCGCAGCTGCTTCCGGCAGACCTGCCGACGCCCGGATAGCGTCGATTGTTCCACTCCGTGGGGATCGGTTCGGCTTCCGGGCTGTGCTTGCCGTAGAGGCTTGGTCCCCAGCATTGGCGAGGTCACGGCACACACGGACCCAGACTTTGCGGACCGCACTGCGCTCTGGGGCACTGCCCGTTGCGCCACGTAGTCCGTCCACCGCTATCTCGGCAGCGATCTGTGTCCAGGAGCACTGCCGCTTCTCGACGAGGGGGAGGAGCCTGGAGTGGTGCTTCTTCAGATAATGGTAGATCGCTGACGAGCCGACTGGCCCGGTACTGCTAGCCCTTCTCTGGAGGCGTTCGATAGCGCCTCCCTTCATGGCCTTACCGTCACCCTAAAGGCAGCGCCTGCCGTGCGGGAACGGGTTGAGGGAGACGGGAGTGGGCCCCCAGTGGGACCGGAGCGGGCCCCGCCCGGGCCCCTGACGGGACGCGAGCGGGATCCTGCCGGGACCCTGACGGGACGTCGGCGGGACGCGGGCGGGACCCTGACGGGCCGCGTCCGGGACGTTGCTGGGACGTCGAAGGGTAGGGTCCATACACCATTGCACCGATGGTGCATGGGCCTGCGGCCCGGCTGTCTTTCCTGCATCTCTCGCTCTCCGTTCGCGCCGCCCGGTGAGAGGGTCTCTCCACAACCCGGAGGTCACCCTATGGACGGCTTAACTCACCCCCATTCGGCGCGAATGGAGAGCGACGATCCGTCGATCCGCGAGATTCTTCTCTCTCACTCCGCCATGCTGCGGGTGATCGGCGAGCAGCTGACCGCCCTCACCAAGGCCGTCACCCCACCCGAGAAGGAGGGGCCGACGCTGGACGAGATGCTTCTGGCCATCATCACTCTGCTTCGGGAGCAGGGCATGGTCCTGACCCGCGTGGATGGCCGTACCCTCGCCCTCGGCACCGACCTGCCGCCCGTGGTCGCCCGCGCCGTGCTCCGCGCCCAGCGGGACAAGGACCTCCACGCGTGATGACATTCCGCAAGCTGGCCGCGGCCAGTGCCGGCAAGCTCCTCCGGGCCTACTTCACCGAGGGCACCCCGGAGACGCAGCACGATCCAGCCATTACCTCTGGTCGGCCCCTCGACCCGGGTGGGCGGCTCACGGCCTACTACACCGGCCGCGACGGTCGGGCGGTCTGGCGTCCTGACATGCCGGCCTCAATCGCTGCGACCCTCGGCATCGACACCGCCCGGATGCCCAAGGACGAAGCCCTCGATCGCCTGTTCGAGGCGAAGCGGGCCGACAACGGCGAGGCCTGGTCCAAGCACGAGCGGACCAACAGTGCCTACGATCTGACCCTCGCCCCCCATAAGTCGGTCACGTTGGCCGCCGAGTTCGCTGCATCACCGGCCGAGGGCGCCGCCATCTGGCACGCCATCGACCGCGCCAACGATGCTACCATGCGCTACGTCGCCCGCGAGCTCGGCTGGGCCCGCAAGGGAGCCGGCGGCGAGGAGGGGGCGGACCCCGGCGCCGTGGGCTGGGTCAGCTTTCGCCACCACACCGCCCGCCCCACCGTGACCGTCCGCGATGGCATCCAGGGTGCCACCTATCTGGCGGAGGTCCCGGTGGCCGGCGACCCCCACGCGCACATCCACAATGCCCTCTTCAATGCCGTGGTCACCGAAGACGGCCGGGTCGGCTCGCTCGATACCCAGCGCCTGCACTCCCGTGTCCACGAGTTCGGCGCCTACTTTCAGGCCCGGCTGGCCGAGTACCTGCGCGATCTCGGCGCCAGGACCTCCTATGACAGCCAGCAGCAGGCGGTGGTCCTCGACGCCATTCCTCAAGACGCTTCCGATACGTTCTCCAAAGGGCGGCGGCAGGTCGAGCGCTCGGCCAGAGCCTACGCCGAGAGCCAAGGGCTGGATTGGGATGCCATGTCGGCCGAGGGTAAGTTCAAGATCCTCAGTGTCACCGGCCTAGCGGCCCGGCTGGCGAAAACCGGCAAGGCCACCGATCAGGAGGTCTGGAAGGCCCAGGCCGAAGAGATCGGTTGGAAGCACACCACCGTCATGGAGGGGGTGGAACATCCTCCACTAACCGATGCCGAGCGTTTCGACCGCGCCTACGCCTTCGCCGCCAAGCACCTGGCCACTGAGTTCCACACAGCCGCGGTCATCGACCATGACAAGCTGCGCCTCTATGCCGCTCGCGGCCTCATCGGCACCGGCATCTCCGGCGGCCCCGACGACATCGACACTGTGGTGGGGCTGATAGAGAAGCGGGGTATCCAGCTCCGGGGCGAATACGTCGCTCTGGTCGCCGGACTGTCCGGTGACAAGGTGCGGGTGACCAACTCGGCCCAGCTTCGCATCGAGGACACCCTGCAGACCGAGGCCCACCGCGCTGCCCGGGACCGCTCGAGCGCCCTGTCTGCCGCAGCCATCACCGCCGCAATCCGGACTTCCGGACTGGACTTCGACCGTGACCCTGAGCACGGCGCCGCGCAGCGCGCCGCGATCTACGCCCTGGGGCAGGGGGGCGCCCTGTCCATGCTCACCGGCGTTGCGGGCTCGGGAAAGACCACCCTGCTGCAGCCATTGGTGGCCGCATGGCACGCCGACACCCGCATCGAGGCGGGCGGCCGGGAGGTGATCGGCGCGGCCACTGCCTGGCGGCAAGCGGAAGCCCTGAAGGACGCCGGCATCCGCCGCACCGTGGCGATGTCGCCCCTGCTGACATCCATCGCCTCGGGCGAGTTCGTGCCCACCCGCAACACGGTGCTGGTAGTGGACGAGATTAGCCAGGTCGCGCCCCGGGCCGTGCTGACCCTACTGGAAGTGCAAGCCCGCACCGGCATGACCATCAAGGTCCTGGGTGACCGGGAGCAGGCACAGTCGGTAGAAGCCGGCGACGCCGTGGAGCTAATGCGCCGGGCCCTGCCGGCGTCCGAGCAGACCGAGCTGCTGAGCACGGTGCGTCAGACCAGTGCAGAGGACCGTCGCATCGCTAGCCTCTTCCGCGAGGGAAAGGCCGAGGAAGCCCTGGCCTTGAAGCGCGAGCGAGGCGATAGCTCGGCCCGCCTGTTGGGCGGTGACCAGGATCAGGTCGTGGACCAGATCGCCGACTTCTACATGACGCGCCGCGACGCGCTGACCGCTGGCGGCTCGAAGCTGGGCATCACCATCTCGGCCCCGACCAACGAGGACGTGGCCGACATCAGCCGAGCCATCCGGGCGCGGATGAAGGCGCGGGGTGAGATCGGGACGGACGAGCAGGTCCTTCCGGCCGTCGACCGGCGCGGGCAGACCTACGACCTGCCCTTGGCAACCGGGGACAGGGTGCGCCTGTTCCGGCGAACCATGGGCACGATCGACGGCAAGAGCGCCAACTTAGGCAGCAACGGCGATGTGGTGACCGTCGCCGGCCAAACCGAGGCGGGGCTGCTGTTGCGGGACAAGCGCGGACGTGTGGGGGAGGTGCCGTGGCGGTTCCTCTGGGACAAGCCGACCGGTCGGGTGCTGCTGGGACATGGGCACGCCATGACCATCGACGCGGCCCAGGGTATCACTTCGCAGGAGCACATCAACGCATTGCCCAGAGGAACGGGCGGCGTGACGGCCTTCAAGGGGTACGTGGCCGAGAGCCGGGCCCGGGGCACCAGCTGGACCATGGTTGCGGAGGCCGCCACCTTCGAGGCTATCAAGCGCACCAAGGCGCTGGGCGACGCCGCACCGATCACCAGCCAGGAGCTGTGGCGCAAGGTGAGTGAGGACCTGTCACAAAAGCCCTACAAGCCGCTGGGAGTGGATCTCCTGGGAGAAGCTCGCAAGGCTCGCGAGGCGGCGATCGACACCTTTATCCGCTTCGAGCAACGGGTGCAGATGGATGCACTACGGGGGCGCGACGTCGGGCGCGAGTTCCGCCTGCAACGCCAGGCCGAGGCGGTGCGATCCGAACTGCCGCATCTGGTGCAAGCCCTGGATGGTGTGCTCTCGGAGTTCCGTGGCGGGCCATCGGCCGAGTTGCACCTACGAGGACTGCGCGTGGACGCTGAGGTATCTCGTCGCGAGATTGAGGCGGCAGCCGCTACGAAGGGGTCTATCGCACCGGGGCCCGAGACTTAGGATCGATAGGACACCTCCACCTAGCTGTCGCTCCACGTCGTGGCAGCTGGCTCTGGGAGTGTTCCTGGCTTCCGAATGCCTCACATCAATCCAGCCTCCTCCTGCCGCCGCTTGTCCACCTCCTCACCATAGCGTCGCAGTACGTGGCCCGCCGTCAGCAGGCCGAGCAACTGGCGGCTTTCAGCACCGTCCAGCACGGCCAACGCCTCGGCTTCGGCGGCGTCGAAAGCGGCCATCGCGTCGCGAGCGTTAACTGCTGGGAGTAGGAATCGGTCGGTTTCTCGCAGCAGGCCGGCGACGGTTTCAGCACTGGTTTCGAAGGCGTGCGCTTCCGGTACCGACAACAGTCCAGCATAGCAACCGGCGTCGTTGAGCGCCACGACGCGCTCCGTCGAGCCTAGAGGGAACTCTCGCCGAAACGAGGAAAGTTTGAGATCAGTACGGACAGTGCGGACATCACGGCGCATCAGCTTGCCCACGGTGAGGTCGCGCAGCCAACCGACGTCGTGCGCCGAGCGGATTGTTTCGCCGCGCAGGTGGAAACGCCAAGTGGCGAAAGAGTATCCGAACGTTCGGCGCACCACGAGCCCAGACACCGCGACTGCGGTCAACACCGCGCCCACCACGGATAGGTTCCCGGTGCTTTCGAGCGCGAGAAAAGTCATTGCCAGCGGCGCCCCCACCACGGCAGTGCCGAAAGCGCTCATACCGACCACGGCGAGGAACAGCGAGTCCACCTGCTCCAGGCCGAGCAGGGGCGGTAGTACCGCGAACACTTTGCCTAGGAGTGCTCCAAGCAGCAGCGAGGCGAAAAACAAGCCGCCGCGGAAGCCCGAGCCGAGCGACAGTGCCGAAGCGGCGGCCTTGAGCACTAAGAGCAGCAGCGCCGCCCGCACTGGCCCCTCGGTGTTGAAGGCAAGATGCAGGGCGCCGTGCCCAGCCGACAGCACGCCCGGCGACAGCAACGCCAGTACGCCGACGCCAAGGCCGCCGACCACTGGCCGTAGCCAGGACCTTGCGATGGCGGACTTCATCGTTTCCTCTACCGCGCCGACGCCGCGCATCAGGGCGATGGCGGCGGCGGCACAGAGGAGCGCCAGCACTACCACCAGCGCGTAGCCATAGGCATCCGGCGCGCCGATACCGCCCGGTTGAACCGAGTACGTCGCCCCGTGCAGCAGCCGCGCCGTCAGCACCGCCGCCACCGAGGCCGCGACCACGGGGGCGAGCGAGGCGATGGCGTAGGTGCCGATCACCAGCTCGAAGGCGTAGAAGGCGCCGGTGAGCGGCGCGTCGAAGGCGGCGGCGATGGCACCCGCCGCGCCGCAGCCGACCAGCACCCGCAGGTCGCCCCGGCGCAGGCCGAGCGCGCGCCCGACGCGCGAGGCGACGCCGCCGGCGGCCTGGGTGTAGCCGGCCTCCAGCCCGACCGAGGCGCCGAAGCCGTTGGATAGGATGTTCTGCGCCGCCACCACGACGCCGTCGAGCAGCGACATGCGGCCGCCGTGCAGGGCGTTGGCCTCGATCGGGTCCACCGGCGGGCGCGGCCGCCAGCGGCCGATGCCGAGGTTGAGCAGGCCGAGCACGAGGCCGCCCAGCGCCGGCAGCAGCAGCACGCCCAGCGGATCGAGGCCGCGCGCGGCGCTGAGGCCGCCGCCGGCGTCGAACAGCAGCGCGTGCAGGCCGTGCGCCGCCCCGCCCATCGCCGCCGCCAGCAGTCCGCTCGCCGCGCCCACCGGCAGGGCAAGGGCAACAAGGCCGGGCTCGCCGCCGCGCAGCCAGGAGCGAAACGCGTTGGGCACCCGCAGCGCGGCCGTCACGGCCCGGTGGCCCGCCCGCCGCAGGCGTTGCCGGTGGGCTCCGACGAAGAGCCGGGGGTCCGTCAGGACAGGCAGGCCGGGTGCGTCGCGGCGGTGGCCAGCGAGGCGGTGTCGGCGGCCGGACCCGCCCGCAGCGCCGCCGCCAGCGCGGCGAAGCGGCCCGCGTCCATCGCCGGCGCGGCGGCGATCCAGGCCACCTGCCCGTCGGCCCGTGCCACGGTTTCGCTGCGCCACGCCTCGCCTCCGCCCGCGGCCCCTGCCGCAGTCCCTGCCGAGGGCGCGTCGCCGCGGGGGCCGATCCACAGGCCGAGGCGGCAGCCGCGGGGACCGATGTAGCCGGCGTAGGTGCCGCGCCCGGCGGCCTCGACCCGCGCCAGCCGCAGCCCGGCGGCGGACAGGTCGGGCATCCCGGCGGCGCCGTCGGGCGCGTCCGCCGTGGCGAGGAGGAAGCGTCGGTGGGAGTCGAGCGCCGGCGGCTCCCGCGCCGGCAGGAGGACGAGGGCCGCCGCCGCGGCCGACAGGGCGAGTGCAACCGTGCCGGCCAGCATCCCCGGCCGCCGCCGGGACCGCCGTGCCAGCCCCGGCGGGAGGGTAGGTGCCGGTAGGTTGGCGTCAATCGCGGTAGCGGCGGCCCGCACCTCCGCCAGCCCGGCCAAGCGGGCGGCCAACGCCGGGTCGTCGCGCAGGGCGCGGGCGGTGTCCAAGGCCTCGGCCGGGGAAAGCTCGCCGTCCAGCAGGCCGTTCAGGCGCTCGTCCGTGCCGCTCACGCCAGCTTCCTCCGCAGGGGCACCACCTTGTCCTCGCTCAGATCCATCAGCATCGCGGCGCGGCCCCGGGCCAACCGGCTCATCACCGTGCCCTTGGGCAGCCCGAGCGTGGCCGCGACCTCCAGGTAGGAAAAACCGGCGAGGTCCACCAAGGCCACCACCTCGCGCTGCGCCTCCGGCAGCCGGGCCAGGGCCTGGGCGACCGCCACCTGCGCGAGGACGGCCTCGCCGGTCGAGCGGTCGCGGCCGGGTACCACCTCCTCCGCCGCGCGGTGGCCGCGCGCCACGCGGGCGTGCCGGACGGCGTCCAGGAAGGCGTTGCGGAGGATGCGGAACAGCCACACCCGCGCCTCCGCCTCGGTCCCCCGCGGCGGGCGGGCAGCGAGCGCCCGCGCCGCGGCCTCCTGCCACAGGTCGCGGGCGAGGTCGGGGTCGCCCGCCAGCGCCCGGGCGTAGCGGTGCAGGGCCGCGCCGTGGCGTGCGAGCAGATCGCGCTGTTCGGACACCCCAGCAGGGTGCCCGGAGCGGGGAGGGAATAAAACACCCCCCTCGCCCGTCCTTCTCCGAAAGGGCCGCCCTCCCGCGGTCCGGGGAGGACGAACGACCATGCGGACTGAGCGCAGCCTCGCGGAACTCTTCGCCGCCGATCCCGAGCGGGCCGAGGCCCTGACTTGGGGACGTCGCGGGGCACTGAAGGGCGCCTCCCTCGCCGCCCTGGGTGCGGCCCTGGGGACGGCGGTGCCCTTCGCGGGCCGGATGCCGGGGGGTCTGCTGCCCGCCGCCCTGGCGCAGCCGGCCGGCGACGCGCCGGTGCTGCGCATGGACGGCAAGGCGCCGCTGCTCCTGCTCGGCGAGCGGCCCCTGGTCGCCGAGACCCCGGAGACGCTGCTCGACGACGACGTGACCCCCGCCGACAAGATGTTCGTCCGCAACAACGGCGGCATCCCCGAGCGCTTCGCCGCCGATCCGGGAACGTGGCGCTTCAAGCTCGACGGCGAGGTCAACACCCCTCTCGACCTGAGCCTCGGCGAGCTCGAATCCCGCTTCGAGGCGGTGACGCTGCGCCTGCAGATGGAGTGCGGCGGCAATGGCCGCTCCGCCTTCGTGCCGGAGACCCGCGGCAATCAGTGGAACAACGGCGCCATCAGCAACTGCGAGTGGACCGGGGTGCGGCTGCGCGACGTGATCCGCGCCGCCGGGCCGAAGGACACCGCCCGCTTCACCGGCCATTTCGGCGCCGACCCGCACCTGTCGGGCGCCACCGACCGCGCCGCCATCTCCCGCGGGATGCCGGTGGCCAAGGCGATGGAGGAGCACACCCTCCTCGCCACCCGCATGAACGGCCAGCCCATCCCGCAGCTGCACGGCTATCCCCTGCGGCTGATCGTGCCGGGCTGGCCGGGCTCGCTGTCGCAGAAGTGGCTGACGCGGATCGCGCTGCTGGCCGAGCCGCATCGCGGGCAGGGCATGGGCGGCACCTCCTACCGCCTGCCGGTGCGGCCGATCGTGCCGGGCTCGCAGAACGACGGCGCCACCTTCGCCGACATGACCTCGATGCCGGTGCGATCGGTGCTGACCAACCTCGCCCACGGGGCGCGCCTGCCGGCGGGCACGCGCCGGATCGAACTGCGCGGCCACGCCTGGGCCGGCGACGAGGCGGCGCGGGCGGTGCACGTCTCCGTCGATTTCGGCGCCACCTGGCAGGAGGTGGCCCTCCAGCCGCCGCCCAACCGCTACAGCTGGCAGCGCTGGAGCGGCGCGGCGGAGCTGCCCTCCGACGGCTACTTCGAGGTGTGGCACCGCGCCACGGACGCCCGGGGGCGGATGCAGCCGCACGTCGCCGCCAACTGGAACCCGCAGGGCTACGGCGCCAACGCCATCGGCCGCGCCGCCATCCTCGTCGGCTGAGGCAACGCCCCTATGACCATGAGCCGGATGATCGTCGGCCTGTTCGTGCTGGTGTCGCTCACCCTGGCCGGCCAGAAGGCCGGCTGGTGGGGCCGGCACGAGCCACGGGCGCCCTACCCGCCCACCCCCATGGCCCTGGCCTACGCGGAGACGCAGCGGGCCGAGCAGGCGCGCGCGGCCGCGGTGGCGGCGGAGAACGCCCGGCTGGCGGCGGTGCAGACCCCGGCGGAGACCGAGGACGCCCTGCCGCCCGGCCACGGGCGCGAGGACACCTTCGCGCGCTGCACCGCCTGCCACTCCACCGCGATCATCCGCCGCTCCGGCCTGTCGCGGGAGCGCTGGGACGCGCTGATGGACTGGATGGTGGAGAAGCAGAACATGACCCCGCTGGAGCCCGACATGCGGGTGGTGATCGTGGATTATCTCGCCGCGGCTTTTCCTGCGCGCCGTGCTAACCCACGTGCGCGCAACCCGTTCCTCACAGATTAGTCGCAAAGCATCGCCACGACGGGTTGGAACTCATCGTGGCGATGCGAGAAATGGCCACCATTGATGATACGCAGCTAAGCGAAAGCCTGCATCAGAGGATCAGATTAGGCGATCTTGCGCGCTGTTTCTGAGTCACTGGGCGTGTTGCCGACCAGTAGAGCGCACGTCTTCAGCGTTTGCTCGCAGCCATTCCTGGATTGGCTGCCACGGACCGAAGCGATGCTGGTCTGGCGGGAATGGGCCGACGAACGGCGCATACCCAGCGTCCACGGGCTTGCGGGAAAGATCAGGATAATCCTGATCGAGATTGCGGCGCTCCGGCCGCGGTTGGGAATTTACGAACGCCATTACGTCGTAGGCATCGTCGCCTGAGATCTGCGGCTGCTCGAAGGTTGTGCCGAGAGGCATGTTGGCGTGGACGAAGCGTGCGGCGGTGATGGTGCGTGCCATTCCAGCGCCGTTGTTGTAGCTATCCGGTCCCCAGAGCGGCGGGAATTGGTAACGTTTTCCCTGCTCCACCGCTTCGGCTGCTTCCAACCGCTGCCCCTGCCCATCGGCTCCGTGGCAGGTCGAGCAAACGGACGCGTAGACCTGCCTGCCGTGCTCCGGATCTGCCGCCCGGGTGGGTAGGGGGATCGGAGGGGCCCCACGACCTTCGAGGGACCTGCCGACCTGCTGGGGACCGCTGATGTAGCGGATGTAGGCAAGGATAGCCTTCATCTCGTCGCCATCCACGGGCAGCGAACGCCCGTTCATGCTGCGCTCCATGCAGCCGTTGACACGCTCCTCGAGGGTGCGGACCTCGTCCTCGCGACCGATATACTGTGGGAAAACGCCCCAAACTCCGGCCAGCGGCAGTCCGTATCGTTGTGTTCCGGCCTGCAGGTGGCAGGACTGGCAGGTGAGGCCGTTCCCGGCGAAGCGCATCGCCGGATCGTGGGCATCCGGTCCGATCAGGGATGATGTCCTGGAGATCAAGTCACGACCGCGGCGAACAGTCCGAGCGAAGATGTCATTCGCAGGCAGTGTATCGGGGTCGGGAATCTCCCAGGCCGATGTGGGCGTGGCAGATGCTACACTTGGCTGTCCTGGCCTCCCTGGCGCTGCAGCAGTTGACGCCGGGACGGAGCCAGAGGGCGTTGGCGGTGAGGGGGCCGTCGCTGCAGTCTGCTGGCGGGTCACCTGGGGACGTGAGGTGGATTGATCGGGCCGCTTCGGCGAGAGGAATAGCGCAATACCACTTACGGCGATCGCGCCGTACGCCGTCGTCAGCAGCGAAGGTGTGCGCATCTTCCGTTCCTCCGGAACCCTGGTTTTTGAGTTGTTTTCTTGTGGAAGCTAGGGCGTGGCTGTCGACCAGCCCCATCTGATGAATATCGCAGATCCCTCTTCCGACGACAGGAAATCGATGAAGTCTCTTGCGGCTTGCTTCGTCGTCCCCTGGCGGGTCATCGCGACGCCCGTATCCCGGTAGATGCGGAATTCCGGTTCAACCTCCACGATCTCAGCCAGGGAGGGGTTTGCCACCCCCCAGATCGACCAGATGATCCAGGCGTTGATGGAAGGGTCGTCAATCCAGGCCTGGCGGGCCTCCGCGCTGTTGGCCGCGAACCGGACGATGTTGGCACGTAGTGCGCGGACCTTCCTAATGTCGCCCGTACGGCCCGCCATGTCTTCCCACAACCCGTTCTGACCGGCCCCATTGACCACGAGGACTCGGTGGCCAGGCCGCATGAGGTCCTGCAAGCCCGAGATCCGCTCGGGGTTGCCGCGACGCACGAGGATGACGGACGGCCGGAGATAGAGCGGGCGGACACTGCTGGGATCGATGCGATCGCCCATAGCGACGATGAAGTCCGTCATCATCGTCTCGGAGCCACTGAACACGACGTCAGCATCGGTCCGGGCACGATCAATCCAGCTTCCCGTCGGTCCGCCCGTGACCTGCACATCCACTCCTCGGGTGCGGCCGTAAACCTCGGCGGCTTCGCGCATGGCTGGAAGAGGTCCACCTGGCCCGTAGACACGGAGCGTTTCGGCGGAAGCTGTGCCACCGACGGCAAGGCAGACAGCAAGGACGGCAAGGAACCTGCTCAGCATGTATCGCGTCCTGGAGGGTGGGGATTGGGCAAGTGTAGGTCAGATTCTGAAGCCGAACGCAGCGGCATTGCGGTAGAGCATGTAGAAGGCGACGACGAAGACCAGACCTGCGAAGATCCGGTTGAGCGCGGCCTTGCGATGGCCGAGACGGCAGGCGAGCTGCATGCCGACATACCCTCCAGCCAAGCCACCCGCGATGTATTCGAGAGCGACGATCCAATCTACGAGGCCGGACCAAGCGTAGCTCACTGCCGTCGTCAGGCCGAGAGCTCCAACCGCGAGGAGGGAAGAACCGACGGCGTAGAGCATCGGCATGCCAGTGGAGAACAGTAGCCCTGGCACAATCAGGAAGCCGCCGCCGATGCCGAAGAAGCCCGACAGCGTTCCGACGCAGAGGGCACACCCGGCGATCAGTAGAAGCCGACCCATCGAGGGGCGCTCTTCTTGTTCCGCGGTCGTGCGCTTCGTGTCCTTGCGACGCAGCATCAACACGCCGACGATGACCATCAGTATCGCGAAGAGGAAGAGCAGCCGTTGGCCGTCGAAACTCTTGCCGAACCAGGACCCAATCGCGGCGCCAATCATGCCGACCCCTGCGAAGATCGCCGCGTCGGCCCACCGGACATTGCCTGCCCTGGCATGGCCCGCGAAATTCGCAAATGCGTTCGCGGATACGGCTAGGGCACCGGTGCCGATGGCGATATGTGGCTGCAATCCTACCACGTAAAGCAGCAGTGGCGTGGCTAGAATGGATCCACCGCCTCCGA
The DNA here is from genome assembly GCF_016107305.1 of Roseomonas sp. KE2513. Lineage (GTDB taxonomy): Bacteria > Pseudomonadota > Alphaproteobacteria > Acetobacterales > Acetobacteraceae > Roseomonas. The sequence continues at coordinate 96,165 of NZ_RCVR01000014.1, forward strand.
TGAGGCCCAGCGTGAAGCCGACCAGGCCTCCGGAAAGGACCGCGAGGATGGATTGCAACAGCACGGTTAGGCTCTCTTGATCACAGCGAAGGTGGCGGCTGAGCCGTTGCGACGCGCAGGGCTACGCAATGTGGGCAACGGTGTTGGAGCTTCGCCAGCCAGCCCCCGGCGCAGGCATTGGATCAGTCCTTCTGCACGTCCTGGCGCAATCCGGTAGAAGACCATCCGCGACTCCCGCCGGGACACCAGCAATCCTACGTCCCGCATCTCAGCGAGATGCTGAGATAGGTTGGGCTGCTTGAGGCCGAGTTCTTCCTCGATCTGACCGACAGAGCATTCTCTGTCGAGCACGTGCAGGGCGATGTTCAGCCGCGCAGGATTGGCCAGTGCCCGCAGAAGGGAAACGCCCTCGGCAATGTCGATCTGAGGGAAGGTCACCGTGCCTTCGCCCTCGGCTTCGGCAACGGTCCTGTCCGGAAATACCAGTCGGCACCGTGCTCGTGCTCAGAGTATGCCGCCTCCACGGTAAGAGACGGGGGTAGGATCACATCATCTCCCGGACGCCAGCCTTCGGGCGTAGAGACTTGGTAAGCATCGGCCGTCTGCAGGGCAGCAAGGAGACGTAGAAGCTCTTCGACGTTCCGCCCGGTAGTCATCGGGTACCAGCTGATCGCGCGGATGATGCCTGCGTGATCGATGACGAAAGCAGCCCGAACCAAGGAGGCGTCCGGAGCATGCGGCGCGATCATCCCGTAGGCTTGGGCGACTGCCATCGAAGGATCCTCGATGATGGGGAAGGACACCTTGACACCGAACTGCTGGTGAATGCTCCGGATCCAGGCGAAGTGCGAGAAGAGGCTGTCTACCGAGAGAGCTAGTAGCGAGCAGCCCAGCTGCTCGAAGCGATCACTCGCCTTCGTGAAAGCGATGAACTCGCTGGTGCATACTGGGGTGAAGTCTGCCGGGTGCGAGAACAGCAGCAGCCATCGCCCGCGATAGTCGCTCAGAGAGCGATCGCCCATCGTGGTACGGGCATGAAATTCCGGCGCCGGATCGTGAAGGAGTGGCGGTCCGCCATGTCGCTGATCTGTCTCGCTCATAGCCCTTCCTGAACGATCCAAGTGATCTGTCGAGAGGTGTTCCCCGTCAGCTGCCCCCTTCATCATCCACCCATGTCTAACGGTCCTGTACCGGCGATGTCTCCATATTGAGTCATTTAAGCTAGAAATCAAATCGAAAATGCATAACTATCGATGAACAGCCGGCACCACTGGAGACCGGGACATGGAGGTCGCGATGGACACGCTCCCTGTAAAAGAGATCCGCTCGGGTCGAGCCGAGCGGCCCACGCAGGACGCGAAGGAGACGGCCAGCATCCTCATCGTGGGAGGAGGGGCGGCCGGCATCACGGTGGCCGCCGAGCTGCGTCGGCACCGGCCGGACTTGTCCGTCACGCTGGTCGAGCCATCCGAGACTCACTCTTACCAGCCTGGTTGGACACTGGTGGGCGCGGGCGTATTTACCCTCGCTGAGACGATCCGGCGCGAGGAGACACTGATTCCCCAGGGAGTCGCCTGGATCAGAGGAAAGGTCAGCGCCTTCTTTCCGGATGAAAACCAGGTGGAGCTGGAAGACGGCCGCCGGGTTGCCTACCGCTATCTCGTGGTGTGCCCCGGTCTGAAACTCGACTGGGACAAGATCCAAGGCCTGAGAGAGGCACTGGGCAGCAACGGTGTCTGCAGTAACTACTCGGCAGACACAGTCGAGTACACCTGGCGGTGCCTGCAGGATTTTCAGGGTGGCCAAGCCCTGTTCACTCAACCCGCCATGCCCATCAAGTGTGCGGGCGCCCCCCAGAAGATCATGTACCTGGCCGCCGACCACTGGCGGCGCCGTGGCCTTTCACGCAAGGCGGAGATCGAGTTCTGTCTCGCGGGCGACGTGCTGTTCGGCGTACCGTTCTTCGTGCCGCCCCTGAAGGCAGCGGTCGACGAATACGGAATCCACCTACGCTACAAGCATAACCTGAAGGCCGTTCACGGGGCCAGCCGCACCGCCTACTTCACGGTCACGGATGGCGATGGCAAGACGTCCGAAGTCGAAAAGCGCTTCGACGTGATGCACGTCACGCCGCCGCAAGTCGCGCCCGACTTCGTCCGGAGTAGCCCCCTGGCGAACGCTGCGGGATGGATCGACGTCAACGCCGCCACCTTGCAGCACACTCAGTACAATAACGTGTTCTCACTCGGTGATGTAGCAGGGACCACCAACGCGAAGACGGCGGCAGCTGTTCGTCTTCAGGCCCCGACGGTGGTTAAAAATCTCCTTTCTGCCATCGATGGCAAGCCTCTCGAGGCAGCTTACGATGGCTACGGCTCGTGCCCGCTCACCACTGCTTACGGAAAGGTGGTGCTGGCGGAGTTCACCTACGGCGGCAAGGTCACGCCGACCTTTCCTCTGGATCCGCGCAAGCCGCGCCGCAGCGCTTGGCTCCTCAAGACGAAGTTCCTGCCCTTCATGTATTGGAAGATGATGCTGCGCGGCAGCGAGTTCGACGTGAAGCACAAGGAGCGTCGGTTCGCCGAGGCCTACCGGGCATGAGCGATGTGCTGGCCAACCCCACCGGATCGGTCGCGTCCGAGGGCGGTTCACGTCCGGAGGTGAAGGCCTTCTTCGATAAGCGGACGTTTAGCTTGCAGTACGTCGTCTGGGACCCCCGTACGAAGGCGTGCGCCATCATCGATCCCGTCCTCGACTTCGACGAGAAGTCGGGCTCCACCGCGACGCGCTCGGCGGACGCGATCCTGGCGTTCGTTGGGGAACACGATCTAAAGCCGGAGTGGATCCTCGACACGCACCCGCATGCCGACCACTTCTCGGCGGCCGGCTATCTCAATGACCGCACGGGAGCACCCACCGCGACCGGTGAGAACGTCGTCAAGGTACAGAAGCTCTGGAAGGGTCTCTACAATCTGCCGGACAGCTTCCGAACGGATGGCTCGCAGTGGGATCGGCTCTTCGCCGATGGGGATAGCTTCCGGATTGGGGGGATGGACGCCTCCGTGATGTTCTGTCCTGGTCACACCATGACCTCCATCACCTTCGTGATGGGAGACGCGGCATTCATCCACGATACTCTGTTCATGCCGGACAGTGGTAGCGCGCGCGCCGATTTCCCAGGCGGGGATGCTTATGCACTCTGGCGGAGCATACAGCGGATTCTCTCGCTACCCGACGACACAAGACTCTTTACGGGGCATGACTACCAGCCGAGTGGCCGGAAGGTCGAGTGGCAGAGCACCGTCGCTCAGCAGAAGGCGGAGAACGCACACGTTCGGGGTCAGGACGAGGCTAGCTTCGTCAAGCTGCGAACGGAGCGTGACCGGACACTGCCGATGCCCAAGCTCATTCTTCCCTCGCTTCAGGTGAATATCGCTGGGGGCCGACTTCCCGAGCCGGAAGGCGACGGCCGTCGCTATCTAAAAATGCCACTGAACGCCTTCGGAACCGCTCCCTGGGACTAGGGAGCGCCCGTAGCCCTCACCATCGATGGAGTGGACAAGACGATGTCAGCAGGACGGATCACCCTCCTTCAGATCAACGATGTCCACGGTTACCTGGAGCCGCACCCCGAATTGGTCTGGCGAGGCGAGGAAGCGAGCTTTCCCCGCCTCGGTGGATACGCCCGCATTGCGACTCTCCTGAAGCGCCTTCGGCAGGAGCGTGATGGTGCGGTCGTCGCCCTCGACAACGGCGATACCTTCCATGGGACCTATCCCGTGGTCCGCAGTAAGGGGCAGGCTCTGGTGCCTATCCTGAATGCTCTGGCACTGGATGGTATGACGGCCCATTGGGACTTCGCCTACGGTCCTGCCCACCTCCAAACTCTTGCGAACCAGCTTTCGTATCCTCTTCTTGCCATCAACTGCTTCGACAAAGAGACGGGGGAACTCGTCTTCACCCCGACGCGCGTCGTCGAACGGGGCGGGCTAAGGATCGGCATCATCGGCATCGCGGCAACCATCGTCGACAAGACCATGCCGCCTCACTTCAGCACCGGTATCCGGTTGACGATGGGACAGGACGAACTCCTCGGCCACATTGCGCGCCTCCGTCAGGACGAGGGCGCCGACCTCGTGGTCGTCCTGTCCCATCTAGGCTTTCCGCAGGATATGAAGTTGGCAGCAGCGGTGCCCGGGATCGACGCTCTCCTGAGTGGCCACACTCACAACCGGATGGAGCATCCGGCCTGGGTGAACGGGACCCCTATCATCCAGTCCGGATGTCATGGCGCGTTCGTCGGTCGCCTGGATATCGAGGTTAGTGGAGGCAAGGTCGTCGGTGTCGAGCACCGGCTCATCTCCGTTGACGAATCCTTGCCGGAGGATGCCGAGGTGAGAGACCTCGTCGATCAAGCTCTGGCGCCGCACCGGACCATGCTCGGGGAGCAGATTGGACAGACCCAGGTAGCTTTGCATCGCAACACGATGTTCCAGACACCTATGGATGCTCTCCTGCTCGATGCCGTGGCGGAAGCGGCTGGTACCCAGATCGCCTTCTCGAATGGCTGGCGATACGGCGCACCGGTTCCGCCTGGCCCGATCACCGTCGGAGATCTCTGGAACATCATCCCGCCCAATCCCCCCGTATCCGTCGTGGAGCTTACGGGGGCGGAACTTTTCGCGATGATGGAGGAGAATCTCCACCGCACCTTCGCGTCCGACCCCTACGAGCAGATGGGCGGCTACGTGAAGCGCTGCCACGGCCTCCGCCTCTACGCCAAGCTCGAGAACCCCGCCGGGCAGCGGGTGGAACGCCTCTTCGTCGATGGGGAAGAGGTCGATCCCGAGCGGGTCTACGAGGCTGCCTATGTCACCGCGCAGGGCGTCCCCAAGAAATATGGCCGGGCACGCCGCGACCTCGAGATTCGCGCGGTCGATGCATTGCGAAACTACGTCTCCGCCAGGGAGGTCGTCAGACCCACGGCAGCGCAGAGCGTTGTTCCTGTCTGAACTCCTTCAGAACCGATAGGCTCCGAGCTCCGGAGTAGAACGATGGACACCATCATGAACCGGCGCGTCATCCTGACTGGGACCGTGCTCGCGGCGACCGCGACGTTGCTTCCTGTGGTGGCCAGTGCCCAGACCCCCGCTGGCGATTGGCTCCCGGACGGAGCGGACAAGCTCCGGGACATCTCGATGCGCCTCGCGCGCGCTCCGCGGCGTCGTGACTTCAGGACCGTCCCCATGGTGCTGGACGATCCGAACCAGTGGGACCAGGAAGCCCTCCAGGCCGTCCTCTCCTATCAGGGGAGCCCTAAGCAGGTTTGGGACCACACCGAAATCGGTGGACCCTGGCTGAACCTGATGCGCAACTCGCTCAACGCGCAGATCTGGTCCTTCCGACACCCTGACTTCCTAGCGGTCTCCGCCACCCACGGCACGGCGAACCTCGCCCTCCTCGATCAGGCAGTCTGGGACAAGTACCAGCTCACGAATCTCGCGGGAGAGAGGTTCGCGTCGAACACGCTCATCGTCGAGCGGCAGGCCCCTTCGCCTGGTGCCCGCAGCCATCAGGATCCGGAAGGGCCTTTCTCCTCCCGCTTCAACTCCATCCCGGCCCTCCAGCGGCGAGGCGTCGTCTTCACGGCCTGCCACAACGCGCTCTGGGAGACGGCGGAGAAGCTGGTCGCCGCAGGGGTGAACCCGGACAGGGCCGATGTGCCGACCGTGGCGGCCGATCTGACCAACCATCTCGTGCCAGGCGTCATCCTCACACCCGGCGCCGTCGGCACGCTGCCCGAGTTGCAGAGCGCCGGGTTCGAGTACGCGAAGTGAGCTTCGCCGGGCCGACGACCACACGCCGCGTCGTTCTAGGAGCAGGGATCGCCATGGCCGCCAACAGCGCACAGGCTCAGGGCAGCCCTGGTGTGTCCCCGCCCTGGCAGGGCGGCGCCAATAACGACGTCGAGCACCGCGGCCTCGAGTTCACCGTGCCGGAGGCCGACAACCTCGCCGACTTCCACGGCAATCCCATGAACCCGCTGCTCGTGCTGTACGTCGGGGGTAACTACTTCTTCGCCATGGCGCCGCTGGTGCAGGCCTTTGCCGCTGCCCGCCCGGAGTACAAGGGCAGGATCTACTGGGAGACGATCCCGCCGGGCCTGCTGGTGCGGCAGATGGAGGCGGGTGGCACCGTCACGGTGGGCAACATGACCTGGACGGTCCAGGCGGACGCCTACTTCGCGGGGCTGGGTGCCGTGCGGCGCCTGATCGATCGCGGCCTTCTGGTCCCGCCTGCCGTCTCCTACGTCACGAACACCCTGACCATCATGGTTCCCAAGGATAACCCGGCCGGCGTCCGGACCCTGGCCGATCTGGGCCGGGCGGACATCCGGCTCGCCATGCCGAACCCCGAATTCGAGGGGGTGGCGGAGCAGATCCGCGCCTCCCTCGTGAAGGCCGGGGGCGAGGCGCTGGCCGAGACCGTGTACGGCTCGAAGGTACGGGATGGGACGTGCGTCCTGACCACCATGCACCATCGGCAGACACCGGTCTTCCTGATGCAGGGGCGTGCCCAGGCCGGGGTGACCTGGCAGTCCGAGGCCGTGTTCCAGGAGCAGGTCGGCAATCCCATCGGACATGTCGACATCCCGGACGAGGTGAACACGACGGGAACCTACGCTGGGGCGGTTCGCAAGGATGCGGCGCATCCAGAGGCCGCACGTCTGTGGCTGGACTTCATCACCTCCGATCAGGGACTACAGATCTTCGAGCGGTATGGCTTCAAGCGGCATGTCGGTGGGGCCGGGTAGCGGCCGATCAACCGCCACACTCACCCCGGAGGAGCACAGGGAGCACTGTCATGGCCATGGTCTTCAAAAGCTTCTACACGGACGGCATCGCTCAGCTCTCCTACTTGGTCGGAGACGATGCGGCCGGGGTGGCGGCCATCGTCGATCCTCGACGGGATGTCGACATCTACGTCGAGGAGGCCGCGGCGCGCGGCCTACGCCTCGCTTACGCAGTCGAGACCCACATCCACGCGGACTTCGCATCCGGCAGCCACGAGCTTGCCGCCCGGACTGGCGCCGAGATCGTCGGCGGGGACGGCGACTACGGCTTTCCTCTACGGCGCCTGCGGAACGGGGAGGAGCTCCGCCTCGGGGAGCTGACCCTGCACGCCATCCACACGCCAGGCCATACACCTGAGCATGTCACCCTGGCCCTGTCGGCCAGGAAGCAGGGGAAGGCACCATTCGGCGCCTTCACCGGGGACACGCTGTTCAACCTGGACGTCGGGCGTCCGGATCTCCTCGGAAACGACCTCGAGCGGCGTCTCGCCGGGGAGTTGTACGACAGCCTGTTCGAGAAGGTCCTGCCCATGGGGAACGGCACCGCTGTTTGGCCAGGACACGGTGCTGGATCAGCCTGTGGCAAGTCGCTTGGCGACCTGCTGGCGAGCACCGTCGGGCATGAGCGGGCCGTTAATCCGGCCCTGGAACCCCGCGGACGTGAGGCATTCACGTCATGGCTGCTGGAAGGGATGCCCGAGCCGCCCCGCCACTACGCCCGCCTGAAGCGGATCAACGCGGCCGGGGCACCGGTGCGGGGCGTAGTCCCGGTTCCGCCTCCCATGAAGCCCGACGCATTCGAAAAGGCCATGCGGGAGGGAGCGGTCGCGATCGATACCCGGTCCATGCTGGCCTTCGGCGGTGGGCATGTCCCGGGTGCGCTCAACATCGGGATCGGAAAGGAGTTCCCGACCTGGCTGGGATGGATGGTCGAGCATGGGACTCCCATCGTGCTGGTCGCCGAGGGACCGGAGCAGGCCCTGGAGGCTGCGACCCATGCCTTCCGCCTGGGCTACGATACGGTGCTCGGGTGGCTCGGTCAGGGCCTGACGGCCTGGCAGAACGCCGCAAAGCCCTTGCGGCATGTGGACCAGTGGACGGTCCAGGCGCTGGATGACCGCCGGGCGAACCCCGGTCTGCAGATCCTCGACGTCCGTAGCCCGGAGGAGTTCGAAGCAGGGCACGTTCCCGGGGCACAGAACATCTACGTGCCCCACCTGTCCGAGCGGTCGGGCGAACTCGACCCCGACCGTCCCGTCGTGACCTACTGCGGCACTGGCTACCGGGCATCCATCGGAGCGTCGGTGCTGGCCGCAGCGGGGTTCGGACAGGTCTTCAACACTCCCGGCTCCTGGACGGCATGGAAGCATGCCGAATTGCCCGTCGAGCGCTGATCCATGAGGCCCAACCTGATTGAGGAGGCTCGATGATGAACCGACTGCAATCCCCGATGAACCGCCGTCGCTTCGGGACGAACCTAGCCGCGACAGCTGCATCGGCGGTGGTTGCCTGTTCCTGCGGGCAAGCCCTCGCCCAATCCCCCGCGGCACCGACGCCCGCACCGCACCCGGGCGGTCCGGCCGCGGCTGGCGCGCCGCACTCGACGCGCAGCCAGATGCTGGACGCGGGGGCGGCCGTGCTTCAGACCAAGGCGCCGCTGAACGCGATGAACCTCTATCTGAACGGGTTCCACTTCTACGCCGACGACATGGGCCGTCCTGTCGAAGCGCATCACTTCTGCACGCATCTCACCGAGGATCTGCACCAGTGCACGATTTTCGATGCGAACCACGAGCAGGCCCGTCTGATCGGCATCGAGTACATCGTCTCCGAGAAGCTCTACCTGCAGCTTTCCGAGGACGAGAAGAAGCTTTGGCACAGCCACCATTACGAGACGACCTCGGGCCTGCTCGTGATGCCCGGGATTCCGGAAGCGGTGGAGACGACCGCGATGCGCACGCTCACCACCACCTACGGCAAGACCTGGCATACCTGGCAGGTCGATCGCGGCGACACGCTGCCGCTCGGCATCCCGCAGCTGATGATGGGTTATACGCGTGACGGGCAGATCGATCCGGCAATCATCGCCCAGCGTGATCGCAATCTCGGGGTATCCATGGCCGACAAGCGGAAGGCGCGCTCCGACATCCCCGTCCCGACGCCAGCGGCAGGCGCCAACTCGTGGGAGGGTGGCCAGACACCCCAACTCGCCGTCAACACCGTCCCGGTCCGGAACAAGCGTTGAGACGCTCTTCCCTGATACCGCTCAGGTCCATCGGTATCTGTGGCGCCTTCAGGAGGCCCCGCGGATGGAACGAAGGTATTCCGCGAGCGCTTCGCGGGATACCTCACCGACATGCAGGTGCCGCATCCTTCCATCCGCGCCGAAGAACAGTGTCACCGGAATTCCACGAACTCCGAAGTATCTAGTGATTTCGGAAGTGGAGTCGAGCACGACATGCGTCAGCTCCAGTCCCTCCCTTGAGAGGTATTCCACGATCCTAGCGCTTCCCTCTCCCTGATTGACGAACAGGAAGTCGACGCCCGGAGTAGCCCGCGAGACTTCCGCGAGGAGGGGCATCTCCCGACGGCAGGGCGGGCACCATGTGGCCCAGAGGTTCAGAACCCGCGGACGGCCATCCGTATCTGCGAGGTCGATCGGATCGCCCTGGACCTGCTGCAGAGTGATGGAGGGCAGTGGTCTGGGATCACCGGAGGCCAGTGCGGCGAGCTGGAACGCGCCCGCCCAGGCGAGCATGCCGAAGGCGACCGGAGCCGTCGCCCATATCAGAGCCCGGACTTCCCGCAGGCGGTAGAGGGTGAAGAGGAGGACTGGCGGGATGGCCCAGAGAAAGGAGAAGCCTCCCTGCCAGAAGGCGAAGGCCCTGAGAGGCTCCTGCGCAAAGGTCCCGGCGTGCTCGAGCACGTGCCCGAGCCTCGCCGCCACGACGCCGAGTGGCACGGCGATCGCGGCCCAGGGGCCGAACCGGGCATCCTTCCGATCCGACAGCAGCGAGGCGGCAAGCAAGAAGGCGCCGATGCCGAGGATCGCGGCGAGCCGGTCGGTCGCCATGACGAGAGGGCCCAGGGACACCGCTCCCACGCGTCAGCCTTCCGTGCGGCCGGTGCCGTGCCGGCAAGGCCGGCTCTGGATGTTGCGCGACGGGAACCGCGCCGCCGGAAAGGCGTGAGGCATGGACTGAACCTGCTCCGAGGCCGGACCTCGCCGGCGCGCATCGATCGCGGCCGGGTACGGAGCGGACATTAAGGTAGCTTTAAGGATCGCCCCGCATGCGGGCATCCCCGGGAGGGAAGTGACCGTGCGGATCCTGCTGGTGGAGGACGACGAGGTATTGCTGGACGGCATCAGGGCCGGGCTGTCGCTACACGGCATCCACGCCGATGCTGTAGGCACCTGCGAGGACGCCCACGCCGCCCTGCGCGCCGGCGCCTTCGGCGCGGTGGTTCTCGACCTCATGCTGCCGGACGGGTCCGGCCTGTCGGTCCTCGGGGAGCTTCGCGCCCGTGGTGACCGGACGCCCGTCCTGCTGCTGACGGCGAGGGACGCGGTGGGGGACCGGATCGCGGGCCTGGACGGCGGGGCGGACGACTACCTGGGCAAGCCCTTCGACCTCGAGGAGGTCGCCGCGCGCTTGAGGGCCATCACCCGCCGCGCGCAGGGGCGGTCGTCACCCGTCCTCGAATGCCACGGGTTGATCCTGGATCAGGCCCGCCGCTCCCTCGCGCGGGACGGCCATCCCGTCCCGCTTTCCCGTCGTGAGTTCGCGATCCTTGAGGCGCTTATGGAACGCCCGGGGATCGTTCTCTCGAAGGACAGCCTGCAGGAGCGCCTCTACGGCTGGCAGGAGGAGGTCGAGAGCAACGCGGTCGAGGTCCACATCCACAACCTCCGGGCCAAGATCGGGCGGGACGTCATCCAGACCGTCCGGGGATCCGGCTACCGCATCGACACGGCCGCCCGATGAACTCCATTCGGACCCGACTGTTCCTCCTTCTCACGGGGGCCACCGCGCTTGTCTGGCTGCTCGCGGCGGGCTGGATCTGGGTCAGCACCCAGCGAGAGCTGGGGCGGGCGCTGGACGCGCGCTTGGTCGAGGCGGGACGGATGGTGTCCTCGCTCGTCGCAGGGCAGTCGATCGGCGGGGAAGGAGCGCTCTCCGTTCCCGCCCTGCCCGAGGGCAGCTACGGGCGCCAGCTCTCGTGCCAGATATGGTCGCTCGATGGGCGCCTCCTCGGGCGGTCCTCCGGGGCGCCGAGCGTGGCGCTCGCGGATCGTGGGGAGGGCATCTCTGAGACGCTCGTCGACGGGGAGCGCTGGCGCGTCTACGCCATCGACGATCCGGTGCGCCAGGTCAGGATCTTGGTCGGGGATAACGTCAGGGTCCGGGAGCGCCTCGTGCGCGACATGATCCTCGGGCTGGCGGTGCCCGTGGCGCTGATACTCCCGCTGCTGGCCGGTCTCATCTGGCTCTGCGTCGGACGCGGCTTGGCGCCCCTGAGCCGCCTAGCGTCGGTGCTGGGACAGCGACGGGCCGACGACGTTGCGCCCATCCCGATCGACCTGGGCACCCGGGAGATCCGACCCGTGGCCGATGCCTTGGACGGCCTCCTAGCGCGCGTCGCGGATGCCCGTGAGCGCGAGCGGCAGTTCACCTCCTTCGCCGCGCACGAGCTGCGCACGCCGCTGGCGGGTCTGCGAACCCAGGCACAGGTCGCGCTGTCGGCCCGCGACGAGGCGATGCGCGATCGGGCCCTGCGACAGATCCTCGTCTCGGTCGACCGGACGTCCCGGCTGGTCCGCCAGCTGCTGGACCTGTCCCAGTTGGAAGCGGAGGGCGAGGCGGCGCGGCCCGAGGTCATCGACCTCCGGGCCATGTTCGCGCTTCTCGAGCAGGAGTTCACGCCCGGTGGCCGGGCGCGCGACGTGGCCTTGAGAGCGGGGGGCGGGTTGCAGGAAGTTCACGTTCGGATGCCGGAGCGGCTGCTCTTCACCGCGCTGAGGAACCTCGTCGAGAACGCGGTGCAGCACTCCCGCTCCGGCGGAGAGGTGCTCGTCCGGTGCGACACCTCCGGCGGGTCCCTCGTCATCGCGGTCGACGACGAGGGGCCGGGCATCCCGGCGGACGAGATCGACGTCGTCACACGCCGCTTCTTCCGCGGTCGCCACCGCCGGGGCACCGGCACCGGCCTCGGCCTGTCGATCGCGGAGCTCGCCCTCCGGCGCTGCGGCGCCGAACTCCAACTCGCGAACCGTCCGCGTGGCGGCCTGCGCGCCGGGATCGTCGTCCCGGCGACGGCGATCCACCGCGCGGCGCCGGCCACGGTGACCGCGGCGCACGAGAGGGGGCGGTGTTCGTGACGGGGTGCCGGCACCCACAAGCACGGCACCGCGCCCGGACGTGGCTGGCCGCCGCGATCCGGTCGCTAGCCCAGGGAGGGGCGGCGGCATTGCTCGCCGTCGCCCTCTGCCTCACCGCGCCTGGTCCTTCCCGCGCCGCCGACATCGTTTCCCCCGGAGCGACGGTCCGTCTCCTGGAGGGAGGAATGTACGGTGCCGGCCGGGCTAGGCTGGGTCTTGAGATCGACCTGCGGCCCGGGTGGAAGACGTATTGGCGCTCGCCCGGCGATGGCGGCTTCCCGCCCGAGATCGATACGTCGGCGTCGTTGAATGTCGCAGAGGTCGGGGTGGGATGGCCCGCACCGCACCGTCAGGCCTTCATGGGCTTCGAGACGATCGGCTACGACGGGAGCGTTGTTCTCCCCCTCGATGTCCGCTTGGCCGATCCGGGTGCCTCCGCCCGGCTCGACGTGAGGGGAGCGGTCTACGTCTGCAGCGACATCTGCACCCGGGTGGAGATCGCCTTCGCTGCCGACATCGATCCCGGATCCGTCGGCCGCGATGCCGATGCCGCACGGATCGAGGCCTTCCGCGCCCTGGTGCCCAGGACGGCCGAGCAGGAGGGTGTCACCCTCGATAGAGCCGAGATCGTACAGGCATCCGGCGGACCAGAACTGCGAGTCGTCGCGACCGCGCAGACCCCGTTTGGGGAGCCGGATCTTCTGGTGGAGGCCGAGGCGCCGCTCGCTTTCGGAGCGCCCCGCCTCCGCTTCGCCACCGAGCGGCGCCGGGTCGAACTGACCGCTCCTCTCGCACCGCCCCTTCCGGAGGGGTTGGACGTGACCTCGGCGATGCTCCGGCTGACGCTGCTGGACGGCTCCAGGGCTGTCGAGGCCCATGTCCGGGCAACGGCCGGGCAACCCCCTGGCGTAGCGGGGGAGGGCTGGAAAGCCGACGACCGCGGGAACGTCGCGCGGCTTGCGAGCATCCTCGCCACCGCTTTGCTCGGCGGGCTGATCCTCAACCTCATGCCTTGCGTGCTGCCGGTCCTGTCCCTGAAGCTCTTGTCGGCCGCCCGGCACGGCGGCGGCACGCCGCGCTCCGTACGCGCGGGCTTTCTGGCCTCCGCGGCGGGGATCCTCTTCTCGTTTCTGGTCCTCGCAACGGCGATGGTCGGCCTCAAGATCGCGGGAGCCGGGATCGGTTGGGGCATCCAGTTCCAGCAGCCCCTCTTCCTCATCCTGCTGGTCATTCTCCTGACGCTCTTCTCGGCCAACCTGCTCGGCCTGTTCGAGATCCCGCTGCCGCGCCTGCTGGCAGACAAGCTCGGCGGCGGCGGCCGGAAGGAGGGATCACTGGCCGGTCATTTCGCGACCGGCGCCTTCGCAACCCTGCTCGCGACGCCGTGCTCGGCGCCGTTCCTCGGCACGGCGGTCGGCTTCGCCCTGTCGCGCGGAGCGACCGAGATCTACCTGGTCTTCGCCGCCCTCGGCCTTGGCCTCGCGCTGCCCTACCTACTGGTGGCCACGCTACCCTCACTGGCCACGCGGCTGCCCCGGCCGGGGCGGTGGATGTTGACCCTGCGGCGCCTCCTCGCCGTGCCGCTCGTCCTGACCGCGGTCTGGCTTCTCTCTATCCTCTCGGTCCAGACCGGCGTCGCCGCTGCGGCGATCGTCGCTCTGCTGATGATCGCCCTCGCGGCGATCCTTGTTGGGATCGATGAGGGCGGTCCGGGGCGCTCCACAACGGCGGCGCTGGCAGCCCTGTCGCTCCTCGCTGCAGCCCTCCTTGCCCCCCTGACCGCGACCGTCCTGCCGGACGCCGCTGACGCGCCCGCGCGCGCGGTGGCCGGGGTGAACTGGTCGCGCTTCCAGGAAACCGAGATCGCGGGGCGCGTGGAGGCGGGTGGTGTTGTGTTCGTCGGCGTCACCGCCGACTGGTGCCTCACCTGCAAGGTCAACGAGCGCGTGGCACTCGCCGATGTCGAGGTGGCCCGCCGCCTGAACGGCGCGGATGTCTCGCCGATGCTCGCGGATTGGACCCGGCCCGATCCTGTCATCTCGGCCTACCTGCGAAGGTTCGATCGCTATGGCATCCCCTTCAACGTCGTCTACGGCCCTGCCGCACGGGACGGCATCGTTCTTCCCGAGCTGCTGACCAAGGAACGCGTTCTCCAGGCGCTTGATGAAGCGCTGGGACGCGCACCCTGATCCAGCCTCCTTCCTCAACTGCCAGGAGCAGCCCATGAAGCGTCGCACGATCGCAGCCACGGCCCTTGGAGGGGTCGCCGTGTTCGGCGCCGCCGCCTGGACGATCGGTCGGAGCGCGCCGTCACCGGCCCACGCGGCGTCACCCGGCCAGGGCGGTGGTAGCGGCCTGCTGGCCGAACTGGCCCGTGGTCCGAGCGCGGTGATCCTGGGGAACCCGGCCGGTGACGTCACCATGGTCGAGTTCTTCGACTACCAGTGTCCGGTCTGCCGCAGGGTTCAGCCGGATGTGCGGGCGTTGCTGGAGGAAGATCCCGGGGTCCGCCTCGTTCACAAGCATTGGCCGATGCTGACGCCGACATCCACCTATGCGGCGCGGATGGCGCTGGCGTCCCGTTGGCAGGAGGGGCGCTACGAACCCCTGCATCAAGCCTTGATGCGGCTCCCTGGAAGGCTGGACGACAACCGTGTCCGGGCAGCTGCGGAGAGTTCGGGCATCAACTTGATCGCGCTCGAACGCGACCAGCGGCAGCGCTCGGATGAAATTGATGTCGCCCTTGGCGAGGCCCTGGTGCAGGCTCGTCAACTCCGGCTCCAGGGCACGCCAGGCTTCGTCATCGGCCGGTACCTCGTCCCAGGTGGGATGGACTTGGCTGGGATGCGGGAGGTCGTGGGGAAGATCCGCTCCGAGAGCTAGGCAACATGCCCTGGCGGAGCATGATGAGGCCGTCCGTGTAATGAAATGCGGGCCTAGGCAGTAGGTTACCGCTCTAACGTTCCAAATGAGGCAGAGCGGGTCTGCGTGGCCTCGGTGACCGACCGTCCGCTTGACCCCGCCAGATCGGCCATCGTCGCGGGATAATGGATGGCAGCGAGGACGCGACGGGGGTCCGAAAGGTCGGCCGCGATCATGCCGCCAACTTCTCGAGGAGCAGTCTCAGCCGCGCGGCCAGTTCCTTGGCCGTCATGACCGGTGGGTCGGGAAGGTCGAGTATGCCAGCCTCGATCACGCTGCGAGCGACCTCCCGGCCGATGCGCTCGGCCATGGCCGGCGAGTCGCCGTGCGCCACTTCAATCGCGGCGATCGACGCCGACAGACCGCGATCTCCGGCAACGATCCGCGCCGACGAAGCGGGGGCCGGGCTCGCGGCCCTATCGCCGGCTGGGACCACCTTTACCGCCTCCATCATGGGCTGGCTGCTCGTGACGGGCGGCTCTGGCAGGGCGTCGTTGGCCGGGGCGGGGAGGGACGTCGCGCCGGCAGCGGCGATGGCTGCAGCGATCCGCCCTTCAGTCGTTTCGGCGTTGCTGGTGCGGAAAGCATCCACCATCGCCCGTAGCACCGGATCTTCCGTGACCGGCAGCCCAGGAGGAACGCGCCCACTCTCCAGCCGAACGACGACGTTCTTCACCAAGCCGCCAGGCTCCTGCCCGGCCTTGGCAAGGCCGGGGAGGATCAGCGGCCGGTTTCGGCGGATCGGACCATCCGCCTTGACGTCGGCGTGGAACAGCTTGGCGTACACTCGCCGCCCGCCCAGCATCACGATGGCCTCGCCTTCCAGCAGCTTCTGCAGGTCCGACCACGCCACCCGGTTCACCTTGCGGACCTCGGCCGAGGGACCCTCGCGGTACTGCCCGGCCTCGCCCGCCACGAAGGAGGTGGCCTGCGTCACTTCGGTCTCACCGGCAGTCTTCTCGATCCACTCCCGGGTGCGGTTGGCGTCCTGCTGTCGCATGGCGATGGTCAGATTGGCATTGCCGAGCAGCGATGCGGTCTTCTCTCCCAGCCGCGCCCAGATGCCGGATACCTCCTGGAAGCAGAGCCAGAACATGATGTTCAGGCCGCGCCCCATCGCCAGCATCCGGTCCATGCCGTTGGTGGCGTAATACGCCACCTCGTCGAATACGACGTGGAAGGGTCCCTCACCCATGCCCGGCTTGAGCGAGAAGATCTCCTTACTGTCGCCCTCCAGCTTGGCACCGAGGAGCTGGGCCAGCATGCCGCGCAGCGAGGCCACCACGATCTTGCCCAGCGCGGCCAGGGTGTCGTCGGAGTTCTCCAGCGCCGGGAGGTTCACCACCAGGATGCGGCGGTTCAGCACGACGTCGCGCATGTCGATATCGCCCGAAAGCACCTTGAAGATGTGCCCGAGCGAGACCGATAGCTGCGAGAACACGCCGGTGAAGTAGAACAGGGCGAAGCCGTGCTGCTTGGACGGCTCCTCGCCCTTCTGCTTGTTGTAGGGCTGCGAGGTATCATAGCCGGGCAACTCGCCCAGGTAGGCCTTGAGCGGGTAGATGATGTCCTCGGGCATGGTCGGAACCGAGATCTCGGTGACGCTGCCGCCGATGGCATCGCGCACCATGAAGATGCGGTGCGAGGCCAGCATGTCGATGGAGCGGAGCTCCAGCGAGAAGCGGATCGTCTCGATGTTGATGGGGATGCCCATCTGATCGCGCATCCACACCAGCACGGGCGTGATGGTGCCGATCAGCGCCACGGCACGGGCGCGGAACACACCGTTGCTGTCGTCCGACTTCTGCTCGCCCAGCTGCGACACCAGCAGTTCGCGGATGGCGTCGGCGTTGCCCCCGGCGAAGGGATTGAACGTGTTGCTCTGCTTGATCCCTGACGCGACAAGGAAGTTCAGCACCAGCACGTCGTCCTCGCGGCCGAAGCGCCGCGCCAGGGCCACCACCTCGCCGTACAGCTTGTTGTCGGCCTTGCCATCCACCAGCACGAAGCCGGAGCCGTGGGTGAGGGAGTTCGCCAAGAGGCTCAGGATGGCGGTGGTCTTGCCCGCCCCGGTGGTGCCGGGGATGGTCCCATGCTGCCGGCCATCCTCGTTGGTGATCCAGAGTTCCTGCCCCGTCACCTGGTCGATGCCGAGGAAGATTGAGCCCGCAGCCCGCTGGGGTCTCCGATCCACCGGGCTGGGGTAGTTCCAGTCCAGCTGATCCGCACTCCGTGGCAGACGCAGGGGCAGCTTCACCCTCCGCCGCATCACCCAGGCCGCGTAGAGGGCGGCTGTCGGCAGCAGCAGGTCGATGGCGGCCGGGTAGAAGAAGGACAACCCGGCCGCCGTGGCCAGTACGAGACCCGAAAACTGGCTTCCGAGCAGTTCGGCGAGGCGGACGGTGAAGGGCCGGACGTCGCGGTAGCCCATGCCGCTGCCGCGCTCGAACTGGTTCTGCGGCCCGGAGATCTCGCGCTGGATCATCACCCCGACCTCAGCGCTCGAGGCCGAAGGCGTTGCGCGAAGGCGTGCCCGGCGCGCCAGCACCCCCCGAGGCCGGGGCCGGGGAGGGGGGGACGACCCGCGGTGGCTGTGCCAGCTGCTGCTGCAGCGCCGGAGGCAGTTGCGGCAGTGGCGGTAGCTGCAATTCGACGCCACGCGTGGGCGCGACCTGCAGGGGGGCATCCGATGGGGAGGGCACCACCCGCATCGCCGTCGAGGGCGGCGCGCGCAGGCTGGCATCGGCCATGCGGCCGCCGGACGGCGATGCGGTGAGCTGGCCGACGCCGAACGCCACGATCACGGCCGCCGCGCCCGCCAGCCAGGGAAGCCAGGACCGGCGCGCCTCGCGGTCCGGTGCCTCGCCCAGGTGGACGTGGATGTGCATCCCATCCGGCCCTGCCGCCCAGGCACCGAAGGGTATCTCACGGGAGTAACCCCGCTCCTCACGGTTTCGCACGTCGCTGCTGGCCATCATGGCTGCTCCTTCTGCTCTTCGCGATGCTGCAGGATCGCGGCGCGAACGGCGCGCAGGGCCGCTTCCACCTCTGGCTCGAACAGCGGGCATTTCGCCTGTCGTTCGGCATCCCAGTGCGCGCGTGCCCCGATGGCTTCGACACGGGGATTCGGATGGGCGTTCTGCCCCGGCCCATGGCCGGGGAAGCCAAGGGAGTGCAGGGCATACCAGAGGCCCCGATCTACCAGCTTGAGCCCGTTGAACTGCGCCGGCGCCAGGACGCCGCCGTTCAGGCGAGCAGCATTCAGCAGCCCCATCAGCGCGGTGGTCTCGAAGGCATAGTGGCGGCTGATGGCCTCGGCCGGCTTTGTCATCGTTCCATCCGCGATCAGCGCGTCCGCGGCCGCCAGCACCGAGGGCGGCACCGGCAGTGGGGCGTCGGGACCGGCCGGCCCGTGGCCCGCATCGGCCGCCAGTGCTTCGGCAAAATCGCCCAGCAGCGACAGGCTCTCCTCGCGGCGACCCGCCAGGTGCAGGCCGAAGGCCGCGAACATGACCCGCGCTTGCGGACGGGCTGCCGTCGCGCCACGCCAGACCGGACCGAGCTGAGCGGTGAGCCCCTTGCGGACCCGATCGGCGTTGTACTCGGACGACGCCTCCTGAAGCTTCCGCCACTTCCGCTTGGGTTTGGCTTCGACCGCTTCCCCAGCCTGTTCCGCCTGAGGGGAAGCCGGCTGCGTCGAGGGCGCCGGAACCATCGTTGGTTCCATTTCCTTCTGCTCGACTGGCAAGCGCACCAGCCACTCGTGGGGATGAAGGGCAGGATCGGCCGGACGGGGGGCTCCCGTGGAAAGCGCGACCAGCCGAAGGCCCCGACCGAGGTAGGCCCCGGCCGCGCGGAAGAAGCGCGCCTGTTCCCGCGCCAGCCCGTCCAGATCGAACCGGCGACGGAAGCGTGCGGGCGGGGCCCACACGAAGCACACCACGGCCAGGGCACCGACCAGGGCCGCGGCCGGGATACGGATGACGGTGTTGACCCGCCCGCTCATCGCTACGAGTTCGTCGAAGGTGACGGTCTCATAGCGGGCGACGGCTACCATCCTCGACAGGCTCCGGAGCTCGTCCGTCACCAGCGCCAGCGCCGCCATCTTCCACAGCTGCAGGGTGGCGACCCCCTCCACCACCTCCGCGTGGTGGTAGCTCCACAGCATCCAACCGCCGAAGGCGAGGCCGACGACGATCACCGCGAGGCTGAGAAAGGTGTAATCGTCGCTCGAGGCCCAGCCCGAGCGACCCGTGCTCTTGCCGGCGCTCACGACGGAAGCCCCCTGCCGAACAAGGAGGGCAGAGCTACGAACAGCACCCTGGCATGCTGCCGGCGAGCCTCGTCGCCGCACTGGCCCTCATACGGCAGGGTGGTATCGTAGCCCGGCAGGTCCGCCAGATAGGCGTTCAGCGGATAAATCAGGCTCTCGGGCATGGTCGGCACCGGCTGCTCGCGGAACCAGCCTGTGGTCCAGCACGGCAGGAGGAAGGCGCGCCGGTTGGCGAGGGTAGCGATCGAGCGCAGCTGCAGCGCCAGGCGGACCGCCGCCGCGTCGAGACGCAGTGCTTCTCGGTCCCGCATCCAGGTCAGCACCGCCGCCGCAGCGCCCAGCAGACGCGTAGCTCGGCCTGTCAGGGGGTCGCAGTCGGACATGGTCTGCCAACGGCCGAGGTTGCGTAGCAGCAGATCGCGGACAGCGGTGACATCGCCGCTACGGAGTGACGGCGGTGGATCGGTGAGAGCGGACGGGGGGTGCATCGGGGTGGCTCCAGTGGCAACCCGGCGACTATGGCGGTGAGTGGCGCGAACAGGTTGGCGAGATCGAGCCCGGCTCGACGGGGCGCGCGGAAGAGCCTAGCGCCGACGCGTCACACGATCGTTGGGCACTTCGATACGCTCCACGGCAATGAGGAGCTGGTCGACGGTGATGCGCCCCAGATCCGGTAATTCCAGCACCACCTCGCCTCTCATCCGGCGCGGAGGAAGGAGAGCCTGCAGCACAGCGGCTGCCGCAGCCTGTCCGTCTTCGACGTAGTGCCGCAACACGGACGGCGTGGTCGGATGCCCATCCTGCTCGGCGAGCGCCGATGCCGCACAGTCGATCAAACGCCGTGCGAGCGTGGAAAGGTCGTCCGCCATGCCAACAGCCTAACGATGTGTCGGCTCCGATGTCTACGAAGCCGGAAGTATGGTGTCGCTTCAACTATCTTCGCGCTACGACACGATCAGGGGAGAGCACGAGGCGCTGTAGCCGCATGACGTGCTCCAGAACCCTGCGCAAGTACCGCGTCTTGTAGAACTCGGTGCGTGAATGATACCGGCCTACGCCCTCCCAGAAGTCACCGCCGGCGCCGTCGATCTCGCGTCGCAGGATCCATGCCCCCGCCTCGACGTTGGCGCAGAAGTTGTTGAGCAACGCCTCGCGTGCCGCGGAGGGCGTCGTGTTCCAGCGCCGGGCAATGGTCGGAAGATGGATCTGGTTGATCTGCATCGGTCCGATGTCCACCGTGGCGTTGGTGTTCTGGCTTACCCGTCCGATCGAGCCGCCTTCCACCGACAGCAGCACCGCGATCACCCCCGGGGGCACCCGGTGCAGGGCCGCTGCGGCCTGGATGCACTCCGTCACGGCCGACACGGTGCCGTCCGAGACTGAAGCCTTGGCGGGTGCTGCGGCCACCGATGCGATGGCCAGCACCGCGAGGAGCAGCGTTCTCATGGCGTTGGCCCTTGCGTCCCACTGGGAGCGACGTCGCGCCCGCCCATGGCGCCCAGCGGTCGCAGCTGCTGCCAGAGCTTGGCGAAGTCGGTGACCGGCAGGGCGGACGGCGTGCCGGTCCGCTCGATGGCCTCCATGGCCGAGAGCATGACCACGGAGAACGGCTCGCCACGGATGCCCTTCACCCGGTAGCCCAGCAACGCGTCGGGATCGTGTTCCTGCTCGATCCCCAGATGCCGGCCTGTTGCCGCCCGCCAGACGACGTTAGCCGCCGCCAGGAAGTTGGGCATCAGGCCGTCCGGAGCGGCGACCAGTGCGGCGGGCAGCCGGTGATCGAGGCCGGTGGCCTCATCGCGAAGCAGCAGCGGGCGCCCGTCCCGCTCCACCAGCCGCTGAAGGGTGCGCCCGACCGCACCGAGATCGAGAGAGCCGCTCACGCCAGCCTCCGGCGCTTCCAGGCCGGCACCGCCGGGCGGAGCCGACCGACGAGCCATCCCCGGACGATGCGGAACAGCGCCGGCAGGGTCAGCCCGAAGAATGAGAGCAGGCCGAAGAACGCGGTGCCGAGCAGGGCGATGTAGAAGGTCGCCCAGCTCCAGTAGGTGACGAAGCACAGCACCGGCAGGAGCGCGCGCGCATCCAGCATCAGGAAGCGAATGGGCAGGGCGGTGTTGCGCCACATCAGCCGATCCTCCTCATCTCACCCTCGGCAACTGCGGGGCTGATCCGGCCCTCCTCCAGCGCGCGGGTGATGGCTTTGCGATAGGACTGACCCTCGGTTTCCAACGTGGTGCGGATCAGGTCAGGCCAGTCCGATGGCGAGGTCTGCATCAGGCGCCGGCGAAGCGGAGCGTCGAACACCAGGTACTCGCGCAGCGCGGTGCGCTTGCCATCGGTCGAGAAGACCAGACGCTGATTGATGATGAGCCGCAGCGACTGCGCGATCGAGGTGACGAGGTTGTCGCGTTCGTCGCCGGGGCACAGCGCCACCATGCGCTGGATCGTCAGCGCCAGATCGTCGGCGTGGATGGTGGTGGTCACCGTGGATCCTGCCATAGCGGCGTTGAGCGACGCGGACATCGTCGCGCCGTCACGGCTCTCGCCGACGATGATGTCGGTGGCCTCCCGCCGCCAGCAGCCGCGGATGAAGGCCTCGAAGGTCGGCAAATCCCGCGGGATCTCCGTCTGCGCGATGGTCGAGGTCGGACCTTGGAGCCCATCGAGCAGGAACTCGATGGGAGCCGCCCCCTCGACGATGTTGTAGTGGCCGTTCGGGTCCGTCAGCTTGGCGACGGTGAAGCCGCCGATCAGGGTGCTCTTGCCCGAACCGGTGGAGCCGCTGACCACCACGAAGCCGCCCCGCGGGCGGTAGTTCTCCAGGATCTCCGCCTCCACGAGCTGCGCGTCGAGGCCCGGCGGCATGTCGGGGATGGGGCGGAGCACGAGGTTCGCCCCGCCGCGGCGGCTGGTGTGGATAGGGGTGGCGTTGACGCGGAAGCGCAACCGCTCCGAGCGGCTGATCGCCACGGCGTAGGACACGTCGAAGTCCGATCCGCCCTGCAGGCGTGCGGTGCCGTCGGCGCCGTAGAGGTGGTTGGTGACCACGGACACCTCCACCTCGCTCAGTGCCCTGGTTGTGGCCTTGCGATTGCGGCCGTGGACCATGATCCAGACCGGGTGACCAGTCTGGAAGGAGATGCGCGATGCGCCCTGGCGGTGAGCCCAGATGAGCAGGGAGTCCAGGCCAGGCGCGGACTTGCGGGGATCCTCGACCCAGCGAAGCCCTTCCTCGGGCCAGCCCTCCGCGGCCGCCTCGACGTCGCTGCGGCGCGGTTCCAGCACGGCGCTCATCGGCAGCCCGCCCCTGGCTGCCAGCGGCGTGGGTTGCGCTGCAGCCCCGGCTGGTCGGTGATCCGCACCGTGCGGTCGCCGATCGCCAGACGCGAGCGGCCACCATCGGCGGCACTGCTCTCGAAGGCGATCCGCGGCTCCTCCACCAGCCCGGCGCGCAGCAGCACCCGGAACCGAGCCATGCCGATCAGGTCACGCTGCAGGCGGCCGAGGTCGGACAGGAAGATGTTGACGGCCTGCTTCTCGCCCTGTGCCCAGCCTTCGGCCACCCAGCGATCCCAGTAGCGCACCTCCTGGCGGGTTCGTGGCAGGGCGGCGTCGGCTGGCCGCGCCGGGGTGCCCCAGGACCGCACGAGGTAGGAGCGCCAATCCGGCGGGGCCGAGGTCAGCTGCGCCTCGCGCGTGATCTCGAAGATGCACGAGGTTTCCCGCGCCACCTGCCCGTTCTCGCCCAGCGCGAAGGCCATCTGTGCCTCCGACACGATCGGCGGGCGCATCAGCGTCTGGCCCCCGCCGACCGAGAGCACCAGGGGGCGGAAGTCGTAGGTGGCGGTGAGCTGGGCCTCGTAGCGGCGCAGCATCTCGTTGATGGCGAAGGAGCGCGCCGCGAGGCCGCCCTGGGCGCCGTAGATGGTGGCGGCCTGCCGCAGCACCTCGGCACGTCCGGTCTCGAGGCCGTCGCCCACCTGGTCGCCAGGACGGGCCGCCTGCAGCGCCTCCAGCGAGGGCGGTGCCTCGACGCCTTCGACCACGGGCAGGGTACTGGCGCCGGTGATGGGCTGGTTGACCTGGTCCGCCAGGGTTCGCGAGGCGGCCTCGTACTGCGCCTGTCCCGGCAGGGGCGGGCTCGCGAGGAAGCTGACCGAGCCATCGGCGCGGGCGGCCGGAGCGAGGGCGAGGGTGGCGAGCGCAGTCGCGGCCAGCAGGATGGGCCGCAGGCCGGAGCGGCGGAGCTCAAACATGGTGGACCACCTGCACGGTGCGGCTGGCAGGGTCGATCTGCACCGTGGCGTAGGCCCCGGCCTGCTCGCCCAGGGCGGCAAAGGCGTCCACCAGGGTGGTGGAGGGCAGGTTGATCGCCACGGGCACTGGCTGCGGCCGCTCCACCCCGGACACGACCACGGTGTAGCCGATCGTTCCGGCCAGCTTGCGCACGCCGTCTGCCAGTGGCCCGTTCCAGGTGAAGGCGACCGGACGCCGAAGCTCCTCCGGCACCACTGGACCCTGACCGGCGGCCAGCGCCGGACGGTTCAGGCCGCCGAGTTGCGCCATCTGGTGGCCGACCTGCTCCATCGAACGACGCAGGGCCACCTCGGGATTGGGCATGCCGGTGGTGACGATTTCGGTAGTCGGGCCGGTGCCGGCGCAACCGGCCAGGGCCACGAGCCCCGCGAGTACCATCGCCAACCTCAGTCGTGTGCTTGCCATGGGGATCTCCACCTCGTCGACGTGGAGAGTGCGGGCATTCGGCGCGAACGGGATGCGGTTCGTGCAGGCCCGGTTCGATCCTGCTCGACTGTCTCGGACATGACATCGTAGCCTCGTACGCCCGATCTACCTCAAATCCCTATCCGGCAGATCCTATGGCCTATCAGTTCACCACGCTGCGTCATCCTGCCGAGAAACTTCTGGAAGCTGAGCACTTCCTTGCACGAATGGTGCACTCGAGTGGGATGGAGTTTCAGTTCGAGTTGAACGCTTTTCTTTCCGCCAGCCGGAGTGTGAGCTTCGTTCTTCAGAAATCGATGTCGGATGTGCCCGCCTTCGCCGCTTGGTATGCGAAGCAGCAGGCCATCATGAAGGCCGACTCTGCTATGCGCTTTTTCCTGGAACTACGGAACATCTCTCAAAAGCAGGGTCCGGTTTCCTTTGTTGGTGGGAGCAGGCTTGGTGGCGGCTGGACCTACCGCTTCGTAGGCAGGCCACAGCCAGTTCCAGAGGAGCTGACTGGTCGGGACATTGGTGCTTGCTGCGCTGCGCATCTGTCCAAGCTGGCGAACTTGCTTATGGACTGCGACAAGGCATTCCCATTTCACTCCTGCCCTGGCCGTGCGTTTACTGAAGAAGGCATGGCGGCACTCGGATACACTATGGAAGATGCTGAGGTTTCGGTCGGGCTGCCACCAGGTTGGACGGATGTAGTCGATTTCCCGGCAGCTGAAAAATTAAAGTGTTTGAGTCGTGAAGTAGAGCCACTGGATGCCGCTTCGATCGAACGGATTGCCGCCGGTGATATTCAAGCAAATGGGAAGCCGATTGAGTTCCCTACATTCAGTGGAACCGATTTGGTCGACTATTTGGCGGTGAGGATGGCTGATTTTCCGAAGATGCCGTGTGACCGGTCCCCGCCAAGTGGTCCGGGGGAAATCTAATGAACCATTGTTGCCGCGCCCGCTCCTGACCCGCTACGCAGCCATGCCGTCGCAACGGGTTCTTGGGCGGGCGGTCGAGCAATAATGACAGGTCCGATCCCC
Source organism: Roseomonas sp. KE2513 (assembly GCF_016107305.1). Taxonomy (GTDB): domain Bacteria; phylum Pseudomonadota; class Alphaproteobacteria; order Acetobacterales; family Acetobacteraceae; genus Roseomonas. The sequence continues at coordinate 121,364 of NZ_RCVR01000014.1, forward strand.
GCTCTTCTCAGTCAGCGAGGGCGGGGTACGCTTAGTCCGCTTTCAGGAAGTCGCGCGTGCCCAGCCGACGATCACGCAGGGCGCAGAGCCGCCGATCACGGCTGCTGACCGGCAATGTCGGCTTGCCGGCCGATACCAGACACCCCGGCAACGGGCACGAAGGTCGCCTTCGGGTCGGGGGCGGCGCTAACTCTACCGGCGGGCGAATAGCGTCGGGGAGGGTGGAAGAGGGACGAGGTCATAGCCGCGGTAGCTTCCAGGTTGCTCTTGCTTCGCCAGTCTCCTATTGGCATATGCTTGGCATATCCCAGACCGGAGGGAACGGTATGCCTCAGGCCACCCCCGCACCCCGACAGGTTCGGCTATTTCGCAACAATCGGAACCAAGCCGTCCGGATCCCCGTGGAGTTCGAGCTTCCGGGTACCGAAGCCATCATCAGCCGGGATGGCGACCGCCTCATCCTTGAGCCTGTCCGCTCCAGGAATCTGTCGGCGCTGCTCGACAGCTGGGAACCTCTGGAAGAAGCCCTGCCGGAGGGCGACGATCCGCCCCCTGCCGCACGGGACATCTTCTGACCGTGCTCTACATGCTCGATACCAACATCGTCAGTGACGTGATCCGGAATCCGACAGGGACCGCCGCACGAAAGGCACGGGCGGCCGGAGCGGCGGTCTGCGTCAGTATCATCGTCGCCGCGGAGCTCCGGTACGGCTGCGCCAAGAAAGGATCTTCCCGGCTTCTGGAGCGGGTCGAGGCGTTCCTGGGTGCCGTGCCGGTGATGCCGCTGGAGGTGCCAGCCGATGCAGAGTACGGCGGGTTGCGAGCGGAGCTGGAAGCCGCCGGCCAACCGATCGGCGGGAATGATCTGCTGATCGCCGCCCATGCCTACGCATTGGAGGCGACCCTCGTGACAGCAAACGTCGGGGAGTTCCAACGGGTCCGTGGGCTGAGGGTCGAGAACTGGTTGGTTCCCGGCTGAACGGCAATCGTGTGTTCACCTTGAACACACCTCAGCTTCCCTCAGGTTGCCCTACTCGGCCGCCATCAGCCGCCGCGGCGGCTCGTTGTCCTGCGGCACGTCGCGCAGCACGATGCCCAGGCCCCGGCCATCGGTCAGCTCGGTGGCCAGTTCGTCCACCACGCCGGCCTCAGCCCGGGCGTCCAGCTCGCCGCGCTTCAGGCGCTCGTTCTTGCGCCGGTCGATCTCGTCCACGGCCGAGCCGCGTGGGAATACCCGCGCCAGCCGGCGCAGCGCTTCCTTGAACCCAAGCGCCGCGTACAGCCGGTTGCGCAACGCCGTATCGCCAGGCGTGGTGCTCAGCGCCCACAGTTCCACCGGCCCGAGGAAGTTCACCAGCATCTGCTCGTACTTGGCGCCCCCGGCCAGCAGCACCGCCAGGAACGGCGCTCCCTTCGGGCCCGGGCCCTGCAGGGCGAAGCGCACGACGTCGGCGCTGGCCTTGCTCAGCCCGAAGCGCTCGATGACCTCGTTGCACTCCTTCTCGTCGCCGGTCTTGAGGATGAACCGCCCCGTGGACTGGCCGACAAGCTCCTCGCCCATGTCGCTCAGCCGCTGCGACGCGAAGCCCAGCTGCAGGTTGTGCTTGCGCCCCTCACGGACATCCAGCGCAGCCTGATCGCGGACCTGGGGACTGCCCTTGGTGCGGTGCCACTCGTCGTAGTCGAGCCGCTTCACCGACTCCATGATCTCCTGGAAGCGGGCACGCTGGTAGTCGCGCACCTTCTCCGGCACGTACTCGGCATAGTCCGGGTGCAGGGTGAAGTTGCGCGCCAGGATGTGCCGCGCCAGCAGGTACATCATCTCCGTCTGCCGGTCGTTCACCGCCGATCCGGTCGGCGCCACGGCGGCGAGATCAAGCACGATGATCCGAGCGGGCCCGAAATCCAGCTTGGTCGGGGCGTTCAGCGTCGGGAACTTCTTGATGAAGTCGTAGATGTAGCGCTCGAACAGACCAATCGCGTCCTCGCTCGTGGTGGCGATCTTCAACTCGTCGAAGATGTCGCGAACCTGATCGCCCCGGGCGGCGACCACCAGATCCTCGAGCGTCGGCACCGCGTGACGCTGCGCCACCTCGGCGAGCCGCCACTCCTGGCGGTCGATCAGGGCGTCCACCACGTCCCGCCACCAGGGCTCGGCGTGCTCCAGCACGATGCCGTGCCGCGACAGCGCGGCGTCGACGGTGGGCTCGACACCGGCCCGGTAAGGCTTGGGGGAGCCGCCGGGCACGTCGGTGCAGAGGCGATAGGCCTCGTCGATGACGTAGCCGATCAGCTGGCTCAGGCCCTCGAACGGTGTGTTCTGGCCTGGCGGCATGGTGGCCAGGGACAGGAAGTTCTGCAGGAACGCCTTCTCCATGGGCAGCGGATAGGTGCAGCCCACCTGCAGGTCGAAGATGTTGAACTCGTACCCAGCCCGGAACTGCATCGTCACGAAGATGGCCTCGTGCTCGCGCTCCGGCCCCAGCGCCTCGCGCACCAGCCGCACGAACCCCTGGGCGGAAGGCCCGATGTCGGCCTTGCCGATCAGCGGTAGCTTCGCCCCGCGCGAGCCCAGCACGGCGGTGCTGAGGCACAGGCCGAGGTTGATCGTGTTGGCGAGCACCGACTTCCCGGAGCCTGGCGGGGCCACGAAGATGTCGCACACGAGCGGGCGCTTGGAGCTGCCGGCGGGCTCGTAGGGCCAGATCGCGCCGTCGGGCCGGGTGAACAGCACCGAGCCCTGTTCCCAGGGCGATGCGCAGCGGTTCCAGGGGAGCATGGCGAAAGCGTCGCCCAGCAGCGCGATGCCCGGCGTGCCGGTCGAGGCCAGCGCCAGGGCTGGGACGCTGCTCAACGCCCCTTCCAAGGGGTCGCCCGAGATGCTGGTGGCCTTGCAGTTGCCCCAGCCCTCCAGACGCTGCGTCAGGGTGGAGGCACGACGACGGAGCTTCTGGGTGTCACCGGTGGGCGCCCAGGTGGCGAAGGAGGCCCTCAGCTTGACCCCGATGTGGCCGTTGTCGTCGCGCTCCTGCTTCAGCGCCTCGAAGGCGCGACGGACATCGGCATTGCCGGGAAACATCGAGAACAGGGTGGCGCCGAGCGACTTCAGCAGCATCGCCGATCGTCCGCCGCCCTCGATCAGGATTGAGCCGCGCCAAGGGATGCGGTCCTGCCCCAGCCGGGCCGACAGCTCGACGAAGGGCCGGGGGTCTTCCGGTCCGACCGCCATGTCCACGGGGGCGTAGTCGTTGTCGCCGATCCGCACCCGCTGCCCGCCCTGGGTCTCGGCGTCGGCGTGGAAGATCTGCTCGCGGATGGCGGGCCACAGCATGCCGGGCGCGGCGTCCACCTTGCGGGCCTCGTCCTCGGTCGCCCGCGGCATCACCCGGTCGCCCATGAGGGTGGCCTTCCAGTCCGACCCGGAGGTCTCGCGGTACACCGCCTCCCGCACCAGCTTCAGGGCCTCGTGCGCCCCCAGCCCGCGGGTGGCGATGTCGTTGGCCTTGAGGGCGGCCTCGACGCGCAGCACGAACGCATCGTGGCGCGCCGCCATGACCTCCGAGCGCAGGTAGTATCGCTGGCTGTCACCGGCCCGGGGACCGGCCTTGGCCAGGGCGGACTGCTCCTCCCCCATCTGCTTGCGCTCTTCCTTGGTCAGGACGGAGCGGCGGGTCCACAGCACATAGTAGGCCGCCTCCCAGCGCATGACCTTGGGCCAGAGCGCCGCGCGCTCGTTGAGCACGTCGCCGACATCCAGACCCAGCTCGCGCGCGATGGTGCGGCAGGAATCGAGGTTGAGGCGGTCGATCTCGACGGCTGACTGGTCGGGGTCGGAGATGAACCAGCCCATGATGGCGTGGCCCGGGTCCTCCAGGGCACCGGACAGGTCCATCCGCTGGGCGAGGGCGATGCGCTCGACGTCGGCGCGGGTGGCCATCCTCCGCATGCCCTCGATGCGGATGACGCTGAGGTAGTCGGAATGCTTGGTCACCAGCGCGTCGCCGTGCGTGGTCTCGACGTCGCAGAAGGCGCCGAGGGGCTGCTTCAGGGTAAGGGACAGGCCCGCCAGGAGGCGGGAGATGGCGCCGATCATGCGGCCCTCCTCGGAGCTGCGGGGATGGGGGCGGGGAGGGGGGCGGAAGCCTTCGGCTCGGCCCGGCCGGCCCAGGCGCGGAGCAGGCCGGGGTAGATGTCCTCGCCGCCCACCAGCATCCGACCCGTGGGCACCAGCCGGATGCTTCCCAGCAGGTTGGCGCGGCCGCGGTAGGCACCGGAAGTGAGCGCCAGCAGAGCCGCACCGAGCACGCCGGGATCGGACGTCTTCAGCCGCGCTTTGGCCTGCTCCTCCCGGCCGAGAAGCGCCTTGAGGGCTCGCCACGCGGCCACCGTGGCTTCGGTGCCCCTGGCGGGAGGCACCTCCAGCGTGGGGTCGGCATCGGCGTCGAGCAGGGCGAGATGGGCCGAGCGCGTCAGCATGAACACCGCCGCCTGGCTCACCTCTGGCAGCCACGCCAGCACGACGGACCGCTGGCGGGCGGCGACGTCGAGGTGCTGGGCGAGGTGACAGAGGCTGCAGGCGGCGGCGAGGTTCGCCGGGGCGTGGTTGGCGTGGTCGCCGTCGAGGTGAAACACCTCCTGCCGGCCGGCGGCGAAGGCACCGCAGAACCGGCAGGGAGCGTCGGCGCCGCCGCCGTGGCACTGCCGCTCCGCGCCGGCCGTATCCACGCCCCAGGCGGAGCGATGAGCGGACAGTGGGAGCGGCAGGTAGCGCACCGGGATCAGTTCCCGAAGGTGACGGGGGCGTTGGTGCCGGTGATGGTCGCCGCACCGCCCGAGGCGGTCTGGGCGGCCTTGCCGATCCACACGCCGCCCGTGGCGAACAGGCCGCAGAGCACGATGCCGGCGAGGCCCATGGCGACCTTGCCGCCCTCGCGGTTCTGCGGCTGGCGCGACTGCCACAGCGACCAGGCGCCGGCGATGAGGCAGAGCAGCGCGGCGAGGTACATGGCCATGGAGCCGATGTTGCCGCCGGCGGTGGTGGCTTCCTGGGCCATGGTGCCGACCTGACCGCCGATGCCGTTCGCGGCCTGGGCGAAGGCCTTGCCGGAGACGAGCAGCGCGGCGCCGGCCGCCAGCATGGCGGTGCCAGCCTTCAGCGACCGGCGGCGGGTGGAGACGATGACGGGGCTGATGGACTTCACGGAGTTCGCTTTCCTGTTGCCGAGGAACCGTGCGGCGCCTCTGAAGGTAGAGTCCGGGAAATCGGCGCGCGCGGCGCCGACCTTTTTTTCAGGTGTTCGCGCGAAACATCGTGGCCAGCAGTCGCGAGAGCGGCAGCACGTTGATGAGGGCCACACCGAAGGCGAACTGAACGAGGCAGCCACCCTGTCCGCGACGGCTGGCACCCCGCACCACGCTCCACCAGGTGAACACCGCCAGCAGCGCCATCATGGCGCCGAAGGCCTGGAAGAAGCCCTGGAACACCTGCACGACGTTCACGATGGTCTCGGCCGGCGTTGCGCCGAGCACGCCGCCAGCGCCGACCGAAGGGACGTAGCCGAAGGCGCCCCCGGTCCCCACGGTGACCGAGCCACCTCCGGAGTTGCTGGCCAGGGTCAGGATCCGCGGGAAGGCCGCGAACACGCCGCTCAGGATCAGCGACAGCGCCGGGATCCACGGCCTGCTGCGGAACGGGTTCGCCGGTTGGGCCTGCTGCCAGAAGCCCCACCCGGCAAAGAGGAAGGTGCCGATCGCCGCGAGGTAGGCGAAGGCCGGCACGAGGTAGGCGAGCGCGATGCCGATCTCGGCCGCGAAGTCGACGAAGCCCTGCATGACGGCGCGCCCTACTGGATGGCGCCGCGCTCGGCGCGGACCACCCAGTTGCTGCCCTGCTGGGCGATGGCCGTGATCTTGCCGTAGCCCGGCACCTCGTCTCCCACGGCCACCTGCAGCTGCGCGCCGCTGTCTCCGGTGCGATCGACCTCCGACAGCATGGCAAGACCGGGCGAGGCGGCCTGGACGCGGTAGCGGCGGCGCACGCCGTCGTTCGGCGCCTGCGCGGGGGCCTGCGTCCGGGCGGCGACCGGTGTGGCGGTGGGGCCGGGAGCCGCAGGGGGAGGGCTGACGTTGGCCGGCGCGGGGGGCGGCGCGGCGGCCGCACCCATGGCCGCGTTCATCGCGCCGCGTGCCTCGGCGAGGGCGAGGCGGCGCCCGAAGTCGGCTGTGGACGCCTCCAGCCGGTCGCGCATGGCCGCGAGGTCGGCCTGCATCTGCCGATCGCGCTCCTCCCGGTTGCGCATGATCACCGCCATCTGCGTGACCAACCCGAGCACATCGACCTGCTGCGGCGTGCTCATCGGAGCAGGGCGCAGGCTGGCGGCGACCGCGACAGGATCGGCCGGTGCCGGTGTGGCGGGCGTCGGCGGGGGCACGACCACCACAGGAGCAACCGCCACAGCGGACGTCGAAGCCGGGTTGGCCGCCTCGACGGCAGCCGGGGACGCGATCGCTGAAGCGGTCACTGCCGCGACGGCAGGTGTCGGAGCAGGAGCTGGCACGGCCGCAGCAGGCTCGATCGGCGTCGCGGCCGCCGCGGTTGCCACCGGGGGCTGGGCCGGCTGAGCCGGTACGGCAGGACGCGAAGGCTCATCCACGCGTCGAGCGAGCGGCGCCGGCTCTACCTGCTGGGTATCCCCAAGGCGGCGCGCCAAGGGCGTGGACTCGACGGGACGGCGCTCGGCCGCGGGCGGGACCGGCTCGGGGCGTGGCTGACCCGCCGTGCCGGGTGGCCGGGTCAGGTCCGGAGCGCCCTGGCGCTGCCGGTAGGCCATCACCTCGTCCAGCTGTGCTTCGCGTGACGTGCGCGGGGCCAGCTCGCGAGCGGCGGGAGCCGGCGCGGCGGCGGGAGGGGGTGCTGCAGCCATCTGCGCCGCCGGGGCCATCAGCCCGACCGCCTCCGCGGCGTGGCGCACGGACTTCCCCGCGCTCTCGCGCGCGGTCGCGACCGCGTTCTGCACGCCCAGCGGCAGGATCGTGTTGTAGGGAGAAACGAGGAACACCCCAGCGCCCACCACGAACACGGCGACCGCGACGGAGCCCAGCAACAGGCCGCGGCGGCTCTTGCGAGGCGGTGCGGAAGGGGCGGAAGCGGCGGCGGGGGAGGCGGGGGGCAGTTCGCCTTCCTCCTCCCCCGGCAGCGCCATGCTGGGGCGCCGCGTCGACAGCGGCGGGATCAGCGTGTTGTCGGGGACGTGGGTGTCCATGGTGCCCTACCTGTCTGAGACCGACAGGATGGGCGGACGCGGCGCGAACGGCGCCGCGTCTTTTCTGGCCTCAGTTCGGCGCCGTGAGGTTCGACAGGAACATCACGCCGACCGGCGCGTTCGCGGAAAGATGGACGAGCGGGCCGCGCGGAGCGGACTGCTCGAGCGCCCTCCCGACCTGGGCCGCGGCCGCCCCCGCACCGACGGCCAGCTGCTGCTCGGGGTTGAGGCGGGTGATGTAGGACTGCCCCCCGAACGGGCTGACCTGGTTGAAGGTGTTCGACGTGGTGGCCACCGCCTGTCCCAGCCCGGCGATGAACGCTGCCGCCGCTGGCAGAAGGAAGCGCTCGCCCAGGCGCTGATCGACGCTCGACGCCACGGCCGTCTCCATGGTGTCGGGCGCCACCACCAAGCCCTCGGCCGGGATCTCCATGCCCTGGAACTGCACGGTGTTGATCCGGACCACCAGGCGGCTGATCGTCCCCGGCTTGGTGAAGGTGCCGATCAGCCGGGCACCAGCGATCGGGCCGGTGTCCGCCTGCAGGACCACCGGACCGCCGCTCTCCGAATTCACCGCCAGCACGGTATGGGCGTAGATGCCACGGCCTGCCGGCACCAGAACCCGGCCCTGCGACGGTGCGGAGGAGCGCGGGGACGGTACTGTGGCGGCGGCCGGCGCGACCTCGCCCGCCGAGACCTGGCGCGCCAGGGCATGCGCCGGCGGAGCGCCGCGGCGTCCCTCGTCGCTCTCTGCGGCCGAGGCAGAGCTCGGGGGTGCGAGCGTCACCGTGGTTCTTCCCGGTCGCCCCTGCCAGCCGCCCATGAGGCGGTTCAGCGCGTCGCGGAACGCCGGGTCTTCCACCTGCTGCTGCTGCGTCGTGGTCTGCGACACCGTGCGGATCGGGTTCTGCTGTGGGGCCGCCGCAACTGCCGGCTGCACGCGCGCCAGAGCGGCGGGCGTCTCGAAGAGAACCGGAGCGGCGGGCGGGGCCGTTGGGGTCGTCGGCCTCGCCTGCGTCGGCATCGCTGGGGGAGGAGGCGCCGTCACGGCGGCCACGGGGGTCGGCGGCGCCGGGGGCGGCACCAGCGCCGACAGGTCGGGCGCGCGCTGGCTGGCCGCGATCGGCGGGGTGTAGGACTGCCCCCGGGCCTGCGCCTGCTCCGCCTGCCGCTGGTTCTCGGCCACCGCCAGCCGCGCCTGGTAGGGCGAGGAGTTGGTGCCGCCGGGCAGCTGGTTGACGGTGCCCTGCCGCGCCGCCCGGCTCTCGGGTAGCGCATCGCTGCCGGCCATCGTCGCGGCCACGACGACCCCGGTGATGGCGAGGCCGACGCCGCCGATGACCACGAACCGCATGGGGCCGGCGCTGGCCGCCTTGTTGAACGGGCCGCGGAAGCCACGGCGCGTGGTGGTGGCGGACATCAGCGCTCCTCCCGCAGCTCGGCCGAGACCGTGCGATTGTTGACCGAGAGCAGGACCACCGGCGTCGCCGGCAGCGCGTACACGGTCGTGCCGCCCTCGCCGTACTGGGAGGCGTCCCAGGGCGGCGACATCAGCGTGTGCCGGGTGCGCAGGTAGATCTGGCTGCCGAGGCGCCACGCCCGCACGTCGTCGGGTGACACGCCGCTGACCGCGAGGGGCACTGCGTCAGCCGGCGCCACGCCCGACAGCATCGCCGTGAGGAAGGGTGCGCCCGTCACCGGAGCGTTGGGGCGGGTGTCGATCTGAATGCGGGCGTTGGGACCGCGGCTCGAGACGTGGACACTGACGTCGGCGTCGTAGCGCGTCTGCCCCGATACCATCAGGAAGGAGATTGGCTTGGGAGCGCCCTGCAGGTTCACCAGCAGGCCGCCGCGCGGCGAGATCGACATCGGGGTGATCTGGATGGTGTTGGAGCCCCGCACGGGTACGCAGACGTGGAAGCCCGCGAGTTCGGCGGCCGGGCCGCCGGGCCCGGCCGGCCCGGCATTGGGCGAGGTGGAGCAGCCGCCCACGCCGCCGCCGCCGCCGCCCGACACGTTGGCGTTGTTGGAGTTGGTGTCCCAGGCGATGGGCCAGGGCTGTCCGGTGGCATCGAAGAAGCTGAGCGCGGTGGGATAGCCGCGCACGGTCTGGACGATCGAGGTGGGTTGGCCGGGCTGGTAGGTGACGTTGACTGGCCGGCTCACCGGCGACGCGATCAGCGCGGTGCTCTCCTCCTGGGCGCGCTGCACCTCGCCGTAGCGACGCGCCAGCTCGCGGATCATCTCGGGCGTGAGCGGGATGGCGTCCTCCAGCATGCGCTGGCGCACCGCGCCCCGGTCGACGGGATGCTGCGAAGGATTGGGCGCCTGGGCAAGGGCGGCGCCGGAAAGGCACGCCCCACTGGCCAGGGCGATGACGAGTGTGCGGGATCTCACGGCGTTCGCTCCTGCTGCGATCATCGGGCAGTCGCGACCAGTTGGTCGACCACGAGCCCATCGGGACGATCCTCGTCGTTGGTGCGAACGACGAGCGCCGTGATCGTGAGATTCTGCTGACTGGTTTGCTGAGAGTTCTCGCAAGTCTGCACGATGGGGAACTGGATCTCGTAAGCCAGCCTGCCACTGATCATCTTGGGGTCGGTGATGACCGCGGCACGCTGTGTCTGCGCGAAGCACGTCAGTCGGCCGCGCTTCATGGCTTCGAAGTTCCCAGAAGCGATGTAGCTGCGAGCGAAGGTGTTCCAGCCGTTCAGCGAGAAGCGCCGCCCTGCAGCGTTAAGCTGCGCGGCGTAGTCGTGATAATTGACGTTGTACGCGGCAAGGACGGATCTCACCGTCCATTCCAGCAGCTGCGTGTCGTCGACCACCGGGCTTTCCAGACCACGGATCGGCCGGGGCGGATTGCGTCCGTCCACGAGGAAGTAGCGCGTCTCGCTCGGCCGCGTTTGCAGCCAGAAGGAGTGCGCCAGGGCGGCCGTCGTCACGAGCGTCAGCGCGATCACCGCACCGATCAGCCGTGTGACAACCTTGCCCTGAAAGTCGGGGTCGCTCAGGCGACGCGTGACGGCAGCGGCTTCGTTCTGCATCGGGTGTTCCTCAATCTCGTCACCCATTGTTCGTGCTGCCGGCGCGAACGGCACCGCGATCCGCTACTCGCCGCGCAGGTCCCGAAGGATGACGGCGATGCTCACGGACGACCACGCCTGCTGCGACAGCTCTGTCAGCAGTGCGTCCATCGAGGCATCGTCGATTCCCGCCTCGTATTGTTCGGCATCGTCTGGGCGCGCGTCGTCGCTAGCCGACGCCGATGGCGTCTCGCTGCAATCGTTCATGTCCGGTTCCGACTGTTTTTGTCCGCGTGTCTCGCGCTTGGTGTCAGTCGAGAGGGTTAGAAGGCAGTGAGGGAAGCTTCCTGGTAGGCCTTCGACTTCTTCGCGAGCTTGCTGGTCGTCTCCCCATAGTGGGCTGACCAGAAGAACTGCCCCTTGCGAAAGCTGCACTCCCGCCACCGATAGCCGGAGCGGCGCAGTCTTTCCCTGCCGAGCGCCGGATCGTAGTGCTCGACCAAGTCCTCGCGCTCGTGGGACGGCATGCCGATCAGGGACAGGCGCGTGCGAACGGCGCGGTGGGAAATGCGGAGCGCCTTACCGATCGCCTTGTAGTGCTGGTTCGCCCAGCTACGCTCGGAGATCTCGTGATCGAGCGCCGGCGTCCAGCGGATCTCGTCGCGGTTCTTCTTGCGCTCGATGCGCAGGATTTCGCCGCTGGCCCTGGTGATGATCTGAACCAGGGTCTGATCGGGGGGAGTGACGACATCGCGGTAAATCTGCCCGAGGGAGCCCCACTCCCTCTGCATCCGCTCGACGGTATCAGGCGCGGGCTGGTGCAACTCGCGGCGCGGGCGGCGGGGCAAGCCCAGACGTCGCACCTGCGCGTAGATGCTGTTCACACTTCGACCGAGAGCCTCGGCGGCACTCGCCGCTTTCCAGCCATCAAGCCAGCAGTCGATCAGACGCCGGAAGTGAGCCGCCGGCCAAGCCTTCGGGTGCCGGCGGGTGCGGAGCGGCCGATCGTGTGGGGTCGCCAACCCCCGCACGAGGACGCGCTCCAGGACGAAAGCAGAGTCGACCCCGAGGAAGGTGGCGATGGACGCGACGCCGTGCCCCTTTCCCACCATGCCTGCCAACGCCGCATCGTAACGCCACCCGACCTGCATAACCGCTTCCCCCGCCAGGGAAGAGATCGGCAGGACCGGAGCGACAACTGGGGCATGGAACAGGAACACAGCGGTTCTCCACCTTCCGTGCTCCGATGATTACTCATCACGGCGATGTGCCGCAACCTTATATAACGTTGTGATGAGGGAAAAATCGTCGCTTTGGTGGTTTTCTGCCTTGCTGTGTGCGGTGAACCCTACTGTTCCGGACCGCGCTCCCCGGCCGAGGGGGGGTGGTGTGGTGCGTGTTGGGAATGCCGAAGAAGGAACGAGACGAGTTGGGCCAGGCGGGCCGCTTCCTGGGTCACTCGGTCCAGCTTCTCGACAGCCTCGGCCAGAGTCTGTGGCGGCGGCCTTTCCTGCTCCAAAACCTCAGGCGTGACCGGCATGAGGTCGCGCACGGTCGTGTTCAGACCTTTCGCCAGCTTGCCCAATGTCTTCAGCGTGAGGTTCTGTAGGCCGGCTTCGGCCGAGAAGATCAGGGTTTGCGGTACGTCACAGGCATCGGCGGCCTGGATCTGCGTCAGTCTCAGGCCGGTTCGCCGCTCACGCACCCGCTTGCCGACCCCGACGAGGAGCGTGTCCTTCTCCCGTTCGACCTCGGGAGCCTCAGCTTTCCTCCTGCTCATTCTCCAGTCTCCACCCAACCCGAATCGCATCTCACGGTCCCGTTCGTTCGTGCCCGAAGGGTTCCGGAAGTCGGCGCGCTCGGAAACTTGGCGGTTCGGCCCTGTCGTTCGCGCCGATCCAGTCCAGCGTCCCCCGGACAGAGGAGGCCCCGATGGCTCTGACAACAGCGTTGCTTCTCACGACACACTTGCTCGCTCCCCAACCACTCTCAGTCGACTTCCGTCTCTCGCCCTCCGGGCCGCCACAGGGACAGACCGTCATGACCGGGCGGCCGGCTGACGGTTACCCCGCCGATATGACGGAGAATCGAAGGGTTTCAACGCCCTCGCCCCGCCGGACGGCTAGAGCTAGCGTGTCCTTCACGGCAGCGCGAGGATTCGGGACTGACGTTCCGCTGTCGTTCGCCACCCGTCAAATCGTTCCCACCGATTTTTCAGTGCGTTACGCGGATGACGTCGACCTGGATGCACTGGTGTCCTGGGTCGGTGAGAAGCCCTGGAACCGTGCCCTGCAGGACGCAATCCGTCCTCTCGGACTGCGGATGACCCTCCTCCGCAACACCGTCACCATCTCGCGCTAAGCCCGCGCCGTTCGCGTCGACCGCCGACACCCTGCCCCTCCTACGAGTGGAAGGAAGCCCGGCGATGCCCGACCTGGAACGATCAGACGTGCTGGACTGGCTCCAGCGAACCGAACCCCGCCTCGCGGGAGCGGGGGTGCCGGTCTTTCGTCCGGTGGAGGACACCCCGGAGGTGCGGGCACTCCTCAGCGACCTCGGGCAGGCCCTGGGGACCGCCAGTGCCGAGCAGATCGCCGGGGGGATCGGCGAGGACGATGGTGCGACGGCGCGGGAGGTGCTGGCTCAGCTCGGCGTCGCCCGCATGCTTCGGCTGGTGGAATGGCTCGATGGGGCGGCCGGTGGAGCAGCTGACAATGCTCAGACCCTACTGCTGAGAAGCGACACCACCGAGGCGGGCCGCTTCATCCGCACGGTTCTCGACGCCCTGCATCGCCAGGACCTGCTCGGCCGCATCTTCGCCCCGGAGCGCCTTCAGGCGCTTCTGGCGGCCAGTGGCGAACCCGCGAAGGAGGCCGCGTGATGCGTCGGGTCACCCTTCTCCTTCGTCGCACAGCCCTGACCATGTCGCTGCTGAGCGTTCCTGTCTTGGCGCATGCTCAGAGCACCGGAAGTGTCGGCTGCGCGGCCCTCACCCAGGCGGCTGCCGACGCGATCTCCGCGCGCGTGCAGGCCGACGATGCCGCGATCCGACCGCCGAACAGCGTGAGGAATCTCTCCTGCCTGGACGGCTTCTTCCGCGGCGTCGGTCTCAACGTCATCTCCAACCTGCTCGACCCGACCTCTCTGCTCGACGCCGTGCAGGGCCAACTCTGCGCCGCCGTGAACCAGGCGTGGCAGTCGGCGCTGGGCTCGGCGCAGTGCGGCCTCACCGTGTCGGGCTTCAATCTCGGCTTCGGGGGCTTCGGCGGCGGCGTGATGTGCCCGCGCCTGAGCTTCGGCGGCGGCGGTCCGCCCATCGGCTCGATCGGCACCGGCGCCAACACCACCGGCAGCCTCTACGTCAACGGCTCTCCCCTGCCGCCATCCGGCTACACGCTGCCCACCACGGGCCGCTAACGCGAGGAAGGACATAGCCCATGCACAACCGCTTGAAGTCCACGGCCGCCGTCCTCGTCATGACGGGCGGCTTGCTCGTCGTGGCACCGAGGCTCGCCCATGCCGAGTGGCCGACCTTCGATGCCATCACGCACTTCCTGCTCCAGCAGGCCCAGAACGCGATGACCAGCGCGGTCGACAAGGTCTACGACAACATCACCAATATCGGGACGCTCATCAGTGATCGCCTTACCGGCGTCGGCAACCAGCTGAACGACCGCCTCGGCGATGGATTTACCCAGACGGCCAACTACCAGCGTGCCCAGATCGGTGCTGTCCAGCAGATCGCCGACGCCTCCAACATGGCCAACGCGCGGGTCGCCCGCGATCTCCGCAACACCGAGATCCGCGACGAGCACACGGCCTCACCGCAGGCTTGCCTCGCCTTGGACAGCGGTCAGTCCACCAACCAGTCGCAGATCCAGGGAGCGCGCATCGCCACGGCGATCGCCGACGTGATGGACGTCCGGGGCGAGGGCGGGCCGAACACGCCCGCTTGGTTCGGCCAGGCGCAGTCCATGACGGCCTCCAACGCCACGCACCTGTCCCGCTACTGCGACCAGGACGAGGCGGGGGCCGGGCTTTGCACCCTCTCGCCGCGTCCGAACGCCGACGTGCGCGCGGTCAGCTTCGTGCGCGAGGTCTACGCCGATGGGGATCAGGTGAATGCGGCCAACGACTACGCCACCAACGTCGTGCAGCCCGTCGTTCCAGCTGCCCTGCGCGGTGACCACCTGACGTCGGTGGAAGGGCAGGATGCCGCGGCACGGCGCCGAGCCTACGACGCCCGCATGTCGCTGTCCCGGTCCGTGTTCAGCCACCAGATCGCGCTGCAGGCGCCGACCGTGACGCTGAACGAGGCGCAGCAGGCCCAGCTTCGGGCCCGCGGTGTCGAACCTCCAGCCGCCGGCTCCTGGATGCAGGTGCTGAGCCTGGAAGTGGAGCGTCGCTTTTCGGACGTGGGCTGGGCGGCTTCGCTGCAGGCGATGACGCCTGCCGCGGTCAACCGGGAGATCGCGCAGCAGCTGGCGCTGTCGAACTACCTCGCGCTCGCCAGCCTCCGCCAGCAGCAGCAATCCGCGGCCGTCGCTGCCGCCAACCTCGCGGTGGATGTCGAACGTGGCTTCACCGGCTTCACGCCCATGCCCCCTCCCACCATCGCAGCGAACTGAGGAAGCCCAAGATGTCCGCCACCATGTCCGCCGCGCCGCAGGCGACACCACCCTCGCATACGGGGAAGGACCCGCTGCGGGAGCTGATCGAGCGCATGGATCAGCATCGGCACGCGATTGCGGCCCACGATCCGAGGCTGAACCAGCAGATCGAAGCCCTTGCTATGAACAGTCAGAATGCCGCTGTGCTGACTGATGCCACCTTCCGCACCCGGGTGGCCTACGTCTACCAGGACTTCGCCCGCCTCGCCGGTCCGGCGGCGGGTATGCCCGACCATCTGCGCTCTGAGCTCGAGCATTTGGCCACGACGGCTCCGGGCCTGACCAACCAGCGCATTCACGACCTGCTCCGGGAAGTGCCGAAGCTCAACGATCCGAAGCTCGCAGGTGAGATCCGTCGCCTTGCTGTCGAGGTCGGTCGCGAAGGCGGCGACCAGAACAAACCCGCTGTGCTGGACAGGGTTGAGCCTCTCGAGCGCAAGCTAGACCTACTCGGGCCGATCCCTGTTCCGCCGCGGGCGGTGGTCGATACCTCGCCGTTGCGCGTACCCGAGGTGGCGCAGGTTCCGGCTGCGGCCGCCCCTCCGAAGCTGGAGGAGCGGGTACAGGCTGCCAAGTCGCCCGGGGAAGGGCCACAGCCCGCCGCCCCTGCCACCACGCCCGTCACTCCTCCACAACAGGCCGCCGGTCTGTCCCGGCCTCAGGAGGCGCAGGCACCTGCGGTAACTGCCACGCCGCAGGCGCCAGAAGCCGCGCCGGGTGCTCGGAGCGGGGGCGTTCTCGGCCGCGCGGTCATCATGATGGCCGATCCGCGCCCCGACGTCCGCCTGCCGTGGGATCGTCCTCCAACCCCGATCGGAGAGCGCATCGAGCGCGTGGTCAGCCGGTTCAGCGATGATTCCGCTCTGAACCTGGCCGAGAAGTCCGGCCAGAAGGCGGTGGAGGCGCTGCGAGGCTTCGCCCAGGAGGCTGGTGCCGGCGTCATGGCCCGTATCAATGAGGCCGTCCGGTCTGACCCCCAGGGGATCCAGGGCGTGCTGTCCGAGATGCGCGAGGGCGGCCGCCACGCTGAACTCCGCACGCAGTTCAACAACGCACTCGTCCAGGAGAAGGGGGTCGCCGCCGCCTATGACGCCGCCGTGGCGGCGGTGAAGCAGTACGGCACCGACCGTCAGACCGCCGAGGCGGTGCTGCTCAAGCGCCCAGACACAGGGGTGATGGCGGGTCGCTTCGAGCGCCTGGATGCCCAGATCGGCGAGGCCGCTTCCCAGGTGCCGGCCCGCCAGGAGGGCAAGAACGTGATGGAGGAACTCGGCCAGCGCTTCACCGACCTCGTGCGGCGGGCCACCGAGGCCGTCCGCACCGCCTTCCAGGGCGACCCTCGCGCCTCGGCCTCGGCTTCTTCCAGCCCGTCCCCCGGCCCCTAAGCGCCGTTCGCGTCGCCCGGTCGCATCCTCGCGGGGAACCCCGCCCGTGAGGATGCGATGCGCCACCCACCGCCCACACTGTTCCTAGGACTGCTGCTGCCGGCGCTGCTCCTCGCCGGCCCCGCCCTCGCCCAGACGGGCGTGGACATGAGCTGGTCGGCCCTCGACCCCGGCGACGACTGGGCCGCGACCGTGGTTCGCTCCGTGTTCCCCGTCGGCGGCACCTCGGGCACCGTCAGCACCGGCAACGCCGCCACCGTCGTCGGCACCCTGGTCCGCTACCTGACAGGGTTCGTGTCCACCATTGCGATGGTGTTCCTGATCTACTCGCTGCTGATGCAGATGTGGCGCGGCGCCGAGACCGGCCGCCTGCTCACGGACGGCATGAGCGGCATGTTCGCTCTACGCCTGGGCTTCGCCGCCATTTTCATGTTCCCCCTGTCCTCCGGCTTCAGTGCCGGGCAGGCGGCGGTGGTGCAGGCGTCCATGTGGGGCATCGGCATGGCCCGCACCGTCTACACCAGCGCCGTGCAGGCCATCGGCGCGGACGCCAGGGTGATCGCCGATCCCATCGTCCCGGGTACCCGGACCATCGTGGCGGGGTTGATCCGTAACGAGTTCTGCCGTGCCCTGGTCAATGCCGCCTCCAACAACCCCGGCCTCGTACCTGCTCCAACCCCGGTGGTGACCCGCTACGCCGCCACCCGCAATACCCGCTCCATCACCTACGAGACGTGGAACTACCGCCTCTCGGCCGGCAACGAGTCCGGCGCGCCGGTGTGCGGCTCCGTCACCCTGCAGGTCTCGGGTGGCAACGACGGCGCCGTGGCTGGGGTCAGCCTCGACATGGGCACCAAGCAGCGCGAGATCCTGACCACCGTGATCGAGGCCAGCATCCGGCCCCAGGTCCAGCAGGCCGCCCAGCTGCTCTACGCCACCCGGCGGGCCAACGCGATGGAGCCTCTGCAGGGCGTGCTGATGGCTGCCACTGCCGACTACACCACCCGTCTCACCGCCGCCGCCAGCCAGGCCATGAGCCAGCTGCGTAACACCATGGCCGACGCCCGAGGCACCGGGGCCAACGCCGACGCCAGCCAGACCCGCCTCGCGGCGCTGGGGTGGAGCTCGGCCGGCGCCTACTACCTCGAGTTCAGCCGGCTCAACGGCGCTACCCTGTCGCTGATGAGCGCTGTCCCCTCCGTCACCAAGCCCACCGGCCAGGGCCTCGGACAGGCGCTGACGGCCGACCTGCTGCCCTTCACCGCGGCGGTGGAGACGTTCATGAACCGGATGACGGCCCACGTCGCCACGGTCGATCAGGTGAACACGCCGATCGGCGGCGCCACCCTCTTCGCCGGCGCCTCGCCCGCCGAAGACGGCGCCGGGCTGATCGACCGCCTGTTCCGGTACATGAACCTGGGTGAATCCCTGCTGGGGATTATCACCAACTACCTCCTTGCCCCGGGGGTGAGCGTCTGGACCGACCCGTTCGGCAGCCTGATGCAGGTGGGGCACGCCATGATCACGGCTGGGCTCGGAGCCCTGGGCGCGGCTGGCGTCGCGGTCGGAGGCGCCGAGGCCACCACCACGGCCACGGGAGGTATTCCCCTGGTTGGAGGGCTGTTCGGCGCTACCTCGGCGGGGATCGGCAAGGCCCTGGAGTTCTTCTCCCCTGCCATCTTCGCCCTCGCCAGCGGGCTGCTACTCCCGGGCCTGACCATCGCCTACGTGCTGCCGATGATCCCCTTCCTGATCTGGCTGGCGGGGGTGGCGGGATGGCTGATCCTGGTGTGCGAGGCCGTGATCGCCGTGCCGTTATGGATGCTGGCGCACATGACCATGCGGGGCGAGGGTCTGCACGGGAAGGCGACCGAGGGCTACTCGCTGGCCTTCAACGTCCTGTTCCGGCCCGTCCTGATGCTGCTGGGGCTGTTCCTCGGCTACTTCATCTTCGCCAGCATGTCCTGGCTGTTGCGGCAGGGGTTCGGGGTGGCCGCCGGCTTCGTGCTGGGCAACGGCTGGGTAGTGACCAACGTCATCGGCGTGATCGTCCTGATGTGCATTTTCGTACTCTGCCACATCGTACTGGCGATCATGTCCTTCCGGATGATCTCCCTCGTGCCTCACCATGTCCCCCGCCTGATCGGGTTCCTCCCGGCCAACCGGGTCGATATGGACGGCTTTAGCCGGGATGCCGCCTTGGTTGGCGCAGCCGGCGCCCTCAGCCAAGTGCAGAAGGCCGCTCAGGCTTCACTGGCGCCAAGCCAAAAACTGCTTGGAGATGCTGCCAAAGGTGGGGAAGGTGAGTCTCGCGCTCCCCAGGATGCGCGTCGTGATGGTATGGACAGCACGATGAGGGCGACCACCGATGTCTCGGAGGCGCCGAAGGAAGGGTGAAATGGACGAAGAGGGAGGCACAGGTATTGGAGCAGGAGCTGCCTTCCTCCTCGGCCGTATGTCCGCCGAGAACGACCGGGCGCAGGATGCCCTGATTGCTCGGTTCACGGCCGGCATTCGCCGTAAGGGAGTGCCTCCCGCACGCAGAACCTACGATGCTGAGGAAGTTCACGAGGTTATCGACGGCTGGAAGGCGTCGGTTCGCTCGAAGGAAGGCAAAATCGAGGAGTGGCGCGCGCGCAGCACCGCCTTGACGGCCGAACGTGACCAGCTGCTTGCCCGAGTTGCCGAGCTGGAGGCGCACGCGGCCGAACGTCAGACCGAAATAGCCTCTCTGGAGCGGGCTGAGCGTGGCCTCAACGCGACGCTGAGTTCTAGGACGGACCAGCTCGAAGACCTGGAACTGGCCGTTGCTCGTATGTCCGCTCAAATGGCTGACCTACAGAGGGAGAACGAACGCCTTCGGCAAGGCGGTAGCTAGGACGCCTCGTTCGCGCCGCCGGACGGCAGCATGGGCCATCAACCAGGATGGACCCATGCGCCACTCTTCAACTCTCCTCCTTTTCGCTGCGCTTAGCCTCGGCGCTTGCACCGGTGGCAACATCCGCTCGGTCAGCAGTTACAGCGCCCCGGCCGCCCCGACCGTCCGGCACCCGACCTACGATCCCTTCGCCTCGCCCGGCTCGGCGAATGCCACCTGGGCGCCCCCCGTCGTGAACCGCAATGGCACCATCGTCAGGCCTCACGATCCCAGTGTCCTGGCCGGCCGTCCGGACTACGAACGCGCCCCCTGGGCAACGGGGGCGGCTGGTGGCTCCACCGCCGCCCCGCCAGGGACGTTCTAACCCGCGCTCGGCCAGAAAGGCTCGGCCGTGCGGAGGTAGTCGCCGGCCGAGCCTAGCTGCCCCGTTCGCAGCTGCCAGTTCTGCCAGGCGCTGCGAAACGACAGCACGAAGAAGGCGGCGCAGAACGGCAGGAATTGCACAGCTGCCCAGACCCGCTCCTGGGTCCACGGCGTCCCCATTGCCTGCCACGCCCAGAGCGCCAGGAAGCCCCAGCCGGCTGCGAAGCAGCCCCAGGCCACTCGCGCCGATTGCTTCCGCCGGATAGCCCAGATCCTCCGCAGTTCGTTCTCGGAGATCCCCATGACGAAGGCGGTCGCCGCAGCGTCCAGCCGCCCGTTCTCATCAGCGACGGGGCCTGCCCCTGCCGGTTGCCCGCGACGCAGCACTGCCGCCAGGTGACGGATCAATCTCGCGCCGCCGCGGATTTCCCGGGTGCCGGCCGCCTCGCCGGATCGGCGGAGCACCCATCGGGGGCCCGCCAGCACCCAACTCATGCGCCGCCGGGGCTCCTTGGCAGCGTCCCGCAGGCCTGGGCCGAGGTCGATCGACACGCTCAGCCCCCCTGCATCGAGGCGACCAGGGCGTCGAGGTCGGACGGCATGCCGTCTTGGCGCCCCTCACTTCCGTCCGCCCGACGCCACACCAGCGTCGGTGTACCCCGAAGGCCGATGGACTGTGCCGCCTCCATGTTGCCCCGCAGCCGGGCTGCCGCTTCCGGCGTGGGAGGGTCGCGGAGGTCGCCGCGGCTCCAGGCCTGCACCATCTGCTCGGCGGGGCGGCTCAGCATGGCCAAGCTGTCGGCCGTGCTGCGCCCGGCATTCTGGTGATCGAGGATCGCCACCGGCACCACCGAGACCCGCACTCTTCCGCTGGCGACCAGCGGCTGCAGGCGCTGCATAGCCTGAACCGAGTAGCCGCATTGTGGGTCGGCAAACATCCAGACATGGGGGGCCGACGGATTACCTACTGACCCAGCGGCAGTGCGTTCGGCGATCGCCAATGCCCCCCGCGACGGCACCGTTACGGCAACGCGGGCGGCCGGGGGCGCGGCTGGGCGAGGGGTTGCGGTGGCGGCCGGGGTTGCGGTGCTGGACACGTCGCCGATGGTGACCGTGGGAATGGCGCCCTCGATCGACGAGACCTGCTCGCGTGTAAGGTTCTTGCCCGTCGCGTCCCACATCACGCCGGGGATGACCCGCTCGCCATTGGGGGTGGCGTAGAAAACCTGAAAGGTGTCGCCGCTGCGGACGAGAAAGCCGCGCAGGCCATGACGGTCCCCGAGCTCGGTGACACCGGCGCCCGCGACCTCACGAAGCCGGGCCACTGACAGGTCCGCAGGGATGCCGGCGACCGCCGCCTCCCCCGACGGGGCGACGCTGAGCAGCATGAACTCGGCTCCGGAACGCGCCACCACCATTTGGAGGCCATCGCGCGCACCAAGTTCCTGGATCGCAGCGCCGGAAGCCACGATGTGCCGCAGCACCGGAACGCTCAGCGACGGCGAGGGCGGGACGGCGACGCCTCCAACCCGTGAGGGTTGAGCCGCCGACGTTGCGGGAGCTTCAGCGCTTGGCAGACGGCCGATCGCCGGCACCGATCCCAACATCGGCTGTGGCAGGGCGAGCAGGGGTGCCGCTGCGGCGGTTGGCGGTCCCTCCGCCGACACCGGCATGCCGCAGAGAGGGTTCGCCATAACGTAGGCGGGCAGCGACACGATGCACGTCGCCAGAAGAATGCGCTTCATGAGCCTCGTCCAATCCTTGACGACGCCATGTTGCCGGCTAGCGGCGCGAACGGCGCGCGCCCGTATGCCTCAGATGACAGGCTGGAGAAGTACCGTGTCGCAGAGCTTCAGGCCGAAGCTAATGACAAAGCTTGAGATCGCTGCTCCCGGATCCTGCCGTGCTAGCCCGGCGATGATGCCGGCCAAGGCGAGCAACTGGGAAACGCTGCGAACGTCTTGATGAGCCAACTGGCTCAACTGCACTGCAAACTGTTCTTCCCTATTGAGGTACTCTGCCTCACCCGGCATCTCGGACACGGTGCTGGGGGCGTGGCTTTGGGCAGCGGTCGCAAGCGATAGCAGTAACGATTCACGCTTGGAGATGTAGTCGAGGATCGAGGTCGTAAGCGCGCGCAGGTCATCGCTCTCGAGCCACAAGGAGGCTTCATCTTCCTCGCTGCGTGCGGCCACCACCGAGTAGTGTGCCAGCACTTCGTCGGCAAATGCCGCCATCAGCAGCAGATGCTCCTCAGCCACTTCGTCGTGAAAACGAGGCAAGAAGTGAGCGAGTGTCGACGCCTTCAAACCGAGGCCTATGAGAGACGCAGCTCTCGTCGATCCCAACTCGAGCAGGGCTCTGAGGATGCTCTCGACCAACCGGGCACACTCGCGCTCAAGCCACTCGCAAGTACCCAGATCGCCTCGGCTACTGGCCTCCGTCACCATGCGAATGCCGCTTTGAAAGCGATCGTCCAGAAGCCGGATTCTATTGCAAGCGTCCGCGATCTTCCGGTCCAGTTCCTCAAGATTGTAGAGCCCGAGCACCATGATCTGCGACGCTGCGGAGGGATGTGCCGGAATACCTGGAGGGCTGCTCGACAGGTGCATGTGCCGTCTTCCTTATCAGAGCAGCGTTCTAAGCGACGCCGACACGCATCTTCCTCGAATGGAACAGATGCAGTGCGCGCTCCGCGTGGTGCGGCAATGCTCCAGGGTCGTTCACTTGGGACGAGGCATTGCGCAGTCCGCTCCTAGCCATGATGGTTGGTGAAATCGACCGACCAACCCAGGAAATCGTGATTTCCAGTAGTTTTTCACCAATAACCGGTGCTAACATGCCATGTACCTTTGGTCTGCTTGGGGGAAGCAACGCGCCGGTCTCGGTGCGAATGACTACCGCAGCGCAGAACCTATAGGCAACAGTTAATGGCAAGTTGAGCCGCATGTGATAAAAAGCAATCTTATCACAGGGCAAGGCGCTTGTATCATAATTGATACGAAGTGGAGATATCTTCTCTGTGAATCACGTCCACAAGATGGAGGAAGATGCCGAAAAGTCCGAAAGCCGGCAGAGCAGGCCTTTCCCACAAGATTGGAAGGAGAGCGGCGTTGTTGTCGTCAGCGCACAAGGTGCTTCGACGCGATCCGTGACACTCAGTTGTTGCGAGCAACTACGGCGAGCGACGCCTGCATGTCCATCCATCCTGCTCGTCTTCGGTGGCGGCAAGCATACACCAGAAATCATCTTGGAAACGATCGCGAGCGTGTATCCGCAGTGTTGCGTAGTTGGCGGGGCTTGTGCCGGCATCATCGTCGCAGATGGCAGTAGCTGCTCCGGTTCGGAGATCGGCATGGTTGCATTCCTTGGTACGAAGGTTTCCCCTAAGGTGCATTGCGTCGATCTGCTCGCGCGCGGCGATCTTGCGGCTGGGCATCAATTGGGTCGCCTCGTTCGCGACCAGCATGCTTCCGATGCAGCGGTGTTGTTGCTGTACGACAGTGTACTTTCCTTCCAGCCGCGCCGACTGCACTTGGCCGGAAACCTGCTGCAAGGCTTTCAGGCCGAGTGGCCCGGCGCCATGGCCGCAATTGGAGGGGGTCTTCTGACCGACCTCAACCTGACGGACGGATAGATTCTGCTGAACGGGGAGGTGAGGCGCCACGCTGCACTGGCACTGGTGTTCCCGAAAGGCGTCACCGCCGATGCCATCATCCTGCGCGCTGCCCGGCCTATCAGCGCCTTCATGGCAGTCACCCACATCGAGGGTGCCGAGATCTTCACCTTGGATGGCCGACGCGCACTCGATGTCGTGGAGGAACATCTCAACGCACCGCTGACCGACACCGCCGGCCACCCGAGCAGGATCATGACGCTCGGACTGAAGTTGGGTGAGCAATGGGAGAGTGGCACGCCGGACGACTACGTGAACCGCCTGATCGTCACTGCGGACCGTGAGAAGGGCAGTGTCACCCTGTTCGAGCCTGACTTCTACGAAGGCGCTCTTGTGCAGCTCATGCAGAACGATCCTGAGATGATGCTGAATATCGCGCGCGACCGTGTCGCCGCAGCTACGATGCGCTGTGAGGGCGGACGTCAGCCATTCCTGCGCTTGTACATCGACTGCGCCGGGCGGGCGAGTGCGATGAGCGGGGCGCTGGTGGAGGAGGCCGACGTCGTGGCCGAGGCGCTACCGGATGACACACCCTTTCTGGGCTTCTACTCGGGCGTCGAGATTGCGCCGCTCTACGGCAGAAGCCGTCCTCTGGACTGGACCGGAGTTCTCGCAACGTATTCGAGGGAGGGCTGATGAACACGCCAGTCCGCGCCGCGGCCGAGAAGGAGCTCATCTACTACCGGCGGATGTGCAACGAGCTCGGCAAAGATCTGCAGCGGGTTCAGGACGAGAACGAGCGTCTCGTTCGCGAGGTTCGACGATACCAATCTCAGAGTCGATTGGATCGGGAACTATCGCATGTGACGGGGACCGTCGCGGATATGGCCAGTATGGCTGCACTCGTGCTTGACGCCGTCATCGAACACTCGCTCTGCGCGAGGGCCATGATCCTACACGAACGCGCCGATCATTCGAATTGCTTCGACATCCTGGCCGCTGCGGGTTGCCGAGACATACTCGTAAAGCCCAGTGCTGCCCTAGAACAGGCGCCAGCCTTCGGCCATTCCTTCGAAGGTGAGCATTTTCCTACCGGAGTTACTGCGTTCTTCAAGGCAGTCAGCAAGCTGATCGGATCAACTCATCTGATCTGGAACTATGACTGCGACAGCGGCTTCGCGATCCTCATGGCCGGAGCGCTAGGCCCCGCTGATGCCATGTTCCGGCAGCAAGGCGATGATCTGAGCTACACAGCACTCGCCCGGCTGGTGGACGGCTACTGGCGTCTGCAAGCACGACAGCCTGTGAACGAGATGCCGGAGATCAGTGAGCCGCCGCCCTGCGTCGAAGCATTCCCCGCACCATCACAGGATACGATCCCGCAGCTTGATCGTGCACGACCGACGATCCGTGAGTATGAGATCGCGAGTTCCATAGCAAAAGGGGGCGCGATCGAGCACGTTGCCGTCCTGATGCGTGAGGACGGTGAGTATGAGCTGTTCGTGCGGCCGAGCTGGAGCACTGGTTTCCGGCAGATGCTGACGTTCCGCGGACATGCGGAGAAGGTTTACAAGGACGTCAATCGGCTACTCGGTTACGTCCGCACGGCCTGCCGGCACGACGGAAGCATCGTTTTCTATGCGGCCGGATCAGAGCAGTTCGAGGCACTCAAGCCGGCGGCACCTACGTCGCTACCGGACGATCGCACGCAGGTGGCATCGGCGTATGATGGCGCCGATGGAACTGAAGTGCCAAGCATGCCTTTCAAGCGGAGTGGGGGCACCGATGAAAACCGGACTTAGCTTTGAACGGCTCGCGAGCGTGCTCCTGCTTTGCCTTGCTTTGACGGCTTGTCAGACGAGCAGTCCATCGGTCCCGCTCGTCACTGGCGTTCAGCCGGGCCGGATGGCAACAGGGCGCGAGGGCCTTACTCCGGCTGCCGCCGCCATGATCGACTTCGTCGTGGACCGCTACACCTTCGCTTCGGACCGGCAGGGAATGGCGGGTGTCATCGCGGCGATCGACGAGTGCTACCTGTCGGCAATTGCACCGGGCAAGCGTCCACAGGACGTCAGAAATTGCCTTGTTCTGGATATGCTGGCCTTCAGCATAGATCAGCACGTTTCTGGCGGCCCTCCGGGGAATGATCGGCAGCTGCCCTTTTTCCAGCGGGCGCGCGCTGCTCAGCGATGGGAGCGCTATGCACCACTCGGCAACCTGCGACCTGGAGAGGATGCTGCGCGCTTCATGATGAACGGCTCCGATGCGGCTGCCTTTGAACTCGAACGTCGGCGCCGTGCGCCCAGAATGTCATGATGCAGGTACGAACGCTGTTGGCGCATGTCGTGGCAGGAGCGCTGCTCGTGACTTTCCCTTCTAGGGCGTCAGCGCAACAGGCTATCGGTCGCCCGGTGCCCGACGCTGTGAACGCGCCCGGGCTTCGGTGCTGGGGCATCCGGGGCGGCCCGTCCGCTCAGACATTCGTCTTCCAGGAGCCAACGACCTCCGCGCAGCGCATGGGGTACGTCTCCTCCTGGGTGGCCGTAACGGGACCAGCCCGCAACGGCTTCCTACCAGTTGAGACCCCTACCGGGCCGCGCGGCTGGGTAATGCAGGAGACCGTAGAGCGCGATACCTGGATCAGCATGAAATGCGTTGCACGACGCGGACCAAACGGGCGTGTCTTCTTCATCTACGGAGGCACGCCGCCAAGCCGCTGACGAGTGGCCCGGTCCCGTCTTACTGGCGGCCGATCAATTCTTGTGGATATCACCCTCCGCTTTCTTTGTTAGAGCCACGACGTGGTCATGGAAGAAGCCGATCAGCGCATTGTGCAGATCCGCCGCCTTCTGCAGCAAGCCGGCGCTGCGTTCGTAGAATGGAGCGCGACCCTGCTTCTGAGTGGCATCATCATGGTAGTTTACCGTGTGCAGCCAAACCGTGCGTAGGGGCTCCATGATCTCGTCCATCTGCGCCTCGAGGGCCGGCCTCTTGCCACCGATTGCGCGGAAGCCCTCACAGGTGGTGAACAACGCAGCGAGCCACATCGGAAGAAAGGCCTGATATCTTGCGAAGGGAACATCGCGTTCACTGGCCTTAGCATTCCTGGTGGAGCGCTCGGCCTCCTCGACCATTTCGAACGCGCGTCGGGCCACGGAGAAGTAGTTCCAGTAGAGAGCGAGCACCGGGTCATTGCCGGTGTTCGGATCTTCGCTGCGCTGAGGCCTACTCGGCGTGGACACGCGCTTCCTGGGCACTTGCAACTCCTATGCAGGCACGAACTCTGGCTTCCCTAGAGCATTCAGACCAAGCCGAACTAGCCAAAATCCGAGGAAGCGTATGCCTGTCGGTACGAGATCGGCATGTCAGGTTGCAGGAGTGCAGATCGGCTGCGCGATTCTGAACACCTTCAAGGCTTTTGGTGCGCCCGACACCGTCGCTTTCAAATGATTAAAGCATTGAAGGATGAAATATACTTTAGAACCGACTTCTGCAATGACGCCGAAGATCAGCGAAAGCTTTCAGACCAACTCATGCAACAACTCCCGTTGCTGACTCTCTGTGCTGGCCATCTCGCTGTCGCCATTTTTCAAAAGGGATTTCACGACAGCCTTCATCACTGGTGGCGCCACTCCATTCCCGAGCAGACGGATGCGGTCGCGGCGGTGTCCAATGCTCTCCAGGCTGTAACCGCCCTTAAGCCCCATCGCTCGCATCAATTCTGGAACCTGGAGCATGCGCAACATCGGCGTGCGCCTTTGCCATGTCACCAAGCCGAAGCGATCAATGGTGGTGACAGTCCGCAGAGGACGGTTCAGAGGCTGCCAACCGCCGCTGGAATCAGAGCCGTAGTAGACGATGAGGAAGGGGGTGCCAGCCGGGAGAGCGGCCATCGCCCTCTCAGCCCGTTCCAGTGTGGCCTTAGCCCTGCCTTCACGCCTCAGCGGTGTGCTTTCCCAAGTCCCAGGAGGATCCAGTATCTCCTCGACAGTTCTTGTCCTGGTCCATGCCGAGGGAAGCACAGCGTCCGGCTGCCTTTCCCGATCAGCCAGGATGAACATCCGCCGTCGATTCTGCGGAACACCGAAAGCCGCAGCATCAAGCACCACGGTACGGCTCTGATAACCAAGCTCGTGCAGGCTATTTAAAAGTGGATGATAGCCTGACCAGCTCCGCATGTGGACGACGTTCTCGACCACTACCCAGCGGGGCTTCAGATCCTGGGCGAAGTTGATGACGTATCGTGCCGTGGCTCGGCTAGCCTCATCCTTGGGTCGGCTCCCTCTGGCACAGGTGTGGTTGGTGCATTCCGGCGATGCCAACAGCAAGTCGATCCTGCCGAGATCGCCCAGCACCGCGGGGCGGGTATCCTCCTCCAGGCGCAAGTTCTCGGCGCGAGCTCCGGGAAAGTTCCTGCGGTACGCCTTGGTAGCGAGGTCCCAGGCGTCCACACCGCAGACAATCTCGGCGCCCGCTTTGAAGGCACCCCAGCTGCTGCCGCCTCCGCCCGCGAAAAGGTCCAGTACTCGTGGCTTCATGAAGTCGTTGTACCAGGTTGCGCGGCCAGTGCCAGGCGCTTCGATGCATCCAGCGGTTGTTTTCGCCCGCTCCGTATAGCCTGGACCACCCGGGTGGCGCAGGCCTT
>NZ_RCVR01000140.1 GCF_016107305.1 Roseomonas sp. KE2513
CCGGCCGCCCACCACCGCCTTCTCATTCGCGAGCTGCAGGCGGTCGCCGACGGCGTGCACGACCGGCTGATGGTCTTCATGCCCCCGGGCTCGGCCAAGTCCACCTACGCCTCCGACCTGTTCCCGGCCTGGTTCCTGGCACAGGGCCGCGACCGCCGGGTCATCGCCACCTCCAACACCGCCGACCTCGCGGGTGCCTTCTCCCGCAGGGTGCGAGGCAGGATCCGCGCCCATGGCCTGACGCTCGGCTACGGGCTGGACCGCGAGGCGGAGGACCTCTGGACCACGACCAACGGGGGCGAGTACCGGGCCGCCGGCATCGGGGGCGTGATCACCGGCCTCCGCGCCGACCTCGCCCTGATCGACGACCCCGTGAAGTCCAGGGAGGAGGCGGACAGCGAGGCACGCCGGGAGCGCGTCTGGGCTTGGTTCGGCGACGACCTGCGCACCCGCCTCAGGCCCGGTGCCGCCATCGTGGTGGTGCAGACCCGCTGGCATGAGGACGATCTCGCCGGGCGGCTCCTGCAGGCTCAGCCCGGTCAGTGGCGCGTGGTGTCCCTGCCCGCCGAGGCCGAAGAGGACGACCCGCTAAGAAGGGCGCCCGGTGAGATGCTCTGGGGCGACGACCGCTACGGCTACGCGGCCTCTCTCACCCGCGTGAAGGCGGAGGCGAGCACCCGCAGCTGGAGCGCGCTGTACCAGCAGCGTCCGGTGCCGGACACCGGCGACTACTTCCTCGCCGAGTGGCTGCACCCGGCGGACACCCTGCCGGAGAGGGCGACGCTCCGGGTCTACGGTGGCTCGGACTACGCAGTCACCTCGGGCGGAGGTGACTGGACAGTGCACGTCGTTATCGGCATGGACCCGAACGGCCGCCTCTGGCTGCTGGACCTCTGGCGCGGTCAGTCAGCCTCGGACGCCTGGATTGAGGCCTTCTGCGATCTCGCACGGCGCTGGCGGCCGATCGGCTGGGCCGAGGAGACAGGGCAGATCAGGGCGGGTGTGGGTCCCTTCCTCGAGCGCCGCATGCGGGAGCGCCAGGCCTACGTGGCCCGGCACGCCTTCCCCACCCGCGGCGACAAGGCTGTCAGGGCGCAGTCCATCCGCGGCCGCATGGCGCTGGACGGGCTGCACCTGCCGCGCGCAGCACCCTGGCGCCAGGCGTTCGAGGCGGAGCTGCTGACCTTCCCGGCGGGTCGGCACGACGACCAGGTGGACGCGCTCGGGCTGGTCGGGCAGCTGCTGGACAGGATGGTCAAGGGCAGTGCGCTGAAGCCACAAAAGGATGTGCTGGAGGACCGCTACGCCAGGCTCTTCGCCAA
>NZ_RCVR01000141.1 GCF_016107305.1 Roseomonas sp. KE2513
GACCTGCCCCCCTAGAAGCGGTCCGCCGGTTATGTAGTCCGGCGGCTGTTTTGGGGAGGCAGAGGATGGGTCGGAAGAGGACGCATACACCCGAGGAGATCGTAGCCAAGCTGCGCCAGGTTGAGGTTCTGACGGGTCAGGGCAAGCCGGTGTCGGAGGCAGTGCGGTCGATCGGGGTGACCGAGCCGACGTACTATCGTTGGCGCGCCGAGTTCGGTGGCCTGAAGCTGGATCAGGTGAAGCGGCTGAAAGAGCTGGAGCGGGAGAACGCGCGGCTGCGCAAAGCGGTGTCGGACCTGACCTTGGACAAGGTGATCCTGAAGGAAGCGGCATCGGGAAAATACTGAGCCCCGCCCGCCGTCGTGCGGCGGTGGGGCATGTGAAGGGGCAACTCGGCCTGTCCCAGCGGAGGGTCTGCGCGGTGCTGGGGCAGCACCGATCAACGCAGCGCAAGGTGCCGCGCGCAGCGGACGACGAAGCGGCACTGACGGCGAGCATCGTCAACTTGGCCCGGCAGTATGGCCGGTATGGCTACCGCCGGATCACCGCCCTGCTCAGGGCCGAGGGCTGGCGGTGCAACCACAAGCGCGTGGAGCGCATCTGGCGGCGCGAGGGGCTGAAGGTGCCCGCCCGGCAGCCCAAGCGCGGGCGGCTGTGGCTGGCTGACGGCTCTTGCGTGCGGCTGCGGCCGGAGCGGCCGAACCATGTCTGGGCCTATGACTTCGTCGAGGACCGCACTCGGGACGGGCGCAAGTTCCGCATGCTGAACGTGGTCGACGAATACACCCGCGAGTGCCTGGCCATTCGAGTGGGGCGCCAGCTCAAGGCATCCGACGTCATCGACGTGTTGTCCGACCTGTTTATCCTGCGCGGCACGCCTGGTCATGTTCGTTCAGACAACGGGCCGGAGTTCGCAGCCACAGCCGTGAAGGGCTGGATCACCGGGGTGGGCGCAAAGACCGCCTTTATCGAGCCCGGCAGCCCCTGGGAGAACGGCTATGTGGAGAGCTTCAACGGCAAGCTCCGCGACGAGCTGCTCAACATGGAGGTGTTCAACACGCTCGCTGAGGCCAAGGTCCTCATCGAGCAATGGCGCCGCCACTACAACACCGTCCGTCCACACTCCGCGCTCGGCTACCTGCCGCCCGCGCCAGAGGTCGTCCTGACGTGCCAAGTGCCGCCACGCTCCCCTCCCGCCTCGGCAGGGTCTGGCTCAGCCACCGCCGTGCTCCACTAACATTCCGCCTGGAGCACCTCGTGGGGGCTTGTCA
>NZ_RCVR01000142.1 GCF_016107305.1 Roseomonas sp. KE2513
GTTGGGATGGGAAGGAAGCACCACAAGCCGGAGGAGATCGTGGCCAAGCTGCGGCAGGTCGAGGTGTTGCTGGCGCAGGGCAAGACCACAGCCGAGGCGGTGCGGGCGATCGGGGTGACGGAGCAGAGCTACTACCGCTGGCGGAGCGAGTATGGCGGCCTGAAGCTGGATCAGGTGAAGCGGCTGAAGCAACTGGAGCAGGAGAACGGACGGCTTCGCAAGGCGGTGGCGGACCTGACGCTCGAGAAGCTGGTGCTGAAGGAAGCCGCCTCGGGAAACTGGTGAGCGCCGCCCGTCGTCGCGCCTGCGTCGAGCACGTTACCGGCAAGCTGGACGTCTCGGAGCGGTTTGCCTGCAAGGTGCTGAGGCAGCACCGCTCGACGCAGCGCAAGGTGCCGCGCGCAGCGGACGACGAGGCGGCGCTGACAGCAAGCATCATCCACCTGGCCAAACGGTACGGCCGGTACGGCTACCGACGGATCGCCGCCCTGCTGCGAGCCGAGGGCTGGCGGTGCAACCACAAGCGGGTTGAGCGCATCTGGCGGCGTGAGGGCCTAAAGGTACCCGCCCGGCAGCCCAAGCGCGGGCGGCTGTGGCTCAACGACGGCTCTTGCGTGCGGCTGCGGCCGGAGCGGCCGAACCATGTCTGGGCCTATGACTTCGTCGAGGACCGCACCCGGGACGGGCGCAAGTTCCGCCTGCTGAACGTGGTCGACGAATACACCCGCGAGTGCCTGGCAATCCGGGTGGGTCGCCAGCTCAGGGCCGCTGACGTCATCGACGTACTGTCGGACCTTTTCATCCTGCGCGGCGTGCCAAGCCATGTTCGTCCGGACAACGGGCCCGAGTTCGCCGCCACGGCCGTGAAGGGCTGGATCACCGGCGTGGGTGCGAAGACAGCGTTCATCGAGCCCGGCAGCCCCTGGGAGAACGGCTACGTGGAGAGCTTTAACGGCAAGCTGCGCGACGAACTGCTGAACGCCGAGGTGTTCAACACGCTCGCCGAGGCCAAGGTCCTCATCGAGCAATGGCAACGGCACTACAACACCGTCCGCCCGCACTCCTCGCTGCGCTACCGACCGCCCGCGCCAGAGGTGCTCCTCACATCACCCCTGCCGTCCTCCGTGGGACAACCCCCCACCAGCTCAGGACAGGCCGCAGCCATGCTCCACTAAAAATCCGCTTGGGCCACCTCGTGGGGGCTGGTCA
>NZ_RCVR01000143.1 GCF_016107305.1 Roseomonas sp. KE2513
TGCGACGTTCGACTTGGCCATGGGGTGCTGCTTGGTCAGGGGAGGTGAGGGCGGTGAGGAATGCCTACTGAGGCGTCCGGTAACCCAGGCACTTGCGCGGCGTGGCGTTCAGGCGGGCGACGAGTTGGACAAGCCGATCGGGTGAGAGGTCGACAATAGGGGTCGTGCTTGGAAGAAAGCGCCTGATCCGCCCGTTTGCGTTCTCTACGCTGCCCTTTTGCCAAGGACTGTGAGGATCACAGAAGAAGCAGCCGACTGCCAGGGTGCTTCCGAGGCTCTCGTGCCGCAGGAACTCGGTTCCTCGGTCGAAGGTGATGCTCTTGCGTGCCGTGGATGGCCATGTCTCCAAAGCCTGCCGAACACGCCCCATCAGCGGGAGCGAGTGCCGGCTGTCGTTGGCCAGCAGCATCGTGAAGCGGCTCTGCCGCTCGACCAGCGTGGTGACATTAGCCTTGCCAGACTGTGGGGCGAAGATGAGCAGATCGCATTCCCAATGCCCGAAGCTGGTTCGAGCAGCGATCTCCGGCGGTCGGTTGGCAATCCAGTGCTTGGCTGGGATGCTTGTGCTCCGTGGCTTGCGCCCCATGCGTTGACGCCGCCGCCGACGACGGGCGAGAGGAATCAGTGCTGCGAACCTCTCCTGTTGACCATCTGCTCCGTAGATGTGGCGGTAGATGGTCTCGTGACAGAGGCGAGGGCCATCCGGGTGTTCGCGCGCGAGCCGGCCAGCAATTTGTTGAGGCGACCAGCCGAGTTGCAGGTGCTGCAAAAGGTAGCGTCGTAAATGAGGATGCACCACGATCTTGCGCCAGCGCTGGCGTCGATCATGGGCCATCTCCTGCGCGGCCACCGGGAAATATCCCGAGAATGATGGGTCCTCGTCCCGGTGGAAGTTGCGCTTGATCTCACGGTGAATGGTGGATCGGTGTCGCCCGAGCTGGCGGGCGATCTCGGCTACTGGGCAGCGAGCGTCCAATAGCCGGTACAGGGCTCGACGCTCGGCGAAGCTTAGCTGGGTGTAGCAGGCGACCATGAAGGAAGCTCCCGGCGACAAAGCTCAGGAAAAGCAACGTTTGTCGCACTTCAAGATAGAACCCACC
>NZ_RCVR01000144.1 GCF_016107305.1 Roseomonas sp. KE2513
CGCCCCCGGCGTTCGGGTGACGTTCAGCAAGGAGGCGGACATGACCTTCTGGAAAGAGCGCTCGGAGACGGAGGCAAAGGGCCGCAAGTCGCACGCGGCCTGTGGTGTGGCGGTCCAAGCTTTGGAAGACTGTTGCTGCCGCCCGCAGTTGCCATTCCCCGCTCGGCTGAATAGCGCTTCAAGGAACAGACTAGGGTTAGGCCTCATTGATCCGTGAGCAGGATGGCCAAGCTGACTGCCCCATCTCCCAGATGGAAAAGAGACTCATTCCTACCCGCCCGCCGGGCGAAGCGAGCCGGGCCGACTACCCCGAGCGAGATGGCAGCGAGCGTCGGCCCAATGGTTACGCCGGCCAGTGCGCCAACCAAGCCGGACACCGCAACCGACCAGAACTGAGGTGCGAGGGGGACCACGAGGCAGGTCACGGTGACGATGAGGGCTGCGCAGGCGATCAGGGCACGCTTGGATCGTACGGCATCCACCCGAGACCTCCTACGTCATCGAGCAGGACGGGGTGCGTTGCCGCATCCAGCTGCCGCTGGATTGACGCGGTGTCGTGAAGAATGAGGAGGACGGCTCAGGTGGTTGGAGCCTTGTCATGCCGACGGATTCTGGTGCTCGAGGACGAGTACATCATCGCAGCGGAGATAAAGCATTGGCTGGAGCAGGAAGGGGCCGCGGTAATCGGTCCTTTCCCGAACGCCGCTGCGGCGCTGCAAGCTCTGGCGGACCCGGCCGCCGCGCCGGACGCGGGCGTCCTCGACATTAACCTCGGACGGGGCGGGACGGCCTACCCGGTTGCGGAGCGGTTGGACGCGCTGGGCGTCCGCTACATCTTCGCGACGGGGAACAACCAGGACGTGGGCGGTGATGCTTTCAGCGCCAAACCAAGACTGGAGAAGCCCGTCTCGACGCGAGCCCTGCTCCGGGCGGTCGAGGATCTGCTGTCGGACAGGGCGTGATCCGCCAGCTCACACGGCATGTCAGAATGGGTGAGAGATCGCTCTAACGCGGAGCGATACCACTGGGCGCATCCTTGGCTCGCCCACTCCGTCTTAGCGTGTCACGAGCATTTCACGGCTTGAGTGAGCTGAGTT
>NZ_RCVR01000145.1 GCF_016107305.1 Roseomonas sp. KE2513
TCGGCGACGGGCTCCTTTGTAGTCCGAGCACGGCGTCTCACCGATAAGTCACGATTTGGTGATGTTGCAAGCCAAACGACGCGGCGGCACCGCATCTCTACCGGAAGTTTGAAGCCTAACCTCGGCGCTGAGTTAAAGGCGCTGTCCAAGCTTGGGAGAGAGGCAGCGGGCATGGTCGTAAGGGGCGCGACCCTATGGGGCCCAGATTGCCGAGCCAGCGTCCGGGTTCACCCGCGCGCTATGACATCGAAACGACTCGGTGGGCTGGCAGGTTGCGCAGTCACTCCCCCGCCACGGCCTCATCAGTCGCCGCGACCGCCGCCAACTTCAATCCAAGCGCGCCCATGACCTTCAGCACGGTCCCGAACTCGGGCTTTCCGCCCTCGCTCAGGGACTTGTAGAGGCTTTCCCGACCAAGGCCGGTGGTGCGCGCTACATCGGTCATGCCGTGAGCGCGTGCCACGATGCCGAGGGCATGGCTGACCTCACTGAGGTTGCCAGTGGCGAGAGCTTGGGAGAGAAAATCCGCCTGAGCCTCAGGGCTGTCGAGCATTTCGGCAGGGTCGAAGGGGTAGGTCTTGGTTGCCATTCTCAGATTCCTTTCTCAGATGAGGTAGAGGATGGTCAGTCCTCCAAATCAGCTGCCAGCGCCTTAGCCTTGGCTATGTCGCGGGCCTGGGAGCCCTTGTCGCCGCCGCAGAGCAGGACGATCAGCACCGCCTCGCGCTGGACGAAATAGACCCGGTAGCCGGGTCCGTAGTGAATCCGCAGTTCCGATACGCCGCCGCCGACCGGCTGAACGTCGCCCGGAAGCCCACGTGCCAGCCGGTCGAGACGATCGGCAATCCGCGACTTGGCAACGCGGTCCCGCAGGCCCTTGGCCCACTCGCGGAACTCATCGGTCTGTTGCAGCGTCGGCATAGGTGTATCTTACCGAATACAATCGGAGGGACAAGGGGAAAGTATCCCGAAGGATACACCTTTACGTGAACGCTTAATTCCCTCGCGCGAGAGCAGGCTCACCCCGCTCTCATCGTGCGTGCAGCGGAAAAAATCACGAGGTCGGCTAGCTGGG
>NZ_RCVR01000146.1 GCF_016107305.1 Roseomonas sp. KE2513
GGTCACCTAGCCGCTGGCTGACCACGCTCAGGAGGCGCAGCGCCGCCGTCAATCCCGGCTGCTGGTCCAGCAGGCGGAGCAGGATGTCACGCGCTTCGTCGAACTCGCCTGCCTGAACGAGAAGGTTGGCGAGGTTGATCTGCAGCCCGGCATCGAAGGGTGCAACCTCGGCCGCATGGCGGGCCCAGTTAAAGGCCTCGTCCATGTCGCCGCGCTGCAGGGCGACGCTGCCGCGCTGGCGCAACAGCGCCGTCGCCTGGGGCAGGCTCTCCAGTGCCTCGGCAAGGAGGCTCTCCGCCTTCGCGGTGTCACCGAGACGCATGTGGATGGTGCTGAGATGAACGTAATTTGCCGGCTCGTGCGGCGCGTCATTCAGCGCCCACTGCGCCCACTCGATCGCCGTGTCCGAATAACCCGCCTGGAGATAGGCGAGGCTGGCGAGGCGAAGCATCGCCCCCTTCTGCTGACCGAGCAGGATCTCAACCGTCCCGGACCCTTCCGGCGCAGGGAGGAGCAGCAGCAAACGTCCGGTCGCATCCGGCTGAACCGTCAGCCGCGTCGCCGGGGAGGCGGTGTTTTCGCTCATGTCATCCTAACCGTGCGGGGAAAGCGCGGATCCGTTGCGCCGATGCGGTGCAACATTATCATCCTTCAGCCTGGCTCCACCATATGGATCGCCCATCCATCATGATGGCCATGCCGAACCGGCGGATACTGAGAGAAACCTGTTGGCGCGGAAGGCTTTGCGTCCCCCGCGTGCCGCAAACGAGCCGCGGGCTGGCATTGTGCCAGCCACGGCGCGGCTCGCCGCCTCCCAGCGTCTGGCCGCCCCAACGCGCTACGGGCGATCCGACGTCCACGACCGGTCGGCCGCCCTGGGGCATGGGTTGGTACGCAGGGCGTGCCGCTCCTCCCTGGTGGAGGTCGGCCGCGGAGGCAGACCGGCTCGCCCTTGCACATGATCCGGCAGCGGTGAGGTTGATCGAGGCTGCAGTCGCGGCCGCACCCGATGCGGAGACGAAGGAGGCGATGTGTGGACTGCTGATGACCCGCTTCGAGTGGGAC
>NZ_RCVR01000147.1 GCF_016107305.1 Roseomonas sp. KE2513
GGCGTTGGTGCATGGACCGGCGGTAGCCCGGTTGCTACCAAGCCACTACGATTTCGGGCATGCTCTTCAAGCATAATGCTGCGCGCCGCCATCGCATTCCGAAGGCTCGCTACCGGATCCAGAACTGGCCGGCTTACAAGGCTGGCCTGAAGCGGCGTGGTGACCTGACGCTCTGGCTCGATGAGGACGCCCTGACTGGGTGGCAGGCATCGCGGCGGAGCACGCCCGGCGGCCAAGCCTGGTACTCGGACGCGGCGATTGAGTTGGTGCTGATGCTGCGGCTCTTCTTCCACCTTGCTCTGCGCCAAGCTGAGGGCTTCGCCACAAAAACGCTGCGCGTCCCGGACCACACGACCTTGAGCCGGCCAGCCGCAGCTTTGCCGGGCGGCAGCCGAAGGCCGTCCCGCACGGCCCGCTGCACCTGCTGATCGACAGCACCGGCTTGAAGCTGTTCGGCCAGGGCGAGTGGGATGAGGAGAAGCATGGCCGGACGCGTCGTTCCTGGCGCAAGCTGCACCTTGCCGTGGATGCCGGCAGCGGCGAGATCGTCACCTGCCTGCTGACCGACAACACCACCGATGATGCTGGTCAGCTGTCAGCGCTGCTTGAGGTAATCGAGGGCGAAATCGCGGACGGTGCATACGATGGCGAGCCGGCGTACCACGCCGTTGCCAGTCACCAGCCTGGTCAACCGCCTGCCGTGGTCATCCCGCCGCGTGCCTCGGCGGTGCCGAGCACGGGGAATGCCGAGGCGCCGAGCCAACGCGATCGCCACATCCGGCTCATCGCCGAGAAGGGGCGCATGGCTTGGCAGAGAGAGACCGGCTACGACCGGCGCAGTCTCGTGGAGACCGCGGTCGGCCGATACAAGACGCTCATCAGCCCGAAGCTGCGTGCCCGCCTTTTGCCTGCCCAGCAAGGCGAAGTCGCCATGGCCGCTCGGGTGCTCAATCGCATGATCCGGATAGCGAAGCCAGTCTCGACACGCGCCGCCTGACACCTCGGACTGGGTGGGGCCAGCCCCGTCTGCTTACTCGCATCCGTGCACCAACGCC
>NZ_RCVR01000148.1 GCF_016107305.1 Roseomonas sp. KE2513
AGCGTAATCCGAGCGATGTGATTCGATTGTTCTTGCCCGACGCGGGGGTGATCTGATTCACCCTGCTGGCTGGTGAGGAGGCCAGCCTGGATGGGCCGTACCTTGTCGGAAGATCTTCGCAGCCGGGTTGTTGGGGCGGTGGAGGGTGGGCTGTCCCGCCGAGCGGCCGCTGAGCGCTTCGGCGTGGGGGTGGCTACCGCCATTCGCTGGGTGCGGGTGTTCCACGCGACAGGGACGACGAGGGCTCGGCCCAAGGGCGGGGACCAGCGCTCGCAGCGGATCGAGGCGTATCGAGCCGTCATCCTAGGCGCGGTGGAGGCCAAGGTGGACATCACGCTCGTCGAACTCGCGGCGATGCTCCGGCGCGAGCACGGCGCGCGCTTTGCCCCGAGCACGGTCTGGCGCTTCCTCGACCGCCACGCCATGACGTTCAAAAAAAACAGCGCACGCCAGCGAGCAGGAGCGGCCCGACGTCGCGGCCAAGCGCCGCGCCTGGTTCAACGCCCAGCCTGACCTCGACCCCGAGCGCCTCGTCTTCATCGACGAGACCGGCGCCTCGACCAAGATGGCCCGCCTGCGCGGGCGCGCCAAACGCGGCCAGCGCTGCCGTGCCCCGATCCCGCACGGCCACTGGAAGACCACCACCTTCACCGGCGCCCTGCGGCTGTCGGGAATGACCGCACCCATGGTGCTCGACGGGCCGATGAACCGAGCCGCCTTTGCCGCCTACATCGACCAGGTGCTCGTCCCTACACTCCGGCGCGGTGACATCGTCATCATGGACAACCTGCCCGCCCACAAAGGCCAGCACACCCGTGCGGCGATCGAGGCCACGGGCGCCACCCTCCGCTACCTGCCGCCCTACTCGCCCGACTTCAATCCAATCGAGAACGCCTTCGCCAAGCTCAAGGCCATCCTGCGCAAAGCCGCCGCTCGCAGCCTCGACGACCTCTGGCGCACCATCGGGACCGCACTCCCTCAGTTCACGCCAGCCGAGTGCGCCAACCTCTTCACAGCCGCAGGCTATGAGCCCGAATGAACGGAGTCTGTTCTAG
>NZ_RCVR01000149.1 GCF_016107305.1 Roseomonas sp. KE2513
TGACCTTCCCCCTTAGAAGCGGTCCGCCGGTAGAGTGAGCCCGGCGGAACCGTGGAGGGTGTTGGGATGGGAAGGAAGCACCACAAGCCGGAGGAGATCGTGGCCAAGCTGCGGCAGGTTGAGGTGTTGCTGGCGCAAGGCAAGACCACGGCCGAGGCGGTGCGCACGATCGGGGTGACGGAGCAGAGCTACTATCGCTGGCGGAGCGAGTATGGCGGCCTGAAGGTGGACCAGGTGAAGCGACTGAAGCAGCTGGAGCAGGAGAACGGACGGCTCCGCAAGGCGGTGGCGGACCTGACACTCGAGAAGCTGGTGCTCAAGGAAGCCGCCTCGGGAAACTGGTGAGCGTCGCCCGTCGTCGCGCCTGCGTCGAGCACGTCACCAAGGAACTGGACGTCTCGGAGCGGTTTGCCTGCAAGGTGCTCGGTCAGCACCGCTCGACGCAGCGGAAGGTGCCGAGGCAGGCGGACGACGAGGTGGCACTGACAGCAAGCATCATCGACCTGGCCCGGCAATACCGGCGCTATGGGTACCGTCGGATCACCGCACTGCTCAGGGCCGAGGGCTGGCGGTGCAACCACAAGAGGGTTGAGCGCATCTGGCGCCGTGAAGGGCTGAAGGTACCGGCCCGGCAGCCCAAGCGCGGGCGGCTGTGGCTCAACGACGGCTCTTGCGTGCGGCTGCGGCCGGAGCGGCCGAACCATGTGTGGGCGTATGACTTCGTGGAGGACCGCACCCGGGACGGGCGCAAGTTCCGGATGCTGAATGTCGTGGACGAGTTCACCCGCGAATGCCTGGCGATCCGAGTGGGCCGACGACTGGGGGCCGCCGACGTCATCGACGTGCTGTCCGACCTGTTCATCCTGCGCGGCGTGCCGGGTCATGTTCGTTCGGACAACGGGCCCGAGTTCGCCGCCACCGCCGTGAAAGGCTGGATCACGGGCGTGGGTGCCAGGACAGCGTTCATCGAGCCGGGCAGTCCGTGGGAGAACGGCTATGTAGAGAGCTTCAACGGCAAGCTCCGCGATGAGCTGCTCAACGCCGAGGTG
>NZ_RCVR01000015.1 GCF_016107305.1 Roseomonas sp. KE2513
GGCGCGACGGAAGCGTGCCAAACCCCTTCATGACCAGGGCTTGCCTATGCAGGCGCCTGACCCACGCCATCGCGCGGCCAGCCGGCTGACCGCCTGGGGCAGCACCGTGACCAGGAGAGGCCATGTTCCCGGCCAGGCGACCTCGTCCGAGGGCGCCGCGAGCGAGGTGCCGGGCAAAGCGTGAGGCACGGCGCCCAGGCCTGCGAAGCAGGCCTGTGCCACCACTTTTCCCGCCGCTGCGCCTCGCAGCGCGCCCATGCCTGTCTCCTGCACCGCCCTGCCCCAGGGCTCGCTGGGGCTTTACGGGGCCGCTGAGCAAGCGGCGGGCCGCGCAAAGGAATAATTTTCAGATCAAAGGGTTAAGAAGAAGGGAGGATGGCAACTTCCATCCCCCTGTAAGGTTTCGAAGACCCGGTGAAATCCTTTCTCTTACCCGATGAGGTGGATGTCGCTCGCGTGCAGCACCGTGCCGGCGGTGAAGCTCGCGATCGTCACGGGGGCGGTGCCGCCCGCGCCATCCACGTCCCAGAGCAGCTTGGCCACGTCGGTCTCGTAGATGAACTGGCCGGTGCCGGGCGGCGCGGTCGAGACCCCCGTCGTGTTGCTGACGAAGCGGCTCGCCACCGAGGTGGACAGGGCCAGGCCGCCCTTGAACCCCGCCACCGAGATCTCGATCACGTCCGTCCCGGGCAGGAAGTCGGTGATCGTGTCGCCACCCTCCGCCGCGGAGCCGTAGCGGAAGGTATCGGCACCCGCGCCACCCTCCAGCGTGTCCGCGCCGAGGCCGCCGATTAGCGTGTCGTTACCGCCGCCGCCATAGAGCTTGTCGTTGCCGGCCAGGCCGCTGAGGGTGTTGTTCAGCGCGTTCCCGTAGATCGCGTTGTCGAGGGCGTTGCCGCTGCCCGTCAGCGCGCTGCCGCCGAGATCCAGCCGCTCGACATTGGCGGCGAGCATGTAGCCGGACACGCTGGCGACCACACGGTCATAGCCGCCAGCCGCCGCCTCGGACACCACGTCGCCGAGATTATCGACGAGGAAGGTGTCGTCCCCGGCGCCGCCGATCATGATGTCCGCGCCGTCGCCGCCGTCGAGCCAGTCGTCCCCGTCGCCGCCGTAGAGCGTATCCGTGCCCGTGCCGCCCTCCAGCGTGTCCTTGCCGGCATTGCCGTAGATCTGGTCATCGCCGCCCATGCCGCGGAGAAGGTTGTCCAGGCTATTGCCGACAAGGATGTTGTCGAGGGCGTTGCCGCTGCCCGTCAGCGCGCTGCCGCCGAGGTCCAGCCGCTCGACATTGGCGG
Source organism: Roseomonas sp. KE2513 (assembly GCF_016107305.1). Classification (GTDB taxonomy): domain Bacteria; phylum Pseudomonadota; class Alphaproteobacteria; order Acetobacterales; family Acetobacteraceae; genus Roseomonas. The sequence goes on from NZ_RCVR01000015.1 coordinate 1,299, forward strand.
CGAGCACGTAACCGGACACGCTGGCCACCACGCGGTCGGACCCGCCGCCGGCCGCCTCGATCACCACGTCGCCGAGGCTGTCCACCTTGTATACGTCGTCGCCAACACCGCCAGTCATCGTGTCGGCGCCAGCGCCGCCGTCGAGCACGTCGTTGCCGTCGCCGCCATTGAGCACGTCGTTTCCGTCACCGCCGTTGAGCGTGTCGTTGCCACCCATGCCGTTGAGGACGTTGTCCAGCGCGTTACCGACGAGGAGGTTGTCGCCGCTGTTGCCGCTGCCTGTCAGCGCGCTGCCCTTCAAGTCCAGCCGCTCGACATTGGCGGCGAGCACGTAGCCGGAGATGCTCGCCAGGACGCGGTCGGACCCGGCGCCGACCGCCTCGATCACCACGTCGCCGAGATTGTCCACGGTGTAGAGGTCGTCGCCGGTGCCGCCAGCCATCGTGTCCGCGCCGGCGCCGCCGTCGAGCACGTCGTTGCCGTCACCGCCGTTGAGCACGTCGTTGCCGTCACCCCCGTAAAGGCTGTCGTTGCCGTCGCCGCCGTAAAGCGAGTCGTTGCCGGCCAGTCCCTTCATCACGTCCGCGCCGGTTGTCCCGACGAGATAGTTGCTGCCGGCATCGCCGATCAGCCCGGTCGCCGGCGTGGTGAAGGTCACGGGGCCCGGGCGCTCAAGGGAAGCCGTGCCGGAGGCGAGCGCCTGTCCGCCATAGGTGATGCCATCGACATAGAGGTTGCGGTCGAGGTCGGCGCTGCCGCCCCAGGCGTCGTTGAGGAAGTTCACCTCGACATTGTGGGGGCCAGCACCCCAGTTGCCCTTCAGCGTCACCGTGTCCGACTGGCCGAGGGCGTGGCTGGCCGAGGCCGTCAGCGTGCCGCCGACCTGCACGCCGTTGACCTTGACCGTGTACTGGGCGTCGCCCTGGTAGGCGTCCTGGCTAATCTTCAGCACCAGCGTGTCCGTGCCGGTGCCGATCGTCGTGTTCACCGCGGTGGCGGCGGCCGGCGTGGTGAAGGTCACGGGGCCGTTGCGCTCAAGGGAAGCCGTACCGGAGGCGAGGGCCTTGCCGGCATAGGTGACGCCGTCGACGTAGAGGTTGCGGTCAAGGTCCGAGCTGCCGCCCCAGGCGTCGTTGAGGAAGTTCACCTCGACATTGTGGGGACCAGCACCCCAGTTGCCCTTCAGCGTCACCGTGTCCGACTGGCCGAGGGCGTGGCTAGCCGAGGCCGTCAGCGTGCCGCCGACCTGCACGCCGTCCACCTTGACCGTGTACAGCGCGTTGCCGTTGTAAGCGTCCTGGCTGATCTTCAGCACCAGCGTGTCCGTGCCGGTGCCGATCGTCGTGCTCGTCGGCACCGGGGCCTCGACCGGCAGGGTTCCGGCACTCGGCGACGCCGTCGGGGTCGGGGTTGGGGCGGCGCCGGGCGCGGCGAGGTTGAAGGTCGGGTCGCCGGCGAAGGTGCGGGAGTCGACGAAGGGCGCGCCGGCTGCGACGAGGGCGTAATAGGCGTTCAGCGCCTCCTGGCTGCCCGTCAGGTCATAGATAGCCGAGAGGCTGGCAAGGGCGGTCTGCGCGTAGTTGCCGTCCACCTTGGACCAGCCGTCCCCGTTGGACCAGCCGCGCGCGACGGTCGCGGCCCCGATCTCCGCCCAGGTCTTGTAGATCGCGCCCGTGTTCGGATCGCTGATCGCGATGAGATAGGCGGCGCCGTCGTGCATGTTGAAGCCGCTGCCGTCATGCGTGAAGCGGCCAACGAGGAAGTTCATCTCCCACTTGAGGAAGGTGAGCGCGTCGGCATTCCCGGCGCGGGCGGCGGCTGCGGCGCTGGAGGCGAAGTAGTCCTGCTGCCACCCCGGCAGGGCGCCGGGGACGCCGTAGCCGCCGGGCACCCAGCCATGGGCCTCGCCCTGCTGAGCGGTCCACTCCGGGATCTTGGAAACGAGCCACTTCCAGTTGCCGTCGGAGGCCGCCTGGAAGAAGGCCTTCTCCGCGCTGCCGTCCGGCGCGGCCCAGGCGGCCTCGTCGATCTGGCGCAGGTTCCAGGCGGCGGAGCGCACCTGGGCCCCGTTGGCCACGATGTCGGCGGCAAACATCCGCTGGTCCGCCCACTCGCCCATGATCGCGGCGGAGGCCTGGGCGTGGATGTTGTCGAGGATCCAGCGCTCGCCCGTCATCAGGTAGGGCACGTAGGAGAGGTCCGGCTGGTGCGCGGTGTCGTAGGCCCAGCCGGTGTCGTCGACGATCTGCTGCGTCAGGCCGGTCGAGTTCGAGGCACCCGGGGTGCCCGTGCCGCCGCGGTAGTCGGTCCAGACCTTCGCGTAGTTGTCGGTGTTCAGCCAGGTGTTGTGCGCCGCGTCCCAGAAGTGAATGGGAACCGCGTTCGCGGCATCGGCCTGGCCGAGCGCATAGGCCGCCGCGCGGGCGTCCTGCGTCATGAGCCAGGTGGTGTTGACCTGCGTGGTCGGCCCGATGTCGCTGCGCGCGCCGGTGGCCGGCATGTACTGCGTGACCCCGTTGGCCGAGAGGGGATCCCCCCAGCTGGAGGAGGTCATCCAGGAGGCCATGTCGTTCAGCATGGAGTCGTTGACGCCGGTGCTGAGATTATAGTGCGCGACGGCGCCCGCCGCCTGGAGATAGGCGGTGTCGTGCTGGATGTTGAGCCAGCCGGCGGATGGGCTGCCGAGGCCCTGCCCGCCGCTGGTGCCGGTCGTGAAGCTCTCGTGCCAGTTCTGGTACTGGCCCTGGCTGATGGTCTCGTTCGCGACGACCTGGCCGTCGAGCTGGGCCTTGAGGGTGTAGTTCACCCGCCCGCCCGTCGCCTGCATGGCGTCGTCGTTGTTGAACTGCGCATCCACCGACAGGCCGCCGCCCTTGTAGGCCGTGACGTCGAAGACCATCCGCTGCGAGCCCGGCAGGTCGATGGTGACCCGCGCCTCGGCGGCCAGGTCGCCCTTCTGCCAGAAGGAGGCGGTGCCGTTGGCAAGCGCCGTCTTGAGCGCGGCGAGGACGTCGATGGTCGTGGTCGCGCCGCCGTCGGGCGTCATGTCCACCTTGAAGGAATGGGCGCTGATCGCCTGGGCGAGGTCGATGGCCGGCGCGGCCGGGACGGCGCCGTGGGTGAGCACCACGTCGAGGGAGGTGCCGGCGGCGATGTCGGGCCGCTCGAGGGAGAGCACGACCATCTTGGCCGAGCCGTCGGCATAGGTGCTCTTGACGTCCATCTGGACGGCGACGGTCTTGCCGCCGATCTCCGCGACAAGGCCCGTTCCCTTGGGCACGTCACCTTGCTCGAAAACCTGTCCGAAGGTGGTCACCCCACCCTTCAGGGTGGCGACGCCCGCGTTCTGCAGCTTGAGGGCGACGACATCATCCGCGCCGAGCGTCGCGAAGGTGGGAAGAACAACCTGGGACATGCTTCTGCCTTCTCTCGACCGTTGGGAGGCCAGTTGCCGCCTCTTGGGCCGGCGGGCTCACATAATCGTGTGAACACCGAAACGTGAAGGCATTTATCAACCGCTTCGTCACGCAATCGTGATTGAACGGCGAAGTGTGTCTTTCGTGCCGATATCAGGACAGTTGCGGTACTGCAAAAACTTGTAGGCTGTATGAGGTGCCTTCCGCGGCATCTCAGCCCGGCCGAACCGCACTTTCTGTAGAATAATCCTCAAGTAGTATATTTTTTTGCGTCGAGTTGATGTGCACTGACATCCATTGAGATCTCCGCCTCTTGCTTATTTCGAAACGGTCAAGTGCTTAGCAGCGAGGCTTAACCTCCAGTCAGACTTGAGTTGTGGGTTCGCCAGCCCAGAAAGGGCTAGCGGTCATCAGCCCGTGGCTAAGAACCCATTCTTATATTTTGAGCGATTTTCGCAACGAAAGTGCTGCAGCAGGAACCCTCTCCAGCCCACCATCTCTGCGCTGGACGCGCCAATTTCTGCTACCGTCATGCCGCACAAGCCCGGCCCTCCATGCATCAGACCCGTCGCTCCCTAGCGTCCCGCCTTCTCGGCACCCTCGCGGCCTTGCCCGCCCTTGTCTCCGTGCGGGGCGCGGCAGGCCAGGTCGTTCCGCCATTGGCGCCAGGGCTGGCGAGCGATGTGCGCGCCCTGCTTCAGCGCGCGCGCGGAACCATGCCGACAGGCAATGCCCGCGGCCGCGCGGCGCTGGACCGCACGCTGGGGCGGCTGGACGATCTTGGCCTCGGCGATCTCGAACTCGGCGCGGGCGCGGGGGCGGGGCGTCTTGTGCTCGTCAACATCGCGGCGGCGGAACTCGTGGCCTATGACGCCGGGCGGGAGGCCCTGCGCTCGCGAATCGTCGTCGGCGCAGCGCGCACGCGGACACCGCAGCTGGCCACCTTCGTCACCACTGTCCGCAGCAACCCGCCCTGGTACGTGCCCGCCAGCATTGAGCCGGAGATCCGCGCGGCAGGGGCGGTGGGGTTCCGCGTCGTCAACGGGCGCCTGATCCAGCCGCCAGGGCCCGCCAATCCACTCGGCCCGCTCCGAATCGGCCTTCTCGATTCGGATGGCATCTTCCTGCACGGGACGAGCAGCCCCGGCCTTTTTGGCCGGCAGGATCGCGCCCTGTCCCATGGCTGCGTGCGCGTGGAGCGCATCCGGGATCTTGCCGCCTGGATGCTGGGCACAACCCCGGCCACCATCGCCGCAACCCTGGCCAGCGGACGAACAATCGATCTCGTCCCGCCAACGGAGGTCGCGGTGGCCATCGCCTATCTCACCGCCTGGCCGGATGCGGCGGGGCGGGTGGTGATCCATGGCGATCCCTACGGGCTGGACGCGCCGGGAAGCCGCCGCGCCACCTACCGCCGCGTTCCCAGGCCCCTCGCCCAGACGCCTGCCGAAGCGGATGCCCCGGCACGTGCCGCGGCCCCCGAGGACAACCCGCTTTGAGGGTTCCTTCCAGATGTCGGCCGGGACTGGCACATCGGGCGGCAGGGCTCCACCGCCCCGCGTCCCATCCGGCTTCTCAGTGCCTGCCGAGCGGTCGTCCCGTCCGCCGCGAGATCGCGATTCGGTCGAGCATCGCGGTGGCACAACGCTCGGCGGCATCGAGATAGGGCGTCTCGGCGGCGGGTCCTTCGACCGCCCTCGCGGCGTCGGAACTCTTCGCCACGAAGACGAGCATGGACACCACCTCCTCAAAATCGGGTTGGGGCAACCGGGCCGCCACGGCGGCGATCGTCATCTCCAACACGAGTAGGCGCGTGTTCATATCCGCCGGAAGGGACGTGCCAAGAGGAATCTCGGTCTCGTCGGATCTCATGCGTTCATCCTGGAACCCCGATGGCACCTGTCCAAGCCTTCTGCCTGCAGCAATACAACCTAACGGTTCAGAACGATCCGCGTACATAACGTCATAGAGAGCAGCCGCTGGGAGATCATTTACTTCACGGTCCCCAAGGGCGGGGTTCCAGCGCCGGAACCCCTGGCTACGCCCATCGAGGCTGCGGGCAGCGGCAGGCTGATGCAGGCATGCCACCGGCGCCACATGATCCCACAGGGAAGATTTGCTGCGACGCACAAAAACCGCTTGCGCCCTTGGCGGGATGGACGCATGATCCTCCCGCAGCAACCCGGCACGGCCGGGCTGCTGTTTTCTTGGACGTTTCCTCCCTAAACTCGGCGGTACCTTCGGGTACCGCCTCTTTTTTTGCCGGGTACGCGGACCGGCAGGATGGGGTCAGGATGCGCGCAAGGCAAGCATCTTGGCGGCACCATGCTCCCGCTCAGCCAGGATCTCCCAGTCCTCGCCCAAGGCCAGCGCCTCGTTGCGTCCCACCTCCAGACAGATAAGAGCCGCCGGGGCGATCCAGCCGCTGCTCCGCAACGCCGCCAGCGCCTGCGGCCCCATCTCCTTGCCATAGGGCGGGTCCAGGAACACGAGGCCGCAGGGGAATTCGGGGCGGGGCGGGCGCAGCACGTCACAGGCAATCACGCGCGCGGTCCCGGTCGCCCCCAACACATCGATATTGGTGCGCAGCGCCGCCAGGGCGGCGCGATCCCGTTCCATGAAGACCGCGCGCGCCGCCCCGCGGGAGAGCGCCTCGAGGCCCAGGGCCCCGGTGCCGGCGAAGGCGTCCAGCACCTGGGCGCCCTCCACCGCCGCCCGTCCGGCCCAGGGCGCGTGCCACAATGAATCGAACAGCGCCTGGCGCACGCGGTCCGCGGTCGGGCGCGTGCCCTCCCCGGCCGGGGCCTGGAGGGCGCGGCCTCGCCAGCGGCCGGCGACGATCCTCAATTCCCGCGCCTCATGCCGCCGACACCACGCGGCGCCCGCCCATCAACCCTCCGTATGGGGCTTGCCGCCCCAGGGCGTGCGGTGGGGATCGCCGGCCCGGCGGGCGCGGGGCGGGCGGGTCCGGCGCGGGGCAGCATCGTCCGGAGGCAATTCGGTGCGCTCCACGCCGCGCTGGATGCGGGGCGGCGCGCCGACGCCGAGCTGCTCGCGCATGGTGCGGGCGTTGACCTCCTCCACGGCGCCGACCGGCAGGGTGCCGAGCTGGAAAGGGCCGTAGGCAACGCGGATCAGCCGGGTCACATGCAGCTCGAGGTGCTGCATCACGCGACGGATCTCGCGGTTCTTGCCCTCCTGCAAGGAGACGGTCAGCCAAGCATTCGTGCCCTGGCGGCTGTCGAGCCCCGCCTGGATGGGGCCGTACTTCACCCCCTCGACCGTCACCCCGCGGGCAAGCCAGGCGAGCGCGGCCTCGTTCACGCGGCCATGGACCCGCACGCGGTAGCGGCGCAGCCAGCCATTGGAGGGCAGTTCCAGCCGCCGCGCGAGGGCGCCGTCATTCGTCAGCAGCAGCAGCCCCTCGCTCGTCAGGTCGAGGCGGCCGATGGAGACGAGGCGCGGCAGGCCCGCGGGCAGCTTCTCGAAGACGGTCGGGCGACCCTGGGGGTCCTTGTGCGTCGTCACCAGCCCGTCCGGCTTATGGTAGCGGAACAGGCGCGTGGGCTCGAGCGCGCCCACGGGGCGGCCGTTCACCGTCACGGCGTCGCCGGGTGCGACGAAGGTGGCGGGGGTCTCCACCACGGCACCGTTGAGGGTGACGGCGCCCTGCCCGATCAGCACCTCCGCGTCCCGCCGGCTGGCGATGCCGGCGCGGGCGAGGAACTTGGCGATTCGCTCGCCCCGGCCGGCACCCTCGTCAGAGTTCGCCGCGCTCATGCCGCGGCCCGATGCGAGCCCGTTCCGCGGGCGGCTTCGACGAAGGCGTCGAGGATTGCCTGGTCGCGCGCGTCCACAGCGTATTCGGGATGCCACTGCACGCCGAGGCAGAAGCGGTAGCCCGGGTGCTCAAGCCCCTCGACCACACCATCCGGCGCGCGGGCATTGACGATCGCCCCCTCCCCCGGCCGGTCCACCGCCTGGTGGTGGGCGGAGTTCACGGCCATCGATGGCGCGCCGACGATGCGGGACAGCAGCGTGCCAGGGGTGAGCGCCACCTCGTGCCCGGGCTCCGTGCGTGGGTTGGGCTGCTCATGCGCCAGGGCGTCCGGCACCGCATCCGGGATGTGCTGGATGAGGGTGCCGCCGAGCGCCACCGCCAGCAACTGCTCCCCGCCGCAGATCCCGAGCACGGGGATGTTCCGCCGTAGAGCGCCGCGCAGCACCGCGATCTCGAAGTTCGTGCGGCCCTCCTTCAGCACGACCGTGTCGTGGCGCGGCCCGCCGCCATACATGGCGGGGTCCACGTCGAAGGCGCCGCCGGTGACGAGCAACCCGTCCAGGCGGTCCAGGTAGTCGTCGGCCAGGGCGGGGTGGTGCGGCAGGGCGATGGGCAGCCCGCCGGCCTCGGCCACGGCGCCGAAGTAGTTCCGCCGCAGGGCGTACCAGGGCAGCTTGGAATAGCCGCCCGGCTCTTCCGCATCGAGGGTAAGGCCGATCAGGGGTCGTGCGGTCATGAGGGGGTTGGTAGAGCCTCGACGGGCGCCTCCACAAGCGTCCGTAACGCGGTGCGGAGGTCTGGATGGCGGATGGCACGCCAATGGCGCTGGCGCTGGAGGAGGCGCGGGCCGCCGCCGCGCGCGGCGAGGTGCCGGTGGGCGCCGTGGTGACGGATTCCGCAGGCACGCCCCTCTCCCGCGCGGGGAACGAGGTGGAGGCCCGGCGCGACCCCTCCGCCCATGCGGAAATCCTGGTCATGCGCGCGGCCACGGCGCTGCGCGGGGCGAAATGGCTCTCCGACTGCACTCTCTGGGTGACGCTCGAGCCCTGCCCCATGTGCGCCCAGGCGGCCTCCTTCTTCCGGATGCGGCGGGTGGTCTTCGGGGCCTATGATCCCAAGGGCGGCGGGGTGGATCACGGGGCGCGGGTGTTTGCCGCGCCATCCTGCCACCATGTACCGGAGGTTGTGGGAGGGGTGCGGGAGACGGAGGCCGGGGCGCTGCTGCGAGGCTTCTTCGCCGAGCGGCGAAATTAGCTCCGCTTTAGCGTGAATCTTTCTTTCCTCGCGTATCGTTCGGTGAATTACCCTGCGCGCTGGACGGGATCCGCCCGTCCGCCAATGCTTGGCAAGGAGGACAGGACGATGCTCACCCGACGAAGCCTTCTGACTGCGGCGACCCTGCCCCTGGCGGCACCCGCCCTTGCCCAGGCGACGCCTACCCTCCTCAATGTCTCATACGACCCGACGCGGGAGTTCTACCGCGACTACAATGCCCAGTTCGCCGCCCAGTGGCGGGCGCGCAGCGGCCAAGCGGTGCGGGTGAACACCTCCCACGGCGGATCCGGCCGCCAGGCGCGCTCCGTCATCGACGGGCTGCAGGCGGACGTGCTGACCCTCGCCCTCTCCTACGACATCGACGAGGTGGCGGAGCGCGGGCTGCTCTCAAAGGACTGGATGGGCCGACTGCCCCACAACAGCGCGCCCTATACGAGCACGATCGTCTTCCTCGTCCGGAAGGGGAATCCGAAGGGGCTGAAGGACTGGGGGGACCTGCTGCGGCCCGGCGTCGCGGTCATCACGCCCAACCCCAAGACCTCCGGCGGGGCGCGCTGGAACTACCTTGCGGCCTGGGCCTGGGCGCTGCGCCAGCCCGGCGGGAACGACGGCTCGGCCGAGGAGGCCATGGCGCGGCTCTTCCGCAACGTGCCCGTGCTGGACACCGGCGCCCGGGGAGCCACCACCACCTTCGCCCAGCGCGGCCTCGGAGACGTGCTGCTGGCCTGGGAGAACGAGGCCTACCTGGCCACCCAGGAATTCGGCGCGGACAAGTTCGACACGGTCTTCCCCTCCGTTACCATCCTCGCGGAGCCCTCCGTCGCGGTGGTGGACCGCATCGTGGATCGGCGGGGCACGCGCGAGGTTGCGGAGGCTTACCTCCAGGGCCTCTACACGCCCGAGGGGCAGGCGCTGGCCGCGAAGCACTTCTACCGCCCTCGCGACCCGGCGGTGCTGGCCACCAATGCCGCGCGCTTCCCGGCGATGGAGTTGGTAACGGTGGACGACCGCTTCGGTGGATGGGCGAAGGCGCAGGCGGCCCATTTCGCCGATGGCGGCAGCTTCGACCGCGTGATGCGGACGGCGCGGTGAGCGCATCGCTTCTCGCGGGCCGCGGCGCGCGGGCCCGGGCCATCCCGGGCTTCCGCACGACCCTCGCGGTCACGCTTCTCTGGCTCGGCGTCATCGTGCTCATTCCCCTGGCGGCACTGGCGCTGCGGCCGCTGGAGCTCGGGCCGGCCGGGCTGATCGCCTCGCTGAGCGAGGAACGGGTGGTCGCGGCGCTGGGGCTCTCCTTCGGTGCGGCGCTGCTGGCGGCGCTGCTGAACCTTCCGCTGGGGCTGCTGCTCGCCTGGGCGGTGGTGCGGCTGCGCTTTCCGGGGCGGGGAATCCTGGACGCGGCGCTCGACCTGCCCTTCGCTCTGCCCACCGCCGTCGCCGGCATCGCGCTCACGGCGATCGCGGCGCCGAACGGCTGGGTCGGCGCGCCGCTAGCGGACCTCTTCGGCTGGAAGATCGCCTTCACCCGCGCGGGCGTCGTGCTCGCGCTGATGTTCGTCAGCCTGCCCTTCATTGTCCGCACCGTGGAGCCTGTGCTGCGCGACATGGCGGCCGAGGCGGAGGAGGCGGCGGCAACGCTGGGGGCCACGCGGGCGCAGACCGTTCTGCGCGTGGTGCTGCCGGGGCTGCTGCCCGCGCTGCTCACGGGCTTCTCCCTCGCCTTCGCGCGCTCGGTCGGGGAATATGGCAGCGTCATCTTCATCGCGGGCAACCTGCCGATGCTGACGGAGATCGCCCCGCTGCTGATCGTCATCCGGCTGGAACAGTACGACTACGCGGGCGCCGCGGCGGTGGGGCTCGCGATGCTCGTGCTCTCCTTCCTTCTGCTGCTCGCGATCGAGCTGGTGCAGCGCCGGCTTCGGCGGGGCCGCCGATGAGGGAGACCTTCCGCCCGGCAACGCAGGATTCGCCCCTCGCACGCCGGCTCGTCGCAGGGGCCGCAATCCTCGTCGCGCTACTCCTCCTCGCCCTGCCGCTCGCCGCCGTCTTCGTCGAGGCGCTGCGACGCGGCCTGCCGGTGGCGCTGGAGGCGCTGTCCGAGCCCGACACGCTGGCGGCCATCCGGCTGACGCTGATCGTGGCCGCCATCACCGTGCCGGTGAACCTCGTCGGCGGGCTCGCCGCGGCCTGGTGCGTCGCCAAGTTCGACTTCCCGGGCAAGCGGCTGCTGACAGCGCTGATCGACCTGCCCTTCTCCGTCTCCCCGGTGATCGCCGGGCTGTCCTTCGTGCTGATGTTCGGCGCGCGCGGCTGGTTCGGCCCCTGGCTCGATGCACGGGACATCCAGATCATCTTCGCCCTGCCTGGCCTCGTGCTGGCGACGCTCTTCGTCACCTTTCCCTTCGTCGCCCGCACGGTGATGCCGCTGATGGCCGAGCAGGGACGCGACGAGGAGGAGGCGGCCGCGACGCTCGGCGCGGGCGGGCTTCAGACCTTCCTTATGGTGACGCTGCCCGGGGTGCGCTGGGCGCTGCTGGCGGGCGTGCTGCTGTGCAACGCCCGCGCGATGGGGGAGTTCGGCGCAGTGTCGGTCGTGTCCGGCCATATCCGGGGGGAGACCAACACGGTGCCGCTGCATGTCGAGATCCTCTACAACGAGTACCAATTCGCCGGCGCCTTCGCCGTCGCCGCCCTGCTGGCGCTGCTCGGGCTGGTGACGCTGGCGGCGAAGGCGCTCCTCGAGCGCGCGGCAGGGCGCCGGGCCGGGCTGCACGCGGGGGATGCCGCTTGACCGTCGAGGTACGTGGCGTGACGCGCCGCTTCGGGAACCTCGCCGCGCTCGACGACGTCTCGCTCTCGGTCGCGGAAGGGGAGTTCGTCGCGCTGCTCGGCCCTTCCGGCTCGGGCAAGACGACGCTGCTGCGCGTGCTGGCGGGGCTGGAGGGCACCGATGCCGGCACGCTCCGCATCGCGGGCCGCGACATGGCGGGCGTGCCGGCGCGCGAGCGGGGGGTCGGCGTCGTCTTCCAGCACTACGCTCTGTTTCGGCATATGACCGTCTTCGACAACGTTGCCTTCGGGCTGCGCGTGCGGCGTCAGCGGCCGCCCGCCGCCGAGATTGCGCAGCGCGTGCGGCGGCTGCTGGAGCTGGTGCAGGTGCCGGAGCTGGAGCGGCGCTACCCCGATCAGATCTCGGGCGGGCAGCGGCAGCGCGTGGCCCTGGCCCGGGCGCTCGCGATCGAGCCGCGCCTGCTGCTGCTGGACGAGCCCTTCGGCGCGCTCGACGCCCTCGTGCGCAAGGAGGTGCGGCGCTGGCTGCGCGGGCTGCATGACGGACTCGGCATCACCAGCGTGCTCGTCACCCACGACCAGGAGGAGGCGATGGAGATGGCCGACCGCGTGGCCGTGATGGAGCGCGGGCGCGTGGTGCAGGTCGATACCGCGGCGGCGCTGCTCCGCGAGCCGGCCACGGCCTTCGTCGCGGGCTTCGTTGGCGACGCCGCGCGCCTGCCCTGCGCGGTGAGGGACGGCGTGGTGCGCTTCGACCCCCTGCCCATCGCGCCCATCGCTGCCGCGCTGCCGGACGGCCTGGCCACCGCCTTCGCGCGGCCGGGCGAGATGGTGGCCCGCCGAGGCGCCGGCGAGGCGCAGGTGCGCCTGGTGCGGGATGAGGTGGAAGGCCCCGCGCGGCTGGTGGTGGGAGCCGGCGCCGCCGTGCTGGACGCCGTCGCCGCGCCGGGCGAGCACTTCGCCCGCGGGGATTCCTGCCTTCTCTCGCTCAGCGGCGCGCATGTCTTCTCGGTGGACGGCACCCGGGCGCGGGCGGGCTGAAACGGCGGCAACGGCCCCTGCCGGGCGGCGTTCAGCCCGCAGTTCCAGGAGGATCCCATGTCCGACCAGCCCCCCCGCCCCGGCGACGAGACGGGTGACGACGCCTCCCAGACCGCCCCGAACACCTGCCCGGCTTGCGGCGGCACCGGCAGCATCGACGGGAAGCCCTGCGCCACTTGCGAAGGCACGGGCGAGGTGACGGTGACCGTCGGCGACGCGTGACGGCGCCGGCCGCGCCGGGCAGAGTGGCGCCCGACCGGCCCTGAGAGGCCGGAGCGGAGAAATGCCCATGATCACCCGACGCCACTTCGGCGCGCAGGCCGCCACGTTTGCGGCCCTTCTGTCCGCCCACCCTGCCCTGGCCGCCTTCCCGGACCGCCCTATCACCATCGTCGTTCCCTTCGCCCCCGGCGGCGCGAACGACCTCGCGGGGCGGCTGCTGGCGGACCGGCTGGGGCCGCTGCTCTCCCCGGAGGGCCGGGCGCTGGTGGAGAACCGTCCCGGTGCCGGCAGCGCGCTGGGCGCCGAATACGTGCGCCGCGCACGGCCGGACGGATACACGCTGCTGGTGGGGTCGGCCTCCACCCTCGCCGTCGCGCCCGCCTCCGGCGCGGCTTCGGCCCGCTATCACCCGACGGGTGACTTCACCCCCATCACCATCGTCGGCACCAGCCCGCTCGGCGTCGTCGTGCCGACGCATTCGGGCATCACGACGATCAACCAGCTCGTGGACCGGCTGCGCGCGGAACCGGGGCGAATCGGCTACGCGAGCTCGGGCGTCGGCGGGGTGTCGCATCTCGGCGCGGACTACCTGGCCAATCTCGCGGGGACGAGCGCCCAGCACGTGCCCTATCGCGGCGGCTCCCAGACCGCCGAATCGCTCATCAAGGGCGAGACGCTCTACGCAGTGGATCAGCTCGGCTCCGTCGTCGGGCAGGTGCGGGACGGGGCGCTGCGGCTGCTCGCCGTCACCACGCGCACGCGCGACGCGAACTTCCCCTCGGTGCCGACGGTGGCCGAGGCCGTGCTGCCGGATTACGAGCTGACGACCTGGACGGTGATGGTCGGCCCGAAGGACCTGCCCGACGAGGTCGCGCAGTCCCTGAGCAAGGCCGCCAACACCGCCCTGGCCGAGCCGCGCGTGCGCGAGCGGCTGGAGAGCACGGGCACGACCCCCGTACTGGACAGCAGCCCGGCGTCCACCCGCGCCTTCCTCGACCGGGAATTCGGCCTCTACACCAAGATCGTGCAACGGATTGGGTTGAAGCTGGACTAACCCGGCGGCTTGCGGCGCTGCGCGGCTTCGGTTGAACCTCGCCGCGCAGCCGGAGACGATGCATGACCGAATGGCCGAAGAGCAGCGGGCGCCACGCCCTCGGTGACCTGCCTGTGCTGAAGGGCGGCACCATCGCGGGCGCGACGCTGGCCTGGCGCACGCACGGCACGCTCTCCCCCGCGAGGGACAATGCCGTGCTCTACCCCACGAGCTACGGCGCGACGACGGCGGAGCTGGATTGGCTGATCGGACCCTCCGGCGTGCTGGACCCGTCGCGCTGGTTCGTCGTGCAGGTGGATATGTTCGGCAACGGCGTGTCCTCCTCCCCCGCGGAGACGCCGGACTATCCCGCGCTCGTCACCGCCTATGACAACGTCCATGCCCAGCGCCGCCTGCTGCGCGAGGTCTTCGGCATCGAGCGGCTGCGGGCGGTCTATGGTTGGTCCATGGGCGCGCAGCAGGCCTACCACTGGGCTTCGCTGTTCCCTGAGGCGGTGGAGGCTGCCTTCATCGTCTGCGGCAGCGCGCGCACGGCGGTGCACAACCAGGTCTTCCTGCGCGCGCAGATGGCGATCCTGGAAGCAGCACCGGAATACCGGGGCGACGGCAGCTTCCTCGCCCAACCGGTGGCGGCGCTGCGCGCCTTCGGTCGCAACTACGCGGCTTGGGCGATGAGCCAGGACTTCTACCGCGCCGGACTGCACCTGAGCGCGGCCACCCCGGACCTCGAATCCTACCTTCAGACCTGGGAACAGCGCTACGACGCGAAGCGGGCGGCCAACCTGCTCGCGCAGATGCGCTGCTGGAACGCGGGCGACATCAGCGACAACCCGGTTTTTGGCGGCGACTTGGCAGCGGCGCTCGGCGCCATCACCGCACGCGTCATGCTCATCCCCGGCGCGACGGATCTCTATTTCCGCGTGGCCGACAACGAGGCGGAACTGCCGCATCTCCGCAGCGCCGCGCTGCGCCCCATCCCCAGCATCTGGGGTCACCGCGCCGGCAACCCCGCCGATAACCCAGAGGATACCGCCTTCCTCCGCCGCTGCGTGGAGGAATGGCTGGGCTAGGTCAAAGCGCCAGGTACTGCGCGCGCACGGCATCATTCGCCCGCAGCGCCGCCATAGTGCCGGACCAGACGGCGCGGCCCTTCTCCACCACCGTCGCGCGGTCGGCGATGCCCTCGGCGAAGTGGGAGTTCTGCTCGGCCAGCAGGATGGTCAGCCCCTCCGCCTTGAGGGCGAGGATCGCCTCGGCCATCGCCTGCACGATCACCGGGGCCAGCCCCTCGCTCGGCTCGTCCAGCAGCACGAGGCGCGGGTTGCCCATCAGGGTGCGGGCGATGGTCAGCATCTGCTGCTCGCCGCCGCTCATCCGCCCGCCCGGACGGTCCCGCATCCGCCCAAGATTTGGAAAGAGCTCGAAGAGGCGGGCCGGCGTCCAGGGGTGCAGGCCTTCGCGCGCCGGCTGGCGGCCGACTTCGAGGTTCTCCATCACCGTCAGGTCCGCGAAGACGCGCCGGTCCTCCGGCACGTAGCCAAGCCCCGAGCGCGCGATGCGATGCGGCGCCTCCCCCGCGATGTCGCGCCCGCCGAAGAGGATGCGCCCGCTGGTTGGGCGGACAAGGCCGATGATCGACTTCATCGCCGTGCTCTTGCCCGCGCCGTTGCGGCCGAGCAGGACCATCGCCTCGCCCGCGCTAACCTCGAACGCCATGTCCTGCAGGATGTGCGCGCGGCCGTAATGCGTGTTCAGCCCCCCGACCGCGAGCATCAGTGGCTCCCCGCGTCGGTGCCGAGATAGACCGCGCGCACGGCGGGGTTGGCGCGGATGGCGGGCCCGTCGCCCTCGGCGATCAGAGCGCCACGGTCGAGCACGAGGATGCGGTCAGCCACGTCGAAGACCACGTCCATGTCGTGCTCGGTGAAGAGCACGGCGATGCCGCGCTCCGTCGCCAGGCGGCGGGTGAGCTGCATGAGGGCGACGCGCTCGGCGGGCGCCATGCCGGCGGTGGGCTCGTCCATCAGCAGCAGGCGCGGCGCATTGCCGAGCGCCACCGCCAGTTCTAGCCGCTTGAGGTCGCCATAGGCGAGAACGCCCGTCGCCCGCTCCGCCTGCGCCTCCAGCCCCACCTGGGCGAGCAGCGCGTCGGCCTCCGCCCCGAAGCGCTCTGCGACGGAGCGCCAGAAGCACCAGATCTCCCGGCGGTGCGAGAGAAGCGCCATCTGCACGTTCTCGCGCACAGTCATCGAGCCGAAGGTGGCGGTGATCTGGAAGGTGCGCCCCACCCCCTGCCGCGCGACGGCACGCGGGCCGAGCCCGCTGATCGTGGCGCCCCCAAGCGTGACAGAACCCGCATCGGGCTGAAGTTGCCCCCCCACCATGTTGAAAAGGGTGGACTTGCCCGCGCCGTTCGGCCCGATCAGCGCCAGCATCTCGCCGGGCGCGACGGAGAAGGACACGCCCGACACCGCCTGTACGCCACCGAAGGACTTGCCTAATCCCTGGACGGAGAGAACGCTCACGCCTCGCGGCCCCGCAGCCAGAGCCGGCGCACGGCGCCCGCGATGCCCTCGGGGAAGGCAACCACCAGCACCACGATCACCGCGCCGAGCACCAGCCGCCAGAGATCCGTGGAGCGCACGAGGATATCAGCGAGCCCCGTATAGACCAGCGCGCCCACGATTGGCCCAGCGACCGTCTGCAAACCGCCGAGCAGCACCATCAGCAGCGCCTCCACCGAGTGCGGGATGGAGATGTAGGTCGGGAAGACGCCGCCCTTGCCATAGGCGAAGATCGCGCCGCCCAGCCCGCATGCGGCGCCCGCGATGACCAGCGCCACCATCCGCAACCCTTCGACGTCCAGACCGATGGCGCGGGCGCGCGGCGTCGAATCCCGCGCCGCCCGCAGCGCGTAGCCGTAGGGCGCGTAGAGCGCGCGGCGTAGCAGCAACGCGACGCCGACCGAGAGCGCGAGCGCCATCCAGTAGTAGAGGCGCGGGTCGCGTGCCCAGTCCGGCGGCCAGACGCCGAGCAGCCCGTTGTCGCCCCCCGTCACCTCCACCCATTGGAAAGAGACGGCCCAGGCGATCTGCGCGAAGGCGAGCGTCAGCATCGCGAGATAGACGCCCGAGAGCCGCACGACGAACAGGCCGAACAGCCCCGACACGAGTCCCGCCGCGACCGGCGCGGCCAACAGGCCGAGCGGCATCGGAGCCCCCGCCCAGTGCAGCAGCAGCCCCGCGGCATAGGCGCCGATGCCGAACCAGGCGGCGTGGCCGAAGCTCGCCATGCCGCCCGGTCCCATCATGAAGTGCAGGCTGGTCGCGAAGAGGATGGCGACGCAGGCATCCGTCAGCACGGTTAGATAGTAGCCGCCGACGATGAAGGGCGCCGCCACCGCGAGCGCGAGAGTCACCGCGCCGAGCAGCCGCAGCGCGGGCGGCGCCGGCCGCACGACAGGGGCGGCCACGGTCGCCTCCCGCGCCTCGGTCTGCGGACGACCGAGCAAGCCGTTGGGGCGGAACACCAGCACGACAGCCATGACGAGGAAGACGAGCACGAGCGTGATCTTCGGCACGAGCACGATGCCGAAGGCCTGGAGAACGCCGATCAGCACGCTCGCCAGGAAAGCGCCGGGCAGGCTGCCGAGGCCGCCCACCACCACCACCACGAAGGCGTCCGCGATGACGGACAGATCGATGCCGAGATTGGCCGAGGCATTCGGCAGCGACAGCGCGCCCCCGAGCCCCGCCAGACCCGCGCCGAGCGCGAAGACAGAGGTGAAAAGCCGCCGCTGGTCCACCCCGAGCGCCGCCACCATCTCGCGGTCGAGCGTCGCCGCGCGCACCAGCGTGCCCCAGCGCGTGCGGTTGAGCGCGAGCCAGAGCAGCCCGAGCACGAGAGGACCGATGGCAATGAGCACGAGGTCGTAAAGCGGGAAGCGGCTCCCCGCCACCTCCACGAAGCCGCGCAGCCAGCGAGGGCGCGGCAGCGGCAGCTCCGTGGGGCCCCAGAGCAGGAGCGTCACGTCCTGGATGATCAGCACCACGCCGAAAGTGGCCAGCAGCTGGAACAGCTCGGGCGAGCGATAGACGCGGCGCAGCACCGCCATCTCCAGCACCACGCCGATGATGGCGGTGGCGAGCGCCGTCGCGAGCACGCCGAGCGCGAACCATTCGGGCTCGCGCGGCAGCCGCGTCAGGATGCTCCAGCCGATATAGGCGCCGAGCATCATCAGGCTGCCGTGGGAGAAGTTCACGATCCGGCTGACGCCGAAGATGATGGTCAGACCGGCGGAGATGAGAAAGAGCGACGAGGCGGTGGCGAGCCCGGTCAGCAGTTGCGGCAGGATGCTGCTCACGGGCCCGCCTTGCCCCCTAGTTCGCGCCTGCCGGGCGCAGGCCGCGCACCACCTCGTCCGAGGGAAGGAGGTCCTTGCCGTCGATGTAGCGCCAGTCGGTCATCACCCCGGCGTTCCCCCGCAGCGCCGTCTTGCCGACATAGACGCCGAGCGTGCCCTGCTGGTCGATGGCGCGGTACTCGGCCGAACCTGCGGGCGTGTCGAAGCGCGCGCCGCGGAAGCCCTCCACCATTTTCTCGACCTCGACCGAGCCGGCCTTCGCAATGCCGGCGGCGATGGAGTTGATGAGGGAGTAACCCACCAGCGAGCCGCACATCGGCTTCGCATTGAACTTCGCGCGGTAGGCGCCCGCGAAGGCCTTGTGCGCGGGGGTGTCGATCGCCTCGCCGGGATAGCCGGTAACGATCCAGCCCTCCGGCGCCTCGTCGCCGAGGGGGTCCAGGTATTCGGGTTCGCCGGTCAGCAGCGAGACCACGGTGCGGCGCTCGAACAGCCCGCGCGTGTTGCCCTGGCGCACGAAATTCGTCAGGTCCGTGCCGAAGAGCACGTTCAGGATGCCGTCCGGCCGCATCCCCTCCAGCGCCTGCACGGTGGCCCCGGCATCGACGCGGCCCAGCGCCGGCCACTGCTCGCCCACGAACTGCACGTCCGGGCGCCGGGCGCTCAGCAATTGCCGGAACCACTTCACCGCGGACTGGCCGAACTCGTAATTGGGGGAGACGGTCACCCAGCGCTTCGCGGGCAGCTTCGACGCCTCCTCCGCGAGGATGGAGGCCTGCATGTAGGTGCTGGGACGCAGGCGGAAGGTGTAGCGGTTGCCCCGTTCCCAGACCATCGCGTCCGTCAGCGGCTCCCCCGCAATGTAGAGGCGCTTGTTCTGCGTCGCGTACTCGCCGAGGGCGAGGCCGACATTCGAGAGATAGGCGCCGGCCAGCACGTCCACCTTCAGGTCGTTCACCAGCTCCCCCGCCAGGCGCACGGCGTCCTGCGGGCGGCCGGCGTCGTCGCGGGTGATCAGCTCCAGCGCGCGCCCCAGCACGCCGCCTCGCGCGTTGGTCTCCTCCACCGCCAGCTGCATGGCATTGCGATAGGGAAGGGTGAAGGCCGGCTGGGCGGTGTAGCTGTTGATCTCCCCGATCCGGATCGGGGCGGTTCCCTGGGCACGGAGCAGCCCGGGCATCGCGAGCGCGCCGGACGCGCCGAGGACAAGCCGCCGTGTCACTTCCATGGTGCTACTCCCGTCTCCTGGTCACGCCCTAAGTGGTGTCGCCCAGCCCTCGGCGCGAGCACCGGCGGCAGGAGCGCCGTTCCGCCCCGCGGTCGGGCGGCCCCAGCCTTTCCCGCCGGAACCAAGGGGCGTTAGGGTTACGGGAAGGACGGATGGGGAGCAATCTCCGTGCCCGCCTCCGACGGCCCCGCGCGGAGAGCCGCGCCCCGCACCATGCAGCACCCGAGAGGCCGATGAGCACCCATTTCTACGAGACACGCCTTGGCCACGGCCTGCCGCACGATCCCTTCAAGGCGATCGTCGCCCCGCGCCCTATAGGCTGGATCAGCACCGTGGACGCCGAGGGCCGCGTCAACCTCGCGCCCTACAGCTTCTACAACGCCTTCAACTCGAACCCGCCCATCGTCGGCTTCGCGAGCGAGGGCCGCAAGGACAGCCTGCAAAACATCGAGGCCACCGGCGAGTTCGTCTGCAATCTCGCCACCCGACCCCTGGCGGAGGTAATGAACCGCTGCAGCGCGCCGCTGCCGCACGGCGTGTCCGAGATGGAGCACGCGGGCATCGAAGCCGCCCCGTCCAGCCTCGTGCGGCCACCGCGGGTGGCGAACACGCCGGCCGCGCTCGAATGCCGCCTCCTGCAGATCGTGCCGCTCCGCGACCTCGAGGGGCAGGAGGTGGACACGCATCTCGTGCTCGGCCAGGTCGTCGGCGTGCATATCGACCGCGCCTATCTCGTGGACGGCATCTTCGACCTTCGCGCCGCCCGCCCGATCGGCCGCTGCGGCTATCGCGGCGACTACGCGGAGATGGGCGAGATGTTCGAGATGTTCCGCCCCCGGGGCCCGAGGCCGCGCTAGGACACGCCCAGCAGCCGGATCAGCCCGAGGCTGATCGCCCCCAGCACGAGCAGCGAGGCGACCGCCGCCCCCACCACCCGCCCGCCGGACCGCGCGACACTGCGAAGATCGACGCCAAGGCCGAGCGCCGCCATGGAGATCGTCGTCAGCACCGTCGCCGCGAGGGCAGCCGGTGCCAGCAGCGCCTCGGGCAGCATGCCGAGCGAGCGCAGCCCCGCGAGGCCGAGGAAGCCGAGGATGAACCAGGGCACCAGCCGGTGCAGCGGCGGGCGCCTGCCGCCCGTCGCGTCACCGCGCAGCCGCGGCGCGAGGAACGAGAGCACCACCACCACCGGTCCGAGCATCAGCACGCGCACGAGCTTCACCAGCGTACCGACCTGCACGCTCAAGGCCCCCATCGGCGCCGTCGCCGCCAGCACCTGGGGCACCGCATAGACCGTCAGCCCCGCCAGCACCCCGTACTGCCCGAGGCTCAGCCCCAGTGCCGGCACCAGCAGGGGCAGCAGCAGCACGACGATCACGCCCAGCACGGCGGTGAAGGCGATGGAGGCCGCCACCTCCTTCCCGTCCGCGCCGACCACGGGGGCCACCGCCGCGATGGCCGAGTTGCCGCAGATCGAGTTCCCGCAGGCCACCAGCACCGCCATCCGCATGGGCAGGCCGAAGAGGCGGCAGAGGCCGTAACTCACCGCGATCGCCACCGCGACGACCACCGCGATGCCGAGCAGCAGCGCCGGCCCCACCGCGAGCACCGTCGCCGCGCTCAGCGAGGCGCCGAGCAGCACCACCGCCACCTCCAGCAGGATCTTTGCGGAAAAGTCGATGCCTGGTTTCCATCGCGGCCCCGGCGACCAGGACGTGCGAATGGCGGCACCGAGCAGAATGGCCAGCACCAGCGCCTCCAGCCAGGCATGGCCAAAGAGGGCGGCCTCGATCCGGGCGAGGACCACCGCCGCGAGCGTCACCCCGACGCAGAGAAGGACGCCGGGCGCGAGACGGGTCATGCGAGGCGCCTATTTCGTGCCGAACAGGCGGTCGCCGGCATCGCCGAGGCCGGGGCGGATATAGGCGTGCTCGTCCAGCGCGCGGTCCACCGCGCAGGTGAAGACCTCCACGTCCGGATGCGCTTCCCCCAGCACTTTCAGCCCCTCGGGCGCGGCCAGCAGGCAGGCGAAGCGCATGTTCGTGCAGCCGGCGCGCCGCAGCCTGTCGAGGGCGGCCGCGGCCGAGTGGCCGGTGGCCAGCATCGGGTCCACCACGATGACCAGCCGCTCCGCCACGTCCTCGGGCAGCTTGAGGTAGTATTCCACCGGCCGGTGGGTCACGGGGTCGCGGTAGAGGCCGACATGGCCGACCCGCGCCGAGGGCACGAGGTCGAGCATCCCCGCCGCGATCCCGTCCCCGGCGCGCAGGATGGAGACGATGCAGAGCTTCTTGCCGGCGATGGCAGGCGCCATCATCGGCTCCAGCGGTGTGTCGATGGGCACGTTCTGGATCGGCAGGTCGCGCGTCAGCTCATAGGCCATCAGCAGGCTGACCTCGCGCGCCAGTGCCCGGAACTCCCCGGTGGAGGTCTCCCGCCGGCGCATGATCGTCAGCTTGTGCTGCACCAGGGGATGGGTGAGGACCGTCAGCCGGGGGTGCATCGCCCCATCCCTGTCCATGGCCATGTCGCGCCGCCTCGCCTCCGCCAGCGGGCCCATCATGAGGGCGGGCCCGGGGCTTGATAGCGCGGGATCGGGCCGCGGCGAAGGGCACCCCCGCTCGCGACGCGCCACGGGCCATAACGGGCGCCGTGCCGGAGACGACCTCGGACGACGCCAGGGGTCGCCCATCGTCCCCCGCCCGGCTATACGCCGCCCCCGACACCGGGTGTCGGACCGGGCCTCGCGCGGCCGGCGCCCTCAGCCACGCGAGGAACACGGCTATGGACCAGCACCCCCCTTCCCCGCCTTCGGCCCTCGACGATGCGCGCCGCACCCTCCTGCTGGAAGCCGAGGGGCTGAAGGCGCTGCGCACGGCCATGGACGGCCCGCTCGGCGCCGCCTTCGAGCGTGCGGTCGCGGCCATCGGCGGCACCGGCGGGCGGGTGATGGTGACGGGCATGGGCAAGTCCGGCCATGTCGGCCGCAAGATCGCGGCCACCCTCGCCTCCACCGGCACCCCCGCCTATTTTGTGCACCCGGCCGAGGCCAGCCACGGCGACCTCGGCATGATCGCCGACGACGACGTGGTCCTCGCCCTCTCCTGGTCGGGCGAGGCGCCGGAGCTGGCGGACATCATCGCCTATACGCGGCGCTGGAGCATCACGCTCGTCGCCATCACGGCACGATCGGGAAGCGCGCTGGGCGCCGGGGCCGACATCCCCCTCGTCCTGCCGGTGATGCCGGAGGCCTGCCCGAACGGCCTCGCCCCCACCACCTCCACCACGATGCAGCTCGCGATCGGCGACGCGCTCGCGGTCGCGCTCCTCTCCCGCCGCGGCTTCTCGGCGCAGGACTTCCGGCGCTTCCACCCCGGCGGCAAGCTCGGCTCGCAGCTCCGCCGCGTGCGGGACGTGATGCACGCCGGCGACGCCGTGCCGACCGTGCCGGAGGACGCCTCCCTCTCCCGCGCCATCATGGAGATGACGGGCAAGCGCTTCGGCACCACGGCCGTGGTGGACCGGGAAGGCCACCTGGTCGGCGTCGTCACCGACGGCGACCTCCGCCGCGCCTTCCAGGCCGGCTTCGTGGACGGGCCGGTGCGGGACGCCATGTCCCGCAACCCCCGCACCATCGGCCCCGACGCCCTGTCGGAGGAGGCGCTGCACCTGATGAACGAGCGGCGCATCACCAGCCTCTTCGTGCTGGAGGCCGGAAGGCCAGCGGGGATCCTGCACCTGCACGACCTGCTGCGGATCGGGGTGGCCTGAACCGGCTGTTCGGCGCCTGTGGCCCTGGCGGAGAGAAGGGATTCTCTCCCCCCAGACCCCCGCTCATCTTTTTCTTCGAGGCTCTGCGGAATGTCCTGCGGGCAAGCGCGCGTCCTCCAAGCCTGAACCGCCGCTGGTCCCGCCTCGGGTCATGGACCCGAGGCGCACCGGCCGCCGAACCTTCCGCGAAGCCGCGAAGAGAAAGATGAGGGCGAGGGGTTCGGGGAGAGGGAGAATTCCTTCTCCCTCTCCCGGGTGCCGCCCGCGCCGCCCCACGATCAGGCCTCCACCATCTCCACTGCCCGCCCGAGATCGACCGAGAGCAGCCTCGACACCCCCCGTTCCTGCATCGTCACGCCGTAGAGCCGGTGCATGCGGGCCATGGTCAGCGGGTGGTGCGTCACGACGAGGAAGCGCGTGCCGCCTTCGGCCATGGCTTCCAGCAGGCCGCAGAGGCGCTCGACGTTTGCGTCGTCCAGTGGCGCGTCCACCTCGTCCAGCACGCAGACCGGCGCCGGCTGGCAGCGGAACACCGCGAAGATGAGCGAGAGGGCGGTCAACGCCTGCTCCCCGCCCGAGAGAAGGGAGAGCGCCGAGAGCTTCTTGCCCGGCGGCTCGGCATAGATCTCGAGTCCCGCTTCCAGCACGTCGTCGGAGCCGACGAGCGCCAGATGCGCCCGGCCGCCGCCGAAGAGGCGGGTGAAGAGGGCGCGGAACTCGGTGTCCACGCGGTCGAACACGGCCCGAAGCCGCTCCCGCCCTTCACGGTTGAGGTGGCCGATCGAGCCGCGGAGCTTGGCGATGGCGTGGCCGATCTCCTCCCGCTCGCGCTCGAGGTTCGCCAGCCGCTCCTCCACCTCCGCCATCTCCACCTCGGCGCGGAGGTTGACGGGGCCCATCTCCTCGCGCTCGCGCGCCAGGCGCTCGGCCTTGCGGCGGGCGCGCTCCTCGGCGGCGTCGGAAAGGTCCTCGGACGGGTCGGGCAGCTCGATGTCGGGGCCCAGGCGCTCCATGATGCGGGTGGCGACGGCGCGGCCCTCGTCCTCGGCGCGGGCGGCGGCGCCGTCGGCGCGGGCCTGGGCCTCGCGGGCGGCGGCGAAGGCGGCATCGGCCAGGCGGCGCGCCTCGGCGGCGTCACGCGCCTCGGTCTCGGCGGCGGCGAGGGCGGCGGCGGCCGTGGCGTGCGCGGCCTCGACCTCGGCCAGCATCCGCGCGGCGCCGGCGAGCAAGGCGGCGGCCTGCTCCGGCTCGTCCGCCACGGCGGCGGCCTCGGTCGCCGCTGCCTCCCGCCGGGCCGCAAGGGCGATCAGCCGCGCGCTGGCGTCCGCACGGCGGGTGCCCCAGGAGGCCTCCTCCCCCTCCAGCGCGGCGCGGCGGGCGGCAAGGCGTTCCGCCTCGGCCTCCAGGGCGCGGCGCTCGGCCCGGGCGTCCGCCTCGCGGCGGCGGGCCTCGGCAAGCGCGGTGCGGGCGGCCAGCGCGGCGGCGCGGGCGGCCTCCGGGTCGGTCAGGTCGGCGCCGGATGCCTCCACGGCCGCGCGCGTGGCCTCAGCTTCGGCGCGCTGCCCGGCCAGCCGCGCGATCTGTGGCTCCAGCGCCGCCAGCCGCCCCTCGGCGGCCGCGGCACGGGCGGCGAGGGCGGCCTGGCCCCGGCGGGCGGCGTCCAGCCGGCCCTCGGCGTTGCGGCGGGCAGTGCGGGCGGCCTCCTCGGCAGCGGCGAGGCCGCGCAGGGCTGTGGCGGCGGCGTCGCGCGCCGCGCGGGCCGCGGCCGTGTCGGGCAGGGCGGCCTGGGCGGCACGGGCGGATTCCAGGGCGGCCTCGGCCTCGGCGCGCTCGGCGGCGGCGCGTTCCAGGGCGGGGGTGAGGGCGGCGAGGCGGCTGTCGGCCAGCGCGGCCCCGGCCGCGAGCCGCGCCGCCTCCTGCCGCGCCCGCGCCAGCCGCGCCTCGGCCTCGCGGCGGGCCGCGCGCGCGGCACCATCGGCCGCGGCGGCCGCGGCATCCGAGGCACGGGCGGCCTCCGCCTCGGCGCGGGCCTTCACGAGGGCGGCGTCGGCGGCGTCCCGCGCCGCTTCCCGGGCGCGGAGGCGGTTGCGCTGGCGAAGCCGCTCCGCCCCGGCGCTGGGCGCACCAGGATTCGCGCCCAACCCGTCCCAGCGCCAAAAGCCGCCGCTGCGGGCGACGAGGGCCTGGCCCGGCGCCAGCCCGGCCTGCATGGCGGGCCCGCGCGCCTCGTCCTCCACCAGCCCGATCTGCGAAAGGGCGCGCGCCAGTTCTGGCGGGGCCTGGACGATCTCGGCCAGTGGCGTCGCGCCCTCCGGCAGGGAGGGCAGGTCGGCCAGCGGCGGCAGGTTGCGCCAGTGGCGCGGCGCCTTGATGTCGGCCGGGCAGTCCAGCGCCTCACCGAGGGCGGCGCCCAGCGCAGCCTCCAGACCAGGCGGCACCGAGACCGAATCGAGGATTGGCGCCGCGCTGCCGCCCTCCCCCGCGCGCAGCAGCGCCGCCAGGCCCTGGGCCTCGGCGGCGGCACGGGCGCGGGCGGCGCCGGCTTCCGATTCGGTGGTGCGGGCGCGGGAGAGGGCCGCAGCGGCAGCGGCGCGCGCGCCTTCGGCATCGGAGAGCGCCTCGGCGGCCGCCTCGGCAGCGCGGGCGGCCTCCCTCTCCTCCCGGCGGGCGGCCTCCTGCCGCTCGGCGGGAATGCAGGCGGCCAGAGCCTGCGCGTGCTCGCGCACGAGGCGGTCGTGGCCCTCGATCGCGCGGCGGGCGCGCTCGGCGGCGGCGCGGGCGGCGTCGCGCGCGGTGGCCTCGTCGGCTTCGGCGGCCGTGGCGGCGCGGCGGGCCTCGGCCTCGGCCAGCGCGGCCTCGGCGCGCGCGGCCTCCGCACGCTCCAACGCCGAGCGGGCGGCGGCCAGGGCGGCGTCGGCCGCCTCCACCTCGGCCGCGGCGCTCGACAGGGCCTCGGGCGAGACATTGGCGGCGGCGGCCTTCGCCCGCTCCTCCTCCAGCCGCGCGGCCTCGGCGGTCAGGCGGCGAAGCTCGGCGTCAGCGCCGCGCCGCGCGTCCTGCAGCCGCTCGAAGGCGAGCGCGGCCTCGGCGGCGGCCTCGGCGGCGCGCTCGGCCGCCCCTTCCGCAGCGCGGGCCTCGTCCTCGGCCAGGGCGAGCGCCTCCGCGGCCGCCTCCACCCGTGCGGGCAGGGCGGCGAGGGCGGCGGCCAGGGCCCCGGCCTCCTCGGTCAGGCGGGCCTGGGCGACCTCTGCGTCGTGCACGACGGTCGCGGCATGGGCGTGGTCGGCCTCGATCTGGGCGAGGCGCTCGGCGGCGGCGTCGCGCGCGGCGCGGGCGCGGGCCTCGGCGGCGGCCAGGCCCTCGCCCTCCACGCGGCGGCGCTCCAGCGCGGTGCGAGCGGCGGCCTCGGCGGCGCGGGGGCCGGGCAGGGCCATGTCGGCCGCGTGGGCGCGGCGGGTCGCGGCCTCGGCCGCTGCCTCGGCGGCGCGGGTCGCGGCGCGCGCCGCATCGAGCGCGTGACGGGCGGAGAGGAGCTGCCCCTCCGCGCGTGCGGCCAGCAGCGCCATCCACTCCGCCTCCGCCGCGCGAGTGAGGCCGGAGAGGTTGCGATAGCGTGCCGCCTGCCGCGCCTGCTTGCGGAGCGACTCGCGCTGCGTCTCGAGCTGCGTGCGCAGGTCGTCGGCGCGGGTGAGGTTCGTCTCGGCCTGGCGCAGCTTCAGCTCGGCCTCGTGGCGGCGGGCGCGCAGGCCGGCGGTGCCGGCGGCCTCCTCCAGCACGCCGCGCCGCTCCTCGGGCTTGGCGCCGATGAGGGCGGAGACGCGGCCCTGGCTGACCATGCCCGAGGCCCGCGCGCCCGAGCCGATATCCGCGAACAGGGTCGCGACGTCGCGCCCGCGCGCCTCCTTGCCGTTGATGCGATAGCCGGTGCCCGCGCCGCGCTCGATCCGGCGGGTGATCTCGAGATCCGCCATCTCGGAATTGGGCGGCGGCGCGAGGCCAGCTGCCTCCTCCAGGCTCAGCGTCACCTCGGCCTGGTTGCGGCCGGCGCGGGTGGAGGTGCCGGCGAAGATGACGTCGTCCATCTCGCCGCCGCGCATGGCCCGGGCGTTGGTCTCGCCCATGGCCCAGCGAAGGGCTTCCACCACGTTGGACTTGCCGCAGCCATTGGGGCCGACGATGCCCGTCAGCCCTGGCAGGACCTCCACCGTCGTCGCCTCGGCGAAGGACTTGAAACCGGCGATCCGGAGCCGCGCGAGGGTGGCCGTGCGGGGCTCGCGGAAGCCGTCCGGCGCCGCGTCCTCGGCGTCGTTCGGCGTAGGGTCGCCGGAGGCCGCCCCCGCGAAGGCCCCGGCCTCCTCCGCCGGGCTTTCCAGTGCCCCAGACAGGCCGGGGCCGGGCGGCGCGGCGGGGTTGTCCATCAGGAGGCGGAGACGCCCGCCAGCTCCGCGAAGCGCTCGAAGCTCAGCGCGCCGGGGCTGGGGCGGTTGTTGAACACGAAGGTCGGGGTGGAGCTGACGTTGAACTCCTGCTGCGCCTTCATCCGGCTCTCGAGGATGCCGCGCTGCAGGCCCTGGTCGGCAATGGCGGCGTCCACCTGCGCGCGGCTCATGCCCGCCAGCGCCGCGATCTTCGCGATCTCGGCGATGTTGTCGGCGCCGCGGGCAAAGGCCCAGCGATCCTGCGAGGCAAAGAGGGCGCTGACGAAGCCCTCGTAGCGCTCCGGCGGCAAGGCGCGCGCGACCATGGCCGCGGCCAGCGCCACCTGGTCCAGCGGGAAGTCGCGCCAGATCATCCGCACCTTGCCCGAATCCACCAGCCGCGACTTCACCTGCGGCCAGGTGCGGTTGTGGAAGTCCGCGCAGTGCGAGCAGGTGAGGGAGAAGTACTCGATCACGGCCGTCGCCTCGGGCTTGCCGGCCGAGCGCTCGCCGAGGCGCGGATCGGCCACCGGTGCCTGGGCGAGCGCCAGGGACGGCACCAGCGCGGCGGAGGGGGCGGCGAGGAGAAGGCTGCGGCGGGCGATGCGCATCGTCACGGAGTTCCCATGCTGGCGGGCCGTATCGGCCGATCACGAGGTTCGGAGCGTCTCAGCGGGCTCGATAAACCCCGCGGGCCAATCTTGCCAGGGCATCCCGCAGCGGAGCGTTGCCGACCGTGTCCAGTGCGCCACGAACGGTTTCGGGCAGGGGCGCCGAAGGCTTGGCGGGCGCCTTGCGCGGTGCGGTGGGCGCCTGCTGGACGAAGCGCAGCGCCTCCACCGTGACGGCGCCGAGCGCCGCGTTGATCCGCCCGATGAGCTGCGGCCCGAGATGCTGCAACTCCATCGCGATGGGGCCCGAGCAGCCGATGGTGAGGGTGCTGCCCGTGAGCCGCCGCGGCACCGTCACGGCCGCGATGGCGGGGCCGACGATCTCCGTCCACTCGGCCATCAGCAGCGCGCCCGCCGGGCTGCGCCGCTTGAAGGCGGGGCGGGTGAGGCGCGGCACGAGAGCGCCGAGCGGGCGCAGGCCGAGTTCCGGCCGCGGCTCCTCATAGGGAAGCGGTCCGCGCGCCGCGTTCCGGCGCAGGGGGCTTGCCTTTGGGCGCGTCGCCCCCTCCCCTGGTCCTGCCTTGTCCGACGTCATTCCCGATCCCCCCTCCGCCGTCCCGCTGCTGGCCTGGTACGACCGCCACCGCCGTAGCCTGCCCTGGCGCGTCGCCGCCCCGCCGCCGGGCGAGGCCCGCGCCGAGGCCGATCCATACCGCATCTGGCTCTCGGAGGTGATGCTCCAGCAGACGACCGTCGCGACCGTCGGGCCGCGCTACGCCCGCTTCCTCGAGCGCTTCCCCGACGTGGCCGCCCTGGCCGCGGCGCCCTGGGAGGAGGTGGCGGCGGAATGGGCGGGGCTCGGCTACTACGCCCGTGCCCGCAACCTGCACGCGGCCGCCCGCGCCGTGGTGGAACGGGGCGCCTTCCCGGACACCGAGGTGGGGCTGCGCGCCCTGCCGGGGATCGGCGCCTATACCGCTGCCGCGGTGGCCGCCATCGCCTTCGACCGCCCGACCGTGCCGGTGGACGGCAATGTGGAGCGGGTGGTCGCGCGCCTTCTCGCCATCCGCGAGCCCCTGCCCGGCGCCCGCCGCTGGATCGGCCCGGCCAGCGCGCGCTTCATGGAGCAGGAGGCGGCGCGCGCCCGGCCGAGCGACTTCGTGCAGGCGCTCTTCGACCTTGGCGCCACCATCTGCACACCGCGCCGCCCAGCCTGCGCGCTCTGCCCTTGGCGTGGCGATTGCCGGGCACAGCGGGAGGGAATCCAGGAGAGCCTGCCGGCGAAAAGCCCGAAAGCGGCGCGCGGCCAGCGCTACGGCCTGCACTTCCTGGCACGCGACCCCGAGGGCCGCCTGCTGCTGGGCCGCCGCCCGCCGGAGGGGCTGCTCGGCGGCATGCTTGAAATTCCCGGCGCGCCCTGGCGTGAGGCACCCTGGGAATTGGGCGAGGCCCTGCCGCACGCGCCGCTGTCCGGCCTGTCCTGGCACCTGCGGCCTGGAGTGGCGCATCACGGCTTCACGCATATGGACCTCGAGATGCGCCTGGCAGAGGCCAAGGCTCCCGAGGGGCCCGCCCCTGAGGGGATGGCCTGGATGGAGCCCGAGGCCGCACGCGCCGCCCTGCCCACGGCGATGCGGCGCCTTTTCACTCTCGCGGAGGGCCCGCTTGCCGAGGGCGCGGGCGGCGTGGCAAGCGGGGGTTCCGGGGCGCGGGGCGCCCGCAAGAAGGGGGTTTCCCGATGACGGCCATCCAGGGTCTCGCAGCGCGGCCGGCGCTTCGCTTCCTCGCCTCCGCGCTGCTGGGCTCCGCGGTGCTCGCGGCCTCCGCGCAGGTGAGCCTGCCGATGTGGCCGGTGCCCGCCACCCTGCAGACCCTCGCGGTGCTGCTGCTCGGCGCGCTCGGCGGGTCGCGGCTCGGGGCCGCCTCCGTGATCCTCTACCTCGCGGAGGGCGCGATGGGCCTGCCGGTCTTTGCCGCGGGCACCGCCGGCCCCGCCGTGCTGATGGGCCCGACCGCCGGCTTCCTCCTTGGCTTCGTCGCCTCCGCCGTCATCGCGGGTCGTGCGGGCGAGGGCGCGCTGCGCCAGGCGCTGGTGCTGACCGCGGCCCACCTCGCGGTCTTCGTGCCGGGCGTGCTGTGGCTCTCGGGCTATGTGGGAATCGAGCGCGCGCTGATGACGGGCTTCGTGCTCTTCGTGCCGGGCACGGCGGTGAAGACCGCGCTGGCCTTCGCGACGTTGCGGGCGCTTCGCCGGGGCTGATCCCGCGTAGCTATTCGCGTTCCCGGCACTTGTATTGCCGAGTGCCTGTGCTGGCTTGGCGTCGCTGGTGACCCCGGGGAGAGGAAGAAGGAATTCTTCCTCTCCCCAGCCCCCTCACCATCATCTTCTTCTATCCGTTTGATATACCCTGCAGTCGGTGCGCCTCGGGTCGTGGACCCGAGGCGATGGCACGTTCAGGAAACGGAACCGGCCCTCAGGCACCGCATCCGCGAAAGCCAGACGGGGATCCAAGGGCCTCAGGCCCTTGGCGGGTGAGGTCTGGAGAGGGCGGAGCCCTCTCCAGCGCCACAAGCACCGCATGGCTCAGGACTTCTACAGACCGGTATCAATCCAGCCGCACGTTGTTCGCGCGGATCAACGCCGTGTAGGTCTCCGTCTCCTGATCCAGCCAGCGGCGGAAGGGATCCGGCCCCTCCGTGCGCGGCTCGCCGCCGAGGTCCTTCAGGCGCGCGGCGACGGCGGGCTGCGCCAGGGCCGCGGCCAGTTCCGCGTGCAGGCGCTCCAACAGGGGGCGCGGCGTGGCGCCCTGGGCCATGACGCCCTGCCAGGTTCCGGCGTCGACGGCGGGCCAGCCCACCTCGCGGAAGGTCGGCACATCCGGCAGCGCGGCCAGGCGGTGGGCGCCGGTCACAGCCACGGCGCGCAGCTGGTTGCTGGTGGCATAAGCCTGGGCCTGGGTGGCACCCGCGATGGTCAGGTCCGCCTCGCCCGAGACGACGGCGGTGAGCGCGGGGGCGCCGCCGCGATAGGGCACATGCGTCATCTCCCGCCCCCAGGCATCGGCGAGCTGGATGAGCGTAAGATGCGAGGAGGTGCCGACGCCCGAATTGCCCGCGTTCAGCGGCCGGGGCGACGATTTGACGAAGGCGGCCAGCCCCGCCGCGTCGCGCACCGGCAGCTTGTTGGCGACCCCGAGGATATAGGGCGCGTAGATGAGCATCGTGACCGGCGCGAGGTCCTTCGTGTTGTCGAAGGGCAGCCGGGGGAAGAGCGCCGGGTTGGTCGCGATGGTCGTCACGTCCATCAGAAGCAGCGTGTGACCATCGGGCGGGCTCTTCGCGACCACGTCCGCGCCGATGTTGCCGCCCGCACCGGCGCGGTTCTCGACCACGACGTTCTGGCCGAGCGTGCGCGTCAGCTCGGGCGCGACCAGCCGGGCGAGGATGTCGCTCGTGCCACCCGGCGGGTTCGGGACGATGAGGCGGATCGTATGGTCGAAACCCTGGGCGCGGAGGGCGGGCGCGGCGAGGGGCGTCAGCGCGATGGCGACACCCCCTCGCACGAGCTGGCGGCGGTTCATCCTGGGCGTTCCCTTCATCTCTCTTCTCGGCACCTTCGCCATGCGGCGCGGCGCGCGGGAAGCTTGAAGGGGGATCAAGGGCGACGCAAACGGAAGGCGCGTCTGGAGGGGCCGGCTCAGCCGCCCGGCGCGAGCTCCGCGCGCAACTCGTCGATCACGCGCAGCGTCCCATCGCGGCGCTCGATATGCCAGAAGGTCCAGCCGTTGCAGGAGGGCGCCTCCTGCACCGCGGCCCCCACCTGATGGATGCTGCCCGCCACGCGACCGCAGCGGAGCGTGGCGTCCACGCCCACCTCCGCCTGCCAGCGGCGGTGACGGTCCCACAGCTTCGTGCCGGGCGGCACCAGCCCGCGCTCGACCAGCGCGCCGAAGGGGATGCGCGGCTGCTCGCGCTTGGCCGGAAGCGCAAGCGCCACGCTCTCGGAGAGCGGCTCAATCGTTGCCAGCCGCGCCTCGGCCGCGTCCGCGTAGCCGGGGTCGCGCTCCAGCCCGATGTAGCGCCGGCCGAGACGCTTCGCGACCGCGGCCGTCGTGCCGGTGCCGAGGAAGGGGTCGAGCACCACCTCGCCCGGCGCTGTGCAGGAGAGGATCACGCGGTGCAGCAGCGCCTCGGGCTTCTGCGTCGGGTGCAGCTTCGCGCCGTCGGCGCCGCGCAGCCGCTCGTTGCCGGTGCAGAGTGGGATGAGCCAGTCGCTCCGCATCTGCTTGTCGTCGTTCATCGACTTCATGGCGGCATAGTTGAAGCGATAGCGGCTCTCCTCCCCGCGTGCGGCCCAGATGAGGGTCTCGTGCGCGTTGGTGAAGCGGCGGCCGCGGAAGTTCGGCATGGGGTTGGATTTCCGCCACACCACGTCGTTCAGGATCCAGAAGCCGAGATCCTGCAGCGCGACGCCGAGGCGAAAGACGTTGTGGTAGGACCCCATCACCCAGATCGTGCCGTCCCGCCGCAGCACGCGGCGGCACTCGGTCAGCCACTCGCGCGTGAACCGGTCGTAGGTGGCGAGATCGTCGAAGCGGTCCCAGGCATCGTCCACGCCGTCCACCAGGCTGTCGTCGGGGCGGCGCAGCTCGGTCTTGAGCTGGAGGTTGTAGGGAGGGTCGGCGAAGATCGCGTGGACCGAGGCGGGCGGCAGGCGGCGCAGGCTCTCGATGCAGTCGCCGCGGATCACGCTGTCCAGCGGCAGGTCAAGCCCCGTTCCCACGCGCGCCAAGTCCCCCGCTTCATGAACCGGGGCCCCATCCGCCGGCGCGGCGCGGCGCCCCCGCGTCGCGTCGGGCCCAGCCCCGGGCCCACCATGCCCATGCGGGAGTCGCCGCGTCAAGAAAGTGCCAGAACGGCTTGATCGACGGGGCTGAATCCGCGCCGGTGGTGCGGGCTCGGGCCGAGCCGCGCCAAGGCCTCCCGATGGGCCGCCGTGGGGTAGCCCGCGTGGCGCGCGAAGCCGTAGCCGGGCCAGCGGGCGTCGAGCCGCGTCATCGCCCGGTCCCGCACCACCTTCGCCATGATCGAGGCCGCGGCGATGGAGAGCGAAAGCCCGTCGCCGCCGACCACGCAGCGCACGGCGCAGGGTAGCGGAGGCGGCGCGTTGCCATCCACAAGGGCCAGCGCCGGCCGGACCGCGAGGCGGCGGATCGCGCGCGCCATGGCGAGGTGGGTGGCGCGCAGGATATTCAGCCGGCCGATCTCGGCGGCGCTGGCGGCGCCGAGGCCGATCAGCGCTACGCCCTCGGCCGCCGCCTCCATCAACGCGGCGTGGGCGGCCTCGCGTCGGCGGGCGTCCAGCCGCTTGCTGTCGTCCAGCAGGGTGGCGAGGGCGGCGGGCGGCGCCACGGGGAAGAGGACCGCGGCGGCCAGGACCGGGCCGGCCAAGGGGCCGCGTCCGGCCTCGTCCACGCCCGCGACCGTGCCGCCATGGGCTGCTTCCAGGGAGAAATCCGGCCCGGCCACCGTTCGACGCGCCATCTAGAGGAGCAGGCCCCCGTCCACCGTCAGCGTCTGCCCCGTGACCATGGCGCCGGCGCAGCCGAGGAAGAGAATTGCCTCCGCGATGTCCTCGGGCGTGCAACGGCGGCCCATCGGTGCCGCGGCGATGGACTGCGCGCGCTGCTCTTCGGTCCACTCGATCTGCCAGGGGCTATCCACGGCACCGGGGGCCACGGCGTTCACGCGGATTTCCGGACCGAGCCCGCGGGCGAGATGCTTCGTCAGCGCGATCACCCCGGCCTTGCTCGCGGCATAGGCCATGGATGAGCCGCGCCCCGAGAGGCCGGCGACGGAGGCAAGGTTCACCACCGCCCCGCGGGACGCCCGCAGCGCCGGCACGGCGGCGCGCGTCACGCGGAACAGGCCAACGAGGTTCGTGTCCAGCACCGCATCCCACAGGCTGTCGGTGATGTCGTCCAGCGCGTGGCCGGGGATGGTGCGGGTGACGCCCGGCGTGCCCGCGTTGTTGACGAGCAGGTCCAGACGGCCGAGGGCGGCGACGGCAGCCTCCACCATCCCCGCCTCCTCCCCGCCGCCGATGGCGCCGGGAGCCTCGACCACCGTGGCGCCGGTCTCCCGGATCGCCCGCGCTACCTCGGGCCCGCGTGGATCGCCGGGCAGGAAGTTGAGCGCGACCGCGCAGCCATTGGCCGCCAGTTCCCGCGCGGTGGCGAGGCCGATACCGGAGGCAGCGCCGGTCACCAGGGCGGCACGGCCGGTGAGGTCGTAACGGGGCATGGGGGCTCCTGTCAGCGCCGACAGATTCGCGCGGGACGGCGGCGGAGGGAAGGGCGAAGCTTCAAGAGGCGGAAGAGCCCGGCCCCGCCGTTACCCCTCACCCCGGTCAGAGCCCGCGCGTGAGAAGCTCGTCGCCCGGCCCGAGGATCGCGCCGGCCCCGCCGCGAAGCGTAGCCGCGGCCGCCGCGTCCCCGCGCAGCACCGCGTCGAGGAAGGTGACGGAGAGCGCGGCGGCGCGGGCGTGATAGGTGGCGTCGGCGTAGCGGCCTCCGGCTTCCTGCTCGTCCGCGAAACTGGCATGGGCGGCGCCGCGCAGCACGGCCAGGGCACCGGGATTGGTGGAGCCCTCAAAGGGCGCCCGGCGGGCGGGGGCGCGGATGCCCTCGATAAAGCCGTGATCCTCGGTGCCGGTCACGTGCAGCAGCGGGGCGGCGATACCCGCATAGGCCAGGCGCGGCGGCAGGCCGATAGCGGGGATGGGCGAGAGCGCGATCCCGGCCTTCAGGCGCGAATCGGGCAGGCCGAGGCCGCGGTCCCCGCCCGGCAGCCGCTCGCCCAGCATGTGCTGCACGGTCCAGGCACCGTAGGAGTGACCGGCGATGGCCAGCCGCGAGGGATCGGCGCGTTCGGGAGGGTTTGAGAGGGCGTATTTCACGTCCAGCAGCCGGTTCAGCGCGGCCTGCACGTCGAGCGCCCCAGCGACGAGGCCCGGCGCATTGGCGCCGCGCCAAAGGCTGTCGTCCGAGCCGATGTGCTGGAGGTGGATGGCGAGGTAGCCCGCCTCGGCCAGGGCGCGGCCGAGATAGCCGAGGCCCTCCCGCGAGCCGCCGAGCCCGTGGGAGAGGATGACTGCCGGCGCCGGGCCAGTGCCGGCGGGCGCGCGGATCAGCACGGGGATGTCGCGCGCGCGGGCGGCGTCGCGCCAGATGGTGCGGGTTTCGGTGATGCGGGCCTCCGCCGGCTTTTGGTTCGCCGAGGGGATGGCCGCGCAGCCCGGCGCGGCAAGGAAGGGCAGCAGGGCGGGCGCCGCGAGTAGCGCCCGGCGTCTCAGAGCGGGATGTCGTAGGTCCGCCACGGCGTCAGCTTCGCGACCCGGTCGTAGACGGCGCGGGCGCGGGCATTGCTCTCGGCGGTGATCCAACGAATGACGCTCCAGCCGCGCCTGCGGCCTTCCTCGGCGATGGCTTCGATCAGCGCGTCGGCCACGCGCCGTCCATCCATCTGGGGGCCCCGCATCTGGGGATCGACGAAGAGATCGTCCAGGTAGCCGCCCGTGCTGGCCGAGAGCGGACGGGCGAAGGGGCGGAAATGGGCGAGGCCGACGGCGCGGCCCGCCTCGTCCTCCGCCACCAAGCCGCAGGACTCATGGTCGGGGTCGTGCAGCCAGGACCAGACGCGGTCGCGCATCTCGGGCGTCTGCGTCACGCCGTAGAACTCGGCATAGCCGGCATAGAGCCGGTCCCAGTCGGCGCGGTGCCGCGCCTCCACGGGGACGATGCGGAATCCGGTCACGGGGCGTCCTTCAGGCTGAAGTCGAGGCGCCCCGCGGCGTGCAGGGCCAGGAGCAGCGAGGCAGTGTGCATGGACTGGGCGATCAGCCCCTCCCCCAGGCCCGCCAGCACGCGCGACAGCGGCCAGAGCTCCACCGTGATGTCCTCCCCCACCTCGTGCGCGGTCGGGTGGGTTGCGGTGGCGCCGAGGGCGAGCACGGAATGGGCGCGGTTGCGATGCGTGGCCGTGTTCGGGCTCAGCCCGCCGAGATGGCGGTAGGTGGGCGCGGTGTAGCCGGTTTCCTCCCGAAGCTCCCGCGCGGCGGCGGCGGCGGGGTCCGCATCGGCCCCGTCGATGGCGCCGGCCGGCAGCTCCAGCGTCCAGGCGCGGGCGCCGTGCCGGTACTGGCGCACCAGCACCAGCTCATCCGCCGGCGTGATGGCGACGACGTGCACCCAGTCCGGGTAGGAGAGGGTGTAGAAGGGATCGAGCACGTTGCCGCGCGCATCCCGCACCGCGTCCGCGGTTACGTCGATCCAGCGGTCGCGCAGCGCCGTGCGGGAGGAGAGGACCTCCCAGGGCTTGGGATCGGCCGTCACTCCGCCGCGACCTTCGGGCTCTCCGCATAGGCTTCGAGCGGCGCGCAGGTGCAGGCGAGATTGCGGTCACCATAGACGTTGTCCACGCGCTTGACGGGCGGCCAGTACTTGTTCGCGGCCACCCAGGGCAGCGGGAAGGCGGCCCCTTCGCGCGTGTAGGGGTGGGGCCAGCTCTCGGCCATGACCTCGGCGGCGGTGTGCGGCGCGTTCTTCAGCGGGTTGTCGGCGCGGTCCGCGCGGCCCGTCTCCACCGCACGGATCTCCTCACGGATGGCGATCATGGCGTCGCAGAAGCGGTCCAGCTCCTCCTGCGGCTCGCTCTCAGTGGGCTCCACCATCAGCGTGCCGGCGACGGGCCAGGACATGGTGGGGGCGTGGAAGCCGTAGTCCTGCAACCGCTTGGCGATATCCTCCACCATCACGCCGCCGCCCTGCTGGAAGCCGCGGCAGTCGAGGATGCACTCGTGCGCCACCATGCCCTGGCTGCCGCGGTAGAGCACGGGATAGTGCCCCTCCAGTCGCCGCGCCACGTAGTTGGCGGACAGGATCGCGACCTCGGTGGCGCGCGTCAGCCCGGCGGCGCCCATCATCCGGATATAGGCGTAGGAGATCGGCAGGATGCTCGCGCTGCCGAAGGGCGCGGCGGAGACGGGGCCGAAGCCCGCCGCCGGGCCCGCCTCGGCCAGCATCGGGTGGTTGGGCAGGTAGGGCGCGAGATGCGCCGCGACGCCGATCGGGCCGACGCCCGGCCCGCCACCGCCATGCGGGATGCAGAAGGTCTTGTGCAGGTTGAGGTGGCACACGTCCGCGCCGATGGCGGCCGGGCTGGTGAGGCCGAGCTGCGCGTTCATGTTCGCGCCGTCCATGTAGACCTGCCCGCCCGCGGCGTGGACGGCCTCGCAAATGTCGCGGATGCCCTCCTCGAAGACGCCGTGGGTGCTGGGATAGGTGACCATCAGCGCGGCCAGCTTCGCGGCGTGCTGGTCGATTTTCGCGCGGAGGTCGCCGAGATCGACATTGCCCTCGCGATCGCAGCCCACCACCACTACGCGCATCCCGGCCATGGCGGCGGAGGCCGGGTTGGTGCCGTGCGCAGAGGAGGGGATGAGGCAGATGTCGCGATGCGCATCCCCGCGCGCGGCGTGGAAGGCGCGGATGGTCAGCAGGCCTGCGTACTCGCCCTGGCTGCCCGCGTTCGGCTGAAGCGAGACGGCGGCGAAGCCGGTGCAGGCGCAGAGCCAGGCCTCCAGCCGCCGGATCATCTCGATGTAGCCGCGCGCCTGGTCCGCCGGCGCGAAGGGGTGGATGTCGGAGAAGCCGGGAAAGGTGACGGGGATCATCTCCGCCGTCGCGTTCAGCTTCATCGTGCAGGAACCCAGCGGAATCATGCTGCGGTTCAGCGCGACGTCCTTGTCCTCGAGGCGCTTGAGGTAGCGCAGCATCGCGTGCTCGGAGCGGTGCGTGTTGAAGACGGTGGCGGCGAGAAAGGGCGAGCGGCGCGCGAGGCCGGCCGGCAGGCGCTCGGGCGCGGAGAGCTCGCCCAGCCCGGCGCGCTCATGGCCGCCCACCTCGCACAGCACGGCGCAGAGGGCGACGAGATCCTGCCGCGTCACCGTTTCGTCGAACGCCAGCGCGACGCAGCCGGCATTCACGCGACGCAGGTTGAAGCCCGCCTTCAGCGCCGCCTCCACCAGCGCATCGGCCTTGTCGCCCGCCTCGATCGCGACGGTGTCGAAGAAGGCTTCATGGCGCAGCGCGAAGCCGGCGCGCAGGGCGGCATCGGCCAGCAGGCTCGCCAGGAGATGCGTCCGGCGGGCAATGCGGACCAGCCCCTCCGGCCCGTGCCACACGGCGTACATGCCGGCCATGACCGCGAGCAGCACCTGAGCTGTGCAGATGTTGCTCGTCGCCTTCTCGCGGCGGATGTGCTGCTCGCGGGTCTGCAGCGCGAGGCGCATGGCGGGCCGCCCGGCGGCATCGACGGAGACGCCCACCAGACGGCCCGGCATCAGCCGCTTCAGCGCGTCCTTCACCGCGATATAGGCGGCATGCGGGCCGCCATAACCCATCGGCACGCCGAAGCGCTGCGTGCTGCCGACCACCACGTCCGCCCCCATCTCGCCGGGCGGCGTGAGGATCGTCAGCGCCAGGATGTCGGCCGCCACGATCGCCAGCGCGCCCGCGGACTGGGCAGCGGCGATGGCGGGGGCGAGGTCGCGCACCTCGCCGGTGGTGCCGGGATAGGAGAGCACCACGGCGAAGGGCTTCAGCGCGGCATAGGCCCCCGCGTCATCGGTCACCTCCACCGTGAGGCCGAGCGGCGCCGCGCGCGTGCGCAGCACGGCGATCGTCTGCGGGTGCAGGTCAGGCGCGACGACGAGGGTAGAGGACTTCCCCTTGTGCGCGGCATGCGCCAGCGCCATCGCCTCGGCCGCCGCCGTCGCCTCGTCCAGCAGCGAGGCATTGGCGACCGGCAGGCCCGTCAGGTCGCAGACCATCGTCTGGAAATTCAGCAGCGCTTCCAGCCGCCCCTGGGCGAGTTCCGCCTGATAGGGGGTGTAGGCCGTGTACCAGCCGGGGTTCTCGAGCACGTTGCGCAGGATGACCGGCGGCGTGTGGGTGCCGTGATAGCCGCAGCCGATGAGGGACCTCACGCGCGTGTTCCGCTCGGACAGCGCGCGCAGCTCGGCGATAGCCTCCGCCTCTCCCACTGGGGGCGGCAGCGCGTCCAGGTGGCTGTCACGGATGCCCTCGGGCACGGTGCGGACGGCCAGCGCCTCGAGGCTCTCCGCCCCCACGACGCGCAGCATGGCCGCGATCTGCTTCTCGGAAGGGCCGATGTGCCGGGTGGCGAAGGCGCCAGGGTCCTCCAGCGCCGCGAGTTGGTCGAGCGCGCTCAATTCCCGGCCTCCGCGTGCTTCGCGTAGGCGTCGGCGTCCATCAGCTTGTCCGCGTCCGCCGCGTCGCGCGGGGTGATGGTGAAGAACCAGCCCTCCCCCATCGGGTCGCGGTTCACCAGGGCGGGGTCGTCCACCAGGGCGGCGTTCACCGCGGCGATCGTGCCGGCGACGGGCGCGTAGATGTCGGAGGCGGCCTTCACGCTCTCCACCACCGCCACGGCCTCCCCGGCCTCCACTTCCCGGCCCGGCTCGGGCAGGTCCACGAAGACGACGTCGCCCAGCGCGTCCTGCGCGTGGGTGGAGATGCCCACCACGGCCAGGCCGTCATCCAGGCGCACCCATTCGTGGCTCTCGGCGAAGCGGGTCTGGCTCACGGGGCAACTCCTTGAAGGATGGGGGTGCGCTTGTAGCGGTGGGGAACGAAGGGGGTGGGCGCGACGCGGGCGGGGATGGCCCGGCCGCGCACCATCAGTTCAAGCGCCGTGCCATCCTCGGCCGCGGCGCGGGCGACGTAGCCCATGGCGACGGGCACCCCGAGCGAGGGGCCGAAGCCGCCGCTGGTCACCTCGCCGACGGTAATGCCACCCTGGGCGATTGGCGTATGGGCGCGGGCGGGCTGGCGGCCGTCCGGCACGATGCCGACGCGAAGGCGCTTCGGCCCGCTGTCCAGTTCCTCGCGCACGCGCTCGGCGCCCGGAAAGTCCCAGGCGAGGCGCCGGCGCTTGCCGATGCTGAAGGTGAGCGCAGCCTCCACCGGGGAGGTCGTTTCGTCGATGTCCTGGCCGTAGAGGGGCAGCCCGGCCTCCAGCCGCAGGCTGTCCCGCGCGCCGAGCCCGGCCGGCGCGGCGCCCGCGGCCAGCAGGGCGCGCGCCACCGTCTCCGCGCCCTCGGCGGGGATGCCGATCTCGAAGCCGTCCTCTCCGGTGTAGCCGGAACGGGTGACCAGGGCGGGGATGCCGGCGACGGAGGTTTCCAGCACCCCCATAAAGGGCATGGCGGCCACCCCTTCGGCCAGCCCCGCAAGGATCGACTCCGCCCCCGGCCCCTGGAGGGCCAGCAGCGCGCGGTCTGGCCGCGGCACCAGCGCGACGCCCGCCGGCAGGGCCGCGCCGATGGCCTCGAGGTCCACGGCCTTGCGGGAGGCGTTCAGCACAAGGAACAGCCGGTCGCCGAGATTGGCGACCATGAAGTCGTCCACGATCCCACCGAACCTGTTCATCAGCAGGGCGTAGCGCTGGCGGCCGGGACGGAGCGCCGCGACCTCGGCGGGCGTCACGCGCTCCAGCGCGGCCGCGGCGCCCTCGCCCCGCAGTTCCGCCTGACCCATGTGGGAGACGTCGAACAGCGCGGCCGAGGAACGGCAGGCAAGGTGTTCCGCCATGATGCCGGCCGCGTACTGCACGGGCATGGCATATCCCGCGAAGCCGACCATGCGCCCGCCCAATTCGCGGTGCAGGCCGGCCAGCGGCGTTTCGAGCAAGCTTTCCGTCTCGGCCACAAATCCCCCAGAGCCGCGGATGCGGCCGGTTCAGATCGTGGCCCCCCTCTGTCCCGAGACCTGAGAGATTCGGGCGGGGGTGAACCCGGCCCTTACTCCGTCGGTGCCGCGGCCTTTCGGCCACGGGCTTTCCAGAGGCCCCTTCCCCGCGCGGTCCTTCTGCCTGAGCGTTTCCGGGGGCCGGTTGCGCCTTCGGCGGGGGGCGGGCTGGGCCGGCCCCCTCTCTCCCGCGCGGAATCAGCGGGTGGAGGACTCGTGCCCGAATGCGGCGCCCGGCGCAACCTCCGCCGGCAGGCGCCCTTACCGGACGCCGCGGCGCCGGTTGGCCGCCAGCTGCTCCGGGGTGAGCTGGAAGCCGATCAGCACAACCTTCTCCGCCGCCCGGCGGACATCGCCGGGGATGCGGACCAGCATCTCCTCGCCGCGGGCGAGGGTCCGGCGCTCGCTGCCGTTGAAGGAGACGCGGAGGGTGTCGGTGCCGCTGTTCAGCACCCGGCCCTCGCTCTCGTCCGTCACGCCGACGACATAGGGCAGGTCGAAGGTGGTACCCGTGGCGGCGGGGCCGCGCTCGGCGGTCAGCTCGACCTGCACGGTCACGTCCAGCCCGGCGTCGCGCGGGGCGTAGTCGCAGCGCGCCCCGAAGCCGGTCATGCGCGCATCCACTTCCATCGCCGCGAGGTCGGGCCGCGCCCCCTGGCGGTAGCGGGTCAGGTCCACGGCCTCGGCGATGAGGGCCACGCGCGGGCAGGGCGCCTGGGGCCGCTGGGTGAGCACGCTGCCCCTGCCGCCGCAGCCGGCGAGGAGAGGCAGGGCCAGAAGGGCCAGCGCGGCGGGGCGGGCGAATCGGGTCACGCGGGAGGCACTCCTGGCCCAGAGGGCAACGGCAGGACGACGCCCCAGGGCATCGCCTGGGAGAATTGCGGCGGCCGCGCGGCTCGCGCCCTGGGCGGCGGGCCCCTGGGCGGCTAGCATAGAACGCGCCCACGGTCCGGCCGGGGGCTGTTCGCGCCGGCGCCGAAGGACCAAGTCGCACGCCATGGATCAGACCGCAAACCCCCGCCCGACGGGCCTCCAGACCCCGACGAAGCCCCCCCTGACGGTGCTGCTCGCCGGCCCGCGCGGCTTCTGCGCCGGGGTGGACCGCGCCATCAAGATCGTGGAGCTGGCGATCGAGCGCTACGGCACCCCCGTCTATGTCCGCCACGAGATCGTCCACAACCGCTTCGTGGTGGAGGGCCTGCAGGCCAAGGGCGCCGTCTTCGTAGAGGAGCTGGACGAGATCCCGGACGACGGGCAGCCCGTCATCTTCTCCGCCCACGGCGTGCCGCGCTCCGTGCCCGCCGCGGCCGATGCGCGGAGGATGCTCTACCTCGATGCCACCTGCCCGCTGGTGAGCAAGGTCCACCGCGAGGCCGAGCGCCACTTCGCGGGCGGCAGCCACATCCTCCTCATCGGCCATGCCGGCCACCCGGAGGTGGTCGGCACCATGGGGCAGCTTCCGCCTGGCGCCGTGACGCTGGTGGAGGACGCCGAGCAGGCCGCGACCGTGCAGCCGCCGCCCGGTCCGCTGGCCTATGCGACCCAGACCACGCTCTCGGTCGACGACACGGCCGAGGTGCTGGACGTGCTGCGCCGCCGCTTCCCGGACCTCTCGGCGCCCGTCAAGGAGGACATCTGCTACGCCACCACCAACCGTCAGGCGGCGGTGAAGGCGATCGCGGAGCGTTGCGAGCTGATCGTCGTGGTGGGCGCCGCCAATTCCTCCAACTCCGTGCGCCTGCGCGAGGTGGCGGAGCGCGCCGGCTGCCCGCGCGCCGTGCTGGTGCCGCGCGGCCGGGACTTCGACCCGGCGCTGGCCGACGGCCTCCGCACCATCGGGATCTCGGCGGGCGCCAGCGCGCCGGAGGTGCTCGTGGAGGAGGTGGTGGCCCGCCTGCGCGAGCGCTTCGACGTGACGATTGAGGATGTGACGGTCGCGGAGGAGAAGATCATCTTCAACCTTCCCCGCCCCCTCCGTACCCCGCGCACCGCCACGGTGGAGTAGCGGGCGGCTCTTGCCGCTCTGCCCGGGCTGATGCATGGACCCCCGCGCAGAGGGGGTGCCCGGGAGATCTGATGGCCGTCTATACCGAGGTGTCCGACGAGGCGCTGCGCGCCTTTCTCTCCGGCTACGACCTGGGCGATCTCGTAGCCTTCCGCGGCATCGCGGAGGGCGTCGAGAACAGCAACTACGGTCTCAAGACCACCGGCGGCGACTTCATCCTTACCCTCTACGAGCGGCGCGTGGACCCGGCGGAGCTTCCCTGGTTCCTCGGGCTGATGCGCCACCTCGCCGCGCGTGGCTTGGCCTGTCCGCAGCCCGTCGCCGGCACCGACGGCGAGGCGCTGCGCGAGCTGGCGGGGCGCCCGGCGGCCATCTGCACCTTTCTGCCCGGCGTCTGGCCGCGCCGCCCCTCGGTTGCCCATTGCGGCCCGCTGGGAGAGGCGCTGGCCGCCCTGCACGCGGCAGGCGAGGGCTTCGCGGCCGAGCGGGCGAACTCCCTCGGCCCTCATGGTTGGGCGCCGTTGCTGGAGCGCTGCCGCCCCAATGGCGACACGGTGCAGCCAGGCCTTTGCGCCGAGTTGGACGGGCAGCTGGCCGCCATCCTTCAGGATTGGCCCCAGAACCTGCCACGCGGGCACATCCACGCGGACCTCTTCCCCGACAACGTCTTCTTCCTCGATGGCCCGGACCGGCGGCCACGGGTCTCGGGGCTGATCGACTTCTACTTCGCCTGCACGGACATCCTCGCCTACGACGTGGCGATCTGCCTCAATGCCTGGTGCTTCGAGCCAGACCTCGCCTTCAACGTGACGAAGGCGCGGGCCCTGCTGGCCGGCTACAACCGCGTCCGGCCTCTTTCGGCGAAGGAAATGGCCGCTCTGCCCGTGCTCCTCCGCGGTGCCGCTATGCGCTTCCTGCTCACCCGGCTCTATGACTGGGCCAACACACCCGCGGGCGCGATGGTCACCCGCAAGGACCCGATTGAATACCTGCGCCGCCTGCGCTTCTTCGCCGCGGCCAAGGAGGTCTCCGCCTATGGCATCTGACACCGTGGAGAGCGGAACCCTGGCGGTGGAGATCTGGACGGATGGCGGCTGCAAGCCGAACCCTGGCCCGGGCGGCTGGTCAGCGATCCTGCGCTTCGGGACGATCGAGAAGGAGCTCTCGGGCTACGATCCCGCCACAACGAACAACCGCATGGAGCTGACCGCCGCCGCCTCGGCGCTCGAGGCGCTGAAGAAGCCCTGCCGCGTGGTCCTGCACACGGACAGCGAGTACGTCCGCAACGGCGTGACCCGCTGGGTCCATGGCTGGGTGCGCAACAACTGGCGCAACGCGGCGAAGGAGCCGGTGGCGAATTACGAGCTGTGGCAGCGCCTGCTGGCCGCCGCCAAGCCGCACCAGGTGGAGTGGCGCTGGGTGCGCGGCCACGCGGGGGACGTGATGAACGAGCGGGCGGACAAGCTCGCCACCGCGGCGCGGCTCAGCCTCGGGCGATAGACGCGCCACCACCGGCCGCCCGCCGCGTTCTCTCCCGGCAACGGCTTGCAGGGCCGTGCCGAAGAAGGGAGCACGGCCATGCCCGATAGCAACGCAAGCAGCCCTCCGACGGCCGCGGTCTCC
Source organism: Roseomonas sp. KE2513 (assembly GCF_016107305.1). Taxonomy (GTDB): domain Bacteria; phylum Pseudomonadota; class Alphaproteobacteria; order Acetobacterales; family Acetobacteraceae; genus Roseomonas. The sequence continues at coordinate 45,727 of NZ_RCVR01000015.1, forward strand.
ACCCCGGCCGCGGCGGCCCATCCCGCCGGCGCGGCCCTGCTGCTCGGTGCGCTTGGGGTGGTCTTCGGCGATATCGGCACCAGCCCGATCTACGCGATGCGCGAGACGCTGCGCGCCGCGAGCGGGGAGGGTGCGGCGGCTCCCGCCGCCATCTACGGGGTGGTCTCCCTGATCTTCTGGGCAGTTACCCTCGTGGTCGCGACCAAATACGTCGTCCTCGTCATGCGAGCGGACAACCAGGGGGAGGGCGGGACCATGGCCCTTATCTCGCTGGCCATCCCCGTCGCGCCGGAACGGCTGCGCTTGGGCTTCCTCGTCGTCGGCCTCGCCGGCGCCTCGCTCTTCTTCGGGGATGCCATGATCACCCCGGCGATTTCCGTCCTCTCGGCCGTGGAGGGGCTGTCGGTCGCGACGCCGGTCTTCACGCCCTATGTTGTCCCGATCGCGGCCGCGGTCCTCGTCGGCCTCTTCGCCATCCAGAGCCGCGGCAGCGCCAAGATGGGGCGACTGTTCGGGCCGGTGATGGCCGCGTGGTTCGCCGTTCTGGCGCTGGCCGGCCTGCTGCACGTCATCGCACGGCCGGAGGTGCTGGCGGCGCTCGATCCTCGCCACGCGATCCGCTTTCTCACGGGTAACCCGGGCCAAGGGGCGCTGGCCGTGCTCGGCTCCGCCTTCCTCGCGTTGACGGGCGGCGAGGCCCTTTACGCGGATATGGGCCATTTCGGCCGGCACGCGATTCGGGTGGACTGGTTCGTCCTCGTCATGCCCGCGCTCGTCCTCAACTACCTCGGCCAGGCCGCGCTGGTGCTGGGCGACCCGGCGGCGGCGGAGAACCCCTTCTTCGGGCTCTTTCCCGGCCCCCTGCTCTACCTCGCCGTAGTGCTGGCCACCGCCGCGACGGTGATCGCGAGCCAGGCGGTGATCTCGGGCGCCTTCGCGCTCGTGCAGCAGGCGATCCAGCTCGGCGCCGTGCCGCGGCTCGAGGTGCGCCAGACCTCGGAGGAGACAGCGGGCCAGGTCTACCTGCCGCTCATCAACTGGCTGCTTGCCGCCGCGGTCCTCGCGCTCGTCTTCGGCTTCCGCAACTCCGAGAGCCTGGCCAACGCCTACGGTATCGCGGTCGCCGGTGACATGATGGTGACGACGATCCTTCTCTCCCTGGTCGCGCGCGGGCGCTGGAAGCTGCCCTGGCTGGCCGTGGCGCTCGTGGCCGTGCCCTTCCTCCTGCTCGATCTCGTCTTCGTCGCCGGCAACCTGCACAAGATCCCGGCGGGCGGCTGGTTCCCGCTGCTGGTCGGGGCCGTGTGCCTCGCGATGATGCTCATCTGGCGGCGCGGCCGCGCGGTCCTCCTCGCCCGGCGCGACGAGGGGGCGCAGACACTCGAGTTGTTCCTCGGCGGCCTCGATGCCGCCGACGCCCCGCTGCGCGTGCCCGGCACGGCCATATACCTCACCGGCCAGCGGGAGGTGGTTCCGGCGGCGATGGCCCTGAACATGCGCCACAACGGCGTGCTGCACGAACGCGTCGTGTTGATGCACGTGGTGGCCGAGCGCGTGCCGCGCATTCCGGAAGCCGAGCGCGTCTCGGTCCACCTCCTGCCGGGCGGCTTTCGCCACGTTACCCTGCGCTTCGGCTTTGCGGAGAAGCCGGACGTGCCCCAGGCCCTGCGCCTGCACCGGGAGACAATCGGCTTCTCGCCGGAGGAAGCCTCCTACTTCATCGGGAACGAGGTGCCCGTCCCCTCCATGCGCCCTGACCTGCCGATCTGGCAGGAACACATCTTCGCTTTTCTCACCCGGAATGCGGTCCGTGCGCCGGACTACTTCCTCATCCCGCCGCCCCGCGTGGTGGAACTCGGGACGCGGGTTGAGCTTTGATCCTGGCTGGTGCGGTGCCGGTGACTTCGGGGAGAGGAAGAAGGAGTTCTTCCTCTCCCCCAGGCCCCTCACCATCACCTTTTTCTTCGAGTTTGAAGGACTTCTGCGGTCGGTGCGCCTCGGATCGTGGACCCGAGGCGACTGCACAGTCAGGAAGGGCGCCGCCCCTCAATTATCGAGTCCGCAACAGTCAGACGCAGGTCCAGGAGCCTCAGGCTCCTGGCGGGTGAGGTCCGGAGAGGGCAGCGCCCTCTCCGGAGTCACCAGCACCGGCCAACCTCCCTGCTACACCTGAACCACACCCGGTGCGGCCTGCCGGAAGAGTTTTTCCACAACATCGGGGCCGCATGGAAAAGGGATGCCCATCTCGACGATCAGGCCTTCGGCGGCCCATTCCCACTGCACGAAGCCACCGAGCTGGTTGCCGAGGGTGTTGTCCACCACGCGCGATCCGAAGCCCTTCCGGGCGGGGGCGCTGACGGCGGGGCCGCCGGCCTCTTCCCAGCGTAGGCGCAGGGTATTGCCGTCCTGCTGCCAAGACACGCGCAGAACGCCGGATGCCGAGGAGAGGGCGCCGTATTTCGTGGCGTTCGTCGCCAGTTCATGGAGAGCCATGGTCAGCGCCTGCACCACCGATCCGGGAATGACGACCTCCGGCCCCTCCAGCACCGCGTGCGGCGCCGCTCCCTGGCCCAGGAAGGGCGCGAGCGTCGATTCGAGAACTGCCCGGAGTCTGGTGCCGGCCCAGTTCGTCTCCGCGAGCAGCGATTGCGCGCGGGCCAGGGCATCCACCCTTCCCTCGATGGCCGCACGATAGACGGGATCGTTGCCCGGGGTGAGGCGGAGCGCGGCCTTTACCACGGCGAGGGCGTTCTTGCCGCGGTGGTCCACCTCCCGCATCAGCAGGGCCTGCCGCTCCTCGGCCAGCCGGCGCGCGGTCATGTCGAGCATGACACCGAGGGCGCGGACGGCACGGTCGCTGACCGAATCGCGGAAGAAGCGGCCGCGGTCCCAGACCCAGGCCCAGCCCCCATCGGCGCGCCGGATACGGTACTCGGCGGAATAGCGGTCCCGCACCGGATCGGCGAGGCCCGCCTCTACCTCACGTTCGAAGCGTTCGCGGTCTTCCGGATGGATGCGGCCGATCCAGGCGGCCGCAGCCTCCGGGATCTCCTCCCCGAGCAGGGCCGTGACACCAGCGGTGCGTACCACGCGGCCGGTGACGAGATCGCGCTCATAGACGAACCCGTCGATGGCCCCGGCCGCCGCCTCGAAGCGCTCTCCGATCCGGCGGCGGTCGGTGATATCGACGTGGATGCCGACAAGGGCGGCCGGGGCGTCGTCGGCGGCGGGGAAGAGCCGGGCGCGGCAGAGGAACCAGCGCTCCTCTCGGCCATCGGGAATGCGGCGGAAGACGCGCAGCTCGAGGGTCATCGCCCCCTCGCGCAGCGCCCTGGCCACCCCTTCCCGCAGCAACTCCCTGTCTTCCGGGTGCACGGCGGCAAAGAAGGCGGCAGCGCTCTCGGTGCCCGCGTCCTGCAAGGGATCGAGCCCGAGCAGCACGTACATCTCCGCCGACCAGCGCACCTGGCCCGTGGCCGGCTCCCAGGACCATGACGCTGCATTGGCGGCCTGCTGCGCGAGTTGCATCAGGCGGGAGTTCTCCGCCAGCGCCCGCGTGCGCTCGGCCACGCGGCTCTCCAGCGCCTCGTTCGATCCCTCGAGCTCCCGCTGGCGGCCGAGCACCGCGCGCGCGAGCACGAAGAGAAGCGCGGAGGAGGCGAGCGCGAGAAGCGCCTGCGGCAGGACCTGCTGCCGCCAGTCCGCGAAGAGCACCGAGCGCGCCCGGCGGCGGAGACGTAGACCGGCCAGCTGCCGCCCACGCGCCGATAGGCGACGACCCGCTGCACGCCGTCGACGCTCGACACCTCGCGGGAGACAGAGCGCTCCTCGCCGAGCCGCATGGTTTCGAGCATCGCGCTGCCCTCCGCGATGCGCGGCTCCTCGTTGGGCAGGTTGCCGAGCTCGGAGGAGCGGGCGAGCAGCGCCCCGTCGGTCCGCACGAGCGAGACCACGTTATCGGGCGAGGCGGCCAGCGCCTGGAGCGAGCGGTTCACCTGGTCGAGATAGAGGGAGGCATTGATCACGCCGTCATAGGTGCCGGGCGCCAGGCCGTTCCCCGTCCGCACCCGGCGTGCGCTGAGGGCGAAGAACGGCCGCCCCGTGTAGCGACCGGTGTAGACAGGGCTGATGTGGAAGGAGGGCGCGTCGGCCGGGCGCAGCGCGCGGTTGAACTCGCGCGAGAGCATCGGGGCGTCCGTCCTCACTGGCAGCATGTTGCTCGCCACGAGTGCGTAGGCGTCCCGGTCGTAAACGAGGACGTAGAAGGTCTCCCGTTCCGGCGCGACGTTCTCGGTGGCCAGGCGCTGGAGCGCGGCGTGCCACTCGGCTTCCTGCGACCGGATCTCGGCGTCCGAGAGGCCGGCAAGGATGTCGTTCGCCCGCTGGAGCCGGAGGAACTGCCCCTCCAACAGGCGGCGGGCATATTCAGCCGCCGCGTCGGCCGTGCGCGCGACCTCGGCTTCCGCCCCGCGCGCCGTCGCATCCCAGGCGCGCCACGCGGAAAGGCCGGCCAGGAGAGGCGGCGCGAGGACGACGCCGCAGAGGATGAGGAGCAGGACCGCGCGCGACCGCGAACGCGCGCCCCGGCCCGTCGCCGCGGCACCCGGGCCGGGCCCGTCCCGAAGGGCGTAGGTCTCGTTCACGGCGCTCCCCCACACTGACCGAATGTTTACGATGCGGGGCGGGCCTTGTAACGCCCGCGGACGCGATCTCCGGGTGGCCGCGCCGTTACGAGGGGGCATTCCGCTGGAGGAACCGGCCATGGCGGCACCCGATGTCCCGATTCGCGTGAACCGCGCGCCTGTGCTGACGCTCTGGGCCGCGGTGGTGGCGGAGCGCCTGGGCCACCCGGCCGATACCGCCATGAGCCTGGCCAGCCATGTCGCGGGAACCGCGGCGCAGGCGAAGGCACGCCGCCTCGGCATCACCGAGGCGTCCAAGCACGAGGATCAGGCCGGGGGGCTGGTGCAGCACGAGTCCGTGCCTCTGCTGGGCCGGCAGGTGCCGGTGACGAGGGACGAGCACGGCCAGCTCCTTGCCGCTTCGGGCGAGGGGCCGACGCCTGCCGCGCCGGCAAGGGCCTATGTCGCCAAGGCCTTCGGCAAGCGGCTGGACGAGGCGCGCGCGACCATGGAGGCGCTGGCCGCCTCGTTCGACCCGAAGGAGCTGAACCGGGTCGGCTTCCGCCTCTACGAGCATTTCCGCCCGGAGGTGCCCGCGGATGCCCGCGGATGGGGCGCCAAGGGGGAGCTCCACCTGCCGCGGATCCGGGAAGCTGCCGGCTAGGCATCCGCCGGAAGGCACCAATCCGCGCCCGCTGCGTTCTCCCCTCTCCTTCTCCGTCCGGGATCCCCGATGCTGCCGCTGAATCCGCACCTGCTCGACACCGGCACCCCGCCGATCCCGGAGATCCAGGCCTGCGGCGCCCGCTACGACGGTTCGCGCGGGCCGCTGCTCAACCTCTGCCAGGCGGTTCCGGCCTATCCGCCGCCGCCCGAGATGCTCGCGCAGCTGTCCGAGGCGGCCGGCAGCCCGGCGGCCGCGGGCTACGGACCGATCAGCGGCGACGCCGCGCTGCGGGAGGCCTATGCCGAACATCTCCGCGGCATCTATGGCGGCGGCATCTCGGCGCAGGAGGTCGCCATCACGGCGGGCTGCAACCAGGCCTATTTCGTTGTGATGATGGCGATCGCGCAGCGGGGTGACGCGGTACTGCTGCCCACGCCGTGGTACTTCAACCACAGCATGACCCTCGACATGCTGGGCATCGAGGCGAGGCCCCTTCCCTGCCGGGCGCAATCTGGCTTCGTGCCCGATCCGGAGGACGCCGAGGCGCTGATCGACGATCGCGTGCGCGCCATCGTGCTCGTGACACCGAACAACCCCACCGGCGCGGTCTACCCGGCCGAGGTCATCCGCCGCTTCCACGAGCTCTGCCAGCGGCGCGGCCTCTGGCTCGTGCTCGACGAGACCTATCGCGACTTCCTCCCGGCGGGGCAGGACCGGCTGCACGACCTGCCGGCGGGCGGCTGGCCCGAGAACCTCGTGCAGCTCTACAGCTTCTCGAAATCCTTCGCGGTGCCGGGGCACCGGCTCGGCGCCGTGACCGCCCCCGCCGCCTTCCATGCCGAGCTGAGCAAGGTGATGGACTGCGTGCAGATCTGCGCCTCCAGAGCCGGGCAGGCCGCCGTGGCCTGGGGCCTGCCGGCGCTGACGGCCTGGCGCGAGGCGAACCGGGCGGAGATGAACGATCGGGCGGCAGCCCTCCGCGCGGCCTTCGCCCGGCTGCCCGGATGGCGGCTGGAGGCGCTGGGCGCCTATTTCGCCTATGTGCGCCATCCCTTCGGGGAGGCGTCGGCTTGGCAGGTCGCGCGGCAACTTGCCGAGGAGCACGGGCTGATGTGCCTCCCCGGACCGGCCTTTGCCGGGGAGGAAGGCCATCTGCGCATCGCCTTTGCCAATGTCGATGCTGCCGCGATCGGGGAGATGGTGGAGCGCCTGCGCGCGGCGACACCCTAGCGCGCTCCTTCCACGTCGCCTTCACCGTTTCCTTGCCGAACCGCGGCAAGACGATCACGCGGCAGGGCGGGACGGAACGGCGCACGCAGGATCAGGGCGATGGGGAACCCGCTGGGCGCCAGCGCCATCTCGAGGGCGCGCGCGGCCTCGCCTGCCTGCAAGTCACGCTGCTGCACAGCTTCGGCGCCACGCTGCTTTTCGAGATCCTGGTTCGACCCGAGGGATTGGCGCCACTGCTGGAGAGCAGGCCGGCCCAGTGGCTCGGCGGATATCCTTCCCGACCTATCTCGCCCGCTGGCCCATGCTGTTCGCGCCTGGAGCGACTGTTACTGCGGGCCTGGGGCGATCGCTTCCGGCCGGCGGGGCTGAGCTTGCCGGACTGGTAACCGGTCTGCTCGCGACCTTCCTCGTGGCCATGCCCGTCCGCCGGCTGGACCGGGCCGTACTGGATCGGTCGCGCCGACTTCGCCGCGCCCTTGTCCAACAGGCTGGTTCCAGCGCGCTCCGGCACCCAGCCGGGACTCCGCAGAGCCCCCGCGCTGAGGCTTAGGGTCTGGACCGATTGCTTCAGGGTAGCGGCTGAGTGGATTGGCCGACTCCATGGTGCCCGGAGGTGCTGCCATGGCTGACCTGTTTTGGCTGACGAGGGCGCAGATCGGGCGGATCGTGCCCTCCTTCCCACTCTCGCACGGGCTGCACCGGGCGACGATCACCGGGTGGTCAGGGGCATCACCCACGTGATCCACAATGGGCTGCGCTGGCGCGAGGCGCCTGCCAAGTACGGCCCCCTGCACAATCGCTTCGTGCGATGGAGCGGCTTGGACGTCTTCAACCGCATCTTGGCCGGGCTCGCGCGCCAAGCGGGCGAGCCGGAGCGCCTGATGATCGATACCACCCATCTCGAGGCACAGCGCACCACGGTCAGCCCTCTCCACACCACGGTCAGCCCTCTCCAAGAGTGACCCCTTCCCGCCGTATCGGCCGCACCAAGAGTCGCCTGAATTCCGAGCAATCTGTCAGAAACGGGCAAGTGGACGCACCCGGCCCTCCGTCCTAGCCTTCCACCATGAGCGACGCCGACATCAACGCCGGGTCCCTGCCCAAGGCCCCGATCCCCGCCACGCACGATATGGGTGGCGCCTCGCGCTTCCGCTGCACGGCCGTGGAGCGCGACGAGGCACCACCGGATGACTTCGGCAAGCGCGTGGATGCCCTGCGCCAGCTCCTCGCCCAGAAGGGGCTGATGACGGTGGACGAGTTGCGGCGCGGCATCGAGGCCATTCCGGAAGACGAGTACCTAGCACTCACCTATTACGAGCGCTGGCTGCGCTCCATGACCGCGCTGATGCTGGAGAAAGGCGTCGTCAGCGAGGAGGAACTGCGATGATGCCAGCCGAGGGCACCAGCGCCGCCGCCTCCGATCCGCCCAGCCAGCCTGCCCCTGTTGTGCCGCGCTTCCCTCCCGGCACCCGGGTTCAGGTTCGGGACGATTGGCCTGAGCGCCGCGGTCCCTGCCACATCCGCACCCCGCATTACCTGCGAGGGCGTACTGGCACGGTGCAACGCCTTCTTGGCTGCTTCGCGAACCCGGAAGTTCTGGCTTTCGGTCGCCCAGCACCGAGGCATGAACTCTACCACGTCTTGTTCGAGCAAAATCCGATCTGGAACGAGGGTCACCCTGGCGACGAAGTGCTCGTCGAAATCTTCGAGCACTGGCTTGAACCCGCCGAGGCCACGAAGGAGGCCGTCTGAATGAGCGCGCCCGCCCGCCCCGACTCACCTGCGCGGCTGGAGGCGCTGATCGGCGCCTTGAAGACGAAGGGTATCCTGACCGAGGAGGAGCTGACCGCCCGCCAGGCGCAGACCGATCGCGCGAGCTCCGAGATCGGCGCCCGCATGGTGGCCCGGGCCTGGCTCGACCCTGAATGGCGCCGCCTGCTGCTTTCCGACGGCTCCGCCGCCGCTGAGGCCATGGGCGTCTCCATGGCCGGTGCGCCGCCCCTCGGCGTGCTGGAGGACACGCCGCAGCGGCACCACCTGGTCGTCTGCACCCTCTGCAGCTGTTACCCGCGCGCGGTGCTTGGCTACCCGCCGCACTGGTACAAGAGCTTCGCCTATCGTGCGCGCGCCGTGCGCGACCCGCGCGGGGTGCTGGCCGAGTGGGGCACGGCACTGCCCGAGGGGATGGAGATCCGCGTGGTAGACAGCACAGCCGATTACCGCTGGATGGTGTTGCCGCTTCGTCCCCCGGGAACCGAGGGATGGGCCGAGGATCGTCTCACGTCCATCGTCACCCGTGACGCGCTCGTCGGCGTCGCGCTGCCGCAAGTTCCCTCCCCCACCATGGCTGCCTGACCGCGGCACCGCGCCGAGAAGCGGACATCTCAGCAGCCTCCGGTGGGAAGCCGCACTCTGACTCAGCTTGGTTCGGTATGGCAGTCTTTACGCCTGTTTCAGCCGAATGACCGGGCTCATCAGCTCTGCCGGAGCGGACGCTGTCCTTCAGCGGGCGGTTGGCCTGGATCGCGCAACAAAGCCCAGAAAGGTCCTGAAGGCCGAGGACATCTGGCGCCGGCTGGGATAGTACAGGAACCAGCTCGGCAGGATCGGGCACCATTCCTCCAGCACCGGCACGAGCCCGCCGGACGCGATGGCAGGCCGCGCATACTCCTCTGGCAGCCGGACCAAGCCCACGCCATCCAGCCCGGCGCGCATCGCCACGTGCGGATCGTTCACCGTCAGCGGCCCCTCCGGCGTGATGGTCACCGCCCGACCATCCCTTGCGAACTCCCAGGGGAAGATGCTGCCGCCGGGGAAGCGGTGCCGAATGCAGGCGTGGCGCAACAGGTCCTCTGGCTGTCCGGGCGTCCCGCACCGAAGCAGGTAGTCCGGCGCCCCGAGCACAAGGTAGCGCAGCGGCCCGCCCAGCGGGACGGCGACCATGTCGCGTGCCAGGTCCTCACCGAAGCGCACGCCGGCATCGAACCCGTGCTCCACGATGTCCACCCGTGCGGCGTCGCTGATCAGCTCCAGCGACACGTCCGGATTGGCCGCAAGGAACGGCTGCGCGAGAGGCGCCAGGCGGAACTCCAGCGCGGGGATCGGCGCGTTGATGCGGACTGTCCCGGTGGGACGGTCGCGGAAGTCGTTGACCATGTCCACTGCCGTGGCGATGTCGTCCAGCGCGGGCTGAAGACGCTCGAGCAGCCGCTGCCCCGCCTCAGTCGGGGAGACGCTGCGGGTCGTGCGGTGAAGCAGCCGCACGCCCATGCGCTCCTCGAGGTTCCGCATGGTGAGGCTGAGCGCCGAGACGGAGACGCCGCGTTGCTCTGCCGCCTTCCGGAAGCTCCGCGCCCGGGCAATGGCCGCGAAGGCCTCCAGCTCGGCCAAGTTTCGCGACTTCATTGTTGAGCTGCCCTTCACGCGTCGGGAAGAAAGATCCAGCTTATCGAACGGTCTGGCCCAGGACAAAACGCGGCCACTTCCACCTCGTCAAACCGGAGTCAGTCGTGGACATCACCGGCAACACCATCCTCATTACCGGCGGCGGCACGGGCATCGGCCGCGGCCTTGCCGAGGCCCTCCACGCCGCGGGCAACACCGTCATCATCACCGGGCGCCGCCGCACGCCGTTGGAGGCCGTCGCGACCGCACATCCCGGCATGCACCTCGCCACCCTCGACATCGACGACGCAGCCGGAATCCGCGATTTCGCCGCGCACGTCGTGGCCGAACACCCCGCCCTGAACGTCCTCATCAACAATGCCGGCATCATGCGCGTGGAGGAAGTGCTCACCGGTCCGGACGCCCTCGCCACCGCCGAGGCCACGATCAGCACCAACCTTCTGGGCCCGATCCGCCTGACGTCCGCTCTGCTGCCTCACCTCGTGGCGCAGCCGAAGGCCGCGGTGGTGAACGTCTCCTCCGGCCTGGCCTTTGTGCCACGTGCGGACACGCCGACCTACTCGGCGACCAAGGCCGCGATCCACTCCTACAGCATGTCCCTGCGCCACCAGCTCCGGAACACCGCTGTGCAAGTGATTGAGCTGGCCCCGCCCCTGGTAGCCACGGACCTCACGCCCGGCCAGCGCGACAACCCGCGCGCACTCCCGCTGGAAGGCTTCATCCAGGAGAGCATGGCCCTGCTTGTGGCCGATCCGAACGCCGCCGAAATCCTGGTCGAGCGCGTGATGGCGCAGCGGACCGCCGAGGCCACCGGCCACTTTGCAGCAGTCTTCGAGATGATCAATCCGAGCTGACGCACAAGCAGCGTGAGCCCGGCTAGGCACGACGCGCGCGGACCAGCACCCAACGGCAGCTTTCCTCCACTTTGGGCTTGAAAGCTGCCATGCCGTTCTCGGCCGGTTCCTGCCGCGGCAACTGAGCGGCCACACCACTCACTCGAAGCCCCTTGCTGCCTAGAAGCAGGCACAACGTCATAGCTGTTGGCGCTGACCCAGGCGCCTTGACGCGCCGCACTTCACGTAGCAGATGCAGTTGCATGATGCGCGATAGTCGTCTTTCAGCTGTGCTTCACGCACTTCTCCACATGGCAGAGCAGGACGGTCCCATGACCTCCGAGGCGCTGGCCTTGTGCATGAACACCAACCCCGCCGTGGTCCGCCGAACTATGGCAGGCCTGCGGGAGATGGGTCTCGTGCGATCCGAGAAGGGGCATGGGGGCGGCTGGCATTTGGCTAGCGATCTCGAGACGGTAACCCTGCGCGACATCTACGACGCACTCGGAGCGCCGCAGGTCTTCGCCATCGGCAACAAGACCGAGAACCCGGTGTGTCTTGTCGAGCAGGCTGTGAACGATGCCCTGGACGATGCGATGCGAGAGGCCGAGGCGCTTCTCGTGAGGCGGCTGGGTGACGTCACGCTGGCCGCACTCTCGGCGGACTTCCGCCGCCGCCTTGCAACGCGAAAGCGCCAGGGAAAGGCATCGCACCATGCTGCATGACGTCATCATCGTCGGCGGCAGCTACAGCGGCATGGCGGCCGCGCTCCAACTCGCCCGGGCACGAAAGGACGTCGCGGTGGTCGATGCGGGCCAGCGGCGCAATCGCTTCGCCGAGGCGTCCCACGGCTTCCTCGGGCAGGATGGGCAGCCACCGGGGGCCATCGCCGCCCAGGCCCGTGCCCAGCTCCTGTCCTATCCCACGGTGACCTGGGTCGAGGGCAAGGCGGTCGCCGCAACGGCCGAGGAAGGGCAGTTCCGTGTGACGCTGGAGACCGGCGAGGAGCGCACCGCGCGGCGTCTGCTCCTGGCTACCGGGGTGGTTGATAACCTACCGGACGTACCCGGCCTTCAGGAGCGCTGGGGGCGCGGTGTCTACCAGTGCCCGTACTGCGACGGCTACGAGCTGAATCAGGGTCACCTTGGTGTGCTGGCGACGAGCGGCTTCTGGTTCCATCAGGCCATGCTGATTCCTGAATGGGGCAGGACGACGCTCTTCACCAACGGTATCGCCCGCCCTGATGCGGAGCAGCGGGCAGCCCTCGCGCGGCGCGGGGTAACCATTGAGGAGGCTGCCGTCACCGGTATTGCTGGCGAGAGGGTCACAGTGCAACTGGAGGACGGCCGCAGCATCGCCCTTGCAGGTCTCTTCCTCGTACCCCGGACGAGCTTTGCGAGCCCGCTCGCTAGCCAGTTGGGCTGTACCCTCGAGGAGGGACCCATGGGTCCCTTCATCTGGACCGACATCCGGAAGGAGACGAGCGTTCCCGGCGTCTTCGCCTGTGGCGACGCGGCGCGCGCCGCCGGATCAGTGTCCCTGGCCGTGGGGGATGGTGCCATTGCTGGGACCGGCATCCACCAGTCCCTCATCTTCAGATGAGGCAGGGAGAGGTGCCGTTCAGGCCTGCTGGTCCTGCTAGGAGACTGCGCAGACGACGAGGGCATCCAGCCCCGGGGGATAGATGCCCCTCATCGTCCAGGGACGACTCCGGAGTCACCGTGTCGCCACGGCTGCTCCGCCGTCGTTTGCCGCGGCAGGACTGGTTGCAGCTGCGATGCCGTGCGCCCGAAGAACGCTGGCCGCCGCCGCGACGTGAGGCAGGGGCACGCCGTAGACCTTACGATGGTCAGCGTCCGCGGCCGCCCGCTCCATCACCTCGCATTCATCGAGGTAGCGCAGGAGCCGTCGTTCCGCGCGCTCGCTGCTCGCGGTCTGGCGGCGGAACATTCTCCAGAGCTTCAGGGCGTTGACCGTCCAGGCATCATAGGCGTGCTCCTGCAACCGGCGCCGGATGGTTGCGGGCAAGGACTCCAGGGCCGCCCATTCGTCGCCGTCCCAGCGACGCCACATGGCCTCTCGGGGGCTGACGTCATTGCTTGCCCCCGGCGCCGCATGCCGCCGGACCGTGGCCAAGTCCATCAGGCGGCCACCTGGCATGCCTCGAAGCCTCGCCGCAGCTGAACCCGGTTCAGGTCGCGTCCGATGAAGACGATCCTGCTTCGCCGGGCATCCTCCGGCCGTGCCAGGCCGATGAAGTCGCCGTCCGCGAGCATGTGGACGGCCTGGAACGCAAAGCGGCGATCATCACCGGCGAAGTGCAGGATGCCCTTGGTCCGGAGCAGGTCCTGTCCCTTGCTCTGGAGCAGCTCGCCGATCCACGCGTCGAAGCGCTCCCGGTCGATGGCCCGCTCGGCCTCGAAGGAGACGGAGGCGACCTCGTCGTCGTGCTGGTGGTCGTCCTCCCCGGACAGGAAGTCCGGCTCCATCTCCAGCACGCGGGAGAGGTCGAAGGCGCCGCGGCCCATTACCTCCTCGGTCGGGAGTTCGGACTTCTGGGTGCGGTGGAGGCGGGCATGGGGGTTGATGCCGCGGATGCGGCGCTCCAGCGCATCCAGCTCCTCGGGCGGCACAAGGTCGGTCTTGTTCAGCAGGATGACGTCCGCGAAGGCGATCTGCTCCATCGCCTCGTGGCTGTCCTCCAGGCGCTGTGGCAGGTGCTTGGCATCGGCCACCGTGACAATGGCGTCCAGCCGGGTGCGGGACTTGACCTCCTCGTCCACGAAGAAGGTTTGCGCAACGGGGGCGGGGTCGGCGAGGCCGGTCGTCTCGATGATGATGCCGTCGAGCGACTTGCGCTTCACCAGGCCGCCGATGATGCGGATGAGGTCGCCGCGGACAGTGCAGCAGATGCAGCCGTTGTTCATCTCGAACACCTCCTCGTCCGCATCGACGACGAGGTCGTTGTCCACGCCGAGCTCGCCGAACTCGTTGATGACGACGGCGTACTTCTTCCCGTGCTCCTCGGTCAGGATGCGGTTGAGCAGGGTGGTTTTCCCTGCGCCGAGATAGCCGGTCAGCACGGTCACGGGGATGGGAGGCTGGGAGGACATGAGGGGTTCCTTACGCAGTTCAGCAAACCGGGAGGGGGACGGAGGCGGCGGAGAGGAAGGCGCGGAGGCTGGACTCCACGCCCTCCCGCGGCATGTCGCGGAGGATGAAGACGAGGCGCGATCGCCGGTCCTCGTCAGGCCAGGCAGAGAGCCTGACGGTCGGGTGCAGGACGTGCCCCACGAGGTGCAGGACGACGGGCAGCCTCTCGCCCTCGACGTTGAGCAGGCCCTTTACCCGGAGGAGGTCCGCCCCTCGCGTCGAGAGCATCATCTCGAGCCAGAGCGCGAGCCCGACCAGCCGGATAGGCCGGTCAAAGAAGAGGCAGAAGGAGGAGATCCGGGCGTCGTGGCGGTTCGGGTCATGCCCATGATGGTGGTGGCCGTGGCCCGCTGCCCGGGCCTCCTCGCCAAGCCAGGCCAGCACGGCCTCTCCCCGGGCCGCGGGGTCGTAGGGGCCCGGCCCGATCACGGCCGCGGGCTCGACTTCGCCCGCGAGGGCTCGCACCACGGGCGCGCTCGGGTTCAGGCGTCGGAGCCTGGCTTCGAGGTCACCCGCTGCCCCGGGCTCAGCGATGTCGGTCTTGGTGAGGATCAGGCGGTCGGCAACGGCGGCCTGCTTCACCGCCTCGATCTGGGCGTCCAGGGTGGCTGCCCCATTCGCCGCATCGACAAGCGTCACCACCCCGTCGAGGACGAAGTCCCGCAGCAGGTGCGGGTCGGTCATCAGCGTGTGGAGGATCGGCGCCGGGTCGGCCAGCCCCGTGGTTTCGATGATCACGCGCCGTACCGGCTGCCCGTCCGCAACGCGGCGAGAAAGGCCGGAAAGCGCCTGCAGGAGGTCTCCACGGACGGTGCAGCAAAGGCAGCCTGCGTTCAGGAGGACCGTGTCCTCGTCGAGCCGTTCGACGAGGAGGTGGTCCAGGCCGACTTCCCCGAACTCGTTGATGAGAACCGCCGTGTCCGCCAGTTCCGGGTGGCGGAGCAGCCGGTTGAGCAGGGTAGTCTTCCCGGCGCCGAGAAAGCCGGTCAGCACCGTAACGGGTACGGGTTGCTTCCTCGCCGTGGCGATGCCGGTCTTGGTAATCATGAGCGTATGTTATAACGTATCCTTTGCGGCGCAATGGGCATTCCGGGGTAGTCAAACCGGCACTGAACGGACTCTTGCCCTCGCAGAGGCGCATTGCCACGCGGCAGGAGCACGCCTCACACCTCTTAGGCGCCGGGTCCTGGGCGCTCTGCTCGATGCGCCACGGCCCTTGGGTGCCTATGACCTGATCCACCAACTGGGCGGAGAG
Organism: Roseomonas sp. KE2513; assembly: GCF_016107305.1. Lineage (GTDB taxonomy): Bacteria > Pseudomonadota > Alphaproteobacteria > Acetobacterales > Acetobacteraceae > Roseomonas. Next base: position 60,892 of record NZ_RCVR01000015.1, read on the forward strand.
GACGGGCAGATCGGCCCTCCCATCGTGTACCGAACCCTCGACTTCCTCGTCGCTCATGGCTTGGTCCACCGGCTCGCCTCGCGCCCGGCCGTTGTCCCCTGCATGACCTGCGGGGCCGCGCCCGGCCACGCCCCTGCCTTCCTTCTTCGCCGGGCGTGCGGTCGTGCTCATGGTCGCCCGCGCCGAGTTCCGAGCTACGGAGCATAGCGTGGAGGTCAAAGGTATCCGCGGGCACTGCACCGCACGGCAGGAAGCACCGAGCCAGCCTCGCTAGCCGGACGAGAGGTTGCCGTCGCATCTGAAGTCGGATACCGATAGTTACGTTATAACATAACATTGGTTCACGATGCTAAATCCGGCGCCCACGACTTCGCCCTCACAAGCCCCCGTTTTTGATAGGACAGCCGGGTCGCGGCCCGCAGGCGTCTGGCACGACGCGGCCGCCCAGTTCTACGCGCGTGCCTTGGACCGGTCCGACTACCGCGAAGCTGCGGGTACGGGGCTCCAGGCCATGCTGGGCAGCCCCGGGAGCCTGCTCGACATCGGGGCCGGGGCCGGCCATCCCGTCCTCGGCTGGCTTACTGGCTCCGCCGACTGGATCGCGGTCGAGCCCAGCCGGTACCTGCGTGCGCGGCTGGGTCGTCTCTCACGGACAAGCCATCCAGCGTTGCGACCCATCAACGCGCTCTGGCAGGACATTCCATCCCTGGCCCTACCCCGGGTCGAGGTGGCCTTCGCTGCCAATACGAGCGGCCCGCTCGAGGCACCCGGTCCGCTGCTGGACCTCATGCGGCAGGCTGCCCGGAGCCATGTCGCCTGGATCGTGCCCGCACAGCGAGGGCCGCGCCGCTGGTGCCTCTCGGGCGCCCTTCCGGCCGTGCTGCACGGGGAGGACGAGACCCCGGCGGTGGCGCAGATCCTGGCAGCGCTCGGGCCGGAGAACGCGCCGAGCCGGATGGCCAGCTTCGACTGGCATTTCCGTGCCAGCTTCGCCGGGCCGGAAGACGCGCTGTCCCACTGCGCCGCTCAACTTGGCCTGGATGCCTCGGGTCCGCGCCGCGGCGCCCTTGCCGAGCATCTCGCCCATGCCCTGAAGCCGCTAGCGGACGGCGGCACGGAGCTCGTCGCACCCAAGAAGTCTGCCCTGCTCGTCTGGGATCTGGCGTGATGCGGGCACAGGAACCCGCCCTCGCACTGGCCCTGCTTCTCCCCGTCATGGCCTCTGCCCAGGAGGGGGCCTCCGTGGCCGTGGACGAGGTCGTGGTGACGGCGACCAGCCGTCCCGAGGAGCGCAGCCACATCGCCGGGACGGTGCAGGTGGTGGACGAGGCGACGATCCGTCGCTCCACCGCCACCAGCCTGACCGACCTTCTGGCCGAACAGGGCATCGGATTCCTCTCCGAGTGGTCACCGGGGCAGACCAGCCTGAACATCCGCGGCGGCGCGACGGACGGCCAGGGGCGGGACTACCGTTCCCAGGTGCTCGTTCTGGTGAACGGGCGGCGAGCAGGCACGGCCAATCTCTCGAAACTGTCGCCCTCCGAGGTGGCACGCATCGAGATCGTCCGCGGCCCGGCCAGCGTGGTCTATGGCAGCCAGGCCATGGGAGGCGTGATCAACCTCATCCTGCGGGACGCGCGCAACTCGCCCGGGGGCCTTCTGGAGGGCTCCGGCGGATCCTGGGGCCTCGCCGAGGGACGCGCCCGCTACGGCACCACGCTGGGCGGGGTGGATGTCTATGCTGGCCTGTCCGGTAGCCGCCGGGACGACTACCGCGTGGGCGGTGGGGCCAGGCTGGACAACACGGCCTACAAGCACGGAGGCATCGCCGGTGCCTTCGGCGGCGAGGTCGGCGCACTGGGCTATCTTGGCTTCTCCGCGCGCACAGACGGCATCTATGACGCGGGCTTCCGTGGCAGTAGCTGGAGTCCCTTCAACCGGGACAACCGGCGCAACCACTCCGCCGATCTGACCCTGGATGGCGCCTCGTCCGATGGCACCCTGTCCTGGCACCTGCAGGCTTATGCGGTGCGGGACCAGGACAGCTTTCGCTGGAACTCCCCTATCACCCGCAGCAGCGCGGGGCTTCCGGCACCGGGTACGCTCCTGGACAGGAACGACCGCACCCTCGACATCATCGGCACGCGCCTGCAGCCGGTGGTGCGGCCCTGGACCGGCGCCGAGTGGCTCCTCGGGCTGGACCTGGAATACTCCACCCTGCGTTCGGACCGCTTCCGCATCCCGGCACCCGGCGCCTCCTCCGCCCAGGTCCCGCCCTATGACAACAACCAGACGGACCACAACGCGGGCCTCTACACGGAACTGTCCCAGCGCCTGCTGGACGACCGCCTGACCCTTCGCGGCGGCGTGCGCCGGACCTGGGGCGTCACTTCTTTCGATTCCACGCCGAACCTGCCGCTCCAGCGCTCCCGCGACGCTGACTACGACGCGACCACCTGGAGCGCGGGCGCGACCTTCCTTCCCGTGCCCTCCGTCGCGCTGCGGGCCAATGTCTCCACCGGCTTCCGTGCGCCGACGGCCACGGATCTTGCCGCGGACTTCACCGCGGTCGGCGGCGGCCGCACCTTCGGCAACCCGAACCTGAAGCCGGAGACGAGCCAGCAGTACGAAGTGGGTGCGGCGCTGTTCCGGCCGGGCCTGCGCCTGGACGTCGCCCTGTTCCAGAACACTCTCTCCGGCCGCATCACGACGCGCCTGCGCCCCGGGGTCGCGAATACCAGCGACTACATCAACAACCCCGGCGACATCCTGGTCCGCGGCCTGGAGGGGCAGGCGGAGCTTAACTTCGCCAGCTGGCTCGGCTGGACGGAGTGGCGCTGGCGCGGCACGGCGAACGCTGCCTGGAATTTCGACATGCAGGACCGGGGCGCACCCGCCACGGCCAACCGCCACGAGGTGGAGCGCATGTACCGCTGGCAAGCCGGGCTGGCGACGACCTTCGGCCAGGGCGATCAGTGGGACGTCACGGTTCAGGGCATCCTGCGCGGCGAGCTGTTCTACAACACGGAGGAGAACCTGCTGGTGCCCACGGCCGAGCCGTCGCGCGAGTACATCCACCGCAAGGGCGCCTACGGCTTGGTGAACCTCCGCGGCAGCGTGCAGGTCCTGCCCGGGACGGTGCCGGGCCTCCGGGCCTTCGGGGCCATCAACAACATCCTCGACAGGAACTACCACGCGCTCTTCATCGCGACCGAGCAGCAGCCCTATCTGTCGGACCCCCGCTTCTCCAACGGCGGCCGCGGCAACAGCGCGCCGGGGCGGGAGTTCGTGGCCGGGCTGCGGTTCACCTTCTGATGCGGCGCCGTGTCCTTCTCGCCGCTCCGGCACTCCTGCTGGGCCGACCCGCGCGCGCCGCGGGCTGGCCCCGGGTGGTCACCGACGGTCTCGGCCGCCGGGTCGAAATTCTGGCGCCGCCTCGGCGCATCGTGGCGATCTTCGCCTCCAACGCCGAGATGCTGGCCGCACTTGGCCTTGCGGACCGGATTGCGGCCATCGAGGCCTATACGCGGTTCCCACCGGAGATCGCCTCCAAGCCGCTCATCGGCGGCCGGCTGGGCTTCTCGGCCGAGGCGATCGCGCGCCTTCCGGCCGACCTCGTCGTCATGACCCCCGCCCGCCAGGCCGCCCAGAGCCTGACGGAACCACTGGAGAGAGCGGGCATTCCCTCTCTCGTGCTGACCCAGACGGATCTGAGCCAGGTCGCCACCAACATTCGCCTTCTCGGACGCGCGGCGGGCGCGGAGGTTCGTGCCGAGGCGCTGGTGGCGAATATGGAAGACCGGATCGCCGCAGTTGCCGCCCGCATCGCCGGACGCCCACGGCCGCGCGTCTTCCTGGAGACCTCCTCCACCGGGCGGGGCGTGTTCGGCACGGTTCGCGCCGGGACCTACACCGACGATATCCTCCGCCTGGGCGGAGCGCAGAACGTCTTCTCCGGGCTGGACGCTGCGGGCCCCTCCCTCGTCTCCGGAGAGGCGATCCTGCGAGCGGATCCGGACCGGATCCTCGTCGCTGGCAGCCAAGCCCAGGCTGCCGCCCTGCCGTCCCGCACCGCCTTTGGCTCCCTCGGTGCTGTACGTACAGGCCGCGTCTCGACTGTCTCCCGCGCATTCCTCCTCATCCCGGGCCCACGCGTCGTGGACGGGGTCGAGCAGGTTGCCCGGCTCCTCCATCCCGACGCCTTCACCTGATGCCACTCCTCCTGCTCACTGTCGGTCTCCTGGGTGGAGTGCTCCTGGGCCAGGAAGCGCTCTCCCCGGCCTCCCTGGGCGCATTGCTCGCCGATCCGGGGCAGCCCTTCGCGCGCATCCTGCTGGAGTGGCGGCTGCCGCGGGTCCTGGCCGCGGGATGCGTCGGCGCACTGCTCGCGCTCGGCGGCGCGGTGTTCCAGGGCGTGTTCCGGAACCCGCTGGCCGAACCCTACCTCCTGGGCTCTGCAGGGGGCGCGGCCGTTGGGGCGACGATCGGCCTGCTGGTCCCGCTCTCCATGCCGGTGACGGTCACCCTTCCCGTCCTCGCCTTCTCCGGCGCCTGGGGTGCGACCTGGCTGGTCCTCCTGCTCGCCCGCACAACCTCGGTCGCCGCCCTGCTACTGGCTGGCGTGGCAGTGGCGGCGGTACTCGGGGCGGCGCGATCCTTCCTGATGCTGGCGCTCTCGGACGAGACGGTCAGCCTCCAGGCTGTGCTCGCATGGACTCTGGGCGGGGTGCAGACCCCATCCTGGCGCGAGCTCGCCGTCCTTGGCGGACTGACCATAGTCAGCTTCCTCCTTTGCCGCCGTCTGGCCCGCGGCCTCGACCTGCTCGGCCTCGGAGAGGCCGTCGCGACCTCCTTTGGACTGGAGGTCCGCAGCTTCGTCAGATGGGCCGTCCTCGCGGGAGCGTTCGTCGTTGCGGTCTCCGTCACCTGGGGCGGGTTGGTCGGGTTCGTCGGGCTGGTCGCGCCGCACCTCGCCCGGTGGCGGAGCGGTCCACTGCACGCTGCTCTGCTGCCGCGTGCCGCCCTGATCGGGGCTGGGATCACGATGTTCGCCGATGGCTTCGCGCGGGCCGTCCTGCCGCCCGCCGAGATCCCCCTGGGCTTGGTGACCGCCCTGGTCGGCGGGCCGTTCTTTCTTCTCGTCCTGGCGCGGGAGGCCTGGCGCACATGAGCGTGCTCGAGGCCCATTCCGTGACGTGGGGCGTGCGGGCAAGGAAGCTCGTCCACGATGTCAGCATCTCGCTTCGGCCAGGCGAGGTGTTCGGGCTGCTCGGGCCCAACGGCGCGGGAAAATCGAGTCTCGTGCGCCTGCTTGCAGGCCATGTCGCACCGAGTTCCGGGTGTCTGACCCTCGACGGGACGCCTCTGCCTTCACTGCCGGTCCGTGAACGCGCGGCAAGGATCGGTTACCTCCCGCAGCAGTTCACGCCGCACTGGGATTATCAGGTGCAAGAGATCCTCAGGCTTGGCCTGGAGCGATCCCTCAATCCGCATTCGACGTCGGCGCTCGACCATCTGGCCGTGGCTTTCGACCTGGGGCATCTCGTCGGCCGCCGCTGGTCGACACTGTCCGGGGGGGAGCGCGGACGTGCCTTGGCTGCTGCCGTCCTGGCACCGGAGCCCCAGGTGATCATCGCCGATGAGCCAGCAGCGGCACTGGACATCGGTCAGGCAGCGGCCCTCATGCGGCGGCTGCGTGATCACGCGTCGCGCGGCGCGGCGGTCGCGGTCGTGGTGCATGACCTGAATCTTGCAGGCCGGTGGTGCGACCGGATCGGCATCATGCAGCAGGGCCGCCTTCTCGAAAGCGGCGCTGCGCAGTCTATCCTCAGGGGAGCGACCTTGGACACGGCGTTCGGGCTGGCCATCGAAAGGGTCGATGCCGCCGACGGATCGCTCGTCCTGGCACCCAGGATTTAGGCCAGTCCGCTCCTCGCGAGCATACATACGATGCGCATGGCCCCGAGGCTCCTCGGCAGCACTCACCTGCCCCGGACTGGTCGGCTTTGCGCCTTTTCTGCACGGTGGTCGCGTCATCAACGACGCCCGGAAGCGGAATTATTCTTTTCCGAGCTAACCACGAAGTACCGCGCCAACTCCCCCCTGGCAGGCGTTAACGAGGGCGCTTTGCAGATCCATGATCAAGTGAGCACCCAAGCAGTGGCCTCCATGTTCGACATCGCCGCACTCCTGCTCACGCTTTCGGCTCTCTTTGGCTGGCTCAACCGGCGCATCGTACGGCTGCCGCACTCGATCGGACTGCTGGTGATGGGTCTGGCCGCCTCCCTGCTGCTTGTCCTGCTCGACCTCGCAGTGCCGGACCAGCACATCTACGAGGATCTCACCCGAGCCCTGCGGCAGGTCGACTTCACCGGGATTGTGATGGACGGCATGCTGGCCTTTCTGCTGTTCGCGGGTGCCCTCGGGCTCGACATCGGCGCTCTGCGGAACCGCGCGTGGCCGGTGGTCACCCTCGCACTCGCCGGAACCGCCATCTCGACCGCTGTCGTCGGGTTGGCCTTCTGGGCCGTCATGCAGGCGATGGGGCAACCGCTGTCGCTGGCCTGGGCGCTGGTCTTCGGCGCCCTGATCAGCCCGACCGACCCAGTCGCCGTGCTGGCGACGCTCAAGAACGTCAAGGTGCCCCCAGAACTCGAGATCGAGGTGCAGGGCGAAGCCTTGTTCAACGACGGCGTCGGGCTGGTGCTGTTTACCCTGCTGCTCGGATATGCCGCGGGATCGGGCAGCGAAGCCGGTATCGGCTCGGTCGCTCACCACCTGGTGTGGGAGGCCGGCGGTGGCCTGGCCCTGGGCGCCTGCACCGGCTTCCTGGCCTACCGCGCCATGCGCGCGATCGACGACTTCCCGGTGGAGGTGCTGATCACGTTAGCGCTCGTGACGGGCACCTATGCTTTGGCGGAAAGGTTCGGCATGAGCGGTCCTCTCTCGGTTGTCGCGGCTGGCATGATCATCGGCGACAGAGGCGTGCGCTACGCCATGAGCGATCGCACGCAGTCCTACGTCTCCGCCTTGTGGACGCTCATCGACGAGGTCCTGAACTCGGTGCTCTTCCTGCTAATTGGTCTTGAGGTGCTCGTGCTTCGCTTCGAACACACTGCGTTGGCCGTCGCGGCCGCCGCGGTGCCGATCGTTCTCGGTGCTCGCCTCGTCGCCGTCTCCGCCCCGCTGCTCCTGTTTCCCTGGTCTTGGCAACTATCCGCGCGCAACATTCCGTTCCTAACCTGGGCTGGGGTCCACGGGGGCATCTCCGTTGCCCTCGCGCTCTCGCTGCCCGACGTCCCGGAGAAGGCAACGATTCTCACCGCGACCTACGCCGTGGTGCTCTTCTCCATCATCGTGCAAGGCTCGACCCTTGGTTTGGTCGCGCGGCATACCCTGCTCAAGGATAAGGCTACGAGTTCCTAGGTGGGGAGGATGGTCGCCTCTCTTGGAGCCCTGGATTTTCAGGAACTCCGCGCCAGGACATCGAAGCGCGCCTCGAGGTCTTCCACCGCAGCCCGCTCTCCCAGGCTCTGCCGCCCTGCGGCGAGACCGAGGTCGGCGTGACGGCGCAGCCCGGCACGGCGCCCCGGCGCCTGCTCCACGGCAAGCACGGCGCCGAGGATCTCCATGAGGCGGAGAAGGACGGCGGCCGAACCAGCACCGTTCTGCCGGATCATGTGGAACATGGCGTCGAGCAGCCCATCGTAGTCCACCGCACGGCGGAACAGAACGGCGCGCCCTTCACGGAGCATGGCTGAGCCCGGCAGGTGACGATTAGTCATGCCGCAGAGCACGTCGCCAAAGCGATCGAGCACCGCCATGGCCGTGAACGGGTCGTTGATGCCAGGCGAGAGGGCGCGGACCGCAACCTCGGCGAGTTGCCGAACGGCAAACTCGAGATCCTGCGCTGCGGCCTGCCGGTCGCCGAGGCTCATGGCGCCGCGCACCCGCCCGATCGCCTTCTCGGCCAGTGCCGGTGGCGACACCGTGGCCACCGCAGCACCAGTGAAGACGTAATCGCCCGGGCGGACGAGCAGGTTCAGGGTCGCATTATGCTCTGTCGCCCAGTCCGCGAGTCGTTCCTCGTCCAACGCGCGGAGGTACCCGCCTCTTTCTGCGGTGATGCCTCGCCCCTCCGGGCCAGGACCAATCGGCCCGGGATCAGGCTTGTCGAGGGTCAACCGGGCAACCGCCTCGCGCAGTTCAGCGTGAACTGTGTCGATCACGGTCTCGACGTTAATGCCCGAGGCGATGTGGTGGACGAACCAGGTGAGCGTCCCGACGCAGAGGAGGGCAAGGACAAGGGCACCGGTGACGCCGAGGTGGGGCACAAAGGTCCCTTCTTCTACGGAGCGCACGGTCCGCAGCACCACCAGGGCGTAGACGAAGGTGCCCAGGAACACTCCCAAGGCAATCTGGTTTCCCGCGTCCCGGACAAAGTTCCGGAGCAGCCGCGGTCCCATCTGGCCGGAGGCGAGGGAGAGTGCGGCTACCGTGATGGAGAAGGTGGTGCCTGCGACGCCGATGGTGGAGGTGGCGATGGCACCTAAGAGGGACCGGGCGCCAGCCTCGCCGCCCCCGTAGAGCCAGCTTTCCGGCAGGATGGATTGCGCCCAATTCAATCGCTCAATCCAGACGGCTCCCTCGCCGAGAATAAGGCCGAGGAAGACAAGGATCGCCGGACGCAGCCAGAAGGCGTCGCCGAGTGCCTCTAGCCGCTCGCGCAAGGTGGTGCTCACGGTGCCTCCGGTCAGGGATCACGCCTCGGCCTCAGCCTGGCGGGCAAAGCTGCCGTCCATCGCCTTAGCGAACACGCGCGGACGCCTCCAGCGGCGCCGCCGCGCACCGCGCAGCGTCCGGCCGGAACCACTGGGCGAGCACCGAGGCCGCCATTGCGCCGAGAGTGTCCATGACGATGTCGAGCGCCGTGTCGTCCTTTCCCTTGATGACGTCGCCGGACGCGTAGTGGTCGAACACCCACTCCGCCACCTCCCACAGCGCTCCGACAGCAACGCCCACAGAGGCCACCAGGAGAATGAATAAAACTGCCCGTCCTTCACGGATGACTTCGCCAAGGAACATGACCGTAAGCCAAAAGGTCAGGGCGAGGATGGTGGCCGCGTGCAGAACGCGGTCGAACCACCAGAAGGCGGCGTAGAGGTCGAAGGCGTAACCTGCCACGTTCGCCGCCAGAAGGACGAAGGCCAGTCCCCAGGCGACCATACGCCCATCGCCGGGTCGGCTCATGATCCATCCTTCTCCCCGGCCAAGCGGAACGCCGTTCCCCTTCGCAACGGCACGGCGCTGCGAAAGTTGAAATCTGGGTGGATGGAGTGACAACATGCTCTTCGACAGCTGGGTGGGGCTGCTGCGGGTTGTGGTGGTCGGAGTCCTCGCCTACGTCATCCTGGTGCTGCTGCTTCGGGTAACGGGCAAGCGCACGCTTTCCAAGATGAACGCCTTCGACTTGGTGGTGACGGTCGCTCTCGGTTCCACCCTGGCGACCGTGCTGCTGAGCAAGGACGTTGCCCTCGCTGAAGGTGTCGTGGCCTTCGCACTCCTCGTCCTGCTGCAATACTCCATCACTTGGCTCTCCGTCCGTTCGGACCGGGTGCGCGCCCTCGTTAAGGCGGAGCCTTGCCTCCTGCTCCGCAATGGTCGTTTCCTCCCCGAGGCCATGCGGCGGGAACGCGTGACCGAGGACGAGGTCCAGGCTGCGGCCCGCGCACAGGGCATCGCTTCGCTCGAGGACGTGGCCGCGGCGGTCTTGGAAACCGATGGAAGCTTCTCCGTCATACGGCGGGACTCCACCTCGCCGCGCGAAGACGAGCATCCGCCGGTCTTACCCTGATCCGCTCATGGGCCACTCTGGCCCGCAACGCGCCGTGTGTTTCAGGTCCTCAGCGACCGGATTGGCGAGCACCGTGCAATTCTGGCCCACCGGCGGCGGATAACAGATGCTCGCCTTGTCTGAGCCAGCAAGTGGTTGAGGGACCGCATCATCGGGATGATGGGGAATGCGCATTGAGGGAGAGAAGGAAGTAGCATCCCTCTCCGCGGCAGAGCTGGCAAACCTTTGGACAGGCCGGGGAATTGGCTTCGCCCTACCTACGGAGATCAATGGCTATCCACGGCCTCTCCATATGCTGGAGTTGCAGGACGGCTTGGGGCTGTCCATCCCTCGAAGGGAGATCATGACCGGGCTGCGGCATCAGTGCGGACGGAGGTCGTCCCGTCGAGGGAGGAGGTGATCCAGACTGAGAAGATCGTGGATGGCGTCTTCGCAAGCGGCATCCCTACCGTTCAGGAGGTGGACGCCGCTGTCAGCCGGGCGGCAATGGCGCGAGGACGTCTTCGATCGGTGCATCTGCGGGTGCACCTCACAACCAGGAACCTTCCGACCCAGGCCCAACTTGCTTCCTATGCTCGACTATGTGGGTGCGAGATCCGCCGTTGAACCAGATCAGCGCTCCACTACCTCTCACCCACCCGGTCTACTGAGGCCGTTCTCAGCATCTGCTCCGCACCCTGCGCGTTCCCTGCCGGATCAGTCTGACACCCCTGCGGCGCGAAGCGGATGCTAGCCTGCAGCCCACCCGGCTCGAAGCGCAACCGCACCGCAGCGCCTGCGCCCAACTCGCGGGCCAGTGCCTGTTCGAGCAGCCGCGTGCCAAAGCCACGTCGGGTCGGCACATTTGCTATCGGCGGGCCACCAGTCTCGATCCAATGCAGTTCCATCACCCTGCCTGCATCTTCGTGGCAGGTGACTGCAACGCGCCCTCCTGAGACCGAGAGCGCCCCGTGCTTGACGGCGTTGGTTGCCAGCTCGTGCAGCGCCAACGACAGGGTTTGCGCTTGCCCCGGAAAGAGGTGCACGCTCCGCCTAGCAACTCGGAAGTAGGAAAGATCGATCCGCGACCCAGCGCCGCTGCTGTCATCACTCAGCCAGGGCGAAAGTGCGGCGTGCACCACTGCGCTGAGCTCCGCTGCTTCCCACGAAATGGAGGTCAGCAGGTCGTGCGTTCGCGCCAGGGCACGCAGGCGGCCCTGGAAGTCGGCCGCAAACTGCGACGGATCGGTGGAGCCTGCTCCGCGTAGACTTTGAGCGGCCACAGCCTGGACTGTGGCGAGCAAATTCTTCGCTCGATGGTCCAACTCGGCCACAACCAGGCGCCGATGACGCTCGCTGCGATTGCGTTCCTCCAATGCGGCGGTAAAGGCGGCTGCGAGGTCGTCGGCCTCGCGCAGGCCAGTGGATGCCGGCGTCACGCCTCCCGCGACCAGCGCCGTCAGCCCCTGGAAGGCGGCCACAGTGCGCCGTGCCAGCAGGACCGCAAGAGCGACGCCGACTGCGGCAACAAGCCCCCCGAAGCCCAGGATGCGTGTGAGCGCGGCATGTAGCGGAGCCTCGAATTCTGTTTCGGGCATCGTCAACACGTAGCTGTAGCCGCTGCGCGGCCCATGGGCGAAAGCAGTCACCGCCGGAACCCCCTCCCGGGTGGTTGTGCCGCGCAGCACACCCTCCGACGCAGCCGCCACCAAGGCCTGTATCTCGCGTCGCATTGGCTGGCCGATGATGTCACCTCCACCTCGCGTTCTGGCTACGATGGCACCCGCACGGTCGGTAACCGTGCCGACCCATCCGGGCGCGTCGGGGACGCGCTGCGCCTCCAGCGCCGCCGCCACCCACGCCTGCGGCAGCGAGAGGCCAAGGCCCGACAGGACCACGCGCTGCCCGGAGGCGTCAGGGGCACCCAATACTGGCACGCCGACTGCCACGGCAGGCTTCCCGGTCGCGGTGCCTCGGAACAAGTTGGAGACTTCAACGCGACCTGAGGCGAGTACCTGCAGCGCCTGATCAGGGGCCTGCACCCCGACCCGGCGCTCTCCCGGTGCCCAGGCGGTCAGCAGCGCGATCCGGCCTTCGATGGTGACCAGGGTGAGAACGGCGCCGCCGAACAGGGCGGAGGCGGCGCGCATCTCGCCTTCAAAGCTGTCGAGGTCACCCCTGGCGAGGGCCGATGACGCCGAGATCCCGTTCAGAAGTGCCTCGGCGCGATTGAACTCAGCGTCGACCGCAAGCGCCATTGTCCGGGTTCGGCTCAGTAGGGCGTCCTCGGCCCGCGCTCGCGCTTCGCCCTGCCCACGCCAGACCCCTGCGACAGCCAGCACGAGGAGCGGCATGGAGATGACGGCGACCAGGACCAACAGGCGCTTGGCGAGGGATGCCGAGGCGCGAACCGGAGTGACACGTGCTGGTGCCGCCGAGGCAACGCCTACTGTCCCAAGGCTCAAACCGAACAACCGGTCTGCTTAACGGCCGGTGGTTGCCGAGAGATCGAGCCGGGCGCCTCAGCGTAAAGCCAAGTGGGCGCTGGGAAGCGGGTAGTGCTCAAACTGTGCTTCAGCACACAGACAGAATTCCAGGCCAAGTACAGGCAAGACATGGCTTCTACCCACTCGGTGATCGACACCCTGAGGTCCCAATTGGTGTCCCAACAGCGGCAGAAAATCGCAGCAATATGACAGCAGCGCAACTAGCACGGTCGAGATCCCAGTCGAACCTTCGCGTCCGGTGGCCGCGTTCGACAAGAGCTCACCTATGAAAGGAGGAGAACAGCCATGGCAAGGACAGCGCGGTTCGGCCTCGCTCCTTCAGATTGGGCGACCTGCTCGTCCGAGGCGCCGCCGCCCGAGCAAACGAGCCCCAACGCCGAACCCTTGAACTAGATACAGACCTTGCACGTGCTGAACGAAGCCCCGGAGGGAAGGCAGAATGCAGGGCACAGCTGGGTGAAAACGGAGACTGAGCGAGACGCCATGCACACGCCTCGCCCTGATCTCCGATCCAGTAAATGAGGGCTTACAGCAAATAACACGCCTAGACGTCGAGGTTCGCCACCTTCAGCGCATTGCCCACGATGAAGTCGCGCCGGGGCTCGACCACGTCTCCCATCAGCGTCGAGAAGACGCGGCCAGCATCGTCGGCATCCTCCACCGCCACCTGAAGCAGTGTCCGCGCCTCCGGGTCCAGCGTGGTCTTCCAGAGCTGGTCGGGGTTCATCTCGCCCAATCCCTTAAAGCGCTGGACCGCCAGACCCTTGCGGCCCTGAGCCAGGATACGATCGAGTGCGGCCATCGGTCCGCGCGCCTCGTGGCGCTGCGCCTCGAACTGCAGCACCGCCGGCTCATTGAAATCGGCGGCAAGGCTGTCGCGCCGCTCCTCAAGCCAGCGCCCCTCGGCCGAGCGCAGGGCGACGGGGTCGAGGTGGTGGCTCTCCGTCACGCCGCGCACCTGACGGAAGACGCGCAGCCCCTCCTCGTCCAACGTCGCCTTCCAGCTGCGCTCGCTGACCAGGGCCAACTCGTTCAGCCGGGCAGCCAGACGCGGCGCGGCGTCCGGGCGCGGGTCCGTGCCGAGGGCACCGGCAACGGCGGCCTGCTCCACGATTTCCGCGGGCAGGTTATTCGCCAGTCGCCGGATGCGGCGCGTCGCGGCGCGCATCTCGTCCACCGCCCCGCGCAGCGCCTCGCCGGCGACCTCGCGGCCATCGGTGTAGGAGAGGCGGGCACCGTGCAGCGCCTTCTCCAGAAGGTACTCCTCCAGCGCACGGTCGTCCTTGAGGTAGCGCTCCTCGTTGCCGCGCTTGGCGCGGTAGAGCGGCGGCTGCGCGATGTAGAGGTAGCCGCGCTCGATCAGCTCCGGCATCTGGCGAAAGAAGAAGGTCAGCAGCAGCGTGCGGATATGCGAGCCGTCCACGTCCGCGTCCGTCATGATGACGACGCGGTGGTAGCGGAGCTTGTCCGGATCGAAGAAGGGCATGTTCGGCCGATCCGGGTCGCGCGCGCCGATTCCGGCCCCGAGCGCCGTGATCAGCGTACCCACCTCGGCGGAGGACAGCATCTTGTCCATCCGCGCGCGCTCCACGTTCAGGATCTTGCCCTTCAGCGGCAGGATCGCCTGGTTCGCGCGGTTGCGCCCCTGCTTGGCAGAGCCGCCGGCCGAGTCACCCTCAACGAGGAACAATTCGGACTTCGCGGGGTCCTTCTCCTGACAGTCCGCCAGCTTGCCCGGCAGGGTGGAGATATCGAGCGCGTTCTTGCGCCCCACCTTCTCGCGCGCGATCTGCGCCGCGCGACGCGCGACGGCCGAGAGCACGACCTGATCGAGGACGAGCTTCGCCTCCTTCGGATGCGTCTCGAACCAGTGGCTCAGGGCGTCGGCGACCGCCATCTGCACCACCGGCTGCACCTCGGAGGAGACGAGCTTGTCCTTCGTCTGGGAGGAGAACTTCGGGTCCGGCACCTTCACCGAGAGGATGCAGGACAGCCCCTCCCGCATGTCCTCGCCCGAGAGCTCCACCTTCTCCTTCTTCGCCTGCTCGGCGGCGTATTTCGTCACCACGCGCGTCAGCGCCTGGCGGAAGCCCGCCTGGTGCGTACCGCCGTCGCGCTGCGGGATGTTGTTGGTGAAGCACAGCGTCCGCTCGCGGGGCGAGCGGTTCCACCACATCGCCATCTCCACGCGGATGCCGTCGGTCTCCTTGCTGGCGAAGGAGACGGGCGGCTTGAACAGCGGGTCCTCCGCCGCATCCATCCACTCCACGAAGGCGACGAGGCCGCCCTCGAAGAAGAACTCCACGTCCTGGGCGGGGGTGTGCCGCTCGTCGCGCAGGTGGATACGCAGGCCAGAGTTGAGGAAGGCGAGCTCCCGCAGGCGCTTCTCCAGGATGGCGAACTCGAACTCGGTCTTCGTGAAGGTCTCGGCGGAGGGCTTGAAGGTCACCTGCGTGCCGGTCGGGTGGTCGCTCGGCCCCACCACCTTCAGCGGCTGCACGGTCTCGCCATGCTCGAAGCGGATGAAGTGCTCCTGGCCATTGCGCCAGATGCGAACCTCCATCCACTCGGAAAGGGCATTCACCACCGCGGCACCGACGCCGTGCAGGCCGCCCGAGACCTTGTAGGAATTCTGGTTGAACTTGCCGCCCGCGTGCAGGCGCGTCAGCACCACCTCGGCGGCGGAGACGCCCTCCTCGGCGTGGATGTCGGTCGGGATGCCGCGTCCGTCATCGGTCACGGTCACGCTGCCGTCGCCGTTCAGCACGGCGTGGCAGGTGGTGGCGAAGCCGGCCTGGGCCTCGTCCACGGCATTGTCGATGATCTCGAAGGCCATGTGGTGCAGGCCGGAGCCGTCGTCGGTGTCGCCGATATACATGCCCGGGCGCTTGCGGACGGCCTCAAGCCCCCGCAGCACGGTAATGGAGGCGCTGTCATAGGCACCATCGGCGCCGGCAGCGGCGACCTCGGCCTTATGGGCAGCGCGGGTGGACTCGGTCATGCGGGCAGGGAACCTCTTGGGCCGGATCGATGGGCGAGCGGCCGGGCGGAATCGTGTTCCGCGTATATAAGGATTACGCGCGCGAGAAGCCATGGCCCCGACGGGACAACCATTTATCTTTCAGCGGACAAGGCCGGGGGACGCCTTGCCTTCAGGCCGCCTCCGGCACGATCCCTTCGGTTCCGATCGAGAACCTTTCCGCCACGCCCCCCAGGGAGGCGAAGACGCCGGGCTCCGTCCCCGTCAGGAAGCTCTGCGCGGGCAAGGCCGTGAGCGCCGCGAAGAGCGCCTCCCGCCGGACGGCGTCCAGATGGGCCGCGATCTCGTCCAGCAGCAGCAGCGGCGCGAAGCCCCGGGTGGCCGCGATGAGCGCCGAATGCGCCAGGACGGTCGAGATGAGCAGTGCCTTCTGCTCCCCGGTGGAGCAGAGCTCGGCCGGCACGCCCTTAGGCAGGTGGGAAAGCCGGAGGTCGCATCGGTGCGGCCCGCCCAGCGCCATGCCGGCCGCCGCATCACGTCCCCGCCGCGCCGCCAGCGCCGCGCGCAGCCCGTCCTCCACCTGAAGGGCGGACTGGGTCTCGAGCGCGGAAGCGGTGTCGCATTCGAGGGCACAGAGGGCTGCTGGAAAGGCGCCCGCCAGCCCCTCCGCAAGGGCCGCGTTGAGGCGGGCCACCAGGGAGCGCCGGGCGGCGGTCAGGGCCACGCCGTGGCGCGCCATGGCGTCCTCCAGCCCGTCCAGCCAACGGGCCTCCACGCGGCCGCCGTCGCGCCCCTCGGCCAGCAGGCGGTTGCGCTGGGTCATGGCGTTCTCGTAGGCCGAGACCTCCCGCGCGTGGTTCGGGTCCAGCGCCCAGACCAGCCGGTCGAGAAAGCGGCGGCGCCCCGAGGCGGCCTCCTGGAACAACCGGTCCATCTGCGGGGTCAGCCAGACCGCCGCCACCAGCCGCCCCAGCTCCGCCTGGGAGCGCACGGGGGCGCCGTCCAGCCGGAAGGTACGCTTGTCGGGCGGCCCGTCATGCACGGTGCCCGTGCCGAGGTCGAACACCCCCTCCGGCCCCTCGAAACGGCCCGAGACGGCCCAGGGAAGCGAGTCCTCCCCCACATGCCGCCCGAGGTCGGCGATCCTTGCCCCACGCAGCCCCCGACCCGGCCCGAGAAGGCTGATCGCCTCCAGCAGGTTCGTCTTGCCCGAGCCGTTCTCCCCCGCGATGACCACGATCCCCGCCGAGAACCGCAGCGCGGCGTGCGCGTGATTGCGGAAGTCCTGCAGCTGAAGGCGGGTGAGGCGAAGGGTGGGGTTCACGCGGGAAGGGATCGTCCAGGAAGGCTGCCCGGTTGCCATCATCGGGCGGAGCGTCGCGAAAAGCCGTGCCAAGCCGTCCGCAAAGGGTGGGCCCATGGCTTCCGCCGCGCATGACGGCATGCAGGCCCATGGGAAAGGCCGCGACAGCGCTTACACCACAAACCGGCCCTGGTGGACTCCTCCGCCCGGTCCGCGCCGCCGCGCCAGTCCGGAGGACGGTCTGGCGCCGCTTCGGTCGTCCTCCCACATACCTGCCCGTCCAATCCGGCCCCTTGCCCTACACACCCCGCGCGGCAATGGATCGAAACACCACCACGAGCGTTGAGCGTGATGCCTTTCAGCACGAAGGATACGGAGCTTCTCGGGCACCTGACGCGCCGGCTGGGTTCGGACCATCAGGCCGAGGCGGACACGGCCCGCGAGCGGATCAACCAGTTGCTCGCCCGGCACGGCCTGAACTTCAACGACTACGCCGAGTGGGTGGAGGCCGGCGTCCTGGCGGACGGGCATGCCGAGCCGCAGCGCGAGAATGTTGAGCTTCGGAACGAGATCGCCCGCTTGCGCGAGGAGGCGGCGGGCCTGGAGGCCGAGCTGGTCAGCCTGCGGAGCGCGGCGCGGCTGCAGCTGGTCCCCGCCGCGGTGCCCTGGCCCGGCACAAGGACCGGCCGGCCCCGGAAGCGGCACACATCCGCTCTCGTCCGCACGGCGGTCTTCAGCCTTATCGCCGCCCTGCCCCTCGGCTGGTTCCTCTCCGGCCCGCACCGCCCCTCGCCTGCACGCCCTGCCGCGAGCATCCCAGCGAGAGACATCCTCCCCGCACCATCGGGGACCGACAGTGCAGATCGGCTGGCTTCGAACCTTCCTGTCCGCACGGGCTCGGAGATCGATCCGGCAATGGGGAGCGCCTGGAAGCCGCCGGTCGGAAGCCGGCTTGCCTCGGTGCTGGAGGACAGCGCGATCCTGAGCACCCCCTTCCCCTCAAGGGCAACCGAGCAGCCGATTGGCCGGGGCAACCGGGTTGCCGTCCTTCGGCAGCTCGTCGCGAATGGCCGCCAGTGGGCCGAGGTCACCAGCCCGACGGTGAGCGGCTACATCCCGCTCGACCTGTTGGAGCTGCAGGACTAGCCGACGGCCCTCACACCCGCATGGGCATGAGGACGTAGAGCGCCGCGGGCTTGGCCGCGTCCTGCACGATGGTCGGCGCCGAACCGTCGGCGAAGCGGAACTCCACCTGCCCGTCCACCTGGTCCGTGATGTCCTTCAGGTAGCGGGCCTGGAAGCCGATCTCGAGCGGGGCGGCGTCGTAGCTGACGGTGTCGTTGTCCAGCTCCTCCTGCGCCTGACCCTGCTCGGGGGAGGCGGCCGTGAGGAGAAGGTGGTTCTTCTCCAGCGAAAGCTTCACGGGACGCGAGCGCTCGCTGCTGATCGCCGCCACCCGGTCCACCGCGGCGGCGAAGGCGGTCTTGTCCACCGAGAGCACCCGGTCGTTGCCCTTCGGGATCACCCGCTCGTAGTCGGGGAAGGTGCCGTCGATGAGCTTGCTCGTCAGCGTCACCGTGCCGAGCTTCACCTGGAGCTTCGTGTCGGAGAGCCGGAACTCGATCTCCTCCATTGTCTCATCGGCCAGCTTGCGGAGCTCGTTGACGGTCTTGCGCGGCACGATCACGCCGGGCATCCCGGCCGCGCCCTCCGGCAGCGGCTCCTCGACGCGGGCGAGGCGGTGGCCGTCGGTCGCGACCGCCCGCAGCACCTTCGCCCCCGCCACTTCGGGAGCGTGGAGATAGATGCCGTTGAGGTAGTAGCGCGTCTCCTCGGTCGAGATCGCGAACTTCGTGCGGTCCACCAGGTCGCGCAGCATGCCGGCGGTCAGAGAGAAGCGGTGCGGCAGCTTGCCCTCGGTCATGGAGGGGAAGTCCTCGACCGGCAGCACCATCAGGCCCGTGTTGTAGCGGCCGGCGCGCAGCGCCAGCGGCGCGTCGCCGCCGCGATGGTCCAGCTCGACCTTGGCGCCGTCGGGCAGCTTGCGGACGATCTCGAGCAGGGTCGCGGCGGGGGCGGTACAGCGGCCCTCGCGGGCCACCTCGACACCGCCGATCTCCTCGACGATCGCGATCTCCATGTCGGTCGCGGTCAGCCGCAGCCCGTCCTTGGTCGCATCCATGAGGACATTCGCCAGGATCGGGATGGTGTTGCGACGCTCCACCACACCCTGCACATGGGCAAGGGCCTTCAGGAGCACAGCCCGGTCCACCGTGAACTTCATCGCCGCCACCCCCCGCAACGCCATCGGGGGCGGAGAGCCCCCGAGTGAGCCCTCTATCATCGTGAAAACTCGGCGTGAAGCCTAGCGCCCGAAGCGGGAGGCCCGCCCCTCAGGTCTCCAGCATGCGCCGGAGCAGCTCCACATCCTCGGCGAAGCCGGCATCGCCCTGCATCAGCTCGGCCACGCGGGAGACGGCGTGCATGACGGTGGTGTGGTCCCGGTTGCCGAAGCGCCGCCCGATCTCGGGCAGGGAGCGGGAGGTGAGCTGCTTTGAGAGATACATCGCCACCTGCCGCGGCCGCGCCACGTTCCGCGCCCGCCGGGCCGAGGACATGTCGGTCAGGCGGATGTTGTAGTGCTCGGCCACCCGCTTCTGGATTTCCTCGATCGTCACGCGGCGGTCGTGGGCGCGGAGGATGTCGTGCAGCACCTCCTGGCAGGACTCGAGCGTCACCGGCCGGCCGAAGAGGTTCGCGTGCGCGATCAGCCGGTTCAGCGCCCCCTCCAGCTCGCGCACGTTGGAGGTGATCTTGTGCGCAAGGAATTCCAGCACCCGCGCCGGCACGTCCACCTGGGCAGCGTTCGCCTTGCTCTCGAGGATGGAGATGCGCAGCTCGTAAGTGGTCGCGTGGATGTCGGCCACCATGCCGCAGCCCAGCCGCGTCCGCAGCCGGTCCTCCAGCCCCGCCAGGTCCGAGGGCGGCTTGTCGGAGGAGACGACGATCTGCTTGCCCTGGTCCACCAGCGCGTTGAAGGTGTGGAAGAACTCCTCCTGCGTGTTGTCCTTGCCGATCAGGAATTGCAGGTCGTCGATCATCAGCACGTCGACGGAGCGAAGGCTCTCCTTGAACTCCATCGTGGACTGCGAGCGCAGCGCCGCGATGAAGCGGTACATGAACTTCTCCGCGCTCATATAGGCGACGGAGCGCCCGCCGCTGCCGGCCTGCGGCTCGCGGATGGCCCAGGCGATCGCGTGCATCAGGTGCGTCTTGCCCAGCCCGACGCCACCGTAGAGGAACAGCGGGTTGAAGCCAGGCGAGTTCGGCTTCTCCGCCACGCGACGCGCGCAGGCATGGGCGAATTCATTGGGCTTGCCAACGATGAAGCTGTCGAAGGTGAAGCGCGGGTCGAGCGGCGCGGCCCAGTCCCCGCGCGCATCGACCTTCTGCGACTCGGCGCGGACGGCTTCGCTCGGCGGGCGCGTCGCCGGCAGCGGCTCCGCGAGGTCAGCGCCGTCAGGCACCGCCACGGTTTCGCGCGCCGCCTGCGGGGACGCGACGCGAATGTCCACGCGCCTCACGCCCACGGACTCGGCCTGCCAGAGAGCCCTCAGCCGGTCGCCGTACTGCCCGCGCAGCCAGTCCCGCAGGAAGCGCGTGGGCACATGGACGATCGCCTCCTCGCCCTCCACGCCCGCGAGCGTCAGTTGGCGAAGCCAGGTGCGGTACTCGGCCTCGCCCACTTCCTCGCGCAAACGGCCGCGGATCCTCGCCCAGGCCGCATCCAGCCGCACGTCGTCCACGGAACCGGTAGCGGATGCGGCGGGCGAGGCATTGGCGTGCTGATCCGGCATGCGATCCACCCGAAGCCCCCTCATTCATCCCCGCGGCAACGCGTGGACGGACCCTGCATCACGAAAGGTAACTTGCCATCCCGTCCGCCGCAAACGCCAAACACGTTCACGCCAAAGACACGAGAGCAACACGCAAGAAAAAGCGCCACGGCGCACAAGCACCGTGACGCATTTGCCTCACGACTTTACTCGGGGACGACTTGCACAAGAACGCCCGGAAGGGCGCCTTTACTTCCTCAGGCCGCGGCGCCGAGCGCCTTGATGCGCGCCGACAGGCGCGACAGCTTGCGCGCCACGGTGTTGTCGTGCGTCACACCCTTGTCGGCCGCGCGCTGCAGCTCGGGCTGGGCCAGGCGGAACGCCTCCTGGGCCTTCGCCTTGTCGCCGCCCGTGATCGCGTCCTCGACGGCCCGCAGGAAGGTGCGGACGCGCGAGCGCCGGGCGCGGTTGCGCTCGAGGCGCTTCTCGTTCTGCCGGATGCGCTTACGCGCGGAAGCGGTGTTCGCCATGGGAGCTGAGAATACCAGTCGGAATGTTCATGGGGCGCGGTCCGCCGGGGACGGCCGCAGGAAGGGGGGCGTTCTATCCACAGCCCCCCGGGGAGTCAAGGAAAGAGGTCCACCCCCTCTCAGGCATTGCGGAAGGCTGGCTTCCGCTTTTCGGCAAAGGCGGCCATCCCCTCCTTCTGGTCCTCGGTCGCGAACAGGCTGTGGAACAGCCGCCGCTCCAGCCGCACCCCTTCGCGGAGCGAGAGCTCGTAGGCGGCGTTCACCGCCTCCTTGGCCATGGCGACGGAGGGCTGCGAGAAGGCGGCGATCGACTCGCCCATCTTCACGGCCTCATCCACGAGGCTCTCCACCGGCACCACGCGGGTGACGAGATTGGAGCGCTCCGCCTCGGCCGCATCCATCATCCGGCCAGTGAGGATCAGGTCCATCGCCTTCGACTTGCCCACCGCGCGCGTCAGCCGCTGCGAGCCGCCGGCGCCCGGGATGATGCCGAGTCGGATCTCGGGCTGACCGAACTTCGCGTTCTCGGCGGCGATGATGATGTCGCACATCATCGCAAGCTCGCAGCCGCCGCCGAGCGCAAAGCCCGCCACCGCCGCGATCACTGGCTTCTTGATGGTAAGCACCGTCTCCCACTTGTTGCCGATGAAGTCCTCGAAGTGCACGGCCGGGTAGGTTCGGTCCTTCATCTCCTTGATATCAGCGCCAGCCGCGAAGGCCTTCTCGCTGCCGGTGAGCACGATGGCGCCCACCGAGGCGTCGGCGTCGAAGGACTTGAGGGCCCCGCCCAGCTCCGTCATCAGCTGGTCGCAGAGGGCGTTGAGTGCGGCTGGCCGGTTGAGCGTGACCAGCCCCACCTTGCCGCGCGTCTCCACTGAGATCATCCCGTAATCGGCCATGGCGCTCCTCCTTGCTGGGCGCAGGCTGTGGCGCGGCGGGGGCGCGGTCAACGGGGCGCGGGAGGGGAGCGTCAATCAGCCGCGGTGCTCGACATGCAGCCGCAGGGGACGGGACTCGCAGCCGGGCTCAGGAGGGCCGACGCGTCTTCCGGCCGCTTACCGCCGACGCTCCGGCCAGGCGACCACCACGCCGCCCGTCGCGATCACCGCCGCCCCCAGCAGGGTCCAGCGGTCCGGCGGGTCCCCGAAGAACAGGGCGGAGGAGAGGGTGGCCCAGATGAGCTGGGTATAGGTCATCGGCGCGAGGATGCTGGCCGGGGCACGGGAATAGGCCTGGATCAGCAGGTAGTGCCCGCCGCCCCCGAAAACCCCGGTAAGCGCCATCAGCAGCCAGCCGAAGCCGTCGGGCGCCTGCCAGACGAGGGGCTGCGCCAGCGCCGCGACCGCCCCGGCGGCAAGCCCGGTATGCAGGATGATGGTGCCCGGCGGATCCACCACCGAGAGCTTGCGGGTCAGGATCTGGTAGGCCGCGAAGGCGAAGGCGGTGCCGAGCGGCAGGAACAGCGCCCAGTGCGGCGTCTCCCCGGTCAGGAAGGGCGGCCGCAGCGCGACCATGACGCCCACCAGCCCGATCGCGATGCCCGCCCAACGCCGCCGCCCCACCGTCTCCCCCAGCACCAGGGCGGCGAGGGCGGCGGTGAAGATGGGGGAGGCGAAGGTGACCGCGGAGGCGTCCGCCAGGGGGATGTGGAACAGCGCCACCACGAAGAACCCGTTGGCCACGAGCAGGCAGAGGCTCCGCACCGCCTCCATCCCCGGCGCGCGGCTGCGCCAGGGCAGGCGGCCCGTGGCCAGACGTAGCGCCAGCCCCACCATCACCGTGTGGAAGACGAAGCGCATGAAGACGATCTGCGGGACGGGGTAATGGGCCGTCAGCACCTTCGTCAGCGTGTCCAGCACGACGAAGAGGGCGATGGCCGCGAATTGGAAGAGCAACCCGGCGAGAATCGGTGACATCGGGCGGCATCATCGCATGTGGGAGCGGCCCCGTCCCGGCGCCTCGGGAAGGCCCCCCCACGCGGGGTGGGACGCCTCAGTCGGCCGTAACGTTCGCCGCGCGGGCCACCGGCCCCCAGACAGCGTCTTGCGCCCGGATCGTCTCCGCCAGCTCCGCCCGGGTGGAGCCGACGGGCTCCGCGGCCAGCTCCCTCAGCCGGGCCGCGACGGCGGGATCGCGGGCGATCTCGATCATCACGCCTTCCAGCCGCGCCGCCATGGCTTCCGGCAGGCCGCGCGGGCCGACGAGGGCGAGCCAGGTTTCCGCCACGAAGCCCGGCACGGACTCCGCCACCACCGGGATGTCCGGCGCGAGGGCGGAACGCGCGGGGGAGGCGATCGCGATGGCCCGCGCCCGCCCGTCCCGTGCCGGTGGCAGCCCGGTGACGACCGTGTCCGTGTAGAGGGAGATCGTCCCGGTCAGCAGGTCGGGCAGGGCCGGACCGGTGCCGCGGTAGTGCACGATGGTGCATTCCCGCCCGAGCTCCCGCATCAGCAGCGAGACCGCCAGATGCTGCGTCGTCCCCGCCCCCGGCGTGCCGCAGGGCAGCGGCCCCTTCTCCAGCGCAGCGCGAAGGGAGGCGATATCGGTGATCCCCGCCCGCGGTGCCGCCAGGAAGATCACGGGGATGGCGGCGAAGCGGCTGATCGGCGTGAAGTCCGCCAGCGGGTCGAAGGGCATGCTGCGGTAGATGTGGCGGTTGATTACCAGCGGCCCGGCGGGCACGGCGCCGAGCACGTTCCCGTCCGGCGCCGCCTTGGCCACGGCATCCGCCGCGAGGTTGCCGCCCGCCCCTGTGCGGTTCTCCACCACCACCGTCCGTCCCAACCGGGCCGACAGCCCCTCCCCCATGACGCGGGTCAGCAGGTCGATTCCACCCCCCGGCGGGAAACCGACGATGAGGCGGACGGGGGGCTGGGTCTGCGCCTGGACGGGCATCGCCGCCAGCATGGCGAAGGCCATCGCGCCGAGCAGGGCGAGCGGACGCGGCATCGGGTTTCCTCCGGATTCTCGGGCCGGACGGTCCCGCTCCCTGCCCGCCCCGTCAACCCGCCGGCATCACCGCGGCACAAGCACCACGACGGCCTGGGCCGAAGCGGTAACCACGATATCCTCGGCCTGGGCCACAGGGGCCGGGGCGCCGCGCGCCATGGCTGCCATCATCGGCCGCGGCGGGGGCACGTCGCCGGTATCGAGGTTGATCTCGGCGATCCGCTCCACCCGCATCCCGATCCCGGCGGCCAGCGCGTCGGCCCGGCGCCGCAGGGCGTCCAGCGCCAGGGCGGTGGCCTCCTGCCTCGCCGTGCGCTGGGCGTCGCGGGTCAGCCCGTGGCCCATCCCGGCCAGGGCCAGCCCGCGGGACTGGAGCGTGCCCAGAAGATCGAGCAGGGCTGACTGATCCGGCGCCCGCAGGTTCAGGCTCTGGCTGGCCACCCAGCGCGGCGGATCCTCCTGCCGGTAGGTGCCGTAGGTCCCGGTCGAGGCGGTCACGCCCGCGGCGCCCCGCGCCGTCTCCAGCGCCGCTGCCATGGTGCGGTTCACGGCCGCCTGCGTGGCCGCGGGGCTGGCCTCCCGCGCCTCGTACCGAAGGGTCGCGCTCACCTCGTTCGGCACGCGCGTCACCTCGGCCGCTTCGGCGAGCCGGAGCAGCGTGCCCGGCCCTGGATAGACCGGCACGGCATCGGCCATGGCCGGTCCCCAGCCACAGAGAACCGGGCCGCAGAGGAACGCGGCGAGGAGGAGAGTTCGCTTCATGCGGCGCAACCTCGCAGTGCCGCGTGGCGAAGATGCGGCCGCCCGCATCCTCGACTCAATCCTTCCGGCCCGGCAGCACCGCGCTCATCACCTGCCGCGCCGTGTCGAGGATCACCTGCCCCCGCTCCGGATCGTGCAGCAGCGCGGAAACGAGGTGGGAGGCCTGCTGCACCTGGGTATGCGGCGGCAGGGGTGCCACGTTCGGGTCCGTGCGGAACTCGAGCACCACCGGCCGGTCGGAGGCCAGCGCCTGGTCCAGCGCTTCCCCGACTTTGGCCGGGTCGTCCACGAAGATGCCCCGCAGCCCCGCCAGCTCCGCAAAGCGGTGATAGGGAAAGTCGGGCAGCCGCTGCGTGTCGAGGAACTTCGGCATCCCCTCCATCACCCGCTGCTCCCAGGTAACCTCGTTCAGATCCTGGTTGTTCAGCACGATGCAGATCCAGGTGGGGTTCGACCAGGAGCGCCAGTGCTGCGCCACCGTGATCAGCTCCGCCATGTTGTTCATCTGCATGGCGCCGTCGCCGAGCATCGCGATCACCGGCCGGTCCGGATGCGCCATCTTCGCCGCGAAGGCGTAGGGCACCGCCGCCCCCATGCTGGCCAGGCTGCCCGAGAGCGAGCCCCGCATTCCCCGCCGCATCCGCAGGTTCCGCGCGTACCAGTTCACGCAGGAGCCGGAGTCACTCGTCAGGATCACCCCGTCCGGCAGGCGGGGGGAGAGCTCCTGGAAGGGCAGCTGCGGGTTGATCGGATCGGCCTCGGCCCGTGCCCGCTTCTCCAGCAACTCGTGCCATTCCTGGTTGTCCGCCGCGATCCGCTCGCGCCAGGAGCCGTCCTCCTTGGCCTCCAGCAGGGGCAGCAGGGCGCGCAGCGTTTCGGCCGCATCGCCCGTGAGCGGCACCTCCATCGGGTAGCGCAGGCTGAGCATGGCGGGCTGCAGGTCGATCTGCACACCCCGCGCCTGGCCCTCCTTCGGCAGGAACTCCGACCAGGGAAAGCTGGAGCCGACCATCAGCAGCGTGTCGCACTCCTGCATCAGGTTCCAGCTCGGCCGCGTGCCCAGCAGCCCGATCGTGCCGGTCACCCAGGGCAGGTCGTCCGGCAGCACGTCCTTGCCGAGCAGCGCCTTGGCCGCCCCGGCGCCGAGCCGGTCCGCCACCGCCTCCAGCTCCGGCACCGCCCCCAGCGCACCGGCGCCGACGAGGATTGCGACGCGCTTTCCCTCGTTCAGCACGGCCGCGGCGCGCCGCAGGTCCTCATCGCGCGGAATGACGCGGGGCGGCGTCCAGCCCACGCCGGAATGGATCGTGCCGTGGGCGTGCGGTGGATCCTCGTAGCTCTCCTCCGAGAGATCGTTCGGAATGATGAGGGCTGTGACCCGCCGCTCGCCCATGGCGGTGCGCATGGCGCGGTCCACCAGGTGGCGCATCTGCGCGGGCACCGTCGCCTGCTGCACGAAGGCGCCCGCCACGTCCTTGAAGGCGGTCATCAGGTCCACCTCCTGCTGGTAGTGGCCGCCGATCGCGGGGCGAACCGTGTGGCCCGCGATCGCCAGCATCGGCACGTGGTCGCCCGCCGCGTCGTACATGCCCGTGAGGAGATGCGTGGCCCCGGGCCCGCTGGTCGCGAGGCACACCCCCACCTCGCCGGTGAACTTCGAGTGGGCGCTCGCCATGAAGGCCGCCATCTCCTCGTGGCGCACCTGCACGAAGCCGATCTTGTCGGTGCCGAAGCGTTGCAGGCCGCCGAGCAAGCCGTTCACCCCGTCGCCTGGATAGCCGAAGACGCGGCGCACGCCCCAGGCGTGCAGGCGCTCCCAGAAGAAGTCGCTGACTTTTCTGGCCATGCAGTCCTCGCAATCGATCAAGCTCGGGGGCGCCCGTGAGGGGCGTCGCGTTCCGCCCATCGGCATGAAGGCTTGGGGGGGAACGTCCCCCTTCTGGGCCAGTTGCGCGAATTGACGGGCCCGCGGCCGAGGACGACCCCATCCAGCTTGCGCCGCCTTGGCCGCGATAGCCCCTCCTTGCCCGGACGCGCTGACACCCCATGCCCCTCTGGCTCGCCGCCACGCTTTCCGCCGCGCTCTTCCAATGCTGGCGCACCGCCCTCCAGCAGAAACTTCGCGGCACTCTCTCCCTCAATGCCGCCGCCGCCGTCCGCTACCTCTACGGCGTGCCGCCCGGCCTTGTCCTCCTCACCGGCTGGTGGTGGATCACGGACGGCACCATTCCCCATTTCGGCCCGCGTGCCCTCCTGCTCTGCGCCGCCGGCGGCGTGCTGCAGATCTTTGGCACCGTCTTTCTCATTGCGTCCTTCGCCCCGCGCGGCTTTGCCGTCGGCACCGCTTATTCCAAGACCGAGGCCCTGCAGGGCGCGGTCTTCGCGATCATCCTTCTCGGCGAGCACCTCTCGCCCCTCAGCTGGGCCGGCATCGCCCTGGGGGTTTGCGCGGTGCTCTGGCTCTCCATGGCAGGCCAGGTCTCGAGCCTCGGCCAGGCGCTGCGGGCCACGGCCCAGCCCGCGGCTCTCTGCGGGCTCGCGGCCGGCAGTTGCTTCGGGCTGACGGGCATCACGATCCGCGCGGCCAATCAGGACCTCGCCGCGGCGGACACGGTGCTGGGCGCGCTCTGCACCGTGGTTGTCACCAATGTCATGCAGGCGCTCCTGCAGGGCGCCTGGCTGCTGGCGCGGGAACCGGGCGCGATGACCGGGGTATTGCGCAACTGGCGCAACGCGGCGCCGGTCGGGCTGCTCTCCGCGCTCGGCTCGGCCTGTTGGTTCTCCGGCTTCGCCCTCGCTCCCGTAGCCCTGGTGCGCTCGGTCGGGCAGGTGGAGATCGTCTTCACCCTCGCCTTCGGCCGCTGGTACCTCAAGGAACCGCTGCGGGCCCGCGACGCCGTGGGCGCGCTGCTCATCGTCCTCAGCGTGGTGCTTGTCATTCTCGGCTGAGAATCCCTTCGGGACGGCGCCCTCGTTCCGCCTCTGGCCCTGACCGCCGCGGCCTGCGAGAAGGGACTGAATGGAGCACGCGCCCAATTTCCTCGCGAGCCTTGTCATCGGGCTCGCCGCCGCCTTCGCCTTCGGCCTGGCCGCGCGGGCGCTCCGCCTTCCGCCGCTCGTCGGCTACCTCGTCGCGGGCGTTGCGATCGGTCCCCATACCCCCGGCATGACCATCGACGGGGAGTTCACCCGGACCATGGCGGAGGCGGGCGTGGGCCTCCTCCTCTTCGGCGTCGGGCTGCACTTCCAGCCGCGCGACCTGCTGGCGGTCTGGCGCGTCGCCGTGCCCGGCGCCATGGGGCAGGTCGCGATCGGCACGCTGCTCGGCGCCGCGCTGGGCATGACGCTGCCCGGGCTCGGCTTCGGCCCTGCCCTCGTCTTCGGCCTTGCCCTCGCCATCGCCTCCACCGCCGTCGCCACGCGCGCCCTGGAGGAGCGGGGGCACCTCTCCGGCGAGGCCGCGCGGATCGCGCTCGGCTGGCTCGTCCTGCAGGACCTCCTGGTGGTGTTGGGCCTCGTGCTCGTGCCCGCGGCGGCCGGTGGGCAGGAGAGCGGTCTGGTGGAGGCGGTGCTGCTCGCCCTCGTAAAGCTCGCCGCCTTCGCGGGGATCATGCTGGTGGTCGGCCGCCGCGTGCTGCCCTGGGCGCTGCGCCAGGTGGCCCGCTCCGGCTCGCGCGAGCTGTTCACCCTGGCCGTCGTGGTGGTGGCGCTCGGCGTTGCCTTCGAGGCTGCCTCCCTCTTCGGCGTCTCCTTCGCGCTCGGCGCCTTCTTCGCGGGTGCGATCCTCGGAGAGAGCGACCTCGGCCACCAGGCCGCGGCCGAAACCCTGCCGCTCCAGCGGATCTTCGCCGCCATCTTCTTCGTCTCGGTCGGCATGCTGCTCGACCCGTTCAGGGTGCTGGACGCGCCCGTCACCTCGGTCCTGGCCCTTGCCGTGGTCCTGGTGGGCACCGGGGGCGCGACCTTCGCCCTGCTGGTCGCGCTGCGCGTCGCGCCGCCCACCGCCGCCGTGGTCGCGGCCGCCCTCGCCCAGGTCGGCGAGTTCTCCTTCGTGCTGATGGAGCTGGCGATCGGCCAGGGCATCCTGCCGGACGCGCTGCGCGGCCCGATCCTGATGGGCAGCTTCGGCGCCATCCTCCTCATGCCCCTGACCTTCCGCGCCCTCACCGCGCTCGCCGCCCGCCTCCCCGGCCGGACGCCGCCAGCGGAGGACGGCCGGTCCCGCCTGCTCGCCCAACTGCCGCGGATGGAGGGCCACGCCATCCTCGTCGGCTACGGCCGCGTGGGCGTGCTCGTCGCCGCGGCGCTCCGCCGCCACCATCTTCCCCTCGTCGTGGTGGAGGACGACCGCCACCGCTCCGAGGTGCTGGGCCGCCAGGCCGTTCCTGTCCTCTGGGGCAACGCGACCCAGGCCGAGATGCTGGAGGCCGCCCACGTCGCCCGCGCCCGCCTGCTGATCGTGACCCTGCCGCTGGCCTGGGAGGCGCGCCGCGTGGTCGAGCTGGCCCGGGCCGCCAACCCGGGCATCGAGGTGGCCGTCCGCGCCCATCACGATTCCGAGGTGGAGTGGCTCAACGCCCAGGACTCCACCGGCCTCGCCGTGATGGGCGAGCGCGAGGTGGCGTTGGGGATTGCGGACTTCGCCATGCAGCGGATGGGGGTGGCCACGAGCACCGCGCAGGCCACCGTGGACGTTCTCCGCAAGCGTCGCGTTGCGGACGCCGCTGTGGCAGGGCTGGGGGTATGACCCTGCGCTTCGACCCGCCCGCCGGCACGCCGCACCTGACGCGCCTCATTCTTCTCCACGGCGCCGCCTGCGGTCCCTGGATCTGGGCAGACGGCTTCGCCCAGCGCCTTGCCCGGGCGGGGCACCCCTGCATCGCGGTGACGCTCCACGCCGCGACCCTGTCGGAGCGGGTGGCAGCCGTGCGGGAAGCGCTTGAGGAGGGGCCAGCGGTGCTGGTCGGCCACTCGCTCGGCGCCCTCATCGCCCAGCGGCTGATGGACGACAGCCGGGTTCGCGGGGCCGCCCTTCTGGCACCGGTGCCTCCCGAGGGCCTCTGGTGGTCCAACGCCCATCTCGCCGCCTCCGATCCGATCCTCTGGGCCGAGGTCGCCCGCCTGACCGGCTCCGGCGAGCCCTCCCCCGCCCTCGCGAGGGGCCTCTTCGGTCCGGCCATGGACCCGGCCACCGCCATGGCCCACGCAGTGCGCCTGCGGGACGAATCCCCGGCCGCCCTGATGGAGGCGCAGATGCCCCAGCCCGTCACGCCCGGCTGGATCCATGGCCGCCCCGTGCTCGTCCTCGGCGCGGAATACGACCGGCTGATCCCACGGGACGCCATGGAGCGCTGCGCCGGCTGGCACGGCGTCGCGGCCCGCCTCCTGCCGGGAACCGGGCACCTGCTGATGCTCGACGAGGGCTGGGAGGCCGCGGCGGACCGGGTCTCCTCCTGGGCGCCGGCGGGCTGACGGGGCGGCCTCCCCGCCGCTATCCGGCCTGCATTCCGGTCGCTCGCACCACCTCGCCCCAGCGTGGCCGCGCCCGGGTGATCCATTCCCCCGCCTCCGCCGGCCCGCCGGCCCGGGTCGAGAGGTTCCAGTTGGCGAAGCGGGCGCGCACCGCCTCCTCTCGCAGCATCCCGATCGCCTGCGAGGCGATCCCTGCCGCGAGGCCGGGCGGCAGGCCGCGAGGCGCCATCAGCAGGTTGGCGAACTCCATGTCGAGGCCGGGGAAGCCCACCTCGCCGAGCGTCGGCACGCCCGGCAGGGTGTCCAGCCGCTCGGCGCTGGAGACGGCGAGCGCGCGCACCTGTTCGCTTCGAACGAATTCGGGCGCCCCCGAGATCGCCAGGAACCCGACCGGCACGTTGCCGGCCACGAGGTCGGTCAGGGCAGGCCCGGAGCCGCGATAGGGCACGTGGACGAGCGCCGCCGCCGGCAACCCCGCGGCCAGGCGGAAGGCCTCCATCACGAGCTGCCCCGGCGTGCCCACCCCGCCCGAGGCATAGGGAAGCCCGCCCTGCCGTGCCTTCGCCAGGAACTCCGCCATGCTGGCGATCCCCGAGGAGGGATGAGCGAGGAGGACCTGGGCGAAGGTCCCGAGCACCGCCACCGGCTCCAGTACCTCCGGGTCGTAGCCGAGATCGGCATAGAGATGAGGGTTCACCGTCAGCGTGGTGTCGATCGTCAGCAGCAGCGTGCGCCCGTCCGGCCGGGCGCGCGCCACCTGCGCCCCCGCTAGGTTGCCGCCGGCGCCGGCGCGGTTGTCCACGATCACAGTGCCCCCGGAGCCCGGCGCCGCACCGGGCCGCAGCATCCGATCGGCCAGCAGCCTGGCGATGCCGTCCGAGGCGGCGCCCGGTGGGAAGGGGACGACGATCCGGTAGGGGTCCGGCGCCTGCGCCTCGACCCTGCGCGCCGTGCCGAGAAGAACACCCGAGGCAAGGCCGAGCGCCCGCCGCCGGCCTGGGTGAGGCATCCGGTTCATCAGCCGACCTTCATCCCGGTCTCCCGCGCGATCCTGCCCCATCGCTCCCCCGCGGCGGCGATCCAGGCCGCGGCCTCCTCGGGCCCGCCCGCCTCGGCATCCACCCCCCAGGCCGCGAGCCGCGCCCGCGTTCCCGGTTGGGCCATGACGGCGGCGACCAGCCCGGCCCAGTCCCGCCGCATCTCCGCCGGCAGCCCGCGTGGGGCGACCAGCACGAAGGCGAAGCGCACGTCGAAGCCCGGATGGCCCAGTTCGGCCACCGTCGGGGCCTCGGGCAGCATCTCCATCCGGTGGGTGCCCGAGACGGCCAGCCCACGCAGCCGCCCGTCCCGCACGAAGTCGGCGCCGCCACCCACGGCAAGGAACCCGACCGAGACCTGCCCGGCGATGAGGCTGGTCAGCGCCTCCGCATTGCCGCGGAAGGGCACGTGCTCGAAGGCGGAGGCCGGCAGGCCGAGGGCCGCCCGCAGCGCCTCCATCGCCAAGTGCCCGGGCGAGCCGCTGCCCGCCGAGGCGTAGAGAAGCGGCCGGGCCCGCGCCGCCGCCGCAAGCCCCGCGAGATCGGTGATGCCGGAGGTGGGGTTCACCAGCAGCGCCAGCGGAAAGGTGCCCGCGATGGCCACCGGCTCGAGGTCACGCGCGGGATCGAAGCCCGGATTGGCGTAGAGATGCGGGTTGAGGCTGAAGGTGGTGTCGATCGCCAGCAGCAGGGTCCGCCCGTCCGCCGGGGCGCGCGCGACCCCGGCCGCGGCGATGTTGCCGTTGGCTCCCGGCCGGTTGTCCACCACGACCGTGCCGCGCAGCCGCGCCGCCTCGCCGCGCAAGGCCCCTTCGGCCAGCAGCCGCGCCACCCCGTCGAGGGCCGCGCCCGGCGGGAAGGCGGCGACGATCCGCATCGCCTCGACCTGCGCCCTTGCGGGGGCCACGGCGGCCAAGGCCAGCATTCCCGCCGCCCGCCGTGTGATCACCATTCTTGCCACGGCTCGCCCCCTGGTACCCGGCCTACCGCCGGTCCTCTCTTGCGCCTAGCCTGGGGGCAGGAAACAGCCGGAAGCAAGGGCGCGATGACCGCCAGGAACGTTCTCTTCGTGATGTCGGACCAGTTCCGCTGGGACCATATGTCCTGCGCCGGCCACCCGCACCTGCCCACGCCGAACCTCGACGCGCTCGCGGCGCGCGGGGTGCGCTTCGCCCAGGCCTACGTCCAGTCCGGCATCTGCGGGCCCTCGCGCATGTCCTACTACACCGGCCGCTACGTCTCCTCGCACGGCGCCACCCATAACCGCGTGCCGCTCTCGGTCGGCGAGGTGACGCTCGGCTGGCACCTGCGGGAGGCCGGGCGCAGCCTTGCGCTGGCCGGCAAGACGCATGTGCTGCCCGATGCCCGCGGCCAGAAGCGCCTGGAGGTGGATGGCGCGAGCGAGCTCAAGGTGCTGCTCGACGAGGGCTGGTTCACCCTTGTGGACCGCCATGACGGCCATCACGGCGAGCCCGATTCAGCCTATGCCGACTGGCTGCGCGCCAAGGGCTATGACAGCCCCGACCCCTGGACGGACTACGTCATCGCCGTCGATGGCCCGGACGGCCCGCTCTCCGGCTGGAAGATGCGCAACGCCCGCTATCCCTCCCGTGTCAGGGAGGAGCACAGCGAGACCGCCTATACCACCGACCTCGGCATTCGCTTCATGGAGGAGCAGGGGGACAAGCCCTGGGTGCTCCACCTCTCCTATGTCAAGCCGCACTGGCCCTACATCGCGCCCGCCCCGTACCATCAGATGTTCCGGCCGGAGGACTGCCTCCCCGTCGTGCGCGGCGAGGCGGAGCGCGGCCCCGGCGCGCACCCTGTCCTCCGCGAGTTCCAGAACGAGGAAGTCGCCCGGAACTTCGCCCGCGACGAGACCATCGCGACGGTGCGCCCGGCCTATCAGGGCCTTATCGCCCAGCTCGACCACCATCTCGGCCGGGTATGGGAGGCGATGGAGCGGCTCGGCCGCTGGAAGGACACGCTCGTCGTCTTCTGCGCCGACCACGGCGACTACCTCGGCGACCACTGGCTCGGCGAGAAGGAACTGTTCCACGACCCCGTGCAGCGCGTGCCCTTCATCCTCTACGATCCCTCGGCCGAGGCGGACGCGACGCGCGGCACGGTCGAGAACCGCTTCGCCGAGGCAATCGACGTGGTGCCCACGATCCTGGACGCGCTCGGCCTCGAGCCCGCCGAGCACGTGGTGGAGGGCCGTTCCCTCCTGCCGCTCACGCGCGGACGGGAGGTGGCCTGGCGCGACGCCGCCTTCTCGGAGCTGGACTGGACCTTCCGCGGCGCCCGCCGCCGCCTCGGCCTGCCGACCGGCCATCACCACGCCTGGATGGTCCGCACCGAGCGTTGGAAATACGTCCACTGGACCGGCGGCCTGCGGCCGATGCTTTTCGACCTCGCCGCCGACCCGCAGGAACTGCACGATCTCGGCGACGACCCCGCCATGGCCGAGACCTGCCGGGAGATGCGGGAGCGGCTGCTGGCTTGGTTCCAGGGGCTGAAGCGCCGCACCACTATCACCTGGGCGGAGGCGGAGCTGCGCACGGACAGCCACAAGCGGGCAGGGGTTTTCCTCGGGGAGTGGTGAGCCCCCGGCCGCGCTCAGTGGGCCGGGGTCCGCTTGCCCCGCCCCGCCTCGGCGCGGACCGAGACCTGGGCCAGCACGGCGCCGGCAACGAGCAGAACGAGGCCCAGCGCCAGCATGACTCCCATGGTCTGGAGACCCGCGAACATCGGCCGGATATAGCTGCCGAAGGGGTTCCAGCCGATCACGCCCGTGAGGAGGATGTAGACCGCGAAGGCCAGGGACACCGCGCCCGCCGCGAAGGCCACAAGACCGGCGATGTTCAGCAGGCGGGGCACGCGGCGTTCCTCCGGGACCTTGACCCGCCGACGATGCCATGCCGGCCGTCGTCCGCGAAGGGGGATGGCCCGGCGGCCCGCATCCCATATGACCCGCCAGATACCAGCGCATCCATCAGCCCATCCGGGAGCCGCCGCCATGCCGATCGACGAGAGCCGCACCTTCCTGCCCGTGAACATCGCCGTGCTGACCGTCAGCGACACGCGCGACCTCGCCTCCGACCGCTCCGGCGACACGCTGGCCGCCCGGATCGAGGCCGCCGGCCACCGGCTGGCCGACCGCGCCATCGCGCGCGACGAGGCGGACACCATCGAGGCCCATCTCCGCCGCTGGATCGCCGACCCGCAGGTGGACTGCGTCATCACCACTGGCGGCACCGGCATCACCGGCCGCGACGTGACGCCGGAGGCCTTCGCCCGCGTGCTGGAGAAGGAGATCACGGGCTTCGGCGAGCTGTTCCGCATGCTCAGCTACGCGAAGATCGGCACCTCCACGATCCAGTCCCGCGCCATCGGCGGCGTCTCGGGTGGCACCTACCTGTTCGCCCTGCCTGGAAGCACCGGGGCGGTGAAGGACGCCTGGGACGACATCCTCGTCCACCAGCTCGACGCCCGCTTCCGCCCCTGCAATCTGGTGGAGCTCATGCCCCGCCTGCTGGAGCACCTGCGCGCGGCCTGATCGGCCGGTCCTGGCAACTTCCCGCTTCCTGCCCACGTTCGGAACCCTGAAACGAGCGGAGGCACGACATGGCAGACAGCGGCTTGCGGATGGCCCAGCCCGGCGAGGCGGTTCCTTTCGAGATCCCCGGCGCAACCGGCGAGTTCAAGATCCAGATCCTGAACGAGGACCGCTCGAAGGGCGTCGTCACCTCCATCGTGCACCTGCCGGCAGGCGGGGTGATCCCGGCGCACTACCACGATGCCGGCTCCGAGATGCACTTCGTGCTGGAGGGCGACCTGATCGAGGCCGGCCAGCCGCTCGCCGTCGGCGCCTTCCTCACCCACGCCAAGGGCGTGGTTCACGGCCCGCACGAGAGCAAGGGCGGCGCGAAGGTCCTGACCGTGCAGACCTGGCAGAGCGAGGGCGGCAGCTTCGACTTCCGGCCCGCGGAAGGCGGCGGCGCTCAGCAGGGTGGCTCTCAGGGAAGCTCCGCCGGAGGCACTTCCGGTGCGTCATCATCCCAGGGGCCCGGCCCCGGCGGTGCGTCCCAGCCCGCCAACGCCGATGCTGAGACCCAGGAAGAGGCCGCCGAGGACCACAAGAACAAGGGCTACTCCTGAGGCACTCCGGCCGCCCCTTAGGGGCGGCCGACCTCAGACCAGGGCGCGCGCGAAAACGGCAGGATCGACATTCCCGCCGCTGATGACCACGCCAAGGGTCCGCCCCCTCGCCGGCACGCGCCCGGCGAGGACGGCGGCCAGTGCCACCGCGCCGCCCGGCTCCACCACCAGCTTCAGGTGGTCGAAAGCGAAGCGCATGGCGGCCAGCACCTCCTCCACCGTGACGGCGACGCCACCCGCGAGGCGGGGACGGTTCAGCGCGAAGGTGATCTCGCCCGGCCGGATCGAGAGCAGCGCGTCGCAGAAGGTGGAGCCCTTGCCGTCCGCGGCCAGCCGCTCCCCCGCCGCGAGCGACCGCGCCGTGTCGTCCCAGCCTTCCGGCTCGGCGGCGATGACCTCGGTGCCGGGGCTCGCCCCCTCCACCGCGAGGGCGCAGCCCGCCACCAACCCGCCACCGCCGGTGCAAACGACCATCGCGTCCATCCGCAGCCCGGCCTCGGCGGCGTCCTCCACGAGTTCCAGCCCCGCCGTCCCCTGGCCCGCGATCACGTCCGGATGGTCGAAGGGCGGGATGAGGGCGGCGCCGCGCTCCTCGGCCAATCGCTTCGCCAGGGCCTCGCGGTCGGTGTTCAGCCGGTCGAAGAAGGTGATCTCCGCCCCCCAGCGCCGGGTGCTCTCGACCTTGATGGCGGGGGCGTCCCCGGGCATCGCGATCAGCGCCCGCACCCCTTCCGAGGCGGCCGCGCTGGCCAGGGCCTGCCCGTGATTGCCCGAGGAATGCGTCACCACTCCGCCAGCGCGCCTGTCCTCGGCCAGGCGGAGCACCGCGTTGGTCGCACCCCGGAACTTGAAGGAGCCGGTGCGCTGCAGCGGCTCCGGCTTCACCAGCACCGTCCCGCCCGTCAGCGCGTCCAGCACGGGGTGGCGCAGCATCGGCGTGCGGACGACGCGCCCCGCCAGCCGCGCGGCGGCGGCACGGACATCGTCGTGGCTGGGCAGCGGGCTCATGCGAACTCCTTGGCGAAGCGACGCGGATCGACGAGCGGCACGATGTCCCTCAGCCCTTCCGGATCCTCCTCGTTCACCAGCATCGCCAGCAGCCGGCCAGCGGCCGGGGCGGTCTGGATACCGTATCCCCCCTGCCCGCAGTTCCAGAAGAAGCCCGGCGTGCCGGAGGGGCCGATGGCCAGCCCGCGGTCCGGCGTGAAGGTCCGGAGGCCCGCCCAGCGGTGCTCCACCCGGCGGACGGGAATGTCGAGCGCCTGCTCGAACCGGTCCGCCGCGATGGCCACGTCCAGCTCGTCCGGCTGGGCGTCGCAGGGGTCGCTGTCCGTCTCGTCGGCCGGCGACACCATGAGCTTCGCCCGAGCCTCCGGCCGGGCGTACCAGGTATGGGCGACATCCCCGAGCAGCGGCCAGGCCGAAACATCGTGCGGCGCGGGATCGACGATCAGCGCCGTCCGCCGCTTCGGCTGCAGCCCCAGCGGCGCGACGCCCGCTATCCGGGCGACCTCGTCCCCCCAGGCGCCCGCCGCGTTCACCAGCACGGGCGCGGCGAAGACGGTGCCGTCGCTCGTCTCGGCGTGCCACCGCCCCGCCTCCTGCCAGATGCGCCCGGCTCGCTGCCGCAGGGCGAGCACGCCGCCGGCGGCCCGCACCGCCCGCAGGAAGCCCGCGTGCAGCGCGGCCACGTCCATGTCGAAGGCATTGCGCTGGATCGCGGCGGCGGCGGCGTAGCCGGGCCGCAGGGCCGGCGCCATGGCCCGCACCGCCTCGGGCGTGATCGGCTCGATCTCCTCGCCGCCCGCCATCATCGCCTCCAGCGCCGGAACCTGCTCGGGCGGCGCCAGATGCACGACGGGGCGCGGAGTCATCAGCGGCACGTCGGCGAAGCCCGGGGGCGGGTTGCGGAAGAAACCTCCCGAAGCCGCCGTCAGCACCTGCGCGTCCGGGGTCCCGTAATTGAGGATCCAGATGGCGGCCGAGCGGCCGGTCGTGTGGTAGCCCGCACTCTCCTCCGCCTCGAGAAGGGCGGTGCGGCGGGTCGTCGCCAGGTGCGCCGCGGCCGTGGCGCCGCCGATGCCGGCGCCGATCACCAGCGCGTCGAAAGCTTGGATATCCATGCGCGCATCGTGCGGCCCGGCACGCATGGCGGCAACCCGGCCGTCGGCATTGACCCCGTTTCACGAACGATTTAGGTGCGATCGCGAAAACCACGCCTCATCCAGGCAAAATCCGGACGCGAGAACCGTTCCGTCACGCCGGTTCCCGCCTCGGCCCGATCCGTGGCAGACCCCGCGCGCCTGCCCCCTCTTTCCGGGTTTCCTCCCATGTCCGACCCCTCCCCGCCGGCCATCCTGCTCCGCAATCTCGCCCGCGAGTTCCGCGGCCGCGGCACGCCGCTCCGCGCGCTGGACGGCGTCTCGCTGGAGGTCGCGCCGGGTGAGATCTTCGGGATCGTCGGCCGCTCGGGCGCGGGCAAATCCACCCTTCTCCGCTGCGTGAACCTGCTCGAGCGGCCGGACAGCGGCACGGTCTCCGTCCTCGGCCAGGAGATGACGCGGCTGGACGACGCCGCCCTGCGGAGCGCCCGCCGCGGCATCGGCATGGTCTTCCAGCACTTCAACCTTCTCTCCGCCCGGACCGTCGCCGGCAACATCGCCTTCCCGCTGGAGATCGCCGGCGTCCCGCGCGCCGAGCGGGAGGCGCGCGTGGCCGAGCTGCTGCCCCTGGTCGGGCTGGAGGCGCGCCGCGATGCCTATCCGGCCCAGCTCTCGGGCGGGCAGAAGCAGCGCGTCGGCATCGCCCGCGCCCTCGCCTCCCGCCCCCGCATCCTTCTCTGCGACGAGGCCACCAGCGCCCTCGATCCCGAGACGACCGGGGAGATCCTCGCGCTCCTCCGCTCCCTACGGGACCGGCTGGACCTGACGGTGTTGCTGATCACGCATGAGATGGCCGTGGTGAAGGCCATATGCGACCGCGTGGCGGTGATGGAGGCTGGACGCGTAATCGAGCAGGGCCGCGTCTTCGACGTCTTCACCCGGCCCCGGCACCCCACCACGCGGCGCTTCGTGGCGGAAGTGATCGGCCATGTCGTGCCGCCCGGCACCCTCGCCCAGCTTCCGCCGCCGAACCCGGGGGAGGAGCGCCGGCTTCTCCAGGTGCTCTTCGCCGGCCCCTCTTCCACGCGCGCCGTGGTCAGCGAGGCCTCGCGTCGCTTCGGACTGGACCTGAACATCGTCTCTGGCCGGATCGACGCGATCGGGGCCGAGCCCTACGGCCTCATGGCCCTTGCCGCCTACGGCCCGCCCCCCATCGTCGCGGAGGCCACGGCCTGGATGCGCGGCCTTGGCCTCGACGTTTCCGACATCGCCCCCGAGGGGCCCGAGCACGCGCCATGATCCCCTGGCTTCCCCCCGCCCTGACCGATCTCCTGATCGAGGCGACCTGGCAGACGCTGCTGATGACCTTCGGCGGCGCCGTCGTCGCCATCGTCATCGGCCTGCCGCTCGCCCTGCTGCTGCACACTACCGGGCCGGAAGGCCTCTCGCCCAATGGCTGGCTGAACCGGCCGCTCGGCCTGCTGGTGAATGCGGTGCGCTCGACACCCTTCATCATCCTGATGGTCGCGATCGTACCCTTCACGCGCCTCGTCGCCGGCACCTCGATCGGCACCACGGCGGCCCTCGTGCCGCTCTCCCTCGCGGCCACCGCCTTCATCATCCGGCTGTTCGAGAACGCGCTGCGCGAGGTGGACCGCGGCGTGATCGAGGCCGCGCGCGCCATGGGCGCCACCCGCACCCAGATCATGGCCCGCGTGCTGGTGCCGGAAGCCCTGCCGGGCCTGATCGCCGCCATCACCGTCACCCTCGTCGGGCTCGTCGGCTACTCGGCCATGGCGGGTGCCATCGGCGGCGGGGGGCTCGGCGATCTCGGCATCCGCTTCGGCTACCAGCGCTTCATGCCCGAGGTGATGGCAACGGTGGTCGCCATCCTCATCCTCTTCGTCCAGGGGCTGCAATCCCTGGGCGACTGGCTCGTCCGGCGCTTCAGCCGGCGCTGACACACGGAAGACGAACGATGAACACCACCCGTCGCAGCCTGGGCGCCCTGGCGGCGCTCGCCGCCCTCTCCCCGATCGCCGCCATGGCGCAGGATGTGGGCACGGCCCAGCGCCCGCTCCGCATCGGCGTCACCGCCGGGCCCCACGCACAAACCATGGAGAAGGTGCGCGAGATCGCGGCCCGCGACGGGCTGGCGATCCGGATCGTAGAGTTCACCGACTACATCCAGCCCAACGCGGCCCTCGCCGCCGGGGACCTGGACGCCAATTCCTACCAGCACCAGCCCTTCCTGGACGCCGCGGTGCGTGACCGCCGCCTGCCGCTGGTTTCCGTGGCGAAGACCATGATCTTCCCGATGGGCCTCTACTCCCGCCGCCACAAGAAGGCGGAGGAGGTGCCGAATGGTGCCCGCATCGCCGTCCCGAACGACCCGAGCAATGGCGGCCGCGCCCTCGTGCTGCTCGCCAAGGCGGGCCTCTTCACCCTGAAGGCGGGCGCCGATTCCAGCGCCACGGTGGCCGACATCACCGCCAATCCCCGCCGCATCCGCGTGGTCGAGCTGGAAGCCGCCCAGCTTCCGCGCGCGCTGGAGGAGGTGGACCTGGCGGCCATCAACACGAACTACGCCATCAATGCCGGCCTGAACCCCGTGCGCGATTCCATCGCGATCGAGGACAAGGACAGCCCTTACGCCAACGTCATCGCCGTGCAGCAGAAGGACCGGGACGCCCCCTGGGTGCGCCGCCTGCTCGCCGCCTATCAGAACGACGAGGTGAAGAACTTCGTCGAGACGACCTTCCAGGGTTCCGTCGTCCCCGCCTTCTGATCGCAGGAGATCAAGCCGCCATGCTTCGCCGTTCCCTTCTGGTCGCCGCGCCAGGGCTCGTCCTCGCGCGGGGCGCGCTCGCTCAGGGTGCGAATTTCGGCACCGCCTCCCGTCCGCTGCGCGTCGGCGTCACCTCCGGCGTTCATGCTCAGGTGCTTGAGCGCGTGCGCGACGTCCTGGCACGCGACAACTTCGTGGTCCGCATCACCGAGTTCTCGGACTTCATCCAGCCGAACGTCGCCCTGCAGGGCGGCGAGATCGACGCCAACACCTACCAGCATCAGCCCTTCCTCGACGCCCAGAAGGCCCAGCGCGGCTACGACTTCGTGCCCGTCGGCAAGACCGTGCTGACGGCCATGGCCGTGTTCAGCCGCAAGGTGAAGGCGCTGTCGGATCTGCCGAACGGCGCCCGCGTCGCCATTCCTAACGACCCGACCAATGGCGGCCGCGCCCTCGTGCTCCTCGCTGAGGCCGGGCTGTTCAAGCTGCGCGCCGGGGCCGACTTCCGGGCGACGGTCGCCGATATCACCGAGAACCCGAAGCGCATCCGGATCGTGGAGCTGGAGGCCGCCACCATCGCCCGCGCCATCGACGACGTGGACGCGGCGGCCATCACCGGCAACTACGCGGTCCCCGCCGGGCTGATGCCGGGGCGCGATAGCCTGGTGGCCGAATCGGCCGAGGGCGCGCGGACGAATCCCTATACCTGCCTCGTCGTGGTGCGCCGCTCGGATGCCTCGGCGCCCTGGGCGACGAAGCTCGCGGCCGGCTACGCGGACCCGTCGGTCAAGGAGTTCGTGGAGCGGGAGTTCGGCGGCGCCGTCGTCTCGGGCGCCTGAAACGGAAAGGGCCGGGGAGAGATCCCCGGCCCTTCACGCATCGCGGCGATCTCGCCGGACTCAGGCGTCCGGTGAGATGACCATGCAGCTGCCGCGGGCGCGCAGCCGGTCGCAGGCGCTCTGCGCGGCATCGCGCGAGAGGCCGGAGACGCGGGCGCGGTAGAGCGTGTTGCGGCCCTGGGCCACGGGCATGACCGTCGGGCGGCCGTTGCCGGCCCCGTTCCGCGCCTGGCCGGCGGCGTCGCGCGCGAGGTTCTCGCTGGCGAAGGCACCCACCTGGATCGCCCAGCTGCCATTCGCGGCGGGCGCCGGCGCGGCCTGGGCCGCGGGCCCACCGGCACGCATCACGCCCGGCGGCAGGGCGCCGCGCGCCATCGGCGGCGGCAGCGTTCCAGCATGGGCGGGGGCAACAAGGAAGCCGAAGGGCCGCGCGGCCGGACGCTCGGGCGCCGGGTAGCTCGGCCGTGCCTCGGCCGAGGCGACGGCGTAGGAGCGCGGGGCCGGCGCGGTCTCCGGCGGGTCCGGGATCGGGTCCATCCGGGCGACCACCACCGGCGCGGGCTCGCGCGCGTAGGTGGAGCCGTCAGGGATCGGGTCCATCCGAGAGACGACGACCGGCGCGGGCTCCCGCGAATAGGTAGAGCCGTCGGGGATCGGATCCATCCGGATCACGTTCGGGCCGAGCGAGGCGAGCTGCGTCGGGGCCGGCGTCGCGGCCGGCGGCGCG
Organism: Roseomonas sp. KE2513; assembly: GCF_016107305.1. GTDB lineage: Bacteria > Pseudomonadota > Alphaproteobacteria > Acetobacterales > Acetobacteraceae > Roseomonas. The sequence continues at coordinate 102,717 of NZ_RCVR01000015.1, forward strand.
CTGTAGCCATAGGTCGAGCCGTCGGGGATCGGCTCCATGCGGATGACCTGGCCGGCCGGCAGTTGGGCGACCTGAATGCCAGGGTCCGTGTTCCGCCGCTGCTCGCGCAGCGCCAGCATCGTGGCGGGATCGCCCGTGCGGCGCGACGGCGGGTTGAGGGAGATGTCGGCCGCGGCATAGACCTCGTCCGGCGCGCGGCGGTTCGGGTGGACGCCCGCGATGCGCGGCCCGATCCGGGCCACGTAGTTCCGCGTCTCCTCCGGCATCCGCCCGCCGGCCCAGAGATAGTTCTCGAGGCGGCGGGGACCACCATTATAGGCCGCCAGGAAGCCGGGCGAGCCGTAGAGCTGATACATCTCGCGGATATAGGCGGTGCCGGCCATGAGGTTGGCCCAGGGGTGGTAGGGGTCGTCGCCGAGGCCGTACTTGGCGTTCATCTCGGCATAGGTGCCGGGCATGAGCTGCAGCAGGCCCATCGCGCCGACGCGGGAGGTGGCCGTGATGCGGCCGCCGCTCTCCTGGCGCATCACCTCGCGAATCCAGCGCTCCGGCACGTCAAAGCGGGCGGAGGCCTCCTTGATGTAGGGTCCCCAAGGGTCGGAGGAGGAGCCGGGCGGATCGTAGCTCGCCAGGCGATTCGAGGAGGTGCTGCGCATGTTGGTCGTGGGGCCCGCGACGTCCGGCTGGCTCCCGCAGGCGGCCAGCGCCGCCACGACGGACATCGCCGCCAGCGTCCTCGCCCCGCGCACCAGTCTGCGCGAGCGCGCAGCTCGAGCGATCAGGTTCATCCCCTCAACCCCCTGTTCCCTGCCGGCCGGCGAACCGGTCAGTGCGGAAGTCTCCGGCGGCGCGTCCCCACGCACCGCCATCGGCCCCCGCCGGCCGCGATTGATCGTCGCAAGCCAGGGCTAACGGATGCTTGCGGCGGCCGCAAGGAGACTTTGCGGCTCCCAAGCGACTGAATCGCGGTCAAAACCCTGGCAACGCACCCAGGCCCGGTCCGCGCGAGGGTCCAGGGTCTGTTGCCAAGAGGCCACTTGGGAGCAATCTGGCAGGTGTCCCCAACCGGGAAGGCTCCGTCTTCCAAAGGATTCCGAATGGCCCCTCGTCCCTCTGACATGCCCGTTGCACGCATTTTCGGCCTGCGGGCGGGCCTCGTCGTCGCGCTCCTGGCGGGTGGGCTCTCCGCCTGCGCGCCCCAGGACACGGGCGGGGTCTACAACGCGGCCGCCATCGGACGCACCGCCATGGTCTCCTACGGCACCATCGTCGGCACCCGCCCGGTGACGGTGCGCGGCAGCGGCTCTGGCATCGGCACGGCTGCGGGCGCCGTGGCGGGCGGCGTGGCCGGCTCCTTCATCGGCGGCGATCCCCGCTCGAACGTCCTTGGCGGCCTCGGCGGCGCCCTTATCGGCGGGCTCGCGGGCAACGCGATCGGCAGCGGGGTCAGCACGGGCCAGGCGGTCGAGTTCACCGTGCGCGAGGACACCGGCGGCGACTTCCAGGTCGTCCAGACGAACGAGGAAGGGCTGCAGGCCGGCGACCGCGTCGTCATCTCCCGCGGGGACCGCACGCGGATCAGCCGCGCGGCCGGCGGCCCACCCCCGGGTGCGGTCTACCAGCCCACCCCCTATGGGCAGCCCGGCTACGGTGCGCCCATCGGCTACGCCCCGCCCTACAGCGGCGGCCGGAAGTAGCGGCAGCAGGGGCGCGCCGCTGGCCCACCGGGCACGGGCCGGTGTATAGGCGCGCCCCATGCTTGCAGGTCCTCTTACCCGTCCGGAAACCTTCCTCTTCGACGCGGCCGCGCCGCGCCGGGGAGAGATGGCGCTTGCGGACCTGCGGGAGGGCTTCGCCTCCTGGCGCCTCGCCTGGGCGCTGGCCCGCCTCGACCTCCGGAACCGCTACCGCGGCTCCGTGATCGGGCCCTTCTGGATGACCCTCTCCACCCTGCTCATGCTGGTGGGGCTCGGGCTTCTCTACTCCCGCCTGCTCGGGCTCAGCCTCGGCGAGTACCTGCCGCACCTGACCGTCAGCCTCGTCGTCTGGAACGTCATCGCGGGCATGGTGAACGATGCCTGCACGACCATGACGACCGCCGAGGGCGTGATCCGCCAGCTGCGCGTGCCCTTCACGGTGCATGCCCTGCGGAGCGTCTTCCGCAACGGGCTGACCGCGGCGCACAGCCTGCCACTGATCCCGATCGTCTTCCTCGCTTTCGGGCACCTGCCGGGGCCGGAGGGCTTCCTGGCGCTGCCGGGCCTCCTTCTGCTGCTGGCGAATGCCTTCTTCGCCTCCATGCTGCTCGGCATGATCTGCGCACGCTTCCGCGACATCGGGCCGATCGTCGCCAACGTCATGCAGCTTGCCTTCTTCCTCACGCCCATCCTCTGGAAGCCGGAGCTGCTGAAGGACATGGCCGTGTGGCTGCCGCTGAACCCCTTCTACGCGGTGCTGGAGACGCTGCGGGCCCCTCTGGTGGAGGGCCACGGCGGCGGCCTGGCCGTCTGGGCGGCGGCTCTTCTCTACTCCGCAGTCCTCGGGGGCCTTGCCCTCGCCTTCTTCGTCCGCTTCCGCGGCCGCCTGGCCTTCTGGGTCTGATCGCCGTGGTCCGGATCGAAGCCAGCGGCCTGCGGGTCGAGTTCCCGCTCTATCACCTCGGCGCGCGCAGCCTGAAAAAGCGGCTGCTGGCGCGGGCCGCCGCCCGCGTCCGCACCGACGAGTCGAACCGCGTCGTCGTCAGCGCCCTGCGCGACCTCGACTTCCAGATCGCCTCGGGGGAGCGGGTGGCGCTGATCGGCCGCAACGGGGCGGGCAAGACGACCCTCCTCCGTGCGCTCGCCGGCATCTACGAGCCCGTGGGCGGGCGTCTCGTGATCGACGGCTCGGTCGGATCCCTCATCGATCCCGCCGCCGGGATGGATCACGACAGCACGGGCCGCGAGAACGTGCGCCTGCGCGCGCTCTACCGGAACCTCGACGCAGCGGCGCAGTCCGCGCTGGAAGCGGAGGTGGCGGAGTTCGCAGGCCTCGGCGAATTCATGGACGTGCCGATCAAGGGCTATTCCGCCGGCATGTCCATCCGGCTCGCCTTCGCCATCGCCACCGCCATGCAGCCCCAGATCCTGCTGATGGACGAGTGGTTCATGGCGGGCGATGCGGTGTTCATGGAGAAGGCCGAGGCGAGGCTGGCGAGCCTCGTTTCCGGCGCGGACATCCTCGTCATCGCCACCCACGACATGAACGTCGTCCGCCGCTGGTGCACCCGCGCCATCCATCTCGATGCCGGGCGCATCGTGGCGGATGGGCCCGTGGAACCCGTGATCGACGCGATGCTGGCCCAGCACTGAGGGGCGGCATCAGCCCCTCCCCGGCCCGAGCAAGGCAGCCGGGACGCCGCCCACCGTGGCGCCTGGCGGTACGTCCCGCACGACAGCCGAGCCGGCGCCCACCACGGCATCGGCCCCGATGACGATGCCGGGCCGCACCGCCGAGCCCACCCCCACCAGCGCCCGGTCCCCCACCACCACGCCCCCCGCGAGCGCGCTGCCGGGCGCCGCATGCGCGGCCTGGCCGAGCCGGTTGTCATGCTCCACGATCGCCGCGGTGTTGACGATCGCCAGCCGCCCGATCCCGGCATCGGGGCCGATGCAGGCGCGGGCCATCACCACGGCCCCTTCCGCCACCCGTGCACTCGGCGAGAGTTGCGCGGCGGGGTGGACCACCGGCGGCAGCCGAAAGCCGAGAGCGGCAAGGCGGTCACCTAATTCCTGCCGCAGCGGGTTGCTGCCCAGGGCCACCACCGCCTCCGAAGCCCCTTCCGCCCGCAGCCGCTCCAGCAGCTCGTTGCCGCCCAGCACGGGAACGCCGAGGACAAGCGGCGCCGGCGGACGCGGATCGAGGATGCCGAGCGGCGGCGGGAAGCCCGCGGCCCGTAGGGCCTCGATGACCACCTTCGCGTGGCCGCCGCCGCCGATGATCAGCACGCGCGGAGATTCTGGCACGGCGTTTCTCCTGGCGGGATCGCGGCCGATGGGACAACCCTGAGAATGCCCTCTGCTTGCCGGCCACGCCGCACTGCCCTACCCGTGTTTCGGATGGAAGCCCCGCCGCGATGATCCTTTGGCTCGATGTGGAGGACCTCTTCCACTACGCACTCCGGAACCCGCGACCGAGCGGCATCCAGCGGCTCTCCTTCGAGCTCTATGCGGGGCTGCGGGACCACCTCGGCGAGAGGGTGCGGTTCTGCCGCCACGACCCGGTGGGGGATGCTCTCCGGACCGTGCCTTGGGAAGGTGTGCGGCAGCTCTTCGCCGGCATGCTGGAGGCCTCGTCGGATACGGGGAGGAAGGAGCCGGCTTCGCCGCGCCCGCGCGGGGCGGCGCAACCGGCAGGCTTCACGCGCCAGCTTGCCGGACGCCTGCCGCTCGCCGTGCGCGATCCGCTGATGCAGGCCGTGGCTGCCCAGCGGGCCGCCCTGGCCGCGCAAAGGGCAGCGCTGCGGCACGGAGCCCGATCGCTGCGCGCGGCACCGTCGCTCTTCAGCGGCGCCACTTCCGGCCGCGGCGAGGATGGCGTGCCGCAGGGGCAGGATATCCGTGAACTCGCCCGGCCGGGCGACGTGCTCGGCGTGCTCGGCTCCCCCTGGTTCCACAACGATTACGGCGGCTTCCTCTCCCGGACGACGGCGGGCTGCTCCATGCGCACGGCCCTGCTCGTCTACGACCTCATCCCGCTGCTTCGGCCAGAGTGGTGCGATGCGGGGCTGGTCCGGGTCTTCAGCCGCTGGTTCACCGGCTTCGCCCCGAAGGTCGACCACCTCTTCGCCATCTCGGAGGCGACCGCCCGGGATGTGGAGCGATGGTCCGCGCGCGAGGAAGTGCCGCTGAACCTGCCGGTGCGCACCCTGCCCATCGGCAGCGGCTTCAGCGGCCCGCCCGTCGCCGCCGCGACCGCTCTGCCGATGGGCCTGCAACCGGGCGGCTACGCCCTGGTGGTCTCCACCATTGAGGCGCGGAAGAACCATCTCCTCGCCTTCCGCGCTTGGCGCCGGATGGTGGAGGAGATGCCGCCCGAGGCCGTACCCCAACTCGTCTTCGCCGGGCGGATCGGCTGGCTGGTCGAGGACCTGATGCAGCAGATCGAGAATTGCGGCCATCTCGACGGCAAGATCGTCGTGGTGCCCGATCCCACGGACGCGGAGCTGGTGGCGCTCTATCAGGGCTGCCGCTTCACCCTCTTCCCCTCGCTCTACGAGGGATGGGGCCTGCCGGTGACCGAGAGCCTCTCCTTCGGGAAGCTCTGCATCGCGTCCGACCGCACCTCCCTGCCGGAGGCGGGCGGACCCTTCTGCCTCTATGTCGATCCCGAGAACATCACCGGCGCCACGGAGACGATCCGCCGCGCCTGCACCGACGACGCGCTGATCGCGCAGCGCGAGGCCGCCATCCGCGACGACTTCCGCCCCGTTCCCTGGCGCCGCTCGGCCGAGGTGCTGGCGGGGCATCTCGGCCTGGAGCCGGAGGCGGCCCCCTGACGGCTGCTCCGTCGGCAGCGGTGCCGATCGAGCTGAGAACGCGTCGTGGAGTCGATCCCTACTCGCCGGCCGCGACGCGGCTGCGCCAATCCGCCAGCACGGTCTCCAGGGTCTCCTCCCAGGGGATGGTGGGGGACCAGCCAAGGGTCTGGCGGGCCAGGGCCGGATCGCCCTGCACGCTCTCGACATCGGTCGGCCGGAGCCGTGCCGCATCCTGCTCCACGCTCGCCTCCACCCCGGAAAGGCGGAGCAGGGTCTCGAGGATATCGCCGATCCGGCGCGGCTTGCCCGAGCAGATGTTGAGGGCGATGCCCGAGGGCAAAGCTTCAGTATTCGCGAGCGCGGCCACGTAGGCGGAGCAGACGTCCCGCACATCCAGGAAGTCGCGCCAGCGGTCGAGCGCGCCGGTCCGCAGGACGGGCGGCTGCTGCCCGGCCTCGATCCGCGCGATCTGGTGGGCGAAGGCCGCGACCGCGAAGCCGTCCGCCTGGCCCGCCCCGGTATGGGTGAAGGCGCGCAGGCGCACGACGCGAAGGCCCCGCAGCGCCATCTCCCCCATGGCCAGGTCCGCCGCCGCCTTGCTCGCGGCGTAAGGGTTGGCGGGGGCCAGCGGCGTGTCCTCGGCGACCGGCTGGCCCGACTGGAAAGCGAGGCCATAGACCTCGCCCGAGGAGGCCATCAGGAAGGATGCGCGGGGTGCCGCCTGGAGCACCGCCTCCCCCATTGCCACGGTGCCGAGGACGTTGGTGCGCCAGACCGCCAGCGGGTTGCGGAAGGAGGCGCCCACATCGGCATAGGCCGCGAGGTGGAGCACGGCGTCCGGCCGCACGGTCGCCACGGTGTCGGCCAGCGCCGGCGCCTCATCGACATCGAGGATGACCGTCTCGTCCGCACCCGCCACGGGGCCCTCGCTCGCGCGGCGCCTCGCGCCGACGAGCACGGCCTCCGGGAAGGCCTGCCGCAGCGAGACGAGCAGGTGCCGGCCGACGAAGCCACCGGCACCGGTCAGCAGGATGCGGGCGGGACGCCCCGGGCGCCCAGACATGGGCGCTCAGCGCTGCCGAGCGCGGTGACGGGCGAGGTCGGCCTCGACCATCTCCTTGATCATGTCCTCGAGGCTCGTCTCCGGCGTCCAGCCGAGCTTGGCGCGCGCCTTGGACGAATCGCCCAGCAGCACGTCCACCTCGGCGGGGCGCATGAAGGCCGGATCCACCTTCACGAAGGCCTCGTAGTCCAGGCCGACATGGGCGAAGGCGATGCGGCACATGTCCCGCACGGTCACGGTGCGGCCGGTGGCCACGACGTAGTCGTCGGGAGCATCCTGCTGCAGCATCAGCCACATGGCCTTCACGTAGTCCCGCGCATGCCCCCAGTCGCGCTTGGCGTCGAGGTTGCCCATGGGCAGCTCCTTCGCCAGGCCGAGCTTGATGCGGGCCGCCGCGTCCGTGACCTTGCGGGTGACAAACTCGATGCCGCGCAGCGGGCTCTCGTGGTTGAAGAGGATGCCCGAGGAGGCGTGAAGGCCGAAGCTCTCGCGGTAGTTGACGGTCATCCAGTGGCCGTAGAGCTTCGCCACTGCATAGGGCGAGCGCGGGTAGAAGGGCGTCTTCTCGCTCTGGATCGGCTCCTGAATGAGGCCGTACATCTCGGAGGAGGAGGCCTGGTAAAAGCGCGCGCCGGGGGTGACGAGGCGAACCGCCTCCAGGATGTTGCCGGCGCCGAGGGCGGTAACCTGCCCGGTGAGCAGCGGCTGGTTCCAGGAGGTCTTCACAAAGGACTGAGCGCCGAGGTTGTACACCTCGTCCGGCTTCACCTCCTGCAGGATCCGCAGGAGGGAGGAGAGGTCGATCAGGTTGCCGTCCATCATCCGCACCTGCCCGGCAATGCCGAGCCAGCGGAGGCGCTCGTCGATCACGTCACCCGACGAGGAGCGGCGGAGCAGTCCGAAGACCTCGTAGCCCTTCTCGAGCAGGAGTTGCGACAGGTAGGCCCCGTCCTGTCCGGTCACACCGGTGATGAGCGCGCGCGGCATGTTATCCAGTTTCGCTGGTGATCAAGCCGGGTGCCTTTAGCGGCCCTGCCCCGTGCTTGCTAGACCACCCTTTCTCCAAGCTTAATTTCAATAACCCGTCAGTTCCAGCGCCTGCCGGTAATCGGGTGGGGAAAGGCGTATCGGCGGGGGGCGGCGAAGGGCCGGGTCGGCCGCGATGCGGCGCAGGGCGGCTGCGGCCTCGTCGATGTCCGGCTCCGCCCAGCAGGTTGCCGGCATGTCGTAGGTTTCCTGCGGATCGCGCGCGGGGACGAGGTGCCAGCCGATCGCGTGGCAGCCGGGGCCCCTCATGAAATCGGTGTTCCCGGACCATCCGGTCGCGACCACCGGGCGGCCGAGTTCCATCATCTCGGCGATCGCGAAGCCGAAGCCCTCCGCACGGTGCAGGGAGAGCAGCGCGTCGCTGCTGGCCATGAGTGCCCAGAGGTCGTTCCGCGGCAAGGCCGCATCGATGACCCGCACGTTTGGGCGCGCCGCTGCCGCCTCGGCCACCTGCACCCAGCCGCTGCCAGCATTGGAGGTGCCGTGGGTCTTTATCACTAAAATGTGATTGTATGCGTCACCAAAGGCGCGCGCGTGAGCCTCGATCGCGGCCAGCGGGTTCTTACGGGCGAGGGACGATGTGGCATCGAAGACCACGAGTGTGACGAAGGCGCCCTCCGGCAGGCCGAAGTCCTGACGGCGCAGAGCGGAAGGTGTAGGCCGGGGGAGCGGGTAGGGCACGACCCGAACCGGCGGTCCATCCCGACGGCGGCAGGCCGCCGCGACGAATTCTGTGCCGACCCAGATGGCATGGCAGGCGGCGAACCCCCGGTCCCAGTCCCGGGGAACCTGCGGCAGTTCCCAGTTCCATACACCGATGATCCGCTTCCCCGACACCGCCCGCCGACCGAGGGAGAGCAGCGCCCAGGGCAGCATCGGGCCGTTCACATGGACCAGCAGCGTCCCCGGCCCGGCCGGCACAGCCGGCGGCGGTCCGGCCGGGCCCTGGCGCAGGGGGCCGGTCAGGTCCGCCTCCCCCACCTCGAAGCCCTGGTCGCGCAGCCCTGCCGCCAGGCGGCGTGTCGCGGCGCCGAGGCCGGTCGTGGCGCCGAAGTAGCCGGCGACGGTCAGCGGCAGGGAGGGGGGCGGGGCCGGGCGCGCGATCCTTGGCGCGAGGGCGGCGGTAAGGGTGAAAAGCGCCTCCCGCCGCGCCCCTCGCGGCAAGCGCGACCAGACCGATCGTAGAAGGCTCATCCGCGCATCTCCGGCAGGTGCTGCAGCCAGGCGAGCAGCGTGCGGGCCTGCGCATCCCAGTCGGTCAGCACCGCTCCAGCCGAGCGGGCGCCGGCGGAGAGGGCACGACGGCGTGCGGGGTCCAGGATAGCCGACATCGTCTCGGCCAGGGCGGGGGCGGAAGCGTCGCGCGCCACAAGGCCGCTCACCCCGTGCTCGAGCTGCGCCGACAGGCCACCCACCGGCGTCGCCACCACCGGAACACCCATCGCGAGCGCCATCGGCAGGACACCGGACTGGCTGGCCTCGCGATAGGGCAGAACGACCGCGCGCGCCGTGGCGAGGAGCGACGGCAGCTCGCCGTCCGGCACCCAGCGCGGCTCGACCGTTACGCCCGGCAGGGCGGCGAGGCCCGGCGCGCAGCCCTCCACGTCTCCCTCCCCGACAACCCGCAGCGTGACGCCCGGATGGCGCGCTCGGAGGGCGGCGAAGGCGTCTCGAAGGAGATCCAATCCCTTGTAGGCACGCACCCGGCCGAAGAAGAGGAAATCAGTCACCGGCGCCGCCGCCCCCTTGTCGCCGACGGGAAGATGCGCCCCCAGCGGCAGGCGCAGGATCGGCAGGCCGGGGCGACGGGCCGCCACCGCCCGAGCGACGCTTTCCGAAAAGGCGACCGCCCCCGAGGCGGCGTTCAGCTCCTGGCGCAGGCGCCAGTCCCAGGCGAGGGCGGGGTCCCCGGGATGCGGCAGGGCGTCGTGCACGATGCTGACGAAGGGGATCCCCGCACGCGGCAACGCCCCCGCGACGAGCGGCGTCCAGACATGGTTCATGGCGGAGACCACCACCTGGGCCCGCGTGGCGACGGCCTGCGCAACCAGCCGGCGCCGAAGTACCGGTAGCCGGACGAGGCCGAGTGCCGCGCCTGCCGCGCCGCCGAAGGTCGGCACCGCGTCCAGGGAGGCGCCGAGCGAGCGCGCCTCCGGCAGCAGCGCGTTGCGGTCGGCCAGCGACAGGGCGAGTTCCGTTCCCGGGGATCCCGCCAAGCCACGCGCCAGGCAGAGGGTGAACTGGGCTCCCCCGCCGCGACGCCCCCAGTACCAGAGCAGGATTCGCATCAGGCGGGCCCTATCATCGGTCGCCGCACGGCGAAAGCGTCCCGCTGACGGCTTGGCGCGTGCCGATGATTGGTGCATAGCATATCAAGGACTTGGCCTCGATAGTGACGAGGAAGGGTGAAGATATACAATCCCCGGCTGCAACACCCCTCGACCCCGACCTGACCTGGGCCCTCGCCCGGGAGGGCGATGCCGCACGGCCAATCCATGCCGTAACACTGGACGGACTCGCCGGGTGGCTGGCGGGGCTCGAGCCGGCCACGGCGGCCTTCCTGCGCGAGAGCGGCTTCACGGCGGAAGCGGGACGGGTGCTTCTCCTGCCGGGTGGCGCCGGCGTCTCGGCGGCGGTGCTCGGCCTCGGAAAGGGTGATGGTTCCCCCTGGCCCTATGGCACCCTGCCCTTCGGTCTGCCGGAAGGCACCGTCTGGCGCCTTGGCGACGGCTGCGACCCTGCGGCCGCTACTCTCGGCTGGATGCTCGGCGCCTATCGCTTCGCCACGCACAAGTCGCCGGCGCGGGCACCCGCGCGGCTGGTGCCGCCCGAGGCGGAGGAGGCGCGCGTGCTGGCGGAGGCGGTCCTCCGCGCGCGGCAGCTGATCAACCTGCCCGCCGCGGATCTCGGTCCCGCCGAGTTGTCGGATGCGGCACGGCGCCTGGCCGAACGCTGCGGCGCCGAGTTCGAGGAGGTCGAGGGCGAGGCCCTCGCGAGCGGCTTCCCGGCCGTCGCCGCGGTGGGGGGCGGCAGCCATCGCGCGCCCCGCGTGGCGATCCTCCGCTGGGAAGGGGCGCCGGACGCGCCGCTCGTGGCGCTGCTCGGGAAGGGCGTCTGCTTCGATACGGGCGGCCTCGACATCAAGAGCGCCGACGGCATGAAGCGCATGAAGAAGGACATGGGCGGGGCCGCCATCATGCTCGGCCTGGCCGAGGCGCTGATGCGCCGGCGCGCGCCCGTTCGCCTCCTCGTGGTGATCGGCGCGGTGGAGAACGCCGTCTCCTCCACCGCCATGCGGCCCCTCGACGTGCTGCGCACCCGGGCGGGACTGACCGTGGAAGTGGGCAACACCGATGCCGAGGGCCGGCTGGTCCTGGCCGACCTGCTCGCCTTCGCCGCGGAGGCGCAGCCGGCGCTGATGCTGGACGCGGCCACGCTGACCGGCGCCGCGCGCGTGGCGCTCGGCCCCGATCTGCCGGCTCTCTTCACGAATAGCGAAGCAGTGGCAAGCGCTCTATTCGCGGCGGGGGAGTCATGCAACGACCGGGTCTGGCGCTTGCCTCTACACGATGGTTACGCATCCTGGCTGGAAAGTTCGGCGGCCGATCTTGCCAATGTTGGCAGCCGACCGATGGCGGGAGCGATCGTCGCGGCACTTTTTCTTCAACGCTTTGTTCCGTCGAGCATACGTTGGGCGCACCTCGACGTTTATGCCTGGAACGATTTCGCGAGGCCCGGTCGGCCAGAGGGTGGCGAGGCGACAGGGCTCCGGGCCCTGTATGCCGGCCTGTTGACCCTGCTGCCCCTCCTGGCGGAGCCGAACCGGTCCCCACAGTCAGGTGGGTCGGGCGGTTGATCTGAGACAGAGCGTTCCCCGTTGGGACGCCTTGAGAAGGAATACCCCGATGCCCGTGCAAGGCACACCGGAACAATTCGTCGGCATCCTTCGGGACACGGTCGTTGCCCTCGTCCGCCGCGACGGGCCAGACCTTTCAGCTCGGCAGCTCGGCGTCTTCCTCACGGTCTATCTCGGCGAGGGCCCCCACACGGTCCGCGGGCTCGCCGCCTCGCTCAATGTCTCGAAGCCCGCCATCACCCGCGCGCTGGACCGGCTGGGCGAGCTGGACTTCGCCCGCCGCAAGACGGATCCGCAGGACCGGCGCTCGGTGCTCGTGCAGCGCACGGTGAAGGGCGCCGCGCTGCTCCGCGAGATGCGCACCATCATGGGCGAAGCCGCCGCCGCTTCCGAGGAGACGAAGGAGGCCGGCGCCACGGCGCAGGCCGCCAGCAATGTCATGCCGGCCAAGCGCGCTGGCTGATACCGGGTGGGCGAAAGCCCTCCTCCGCCTCAGATTTCCGGCAGTTCGCGGACGAAGGCGCGCCAGTCCTGCCGCTTCGCCGCCGCCAGCTCCGTTCCATCCGGCAGCTTGGCATAGAGACTGAGGACGCCCTTGACCCAGAGGGCGTCGAAGGCCGCCTCGCTCGACAGGGCGAAGGCGGCGCTCCGGTCGAAAACCCCGTCCCGCACCTTCGGCAGCACCTTCACGATCCACCAGGCCGAGCCGGCCGCGAGGACGGCGAATCCGACCCAGGTGTGGATGTAGAGCGTGGCCAGCAGGCTCACCACGAGCAGGATGGCGGGGACCGTGACGTTCTCCATGCTGCGATAGACCGGCGAACCCGGCGCATTCATCTGCCGGATGTTGATGCCCAGCTTCACCTTCTCCGCGTCCAGTAGCCTGCGCAGGCGTTCAAGCTCACTCATCTTTCCACCCCTGACTCGGCCCGCAGATCGAAGGCGGCCTCCATCAGGGCGCGGGTGTAGGGCGCCCGGGGCGCGGAGACCACCCGCTCGGTCTCGCCCTCCTCCACGAAGCGGCCGTCCTTCATCACCACGATACGGTGGGCCAGAGCCCGGACCACCCGCAGGTCGTGCGAGATGAAAAGATAGGCGAGACCGCGCCGGGCCTGCAGGTCACGCAACAGGTCTACGACCTGCGCCTGCACCGAGACGTCCAGCGCACTGGTCGGCTCGTCCAGCACCACCAGCTCCGGTCCCAGCACGAGGGCGCGGGCGATCGCGATTCGCTGGCGCTGGCCGCCGGAGAACTCGTGCGGGTAGCGGATGGCGGTGGCGGGATCGAGCCCGACCTCCCGCAAAGCATCCGCCACGCGGGCCTCGCGCTCTGCGCGCGCGAGGCCGGGCTCGTGAACCGCCAGCCCCTCGCCCACGATCTCGCCCACGCTCATCCGCGGCGAGAGGCTGCCATAGGGGTCCTGGAAGACAATCCCCATTCGCCGTCGCAGCGGCCGCAGCGCCGCGCGGGAGAGGTGGTGGATGGGCGCGCCGTCAAGGAGCACCTCCCCGCCCGAGCGTTCCAGCTGGAGGAGGGCCAGGCCGAGCGTGGTCTTGCCGCTGCCGCTCTCGCCCACGATGCCCAGCGTCTCGCCGCGTCGAAGGGAGAGATCCACGCCGTCCACGGCCTTTACCTGACCGACCACGCGGCGGAAGAGGCCACGGCGGATCGGGAAGTGGACGGTCACGCCCTTGGCCCGCAGGATCTCGGGGGCCTCGGCCGGCAGGGCCGGGGCACGGCCCTGCGGCTGGGTTTCGATCAGCATGCGGGTATAGGGATGCGCCGGGCGGGTGAAGACCTCGGCGACCGCGCCCTGTTCCACAGCCTGCCCGTCCTTCATCACCACGACGCGGTCCGCGTGGCGGCGGACGATGGCGAGGTCGTGGGTGATCAGGAGCAGGGCCATGCCGAGCTCCCGCTTCAGCCGCGCCAGCAGCTCCAGCACCTGGGCCTGGATGGTGACGTCCAGCGCCGTGGTGGGCTCGTCCGCGATCAGCAGGCGCGGGTCGTTGGCAAGCGCGATCGCGATCATCACCCGCTGCCGCTGGCCGCCCGAGAGCTGGTGGGGATAGGCGTCCAGCCGCTCCGCCGCGGCGCCCAGGCCCGCGCGCTGGAGCAGCTCAATCGCCCGCCCCCGCAGCGCCGCCCCACGGAGGGGCCGGTGCAGGGTCACCGCCTCCATAACCTGTCGCCCAACGGTGTGCAGCGGGTTGAGCGAGGTCATGGGTTCCTGGAAAACCATCCCCGCCACGCCGCCGCGCAGGCGTTGCAACTCGGCAGCGGGAGCGTTCAGCACGTCCACCCCGTCGAGCGCGATCCTCCCCGCCGGGTTCGTGCCGCCCGGGCCGAGAAGGCGCAGGCAGGAGAGGGCCGTCACGCTCTTTCCGCTGCCGCTCTCGCCGACCAGGGCGAGGGTCTCGCCAGGGTTGAGCGCGAAGGAGACGCCCTGCACCACCGTCTGGCCGCGGAAGGCGACGGAGAGGTCGCGCACATCGAGCAGCGGCGCGCTCATCGGCTTCCCCCCGGCTGCTTGCGGGGATCGAAGGCGTCCCGCACCGCCTCACCGATGAAGGCGAGCAGGGTGAGCATCCCGCCCAGCACCACGAAGGCCGTGATGCCGAGCCAGGGCGCCTGGAGGTTGTTCTTCGCCTGGGAGACGAGTTCTCCGAGGGAGGGCGAGCCAGGCGGCAGGCCGAAGCCGAGGAAGTCGAGGCTGGCGAGCACCGTCACGGAACCGGCGAGGATGAAGGGCAGCATGGTCAGCGTGGCCACCATGGCGTTGGGCAGGATGTGGCGGGCCATCAGCCGGGCATCGGAGACGCCGAGCGCGCGGGCGGCGCGGACGTAGTCGAGGTTGCGGCCGCGCAGGAATTCCGCCCGGACCACGCCCGTCAGCGCCATCCAGGAGAAGAGGAGAAGGAAGCCGAGCAGCGAGAGGAAGCTCGGCTCGATCACGCTGGCCAGGATGATCAGGAGCAGGAGCTGGGGCAGGCCTGACCAGATCTCGATCACCCGCTGGAAGATCAGGTCCACCCAGCCGCCGTAGTAGCCCTGCACCGCGCCCGCCGCGACGCCGATGACCGAGGAGACGATGGTGAGCGTGAAGCCGAACAGGACCGAGATGCGAAAGCCGTGGATGACACGGGCCAGCACGTCGCGCGCCTGGTCATCCGTGCCGAGCAGGTTGCGAGCGGAGGGGGGCGAGGGCGCCGGGCGGCCGAGGTCGCGCACCACGGTGCGATGGCTGTAGCGGATCGGCGGCCAGACGGCCCAGCCGCGCTTCTCCACCTCCTCGGTCAGCGCTGGATCGTGCCAGTCGGCGGCGGTGGGGAAGCCGTCGCTCAGCAGGTCGCTCTCGGCGTACTCGACGAGGACGGGGAAGAACCAGTGCCCCTCCACCTTCGCCACGATCGGGCGGTCGTTGGCGATCAGCTCGGCGAAGAGGGTGATAAGGAACAGCGCGGCGAAGATCCAGAGCGACCACCATCCCCGGCGGTTCGCGCGGAAGTTCGACAGGCGGCGTCGGGTGAGCGGCGAGAGGGTCAACGGCGTGCGCTGAAATCGATCCGCGGGTCCACCAGCGTGTAGCTGATATCGCCCACGATCTGCATGACGAGGCCAAGCAGGGTGAAGATGTAGAGGGTGGCGAACATCACGGGATAGTCGCGCCGGATGGCCGATTCGAAGCCTAGCAGGCCCAGCCCGTCGAGGCTGAAGACGATCTCCACCAGCAGCGCGCCGGTGAAGAGGATGCCGATGAAGGCGGCGGGGAAGCCCGCGATGATCAGCAGCATCGCGTTGCGGAAGACGTGCCCGTAGAGCACCCGCCCCTCCCCCGCCCCCTTGGCGCGGGCGGTCAGGACGTACTGCTTGTTGATCTCGTCGAGGAAGGCGTTCTTCGTCAGCATCGTCAGCCCGGCGAAGCCGCCTACCACCAGGGCGATCGTGGGCAGGACCATGTGCCAGACGTAATCGGCCGCCCGCTGCCAGAAGGGCCAGGCCTCGCTGCCGCTGGTGGTCAGCCCGCGCAGCGGGAACCACTGCACGAAGGAACCACCGGCGAAGAGCACGACGAGCAGGATGGCGAAGAGGAAGCCGGGGATGGCGTAGCCCAGCAGAACCACGCCAGAGGTCCAGGCATCGAAGCGCGAGCCGTCCCGCACGGCCTTGCGGATGCCGAGCGGGATGGAGACGAAGTAGATAATGAGCGTGGACCAGAGCCCGAGAGAGATCGAGACCGGCAGGCGCTCCAGGATGAGGTCCAGCACCGGCCGTCCGCGGAAGAGCGACTGGCCGAAGTCGAAGCGCAGGTAGTTGCCGATCATCTCGGCGAAGCGCTGCGGCGCCGGCTTGTCGAAGCCGAAGCTGCGCTCGATTTCCTTAACGATGGCAGGGTCCAGGCCGCGGGCGCCGCGATAGCCGGAACTGCCGGAATCCTGGTTCGAGGAGGGCGCGCGACCCTCCACGTTCCCCTCCCCCGTCAGCCGGCCCATGGTGCCGCCGCCGCCCGAGCGCAGCTCGGCCAGCAACTGCTCCACCGGTCCGCCGGGGGCGAACTGGATCACCACGAAGTTGATGAGGATGATGCCGAAGAGCGTCGGCACCAGCAGCGCTAAACGCCGGAGGAGATAGGCGCCCACCGGTCAGGCCGGGGAGCGTCGGGCCGAGGCCAGGGCCGCGTCACGCGCCGGGTCGATCCACCAAGCCTCGAAGCCAATGTCGTAGCGCGGGTTGCGCGCCGGGCGGCCGAAGCGGTCCCACCAGGCGATGCGGAAGACGCGGCTGTGGTAGTGCGGCACGACGTACTGGCCCCAGAGCAGCACGCGGTCGAGAGCGCGGGTGCGGGCGATCAGCTCCTCCCCGTCCGGCGCCGCCACGACCAGCTCCACCAGGGCGTCCACCACCGGGTTCTTGATGCCGATCGTGTTCTGGCTGCCGGGCTGGTCGGCCTTGGCGCTGCTCCAGTAGTCGCGCTGCTCGTTGCCGGGGTGCAGACTCTGCCCGAAGCTGTCGAGCGTCATGTCATAGTCGAAGTTCTCCACCCGCACCTGGTACTGCGCGAGGTCGATCGTGCGGACCCGCGCCTCAACCCCGAGGCGTTGGAGGGACTGGACATAGGGCAGGGCAAGCCGCTCGAAGGTCGCGTCGCTGAGCAGGATCTCGAAGGAGAGCGGCTGGCCCTGGGCGTTGACCATCCGCCGGTCGCGGATGACCCAGCCGGCCTCGCGCAGCAGTTCCAAGGCGCGGCGGGTGTTGTCGCGGTTGTTGCCGGAGCCGTCCGTCACCGGCACCCGGAACGGCTCGGTAAAGAGGCGCGCGGGCAGCTTGTCGCGGAACCCCTCGAGGATCGCCAGTTCCCGCCCTTCCGGCAGCCCACGGGAGGCGAAGTCGGAGTTTGCGAAGTAGGAGGTCGTGCGCGCGTAGGAGTCGTAGAACAGGTTCTTGTTCATCCACTCGAAGTCGAAGGCGAGCGTCATGGCCTCTCGCGTGCGGGCGTCGGCGAAGAGCGGGCGGCGCAGGTTCATGATGAAGGCCTGCATGCCCGCCGGCAGCTCGTGCTTCAGCTCGTCCCGCTTCACCTGCCCGCGCTGCACCGCCGGGAAGTCGTAGAGCGTGGCCCAGGAACGGGCGATGTTCTCCTGGCGGAAGTCCACCCCGCCGGCCTTGAAGGCCTCGAAGGCGACGGTAGCGTCGCGGAAGTATTCGTAACGCACCACATCGACATTGCGCGTGCCCCGCATGGTCGGCAGGTCCCGCCCCCAGTAGTCCGGCACCCGGCGGAAGACGACCGAGCGTCCCGCCTCAAAGCGCTCCAGCCGATAAGGGCCGGAGCCGAGCGGGACCTCGAGACTGGGCTGGGCGAAGTCCCGCCCTTCCCACCAGTGCTTCGGCAGGATGGGGAACTGGCCAAGGATCTGCGGCAGCTCCCGGTTGCCGTCCGTGCGGAAGCGGAAGGTAACGCGGCGCTCCCCCTCGGCTTCCGCCCCGGCCACGTCGCCGTAGTAGTTGCGGTAGCGGGGGTGGCCCTTCTCCATCAGCGTCCGGAAAGTCCAGGCGACGTCCTCGGCCGTGATCGGGCGGCCGTCATGCCAGCGCGCGCCCTCCCGCAGTTCGAAGGTAACGGAGCGGTTGTCGCCGGGCAGTTCGATCACGCCGGCAAGGTGGCCGTAGGCAGTGTTCGCCTCGTCGGAGGCGCCGACGAGCAGCGTATCGTAGAGCCGGCCCAGGCCCGTGGCCGCCGTGCCCCGCAGGATGAAGGGGTGCAAGCTGTCGAAGGAGCCGAGTGCGGTCTGCGCCACCTCGCCTCCCTTCGGGGCATCCGGGTTCACCCAGGGAAAATGCGTGAAATCCGCGGGCAGCGCCGGCTCACCCAGCAGGGACAGCGCGTGGACCCGCTTTGGCCCGCTGCCGGGCGGCACCCCCTGGGCCATGGCAGGCAGGGCGGGAAGTCCGGCGGCAAGACCGGTAGCGAGGAGGGTGCGGCGGCGCATAGGGGGGAGAGTGGGGGCTAAAGCCCACATGCTCAACCGCCCGCCCTCAGGCGGAAAGTAACGCGACGCAGGCAGGCAGCAGGGCCGGGTCGCCCACGGCCAGCACGTCGCCCGCTGAATCGAGCGTCAGAGAACGCCCCGCATGGTCGGTCACGCGCCCTCCCGCCCCCTCCAGCACCGGCACGAGCGCCCCCCAGTCCCAGGGCTTCATGGTGTCCTCGACGACGATGTCCACGAGGCCGAGGGCCATGAGGCCGTAGGCATAGCAGTCGCCGCCCCAGGTCGTGCGGCGGGCGGCGCGGCGGAGGGCCTGGAAGCCCGCGTCCTTGCCGGGCGGGAAGATGTCGGGGCTGGTGCAGGACAGCTCGGCGGCCCCGATCTCCGGGCAGGGGCGGCACCCGACCTCCCCGCCGAGCGGGCCGCGGAAGGTGGTGCGGCGCCCCTGGACCCCGATCCAGCGCTCCCCGGTCGCGGGCTGGTCGATGAGGCCGAGCACGGGCCGCCCGCGATGGAACAGGCCGACCAGCGTGCCGAAGAGCGGCCGCCCGGTGATGAAGGCGCGCGTGCCGTCGATCGGGTCCAGCACCCAGACCCACTCGGCATCGGCACGGTCTGGGCCGTACTCCTCCCCGATCACGCCGTGCTCCGGGTGGTGTCGGGCGAGATAGTCGCGGATCGCACGCTCGGCGGCGCGATCTGCCTCGGTCACCGGGCTCGCGTCGCCTTTCGCCTCCACGAGGAGGGGGGAACGAAAAAGGGGGCGGATCACCGCCCCCGCCAGGTCCGC
This sequence comes from Roseomonas sp. KE2513, assembly GCF_016107305.1. Lineage (GTDB taxonomy): Bacteria > Pseudomonadota > Alphaproteobacteria > Acetobacterales > Acetobacteraceae > Roseomonas. The sequence continues at coordinate 121,480 of NZ_RCVR01000015.1, forward strand.
CGCGGCCTCGGCCGCGGCGATCATCCCGTCCATCAGCCCCACGGCCTCAGATCAGCGCCTCAGGGCAGCGGCACCGGGTTCGCCGAGAGCGAGCGGAGATAGGCGATCACGTCGGCCCGCTGCTTCGCCTGGTTCAGGCCGGCAAAGGCCATGCGGGTGCCGGGGACGGCGGCGGCGGGCTTGTTGAGGAAGGCGTTCAGCGCCTCGTAGTCCCAGGTCTTGTCGTGCAGGCCCTTCATGCCCGCGGAGTAGTTGAAGTCGTCGCGGTGCGCGTGCGGTCCGCCGACCACGCCGTAGAGGTTCGGGCCCACGGCGTTGCGGCCACCCTCGTTGAAGCTGTGGCAGGCGGCGCAGATACGGTTCGCGAGGGCGCGTCCGTCCTCCACACTGGCGCTGGCCAGGAGGGGCGCGATCGGCTCGAGCACGGGGGCAGCGGCGGCCGGGGCGGCGGCCTCGACGACCTCGCCCGTCGCGATGGCAGGCTTCTCCAGCCGGTGCGGATGCACCACGATGCCGCCGATCAGGCCGGCCACCATGAAGCTGATGCCGGCGGTGAGCACCGCCGCAAACGCCTTGTTCGTCTCGAGGCTCATACGCGCTGCCAAGTCCCGTGCTGTGCCGCATCTAACGCCTGGCCGTCCGCGCGTTTGCGCGGCCCTGCCGTCACGGCTAGAAGCCGGCGGACCATAATGTTCCCGGGTCCCCGCGACAACCCGTGGCCGTCCATCGGGGGTGTCCCGGTCGGACCGGGGAGATGGGGTCGCCGTCGCGAAGGGCCAGCCTTGAAGCCGATTATCCTGATCCCGGCCCGCATGGCCTCCACCCGCCTGCCGGGCAAACCGATGGCCGACATCCACGGTCGCCCGATGATCGTGCACGTGCTGGAGGCGGCGCGCGCCGCCGGGATCGGGCCCGTGGCGGTCGCCTGCGACGCGCCGGAGATCGAATCGGCCGTCCGGGCGGCCGGCGGCACCGCCGTGATGGTGGCCGAGGACCTGCCCTCGGGCACGGACCGGATCGAGCGCGCCCTGGCCCTCCTCGACCCGGGCGGCGCCCATGACGTGGTGGTGAACCTCCAGGGCGACCTGCCGGCGATCCCGCCCGCGCTGCTCCAGGCGGTGCTCACCCCGCTGGAGGAGCCCGGGGTGGACATCGCCACCCTCGTCGCCCCGATCGTCAGCGCGGAGGAGGCGGCGGCGCCGAGCGTGGTGAAATGCGCCTGCGCCTTCGCGGCCGGCCGAACAGTGGCGCCGGCTCTCTATTTCTCCCGCGGCTGCATCCCCTCGGGGGAGGGGCCGCTCTGGCACCATATCGGCCTCTACGCCTTCCGCCGGGCCGCCCTTGCTCGCTTCGTCGCCCTGCCCGCCAGCCCGCTCGAGAACCGGGAGAAGCTCGAGCAGCTCCGGGCGCTGGAGGCGGGCATGCGCATCGCCGTCGCGCGCGTGGACCATGCCCCCTTCGGCGTGGACACCCCCGCCGACCTCGCCCGCGCCCGCGCCGTCCTGCATCCCGGCCTGGCCGCGCAGCGGCCCGACGAGAGATAGCCGCGCAGCGGCCCGACCAGATATAAAGCCAGGGAACAGCCCCCTCGTGACCCAGACCTCGGCCAAGACGATCGCCTTCCAGGGCCTGCCCGGCGCCTATTCCGATCTTGCCTGCCGCGCCGCTTATCCCGGCTGGACCACCCTTCCCTGCCCCTCCTTTGAGGCGGCGATGGCGGCGGTGCGGGAGCACCGGGCGGAGCTGGCCATGCTCCCCTGCGAGAACTCCCTCGCCGGCCGCGTGCCCGACATCCACCGCCTGCTACCGGATTCCGGCCTGCACGTGGTCGGCGAGCACTACGAGCGGGTGGAGCACTGCGTCCTCGCCCCGGCCGGCGCCACCATGGAGACCATCCGCCGCGCGCATTCCCACCCGGTGGCCCTCGGCCAGGTGCTGAACCTTCTTCGCGACAGGCGCTGGGAGGCGGTGATCGAGGCCGATACGGCCGGCGCCGCCCATCTCGTCGCCGAGCGCGGCGGGGTGGAGGACGCGGCCATCGCCTCCTCGCTCGCCGGCGAGATCTACGGCCTGCAGATCCTCCGCCGGAACGTGGAGGACGAGGCGCACAACACGACCCGCTTCTACGTTATGTCGCGGGACCCCATCCTGCCCCCGGTCACGGCGCCGGACAGCGTGACCACCTTCGTCTTCCGCGTCCGCTCCGTGCCCGCAGCCCTCTACAAGGCGCTCGGGGGCTTCGCGACGAACGGCGTGAACATGACGAAGCTCGAATCCTACATGCTCGACGGGCGCTTCACGGCCGTGCAGTTCCTCTGCGACGTGGACGGCCACCCCGACCAGGCGCCGCTGCGGCGGGCGCTGGAGGAGCTGCGCTTCTTCTCGCGGGAGGTGCATGTCCTCGGCTGCTACCCGGCGCATCCCTACCGGCATGAGCAGGCCGAGGCGGCCGAGTAGGCGCGCAGGGAAGCGGGCGGGGCGCCGATCCCGGCTTCCGCGCCGCCCGGCCTTGCCGTAAGCAGTCCTCAATCAAACCGTCCTGGGAAAGGAACGTCTCCGCATGACCTCTCGCGTGAACCGCCGCGCGCTGCTGACCGCCGCCCCGGCCGCGGCCGTACCGGTCGCCCTCGCCGCCCCCGCGATCGCCCAGACCAACCCGGAGGTGCGCTGGCGCCTCACCTCCTCCTTCCCGCGCAACACCGACATCCTCTTCGGCACCGCCGAGGCCGTGGGCCGGCGCGTGGGCGAGCTGACCGAAGGCAAGTTCCGCATCACCGTCTTCCCCGGCGGCGAGATCGCGCCAGCCCTTTCCGCGCTGGATGCCGTGCAGTCGGGCAGCATCGAGTGCGCCCACACCGCTTCCTATTACTACATCGGCAAGGATCCGGCCCTGGCCTTCTTCACGGCCGTGCCCTTCGGGCTGAACGCCCGCCAGAACACCGCCTGGCTCCGCTACGGCGGCGGTCAGGAGCTGATGAACGAGATGATGCGCGAGTACAACGCCATCGCCTTCCCCTGCGGCGACACGGGCGCGCAGATGGGCGGCTGGTTCCGCCGCGAGATCCGCACCGTCGATGACGTGAAGGGCCTCAAGTTCCGCATCACCGGTCTCGCCGGCCAGGTCTTCCAGCGGCTGGGCGCGACCGCCTCGGTGGTTCCGGCCTCCGACATCTACTCCTCGCTCGAGCGCGGCACGATCGACGCCGCCGAGTTCGTCGGCCCGCATGACGACGAGAAGCTCGGCTTCGTCCGCGTGGCGCCGAACTACTACGCCCCGGGCTTCTGGGAGCCGGGCGCGCGCCTGCACTTCATCGCCAACCAGCGCGCCTACGACGCCCTGCCGGCCAACTACAAGGCCGCGATCGCCGTCGCCTGCGCCGAGGCGGACGCCGAGATGGTGGCCAAGTACGACGTCGCGAACCCGCTGGCCCTTCGGCGGCTGGTGGCGAGCGGCGCGCAGCTCCGCTTCTGGTCCCGCCCGATCCTCGAGGCCGCTTGGCGCGCCACCAACGAGGTGATGGACGAGCTCGGCAGCAAGAACGAGCGTTTCAAGAAGATCCTGGAAAGCCATCGCCGCTTCCGCGACGACGTCTACACCTGGCACCGTGTGAGCGAGAATTCATTCGACAACTTCGCCTTCACAGCTTCCCAGACGGTGCGCTGAGCGGTCCGAGAGGTTAAGGGGGTGGGGCGGGGCCGGGGGCTCCGCCCTTTCCTGTTCCACCCATCCCCCTGCCCTGACGGAACTTCATGGACATCGCCGGTTTCCTGTCCGCCCTGCTGATGGGCGCGGTGGAGGGGCTCACCGAGTTCCTGCCCATCTCCTCCACGGGCCATCTCATTCTTCTGCGGGAGCTGATCGGCTTCCAGGGCCCGCCCGGCAATGTCTTCGAGATCGCCATCCAGCTCGGCGCGATCCTGGCTGTGGTGATGGTCTACTGGAACGACCTGTGGCGCATCGCCGGCGGCATGTGGCGGCCGGGGACGCTGGAGCGCTACACCGCCACGAACATCATTCTTGCCTTCCTGCCGGCCATGGTCATCGGGGCGCTGCTGCACGGGCCGATCAACCGGCTGCTGTTCAATCCCTGGGTGGTTGCGGTGGCCCTGGTGGTCGGCGGTGTCGCCATCATCCTGATCGAGCGAAAGCGCCACGCGCCCACGATCGGCTCGGTGCCCGAGATCGGGCCGATGGCCGCCCTGATCATCGGCTTCGGGCAGGTGCTGGCGATGATCCCCGGCACCAGCCGCTCCGGTGCCACCATCATCACGGCGCTGCTGCTGGGGGTGGAACGCCGGGCGGCGGCCGAGTTCTCCTTCCTTCTTGCCATCCCGACCATGCTGGCCGCCACGGTCTTCAGCCTGTGGAAGGCGCGGAACGACCTCGACGTCTCCAGCCTCTGGCAGATCGGCGTGGGCTTCGCGGTGGCCTTCGTCGTCGCCCTCGTGGTTGTGCGGGCGGTGCTGGCTTCTATTTCCCGGATCGGCTTCACCCCTTTCGGTTGGTATCGCATCGGCCTCGGCGTCATTATTCTGGTGTGGCTCTCGCTTCGCTGAGGCTGTGTCCTGCCGGCAAGCCGCCGGCAAAACCTCGCCCGAGCGCTTGCCAGACCTTACGGACCGGGACCGATTTGACGTATCGCCGGCCCATTGGGCCAGAGGAGAGGGGACATGTCGGAGTCGCGGGCAGGCAAGGGGCTGCGCGTCACCCGCTGCTGTCTTCTCGGGGCAGGGCTGCTCGGCTTGTGCCTGATGGCGACGGGCCGCCCGGCCGGGGCGCAGAGCTGGCCCAGCGATGCCGGTCCGAGGGGCGATATGCTCGGCCTCACCCTCCGCCAGTTCGAGCGGCTGGACCCGCCCCCGATCGAGGCCGTCTCCCGCGCGGAGCGGGTCGTGCCGAACCTTTCGCCGGCTGACCTGATGCCGAGCGGCTCGGTTGATGTGGGGCTGCCCGTCCTCGGCCGCTCCCTTGCGGCACCGGGGAGCGATCGCGCGTACCGCCCCGCCCCGGCCGTCCGACGGCCCATTCTCCGCCGGCAGGCTCGGCGCGGAACGCCGGGCGCGCGTCCGGTGGTCCGCGCGGCCGGCGAGCGCGAGAAGGAGTTATCCCGCGAGCTGGCCGACCGCGACCGTCAGATCCAGACGTTGCAGCGCGAGATCGAGGACAGCCGCCGAAGGGAACAGGAGCCGCGCGCCCTGGGCAGCAGCCTCTTCGGCGTCAATCCGGCGGCCGCGGCTACCGTCACGCCGCGCTGAGGCAGGCGCGGCAGCCGGAATTTCCGGCAGGAGGCATCCACGGCCGAGGCGGAGGGAGCGCGGCGCGGGCGGAAATGTCCCGGTGCAGGCCGGGGCGCCGGAGCGCCCCGGATGTCGGTCAGGCCACCAGCAAGGCCACCTCGTAGTCCGCCTCGGTCTTGGCGCGCACCTCCTCCTCGGTGACGCCGGGCGCCAACTCAATGAGGCTCATCCGGCCGGCCGCCTTGTCGATCGCCATGACGCAGAGCTCCGTCACGACCATGTCGACCACGCCCTGGCCGGTCAGCGGCAGGGTGCAGGCGCGCAGCAGCTTCGGCTTGCCGCCGGCCGTGTGCTCCATCAGCACCACCACGCGCTTCACCCCGGCAACGAGGTCCATGGCCCCGCCCATGCCCTTCACCATCTTGCCCGGGATCATCCAGTTGGCGAGGTCGCCGTTCTGGGCCACCTGCAGGGCGCCGAGGATGGACAGGTCGATATGCCCGCCGCGGATCATCGCGAAGCTATCCGCCGAGGAGAAGAAGCTCGTGGTCGGCAGTTCCGTGACGGTCTGCTTGCCGGCGTTGATGAGGTCCGGGTCCTCCTCGCCTTCATAGGGGAAGGGGCCCATGCCGAGCATGCCGTTCTCGCTCTGCAGCTGGACGGAAACGCCCTCGGGGATGTGGTTGGCCACCAGGGTCGGGATGCCGATCCCGAGGTTTACGTAGAAGCCGTCCTCCAGCTCGCGCGCGGCGCGGGCGGCCATCTCGTCGCGGGTCCAGGCCATGGCCGGATTCCTCTCAGCGGGTCGGAAGGGGGTCGGTGCCGGCGGCGGCCGGCGTGGCGGGCTCGGTGCGCTTGCGGGTCGTGCGCTGCTCGATCCGCTTCTCCGTGCCGCTGGGCACGACGATCATGCGCTTCACGTAGATGCCGGGGGTGTGGATGTGGTCCGGGTCCAGCTCGCCCTGCCCGACCATCTCTTCCACCTCCACAACCGTCACCCGGGCGGCGGTCGCCATCATCGGGTTGAAGTTCCGCGCCGTCTTGCGGAACACGAGGTTGCCCTCCGGGTCAGCCTTCCAGGCATGGATGATGGCGAGGTCCGCCATGATCCCGCGCTCCATGACGTAGGTGACGCCGTCGAACTCCTGGGTGGGCTTGCCCTCGGCGACCGCGGTGCCGACGCCGGTGCGGGTGAAGAAGGCGGGAATGCCGGCGCCGCCCGCGCGGATGCGCTCGGCCAGCGTGCCCTGCGGGTTGAACTCGATCTCCAGCTCCCCGGCCAGGTACTGCCGGGCGAACTCGGCGTTCTCGCCGACATAGGAGGCGATCATCTTTCGGATCTGCCGGGTCTTGAGCAGCAGGCCGAGCCCGGCATCGTCCACGCCCGCGTTGTTCGAGACGAAGGTGAGGTTCTTCACGCCGCTGTCGCGGATCGCCTCGATCAGCAGGCCCGGAATTCCGCAGAGGCCGAAGCCGCCCGAGTGGATGAGCATCCCGTCCCGCAGCACGCCGGCGAGCGCCGCCTTCGCATCGGGATAGAGTTTCCTGCTCATCGGACGGCTTCCTCCAGGGATCATCGCGAGGGGAAACTATCCCCCCCGGCGGCGACGAGAAAGGGGGCCAGAAAGAACGCGGGAGGGGATTGCCTGCCCGGAGCGAGGCGGCTATATCGCGGCACCCCAAGGGTGGGGGGCCATAGCTCAGTTGGGAGAGCGCTTGAATGGCATTCAAGAGGTCGTCGGTTCGATTCCGATTGGCTCCACCAATCAAGCCGCCGGTTTCCGAGTAGTCGGGAACCGGCGGTTCCTTTTTGGGGCAAAGCGGACGGGTTGTCGCTGGACGCCGTGTCGCCGGTGCGGGGATCGGGTAAAGGCTCACCCTCATGCGCATCGCCCTGATCCACGCCCTGCGTCATTCCCCGCCCCCGGTGGAGCGCGCCTTTGCGCGGCTCTGGCCCGAGGCGCGGCTGATGAACCTGCTCGACGACAGCCTGTCGGCCGACCTCGCGCGCGACGGTTCGATCACCGCCTCCATGACGCAGCGTTTCCTGGATCTGTCGCGCTATGCCGTCCGCACCGGTGCCGACGCGATCCTCTTTACCTGCTCCGCCTTCGGCCCCTGCATCGAGGCTGTGGCGGCGGAGCTGCCCGCCATTCCCGTCCTCAAGCCCAACGAGGCGATGATCGAGGAAGCCGTGGCCGCCGGTCCGCGCATCGGCCTTCTCGCCAGCTTCGCGCCCACCTTGGACTCGATGCCCCGCGAGTTTCCGGCCGGCGTCGCGCTCGAGCCCAGGCTGGCCGGGGGGGCGCTCGATGCGCTGAACCGCGGTGATGTGGCGGAGCACGATCGTCTCGTGGCGGAGGCTGCCGCATCCTTGCCTCCCTGCGACGTTATCGCCCTGGCGCAGTTCTCCCTCTCCAGCGCGCAAGGGCTCGTGGCGGAGCGGACCGGCCGCCCGGTGCTGACGACGCCGGAGAGCGCCGTTCGCAAGCTTCGGCGACACTTCCAAGGATAGGATCAACGGGGCGCGCCGGTTCGCGGCAGCGTGACGCAGGCCGGCGCACGGTCCATGCCCACCCCTTGTGGGCGTCGCTGCGCCAGGACCACCCGACCGTTGGAAGGCTTGCGCCCTCCTGCCGCTCAATGGCGGGGCGATGCTCCTGCCAAGCGTCGGAAATGCCGACCTTGGGTATCGTCCTGTGGTTCGGAAGGGACGGCGGAGCATGGGCTCGCGTCAGGCCTTGTTGCGGCCGTGCGATCCTGGCGGTGGGCCGTCGCAGGCAGCAACGGGATGTGCCGCATTGGGCCTGTCCCCGCCCCGGCTGTTCATCACCGCTTCACGACATGCCCGTCGCCGGGCGCCCCGCCTGACACGCCCGGTGCTGGGCTGCCGAAGCCGCTCCGGGCCTTCGGCGCAACGGCCGTCAAACCCTCCAGCTTCAGCCGAGCATCCGCGAGCAGTCGCGCCTTGGAGGCTCGGCCCGCGTCGAGATGGCGGAGCAGCAGAGCCGCAGCCCCTTCACGATCGCCGGCCTCCAGCCGGTCGAGGATCGCCAGGTGCTCCTCGGATTGCGCGGCAAGGCGGCCCTGGTCGAGGGCGATGACGTAGCCCACCACACGCCGCAGCCGCGTCACCCGCAGTGCGGCATCCGCGAAGAAGCGGTTGTTGGAGGCCTGAACGAGGGCGAGGTGAAAGCCTGAGTTCAGATCGAAGACCTCGCGCGGGCTCGCCGTCGCGGCGCGCCCGAGCAGGTCCCGCTGCTCCCGCCGTAGCCGCGCGAACACGGGGGCGGGCAGGTGGAAGCCGGGATCGAGCAGCGCCGCCGGCTCGATAGCGCGGCGGAAGCGATAGGACTCGTCGTAGCTCTCCGGCCCGTCGATGAGGGAGAGGAAGCGCCAGGTGCCGGCGGGCGCCCGCTCCGTCCAGCCCTCGCCCATGGCCTGCAGCAACGCGCGGTGCACCGGGCCGCGGGCGGCGCCGTAGCGCCGCGCCAGCTCCGCCTCTCCGACGACGTCCGGCAGGCTGCCGGCCAGCCGGTCCGCGGCCAGGCGCCAGTAGATCCGCTCCGCCGCACCGGCCTCGGGCTCCGCTTCGGGCGCATTCTCCCCGGGCAGGGGAAGTTCGCGCAGGGTCAGGCGCCCGTTTTCCAGCCGGGCCAGGATCCCCGCGTCGAGCAGGAGCCGCAGGGCGCCGCGCACGGGGGAGCGGGAGGTGCCGAGGCGCGCCGCCAGCTCACCCTCGCGCAGGAACTCGCCCGGCTCGGCCGCGGTTCGCAGCCCCTCCACAATGGCGCGGGCGAGCTCGCGGTGCAGGATGGCGGCGGGCGGGCGGGGCATGGCGGCGCGCGGGCGTCAGGCGCGGGCCGCTTCCGGCGCGCGGCTCGCGTCCAGGGCGCGGCGCAGGATCATCGGGATCATCCCGCCGGCCCGAACGAGCGCGACCTCCCGAGCCGTGTCGAGCAGGGCGGTCGCGGTGCCGGCGAGCGCGGTCCCGTCCGCGCGCCGCAGCGTCACGCCGACCGCCGCGCGGGGCGTGAGCGCGGCGGGGTTCCAATCGATCTCGATGAGGTCGCCGGAACCGATGCCCAGCGCCTCCGGCCGCCACCCCTCCGGCATACGGAGCGGCAGAACGCCCATGCCGACGAGGTTGGAGCGGTGGATGCGCTCGAAGGAATTTGCCAGCACGGCGCGGGCGCCGAGAAGCTGCGCGCCCTTTGCGGCCCAGTCGCGCGATGAGCCGGTGCCGTAGCGCTCCCCCGCCACGAGGACGACGGGCAGCTCCGCCTCCACGTAGCGCGCGGCGGCGCGCCAGACGGGCAGGACCTCGCCGGTCGGGGCGAAGACGGTCAGGCCCGCCTTCAAGCCAGGGCGGAGGTGGTTCACCACCGTGCGGTTTACGAAGAGGCCGCGCAGCATCACCTCCCAGTTGCCACGCCGGGAGGCGTAGACGTTGAGGTCGCGCGGGTTCTCGCCGCGCTCCACCAGCCAGGCGGCGGCGTCGCTGCCGGGGGCGATCGCGCCGGCGGGGGAGATGTGGTCCGTGGTGATGTCGTCGCCGAGCACCATCAGCGGATGGGCGGCGAGCGTGCCGGCCGGCGCCTCCTCCGGCCCGAAGTTCACGAAAGGCGGCCGGCGGAGATAGGTGGAGGCGGGATCCCAGGGGAAGCGCGGCGTGGCCGGCGCGTCCAGCGCAGCCCAGGCGGCGGAGGCATCGGCCTCGGCGCCCGCGACAGCGATGTCGGCGGGGTCCAGCCCCTCCTTCGCGAGCGCCTCGATCTCCGCCGCGCGCGGCCAGAGGTCGCTCAGGTGAACGGGCCGCCCGGCGGAGTCGGTGGCCAGCACGTCGCGCGCGATGTCGATCCCCGCCCGTCCTGCGACCGCATAGGCGACGACGAGTGGAGGGGAGGCGAGCAGCCCGGATTCAAGTTGCGCGTGCACCCGGCCGGGGAAGTTGCGATTGCCCGAGAGCACGGCGACCGGCTTCAGGCCGTCGCGCTCCATCGCCTCCTGTATAATGGGCAGGAGGGGGCCGGAATTGCCGATGCAGGTGGCGCAGCCGTATCCGGCGACGCCGAAGCCCATCGCCTCCAGGTCGTCCAGCAGCCCGGCCCGGCGCAGGCGCCGCTCGGCGGAGGGCGAGCCGGGGGTGAGCGAGGTCTTCACCCAGGCGGGCACCGAGAGGCCGTACGCCCGCGCCCGCCGCGCCACGAGGCCGGCGGCCACCAGCATCGGGAAGTCCGATGTGTTGGTGCAGGAGGTGATGGCGGCGATGGCCACGGCGTCGGAGGGGATGCTGGCGCCCGCCATGTGGCCGGGCGCCGTGCCGGAAGCCGCGAGGGCGGCCGGCACCTCGGCTGTCGCCAGCCGGTCCTGCGGGCGGCGCGGGCCGGCCAGGGACGGGCTGAGGGAGGAGAGGTCCAACTCCAGCACCCGCGTGTAGCGCGGCGCGTTCTCCGGGTCGTGCCAGAGGCCCTGCGCCCTGGCATAGGCCTCGACGAGGGCGACTTGCGCCTTGGGGCGCCCCGTCTGGCGCAGGTAGTCTAGCGTGTGCGCGTCGATCGGGAACATGCCCGTGCTGGCACCGTATTCGGGCGCCATGTTGGAGACGACCGCGCGTTGCCCGGCGGTGAGGTTGCCGACGCCGGGGCCGAAGAACTCCACGAACTCGCCGGAGACGCCGGCGCGGCGGAGGAGCTGCGTGACCGCGAGCGCGACATCGGTGGCGAAGGTCCCGTCCGGCAGGGCGCCGGTCAGCCGCACCCCGAAGACCTCCGGCACGCGTAGCGAGACGGGCACGCCGAACATGACGCCCTCCGCCTCGATCCCGCCCACGCCCCAGCCGAGCACGCCGATGCCGTTGATCATCGGCGTGTGGCTGTCCGTGCCCACCAGCGTGTCCGGCACCGCCCAGGCCACGCCGCCCCGCGTTTCCGTCGTCACGACGGTGGCCAGGCGCTCAAGGTTGATCGTGTGCATGATGCCCGTGCCGGGCGGGAAGACGCGGAAGCCGCGCACCGTGTTGGCAGCCCATTTCATGAAGCGGTAGCGCTCGGCGTTGCGCTCCATCTCGCGCGCCATGTTGGTGCCGAGCGCGCCGGGGATGGCCGAGACGTCCACGGCCAGGGAGTGGTCGGTCGAGGTGGCGACGGGGACGGAGGGGTTGAGGCGCAGGGGATCTCCGCCGGCCTCGGCCAGGGCGTCGCGCATGCCGGCGATGTCTACCAGGGCGGGGCCGCAAGTGGTGTCGTGCATCAGGATGCGCGTGGGGGCGAAAGGAAGCTCCGCCTCGCTCGTGCCCGTCTCGAGCCAGGAGAGGATGGCGGCGCGGCCAGCCTCCCGTACGGCTGGGTCATCCTGCCGCAGCACGTTCTCCAGCAACACCCGATGCACCCAGGGCAGGCGCGGCAGGTCATCCCCGGCGGCTTCGTGCAGGTCGGTGATGCGAAGGCGGCCGAAGCCGCCGGCCAGGATGCGTTCGGACATAGGGCTCTCCCAGCCGGCAAGGTCCTGGCAAGCCAGGAGATCGTCGTTTATCAGCATAGAAAACATTATCGCCCGTCTGCCCCTGGTTGGAAGGGGCTGTCTGAGATGTCTTCACTCCCCGACAGGCGGGGTCGGCGTTTGGCCCCGGCACCGCAAATTACCCCTGAGCAGCCCCCTCCTGTGCCATGCTCGCCCAGCGGATCGGCGGCACCGCTTTCGTTCGACCGCCGGCGGCTTGAAGAGTTGGCCTGCGGAGGGTAGCGCCAAGAGGCTGCCGCCGAGCCGGTGGAAACGAAGATCAGGAAGCGGGAGAACGATCCATGTCAGGAGCGGATCAGAGGGCGCACTCCGGAACGCGGAGCCGGAAAGCCGGGGTTCTCGCACCCATGACTGGGCTCGCCTGATGCCGCTGCTCGGTTGCGTGGCGGACGACTTCACGGGAGCGACCGACCTCGCGAGCACCCTCGTGCGGGGCGGCATGTCGGCGGTGCAGGTGATCGGCGTGCCGGAGGGCCCGCTGCCGGAGGCAGATGCCGTGGTGGTCGCGTTGAAATCGCGGACCAACCCGCCGGCCGATGCCGTGCGGGATAGCCTGGCCGCTCTGGACGCACTGCGGGCGGCGGGCTGCCGTCAGTTCTTCTTCAAGTACTGCTCCACCTTCGACAGCACGGATGAGGGCAATATCGGGCCCGTGGCGGACGCGCTGCTGGAGCGGCTGGGCGCGGGCTTTGCGCTGGCCTGCCCGGCCTTTCCCGCCAATGGCCGCAGCGTCTATCGCGGCCATCTCTTCGTCGGCGACGTGCTGCTGAGCGAGAGCGGGATGAAGGACCATCCCCTCACCCCCATGCGCGACCCGAACCTCGTGCGCGTGCTCGGGCGGCAGACACCGGGGCGCGTGGGCCTCGTGAACTTCCCCGTGGTGGAGCGCGGCGCGGGCGCCATCCGGGACGCCATGGCGGCCCTGGCCGCGGAAGGCCACCGCTACGCCATCGTCGATGCCGTGACCGAGGCCGACCTGATGGCGATCGGCGAGGCGGCGGCGGAGCACCCAATGCTCACCGGCGGATCGGGCGTGGCCATGGGCCTGCCGGAGAACTTCCGCCGCCAGGGCCTGCTGCCCGCGCGCGATGCGGCAGCCCTGCCGGCGAGGAGGGGGCACAAGGCAGTGCTCGCCGGCTCCTGCTCGCGCGCGACGCTCGGTCAGGTCGCTGCGGCCCGCGAGTCTCTTCCCGTGCTGGAGCTGGACCCACTGACGACGCCGGACGCCGCCGCCCTCGCCTGTCAGGCGCTCGACTGGGCGGAGGCGCGGCTGGGCAGGGTACCGATCGTCATCGCCGCCTCCGCCCCGCCCGAGAAGGTGGCGGCCCTGCAGGCGCAACTCGGCCGCGACGCCGCCGGCGCGCTGGTGGAGGAGGCGTTGGCCACAGTTGCGGAGGGGCTGGTCGCGCACGGTGTGGGGCAGCTCGTCGTCGCCGGGGGCGAGACCTCGGGCGCGGTGGTCTCCCGCCTCGGCCTGCGCACCCTGCGGATCGGGCCCGAGATCGACCCGGGCGTGCCCTGGACCCATGCGGAGGGCGCCTCGGGCGGGCTGCACCTCGCGCTGAAATCCGGCAACTTCGGCGCACCGGACTTCTTCACCAAGGCCTTCCAGGGGGAATGACCGTGATGGACGAGACGGCGCTGCGCGAGGCGATCTGCGCCCACGGCCGGCTGCTCTTCGGGCGCGGCTACTCGGTGGGCAGCGCGGGCAACATCTCCGTGCGGCTGCCGGACGGCTACCTGATTACACCGACCAACTCCTGCCTCGGACGACTGGAAGCGGCGCGGATCAGCAAGCTCGACCTCGAGTGGCGCCACCTCTCCGGCGACAAGCCCTCAAAGGAGGTCTTCATGCACCGGGCCGTGCTCACGGCGCGGCCCGAGGCCGGCGCGGTGGTGCACCTGCACTCCACCCACGCGACCGCCATCGGCTGCCTCGCCACGCCCGGCGAGGATGCGCCCATCCCGCCGCTGACGCCCTACTTCGTCATGCGCATCGGGCGGCGCCTCCCGGTGATCCGCTATTACCGCCCCGGCGACGCGGCGATGGAGGGCGACATTCACGAGGCGTCGAAAGGCGCGCGCGCCGTGCTTCTCGCCAACCACGGGCCGGTCGTGTCAGGCAGCACGCTCGATGATGCGGTCTACGCCGCCGAGGAACTGGAGGAGGCCGCCCGCCTCGCCCTTCTGCTCCGCGGCCTGCCTGCACGAGAATTGACGCCTGAGCAGGTGGACGACCTGCTGAATACGTTTGGATAAGTAAGGGCCTGCGCGCCTCGGGGCGGTGCTCCGCGGCT
>NZ_RCVR01000150.1 GCF_016107305.1 Roseomonas sp. KE2513
AACAGAATCGCCTGACTTGGTTGAGGCAGACGAGAGCGCAGGCGAGCGTGGCGAAGGCCAGGTGGATGTCTGCACGGCGTTCGTAGCGGACGGGCAGGCGGCGGTAGCGGTTCATCCAGGCGTGCGTGCGTTCCACCACCCAGCAATGTCGCCCGAGGCGGGCGCTGCTCTCGATCCCGCGCCGGGCGATGCGCGCGGCCATGCCGCGAGCACGGCACTCCCAGCGGCAGGGGCGGTGGTCATACGCCTTGTCGGCATGCAGCTTCCCAGGCCTGCAGCGAGGACGGCCGCGGCGGCCGGTGCGCAGTGGCGGCACGGCATCCAGGGTCGGGGCCAGCATCATGCTGTCTTGGCGGTTGGCCCCGCTCAGCGTCAGGCCGAGCGGCGTGCCACGGGCATCGGTGACGAGATGGCGCTTGGTGCCCGGCTTGCCGCGGTCCGTTGGGTTCGGCCCGACCTCCGCACCCGCTTTTTGGCTGCCACACTGGTGCTGTCGAGCGCCGCCCTGGACCAGTCGACGGCCCCCGCCGCCTCCAGGCGCTCCAACAGCACACGGTGCAGCCGCCGCCAGACCCCGGCCACCTGCCAGTCCCGCAACCTGCGCCAGCAACTCATCCCCGAGCCGCAGCCCATCTTCATCGGCAGGCGCTCCCACGGCGAGCCCGTGGTCAGGACGAACAGGATCCCCGTCAGCACCGCCCGGTCCGCCAGCCGCGGCCGCCCACCCTTCGGCTCGGCCCGCTCGGCTGGCAGCAGCGGCTCGACCGCCGCCCACAAATCATTCGGTACCAGGGGCTTCGCCATGCCCCCAGGAACGCTCGCTGCCCGGTTTCGTTAGACGCTTTAAGACACGCGGGCATTTCCAGGAGCCACATAGGGGCGGCGGTAGGGAGAACCAGATTAGTTTAGGTGTCCGGTCGTAAGATGCCATGGATCTAAGACGCTGGTAAAAATAGACTTTTCCTGCTCCTGCGCACTGAACAAGGTCGGTCAGACCAGGCTCTTGAGAGGTGGCTCGGGGAATCTGGACAGGTTGGATGA
>NZ_RCVR01000151.1 GCF_016107305.1 Roseomonas sp. KE2513
ACCTCCGCAACAGCCGTGCACTGCAAACGCAACAGGGTGGTAGCAGTCCGGCCGCACTCTGGCAGGAATGTATGCTGGCCGCGGCTGTTGAAAGCGCTTAGACGGGACAAGCCGCATGTCGTGGGTCCCATGAGCCAGGGCACGCTCTCGTGGCCGAGCAGCGGAATGGGCGGAGCGGGAAAGGACGATCGCGGGCCGGGGTTCCAAATAGTCCTGGCGAAGTCCAGGCGGCTCGGAAGGGTGCTGGTGGCGGCGCGCCTCAGCAGCCCCAGAGAGATGTCTGCCTTGGCTAGGATACGCTCACAATCAGCTTGGCTTCGTCGCAGAATGGAGCAAAGCGTCAGCTGCGCAGAGGCACTTTCCTCCCGCGCCACCCTGACCACCTCTGGTCAGGGCTCTGGGTCGTAGGACCCGACGGTCGGGTCCGCCCCAGGGACTTGACGATGACGAAGCCACTCTCCCCCACCCAGGCGCAGATCTTCAGCGCCGCCGCCCGGCACCCGGATGGGCTGGCCGAGGCGCCGAAGGCCTTGCCAGCCGCTGCCCGCAACGCGGTGTTCGGTAGCCTGCTCAGGGTGAGGCTGTTGGAGGAGGCGCTCTGTTCGGATGGTGCCCGCAGAGAGCTCCGGATCACCACGGCCGGGTTCGCCGCGGTGGGTGGAAGTGGACCGGACGAAGTGACTGGATCGGCCGCTGTGGACACGCGGGAGGGCGGCGGGGCCGAGAAGGCGACGCTGGGCACGTTGGAGCCGCAGGAGGCGCCTGCGAGTGCGTCTCCGAGCCCAAGGTCCGACAGCGTGCTCCGGGCTGCCGCGACGGCTGTGCTGTCGGCGTGGGATGAGGGGAGGGTCTGCCCGGTCTGCCCGGCGCCGTCACGGCCCTGCACGCTGCTCTGAGCCGGTCTGGCGCGACCCGCTCTGCCCAGGCCCCCTCAGCGCCGCGTCGCCTACGCGAGAGCGCGAAGCAGGCGAAGGTTCTCTCCCTTCTACGTCGGCAGGAGGGCACGACCATCGCCCAGGTCATGGAGGC
>NZ_RCVR01000152.1 GCF_016107305.1 Roseomonas sp. KE2513
AGCACTTCTGGCTTGCACGGACTCGCGGGTTCTGATTCGACGCTGTTGATGGAGCAGCGAATCTGGTGATGACGGCACCCCTGTCGCAGGACCTGCGCAAGCGCCTGGTTTGGGCTGTTGAGGAGGGCGCCTCGGCACGGGAGGCAGCAGCCCGGTTTGCCGTCAGTGCCTCGGCGGCGATCAAGCTGGTGCGGCGGGTGCGCCAGACCGGCAGCACGGCACCGGCCAAGATCGGTGGCTACCGCAAGCCGTTGCTGGCCGGACACGAAGAGTTCCTCCAGGAACTGACGGCCAGCCGGAAAGGGATCACCCTGGCGGAGATCCGGGCGGCCCTGATCGAGCGCGGCGTGGCACCAGTGTCGCTGATGACCATCTGGTCCATGCTGAAGCGGCTCGAGCACTCGCATAAAAAAGACCCTGAGGGCCTCCGAGCAGGACCGACCGGATGTGGCCGAGCACCGCCGCCACTGGCGGGTATGGCAGCGCTACATGGATCCGGAGCGCTTTGTCTTTCTCGACGAAACCGGCGCTGCCACGAACATGGTTCGGCGCTACGGCTGGGGTCCGAGGCGCGAGCGCCTGGTCGATGCCGCGCCGCACGGTCACTGGCGCACCACCACCTTCATCGCAGGCCTGCGCAGCACCGACCTCGTCGCCCCTCTCGTGCTGGACGGACCCATGATCGGCGATGCTTTCCTCGCCTATGTCGGGCAATTCCTCGCGCCCGTCCTGTCCAAAGGCGATGTGGTGGTCCTCGACAACCTTCCCGCCCACAAGGTTGCCGGTGTGCGCGAAGCCATCCGGGCCACCGGCGCCAGCCTGCTCTACCTGCCGCCCTACTCGCCGGATCTGAACCCAATCGAGCAGGCCTTCGCCAAGCTGAAGGCCCTGCTCCGAAAAGCCGCGGCCCGCACCCGAGAAGCCCTCTGGAACACCATCGGCCGCCTGCTCGAGACCTTCATCCCAGCCGAGTGCCGAAACTACCTCGCCAACTCAGGCTATGCGTTCGAGTAGGGTGGAAAAGCTC
>NZ_RCVR01000153.1 GCF_016107305.1 Roseomonas sp. KE2513
TTAGAATTTGTACGCGAATAAATCCCTTACTGCGGCTGGGTTTGGGCAACGAGCCGTCGTGAGATGATGGAGATCATCGCAATCCAGATGTGCCCGGCAAAGAGATCAGGTGCGCGGTCGTACACGATGTTGAGCCGGCGATAGCGGCTCATCCAGGCGAACAGCCGCTCCACGACCCACCTGATGCCGCTCGGCAGGAAGCGCCCCTCCCGCGTGCCGCCGGGCGATACCGAGACGTGGATGTCATGCTCGAGTGCTTTCTCGGCGAAGGGTGCGCCTTTGAAGCCGCTGTCACCAAGCAGATCGCCCTGGAAGCCGAGTGCGGCAAGTCGCGGCAGCATGGGCAGAACGCCCGCGCGGTCGTCCGTGTTGGCCGGCTGCAGTTCGAGATCAAGCAGCGAGCCATGCTTATCGCAGATCGCAAAGACCTTGATGCCCTTGACCAGCTTGCCGCCGTCGATGCCGCGCATCCAGGCAGTCGGGGCTGACCGTAGAGAGCGGCTGTCGGCCACCACCGCCGAGGGCAGAACTTCGTCGCCACAGGCCAGGCGCCAGTCCAGCGCGAGACGCTGGCCCAGCCGGCGCCACAGCCCAAGGCGCGCCCAGCGGGCAAAGTTGCTGTGCAGCGTGGTGAAGGGAACCCCCGAGAGCCAGCCGGCAATGCGCCACTGCATGCCGCCGAAGGTCAGCATCCAGATGAGCCCGATCAGCCGCCGCCGTAGCGTGAGGTCCGGCTTGCGCCCACGGCGGTGCACACCGGTCCGCTCGCGGTCCATGGCCTCCAGCTCGGCCTCGACCACGAAGACGAACACCTCGAGGTCGGCTAGGGCGTCCCAGCCGTCGCCACGGCGAGACTGGGGAACACGCCGGGCAGAAGGCGGAGACAGATCAGCGGTGCTTGGGATGCTGGTGCGAGACATCGGCCCGAGATGGTGAGCCTGGCGTCCGCTTGCGCTTTCCTATGCGCCGGGACAGCCCCCAAGCGCGAACTCATTTTGCGTACAAATTCTTA
>NZ_RCVR01000154.1 GCF_016107305.1 Roseomonas sp. KE2513
TGTACGGTCCCGGGGTGTGGTGTGACGGATCGAGCCTGAAGCGTTCAGGCTCTTTCGTCCATGTTTGGTGGATGAACTCATTGGGTGTGAGGCCGCGCAGGGTCTTGAGCCGGCGTGCATGGTTGTAGGCATCGACGAACAGCTGGAGGTGGGACTGCAGCTGCTCGTGGGTGTCGTAGTGGTAGCGCTTGACGGTGGCGTCCTTGATGGTGCGGTTCATCCGCTCGACCTGACCGTTGGTCCAGGGATGATTGATCTTGGTCAGCCGGTGCTCGATGCCATGCTGGCGACAGACACGGTCGAAGATGTGCTCCGTGTCCCAGATGTCCTGTTTGCGCGGGGTGAACTGCACGCCGTTGTCGGTCAGCACGGTGTGTATGCGGTACGGGATGGCTTCGATCAGCTCGCGCAGGAACTGGGCTGCCTCCATCTTACCCGCGCTCGGGACGAGGCGGACGAAGGCGAACTTGCTGGTGCGATCGATGGCCACGAAGAGGCGCAGCTTGCCTTCTTCGGTGCTGACCTCGGCCAGGTCGATGTGGAAGTAGCCAATCGGGTAGCTGGCGAAGCGCTGCCGGGCCGGCTTGTCTCCGCCGACCTGGGGCAAGCGGCTGATGCCATGTCGCTCCAGGCAGCGGTGCAGCGTCGAGCGCGTCAGATGAGGAATGGTGGGCTGGAGGGCGTAGAGGCAGTCGTCCAGAGGCAGCAGGGTGTGCCGACGGAAGGCGACGGCAATAGCCTCCTGCTCGGGCGTCAGGACGGTGGAGCGGAGCTCCTTTGGCCCCATGGGAGCATCGGCCGTCGTGGCCCGCTTGCGCCATTTCTGGACCGTGGTGGGGCTGACACCGAAGCGCCGGGCCAGGGTCCTTACGCTCTCTTGTTGTAGCTGGATCGCGCGACGAACCGCCTCCGTCGTACGGGCGCAGCCGTGAAGAACTTGGCCCATAGCGCATCCCTCGCAGCATGGTGGTCCAGCGTACCACCACACCCCGGGACCAAACACCTAG
>NZ_RCVR01000155.1 GCF_016107305.1 Roseomonas sp. KE2513
GGCAACGGCCATTGCCCTTCATGAGCGAGGGCTGACCGAAGGCTCTACAGAAGCAACCACAGGGTGCGCCGTAGCGGTTCCAGTACTGGCGCTTCCGGTGTCGCTAGTTAGTTTTACGGCGGGAGGGGTGGCTTTCTAACAAGAGGACGAGGATGCCAGCGAGTAGCTCATCGGCTTCGGCGAGGTGCTTTGCGCGAGCGTACTCGGCCAAGCTTTCTACGAGTGTCAGCGCAGATGCGCGCTGGTCGTCTGTGTTGAAAGGCTTGTGTAAGCTTTCGCTGTTCATCTGATACCTCTCGTAAGGACAACCCGCACCGACAGATGATTGTTGCCTTACCAGAACCTCATGCGCGCAAATGTGAACACAATCTTAATTAGGTTTAGCAGCGTAAGAGCAACGATTACGTCTCAAAATGGTTGTCAGCGCGCTTATTTAAGGTGCTGCAGATGATCGATGGCGTTGCCTCTCCGGGAGAGGACGATCTTGAGCGAATGGTAGCTGCGTCCCTTGCCGGAGCGTTGGAGGGGATGCTCAAGCGTACCGAAGCAGGCGATCGTCGAGCCCTTGTGCAGACCTTGCGATCGCAGATGACGAAGGCTTTGGCCGAGGCTCCGTTAAAGGGAGACATCACCAGAGCTGTAGCGTTGCGAGCTCGGATGGCTGCATTGTTCAATGCTGAATTCGATCGCATGGAAGCCGCGCAGGACTGAAGGGTAGGGGCGCTGGCTGGCTAGGTGCCTCCACGGAGCGGCCGGGCAGAGGCGTTCCCCGCCATAATCTGCCGGCCTCCTACCCCGCAGCTCGGCGCCATCTGCACAACGGTTAGGGTGAGCTCTACCCAGGTTCTCACCCCCACGAAGTCGCCAGCGTCCGCTGCCTCGTGCATGCGGTAGAGGCAGTGATCTGACCTTCCTCCGTAGAAGCGGTCCGCCGGTAAAGTGAGTCCGGCAGATCTGTGGAGGGT
>NZ_RCVR01000156.1 GCF_016107305.1 Roseomonas sp. KE2513
TCTCGAAGGTGATGGTGTGGGCGGTGGCGAAGTTGCCCATGCTGCTGACGGAGGTGCTCTGCACGTCGAGCGCGGGCTGGGCGACCTGGGGGAAGCCGATGGAGAGAGCCGTCAGGACGGAGAAGTTGGCCGTGCTGCCGGTAACCAGGAGCGAACCGGTGCTCGAGGTGCTGGAGGTGCCGGGGACGAAGACGCCGTCCTGGAAGATGCGCGCCGAGAGCTCGGGCGCGGCCTGGGCCTGAGAGGCGACGCCGATCGCGAGAACCGAGGCGGCGGCGAGAAGAAGGTGTCGCATGGGGGGAGGTCCGTTGGGTTCAGCGGGTGTCGGCGCGTCGTTGCGCCTTGACACCTACACGGCAACCTCTGTGCCAATACAAAATGGCAGGAACAATCAATGTGATAGTGCATCGGCATGCCGAAACAATGTGGAATTGTAATAAATTTCGACAGCTTGGATGCCGTGCGTAGGTCGCGAATTTCGCTGCACGTATTCCCGAACCGGTTTCATGCGCTCGGCCGGGTGCTGATGGTGGGCAGCGAGCACGTCTTGGGGCACGACCCCGGTGGGATCAGCTTGGCGAGCCCGCCCTGAGTTCACTGCGGGTGTGGTGCGGCGGACACGGCAACGCGCACCGGGAAACACTCCCGAAGAAGTAGGCCAGTGCGAGAAGTCCCCTCCTCATCCGCCGCACCCTCAGGGTGCTCTTGCACGGTCGCTGGCTGCCACTGCACGGGGGTTGCTGATTATTCGTCTGTTGCGCGCAGTAGGTCGGCTGCTCCCCGCGATGCGCGCAATCGGAACAGAAGCGGGAGGCGAACCAGATTTAGCTGTGAGCGGCTTTTTGCTCCGGTGCTGGCCTCCTCTCTCAAGGGTAGTGAAGGGCCGGGCGGGTGAGCGCCCGGCACCCTTGTGGTTTGTGGTGAGGCGGGGCGATCAGGCCTTCTTGCGCTGC
>NZ_RCVR01000157.1 GCF_016107305.1 Roseomonas sp. KE2513
AGTGTCCGTCCAAGATCATGTTGAGGCTTGGGAGGCAGTTATGATTCTCTGGTGGCTTCCGCCATTGGCAGGAGCCGCCCGATGTGGACCGTCGAGAACCGCGCACGGTATGATCGCAGCAAGCTGCGCTACCCCAGCGACCTGACCAACGAGGAATGGGACCTGGCCAAGGCGGAGATCCCGCGTGCCAAGCGAGGCGGCAACAAGCGGACGGTGGACGTCCGTGAGGTGATGAACGGGCTGATGTATGTGCTGAGCACCGGCTGCCAGTGGCGCGCGATCCCGAAAGACCTACCACCCCGGAGCACGGTGAGCCACTATTTCTGCCGCTGGCAGCAAGACGGCACACTCGACCGGCTCCACCATGCTCTCTACGTGCTCTGCCGCGAGCAAGCGGATCGCGCGGCCAGTCCAACAGCGGCGATCATCGACAGCCAAAGCGTCAAGAGCGCTGAAAAGGGGGGCGTCGGATCGATCCGCCGGGCTTCGACGGCGGCAAGAAGATCAAAGGCAAGAAGCGGCACGTCCTTGTCGATACACAGGGCCTGCTGATGCAAGCCATTGTCCATGCAGCCGACCTGCAGGATCGCGATGGTGGGGTGCTGCTGATGGCGACGTTGTTCGGGCTCTATCCATTCTTGCTGAAGCTTTACGCCGACGGCGGCTATCAGGGCCCCAAGTTCCAGCAGGGCCTGGCCAAGGTGTG
Organism: Roseomonas sp. KE2513; assembly: GCF_016107305.1. GTDB lineage: Bacteria > Pseudomonadota > Alphaproteobacteria > Acetobacterales > Acetobacteraceae > Roseomonas. The sequence goes on from NZ_RCVR01000157.1 coordinate 707, forward strand.
CCGCGGCGTGAACGTCGGGATCGTGCGACGGTGCGACACGGGCAAGTTCGTGGTGCTGCCCAAGCGCTGGATTGTGGAACGCACCATCGCCTGGCTGAACCGCTGCCGACGCCTGAGCAAGGATTGGGAGTGCCTGAACCGCAACGCTCTGGCGTTCCTGCGCTGGGCGTCAATCAGGCTCATGCTACGAAGGCTCTGCCAAACTTGAGGATGATCTTGGACGGACTCT
>NZ_RCVR01000158.1 GCF_016107305.1 Roseomonas sp. KE2513
GTCCGTTCGAGGCGTCGCTCGTAACCAGTGGCGGCGGCGCAGGCGCTCGATCTTTCTTGCTTCGGCATTCTTAGGCTTAGGAGTCCCTCATGCTGGAGAGTGTGCCCTTCACCAGATCGGCCTCATTTGGAGCAGCAATGCGCCGGTAAGCTGCCTCCGCGAACTCGAAGGCGCCGAAGGCCGCGAGCCCGAGGGCAACCAACGCGAAGAGGAACCGCCCGAAGGGCTGCTCTTGAAGGGCAAGCAGAGCGCCACCGAGGCCACGAGCCTCGCTGGGGTCGGACTGCCAGGCGGCGACAAGCAGGAAGCCACCAATGACGAGGAACACCACCGCCCGTGCAGCGTAGCCCGCGCGGCCGAGCGGAATGACCCAGGCGGCCACGGTCCGTCCGCAGGAGAGGTGTTTCCGGAAGGAGGCCGTCCAGGCCTTGGTAAACATCCCGATGGAAGCCCCGAGCACAGCCAGCCCCACGGCACCGACGAGCCATCGGCCGAAGGGCCGCCTGAGAAGCCACCGTGTCCAATCCCGTGTTGCCTGCTCCTCCCCTCCGCCTGAGCTCGTGCCCATAATGAGGCTCACGGCAAAGATGCCGAGGCTGACATAGACGGCGGCTGATACGATCTGTCCGGTGCGGGTGGCGATGGCGCGCCATGATCCTCCCAGTCCGTCAGCGTCCAGAAGGGACTGGATCGCGCGCCAGAGTGCGAAGCCGAAGAGGCCGAGCGCCACCGCAACGAGAAGCGCGGTTCCCCATTGTTGGGAGAAGAGCGCCTGCAAGGCGCCCTTTGATCCGGTTGCCTCGCCACCCTGGCCGGCCGCGGCCAGTAGGGCCAGCGACCCGATGAGCAGGCTGACGAGGCCACGAGCGGCGTAGCCAAGCCGGGCGAGCAGCTCCAGACGGTTCCTGTGTGCCAGCATCGTGCCTCCC
>NZ_RCVR01000159.1 GCF_016107305.1 Roseomonas sp. KE2513
ATGCCCCGCATCCTCCGCCTCGCCGCCGCCCAGATGGGCCCCAACCAGCGCGCCGACACGCGCGAGACCATCCTTGCCCGCATGATCGCCTTGCTGGAGGAAGCCGCCGGCAAGGGCGCGAAGTTCGTCGTCTTTCCCGAACTCGCCTTCACCACCTTCTTCCCACGCTGGCTGATCGAAGGCGCGGAGCTGGATCAGTACTACGAGCGCGAGATGCCCAACCCGCGCGTGCAGCCCCTGTTCGACCGGGCGCGGGAACTCGGCGTCGGCTTCTATGTCGGCTACGCCGAGCTGACGCCGGAGGGGCAGCGCTTCAACTCCGCCATCAGCACGGGGCCGGACGGGTCCATCCTCGCGAAGTACCGCAAGGTGCATCTGCCGGGCTCGGTCGAGCCGCGGCCCGGTGACCGCTTCCAGCAGCTTGAGAAGCGCTATTTCGAGTACGGCGACCTCGGCTTCCCGGCCTTCCGCGGGGCGCCGGACTGGGGCGCGCCGGTGATGGGCATGCTCGTCTGCAACGACCGCCGCTGGCCCGAAGCCTGGCGCGTGTATGCCCTCCAGGGCGTGGAGCTGATGGTCATGGGCTACAACTCCGCCGCCTACGATCCCAATGGCGGCAGCACGGAGAACGAGGAGATCCGCACCTTCCACTCCACCCTTGCCGCCCAGTCGAATGCCTACATGAACGCCACCTGGGCGGTCAGCGTGGCCAAGGCAGGTAACGAGGATGGGTCGGGCCTCATCGGCGGCTCCGTCATCGTGGACCCGAACGGGGTGATCGTCGCCCAGGCGAAGACCCTGGGCGACGAGGTGCTGGTGGCCGATTGCGACCTCGACCTGACCCGCCAGGGGAAGGAGAAGATGTTCAACTTCGAGGCCCATCGCCGGCCGGAGCACTACCGGCGGATCGTGGACCAGGTCGGCG
>NZ_RCVR01000016.1 GCF_016107305.1 Roseomonas sp. KE2513
GGCTGCGGATCGTGCCCTCCAGCACGCGGGAGCCGAAGCCCATCCTGCGCGGCGGGGAGCTGAGCGGCGGGCCGCCCACCTCGGTCCAGCGGAGCCGCAGCATCACGCCGGAGGGCATCTCTTCCACCGTCCAGGTCACGGAGACATGGCCCGCCTCGGACGACAGCGCGCCGTATTTCACGGCATTCGTGGCGAGTTCGTGGAGGGTCATGGCAAGGGGTTGGGCGGTATGGGCCGGCAGCATGACCGCGGGGCCGTCAAGCAGCGCGCGCTGCCCGGAACCGAGGAAGGGCGCCAGCTCGCCATCCAGCAGGGTGCGCAGGTCGGCGCCCGACCAGCGGTCGCGGGCGAGAAGCGTCTGCGCGCGGGCGAGGGCGGAGACGCGGCCCTCCATCACCGCGATGTACTCGGGCAGCGACGACGCCTTGGTCAGCCGCAGCGCCGCCTGCACGACGGCCAGGGCATTCTTGGCTCGATGGTCTACCTCGCGCGCCAGCAGGGCCTGCTGCTCCTCCGCTATCTTGCGCTCGGTGATGTCCCAGATGAGGCCGCTCATCTGCGGCTCGCCGGTCGCGTCGTCGCGCTCGGACGCCGCGCGCTCCTCAAGCCACGCCACCTTTCCATCGCGGGGCCGGATGATGCGGAACTCGCTGTGCCAGGTCGTCCCGCGCTCCCGCGCATCCTGGATGAGAGCCGAATGCCGCTCCGCGTCGTCGGGATGCAGCACGCCCAGCGCTTCGGCGCTGCTCGCGAAGGCTTTGCCCGCCGGTAGCCCGAAGACCTCCGCCACCGTATTCGAGAAGGTGACGCGGTCCTCCCTCGGGTTCCACCGCCACGCGGCCATGCGCGCCGCACGCATCGCGGCCTCCAGCTGCGCCTCGCTCTCGCGCAGGGCCGCCTCGGTTTCCGTCTGCTCCGTGACGTCCCGGGTGGTGCCGGCCACGGCCTCGACCGCACCGTCCTCGCCGATGACGGGCACGAGGAGGTAGTCATAGATCCGGCGCCCGAAGGTCCCGGCGAAGGGAACCTGCCCCCTGACCGGGGCCCGCGTCGCGATCACCTGCTCGATCTCGCGGTCGTGCATGGCGGCGTGCCACGGCTCGTAGCCGAGCTCGAGGCAGTTCCTGCCCACGGCCTCCTCCCAGGTCCGGCCCCACATCCTGAGCAGGCCCTCATTGGCGTAGATGAAGCGATGGTTGAGGTCCCAGACATAGGCGAGGTCGGGCGTGTTGGTCAGGATGGCCTCGTAGAGGCGGCGCTGGCGGTCGGCCGCCATCTGCCGGCGGCTCAGCTCCGCCTCTGCCTGCACGCGCTCCGACACGTCGGCGAAGACGCCGGCCATCCGCGCCGCCCGTCCGTCCGGGCCGATCACGGCGTCGCTGAGGCTCGCGACCGTGCGGACCGGCCCCTCCGGCAGCCGGACGCGGTACTCGGTCACGAGGCGCGAAAGCGAGTTCTCGGAGGATTGCGCCTCGGCGCGCACGCGCGCGCGGTCCTCCGGGTGGATGCGGTCGAACACCTGCCCCGCCTCGATGACCTCGCCGGGGGCAAAACCGAAGATCTCGCAGCTGCGGGCGTCAAGGACGACGGTGTTCGTCATCAGGTCCCACTCGAAGGTGCCGAGCCGGGCGGCCGCGAGCGCGGCGTCCCGCCGCTCCTCGCTCCGGCGCAGCGCCTCGTCGCGGGCCTCGCGAAGGGATCGCGCGGCCTGCACCCCCTCCGTCGTCTCGGTCGCCGCGCAGTAGAAACCCCTGACCTCCCCCGCCTCGTCCCGTAAGGGCGTCCAGGAGAAGGTGAACCAGCTCATCGGCCGGCCGGAGCGGCCGACGAGCGCGACCGGCTGGTCGACGAAATGCTGGGCTTCCCCGGCCATCGTGGCGGCCACCACGGGCGCGTACTCGTCCCAGACCTCGGCGAAGAGTTCGGCATAGGGCTTGCCCAGGCCGTCCGGGTGCTTGGTGCCGAGGATCGGGATGTAGCCGTCGTTGTAGAGGGAGACGAGTTCCGGACCCCAGGCGATGTAGGCGGGCTGGCGCGAGGCGATCATCAGATCAACGATGCTGCGCAGGCTCGCGGGCCAGCTCTCGAGAGGGCCGAGGGACGTCCGCGACCAGTCATGCGCGGCGATCTGCCGCCCCAGCTCCCCGGGAGGGAAGGAGCGGTACGAGGCCTCACCGCGCACGTGCCGAAGCCTGCTCGCCAACCGACTCCGGCTTCTGCGAGGAGCCTTCGCTCCCGCTCCGCTCCATCAGGCGCAGCGCGGCGCGCGCCACCTTGCTGGCGCCGCGACGCCCGGAGGCGACGCAGGCATCGGCGTAGGAATCGAACTCCGGCGTGAGAAGAACGTTGCGGGTTTTGCGGTTCGGCACGGCGCCGAAGGAAGCTTTCGCCCTCGGCCCTGTCAATCTCCGCCACAGCGCAAGACCGTGATCGGCGGGAACGCGCGCGCCGGTGCCGCCTGCCGCCTCCGCAAGAGCCCTCGCGGCCCCGGGCCTCAGGACCCGCGGCGGCTAGGCCGGCGAGACCAGGCTTCCGCGTTCACGGCGCCGGGCGGGACCTCGCCCGAGAGAATGGCACGGACCTGCGCGACGGTGTCGAAGGCCTGGGCCTGGATGGCCGGCGGGGTGAGGCCGCCGATGTGGGGCGTCGCGATCACGTTCGGCAGCCGCGCGAGATCCGGCGAGGGCATCTGGTCCGTGGCGCGGCCGACATCCATGGCGGCGCCGGCGATCCGCTCCTCCGTCAGCGCCGCGGCGAGCGCCGCCTCGTCCACCAGGTTGCCGCGGGAGAGATTGATGAACACGGCATCCCGCTTCATCCGCGCGAGGGCGGCGGCATCAATCAGGTTCTCGGTGGCCTCGGTCGCGACCGCCAGGCAGACGACGTAATCGGCGTCGGCCATCAGCGCCTCGAACCCGACCTGCCGGACCCCCGGCGCTTCGATCGTCACGTTCGGATCGGCGACCAGCACCTTCATGCCGAGCTGCACGGCGATCGCCGCGAGGCGGCGGCCGATGGCGCCGTAGCCGATGATGCCGATGCGGCTGCCCTGAAGCTGCCGCCCCATCCGCACGTCCGGCATGCGGCCGGCTTGGTAGTCGCGGGTGGCGCGGGAGATGCCGCGCGAGAGATCGACCAGGAAGCCGAGCGCCAGCTCGGTCACGGAGGCGACGAAACCAGGACCGGCGCGCGTCACCAGTACGCCGGCCTTGCTCGCGGCCGCGGTGTCGATGTTGCGGATATCGACGGCGCAGCGGAGGAAGGCGCGAAGATCCGGCAGGCCTTCGAAAACCTCCGCAGGGCCGGTGGTCAGCCGGTCCGCGATGATCAGGTCAGCGCCCTGCGCGAGGCCGATAAGCCCCGCCGGCGTAAGGGCCTCCTCCTCCTCGTGAAGGATCACCTCGGCAATAGCCCGTAGGTCGGCGAGGGCGCGCGGGCCGTAATACTGCTCGCGCGTGCGCGGCGTGTGCGTCAGGAGCACCCTCATCGCTGCGTCCCCTTTCTCAGTAGCCAAGCAGGCGTGGCAGGCCCGTGCTGAGCACCGGGACGAAGGCGATCAGCAGCAGGCACAGGAAGATCAGCCCGAGATAACCCATGATCGGCTTTACCGTGCGCTCGATCGGCACATGCCCAATCAGGCAGGCGCCGTAGAGGCCGAGGCCGAGCGGCGGGGCGAAAAGCCCGATGCCCATGGAGATCACCAGCACCACGCCGAAATGTAGGGGATCGATGCCGAGCTGTCCCGCCACGGGAACGAGCAGCGGACCGAAAATGATGAGGGCGGCCGCGCCCTCCAGCACCGAGCCCATGATGATCAGGATGGCGATGGAGAGAAGCATAAAAAGCCAGGTGCCGCTCGACTGCGACAAACCGACCATGATTTCGCCGAGGGCGTGGGGCACCTGCTGCAGCGTCAGCACCCAGGCCAGCGCCTGGGCTGCCGCGACGATGAAGAGCACGAGGCCGGAGCGCGTGGCCGCATGGATGAAGCTCCGTACGAGCGCCCCCCAGCTCAGCTCCCCGAAGACCGCCGCGCCGACCACGATGGCGTAGAGCACGGCAAAGGCCGAAATCTCGGTGGCCGTGGCGAAGCCGCTCTTGAAGCCGATGAAGATCATGGCGATCAGTCCGAAGGACACGATCGCGCCGACCCACATCCGGCGCAGCGCCCCGTCCGGGATGATGTCGGCCGCGATGGCCGCCTTCGTACCGAAGAGGACGGACACGCCGATGAGCGCGGCGGCCATGAGGGCGGAGGGGATGAGCCCCGCCATGAACAGCCCGCCGATCGAGAGATTGGCGACGAAGCCGAGGATGATGAGGTTGATGCAAGGCGGGATCGTCTCCGCCATCACCGCGGAGGCGGCGAGAAGGGCCACCGCCTGCCCGGGCTCCTGCTTCGAGCGCCGGGCCGCGGGAATCAGCACCGAGCCGACCGCCGCCACATCCGCCATCTTGGAGCCGGAGATGCCCGAGAAGAGCACCATCGAGAGCACCATGACGACGTTCAGCCCGCCGCGCATGCGCCCGACCAGGCGCTGGAGAAGCTCGATGAGGCGAACGGACATGCCGTTCGCCTCCATGAGGTAGCCGACCAGGATGAAGAAGGGGATGGCGAGCAGGACGAAGTTGTCGATGCCGCGCGCCATCTGCTGGGCGAAGATCACGCCGGGCAGGTAGCCGTCCACCCAGATGTAGATGAGCGCGGCGAGCGCGATCGAGAAGCCGATGGGCAGCCCGCCGAGGAGCGCCACGACGAAGCCGATGCCCATGAACCAGCCGGGCGCCGGCAGCGAGTCCGGTGCGGCCATGGCCCAGACCGCGAAGCCGGCCGCGATCACGGCGAGCACGGCCAGAGCTTCGGCGATCTCGCGGAGCGGCCGACGCCAAACGAGGCTGATGGCGAAGATCGTCATGAACAGGGCGCCGCCGCCCATGGGCAGGAAGGTCCATTCCAGCGGCAGGCCGGAGCCCGTCGTCTGTCCCGCCGTCAGCCAGCCGAGCATGAAGGCGTTGTAGGAGACGAAGCCCGAGATCACCGCCACGAGCACGGCGCCGACGGCATCGAAGCGCCGCCGCGCCGATGGACCGAGCTTCGCGACGAAGAACTCGACGCCCGGGTTCTCGCCGCGTGCCACCGCGCTCGCGGCACCGAAAAAGCTCGACCCTACCATCAGTCCGCGGGCCACGTCGTCCGACCACTCGACAGGGGCGCCGAAGAGCGAGCGCGCCAGGACCGAGCCGATAACGACGACGAGGTCCGCGGCCAGCAGAGTCGCCGCGACCGCGTCAGAGAGGGCGAGCAGGAGCCCCGTCATCGCCCGGCTCTGGCGGAGGGCGGGCGCGGCGGCAGCGTGCATCGAGACGTCCCTAGACCGAGATCGCGCGGATCTGCTCGATGACCGGCTTCGATTCCGGCCGGTTTCGCATGAACGCCTGCATCTGAGGCTCGACGCGCTTGCGGAAGGCCTCCCGGTCGCACTCGATGACCGTGACGCCCTTCTCGCGCAGGAGGCCGAGCGCCTCCTTCTCCACGGCGAGGCCGTGCGCGCGGGTTTCCACGGCCGCCTTCTGCGCGGCGTCAATGAAGCGTTCCCGCAGCGCCGGGTTCATGCGATTGTAGGCAATGTCGCTGAGATAGAGCGCCAAGGGCGAGAAGTTGTGCTGGGTCAGCGAGTAGAATTTTGAGGTCTCGAAGAACTTGCTGGCCACCATCGTCGGCGGGTCGTGCTCCAGCCCGTCGATCACGCCGGCCTGGAGCGCGGTGTAGATCTCCCCGAAGGCGAGCGGGGTGGCGGCGGCGCCCATCAGGCGCAGGCACTCCGTGATGACGGGGTTCGGCAGGGTGCGGATCTTCTGCCCGGCGAGATCCTCGGGCGTGTTCACGGCCCTCTTCGAGAGCACGCTGCGCGCGCCGAAGTTATAGGCCCAGGCGATGATGCGGATGCCCGCGCTGCGCTGCAGCGCCGCCTCGATCGGCCGGGCCGCACCGGCGTCGAAGGCCTTGGTCTGCTGCTCGAAGCTGGAGAAGAGATAGCCGAGGTCGAAGGTGCCCACGAGCGGCACGAGGTTTGCCGCGATGGAGGAGCCCGACACCATCATCTCGATCACGCCAAGCTTGACGGAGTTGATGACGTCGATCTCCTGGCCGAGCTGGTTGTCCGGGAAGAAGCTGACGTCGATCTGCTCCCCCAGCCCGTTCGCCCGGATTTGGCCGACCAGCTTGTCGTAGAAGACGCGGCCGTTGCCGAACTTCGGGTCGTTCGCCTGCGAGGAGGAAAGGCGCATCCGCAGCGCCGCGGCCTGGGCGCGGCCGATCATCGCCGGCGCGGCGAGGGACAGGGTACCTGCCGCGAGGGTTCCCTGGATGATGCGGCGACGATCGACGGGACGCATGGGTCTTCCTCCAGCCTGGCGGACGCTCTAGGCAGCCGCTCTCTTTGCAAATATTGTATGACCAGATTTTCGGCGGTGACAAGCTGCTGCTCCGGGGCAGGCGGACCCGTAAGGCGGAGGCAAGGGTGATCTTCGAGCGCTCGCAGGTTCTGCGAAACATTCAGGCTCAGGTGGCCGAGCAGATCGGCAAGAGCATCATTCGCGGGGATGTGGCGCCCGGTGAGCCCATCCCATCCGAGATGCGGCTTTGCGAGATGCTGAATGTCAGCCGTACGGTGGTGCGCGAGGCGATCCGCATGCTCAGCGGCAAGGGACTCGTGGAGTCACGCCCCAGGAGCGGCACCCGCGTGCGACCGCCCGAGCTGTGGAACCAGCTCGACCCGGACGTGCTGCGCTGGCAGTTCGACACCGCGGATCTCGCCACCTACCTCGTCAAGCTATTCCGCCTGCGGAGCGCGGTGGAACCCATGGCGGCGGCTTATGCCGCGGTATCCGGCACGGCGGAGGACATCGCCGCGATCCGTGCCGCCGCCGATGCCATGGCCGCGGCGGAGAGCAACAAGGCCTGGGTGGAGGCCGACATCGCCTTCCATCGGGCCATCCACATCGCGACGCGCAACGAGTTCTTCTGGCCCATCGCACAGATGTTCGGCGTCGTGCTCCGCCGGGCCTTCGACCTCGTCGCGCCGGGGGACCACCGGCCCCGCTCGATTAAGGAACACCGCCGGGTCATGGAGGCCATTGCGGCGCGCGACCCGGAGGCGGCGCGGGCCGCGATGGACGTGCTCATCGACCATGCCGCCGGTGACCTCAAGCGCATGTACGGCATCGACCCGCGGCGAGAGGGAGGGCGGCAGGAAGGATAAGGTGTAAAGGGCCGACCCCCCCACTGGGCTGAACGCTTGTCCTCGGCCAGGTGACCGGTTCCTCGGGCTTCGCGCGGCCGAATGCCCTTCCCAAAAACGGGGGGCCAGCTTGCCGTGCCTCGACCGGCCTGCGTTCGGAATAAGGCAAATCATCACAGGGCCGGCCTCAGGCCGCCACGATCGCGGCCGATAACACCGTCACCAGGCCCAATGATGCGGGCCGGGATGGAGAGTTCGGTGGAAAACACCTTTTCGAGCATTCAGACCTACGGCCGGTCCGGCGACCGCAAGCTGCTTGGCGTGGTCGGTATGGTGTCGTCCCTGGCCGTCGCGGTCGGCCTCTACGCCGTGGTGGGCTTCGCTCAACCAGTGACGGGTGGCGGTCAGCAGGTCCGCCCCACCTATTCCCAGGGCAGCGTAGCCGCCTCCCTCGTGCGCCCGCGCCCGGCCGCGAGCTTTCACGGGGAGGGTTGAGCCCCGTCCCGCGTCTGGCATGTCCCAGACGAGTGCCGGCGGTTGAGGAGCGGCTGACGGAGATCAGCCGATGGCAACCAACCTGGGCTGCCGCTCCTCGAACCAGGGCCCGAGCTTATCGACCGGCGCTGCCCGCCCGAAGAAATACCCCTGCGCTTCCGTGCAACCGGCCTCGCGGACCTGATCCAGCTGGGCGCTGCTCTCGACACCCTCGGCGGTCGCCGTCATCCCGAGCCTTACCGCCAACTGGGCAACGGAGCGCACGATCGCGAGGCAGTCCTCGCGCGTGGCCATGTCCCGCACGAAGGACTGGTCGATCTTGATCTTGTCGAATGGAAAGCTTCGCAGGTAGGTCAGCGACGAATACTTCGTGCCGAAGTCGTCGAGCGCCGTGCGTACACCCAGGGCACGCAGGCGGTGAAGTGTCCCGATCACCGCCTCACTGTCCTGCAGCAATGCCGATTCGGTGATCTCCAATTCAAGACGGGATGCCGCAAGCCCGGATTTGAGCAGCGCGTCGTGGATCAGTTCCGACAGATCGCTGCCCGTGAATTGCACCGGCGAGATGTTGACTGCGACCTTGGCGGGGATCGGGAAGGTAACGGCATCAGCGCAGGCCCGGCGCAGAACCCATTCGCCGAGCGACACGATTAGGCCGGTCTCCTCGGCGATGGGGATGAAGTCGGCCGGTGACACCATGCCGCGCACCGGGTGGCGCCAACGGAGCAGCGCCTCGAACCCACTGAGCTGCCCGCGCTGGAGATCAAAGAGGGGCTGGTAGTGCACCTCCATCTCCCCACGGTCCATGGCGCCGCGCAGATCGGTTTCCAGCTCCATCCGCGCCTGCAGGCCGGCAGCCATCGATTCCTCGAAGAGGCGGAAGGTCCCCCGCCCGGCTGCCTTGGCCTCGTAGAGCGCCATGTCAGCGTGCTTGAGGAGGGTGTCCCCATCGGGCGTGGACGGGGCTGCAACCGCGATGCCGACGCTTACCCCCACCGAGGCCTGGTACTTGGAAAGATCGAAGGGCATCGCCAGGGATTCGATGATGCGTCGGGCAAGCGCCTCGACCCTCTCCAGAAGAGCTCCCTTACCTTCGATCAGCACGGCGAACTCGTCGCCGCCCAGCCGTGCCACGAGGTCGCCGTCGCGCATGCATTCGCGGATTCGGCCAGCCGTCAGGCGCAGCAAGGCATCGCCGGCATGGTGGCCAAGCGTGTCGTTCACGTTCTTGAACTGGTCGAGGTCGAGGAAGAGCACCGCGACCTCGGTGCCGACGCGGTGAAGCGCCTCGTCGAGACGCGTCGTGAACTGGCGGCGGTTCGGAAGGCCGGTGAGGGCGTCATGGTTCGCGAGATGCCGGATCCTGGCCTCTGCCTGGCGACTCTCCGTCACATCCTCGTAGGTCGTGATCCAGCCGCCATCGGGGAGCGGCTGGTGCGAGATCGAGAGTGATCGGCCTTCCTCATCCTCCTGCACGAAGGTCGAGGCCTGCGATCGGGCGGCGAGCTCTTGGTGCTCAGTCCAGATGGACCCGCCGTCGCCTCCCTCGGCGTCGCCAAGCCCTGACCGGAGCTTCAGGAGCTCGGCCGCATGCACGCCCGGCCGCGCCGCCCCCGGCGCGAGGTGGAAGATCTCACTGAAGCGCCGGTTGCTGACGATGAGCCGGTGCTCCGCGTCGAACATGCCGAGTCCCTGCGACATGTTGTTCAGCGCCGCGTCGAATAGCTGGTTCTGCCGCCGCAGCTCGCTATCGCGCGCCCGCACATAGGCGTTTGAGCGGGCCAGCAGGCGGTTGCGCCAGAAGGTCGTTGCGGTCAGTGCCAGGCAGCAGGCGATGAGGCCGAGGAGGAGCCGCGAGAATACCCAGTGGAGTCGGTCGAGTTCCTGCGTGTCCCTTGCCGCGAGATCCGCGCCATGCGCATGGGCAACCGAGGAAAGCCGCGCCATCGGCCCGTTGATCTGCTGGAACTTGCCCATGAACTGGGCGATGACCGCCGGATCGTCCAGCGAGGCCAGCAGGGGGCGTGCGGTTTCCACCGCGACCTGAAGCTGATCGACCGCCCGGATCAGTTCGTCGTGCGAGCTGATGAAGGCGCCCGTCTCCCCGCTTCGCAGGGCGGAAACCCTGCTCTCGACGATCTCGAGCCAGGTCTCCAACTGGTCGTGCTCGATCTCGCCGCGGGTCAGTGTGAAGGCGGCGACGGCCGCTTGCAGCCTCGATACCTCCTGAGCCGCCTGCCCCGCCGTCCAGGCGATGTTGTAGCGGGAGAGCTTGCTCACCGCATCCTGCCTGGCAGAGATGAGGTAGGATGCGTAGACGGCGCCCGCGCCGAGAAGCAGCGCCGCGGCGACAGAGAGGATCTGTACGGCGCTACCGGCGCCTATGGCTGAAAACCGCCGGCGCACGGGATGCGCACCCTTGCGCGCGGCCAGCCCCCGCGTTCTTCCGAACCACGGGATGTTCCACCGGGTCACCGGACGACGAGCTGGGCGACCGACCAGGCCGAGCGGCTATAGTAGAGCCTGCTGCGGAGTTCCGGTTCAGAGTCGTAGGGATAGACGATGAAGAGCGGGCCCCTCTCGCTCACGCGCATCGGGGCGCCGTTCCGGCGCGTGGCCAGCAGCACGCCGAACCGTGCGAAATCGGCGATCGGGATGTCCGTCGAGTAATCGTTGAGCGCGATGGCCGTCAGTGTCTCGCCGCTCGCCCCGATCGCCTCCATCAGCGTCGCCATGGGAACGCCATCAAAGCGCACCGGCCCGTCGAACCAGGGGGTGTTGGTCGTGATGGTGGCCGAGCCCATGCTCTCGAGCATGGCCCGGTCGAAGACCGCCGCGTCGCCCGCGTTCGTCACGCGGATCTGACCCGAGACCTTCAGGATCGGCGATTGGCTGGGCCGCGCGAGCGACCTCTCCGATTGCCCCGCCGCGGATTGCGCCCGGGCGCGACCCGTCTTCGCCACGACCGCGCCCGTGCCGAGCGCAACCATAAGAGCACGCTTGCCGACCCGCAGATCCGTCACGCTGACATCCTTCCGCATCGAGGCCCTGGGTTGAACTCAGCGCGACGTCGTCTCGAGGGACGCGCACTCGCGCAGGAACTCGTCCTTCAGACCCGCTTCCTCCGAAAAAGCCCCGAAATAAGCGTTCGTTACCATGCGGCCACTTCCTGCGCGGACGCCGCGCTGCATGCGGCACATGTGCGACGCCGATATGCGGACCGCGAGGCCGCGGGGCGCGGTGTTCTGCCAAAGGAAGTCGCCGATCTGCTGCACAAGCTCCTCCTGGGTCTGGAGGCGCGTCGCGAAGTGGTCGACAACCCTGTCATATTTCGAGAGCCCGAGAACCTTTCCCGTCGCGGAGGGCAGAACACCGATGAAAGCCTCCCCCCGGATCGGCATGAGGTGATGCGCGCAGGTGGAGCGGACTTCGATCGGACCGGTCACAATCATGCCCTGGTAGACGAGCCGGTTCTCGAAATCCGTCAGCACCGGCGGAGGAACGCTGCGGCCGCGCAATAGTTCATTCACGAGCATCTTGGCCACTCGTCCGGGCGTGCCTCGCGTGTTCGGGTCGTTCCGGTGGTCGATCCGCAGGATCTCGAGGAGTTCCTCCAGCTTCTCGCTGGCGGTGCAGATCATCGCCTCTCGCTCATCCGAGGAGAGCGGAGCCTCGAGGGCTTCGTTGGCGGCGCTGGGGCGGGATTGCAGGCGGCGAAGTGCAACGCTCACTGCAGGTCAACTCCTGGATGGGGTGCCGCGGACGCAAGGTACGCGCGCGGTGCTCGGTCGTGAATGGAAGGGGAGACGATCAGCGCCTGTTGCGGAACACGACGCCCTCGCCGGCGCCCTCGAGCCCACGGCGCACCTCGACCCGGTCGATACCCGGGATCGCCTGGTCGAGGTGCCGGCAGAACCATCCGGCCACATTCTCCAGGGTGGGGATCTCCAGGCCTTCGATGTCGTTCAGATAGCTGTGGTCGACCTTCTTCCTCAGGGCGGAGATGACGGGCTCGACCTCGAGAAGGTCATGGGACCAGCCGAAGACCGGATGCGGCTCGCCGGTCAGGACAACCTTAACTTTGAAAGTGTGTCCGTGAAGCGGGGTGTCGGGGGTGGTTTTGTGCGCCGCCTCGAACGTGAACTCACTGAACATCTCGATCACGACCAATCCACCTCTGTCGATTTGGCGCGAGCCGCGTGTAACACTCGCACGCGCCCCGTGCCATCCAGCGGAGCTTACAACCGATCCGGTCTGGAATGCCAACGTTTCTTTCTTTATATCAGTACGATTTAAGAACGATTGCTTCCCCGCGATCCTTGGAATGCGGCAGCCGACTTTCCTTTGCTGGCCCCGTATTCGAGGTGGCCGGTTCCAAGGCTGTGATGCTGGGCGCGCGGCTCTGTGGAGCCGCTCTTGAAACGAGGTGGGAATTATCTTCTCTGGCGCGAAAACCCCCAGCTGCGGGAGCGACCGCCGACCGGCTGGACGCACGGCCGGCATTGCCCTCGCGGAGATCAGACTTCGGTCTGAGCCCCAGGCAGCCGCTGATCAGCCCCGCTTCTCCAGCAACCCTCCGTCCACCGGCAGGATCACGCCGGTGATGTAGCCGGCCTCGTCGGAGGCGAGGAAAAGGGCGGCGTTGGCCACGTCCCAGGCCGAGCCCATGCGTCCCATCGGCACCAGCGCCTCGCGCTCAGCCCGGACCACCTCGCGGGGCACGCCCCGCTCCTGCGCGCGCCGCTCAATCGCCATGGGGGTGTCGATCAGCCCGGGCAGGATGACGTTGGCGCGGACGCCGTGGCGGGCATTCTCGGTCGCGATGTGCTGGGTCAGGGCGTTCACCCCGGCCTTGCTGGTCTTGTAAGTGACCGTGGGCCGGGCGGAGAGGGAGGAGGTGGAGGAAATGTTGATGATGCAGCCGGACCTCTGCGCGACCATGTGCGGCAAGACGTGCTTGCACGTCATGAACATGCCCTTGAGGTTCATGGCCATGATGGCATCCCACATGTCCGCGTCCATCTCGGCCGTCTTCCGGTCGCCCCTGGAGCGGCCGACATTGTTGTGCAGCACGTCGATGCGGCCGTAGCGCTCCGTGCAGGTGCGGGCGATGGCGGCGCAATCCTCCTCTCTCGTGATGTCGGCACGCAGGACCGAGGCGGGGCGGCCGTGCCGCTCCACAGCCGCGCGCGTGGCCTCGGCCCAGTCCTCGTTGATGTCCACCAGCAGCAGGGTCGCGCCCTCCTCGGCGAAGCGCTCGGCTACCGCGCGCCCGTTGCCAACGGTCTCGCCGGGCTGCTGCCCCGCGCCGACGATAATGGCGACCTTGCCGTCCAACCTGCCCTGGGACATCCGTGCTTCCTGCCCTCTGCTGTTCATCAATCGGATGTAATGCGGCCGTCGGTGACCACCCGGCGCCAGCGAGCCTCCTCGGCGCGCATGAAGCGGGTCATCTCCTCCGGGCTGTTCACCGCGACGGTCAGCCCCTCTCCCGCCAGACGGGAGTGATAGGCGGGCGCCGCGGTCACCTTCCGCATCGCCTCGTTGAGCCGGGTGAGGATCGGGGCCGGCGTGCCCCCAGGCGCGAAGACGGCGTACCAGACCTCAGCCTCGTAGCCCGGCAGGGTCTCCGCCACGGTGGGCACGCCCTCATAGGCCGGCGTCCGCTGGGGCGAGGTCACTGCCAGGGCACGCATCCTGTCGCCCTTCACGAAGGCCGACACGCCGCCCGCCGTGCCGAAGACCATGTCCAGCCGCCCGCCGAGAAGATCCGTATAGGCCGGCCCCGCGCCCCGGTAGGGAACGTGGGTGAGGTCCACGCCGGCGGTTAGCTTGAACAGCTCCGCCGCCAAATGCACCGCCGAGCCGTTGCCGGAGGAGCCGTAGGTCAGCTTGCCCGGGTCGGCCTTCGCCACCCGGATGATGTCGGCCACGCTGCGAAGGGGGCTGTCCGGCCGCACCACGATCACGTTCGGGCCGTGGCAGACCAGCCCGACTTCCGAAAAGCCCTTCTCCGTATCGTAGGGAAGGTTCTTTACCAGGGAGGCGTTGATGGCGAGCGCCGAGGTGGTGAGCAGCAGCGTGTAGCCGTCCGGCGCCGCCTTGGAGGCGAGATCTGAGCCGAGCACCGTTCCTCCGCCCGGCCGGTTGTCGATCACCACGGCCTGGCCGAGTTCCAACGCGAGCATCTGGGCAAGCTCGCGCCCCACCACGTCCGTGCCCCCACCGGCGGTGAAGGGGACGATCACGCGGATCGGGCGGGAAGGATAGGGCTCCGCGCCCAGGGCCGGCAGGGCGCCGGGCAGGACCCAAATTCCAGCCCCCGCCGCGCTGAGGCGCAGCAGGTTTCGCCGCCCGGTTCGGAGACCATCCCCAGCCCTCCCGCCGCCGCTTCGCCCGATTCCCATGCGCATCCTCCCGCCTTCCGCTTGGCTCGGAGGCTAGGCCGCCGCTTCCACGCTGCGCAAGCATCTTCCGTGTGATGAAAGAAGCGGGTACCCTCCTGTCATGGCAAAGCAGCCCAGACGCGCCCGTGCGACCGCCGAGGACGAGTCGGCCGGTACCGCGGCCACCGGCAGCGCCCTGCGCGCCGTAGCCCCGGCCTCCCCAGTCAGCGCGCTGCCCGGTGACGGCGTGCGCGCGGTGGACCGCGCCCTTGTCCTGCTGCGCGCCTTCAGGGAGGAGGACGGTCCGCTGGGCCTGACGGAACTCTCCCGCCGGGCCGGGTTGAACCTGACGACCGCGCTGCGGTTGCTCGGCACGCTGGAGGGGCACGGCTTCGTCAAGCGCTTGCCCTCCGGTGGCTATCTCCTCGGCGCCACCCTGCTGCTGCTAGGGGACCTGTTCCGCCGATCGCTACGCCTCGAGCACCACGTCATGCCCGCGCTGGAGCGCCTGCGCGCCGAAAGCCGGGAGAGCGCCGCCTTCTTCGTGCGGGAGGGCGAGCAGCGCCGCTGCGTGTTCCGGTTGGATTCCCCGCAGCTGGTGCGCGACGTCGCTCAGATCGGGGAGGCCCAGCCGCTCGGCCGCGGTGCCCATGGCCGTTCCCTCATCGCGCTCGGGAATGGCGAGAGGCTGCCCGTGGTCACCCGGGGCGAGCGCCTGCCGGTGATCGCCGCCATCGCCTGCCCTGTCCTGGACGCGGGCGGGAACGTGGCCGGCTCCATCGGCATCTCCGTGCCGCTCTACCGCTTCACGGACGAGACGGAGGCGCTCTGCGCGCCGCTGGTGCTGCGGGAGGCGGTGGGGATGACGCGCGACCTGGGCGGCGACCCCGCGCCGCTGGAACAGGCCGCGCGTTAGGCGCGGCAGGGAGAAGATGATGGCCCGGATCGAGTTGACGCCCGAGGCGGAGCGCACGCCCGAGGAACGGGAGGTCTGCCAGGAGGCCGTCTCCGGCATTCGCGGCCGCGTGCCGGCGCCGATGATCGCTTGGCTGAAGAACCCGGAGCTGGCGCGCCGCGGCCAGCGCCTGGGCGAGCTGCTGCGCTACCAGACCACGCTGGAGCCGCGCCTTTCCGAGCTGGCGATCCTCGTCACCGCGCGCCACTGGAGCTCCCATCACGAATGGACCGCGCACAAGCGCGAGGGACTGAAGGCCGGGATGGACCCGGAGGTGGTCGCCGCGATCGCGGCGCGGCGGGAGCCGGTGCTGCGGGACGAGCGCGAAAGCACCGTCTATGACGTGGCCCGCACCCTGCTCGGGACGCGGCGCCTGCCGGACGCGCTCTATCAGCGCGGTGTCGCGGTGCTGGGGGAGCGGGGGTTGGTCGAGTTGGTCGGGATCATGGGCTACTACTCCATGGTCGCGCTGACGCTGAACGCCTTCGAGCTCGGCCTGCCCGAGAACTTCGCGCCCGAGCTGGGCGCCGAACCCGGCGACCTGCCCGGTGCGCCTGGGGCTTGACCGCCATGTGGGAACCGAGCCTCCGCTACCCCGATCCCGCAATCCGAGCGCTGGATGCCAGCTTCGAGCGCTACCACCTCGCCCTCGCGGGGGTGGAGCGCCTCTACACGGGCTGCCGCTGGGCCGAGGGGCCGGTCTGGTTCGGCGCCTGGCGCAGCCTGCTGTTCAGCGACGTGCCGAACGACCGCATCCTCCTCTGGAGCGAGGCCACCGGCACGGTCTCGACCTTCCGTGCGCCCTCCAACCACGCGAACGGCAACACGCGGGATCGCGAGGGGCGCCTCGTCACCTGCGAGCACGGCGGCGAGACCGGTGGCCGCCGCGTGACGCGCACGGAGCATGACGGCGCGATCACCGTGCTGCTCGACTCCTTCGAGGGCAAACGGCTGAACTCGCCCAACGACGTGGTGGTCAGGTCGGACGGCTCCATCTGGTTCACCGACCCGCCCTTCGGCATCCTCGGCTACTACCAGGGCGTGAAGGCGGAGCAGGAGCTGCCCGCCCGGATCTACCGGATCGACGGCGCCACGGGCCGCGCGACGGTGGTGGCGGACGACGTGAACGGCCCCAACGGGCTCGCCTTCTCGCCGGACGAGAGCAAGCTCTATGTCATCGAATCCCGCGCCCGTCCGCGCAACATTCGCGTCTTCGACTTGGCGGGCGATGCCCTGCGCAACAGCCGCGTGCTGGTGGAGGCCGGGACCGGCACGCCGGACGGCTTCCGCGTGGACGTGGACGGCAATCTGTGGTGCGGCTGGGGCATGGACCCCGAGCAGGACGGGGTGCGCGTGTTCAACCCGGCCGGCGAGCCGATCGGCCATATCCACCTGCCGGAGCGCTGCGCCAACCTCGCCTTCGGCGGGCGGCACAGAAACCGGCTCTTCATGGCCTCCTGCCATTCTCTCTACGCACTCTACGTCAACACGCAGGGAACGCCCGGCGGCTAGCCGGCCTCCCGCGCACCAAGGCCTCGAGGACAAGAACCCATGATCACCCGCCGCCAGCTCGCCCAGCTGATCCCCGCCGCCGCCCTGCCGCTCGTGCCGCCGCTGGCCCGGCCGGCCATCGCGCAGTCCGCGCGTGTTCCGGAAGGCCCCATCCGCCTGGTCGTGCCCTTCCCGCCGGGGGGGCCGAACGACCTCGTCGCCCGCGTGCTCGGCCAGAAGCTGGGCGCCGTCCTTGACCGCAATGTCGTCGTCGAGAACCGCTCGGGGGCGGGCGGCGTCATCGGTACGGACAACGTGGCGAAGGCGGCGCCCGACGGCCGCAGCCTCTGCCTCACGAGTGCCGGCGCCATCGCCATCTCGCCCGTCCTCGGCGCGCCCATGCCCTTCGACGTGGCAAAGGACCTCGCGCCGATCACGCTCGTCGCACTGATGCCCGAGATGCTGGCCGTGCCCACCGCGCTTCCCGTGAACTCGGTGGCGGAGTTGGTGGACTACGCGAAGCGGAACCCGGGCAAGCTGAACTACGGCTCCTCCGGCATCGGCTCCATGCCGCATCTGGCCGGGGAAGCCTTCCGCGCCGCGGCGGGGATCGACATCACCCATGTGCCCTATCGTGGCGCCGCGCCGGCCGTGACGGACCTCATCGCCGGGCAGGTGCAGATGATGTTCGCGGACATCCCGGCCATGCTGTCCCAGGTGCAGGGCGGCGGCCTCAA
This sequence comes from Roseomonas sp. KE2513, assembly GCF_016107305.1. Classification (GTDB taxonomy): domain Bacteria; phylum Pseudomonadota; class Alphaproteobacteria; order Acetobacterales; family Acetobacteraceae; genus Roseomonas. Next base: position 17,306 of record NZ_RCVR01000016.1, read on the forward strand.
GCCGCTGGCCATCGCGAGTGGCGAGCGGACGCCCCTGCTGCCGCAGACGCCCACCATGGCGGAAGCCGGCGTGCCCGTGATCGCGGATAACTGGTACGGGCTCGTCACCTCCTCCAAGGTTCCCGCCCCGCTCCAGGCGCTGCTGCACGACGCCGCCGCAAAGGCGCTGCGGGACCCCGACCTGGTGAAGTCCTATGGCGAGCAAGGCGCCCGGCCCGTGGGTGGCAGCCAGGAGGAGTTCCGCGACTTCATCGCGAAGGAGAGCGCGCGCTGGGGCGAGGTCGGGCGCCGCGCCAACATCACGATGGACTGAGACGTCCCGTCCTTCTTGTGCGGCCCGCCGAGGCAGGCGCGGCCGCGACGCGGCAGAACAGGTGATCGGATCGCAGCATGGCAGGACGTCTCGAGGGCAAGGTCGCCGTCATCACGGGCGCGGGCTCGGTGGGCACGGGGTGGGGCAATGGTCGTGCCGCTGCCGTGCTCTTCGCGCGGGAAGGCGCGCTGGTCTACGGCGTGGACAAGAACATGGCGGCCATGGAGGAGACCGCCGCCCGCATCCGCGAGGAGGGCGGTCGCTTCGCCATGGGCGCCTGCGACGTGATGAGCAGTGCGTCCATCGCCGCCATGGTCGAGGCCGCGATGGGGGAGTACGGCCGCATCGACATCCTCGTGAACAATGTCGGCGGCTCCGCCAAGGGCGGCCCGGTGGAGATGAGTGAGGAGGTCTGGGACACGCAGATCGACTACAATCTCAAAAGTGTCTTCCTGACCTGCAAGCACGTCCTGCCCGTCATGGAGCGCCAGGGCGGCGGCGCGATCGTCAACACCGCCTCCACCTCCGGTATCCGCTGGACGGGGGCGGCGCAGGTCGCCTACGCGGCGTCCAAGGCCGGGATCATCCAGTTCTCGCGCGTGGTGGCGGTTGAGTACGCCGCCCGCAACATCCGGGTGAACACGGTGGTGCCGGGCCAGATGCATACGCCGATGGTGGAGACGCGGTTGGCCGGACAGCGCGCGGGCGGCGACGTGGCGGCGCTTCTCGCCGCCCGCGTGAAGCGCATCCCGCTGGGCTTCGCGGGCGATGGGCGCGACACCGCGAATGCCGCGCTGTTCCTCGCCTCCGACGAGGCGCGCTTCATCACCGGAACGGAGATCGTGGTGGACGGCGGCATGTCCGTTCGCTGCGACTGAACAGGGGGAGGAAGCGCTTAGGCGAGGGCGGCGGCAGGAAGCGCGGACTGGTGCACATGGCCATGATCCGCGCGCCCGCTTCCCTCACATGATTGCCGAACCTTCACCCCGGCGAGCCCGCCGGAACGGCTGTTCCACGCTCTCTGCACACGTCCTGACCCCGCGGATCGCACGGCTGAAAGATGGTCGGGAGCCCTGCGTTGGCAGGGCATCGCGGCAGGGTGGCCAGCGTATGCCTGGGAAGAGCGGTGGTTCAGGGTGCCGCCACCCCCGCGCCGCGCTGCAGGCGCTCCATCGAGACGGTGATCTCCCGGCTCGCCTCCTTCAGGGCTGGCACGAGTTCCTCGGTCAGGGCGCGATGGTTCACCGCGGAGCGGAAGTAGCTGAGGCCGATCGTGCCCGCGACCGCCCCGCCGAGGAGGATCGGCACGGCCACCGTGTCAGAGGAGCGCGGCTCCACCCGCGGGTCGCGCAGTGCATAACCCTGCTGCCGCACGCTGCCGACGATGCCGCGGATCGTGCGCTCCAAACTCGGCGGGTTGCTCTCGGGATCGGCTGAGGCCGCGAGCATGCGGACGAGGATCCGCCGCTCCGTATCCGGGCACCACCCGATATAGGCCCGGCCGAGCGCGCGGGTGACGAGGCTGAGATGCGACCCGACCGTGCTGTGGAAGGGCGAGACCGCGCTGTCCGCGATGGTGCTGACGCTGATCGCCATCCGCGCGCCGTCCAGCACGGCGATGGCGGCGGGCCAGCGCAGGCGGCGCGTCAGGTCCGCGGCCCAGGGCCGCCCGGCCTCCGCTACCAGCGGCCCGCCGTGGTAGCCGGCGCTGAGGGAGAGCACGTCGGAGGTGACGTGATAGCCGAGCCCGCGGCTTCCCTTCATCACCAGCCCCGCGACGATCAGCGTACCGAGGAGGCGCATGATGGTGGGCTTCGGCAGCCCGGTCCGGCGATGCAACTCCTCCACCGTGGTGCTGCGCTGCCGGTTCAGTTCCTTCAGGACCGAGAGGGCGCGGAGGACGGACTGGACGGGCGGATCGCTCAGGGCAGGGGGGCTCCGGCACGGTCACGGCGGGCGGCAGGGCTGCCGGGGCGAGCTTGCCGGTCCGCCGGGCCTGGCACAACGGAACAGCGCGGCAACGGCGCCCGCCTCTGACCATGCCGCTCCCGCTTCGCCGCCGGTGCCGCGCGGGTCACATGGAAATGTCGGCCTCCTTCAGCACCGGGCCCCACTTCTGCAGCTCGGAGACGATGAATGCCCTCAGGTCGGCCGGGGAGCCGCCAACGCCCTGCATGCTCAGCTTGACGAGCGCTTCCTGTCCCTTAGGGCTCCGCAGGAAGGCGTTGGTGGCCGTGTTGAGCTTGCCGATGATCTCGCCCGGCGTTCCGGCCGGTGCCGCGAGGGCGTACCAGGCGGAGGCCTCGAACCCGCGGAACCCGGCCTCCTGGACGGTCTCGACCTCCGGCAGGTCGCCTGACCGCTGGGCAGTGGTGACGGCAAGGGCGCGGGCTTTCCCATCCTGCACCACCGGCACGTAGGAGGGCAGGAAGTCCATCGCGAGGTCGATCTGCCCGCCTACGAGGTCGTTCACCACCTGTGCGGTGCCGCGGTACGGCACGCTCGTCAGGCTGATCCCGAGTTCCTTCTCCAGCAGAAGGGCGGTGATGTGGCCGAGGGTTCCGTTGCCCGGGACGCCCACCGTGAGCTTGCCGGGGTTCGCCCGCGCATGGACTACCAGCTCCCTAATATCCCTGACCGGCAGCGACGTCTTGGCCGCGACGATCAAGGGAGACTTGGCGATCAGGACGACCGGCGCGAAGGCCTGCTCGGGATCGAAGGACAGGCTCTTGTAGATCAGCTTGTTGTTCGCCAACGGCCCCGGCGTGCCGAACAGGATCGTGTTGCCGTCGGGCGCGGCCCTGGCGACGGCGGCCGCGCCGATGTTCCCGCCCGCGCCGGCCCGGTTGTCGACGACGAATTGTTGGCCCAGCGCCTCGCTCAAGTATTGAGCGAGCGCGCGCGCCAGCAGGTCGGTGCCCCCGCCGGCGGAGAAGGGCAGGACCATGGTGACGGGGCGCGACGGCCAGGCCTGGGCCCAGCCGGGCCTGGGCGCCGTCCAGAGCCCGGCCGTGCCGATGGCGAGCGCGGCCCGACGAGTGACGCATGCCTTCATGGTGTCCTCCCTCGCGGCGCTGGGGCTCCGCCGCTTGTTGCGGGCATCCTAACCGGATCGATCGCGCGCGCTGCGCCATTGTACGGGAATTCCGGGATCCGGAATGCGGCCACTCCCGGCTCGACGCGCCGGCCGCTTCGGCTAGCCTCGGCGCCGGGAACGTCGAGGGAACCGCCAGGGGCGACATCGGTCGCGCGGGCGGCCGCGTGCACCCGCTGCCCCGGATAGGGCAGGCACCTCTGGGGGCAAGGGCGCCATGGAACGGCTGAAATTCTACATCGACGGCGCCTGGGTGGAGCCGACCACGCCCGCGACCCTGGGGGTGGTCAACCCCGCGACCGAGGAGGTCTTCGCCCGGATCAGCCTCGGCTCCGCGCCGGACGTGGACCGGGCTGTCGCGGCCGCGCGCCGGGCCTTTCCCGCCTATGCCGCGACGAGCGTGGAGGAGCGCCTGCGCCTTCTCCGGCGGATCGTCGAGGGGTTCCGGGCGCGCCTGCCGGAGCTCGCGCGCACGATGACCCTTGAGATGGGCGCCCCCATCACCTTCGCGACCGAGCGGCAGGCGACCGTCGCGCTCTTCCATTTCGAGGAAGCGGTGCGGGTGCTCGAACGCTACAGGTTCGAGGAGCGGATGGGGAACGGGATCATCCGCCGTGAGCCGATCGGCGTCTGCGGGCTGATCACGCCCTGGAACTGGCCGCTGAACCAGGTGGGCTCCAAGGTTGCCCCCGCGCTCGCGACCGGCTGCACCGTCGTCCTGAAGCCGAGCGAGGTCGCGCCGCTCAGCGCCATGCTCTTCGCGGAGATTGTCCACGAGGCCGGTGTCCCTGCCGGCGTCTTCAACCTCGTGAACGGCGACGGGCCGACGGTGGGCGAGGCGATCGCCGCCCATCCCGGGATCGACATGGTGTCCTTCACGGGGTCAACGGCGGCGGGCGTGCGGGTGGCGAAGCTGGCAGCGGATACGGTCAAGCGCGTGGCGCAGGAGCTGGGCGGCAAGTCAGCCAACATTATCCTCCCCGATGCCGAGCTGAGGGGCGCCGTGATCGAGGGCGTCCATGCCAGCTACACGAATGCCGGCCAGAACTGCCAGTCTCCCACGCGCATGCTCATCCCGCGGGCGCAGCGCGAGGCGGCGTTCGAGGCGGCGCGCGAGGCTGCCGCCGCCGTCCGCCTCGGCGACCCTCTCGATCCCGCCTGCACGATGGGGCCGCTGGTAAGCGGGGCGCAGTTCGAGAAGGTGCAGGACTTCATCCAGTCGGCGATCGACGAAGGGGCGACCCTGGTGGTCGGCGGACCAGGACGGCCGGCGGAGCTCAACCACGGATACTACGTTCGCCCGACCGTCTTCGGCGACGTGACGCCGGGGATGCGGATCGCCCGGGAGGAAATCTTCGGCCCCGTGCTGTCCATCATGAACTACGACAGCGAGGATGAGGCGGTCGAGATGGCCAACGACACGCCCTTCGGTCTCGCGGGCTTCGTGCAGTCCCGCGACCCCGCACACGCGCGCGCCATCGCCAACCGGATCCGGGCAGGGCGCGTCTACATCAACGGCGCCGCGTTCGATCGCAGCCTGCCGTTCGGCGGATACAAGCAATCCGGCAACGGGCGCGAGTTCGGGGTTTTCGGGTTCGAGGAATACCTTGAGGTGAAGGCCATCCTGGGCGCGGCGGGCTAGCGGCGGTGCCGCCCTGCTCCCCGGCGGAGATGAGCGTGCCCGTTCGCGCGGGCTGAAGCAGAGGCACGGGCGCTCGACCACATTCTCTGCGGGGCGCTGCACGACGCATCCCGGACCGCGGCCAGATCGGTCAGACGAGAAGCGCGGAGATTTCCCGCGCTGTCGCCAGCATCGCCGGCACCACCTCTGCGCGAAGGGCGACGGCATCACGGCGACCGGCGTGGCTGCTGGTCGCGAGCGCCGCAACGACGCGCCCCGTGGCATCTGCCACCGGCACGGCCGCCGAGGCGAAGCCCTCCTCCAGCTCGCCGTCGAGCACGGCGAAGCCGGCGTCCCGGCACGCCGCCACGGCACGCATCAGGGCGTCCGGCTCCGTGACTGTGTGCGGGGTGTAGCGGGGCAGCGGCGCCGCGAGATGGGCCCGCGCGGCATCGGAGGACAGGGCGGCCATCAGCACGCGCCCGGACGCGGTGGCGTGCGCGGGCATCCGGGCCGAAACCGCCAGGGCATGGCGGAAGGGCCGGTCGGCCGCCTCGGCCCGGGCGACGTTCACGATGTCCGGCCAGTCCAGCACGCTGAGCGAGACGCTCTCGCCGAGGCGGTTGGCCAGCGCCTCCAGCGCGGGCTGCATCCGGCGGTCCAGCCCGGCGCCGCCCAGATAGGCCTGAGCCAGGCGAAGCACCTGCGGCGTTAGGGCGAAGCGGCGCCCCTGGCTCTCGGCGAAGCCGAGTTCCACCAGGGTCATCAGCAGCCGCCTCGCGACCGCGCGGTCGAGCCCGGCGCGCGACGCGACCTCGGACAGCGTCAGCCGGCCCGCGCCCGGACCGAAGGCGCCGATGACGTCCAGCCCGCGCGCGAAGGACGTCACGAAGCCCCGGCTCCGGATCTCCTCGCCCGCGGCCTCAGTCGACACGAATGTTCCGCTCCTTCACCAGCACCCCCCAGCGGCGGAACTCCTCGGGCACCATCGTCGCGAAATCCGCGTTGGACCGGCTGGCCGGCACGGCGCCGAAGCCCGTGATGCGGGCGCGGATGGCGGGATCGGCCATCGCTTCCGCCAGGATGGCCGAGAGCCGCGCGGCGGCGGCCGGCGGTACGCTGCGGGGCGCGAACATCGCCTGCCAGCCGTCCACCTCGATGCCGGGGAAGCCCGCCTCCGCCAGGGTGGGAACCTCCGGCAGTTCCGGCAACCGCGCTGCCCCGGCCACCGCGAGCGCCCGCAGCGTGCCGGCTCGCAGATGCGGCAGCACGGAGGAGAGGGTGAGGAAGCCGAGATCCACCTGCCCGCCGAGCAGGTCCGGCATCAGCACGCCTTCGCCGCGATAGACCACCGGTTCCAGCTCCACGCCGGCACCCTGGTTGAACAGCTCCGCCGTCATGTGGGACAGCGTGCCGTAGCCGCTGTTCGCCGCCGACAGGCCCTTCGGCCGCGTCTTCGCCGCCGCGACGAGCGCGGCCACGTCCGTGAACCGAGAGCCGGATGGCACGACAAGGAGGAAGGGCGTCGAGGCGATCTGCGCGAGCGGCGTGAAGTCCCGCACGACGTCGTAGCCCACGGGCTGGGCCTGCAGGTGCGGCACGATGGTCATGCTGATGCTGCCGAACAGGAGGGTGTGGGGGTCGTTCGCCCCGGCCGCCGCGGCCACGCCGATGACGCCGCCGGCGCCGGCCCGGTTCTCGACCACGACCGGCTGGCCCAGCTTCGGCCCGAGCACCTGCTCGCCGAGCATGCGGGCCAGGCCGTCCGCCGGCCCGCCTGCCGCGAAGGGCACGATGATCCTGATAGGGCGGCTCGGCCAGGCCGCGCCCGACTGCGCGCGGGCGGCGGGAGAAGCAGCGAGCAGCGCGAGGCCCGTGGAGAGCAGCGACCGGCGCCCGAGGGCGGATTGGCTGGGCTTGTTCATCGTTATCCTCCGTCTCCGTGAAGCCGGTCTCAGGCCGGCAGGTAGGCGCCGTCGCGCCGCAGGCGTTCGCGCAGGGCGGCCGGGTCCACCTGCCGCGCGCCACCATTGCCGGCACAGGCGAGGGCGGCGGCGGTGCCGGCGGCCTGGCCGATCGCCATGGTGGTGGGCATCACGCGCGTCGAGGCATGGGCGCCGTGGCTGGCGGAGATGCCGCGCCCGGCGACGAGGGCGTTGTCGAGCCCGGTCGGCACGAGGCAGCGGTAGGGAATCTCGTAGCTCTTGTCGCCGCCGAGGGTCTCGAAGTGCAAACCGGTGCCCTTCGCCGGATGGATGTCCATCGGATAGGCCCCGACCGCGACCGCATCCGGGAAGCGCCGCTCCGCGCGAAGATCCTCCGGAGTCAGCACGAAGTCGCCGCGCACGCGCCGTGATTCCCGGATGCCGAGCTGCGCCGCCAGGGCGACCAGCCTTCCGCCCTCGCAGCCCGGCACATGGGCCGCCAGGAAATCGGCGGCCGCGAAGGCCTGCCGGCGCCCCTCCATCTCTCCGGCCGAGAGCTGGAAGGGATCCGTCGCGTCGAGGTTGACCCGGCTGATGTTGAACCAGCCGTCATTGGTGCCGGGGATGCGGCTCTGGTGCAGGGCCGCCCGCGCCAGCGCGCCGCTCTCGACCCCCCGGGTGCAGAGGTCCTTCAGCTCGGCGGGTCCAAGGGCGCCGAAGCGGTCGAAGTCGATCGGTCCGAAGCGGAACATCATGGTGGCGGGCTGCGGCGCCTCGTCCGGCTCCAGCGGCAGGAAGGCCGCGCCCGCGCGCGCCAGGACATCGAGATCGCCCGAGGCATCAATGACGAAACCTGGCCGGATCGCGAGCGGGCCCGCCTTCGTGAGCACCGTCACGCTCGCGATGGCGGATCCCTGCCTGGCCACGTCGAGGACCGTGGCATGGAAGAGAGGGCGTACGCCGGCCTCGGCCGTTATTTCATCGAGGACGAGTTTCAGCCTTTCAGGGTCGTAGGAGACCTGGTCCATCTGATGGCCGGTGGACATGGTAAAGCGGGTGTGGCCGCCTGAGCCGCCGTGCCGCTCGAGGCGCCCGACCACCTCCTCAGCAAGGCCCTGGATGACCTGCCGGCCGGCGGCGGTTTCCCAGCCGACGAATTGCCCCACCGCCGCCGCCGTCGCGCTGCCGCCGAGGAAGCCCCAGCGCTCCACGAGCAGAACCCGGGCTCCGGCCCTTGAGGCGGCGACCGCCGCGACCGTGCCGGCCATGCCGCCGCCACAGACCATGACGTCGGCACAGGTGTCGAGATACGGCTGCATATTCCGCCTATGCGTGCGCTGTGCGCATTAAAATGCGCAATTCGCACAAATTAGATCTCTTGCTTGTTCGTGTCGAGCAGGTCGGCTGAGCTGACTTATCGAAACATCAACGAATAAATTCTGCAATAATGCCGAAGACACATCAATACATGACGGTTCAACCCTGAGTTGTTGACAAACTTTACAGATAACGTGTTTCGTCTTCGCAATATCGTAGAAGTAGTTGGAAAGGCAGGTCACCGTCATTGGGCATGGGAATTGCGTTTCCGGCTTCGCTGGCGAACGCGGCCTTTTCTGACACTTGGCCGGCTCGCAGCCAGGAGGAAACAATGACCGTTGCTTGCTTGAGATTCGGGCCGATGAAGGCTGTGGCTGCGCTGACCTTTGCCCTGGCGCTGCCCTGCGCGTCCGCCTCAGCGGAAACCATCCTCTTCGTTGGTAACAGCTTCACCTATGGCGACCCGGCCGGCGGGCCGCCGACCGTGCGGAACTACCGGCCCAACACCGTGACCGACCTGGTCGGCACCGGCATCGGCGGCGTGCCCGCGCTGTTCAAGGCTTTCACGGTTCAGGCAGGGCTCGACTATACCGTCAGCCTCGAGACCCAGGGCGGTACTGGCCTCGACTACCACTACAACAACCGCCTCGGCCTCATTAACCAGCCCTGGGACAATGTCGTTCTCCAGAGCTACAGCACGCTCGATTCCGCCCGCCCGGGCAATCCCGCGACGCTGATCCAGTACTCCGCGCTGCTGGCGAACACGTTCACGGCGCAGAACCCGAACGTCAACATCCTGCTGGACGCCACCTGGTCCCGCGCCGACCAGACCTACCTGCCCACGGGGGCCTGGTACGGCCAGGACATCAGCGCGATGCAGCGGGACGTCGAGGCCGGTTACCGCGCGGCCGATGCGAACTCGGCCCTGATCGACGGCGTGATTCCCGTCGGCGCGGCCTGGGACCGGGCGATCCGGACGGGTTTCGCGGATCCCAATCCCTATGATGGGATCATGGCTGGGCTGGTGAACCTCTGGGCGCCCGACAGCTACCACGCCAGCCCCTACGGCTATTACCTCGAGGCGCTGATGTTCTTCGGCAGCATTACCGGCCTGGATCCGCTGAGCCTCGGGGCGAACGAGTATGTCGCGCGGGACCTTGGCTTCACCACAAGCCAGGCGCTCGCCCTGCAGCAGATCGCGCACGACCAGCTCGCGGTCGCCGTGCCCGAGCCCGCCTCGCTTGTCCTGTTCGGCGTGGGGCTGCTCGGCATGGGGCTCGTGCGCCGCCGCCGTGCGACGGCCGACCTGCCGGCCTGAACCCTGCCGAGGGGCGGCACGCCGCCCCTCACGGCCGACATGACGGGGCCGGGCGCTCGGGCGTCCGGCCCTTTTTGCCGCTGGTCTTTGCCGGGGACTGAGGCGGGTGCTTCGGCCTTCCCAACCAGTAGCCCCTGGGTGCTGAACGCCGCTTCGGATGATGGTCTGGCGTCGGGGGCGATCACCCGCGGGCAATTAGCCTGCCGGCCTCGCCCTCCGCCTGTTCGTCCGATTGCCCCATGCCGTGCGGGCGGGCCGAAGCCGCCACCTCCTCGGCATCCGGGTCGCGGCCATGATGGCGATCGAGGAGGCGCATGATCGGGGTGACGGTCAGCCCGTGCAGGAGGACCGACATCAGGACGATGAGGCCCACCAGCCCCCATAGCCGTTCAGCGCCGGGCGCCTCCATGTGGTTGAGGCCATAGGCGAGATAGTAGAAGGAGCCGACGCCGCGGATGCCGAAGAAGGCGAGGGTCAGCTTCTCGCCCATGTCCGCCTTGAAGCCGGAGAGTCCGATCAGGCCTGTCACCGGACGTATGACCAGCAGGATGACGGCCGCGATCCCGGCATCGGCCCAGGTGACGGGAGAGAGGAGACCGCTGACTAGCGCCCCGCCGAAGAGCAGCAGCAGGACCATCATGGCGATGCGCTCGATCTGCTCGGTGATCTCGTGCATCTGCACCTGGAAGTCGTGCTCGCGGTGGGCGTGCCGGAACGCGACGGCCGTCACGAACACGGCCAGGAAGCCGTAGCAGTGAATGATCTCCGTCAGCCCGTAGGAAACAAGCGTGGCGGACAGGGCGATCAGCCCATCACCAGTCTTGGCCAGCTTGGTCTCGGCCGGGACATGGAAGGTCAACCAGCCGAAGGCGCGCCCGATCAGCCATCCGGCCACCACGCCGGCACCGACCTCCCATAGCACGCGGTAGCTGAACCATTCGACGAACCAGGTTTTCTCCGTACCCGCGACCGCGGCGAGCGCGATGGCGAGATGGACGAAGGGGAAGGCGAGCCCGTCATTAAGCCCGGCCTCCGAGGTGAGGCCGAAGCGCACCTCGTCCTCCTCCCCGCTCCTGGGCGGGCCCACCTGCACGTCGGCGGCGAGCACGGGATCGGTGGGGGCAAGGCTGGCCGCCAGCAGGATGGCCACCGCCCAGGGCAGGCCCATCCCCCAGCCAAGGAGAAGGGCGATCGCGAGAATGCCGAGGGGCATGGTGATGCCGAGCAATCGCCAGGTGACAGCCCAGCTTCGCAAATCGAAAATGCGGTCGAGCTTCAGGCCTGCGCCCATGAGGGCGATGATCACGACGAATTCGGTGAGGCGTTCGGTGATCTCCGGGTAGTCGAGCGGCACCGGGCGGATCGTCACCTGCGGGAGGGAGAACAGGCCGGCACCGAGCGCGATGCAGACGATCGGCAGGGAGAGCGGCAAACGCTTCAGAACAAGGGGAAGCCAGGCCACGAGAGCGATGAGGAAGCCGAAGCCGGTGAGGGCGAGGATATAAGGGTTCGGAAGCCATGAACTGTCTGTCATGTCCGCTTAACGAGCGCGCACGGACCTCGTTCCGGGGCGAGAGCGGGCCGATCCGTAAGAACGCATTCTGCGCTATCCGGGCGACCTGCAGCGCGTCGATTGGGGCTGGCATGTCTCCGAAGGGGGTCGCATTCTCGGGCCATAAACAGCCCGACCGGCCGCCACAGGCTGTCTGAGGAAAATGTCCATGATGCGGAATCCGTCGCAGGAGCGGGATCGTGCAGGCCCGATGGCCCCGGCAGGAAGGGGCCGCCGCGCGCTGCTTCTCGGCGCTGCGGCCTTCCCCTTCCTCGCCCGGCGCGCCGCCGCGGCGGAGCTGGTGGTCTTCAGCTCCGGCGGGCTCAATGCTGCCTATCTCACGCTCGTCCCGGCGTTTCAGCAGCAGACCGGCCATAGCCTCGTCAGCGTCCAGGCCTCCTCCATGGGCGCGGCGCCGGATGCCATTCCGCAGCGCCTCGGGCGTGGCGAGCCCGCCGACGTGCTGCTGCTCGCGAGCGGCGGGCTGGAGCCGCTGGTGGCGCGGGGCCTCATCATGCCCGATAGCCGGGTGGACATCGCGCGGAGCCTGATCGGCATGTGCGTCCGCGCCGGGGCGCCGAAGCCCGATATCTCCTCCGTGGACGACTTCCGGCAGGTGCTGCTGAACGCCTCCTCCATCGCCTATTCGGCGAGCGCGAGTGGGGTTTATATCGAGAACGAGATGTACCGGCGCCTCGGCATCCATGAGCAGGTCATGCCGAAGTCGCGGCGCATCCTTTCCGAGCGCGTCGCGAGCGTCGTGGCGCGCGGCGATGCCGAGATCGGGTTCCAGCAGGTGAGCGAGATCCTCTTCGTCGAGGGCGCCACCTATGTCGGAACGATCCCGGAGCCGGTGCAGCTACCGACTATCTTCTGCGCGGCGATTCCCGCGAAGGCGCGGGAACCCGAGGCGGCGCGCGCCCTCATCCGCTTCCTCGCCTCGCCCGAGGCCGCGCCGGCGCTGGAGCGGACGGGGCTGGAGCCGCTGAACCGGGGCTGAGCCCAACGTTCGGGCGTGGGGCCATCGGCTGTCCCTCCCAACGCCCCAGGCAGGACCATCAGGGGATGATCCGGGCCTCCCGCAGCGTTGTGAACAGGTCGAAGAAGGAGTCCTCCGTCGCCTGGTAGGCGAGGAAGCCGAGCTTACGGCTCTTGCTCATGTCGGTGACGACCTCGATCGGGCGGCCCAGATCGGCATCGGTGTGCCAGGCGGAGGCCAGGCGGTTCAGGTCGGGCTCGGCGAGGTGGTAGCGCTCCGCGATCTCGCGCCAGAGCGGGCCGGCATCGGCCAGCTGCTGCTCGAGTGGCGTCCCCTGGCCAGGGAAGGGCGCGGGCTGCAGGCCGAACCAGCTGGCGAGACGCCCCCACATCCAGCTCCATCGGAACACGTCGCCGTTCACCACGTTGAAGGCCTGGTTCCGCGCGGCCGGGGTGGTCGCGGCCCATTCGAGCTGGCGGGCCAGCAGGCGGGCGTCGGTCATATCGGTCAGCCCGTTCCACTGCGCGGCGGAACCAGGGAAGAGGAAGGGGCGGCCGGTCTCCCGGCAGAGCGTGGCATAGGCCGCGAGGGTGACGCCCATGTTCATGGCATTGCCGAGGGCGTAGCCGATGATGGTGTGGGGCCGGTGCACGCTCCAGCCGAAGCCGTCCCGCGCTGCCGCGGCGAAAACCTCGTCCTCCTGGGCGTAGTAAAAGTTTTCGACATCCAGCCGCGGCTGCTCCTCGCGGAAGGGCGTGGCGGGCAGGCTGCCCTTTCCGTAGTTCTCGAAGGGGCCGAGATAGTGCTTCAGGCCGGTGACCAGCGCGACGTGCCGAACGGTGCCGCCGGGTTGCAGCGCGTCCAGCAGGTTGCGCACCATGGCGGCATTAACCCGGATATTCTCCGCCTCCGTGGGCTGGCGCAGCCAGGTGGTGATGAAAACGTGGCTCGGGCGCTGGTCGCGCAGCGCGGCCTGGAGCCCGGCAGGGTTCAGCAGGTCGGCCGCGACGGGGCGCAGCCCTTCGATGTCGCCCGGCGGGCGCCGCGCGAGGCCGCTGACCTCCCAGCCCTGGCCGAGCAGGCGTCGGGCCAGGTTGTTGCCCACAATGCCGCTGACGCCCGCGATCAGTGCTGATCCCGTCATGTTTCAGCCCTGCCCCTTTGTTCGACCCTCGCAGCCAAATATGCGGGGCGGAGAGACCAGAAGGCGCCCTGCGGTGAAAGGTTTGCTCCTGGGTGTCCAAGGATGCGTCCTGCCAACGTCCTCGTCCGGCACGCCACCAGCATGGTGCGGCAACTGCTGATGCGAACCACCGTTGCTTTTTCCACCATGCCGATGTCCGACTTACGGATGGCATCGGCCATAGCGCCCAGGAGTACAACGATGGCCACGAAAGCAGCGTCAAAGACGTCCGAGAAGGCATCCGGGGATGCCGAGCCGGTGAAGGCCAAGAAGGTCGCCAAGCCGGCCAAGGGCCACAAGCCGAACGCGCTTCAGCAGCCGCTCCAGCCGTCCGCGGAACTGGCGGCCGTGGTGGGCGAGGAGAAGCTCGCCCGCGGCGAGGCGGTCAGCAAGGTCTGGGCCTATATTAAGGAGAACAAGCTCCAGAACCCGAAGGATGGCCGCGAGATCCTGGCCGACGACAATCTGCAGAAGGTGTTCGGCAAGGATAAGGTAACGATGTTCGAGATGAACAAGTACCTCGCTCAGCACCTGAAATAGGCAGCAGCCGGCCCCGCGCCTGCGCTGTGATGGAGTGTTCATCGCGGAGCGGTTCGGCGTCGGTGGGGGTGATGCTTTCATCCCCCATTGGAAGCCTTCCCAAGCGAGGTTGTGATCCGGACGGATGATCCTTCTCCACGGACCATCGCGGGCATAGCCTCCTGAGCCGATCAAATCGGCTGCGGAGATGCTCATGCCCATCAGTGAAGTCCGGATCGCGCGCCGCTCGGTTTTCATCCTGGCGGGCGCGGCGCTGCTCCTGCCGCGTGGGCGGGCAGCGACCGCGCAGCCAGCGGCGGGCGCCCGCATCGGCATCATCGGATCGGGACGGCTGGGTGGAACGGTCGGCACGCTCCTGGCGAAGGCCGGACATTCGGTCCTCTTCTCCTCTCGTCATCCGGAGCGGTTGAAGGAGCTGGTGGAAGCCGCGGGCCCCAATGCCAGGGCGGGCACGCCGGCCGAGGCGGCCGCTTTCGGCGAGGCCCTGCTGGTGGCCGTGCCCTATGGCGCGCTTCCGCAGGTCGGGCAGGAGCTGGGCGGCGCCTTGCGGGGCAAGGTGGTGCTGGACGCCTGCAACGCGGTGGTGACGCGCGACGGGGCAGTCGGGCAGGCGGCCATCGAGCGCGGCATTGGGCTGGCCTCGGCGGAGCATCTGCCGGGGGCACGGGTGGTGCGGGCCTTCAACACACTGGGCTCTCGCGTGCTGGCGGAAGGGGCGCATCGGGCAGGGGCGCCGATCGCCATTCCCATCGCGGGCGACGACGCGGCCGCGCTCGAGACCGCCGCGGCGCTGGTGCGGGATGCCGGTTTCGATCCGGTCGTCGTGGGCCCGCTTTCCCGGGCGTCCGATTTCGCAATGGGCGCGCGGGGCTACGGGCAGGCGGTGACCGCGCCGGAGCTTCGCCGGATCCTGGGTCTTCCTTCTTAAGCATTTCCTGGCCGGGGGTTCCTCGGCCATGCGGAGTGGTTCAACGCGAAGAACGATGGACAGGAGCAGCTCTTCTCGAGGCAACGCATAGGCGCAGGCAGGAGGGAACATTTGTGTCCAGCGGCCCTCCCTCAGCGCGCGTCCTGCAGAATGAGGTCACTGCCCTTCTCCCCGATCATGATGACCGTGGCGTTGATGTTGCCGGAGGGGATGCGCGGCATCACCGAGGCGTCGACCACGCGCAGCCCCTCCATGCCCCGGACCCGCAACACGTCGTCCACCACGGGGCCCATGGCGCAGGTGCCGCAGGGATGCGCGCCCGTGCCGCCGCGGAGCCGCGCATGCTCCAGCCAGGCTTCGTCCGTTTCCGTACCCGGGCCGGGCAGTAGCTCCTCCGCAACGGCATCGCTCAGGGGGCTGGTCCTGAACAGACGGCGTGCCAGGCGCAGCCCGGCCACCATCGTCGCGCGGTCGCTTTCAGTGGAGAGATAGTCGGGCTGGATGGCCGGCGCCGCCTGCGGATCGGGCGAGCGGATCCGCACCCAGCCGCGGCTCTCGGGATAAGAGGGCACGGCGGCGATCGTGCAGCCGGGGAAGGGGTGGGGCGGGCGGCCCGGCGCTTCGAGGCTGAGCGCGAGGAAGTGGTACTGCACGTCCGGCATGGGCAGGTCGGGCCGGGTGCGGGCGAAAAGGCCCACCGGCCCGCCGCCCATCATCAACGGCCCGCGGCGCGCGAGATATTGCAGGCCCGCCCAGGCGCGGCGCGGCCAGGAGTGGAAGGTCTCGTTCATCGTATTCGCCTGCCGGGCACGGTAGGCCACGCGGGCGGTCAGGTGGTCCTGCAGGTTCTCGCCCACAGGCAGGTCTTGCACCACGTCGAGGCCCACGTCCCGCAGGACGGCACCGGGACCGATGCCGGAGCGCTGCAGGAGCTGCGGCGAGTTGATCGCGCCGCCGGCCAGGATCACCTCCCGCCGGGCGCGGAGCACCTGCCTCTCCGTCCCGCGCAGGACCTCGACGCCGACGGCGCGATTTCCTTCGAGCACCACGCGGGTCACGAGCGCGCCGGTCTCCACGCGCAGGTTCCGCCGCCGCAGCACGGGGCGCAGATAGGCATTGGCCGTGCTGGCGCGCCGGTAGCCGCCCACCGCGAGCTGGTAGGCGCCGGCGCCCTCCTGCGTCGCGCCGCTGAAGTCGTCGTTGCGCGGGAAGCCCAGGGCGAGGGCGCTGCCGATGAAGGCGTCGTAGAGCGGGTGCGGCATGCGGATGTTGGAGACGGAAAGCGGGCCGCCGACGCCGTGGAACTCGTCCTCACCCCGCTCCTGGTGCTCGGCGCGGCGGAAGAAGGGCAGGACGTCCCGGTAGGACCAGCCGCGATGGCCGAGCGCGGCCCAGCCGTCGAAATCATGCCGGGCGCCGCGAACATGGATCAGCCCGTTGATGGCCGAGGAGCCGCCGAGCACCCGGCCCCGCGGCCAGGCCACGCGGCGCCCGCCCAGCCCCGGTACCGGCTCCGTCTCGTATGACCAGTTGTAGCGGGGGTGATAGGCGTTGCGGAAATAGCCGACGGGGATGTGCAGCCAAGGGTCGCGGCCGCGCGGCCCGGCCTCCAGCAGCAGCACGCGGTGGCGCGGATCGGCCGAGAGGCGGTTGGCGAGCACGCAGCCCGCCGAGCCGGCGCCGACGACGATGAAATCCGCCTCCACCGTCAGGGCGTGACGAGGTTTGCCGCCAGGGGCGGGGGGGCGATGGCTGCCTCGGGATTGGGATCGCCGGCCAGAAGCCGGTTCCGTCGCTCCAGGGCGCGGTCCAGCCATCCCGCCGCCGTGCTGGGCTGGGAAGCGAGGAGGATCTCCGTGGTCGGGTGCCAGGGGGGCGCCAGCACCTCGTCCCGGCTGCCGGATTCAATGATGCGGCCGCGCTCCATCACGACGATATCGTCCGCGATGCTCCGCACCACGCCCAGGTCGTGCGTGATGAAAAGGTAGGAGACGCCGCGCTCCCGCCGCAGCCGGTCGAGCAGCTTCAGGACTCCCTCGCCCACCAGCGGGTCGAGCGCGGAGGTCACCTCGTCGCAGAGGATCAGGTCCGGCTCGGCCGCCAGGGCGCGGGCGATGGCAACGCGCTGCCGCTGCCCGCCGGAGAGGGCCATGGGGCGGCGGTCCGCCAGTTCGGGGGCAAGCTCCACTGCCTCCAGCAGGGCGGCGACGCGCTGCCCCACCTCGGCGCGCGGCGGGTTGAAGTAGAACCTGATCGGGCGGCCGATGATGTCGCCAACCGTCTGGCTGGGGTTCAGCGCCGTGTCGGCCGACTGGAACACCATCTGGACGCGGCGCAGCAGGTCCCGGCTGCGCTGCTTCAGCGCGCGTGGCAGGGGTTGGCCGGCGAAGACCACCTGCCCGTCCTCGGCCGCATGAAGCCCGGCGATCACCCGGGCGAGGGTGGACTTGCCGCTGCCGGACTCCCCCACCACCGCGAGGGTGCGGCCCTTGCGCACGGTCAGGTCGATGTCGTGCAGCACGCGGAAGGGGCCGAAGCCCGCCCTCATCCCGCGCACGGTCAGGAGGGGCGGCGCCGGCGAAGGATCGCGCGGGGAGGCCGGCTGGGTGCCCACCTGCAGCAGGCTGCGGGTATAGGCCTCGCGCGGGCGCTCCACCACCTCGCGCGCCGGCCCCTCCTCCACCAGCGCGCCGCCGCGCAGCACCATGATGCGGCCCGCGACCTGGGACACGATGGCCAGGTCGTGGCTGATGTAGAGGGCCGCCGCCTGCTCTTGCCGGATGGCCTGCCGAATGGCGGCGAGCACGCCGAGCTGGGTGGTGACGTCCAGCGCCGTGGTCGGCTCGTCGAAGACGATGATCTTCGGACGGGGTGCGAGGGCCATCGCCGTCATAGCCCGCTGGAGCTGCCCGCCGGAGACCTGGTGCGGGTAGCGGTCGTAGAAGCCGGCTGGGTCGGGTAGGCCCAGGCGCCCCATCAGCTCGATGATGCGCTGACGGCGCTGGGCGGGGCCGCGGCTGTCGAAGCGGCGCAGCACCTCGTCGATCTGCGCGCCGAGGGTGAAGGAGGGATTGAAGGCCGCCGCTGCGGATTGCGCGACATAGGCGATGCCGCCGCCCCGCACCCCCCGCAGCGCGCGGGCGGAGGCGCGCAGCAGGTCTTGCCCCTGGAACAGCACCTGGCCGCGCACGGCTTGGCAGCCCGGGCGAATATGGCCCATGGCCGCGAGGCCGATCGTGGACTTGCCGGCGCCGGACTCGCCGATCAGCCCCAGCACCTCCCCGGCGTGAAGGTCCAGGCTGATGCCTCGCAGCAGCTCCGTCACGCCGCGCTTCCCGGCGGCCTGGATGCAGAGGTCGCGGATGCGGAGAAGCGGCTCGGTCATCCGGTCAGCCCCTCCGCGCGGCGCGGCGGCCGGAGGCGGCCACCAGCCAGTCCGCGATCTGGTTCACCGCCAGCGCCACCGCCGCGATGGCCGCGGCCGGCACGATGGGCGCGGGCAGGCCGAAGCCGAGGGCCGGCGCATTCTCCCTCGCCATGCCGCCCCAATCGGCCTGGGGCGGCGGCACGCCGAGCCCGAGGAAGGAGAGGGAGGAGAGGAAGAGCAGGGCGAAGACGAAGCGCATCGCCAGTTCCGCCACCAGCGGGACGACGGCGTTGGGCGCGATTTCCCTCGCCAGGATCCACCCGATGCCCTCGCCGCGCAGGCGGGCGGCGGTGACGAAATCCTCGGTCATGATCTCCATGGCGAGCGCGCGGGCGAGGCGGAAGACGCGCGGGGCCTCGAACACCACCAGGACGCCGACCAGCACCGGCATGGAGTTGCCGAGCAGGGCGATCACGAGGATGGCCAGGATCAGCGGCGGCAGCGCCATGATGATGTCCATCAGCCGCGACAGCACCGTATCCATCAGGCCGCCGAGGAAGGCGGCGAGGAGGCCGAAGGCCAACCCCACCACGAAGGAGAGCACGGCCACCGCGGAGGCGAGGAAGAGGGTGAGGCGCCCGCCTTCCAACATCCGCGCCAGAAGGTCGCGTCCCAGCTGGTCCGTGCCCAGCAGGTGCTCGGCCCCGAAGGGCTCCCAAGGATCGCCCGCGAGCTCCCGCACCTCCGCCGGCACGATCCCGGGGCCGGCGAGGACGAGCAGCACCACGAAGGCCAGCACGGCGAAGGAGAGCACCACCGGCCATTGCCGGAAGGAGAGCCGCAGGGCGAGGATCATCGCGGGTGCCTCAGGCGCGGGCTGGCCAGGGCGGCCGCGATATCGGCCAGCACGTTCAGCCCGACATAGGTGGCGCCGAAGGCAAGGCCGCAGACGAGGATGACGTTCATGTCGTGCTTGGCGACCGAGTCCACCATCCACTGGCCGAGGCCGGGATAGGTGAAGACCACCTCCGTCACCACGATGCCGACGACCATGTAGGCGAGGGCCAGCGCCACCACATTCGCGATCGGCCCAACCGCGTTCACCAGCGCGTGGCGCAGCACGATGGCGGTGCGCGATGCGCCCTTCAGCTCCGCCATCTCGATATAGGGGCGAGAGAGGATGGAGACGACCGCGGCGCGCGTGATCCGCAGGACATAGGCCCCGATGAGGCAGCTCAGCGTCACCGCCGGCAGGAAGCAGCGGCTCAGCCGTTCCGCCAGCCCCATCTCCGGCGTGACGGAGGAGAGGACGGGGAACCAGCCGAGGTTCAGCGCGAAGACCGTGAGCAGCACGTAGCCCACGAAGAACTCCGGGAAGGAGATGGTGGCGAGCGAGCCGAGGGAGATGGCCCGGTCCAGCAGCCGATCCCGGTAAAGCGCCGCTAACAGGCCGAGCATGATGGAGAGCGGGATGGACATGGCCGCCGCATAGCCGGCCAGGAAAAGCGTGTTCTTCGCCCGCCAGGCGAAGTCCGGTGCCACGGGGCGGCCGTTGAGGATGGAGGTGCCGAGGTCGCCCTGCGCCGCGGCCTCCACCCAGCTGAGGAAGCGCTCGTGCACCGGCTGGTCCAGGCGCAGCGCGACGCGGAGGTTCCGCACTGCCTCCTCCGTGACGCTCTGCCCCAGGATTGTGCGGGCGGGATCGCCAGGGATGAGCTCCACGCCCCCGAAGAGCAGCACGGCGATCACCGCAAGGGTCGCGATCCCCTCGATGGTGCGCCGTGCGATCAGCCGCGAAAGCGTCATGCCCTGTTCCCTTCGCGGCGGATGGCGGAGGAGGAGACCCTCCGCCCCTTTCTGAGCAAGACCATCAGCCCAGCCAGCAGCGCTCCGCGATGCGGCCGCCCGCCATCTCCATGTTCGGCGCGGTCAGGTCGCCGCCGAGGCTCTTCTTCGCGCCGTCGATGAAGCTGTTGAAGAGCGGGATCATCACCCCGCCGTCGTCGCGCAGCAAGGATTGGCACTCGGCGTAGAGCGCGGCGCGCTTCGCCTCGTCGAACTCCGTGCGGGCGCGCACCAGCAGCTCGTCGAAACGCGGGTTCTTCCAGTGCCCCTCGTTCCAGACGGAGTTGGAAGCGTAACCCGTGCTCAGCATGATGTCGGTGGTGATGCGGCCCGTCCAGTAGGACATGTGGAAGGGCTCCTTCAGCCAGATGTTGCCCCAGTAGCCATCGGGCGGCTGGCGCTCCACGCTGATGTTCATCCCGATCTTCTGCGCCTGAGCCTGCATCAGCACGGCCATGTCGATGGCGGAGGAGAAAACCGCGGTGGAGGTGTGCAGCGGAATGGTGCCGCTGAAGCCGGACTTCTGGAAGTGGAACCTTGCCTTGTCCAGGTCCATCTCGCGCTGCGGCAGGCTGGCGTGGAAGGGCAGGGCCTCCGCGATCGGATGGTCGTTGCCGAGGGAGCCGTAGCCGCGCAGGATGCGGTCCAGCAGCTCCTTGCGGTTGGTGGCCAGCTTGAAGGCCATGCGCAAGTCGGGGTTGTTGAAGGGCGCGATATCCGTGCGCATGTTTACCGTGTAGAAGCCGTAGCCCTTGGCGATGTTCGCCTTCAGGTCCGCTGCCGCTTCCACCAGCCGCACCGTGCGCGGGTCCAGGCGGTTGATGATGTCCACCTCGCCGGCGCGCAGGGCGGATACGCGGGCAGCGTCGTCGTTGACGACGGTGATCTCGACCTCGTCCACATGCGCCCGGCCGGATTTCCAGTAATTCGCGTTCCGCGTGCCGCGGAAGCGCACGCCGGGTTCCCAGGTCTGCAGCACGTAAGGGCCCGTGCCCATGCCCTTATGGGAGTTGTCACCGTCCGGCACGATGGCGAAGTGGTAGTCCGACATCAGGTAGTGGATGTCGAGCGAGCCGGTCTTGTGGATGATCTCGATCTGGTACTTGTCGGTCTTGTTGATCGCCTCCAGGTCGCGCATCAGCGCCAGCGCGCCGGACTTGGATCCTTCGGCATTGTGGCGGCGGAGGGAGAAGACGACGTCGTCCGCCGTCATCTCCTTCCCGTTGTGGAAGGTGACGCCCTTGCGGAGATTGAAGACCCAGCGCTTGGCGCCCGGCCCGATCTCCCAGCTCTCGGCCAGTTCCGGGATCGCCTTGCCGGTGGGATCGATTTCCACCAGCGTGTTGAACAGCGTGTAGTTCACCACCCGCTCGTTCGGCGAGGCGAAGATGGGCGAGGTGTGGTCCAGCGTGTTCGCCGTCTGCCCCACGATGCCGATGCGCAGCTTGCCACCGCGCTTCGGCGTGGCCTGCGCGCGGGCGGTGGCCGGAAGTCCCGCCGCGAGCAATCCTGCCGCACCCACCCCGAACAGGCCGCGCCGGCCGAACGCTTCGAACCCCGTCATCTCCCGGTCCTCCGTCTCACGCGTTTCGCCGTCAGGCGACGCGCTGGATGCTGTGCTTCACGAAGTGCTGCAAGCCGCGTTCCAGGCGCGACATGCGGCCCGGCACGAAGGCCTCGGCGCCGGCGGCGTTCTGGAGGCTCTCGACCATCTCGAAGTCCTCCTCCAGCACCTTGTTCAGCATGCCCTGGAACTCCGTGACGATCCGCTCCTTGTCCGGCCCCATCATCACCTCGCGCGGCCAGAGCGCGTAGCCGACGAGGACCATCGTGTTCACGTCCACCGGCCAGGATGTGTAGAAGGTCATGTAGTCCGGCCGCAGGAAGGCGTTCACGTTGGGCGGCAACACGCCGGTGCGGGAGTAGCGCTCCCCCTTTTCCTCCATGGAGGGGATCCGCTTGGCGAAGCTCTTGCCATCCTTGGAGAGCGGGCCCGCGTCGTACTCGTCGATATAGACCTGGCCGCGCGGGCGCAGGTCGTAGGCCGCGTCCGGCGTGGAGAGGAAGCGGCCGATCGTGTCCTTGTGCAGGATCTTCAGGTGGTAGAAGTCGATGAAGTTCTCGACCATCAACTTCCAGTTGCAGTTCAGCTTCGTCTCCGTGCGCAGGCCGACATAGAGGCCGCCCATGCCGATCCAGCCGAACTTCTCCTCGAAGTCCTGGATGTACTCCGCGAAAGGCATCGGTTCCGCCGCCATGGAGACGAAGATCCAGCCGTGCCATTCGTTCAGCTGATACTCCTTCAGCCGGCAGTCGCGCCGGTCGAAGCCCTCGCTGTCCTGCATCCAGCTCGCGCCGATCAGTCGCCCGTCCAGGCCGTAGCTCCAGCCGTGATAGGGGCAGACGAAGGCGCGCTGGTTGCCCGTGCCCTTCGCGATCTCCACGCCGCGGTGCAGGCACAGGTTGGCATAGGCGCGCGCCTTGCCCTCCTTGTCCCGCACGATCAGCAGCGGCTCCTTGCCAATTCGGAAGCTGCGGAAGTCGCCGGGGTTCTCGATCTCCTCGGACCGGGCGAGCATCAGCCAGTCCTTGAGGAAGATGTTCTGAATCTCCCGCTGCAGGATGGCGGGGTCGCTATAGAGCCCTCCCGGCGCGTGGGTGGCCTGGGTGACCGGCCGGAAGGTCTCCGCATAGCTCGGGTCGGGGAGGGGAATCTGGGTGTCGGGCATGGGTTCCTCCGGTTCTCAGGCGCTCACGGGCTGGGCGGTGCGGCCGGACTGGAAGGAGCCCAGGAAGGCCGCTAGGTTCCGGCCGAGGTCGTCGCACATGTAGCCGCCCTCCTGCACCAGCACCGTGGGTAGGTCCAGCGCCGCGATTCTCGCCGCGATCCGCGCGAAGCCATCCGTGGACAGTCCCAGGAAGGCGAGCGGATCGTTCACGAAGGCGTCCAGCCCGAGTGAGACGACCAGGGCGCCCGGCCCGTAGGCGCGGATGCGGTCCAGCGCCGCATCCAGCGCGCGAATATATTCGTCATCGCCCGCGCCGCGCGGCAAGGGGAAATTCACCGTCGCGTCCGTGCCGGCGCCGGTTCCCGCCTCCTCCGCGTATCCCCAGAAGAAGGGGTAGAACTCGGCGGGGTCGCCGTGAAGGGAGACGAACTGCACGTCGCCGCGCTCCAGGAAGATGTCCTGCGTGCCGTTGCCGTGATGCACATCGATGTCGAGGATGCTCACGCGGTCCCAGCGGTCTCGCAGGATCTCGGCGGCCGCGGCGGCGTTGTTGAGGTAGCAGAAGCCGCCGGCATAATCCGGACCCGAATGGTGCCCGGGCGGGCGACACAGCGCATAGGCCTCCCGCTCGGCGCCGTGACGGACGGCCAGGGCGGCGGCCGCAGCCGAATGCGCGTTCCACAGCACCGCGTCCCAGGTCTGCGGTCCGATGGGGCAGGCGAGATCCGAGAGGTGATAGCCGGCCTGCCCGACCACACTGCGCGGATAGGGGCCGCGGGCGCGCCGCGGATGCGCGTTGGGCACCACCTCCGGCCCCGCATTCGGGTTCGTCGCCCAGCGCTCATGCGCCGTGCGCAGGAAGTCCACGTAGTCGGGCGTGTGCACGCGGCGGATGTAGAGTTCGCCGCTGTCGGGCGGCTCGAGCATAGTGTGCCCCTGCTCGGCGATGCCGCTCATCAGCCGGTCGATTCGCGCGGGAACATCCGGGTTGGCGCGCACGCGGCCGGCCACCAGGAAGTTCTGCGGGTCGTGCGCTGCCTGACGGGGAGAAACATAGACGCGCATGCCGGGCACCGCGCTCCTTGTGAGGTCGTTGGCCAAGTCGATGGACAATCCTGGCGTTGCGTGGAACCATAGATCAAATAGAGATTGGGGATGAGAGCATCAGTCTGATGAATGCTTGTCCGCAGTGCCCGCCATGACCGCCATGACCGCCGTGCCGCCCACCCCGCCGCGCAGCCGCGCCGCCAGCCTCTCGCGCGTCTCGCGGCCGCTGGCGCATCAGCTGGACTGGAACCTCCTGCGCGCGTTCCTCACCATCGCCGAGCAGGGGAGCATCTCCCGCGCGGCCGACGTGCTGCATCGCAGCCAGCCTGCCATCTCGGCCGCGCTGAAGCGGCTGGAGCAGCAGATTGGCGCCACGCTGGCGCTGCGCACCGCGACCTCCTTCCGCCTGACAGAGCCCGGCCAGATCCTGCTGCGCGAGTGCCAGGAGATCTTCAACACCATCGCGCAGATGCCGCGTCTGCTGGATGGCGGCGGCGATAGCCTCGTCGGCACCTTCTCGCTGCGCCTTGCTTCGCACATCGTCAGCGACCTGATCGACACTACCATCGCCGAGTTCCACCGCCGCTATCCGCGCGTGACGATGGACATCTCCATCAGCCCCTCCTCGCAGATCGTGGAGGATGCGCTGAACCGCTCGGTGAAGGTCGGGATCGGGCTGGCGAGCGTCCAGCACCCGGACCTGCGCTACCAGCACCTGTACCGGGAGCATTTCGGCTTCTTCTGCGGGCCCTTGCACCGGCTTTTCGGTCGGACGGGGCTGACCCTGAAGGACCTGGAGGGTGAGAAGGCGGTTTCCTTCAGGGTCTTCACCTTCTCCGACTGGGTGCAGACGATCGGCGCCCTCAACAAGCGCGCGAACCTCGCCGTGCCGATGGTCGGCATCTCCGACCATCTGGAGGAGGTGCGCCGCATGATTCTGGCCGGCATGGGCATCGGCGCCATGCCGATCCACGTGATGGAGCGCGACGAGCGGGACGGCCTGCTCTGGCGCCTGCCGCCCTACGAGGATGCGCCGGCGATCGACGTGCACCTGATCACCAACCCGAAGGTGCAGCTTGGCCGCATCGAGTCCGCCTTCGTGCACCTGCTCACCTCGGCCGTGCAGGCCAAGCCGCTGAGCGAGCGCAGCTATCCGCCCTCCCTTGCCGGTGCCCAGCGCCGCCCGCGCGCGCGCCGCGCTTCCTGACCAGGAGCCCCCGCCATGTCATCCGCCGATCACCATCTGGAACGCGCCAGCCGGGTGCTGGTGGAGGAGCACTTCGCCGTTGCGGAGGGGGAGAGCGTCCTGCTCACCGTGGACAGCGCGACGGACCCGGCCGTGACCGCGGCCATCTCCGGTGCCGTCACGCGGTGCGGGGCAAAGCTGATGACGGCGCTGATCCCGCGGCTTCCCTTCCAAGGCGGGCTGGCCGATCCCTACGTGCCCGACAACCTGGCCGCCGCCGCGGCGGAATCAGATTGCTGGCTGGACTTCACCTTCCCCTATCTGGCCGGCTCGCGCATGCATGATGCTGCCCTGAAGGCGGGGCGGGTGCGCTACGGCCTGTTGAACATGGGCGATCCCGGGAGCTTCGCGCGCATTTATGGCGGCGTGGACTTCCAGGCGCTGATGGATTTCCAGCTCGCGCTGGTGGAGTACCTCGACGGCTGCGCCGGGAAGGAGGCGCATGTCACCTGCCCGATGGGCACCGATATCCGCTTCGGCCTGGACAAGGTGAAGATCCGCCGCTCCCGCGTGGCGAACCACCCGGGGATGCACACCACGCCCGGGGCGCAGAACCTCTATCCGGTGGACGGTTCCGTCCACGGCCGCACTGTCCTGACAGCGCTTTTCGACGAGATCTACCGCCCGTTACGCAAGCCCATCACCGTGGTTTCGGACGGCGCCATCACTGCGCTGGAGGGTGGCACGGCCGAGGACATGCCGCGGCTGGAGCGCTCGCTCCGCCGCGCCGCATCAGGCCGTAACTACGGGCGGATGATCCACTTCACCCTCGGCTTTCACCCCGCCGCCAGATTCACCGGCCACCACTTCATTGAGGATATCCGCACTCCAGGCAGCAACGCCATCGGCATGGGCCTGCCGTGGTGGGAGGAGGGCGGTGGCGAGAACCATCCGGACGGCGTGGTCCAGGACATGACCCTGCGGATCGACGGGCAGACCGTCCAGCGGGATGGCCGCTTCGTCGGTCCCGCCCATCTCCTCGCCCTGCACGGGAAGATGTCGCCCCTCTTTTACTGACCTCAAGCCGGAAGGACCCGCAGTCCGATGCGCATCGCCTATATCGAATCCGACGGCGTGAACACGCGCTGCCTCACGGCCGGCGAGCCGGGCCGGCCGCCCCTGATGCTCATTCACGGCGTGGGCTCGTCCTGCGATTCCTGGATGAAGATCATCGATGGGCTGGGGGAGCACTTCCATGTCGTCGCGCCGGATCTGATCGGCCATGGGCTCACGCAGCTCGGCGACTACAGCGGCGGGCCTCCTCAGCCGGTCATGGTGAAGCACCTGCATGGCATCGCAGACGCACTCGGCTGGAGGGAGTTCTCGGTTTTCGGAAGCTCCTACGGCGCGCTTCTCTCCGTGCTCTGCCACATGGCGGACAAGAAGCGCGTGACGAAGGTCATCATGCTCGGCAGCGCCTCCGCCACCATGGGCGATGCCGAGCGGCTGGCGAGCTTCCATGCGGCTAAGGCCGCGGCCGTGGCGACCATGCAGAACCCGACTATCGAGTACGCGCGAAAGCGCATGGGCGGGATGGTCTACGACGTCGCCTGCATCCCCGAGGCGCTGCTCTATGTCCAGATGAACATCTTCGCCCGTCCTGGCCTGGCGGAGGGCTTCGAGAGGCTGATGGACGGCATGATGGACCTGGAGGCGACGCGCCCCTGGACGATCACCGGCCGCTTCGGCGAGATCGAGTGCCCGCTGCTGATGATCTGGGGTGCCAACGACCCGCACGCCAAGATCGACAAGGCCCTGGAGGCCGCGCGCATGGTGCGCGACGTGCGCTTCATCACGGTGGAGCGCTGCGGCCATGTGCCGCATCTGGAGCATCCGGAGAGGGTGCAGGAGGCCGCGCGCCGCTTCCTGCTCGGGGATGAGATGGCGGAGTACCGGCTGGCCGCCTGACCCGCCGGGAACAGGGGGGGGCGGCGTGCCTCCCCTGCAGGGGTCAGGCCCCGATGGGCGCGCCTTCGCGTGTGACCGCGACATAGTTCGCCGAGGCCTTGGCCCGCGCCAGCATCCCGGTCTCCGCCACATGGGTGTAGGCCGCGGAGGCGTAGGAGCCAGAGGCCGGCGCCAGCACGCGCCCCGTGCGGAGGGAGGGCGCCCGCTCCAGGTACTCGACGATCGCCTTGCCGAAGGCCGGCAGATCGCTCGGCAGGCGGGAGGTGATGATGTTTCCGTCCCGCACCACCGGCTCGTCCACGTAGTTCCCGCCGGCGTTGATGACATCGTCCTTCACCAGGAAAACGCAGGTCACCGTGCGGCCGCGCGCGATCCCGGCGGAGGCCAGCATCCAGCCCGCGTGGCAGATGGCCGCCACCAGCTTGCCCTGGTCGTGCACCGCACGGACGAGGTCCACCATGGGCTTGTGCTTGCGCATTCCCTCGGGTGCCAGGCCGCCGGGGATGACGATGGCATCGAGGTCGTCCGCCGAGACCTCGTCCATCGCGAGGTCGCAGCGCGTCGGCATGCCGAGCTTGCTGGCATAGAGCTGCCCGCGGGTGGGCCCGATGATGAGGACCTTCGCGCCTGCCTCGCGCAGGCGGATCACGGGGTACCAGAGCTCCAGCTCCTGGAAGGCGTTCTCGATGAGGACGCCGACCTGCGCGCCGTTCAGATCCATGCCTTGCGTCCCCTCTCAGAAGGCGATCAGGCGGCGCGGGTTCTCCACCATCACCTGATGCATCTCGGCCTTGCCGAAGCCCTTCGCCTCCAGCCGATGGGCGAAGTTGTCGAAGATGTAGCCGACCGGCACCTGCTCGTTCAGCAGCGGCGGGTCCTCGGCGCTTGGGGGACTGCCGGCGTAGCTGAAGAAGCGGTCGTAGGAGAAGACGAGGCGGTCGAGGTAGCCCATGTCCGTCAGTTGGCACACCGCGTTCGCGATCAGCTCGTCCAGGCTCTCCTGGCTGTCGTTCTGCCAGGGGATGCCGATATGGTCGACCTGCAGGCAGGCGCCGCGCTCGACGATGGCCTTCAGCTGCTCGATGTTCGGGTGCACGAAGGAGTGGCCAATGATCACGCGGCTCAGGTCTGCGCCGTAGCGCTCCAGCAGGTCCAGCAGCTCGATGCCGGGGTTGAGGTAGGCGTAGTCCTCCGGCTGGGTATGGGTGTTGATGCAGGCGCCCGTCCGGCGCTGAGCCCGCGCCACGGCGCAGATCACCTTCGCCTCCAGCGGGCTGATCGGCGTCGGCCCCTTGCTGGGGTCGAGTTCGGTGCTGGTGGTGCCGCCGGTCGCGGCTTTCAGGATGCCGGCCTTATAGGGCGTGAGCTGATTGTCGTAGACCATGCCTTCGGTGATGTCGCGCACGAGCATGTCCGCGATGTAGTCCGGCGACTTGCGGCGCCAGTGGAAGGGGATGCCGATGGCGTGCTCCTCCGGGAAGAAGCCGGTCATCGCCACGATGTTCACTCCGCTGCGGCGGGAGACCTCGGCCAGGAGCTCAGGATGGCGCCCGATCTCCGGCGGCGTCATGTCCACCAAGCTTTGGATATGGTGGACCTCCCGGCCTTCCTTCAGAACTGCCGCGACCTGCCCTGCGAGGGTGTCGAGGCTCCACACCTGTTGGTGGTCGGTATCGGAGCCCTGGTAGGCGTAGCGGATGTGCTCGTGGGTCAGCGTGATGCCGAGTTGATCCGGCTCGATATCGCCGAGCACCGTGCGGATATGTCCCATGGCCGTCCCCTCAGGCCGCCGCGCGCCGCACCGGCATAGCGGACAGGGCAGCGGCGAAAGCGCGGTAGAAATCTGGTAGTTCGTCGGCGGAGCGGGCGGTGATGAGGCCATCCTCGGCGGCCAGGCCGTCGCTGGAGGGCTCGCCGCCACCGGCGTGCACCGTCATCTCGAGAGATGAAGGGCAGGCGACGCGCCGCCCCTTGAGAAGGCCCGCCTTCGCGAGCACCACCACTCCCTCGGCGATCGCGCCAAGTACCGCGCCGGCCTCGGCCGCCTCTGTCAGGAGCCGCAGTACCGCCGCGTGTCCGGCCAGCCGGCCTGCCATGGCGCCGCCTGGAACGATCAGCCCGGCCCACTCGCCGCCCGCATCGAAGGTTGCGTCCGGGATCACGGGGTAACCGAGCTGGCTCTCCACCTGCGCGTCGTTCCGCGGGCCCAGGACGATCACCGCGCTCCCCGCCTCGCGCAGGCGCAAGACCGGGTACCAGAACTCGATTTCCTGGAATCCTGCCTCAACGAGAACGCCGGTCCGGCAATCCTGTGTGTCTGCACCCATCCCGCATGCTCCAGCCGTCCCGGCCCGTGCGCCGACGGGAAAGTCTAGTCACGCGCATCGATGGGGCGTCAACGCCGGTCGTGCTGATGCATTCATTTGCCTGATCTTTGGGGGCATCGGTCTGCCCGGCACGGCCCAGGTGGAACTCACGCCTGGCGACGCGTTCGGTCTCGCCAGGCCGGGGGACGGTGGTTTCAGGTCGGCCTGAGGGAAGGGCCCTGGGCGTAGCCGGGTGACCGTCCACGTGCCGAAGGTCCGAAGTCCGGCGGATGAGGAACGGCTGTGTCCCAAGGCCTTCCTCGCGCGTTGACGCCGCATGATCCTGCGAGACCCCGAGGACGGCATCCGCCTCCTCATTCCCCAGCCCTCCCATGCCCTGCTCTCCGGCCAGATGATGGCCGCCTGGGGCGCTCCCGGCTTCGCGCGGCCAGACCCGGCGCCCGAGGTTATCCTCGCCGCGGGGCAGCACGACATCGCCTGGCTGTCCTGGGAGACCGCCCCGACCCTCGATCCAGAGACGGGTCTGCCCCACGCCTTCACGGCACTGGGCGCGGCCGTTCATGCGCCGATGTGGGCCCGGGGCGTGGAACTGGCCCGCGCCGCCTGGGGCCTCTGGCCCGCCCTGCTGATCTCCCTGCACGGCACGCGCATCTACACGCAGTACATGGACCCGGAGAGCTTGCCACCGAAAGACGAGGCCGCGATCGACCGCAACGCCGCCAAGGAGGACGAGCTGCAGGCGGACTGGATTGCAAAGCTCGGCGCGACGGCCGAGCAGGTGGAACGGAACTCCGCCCTCGTCGCGGTGACCGACGCGCTTTCCCTCGCCCTCTGCTTCGCCGATCCGGACAAGGCGGGGGAGGCGCCGATGGAGGATGGCAGCACCCGCAAGATGAAGCTCGTGCGGCAGGCGCAGTCCCGCTGGTCGCTCGACCCCTGGCCTTTCCGCGAGAGCACGCTGACGCTCCGCTGCGAGGCGATCCGCCTCCCCGCCAGTACCCGCTGGACGGACGAGGAGGCGATGCGCCGGGACCTGCGCGAAGCGGCCTGGAGCAAGCTGGCCGAGACCCTGGTCCCGGCCTGACGGCTGGACCGCCGCGGCTGGCGGCGCGGCTCCCATGGCGATCGCCGCTGACCGACCCTACATGCGCGACATGAACGACACGGCGCCGCTGCACGACTTCATCGACCGGCACCGGCACATCTTCGTGCTGACCGGCGCGGGCTGCAGCACGAATTCCGGCATCCCCGACTACCGCGACGAGGAAGGCCAGTGGAAGCGGGCGCAGCCCATGACGTTCCAGGCCTTCATGGGAGGCGAGCCGGCCCGGAGGCGCTACTGGGCGCGCAGCCTGATCGGCTGGCGACGCTTCAGCCAGGTGCGGCCGAATCGCGCCCACGACGCCCTCGCGCGTCTCGAGCGCGGCGGCAAGAGCGTACTTCTCCTCACCCAAAACGTGGACCGCCTGCACCAGGCTGCCGGAAGCAGCCGGGTGGTGGACCTCCACGGGCGCCTGGATCGCGTCCGCTGCACCGCCTGCGGGGAGACGATCCCGCGCGAGGCAATGCAGGAGGCGCTGATCCGCCTCAATCCCGGCTGGGAGGAGCGGGAAGCCGGCATGGCACCGGATGGCGATGCCGACCTCGATGAGGAGGACTTCGCCTCCTTCGCCGTGCCGCCCTGCCCAGCCTGCGGTGGCGTTCTCAAGCCGGATGTCGTGTTCTTCGGCGAGTGCGTGCCGAAGGAGCGGGTGGAAAGGGCTGTTGGTGCGCTGGAGGAAGCCGATGCGATGCTCGTGGTCGGGTCCTCGCTGATGGTCTATTCGGGCTTCCGCTTCGTGCAGGCAGCCGCGCGTGCCGGCAAGCCGATTGCGGCGGTGAATCTCGGCCGCACCCGTGCCGATCCCATGCTGGCGCTGAAGGTGGAGCAACCCTGCGCCGAAGCGCTCTCCTTCCTACTGTAGCAGTGCCGGAGTGGTGAGGCGGCGCGCGTGGCGTCGTCTCCGTCTGCTTCTACTGCTCGGCGGCCCGGGCAAGCTCCTCGTTGAAGCCCATGAGCCGGAAGTCGGTCATCCGCATGGGGTATAGGATGCCGTCCAGGTGGTCATTCTCGTGCTGGACAACCCCGGCATGGAAGCCGCCCACCTTGGCGGTGACGGTCCGGCCGTCGCAATCCACGCCGGCGTAGCGCACCCGCTTGAAGCGCGGGACAGCGGCCCGCAGGCCGGGAATCGACAGGCATCCCTCCCAGCGCAGATGCTTCTCCTCATCCAGGGGTTCGACCTGGGGATTGATCAGGACGGTATTGCCGACGGGCACGTCGTCCGGCACCCCGGTGGCGCGGGAGGGGAGAACCCTGAAGACGAACAGGCGCAGCGGGACATGCACCTGAGGCGCGGCGAGGCCGGCGCCCGGCGCGTCCTCCATCGTCTCGAACATGTCCTGCACCAGTCTTCGGATTTCCGGAGCGCCGGGATCGGAGACGGGCTGACACGTCTCCAGCAGGACGGGATGGCCCATGCGGGCGATCTTCAGAATGGCCATGTGCCGCTCCCCCTCGGGACGATGCCGGACTACCGATGCGGGAAACGACGTCACCCGTTATGCGGTGCCTCCGCAAGGGGGTGGGACGCGCTTCCCCTGAGGGGACCGCGCCGCCACGGCCCGGTTGCTGCGGGAACTCAGGCCGGCCGGATACCCCAGAACCTCGTAAACCCTGTTTGCAGCCCCTGTATGCCCCGCGTCGCCGTCTGCTGCTTGAACTGGCCGAGCGGGTAGTAAGGCGCTTCCTCCATGCAGGCCGCCTGTATGTCCCGGCACACGGCCTGCCGCCCCGCCAGGTCCGGTGCGTCGAACCAGGCGTTGTACAGATTCTCCAACCGCGCGCTTTCGTACCAGCCGGCGTAGCCTGCGGCGCCGTTGCCGCGCACGCCGACATGCGTCGCCGGGTTCAGCAGGTCCGTGCCCGTCCAGCTCGTCGCAAAGAGGCTCCAGCCACCGCTCTCGACCGGGCCGCGATTGTTGCGCCGCTGGAGCATGGTGCCCCAATCTGTCGCCACATAGTCCACGTTCATCCCGATCTTTCGCAGCATGTCCGCCGCGACATCGCCGAGCGCCTTGATCGTCACGTAGTCCGTAGGCACCAGAAGGACGACCTTCTCGCCCTTGTAGCCCGCGGCTTCCAGGTCGCGCCGCACCGCCGCGTCGTCCTTCGGCTTGCGCAGGGGATCGAGCCCCACCTCGTTTGCCATCGGCGAGCCCGGGGTGAAGAAGCCGGTCGGCACGTGGTACGACGCGCGGTCATCGCCGACGATCGCCTGCATGTAGGAGGCCTGGTCGATCGCTCCCATCACGGCACGGCGGATCGCGACGTTGTTGAAGGGGGCTTGCGTGCAGTTCGGCCGCAGCATCCCGACCGTGCCCGTCTCCTCCTGGATGCGCATCTGAATGCCGCGGCTTCGCGCGATCATCGGCTTCAGGTCATGCGCCACCTGTTCCCACCAGTCCTGTTCGCCGGCGACAAGCGCGCTGGCGGCGGTGGAGGCATCGGGAATGGTGGTCCAGACCACGCGGTCGTAATGCACGATCTTGGGGCCGGCGCTGCCGAGCGCTGGTCCACTCTCCCGCGGCTTGTAGCGGTCGAACCTGGCATAGACGTTGCGCGAGCCCTGCAGCCGCTCATCCGCAACGTAGCGGAAGGGGCCGCTGCCGATGATGTCGGTGATCTGCGTTCCGGGGTCGGTCCGCGCCACCCGCTCCGGCATGATCGCGGGCATCATCGCGGTGCCCTTCGCCAGCGCGTCCGGCAGCAGGGAGAAGGGCTTCTTGAGGCGAAAGACGATCGTGCGGTCGTCGGGCGCGGAGATCTCGTCCGTCACGCGCATCAGCGCGCCGCCGAAGGCGTCCCTTGCGCCCCAGCGCCGGATGCTCGCCACGCAGTCCCGCGCCAGGACCGGCGTGCCGTCGTGGAAGAGAAGCCCCTCGCGCAGCCGGACCGTCCAGCGCTTGCCGTCATCCTCGACCGTATGGCCCTCGGCCATCTGCGGATGCGCCATGTCCTGCTCGTCGAGTCCGTAAAGGGTGTCGAACACCATGTAGCCGTGGTTGCGGGTGACGTTCGCCGTGGTCCAGTGCGGGTCGAGGAAGGCAAGGTCGATCTGCGGGATGAAGCGCAGGGTGCGCGACGCGCCCTGGGCAAAGGCCGGGGCGGAAAGCGCGGCACCCGTCGCCGCAACCCCTTTCAGCAGTGAGCGACGATGCATCGACCTCTCCTTTTCATGGCCTCGGCTCAGCCCGCCGGCCAGATTGATCCTGCATATGCAGCAAGGGCTGCGCCCCCGATGCAAGATACTTTCAGGGTATTGCGCTGCCCTTCGCGTGCAGCCGTGGGGTGAGCTCGACATCGTCCAACGGGAAGAAAGGTCGCGCCCTGGCGAAGGGCAGCTCCCCTACGCGGTAGGAGGTCATGCCCGGCGTATCCACCGTGACGCACTCGCCGATGGCCGCATAGTTCAGGGTATAATGATAGCCGGAGCGGGTGATCACGATCCCCAACAACGCGGGATCAACGCCCATGGCCCGGAAGTAGCTGGGGTCGAGGTAGGAATGGGGCTGGTCCGTCAGGACCAGATGCACCTTGCCCACGCGCAGCACGGCGTAGCCGCCTAGCCTGGCCCGATAGCCCGCATCCGCCGGTCCATCATAAACCACCTCCGCCGAGCTGCCGGCCGACACGATCTCCCCCGTGACCGTCACCGGCGGAGAGACGGTCGAGTATCGCCCGCCCACGGTCAGCGTAACCATGGCCCCCGGCCCGGCCGCCTGGCACACCCTCACAGCCTCGGCATCCGCGATGGGCACGGCCGAAGGGGGCAGGTCGGCCCGCGCCATCAATGCCCGCAGCACGTAGGTTCCGTCGCCGGGACTGCCGCCGGCCACGCGATCCCCCTGATCGCCGAGGACCAGAGGCCGCTCCGTCCCGCGCGCCGCACGATCAAGGTACTCGTCCAGGGAGGGATAGGTCCCGATCAGCTCCCGCCGCCGGTCCCAGAGCGTTCCCGCCAGCTTCAGGGCGAGGTCATCGGGCGCCGTCCCGTTCCCGTAGGCCAGCACCCACTGGCCAAGGCCGTGCACGTCCAGGAACTGCTGCGCATTGAAGATCGAGACATCGTAGGCGGCGCCGGCCCCGACCGCCGCGCGGGCACGGGCGTGCAGCGAGAGCAATGGCTCCTCGTCCGTACGGTCGTTGCCGAGGGTCAGCATGGGCAGGTGCACCGCTGCCAGCGCCGGTCGCAACCGCCCATCCAGCATATCCAGCGCCGCACGGAACGCGCGCTGCCCCGTGCTGCCCTGATCGCCGTGCGGGTTGGTAAGATATCCCGCCAGCAGGTCGCAGCGCGCCAGGATCTCCGGCGTGACATGCGCGTGCAGGTCGAAACCGGCGGTCAGCGGAACCTCCGTGCCGACGATCTCGCGCAGCGCCACCATCAGCGCGCCCTCGGGGTCCTCCAGGCTCGGCGTCAGCATTCCGCCATGCAGCGGCAGCACGATGGCATCAAAATCACCGCGCCGCGCCGCCTCGCACATCCGGTCGCGCATCTCGGCGAAGACGGCATCCTCCACGGGGCCGCCGGACTGGGCGCGGAAGATGACCGGCACGATCACCTCGGCGCCGTTCTCCCCAGCCGCGTCCACGATGCCGCCGAGCACGGAGTTGCTGCCGCGCGCCGCCTCGACTGCCTCGGCCCCGGCGCGGATGTTGAACCACGATCGGCCGGTGGGGACAGGGTTGAAGCTGTGGGACTCCTGAGCGATGCCGCCGGCCAAAATTCGCCTCTTCGCCATCGCCCGCCTCCGTTCTCAGCCCGGAAGCACAGACCGGCCAGGCTGCCCGACGCAAGCGCCGCGTGGAGGCTGGGCAGAATAGTCGCCAGATCAGTAGGTGGGTGGCGTGATGGCGCTGACGATCTCGCTTATCCCTGGATCGACATTGCGGAAGCTGTGGGGTTGCTGGCTGTCGAAGTAATACGCGTCCCCCGCGCGCAGCACCGCCGTTCGGTCGCCCACCGTCACCTCCACTGCCCCGCGCATGACGATCCCCGCCTCCTCCGCCCGGTGCGCCACGCTCGCCTCCGTCGTCGCTCCCGGTGCGTAGCGCTCGGCGAGCATCAGCATTCGCCGGTTCGGGTAGTCCATTCCGATCAGCCGATAGGAGATGCGGTCGGGCCGCCCGATCTCCACCAGCTCCTCGGCACGGTAGAAGGGGCGGCTCGGCAGGCCGCTCTCCAAGTCCGCGAAGAACGAAGACATCGTTGTTCCCAAGGCCCCCAGAATGGCGCCGAGCGTGTCCACAGAAGGGCTCATCCGCTCCCGCTCGATGAGCGAGATCGCCGAGTGCGATATGCCCGACCGCGCCGCCAGTTCCCGCATTCCCAGCCCGCGCCGCGTCCGCAACGCCTTCAGCTTCGCCCCGACCATCGCCATCGCTTCAGCCCTTATGATCCCAGGACTGTCGAGGATAATCAACAGGGGCGCCGCTGCCTACTTCCACTCCTCTCGTGGCCAGAGCCATTCTCCAGCCCGTCCCGGTCAGTTTCCTGGCCGGCTCACCCGCCTGGGTTATCCCGCGCGGCCCCTCCACCGGAGGCTCGAATGATTGCTCACGACACGCCCGACGCTGGCCTGACCTTCATCAAGCCCGTTCGCCGCGACTCCTTCCAGGACAACGACGCCCTCGGCGCCACCGTGAAGGCCGTGTTGGACAACGTCCGCACCCGCGGCGACGCCGCCGTTCGGGAATACGCCGCGGCCTTCGACAGGTCCGATCTGGCGGCGTTCGAGGTGAGCGCGGCTGAGCGGGCCGGTACCCTCGCCCGGATGGACCCCGCCGCGCGCGCCGATGCCGAGTTCGCCATCGCCCGGGTGCGCGATTTCGCGACCGCCCAGCTCGGCACGATCCTGCCGCTGGAGGTGGAGCCGCTTCCCGGCCTTCATCTCGGGCACCGCGTCATCCCCATCCGCCGCGTCGGCGCCTACGTGCCCGGCGGCCGCTACCCGCTGCTCTCCGCCCCCGTGATGACCATCGTCCCTGCCCGGGTCGCTGGTTGCGACGAGGTGATCGCCTGCCTTCCGCCCACTGCGCATCCCGACATGATCGCCGTCTGTCATCTCTCCGGGGCGGACCGCATCTTCCGCATCGGTGGCGCGCAGGCGATCGCCGCCATGGCTTTCGGTACCAAGACCGTGCCCGCGGTGGACAAGATCTTCGGTCCCGGCAACGCCTATGTGAACGAGGCGAAGCGCCAGGTCTTCGGCAAG
This sequence comes from Roseomonas sp. KE2513, assembly GCF_016107305.1. GTDB lineage: Bacteria > Pseudomonadota > Alphaproteobacteria > Acetobacterales > Acetobacteraceae > Roseomonas. Next base: position 53,862 of record NZ_RCVR01000016.1, read on the forward strand.
GTGGGCATCGACCAGCTTGCCGGCCCCAGCGAGATCTACGTCGTCGCCGATGAGACGGGCGACCCCGAGATGATCGCTACCGACCTCCTCGCGCAGGCCGAGCACGACGTGATGACGCGTGTCGGCCTGATCACGACCGACCGCGCCCTGGCGGAGGCTACCGTCGCCGAGATCGAGCGCCAGCTTGCCGATCTTCCCACCGCCGATGTCGCGGGTCCGGCCTGGCGCGACTACGGGGAGGTCGTCCTCTGCCCTGACGAGGCGGCGATGATTGCCTATTCCGACCGTATCGCGGCCGAGCATCTGCAAGTCCATACCGCCGACCCGCAAGCTACCGCGGCGAAGCTCCGCAACTACGGCTCGCTCTTCATCGGCCCGCTCGCGAGCGTCGTTTATTCCGACAAGTGCTGCGGAACGAACCACACCCTGCCGACGCTCGGCGCGGGCCGTTACACGGGCGGCCTCTGGGTTGGCTCGTACCTGAAGGTTTGCACGCATCAGTGGCTGGACGCGCGTGGGGTCGCTGCGGTCGCCCCGGCTGCCGTGCGGCAGAGCGCGCGCGAAGGCCTGGAAGGTCATCGACGTGCGGCCGCGTTTCGCACCGGGCATAACTATGCAGGAGCTACCTAGAAGCGGTCGGCTACAGCTTGCTTCCGTCGCGCAGCATCGCTGGTGAAGAGGAGCAGCGGGAGGCGTCCTGTGCAAGCAGTTCTCGGGGCCTGTCGCTCGGCTTGCCGATCCTCGGCTAGGTACATGGGCCACGGGCCCGGATTTGCCGGCTTCATCCCAGCTTCCGGTTTTCGGTTTTGCACAGGTGCCGTGGCCGGAGGCGACGGATCAGGCGGCGCGGGTGGATGGGCTGCTGCGTGGCTTCAAGGCCGAAGCCGCGGAGGTCCTCCGCGGGGTGGCCGCAGTGGCAGTGGAGCTGAACGCGACCGCGGGCGAGATGGCGGGCACGGCCCAGGACGGGGTGTCGCGGGCAACATCGGTGGCGGCGGCCTCCTCCGGGGAGTTGGCACAGCAATCCGAACTGCTGCGGGGCCGGGTTGATACCTTCCTCGCGGGCATCCGCGCCGCTTGAGCCCGGCAGGAGGGAGCGACGCCTCGGCCCTGGCGGCAGCCATGCGGCTGTGCAGGGGCTCACTCGGCAGTCCATCATGCCGGGGATCTATCCGGGCCAGCTTTGCGTGCCGGCCGAAGGATGATCCTGGCGGACGATCTGCGTCCGCCCCCGGTTATGCTCGTCCGGGAACGTGTTACCAGACGATGTCTTCTCCCTAAACCGTGATAGGTCGCGTGTCATCGACCTGTCACATCCGCCGCGTTAACCGCTCCGGGTCCTACCAGGCCCTCTGGAGCCCAGGCATGGTCCTAAAGCTTTTTCGCATGCTGATGCCGCGGGACGACACGTTCGTGGCCGCCTTCACCACGCAGGCTGCCCGCACCGTGGATGCCGCTCAAGTCTTCCGCGCTCTGCTGGCGGAACCTACCAACGCCGCCCACTACGCCAACCTTCGCCGGATCGAGCGCGAGGCGGACGAGATCAACCGCGCGACCATCCGCTCCATCCACCGTAGCTTTATCACCCCTTTCGATCGCGCGGACATTCTCAACCTGACCGACGCGCTTGACGACGTGATTGACCGCATGAAGGACGCGGGACGTCGCCTGACCCTCTACAAGGTCTCGGTCACACCGCAGATGCTGACCATGGCGGACTGCATTATCCGCGCCTGCGGTAGCCTGCGCGACGGCATGCCGCTGCTGGCCGACATCTCCGGCAATGCTCGCGCGCTCGGCTCGATGTGTGAGGCGGTGGATGCGATCGAGAGCGAGGCCGACCGTGCCCTGCAGGCCGGCATGGACGCCCTGTTTGACGGAGGCGACACCAGTTCCCCGGGCCATAAGCTCATGGTGCAGATGGTCTATGACGGGATCGAGGCCGTGGCCGACCGCTGCGAGGACGTGGCCGATCTCATCCAGGCCGTCATGGTCCAGCAGGTCTGAGGAACGCCGCGCGTGACTGCCGTCAGCATCGGGCTGCCACTCCTCGTCACCCTTATCGCCATCGCCCTCTTCTTTGACTTCCTGAACGGGCTGCACGACGCTGCCAACTCCATTGCCACCGTCGTTTCCACCCGCGTGCTGGCGCCGCGCGTCGCCGTGGCCTGGGCAGCCTTCTTCAACTTCATCGCCTTCCTCTTCTTCGGCCTCCATGTGGCCAATACTATCGGCAAGGGCATCATCACGGCGGATGCGGTGGATCCTGCCGTGATCGGGGGGGCGCTGACCGGTGCCATCGCCTGGAACGTGGCGACCTGGATCTGGGGCATTCCATCATCCTCCAGCCACGCCCTCGTCGGTGGTCTGGTCGGGGCCGCGATCGCCAAGGCAGGGTTCTGGGCGGTGCTCTGGGGCGGCGTCGGCACTGTGGCTGCCTTCATCGTCATCTCCCCGCTGCTTGGCTTCTCCCTCGCCCTGCTCCTTGTGCTCATCACCAGCTGGGCCGCGCGCCGGTCCACTCCCTATGCAGTGGACCGGCGCTTCCGGGTGCTCCAACTCCTCTCCTCATCCCTGTTCAGCCTGGGCCATGGCGGCAACGATGCGCAGAAGACCATGGGCATCATCGCCATCCTCCTCTTCTCCCAGGGGATGACAGGCGAGACCTTTCACGTGCCCTTCTGGGTGGTCATCGCCTGCCATGCCGCGATGGGCCTGGGCACGCTGATGGGCGGCTGGCGCATCGTTCGCACCATGGGGTCGCGCATCACTGAGCTCCGTCCCGTCCAGGGATTCTGTGCAGAGACCGGCGGCGCCCTGTCCCTTTTCGGCGCGACTTGGCTCGGCATTCCCGTATCCACCACCCACACCGTCACGGGTGCGATCGTGGGTGTCGGCGCTGCCCGTCGCGCCTCTGCCGTTCGTTGGGGCGTCGCGCGCCGCATCGTCTGGGCGTGGATCGTCACCTTGCCTGCCTCCGCAGCCGTGGGTGCCCTTGGGTACTGGCTCAGTGCCATGTTGCTGGGCTGAGATGCTTTCCGGGCTCCCGCTCCGGACTGCTCAGCAGGGCAGGGCCGATATTCTGCCTCCGACCCGCTGACCTTCAAGGCTGCCACGGACCATGCCAGTTGCTGTCCAGCACTACGGGCTTCAGCTATCTGAAGGAGACCTTGCCGGTTCTGGCCGTGTCGGGCCGGGTGAAGGATCGGCACGCCGTGGCCGCGCGCCATCGAAAGGCTGCAGCATCTTTCCTCGGCGTCCTGTGCCGCGCCGCCACCGTTGCGGGCGCCAAGAGAACCTCATCTGCCGTAGTATCGGCCGCACGAACGACCTTGGCCCATTGGTCGCGCTCGCTGACAAGGATCGCGCCGCAGATCTCACGGGCACCATCATCGCCGGCACTGTCCACAGTCGCGAGAGCCCATGCGCTCGCGGAGCCCAGACGCATTGTCCGCTCGCTTGCCCATTCCCGGCTGCTGACTGGGCCGGCTCCTATCCGGGGACCGGCCCCGCCGGCATTTGCGCCGTCCCGCCCAGGGCGGCGGTGGCCCGTGCTGCGCAGGAGAGCAGCGCCTGGATCTCGGCGCTCCCGCGCTCCATGCCCAGCGAACCTTGCGAGCCGATAACGCTCAGCGCGAAGCGGACTGTCCCGCTCCAGTCCCGGATCGGGGCGGCGGCGGAGGCGTAGCCGGTGCCGTCGTCGCGCCGGATGACGACGTAGCCGGCCTCGCGCATCTCTCGCTGTGCCGCCGTGATAAAGGCCATGCCCGAAAGGCCTGTGGCGCTCCCGATCCCCTGTTCGCGCGAGATCAGCGGCATGGTTGCCGCCTCGGGAAGGCAGCCGGCGAAGGCCTTGCCCGCCGCCGTCGCCGTGATCGAGAGAAGGCCCGTTCGCAGCTCCAGCGCCGAGCGCCAATCGCCCTCCTGCTTGAAGAGGCTCACCGGCCCGTCGCCCGTCCAAGCCGTCACGGCCGCACTGTGCCGCGTGATGTCGCGAAGCGCCGTCACCTCCTGCCGCGCGATCTCGAAGCCGTCGATCTGCTGAATGGCGCTCATGCCGAGCGCGACGGCGGAGGGGCCGAGACGATAGTGCCCGGGCTTCGCGTCCGTTGCTGCCAGCCCCGTACGGACGAGGCTGACGAGATAGTTGTTGGCCGCGCTGGGCGAGAGGCCTGCGCCCGCGGCGATTTCCCGCAGCGGCAGCGGACGCGGAGAACCCTGCATCGCCTGGAGAAGGCGGAAAGCCACCTCGATCGACTGTATGCCGCGCCGGGCCGGGGCTTCGCTCATGCGTCTCCAGGAAGCAGGGCGGCTTCCCATCCGCACTGACAGGATGCGATGCCGACTTTCACCATAGAACACAAAGGCAAGCGTTCAACGTGCATGAACATCCATGGTCGTGGCGACTTCAATGCGCCGCGTGCTGTCGTGCACGCCGCATCCCATCACCCTGCCTATGTACGCAAAGCCTCCACCCTGACAGCACAGGCTTTGCCATTGACAATCTGTTTCCTGCCGGGACACCATACAGCATAAATAAATACATACAACACTGTTGTACAAAAAATGCTGGGTAGGGAAGCGTAGGATGAGGCTGCAAAGCGTCCACACCGTTACCCGCAACATGGACGGCGCGGAGCGCTTCTACCGCACGGTTCTCGATCTCGCGCCAAGCTTCCGCGATGAGGAGCACTGGTGCCAGTTCCGCCTGGGCGACACGGGCTTTGCGCTCAGCTCGATCGGCGAGGCCGCGCCCGGCGCCTCCGGCAGCGTTGCCGTCTTTGGGACGGATGATCTTGATAAGGCCGCATCGCGCGTGACGGCCGCCGGCGGAGCTGTCCACGGTCGGCGCGACATGGGCTCGCACGGCGCCGTCCTCAACTGCGCCGACCCTGAGGGCAACCCTTTCCAGATCTTCGCCCGCCACGCGGCCTGATCTCCCTGCACGCAGGAACAACACCATGCAGTTCGGAATCTTCGACCAGAACGACCGCGGCTCCCTGCCGCTGGCCGATCAGTACGAGCAGCGACTCCGCCTCGCCGAACTTTACGAGGTACTCGGCTTCGACCGCTATCACATGAGCGAGCACCACGCGACGCCGCTGAGCATGGCGCCCTCTCCGAGCGTCTTCATGGCCGCGCTCGCCCAGCGCACGAAGCGGCTGCGTCTATGTCCGCTCGTCTACCTCCTGCCGATCTACCACCCGCTGCGCCTGGCGGAGGAGATCTGCATGCTCGACCACCTCAGCCGCGGGCGCTTCGAGTTCGGCGTCGGCCGCGGGGCCTCCCCGCACGAGTTGGCGGCCTATGGCGTGGACTCCGCCACTGCGCCGGCGATGTACGCAGAATCGCTGGAGATCATTCGCGCCTTTTTCGCCGCCGGGGATTCGCTGACCTACGAGGGCCGTTTCTGGCAACTCGACGACGTCCCCGTGGAGATCCGGCCGTTCCAGAAGCCGCAGCCGCCGCAATGGTATGCCCTGGCCTCACCAGACTCGACCGTCTGGCCCGCGCGGAACGGGGTGAACGTGCTCTGCGGCGGCCCCGTGGACCGCGTGCGCGCGGTGACCGACCGCTACCGCGCCGAGTGGCGGATGGCCCATCCCGCGGGACTTTCCGAGGGGACGGAGGAGCCTCGGATCGGCGTAAACCGCTACATCCTCGTCGCCGACACGGATCGCGAAGCACTGGAACTGGGCCGCGCCGCCTGGCCGATCTTTTACCGTCACTTCATGAAGCTCTGGCACAAGCACGGCACGCAGCCCGTCAACGCCAAGCTGCCGCCCGACTTCGACACGCTCCTTGCCTCGGAGCAGGCGGTCACGGGCTCCCCCGCCACCGTACGCGACAAGCTTGCCCGACAGGTGAGCGAGGGTGGACTGAACTACCTCATCGGCAACTTCACTTTCGGCGGCCTCGCGGGGGCGGATGTCGAGACCTCCGTGCGGCTCTTCGCCGCCGAAGTCATGCCGGCACTGCGCGCGCTGAGCCCCGTACCGGCATGACGGCACTCGCCGCCGGGGACGCTGCTCTCCTCGCCTCGGACCTGCCGCCGCTTCGGCGCGTGAACCTGCCCGGCCAAGGGGCGCGCGTGATCGAGTACCGGGAGTCCGGCCCGGGTGATGAGCCTACCATCCTCATGCTGCACGGCACCGGCTCAAGCTCGGCCGGCTACCGGGCTCAACTCGCGGGCCTTTCGGATCGATACCGCGTGGTTGCCTGGAATGCGCCTGGCTACGGCACCAGCACGCCCCTGGCCTCACCCGATCCCACTGCGGGGGACTATGCGGCGGCGGTGGAGGAACTGATGGACGCGCTCGGTATCTCCCGTGCGGCGGTGCTCGTCGGCAGCTCGTGGGGCAGCGTGATCGCGCTCAACCTCGCGGTGGTGCGGCCCGCACGCGTCGGGGCGCTCGTCCTCTCCGCCCCGAACACCGCGCGCGGCGCCATGCCGGAGGAGGCGCGTCAGGCCGCGATCGCCGAGATGCGCCGCAACGTGCCGCGGCCGGATGCGGACCGCGGCGCCGTTGCCGACCGGCTTCTCACGCCTGACACGCCGGCAGCGGTGCGCGCCCTGGTGGAACGCCTGCGCGACGACATGACGCCCACGGGTTGGCTGGGCGCGATGCACATGATGTTCACCACCGACACGCCCTCCATCATCGGGCAGGTGCGATGCCCCGTGGCGATCCTGGCCGGTACGCGCGACAGGCTGGCACCTCTGGAATTGCATGCGGGGCTCCTGCACGCGGGGAAGCCCGACGCGGCCCTGCATGTGCTCGAGGGTTACGGCCACATGTTGAAGCTTGAGGCACCCGGACCGTTCAATGAAATTGTGCGCGGGTTACCGGATTTCCAATAGGGTAGGTGCTGCGGAGGAAACAATGATACGCAAGACCAAACGCTCTGTGCTGGCCTTCCTCGCTTTGGCGCTCGCTACCAGTTTTGCAGCCCCAGTCCGGGCGCAGCAGGGCCTGCAGCCGGGCGGCGGCACGGTGCGCCTGGTGTTGAACAGCGCGCCCGGCAGCGCTGCGGACGCCGTGGCCCGCGTCATGGTCGAGCCGCTGGCCGAAATCCTCGGGCAGCCAGTTGTCGTGGAGAACGTGCCTGGTGGCGGCGGTGTCGTCGGCATTGCCCGCGCGATGCAGTCGCGCCGCGATGGTACCACCATTCTCTCGGCGGTGTCCGGCACGCTCATCGGCCCGATGCTGGACCGCAGCCTGCCCTACGAGATCGGCCGGGACCTGATCCCGGTCTCGCAGACGACCGCCGCCATGGCCGTCTTCGTCGTCCGGTCGGGGCTGGAGGCGACGAACCTCCGCGACTTCGTGGCGCGGGCGAAGGAGGGCGGGCAGCCGCTGGCCTTCGGTAATTACGGCTATGGCTCCTCCAGCCACCTGCAGGGCATGCTGCTGGCCCGCGAGACCGGGCTCGAGGTCGAGGCCGTGCCGTTCAACGGCACCTCCCAGCTCATCACGGAGATGATCGGCGGCCGGCTATGCTGCGCCTTCATCGACGTGGGCTCTGCGCGCGACTTCATCCGTGCTGGCCAGCTCCGCCCGCTCGGTTCGACCGGGCCGCGCCGCGCGCCGGACCTGCCGGACGTGCCGACCTTCACCGAGCAGGGCCTCGCCAACTTCGACCCGCAGATCTGGCAGGGCATGTTCCTGCCAGCCGGAACACCGCCCTCCATCGTGGAGGCGCTCGGACGAGCCCTGGGCGAGGCGACGCGACGCCCCGGCCCCGCCGCCTTCATCCGCAGCATCGGCTACGAGCCCGTTGGCAGTTCACCGGGGGAGTTCGCCGCCATGATCGCGCACGACGCGCCGATCTGGCGCCAGATCATCGACCAGACGGGTGTTCGCATCAAATAGTGGCGGGAACCTAGTGGCGCGAACGGACTGGGCGGGCCGCACCCGCATGTCGGGCCCCGGGAGAAGACGATGAGAACAACGATCCTGGCCCTCGCCATGGCGGCTGGCCTCTGCGCCGGCGCCTCGGCTCAGGAGGTGACGAACCGCTTCGTGCGGGTCGCGCCCCGGGTCGCCGGTGTCCTCTACGCGCCTGCGCAGGCCGGACCGGCGGCAAGGGTGGCGGTCGTCGTCATGCACGACTACAGCGACTTTCTCGATCACCCCGCGACGGTGAACCTTGCGCGCCGCGGCTACACGGTGCTGGCAGCCAACCCGCGCCACGCGCCCGATACCGACGACCGCGACATGGATTTCGATAATGCGCTGGCCGATCTCGGGTCGGCCGTGCGCTACGCGCGGCGCCTGCCGGGAATCGAGCGCGTGCTGCTGCTCGGCCACTCCTCCGGCGCGCCGCTCGCGGCCGCCTACCAGAACATCGCGGAGAATGGCGTTCGGGCCTGCCAGGGGCAGGAGAAGATCGTGCCTTGTCCGGACTCGCTCGCGGGGATGGAGCGGGCCGATGGGGTTGTTCTCCTGGACCCGATCTTCGGCCTCGGCGCGAATGTGCTGACCTCCGTCGACCCCGCGCTGGATGCCGGGGATGGCGCAGGTCAACTCGACATCTACTCCCCGGCCAACGGCTTTTCGCCCAGCGGCGCGCACTACGCCGAGCCGTTCCGCGCGCGCTTCCTGGCGGCGCAGGCCGCGCGCAACGCCCGCCTGATCGAGGCGGCGCTGGAGCGGCGGCGGGCGCTGGACGAGGGGCGCTCCGCCTTCGCCGACGACGAGCCCTTTGTCGTGCCGGGCGCGACGCGCACGCCGCGCCTCTGGCGCCCGGACGTCGCCCTGCTTTCACGCACGCGCGGCGCCTACCCTCTGCTGCGCGGCGACGGCTCGACGGCGACAGAAGTGATCCGCTCCCTGCGCGTGCCCTCTGGCCTGACCAACGCCGTACCGGCCCGGCGTGACCGGGAGGACGCACGGGGCGCCGCCGCGGCGGCCCCCGTGGCCGCCAGGCCCTTGCTGCTCGGCGGCTCGCTCGACACCACCGTCCGGCGCTTCCTCAGCACCTTTGCCAGCCGCTCGACGCCCGACTACGCGATCGGCGAGGACCGCGTGACGGGGATCGACTGGAACTCCTCCTACAACAGCACGCCCGGCAACCTGGAGGGCGTCGCGGCCCCCCTGCTGGTGATGGGGATGACCGGGCACTACTGGATTGTCTCGGCCGAGACGGCCTACGAGCACGCGGCGAGCCGGGACAAGTCAGTTGCTTTTGTCGAGGGTGCAACGCACGGCTTCACACCCTGCGAGCCATGTGCGCGCGTGCCCGGTCAGTTCGGCGACACGACCGCCCGCACCTTCGACCATGTCGCGGCCTGGATCGCAGCGCGCTTCGTGGCGGGCGCCGCTGGCGCGGTAGGGCGCTCGCCGTGACGCCCCGCCTGGCATTCACGCGCCGACATGTCCTGGCCGGTCTGGCGGGCTCAGCCCTTGCCTCGCGGGCGAGGGCTCAGGCCACGCTTATCGACCGCCCCGCCCGGCTGGTCGTTGGCTATCCCGGCGGCGGTGCGACCGACATCTTTGCCCGCCTTTATGCCGAGCGCCTTGCGGGCAGCTATGGACCTTCGGTGGTCGTGGACAACCGGCCCGGCGCCTCCGCCAGGTTGGCCGTGGAGATCGTGCGGGCCGCGATCCCCGACGGCACCACGCTTCTCTGCACGCCCGAGAGCGTCCTGACGATCACGCCGCACATCTATCCGGCCACGACGCGCTACGACGGCCTGACCGACTTGACGCCGGTCTCGGCAGTCGCATCCGTCCCTTTCGCCTTCTGCGTTGCCGCCGGGCACCCCGCCCAATCGCTGGAGGCGTTTCTTCGCTGGGCGGCGGATCAGCCGGAAATCCCGTATAGCAGCCCGGCCGCCGGCTCCACGCCGCAGCTGCTGGCGGCGTTGTTTGCCAGGCAGGGCGGCTTGCGAATGACGCACGTGTCCTATCGCGGCACAGGGGCCGCGCTGGTCGATCTCGGCGCGGGCCGGATCACCGCCTTCATGGGCACCTTGGGCGACCTCGTCGGCCCGCACCGGGCCGGTACGCTCCGGATGCTCGCGGTCACTGCGCCGCAGCGCCTCCCGAAGCTGCCGGACGTGCCGGCCTTTGCGGATCTCGGTCTGGCCGATATCACCGGCGAGACCTGGAATGTGATGATGCTACCTGCGCAAGCTCCTGCCCGGATCGTTGAGGGGCTGCACGCCGCGATCGTGCGGGCGGCCGGCGACACCCGGCTTCGGGCGCGGCTGGAGAGCATGGAGGCTGCGCCGATCACCTGCACGCCGGATGAACTGGCTTTGCGGCTCCGTGCCGAGAAGGACCGCTGGAAGGGCATTGTGCAGAGAGTTGGCTTCGTCGCGGACGGTGATTGAGGGACGTGCCGCGGCCGCTTGTCATGCGCTGAGCGGGGTGACTGGCCTGCCCTCTCCTGTGGCTTTCAGCCGCGCCCTCGCCATATGCTCCACCCAGTCGCGGCGGCCGCTTGCCAAGGTGCGCCGGCCGCGGAGTCAGGTTGCGCTCGCCAGCCGGTGGTGCTGCCCTTGTGCCCGGCGGGACCTGCCGCTTCCTGGCCCTGTCATTCCCAAGAGGCGCCGGGTGGGCAGCATCGGAGTATTGCTCCTGCGAGAGCATGAGCCAGGAGCATGTCCTCCTTTCGCTCGCACGATCGTCGGAATGCAGCCCGGCCTCATCGTGGTGTTGGCTGCCGAGCACCTCCTGTCTGCGTCATGCTGGAGAGACTGCGCGAGCAGGCTTTGGTGTGCCGGACAGGATTCTCTTTGCCTCCGATGAACACTACAACCTGGGTAAACGACGCCGTGGTACCCTTCCGTTACAGGCTGACCGATGCTGCTGGGAGGCGCGCATGGCACAGGTGTTATGGAGGACAATGCCCGGCGAAGGCATGGTGTCGGAACCAGACTGTGGGCTGCGGCTTATCGTCGTGCCGACAGAGGCGCCCCACTCCGTCCGCTTCGTCGTGGAGAACCGGTTTGCGGGGAACCGCTTGTCGCTTCCGGTCCTCTCCGGCTACCGGGAGAGTGTCACGGCCGCGATGCAGGCCGCCGAGGAGGCGGTGAGCCGCCTTGGCGGCTCCTGGTGATTGGCCGCGGAGCGGCCTGCCGTAGCTCCCGTTTCCCAGCGTTCCCCCTGCTGTCGGCCCCGTCATGGGCTGGAACGATGGACGACGCCCGCGGAGGGTGAGCCGCCCTGTAGGATGGGCCTGTCCGGATGGGCACCGCTTGTCGGCCTGTTGCTCGCCGAGTTTGCATCCCTCGATGGGGCCGGCGCCATCATACACCTCAGCGGCATTGCCGGAGCGCCGGCCAGCTTCCGGATGCCTTCCAGGTTGCCCATGCGCCAGCCTCTGCCCAGGATGGCTCCGAACGTAGGAACCTGAATGATGCTGCCACGTCGCTTGCTCTTGGCCCTGGCGGCCACGTGTTCGGCGCTGATCGCTCGCAGCGCCTGTGCCATGCCGGACGGAACCGAAGTCGCCCTTCCCGGCGTCCGGCTTTTTGTTCGCGACACCGGCGGAAACGGGACGCCCGTTATCCTGCTGCACGCCAACACAGGCACCAGCGCCAGCTGGGCGGAGCAGTTCGAGGCCATGTCCGCCGCCGGCTACCGGGTCATTGCGTTCGACCGGCGCGGATGGGGCCGCAGCCTGCCCGACCCCGCAGGGCCGCAACCCGGCAGCGTCGCCGAGGACCTCGCCGCGCTTGTCGATCACCTCCGCCTCCCGCCCTTCCACCTCCTCGGCGTGGCCGGTGGCGGCTTCGTCGCCCTCGATTACGCTGCCTGGCGTCCGGAGACGCTCCGGGGCCTCGTCGTTGCCGCCAGCACCGGCTCCTTTTCGGAGCCCGAGATGGAGCAGATGACCCGCAATCTTGACGTCCCGGGTTTCCGCCAACTCCCCGAGAGCTTCGTCGAGATCGGCCCCTCCTTCCGCGCCACCCAGCCCGAGCGCACCGCTACCTGGCTCGCGGCCGAGGAGACCGCGCGGCAGAAAGGCGCCCGCCCACAGCCGCTGCGCACGCCGAACACCTTCGCGAAGGCGGAGGCGATCCGCACGCCCTTGCTCGTGATTAGCGCCAGCGCGGATCTCCTGGCACCGCCGAGCCTCATGCGCGGCTGGGTCAGCCACATGAGGCAGGCCGAGTGGGTCGCGATCGCCGACGCCGGTCATTCGGTGCCGATGGAACAACCGGAACTGTTCAACCGCGCCGTGCTAGACTTCCTCCGCCGCCATTAGGGGCCGCGACGCAGCTGCTTTCGCCCCTCCTGGAAGCCTTAACTCTTGTATGGAATAAGTTACAGATGTAAAAAACCGGGGAACTGGGGGACCGCCGTGACCGAAGCCCTGTACCTCCGCGCTGCCCACGACGCCCGTGTCGCTCCGTTCAACCTGCGCGAGGGGCGGCCTGGCGAGACGCTCCTGAAGGTGGCGGCCGTGGGCCTCTGCGGCAGCGACCTGCATTATTACAAGGATGGCGGGATCGGCTCCGCCCAGATCAAATCCCCCTTCGTCCCTGGCCATGAGTTCGGGGGCTGGTTGACCGAGGATATAGAGGAGAAAGGCCTGCGCTGCGGGGCGCTGGTGGCGGTGGACCCGAACAAGGCTTGCGGCCACTGCGCCTATTGTCACTCCGGCCATCCGAACCTTTGCCCCAACGTGGAGTTCATCGGCGCCCCGCCCTTTGATGGCGCAATGACGAGTCAGATCTGGGTGCCCCGCAGCCAGATCGTGCCCCTTCCCGGGGAGTTCACGCCGCTCGATGCCGTGATGCTTGAGCCGCTCGGCGTCGCCATTCACGCGGTGGACCTTGCCAAGCCGCGCCTGCTGGAGCGCGTTGCCCTGCTCGGCTGCGGCCCGATCGGGCTGCTGATCCTGCAGGTCCTGAAGGCCGCCGGGGCGGGCGAGGTGCTGGCGGTGGATCCGCTGGAGCATCGTCGTGCAATGGCGGCACGGCTCGGCGCCGACCGCGCCGGCTCGTCGCTCGCGGATATTCAGGCCTGGACCGAGGGGGAGGGCGCGCCACTGGTGATCGAGGCGACGAACGCTCCGCTGGGCTTTCGCGATGCGATCCTCTCCGCCCGGATCGGCGGCCGCGTCGTGCTCGTCGGCATTCCGGACGGCGACACCTACACGCTGCCCGCCGCCGATGCCCGGCGCCGCGGCTTGAAGGTGAAGTTCTCCCGCCGGATGGGCGAGGTCTATCCGCGCGCCATTGCCCTGGTCGCTTCGGGCAAGGTGGACGTGGCCTCCCTCGTCACCCATCGCGTAACGCTGGAGGAGGGGCCCGCGGCCTTTCGGGCGCATGCGGGGGACGAGCCGGGCGTTATCAAGACGCTTATCTATCCGAATGGTGTGGAACGCGGCACCGCCTGACATGGACGGCCTCCTGCTCGCTGTTGATGTCGGCACGCTCTCGGCGCGGGCCGGGCTGTTCGACGCCACGGGCCGGTTGATCGCCACCGCTTCCGCGGGCTTCAAACTTCTCCGGCCGGCGCCGGACGAGAGCGTCTATCGCTTCGAGGAGATCTGGGCGGCAGTGGCGCGGGCAGTTCGCGGCGCGCTCCCCTGTCATCCGGGCGCCGCCGGCCAAGTGCGCGGCATGGCGTTCGACGCCACCTCCTCCCTCGCGCTTTCTCATACGGGCGCGCCACCGCTGGCGGAGAGGGCGGATGTGTTCTGCTGGGCCGACCATCGCGGCGAAGCCCTTGCCGAGACCATCACCACCACGGGCGACCGGCTGCTGGACTATACGGGCGGCACTCTCTCGCCCGAAATGCACCTTCCCAAGCTTCTATGGCTGAAGCGGCACGATCCGGCGGCCTGGGGCCGACTGACCGGAGCGCGCGACCTCTGCGATGCGCTCGCCTGGCGCGCGACCGGAGTGGACAGCCATTCCCTCTGCGGCCTCGCCTGCAAATGGCCCTACCTTCCCGCGGACGGCCCGACCGCCTGGCGGCAGGCGCTGCTCGAAGCCTTGGGCATCGGGGATCTGCCCGCGCTCGGCGCCCTCTCGCAGGCTCCTCGCCCCGTCGGCGCGGTGCACGGCCATCTCGCCCCCGCGGCGGCGGCGGAGCTGGGGCTTTTGCCGGGCATTCCGGTCGCGACAGGCCTGATCGACGCCGAGGCGGGCACGCTGGGGGCCCTGGACGGCGGCTTCATGGCCGCGATGAACGAGACCACCGTTCTGATCGGCGGCACCTCCACCTGCCTGATGAGCTTCGCGGCCGAGGAGCGCCGCATCCCCGGTGTCTGGGGACCCTTCCGCGACGCCGTCTTTCCCGGCCTGTGGCTGCACGAGGCCGGGCAGTCCCTAACCGGCGCCGCGCTGGATGCAGTGCTGGAGCAGCATCCGGCCGGGCCGCGCCGGGCCGCGCCGGAGACCCATGCCGCCGCCGCCGCCAGCATCCTGGGGCTGCTGGAGAGGGAAGGGGCGGCCTTCGCGGCAGGGCGCCACCTGGTGCCCGACTGGCTGGGCAATCGCTCGCCGCTCGGCGACGGCCGTGCCCGCGCCCTCGTGAGCGGACTGGGCGAGGAGCGGAGCGAGCGCGACTTCCTCGAGGCCTATTACGCCACTGCGCGCGGCATCGCTCTGCAGGTGCGCCACATCCTCGATCACCTGGACGCGCATGGCTATGCCATCCGCCGTGTGGCCCTGGCTGGCGGCCACGCGCGCAACCCGCTCCTCGTCGCCCTCTACCGCGATGCGCTGGAGCGCGAGCTGCTGCTGCCTCAGACACAGGAACCGGTGCTGCTCGGGACCGCCATGGCGGCCGCCGTCGCGGCCGGCTGGCATCCGGACCTGCTCTCCGCTCTCGCCGCCATGGGCCCGGATGCCGAGCCGCAGCCAGCCGATCCCTCCGCGGCGCGCGCACACGGGGTGGCCTATGGGATCTACCGGCGGCTTTTCGAAGCGCGCAATCTGGCCCTGCGGGATGCTGCGGCTCTCATGGCCATGGGACGAGGCGCCGGGCGGCATGCCGGATCGGCACGAGGCGGCGGCTAATCCACGAGGGATAGCGCCGCCTTGGCGGTCTCCTCATCCGTCACGAGCACCTTCGGGATGCCGCCGCGCAGTGCCGCCGCCACCACCGCGGACTTGTTGCGCCCGCCCGCCGCCAGGACGACATTGCGCACCCCGGACAGCCATGCAGAGGGCAGCCCGATCACCCGCTCGTTGATCGCATGGTCGATCGTCCGCCCCTGCGCGTCCAGGAACTGGCCGAGCACGTCCCCGACGGCGCCGGCCGCCCGCAGCTCCTCCACGGTCACGTCCTTCGGAAGGCCGTGCCGCACGAGGAGCGAGCGCGGGGTGAGATCACCGAGGGAGAGCAGCGCCAGATCCACGGCGCGGATGCGCTCGAAGACCTCGGCGAAGACGTCGAGCGCCACGAGCGTGTCGCGCGAGGCGGCGCTGCCGGCATAGATCGGCGCCGCGAGGTAGCTGCACTGCGCATTCAGGCGCCTGGCCAGCTCTCCCGCCGTCTCGAAGGTGTTCAGCTCCAGCCCCTGGGTAAGCCCGCCCATCATGGCGGTGACCCAGAGCGCCGGCAGATCGGCCGGGACGATGTGGCGAATGGTTTCGCGCAGCGTGGCCCCCCAGCCGACGCCGAAGACGGAGACCTTCGTCCGCGCCAGATAGCGCGAGAGATAGTCCCCCGCGGCCATGCCGATGAGGCCCGCGACCCTCTCCGGATCCTCAGGCGTGGGCACGATGACGGCATCCACGAGGCCAAAGTCCCGCATAAGCCGCCGCTCCAGGGCGACGCAGCTCTGGAGCTGAGAGGCGATGTGGACGCGCACGAGGCCGCTTTCGCGGCACTCGGAGAGGATGCGGTTCACGCGCAGCCGGGTCAGGCCCAGCCGCGCCGCGATCTCGCCCTGCGTCAGGTCCTCCATGTGGTAGAGCCAGGCGACGCGCACCTGAAGCTGCTCGTCGGAACCGCTCAACCCACATACCCTCCCACCCGGCGCCCTGGTTGGGCAACAAGCTGTGCCATCCGCGCGCGCCTGTCACGGGTTGGACATATTACATTTGTGCTCCTCGATTTACATGTGCTCTCCTGCCTCCTAGCCTGCATGCACGATGCGGGACGGCGCGTGGCATCCACGGCTCCGGCCGAGTGCCGCGGCGAAGGCCGGTCAGGGCACCGAGCCCTCCGGCAAGTCACAGGGAAGGAAACAGAGATGACCCCCTCACTCCCCCGCCGCACCGTCCTGGCTGCCGGCGCCGCCGCGTTGCCGCTGCTGCACGTCCGGACGGCGAAGGCCGCGCCGCGCGAGATCCGGTTCTGGCACGCCATGAGCGGCGTGAACGGCGAGCGGCTGGAGGAGATGACGCGGCAGTTCAACGCCTCCCAGTCCGAGTTCAGCGTCACGCCGATCTTCAAGGGCACCTATGACGAGCTGATCAACGCCACCGTGGCAGCGTACCGCACCCGCACCCAACCCCAGCTCGTGCAGATCTACGAGCGCGGCTTCATGACCATGCTGCTCTCCGGCGCCGTCGTGCCCGTGCAGGAACTGATGGCGGCGCAGAAGCACGAGGTGAACTGGGGCGACTTCATCAAGCCGATCGCCGGCTACTACACCCATCGCGGGCTGCTCGCGGCCATGCCTTTCAATTCCTCGACCCCGATCCTGTTCTTCAACAAAGCGCATTTCTCCAGAGCAGGCCTCGAGAGGCCAGCGGAAACCTGGCAGGGCCTGGAGGACCAGCTCCGGCGTGTGAAGGCCGCGGGCGGCCCCGGCAGCATCATGGCCGACGATTACCACTGGAGCTGGTTCGAGAATTACAGCGCCATCAACGACTATCAGTACGCCACGAAGAACAACGGCTTCAGCGGGTTGGACACGGAGTTCACCTATAACAGGACGCCCGTTGTCCAGCAGCTCGGCCGCATGAAGCGCTGGATGGATAGCGGGCTGCTGGAGATCGCAGGGCAGGGCGTCTCCGCCACCGCCGTCTTCACCTCCGGCCGTTCCGCCACCTTCATCGCCTCCACTGCCGCCCACTCGGCGATGATGGCGGCCAGCGGCCTCGAATGGGATGCGGTCCCGCTTCCCTGGGAGGAGGGGCGCACGCCCCGGAACAGCGTCATCGGCGGCGCCGTGCTCTGGGCGCTGCGGGGCCATCCCGAGGCGGACAACGCCGCGACGGCGACCTTCCTCGCCTTCGTCGCGAAGCCAGAGACGCAGGTCTGGTGGCACAAGGCGACCGGCTACGTCCCCGCCACCAATGCCGCCTATGCCCTGGCCAAGTCGCAGGGCTGGTACAGGGAAAGGCCGACCCAGGAGATTGCCGTGCAGCAGCTCTCGCGCGGAGAGCCCACGGCGAATTCCCTCGGCTACCGCTTCGGCAACTTCACCCAGACCATGCTCGCCCAGCGCGAGGAGGCGGAGCGCGCCTTCGCCGGGCAGAAGGCGCCGCAGGTGGCGATGGACGACGCCGTGGCACGCGGCAACGAAATTTTGCGCCGCTTCGAGCGGCTGAACGCCGGAAAGTACTGAGCGGCGTGCCATGAGCGAGAGCACGGTCGCGACACTGCCCGCCACCCGGCGTGCACTTTGGCCGGCGCTTCGGCGCCGCAGGCCGGCGGTGCCCCGCGTCGAGCACGGCGTGAAGGCGGCGGGGTTCGGCGGGCAGTTCCTGCCCCTGCTCCTGCTCACGCCGCAGTTGCTGATCCTCATCCTGTTCTTTTTTATCCCCGCCGTTCGCGGGCTGGCCCAGGCCTTCCTCCTCCAGGACCCGTTCGGACAGGAGGTGCATTTCGTCGGGCTGGAGAACATCACCTCCCTTCTCCGCAGCGCGGAGTACCGGGAATCCCTGCGGCTCTCGGTTGTCTTCACGGCAGCCACGACGGTTCTCACCTTCTCGGCCGGCCTGGTGCTTGCCTTCGCGACGGACCGCGTGACGCGGGGGCGCAATGCCTACCGGGCCGTGCTTCTGATGCCCTATGCCATTGCACCGGCCATCGCGGGCTTCGTTTGGGCGTTCCTGTTCAACCCGCTTGTGGGGCCGGCGGCGACACTGCTGCATTCCCTGGGCATCGCCTGGGATCCCAACCGCAACGGCCAGGATGCCATGCTGCTGGTCATCCTCACCGCGTCCTGGAAGCATCTCTGCTACGATTACATCTTTCTCGTCGCGGCACTCGGCGCCGTGCCGCGCTCGGTTATCGAGGCCGCGGCGGTGGATGGGGCAGGGCCGCTGCGCCGCTTCGTCTGGATCACCCTGCCGATGATCGCGCCGACGGTCTTCTTTCTCCTCATCATGAACACGGTCTACGGGCTGTTCGAGACCTTCGCCATCATCGACGCCGCCACGCGCGGCGGACCGGCCGCGGCCACCAGCATTCTCGTCTACAAGGTTTATGTGGACGGCTTCATCAACCTCGACCTCGGATCCTCGGCCGCGCAATCCGTGCTGCTCATGATCTTCGCCGTGGCGCTGACCGTCATTCAGTTCCGCCTCATCGAGCGGCGGATCAGCTACGACGTATCCCAATGATTGAGCGCGCTCCCTGGCTGGATGCGGCCTGCCACGTCGTCCTCGTCCTCGCGGCGCTGCTTACCTGCGTGCCGCTTTACTACGCGGTGGTTGCGGGCTCGCTGACGACGGAGGCGGTGCAGCGCGTGCCGCTCCCGGTCATCCCGGGCGACGCCTTCCTCGAAAATGCACGGGCTGTATGGGCCCGCATCGGGCTCGGAAGGCTGCTGCTGAACTCCGCGGTGGTGGCTATCGGCATCGCCCTGGGCAAGCTCGCTATCTCGGTGCTCTCGGCCTTCGCGATCACCTATTTCCGCTTCCGTTTCCGCCAGGCGGCCTTCTGGTTGATCTTCCTCTCCCTCATGCTGCCAGTGGAGGTGCGGATCGTGCCGACCTTCGAGGCCATGACGGACGTGCTGATGCCGGTGCGCCTGCTGGTGCAGCTGAGCGGGATCGAC
The DNA here is from genome assembly GCF_016107305.1 of Roseomonas sp. KE2513. GTDB lineage: Bacteria > Pseudomonadota > Alphaproteobacteria > Acetobacterales > Acetobacteraceae > Roseomonas. Next base: position 72,789 of record NZ_RCVR01000016.1, read on the forward strand.
TGGGCGATCCAGGCGATGACGGGCTGGCGGCTGGAGATCTCGGCCGATTGGAGCCTGCTCAACTCCTATCCAGGCCTTATTTTTCCTCTCATGGCCTCGGCAACCGCCACCTTCCTCTTCCGGCAGTTCTTCCTGACCATCCCGGACGAGCTCTGCGAGGCCGCGCGGATCGACGGCGCCTCGCCCATGCGCTTCTTCCGGGACATCCTGCTGCCCCTTTCCCGGCCGAACCTGGCGGCACTCGGGATCATTTTCTTCCTCTTCGGCTGGAACCAGTATCTATGGCCCCTGCTCTTCACCACGGAGCCTTCGATGGCGACGGTGGTAATCGGGATCAAGCAGCTCGTTCCTCACGGGGATTCCATTCCCGCCTGGAACCTCACCATGAATGCCGCCGTGCTGGCGATGTTGCCGCCCGTCGCCGTCGTGCTGCTGTTGCAGCGCTGGTTCGTGAAGGGCCTTATCGAGTCGGGGAAGTAGGTGCATGGGGAAGCGGATCATCGGCCATCGCGGCGCGCGCGACCTCTGGCCCGAGAACGGGTTGTTGGGCTTCCGCGAGGTGCTGGGCCTTGGCGTCGCGGGGGTCGAGTTCGACGTGCACCCCACAGCGGATGGCGACCTGGCCGTCATTCACGACCCCACTCTGGACCGCACGACGGATGCTCAAGGACCCGTGGCTGCCAGGACGATGGAGGAGTTGCGCGCGCTTCGCCTGAAGGGCGGCGAGGAGGGCGTGCCCTCGCTCGACGAGGTTCTGGACGTGCTCGCCCCCAGCGGTACGGAACTCCACATCGAGCTGAAGGTGGATCACGCGGGGCGGCCCTATCCGGGGCTCGAGGTTCGTGTGGCCGAGCATGTTCGTCGTCGCGGCCTTTCCGCGCGCACCGTCCTCACCTCCTTCTGGCCAGAAGTTCTGCACCGGCTACGCGCCACCTGCCCCGAGGGACGGCTCCTCGCCTCGGTCAACGCCTCCTCGGCGGAGAAGCTGGGCGGGCTCGATGCGGTGCTGAACGAACTGGACGAGGCGCGGGTCGATTACGTCGCTGTGCATCATGTCCTGCTCTCGCGCGAACTGGACCGCCTGCTCCATCGCGTCGGCACCCCCCGCCTCGGCGTCTGGGTTGTCAACGAGCCCGCGGAAATCGTCCGCTGGTTGGCTGCGCCAGTGACGCTCATCACCACGGACCGCCCGGACCTTTTTCAGCGTCAGGACTGACCATCGGCCTGCTTGCCCCCTGCGCGAAGGCGCTGGGCAAGTCTTGATGGTTCGGGCGACGACACCCGCCTCCGCGCCGTCCTTGCTGACGCAGTCCTGCTTGCTGTCAGCTCGCAAGATCCGCCGTATCGCAATCGTGCTCACGGGCAGCAGAGGAAGTTGGAACGGCGCGGTGCCACCCGACGGACCCAGCCGTCCCCGACAAGAGGTGTTCAGCACCAAGCGACGTTCGTTGATCTCTATCGAATGGGTGCGGAGTCCCGAAGACCAAGCAGACCCCGTTGAAACAGCGCCTCACCTGTCTTGTTGCGGCGCAGCATTTCTCTTGCTAAGATCAGCCTATTCACCCAGGACCCGGTGTAACTCCGGGTGGCTCTTCCGGCCGCCGATCCGCCGGATAACGCACAAGACGCGATTATTGGGGGGCACCGAGCAGTGCTCCTTTGCGCCAGTTGCGGACCTTCCTCATGAAATACAGCCTCACCTCCCACGACTGGACTGAATGGTTCAGCGGAATGGCCCGCCTGCGTCAGGATGTTCTCGCAGGCATGGTCGGCACTTTCGCGCTTATCCCCGAGGTCATTGCCTTCTCCTTCGTCGCCGGCGTGGATCCGCAGGTCGGTCTCTTCGCCTCCTTCGTCATCGGCGTCGTGATCGCCTTTGCCGGCGGCAGGCCGGCCATGATCTCCGGCGCGGCGGGCTCGGTCGCATTGGTTGCGGCGGCCCTGGTGGCGAGTCACGGACTGCAATACCTCCTTGCGGCCACGGTGCTCACCGGCGTGTTCCAGATCGTCTTCGGCCTTCTCCGGCTCGATGTGCTGATGCGCTTTGTGTCCCGTTCCGTCCGCACGGGCTTCGTCAACGCCCTGGCCATTCTCATCTTCTCGGCGCAACTGCCGCAGATGCTGGGTGTCACCTGGCATACCTACGCGCTGATCGGCGCCGGTCTGGCCATCATCTATCTCGTGCCGCGCCTGACGACCGCTATTCCCTCACCCTTGATCTGCATCCTGTTGCTGACGGGCTTCACCATGCTGGTGCCCATGCCCGTGACGACCGTGGCCTCGCTCGGCCGTCTGCCGGATTCCCTACCCTCTCTCCTCATCCCGCAGGTGCCTTTCAGCCTGGATACGCTGACGATCATCGCCCCCTACGCTCTGGCCATGGCCGCGGTGGGGCTGCTGGAGTCCATGATGACAGCCAGTGTGGTGGACGATCTGACCGATACGACCAGCTCGAAGGCGCGCGAGTGTGCCGGCCTGGGGTTGGCCAATCTCTCGGCCGGTCTCTTTGGGGGCATCGCCGGCTGCGGCATGATCGGGCAGACCGTGGGCAATGTCCGGTTCGGCGGCCGCGGCCGCGTCTCGACGCTGACCGCCGGCGTGTTCCTGATGGTGCTGATGGTGCTGCTGCGCCCCTGGATGGCGCAGGTGCCGGTGGCCGCGCTGGTCGCCATCATGATCATGGTCTCGATCGAGACCTTCTCCTGGTCCTCGCTGCGCGAGCTGTCGCGGCAGCCCCGGATGTCGGGCCTGGTGATGCTGGCAACGGTGGCGGTGACCGTGCTCACCCACAACCTCGCCGCCGGCGTGACGGTCGGCGTGCTGCTCAGCGGCGTGTTCTTCGCGTTCAAGGTCACGCAGCTGATGAGCGTGAGCAGCGAGTACGAAGCGGCCACCGACACCCGGACCTACCACGTCATGGGACAGGTCTTCTTCGCCAGCGCCGACATCATGGCCGACGAGTTCGACATGCGGGATGCCGCCCGGCGGGTACGCATCGATCTCACCGCCGCGCATCTATGGGATGTCACGGCGGTCGGTGCGCTGGAGAACGTGGTGAGCAAGTTGCGGCGCCACGGCGCGGCCGTTGATGTCATCGGGCTGAACACGGCAAGCGCCATCCTCGTGGACCGCTTCGGTCCCACCATCCGGCCCGGCTAGGGGCGTGCTCGACCGGTCGCCCCTGGAGGCGGCCTCGAGGGTTCGCCGGGCTGGAGTGGCGCTACTGCTTCGGCACCCCGGCCGCTGAGGCAATGCCCTCGACGAGCCGGATCTGCTCGGGCAGGGCCGCGGCGAGCGCCGCGCCGCCGACGAGATCGGGGATGAGGCCGGCACCAAGCATGCGTTCCGTCATCGCCGGGGTGGCAAGTCTCTGCCTAAGGGTGCGCTCGATCGTCAGCACGGCTTCATTCGGGGTGTTCGCCGGCGCGAAGATGCCGATCCAGGCCGGAAACTCCAGGCCAGGCAGGCCGGCCTCCGCCACCGTCGGCACGTCCGGCAAGCCCGTGAAGCGCCTGGGCGTCATCACGGCGAGCGCCCGGATCTGCCCGGCGCGAACCTGAGGAGCCGCGTTCGAGATGGAGTCGAACATCACCTGCACCTGTCCGACGAGCAGGGCGGTCGAGGCCGGCACGGCCCCGTTGAACGGCACATGCAGCAGCTTCGTGCCGGTCCTCTCCTGAAAGAGCTCGCCCGCGAGGTGGAGGATTGTTCCCGTCCCCGACGACGCATAGGCGATGGTTTCGGGCGACTGCCTGGCTCGTTCGGCGAGTTCCCGCAGCGTCGTCACGGGCAGGGAGGGATGGGCCACGATGAGCACCGGTCCCTGCGCCACCAGGGAGACCGGCCTGAAGTCCCTGACCGGGTCGTAGGGCATCTCGGCGCGCACGACGGGCGCGATCACCTGGGTCGACGCGGAGGTGACCAGGAGCGTGTATCCGTCGGGCCTCGCCTTGGCCACGTAGTTCGCGCCGATGGTGCCTCCGGCACCCGGCCGGTTCTCGACGATGAAGAACTGGCCGAGCTCCTTCTGCAGTTCCTCCGCAGCCAGGCGAGCGACGAAATCCACCGGCGATCCCGGCGGAAACGGGTTGATGAGGCGAACACCGCGCGCCGGATACGTCTCGGCGGCAGCCAGGCTCGACCAGGCGGCCATGACGGCGCCGGCCAGCTTCGAGATCCACCTCATCGCGCCGCTCCTCCCACCCTGTCCTGTTTCCGACTCGCGGCCGTACCCGGTGGGGCGGTGAGTTGGCCGGTATCCGCCATCCTGGCCCCGGGCTGTTCCCGGCGCCCGTCCGCTTCGCCGGGCCATAGCCAGGCCGCCGCTTCCGGAATGGCCTGTACCTTCGCAAGAAGGGGAAACGGCCGGCGGAACCCGCTCTCGAAGGTGGCCAGACAGCCGGACAGCTTGGCCGCCACCGCTGCACGGGAGGGTGGATCCTGCGGCGAGCCGGGGATGACGCTGCGGGAGAAGCGGCCGATGCGCGCTCCCGCACCGTCCAGCACCTCCATCGTGACCTCGCCCGCGGTGATGTCCCCGCCGCTGTCACGGGCCGGATCCTCGGAAAGATCGATGCGGTCCAAAAGCTGGAGAATGTCGGGGCGCAGGGCGGCATCGTCGAAGTGGCCGAGGCCGGGGGCGCCGTCCAGCAGGGCGGCAGCGATGCAGTAAGGCCCGGAGAACTTGGCTTCCAATCCGTTCCGGGGCCGTGTGTAGCGCAGCACCTCCAGGCTCCGCTTCGGGGCCAGCAGCCGGAAGCGGGTGCCGCCTTCCGTCAGCCCGGCCCCGAGCGCCGAGCGGGCATCGAGAGCAAGGCCGATGAGGCGATGACTCGCGTAGCAGCACGGATAGAGCTTGAGGGCCAGGAGGTCCGGCCGTGCCTCGAAGGCTTCATCGCTCAGGTCGGCAATCCCGTCCCCGGTGCCGTAGAGGTCGGCATAACCACCGGGTGCGAAGACATCGGAGCTTCCCTCGAAGCCGGCCGCGGCCAGCCGGGCGGCACGGAATCCGGCCGCGGCCGCGAGTCCGGCCTGGGCCGGCTTCGCCATGGTGCCGAAGTTTACCCGGAGCCCCCCGGACTGCGCGGCGGCCAGGGCGAAGGCCGAGGCGAGCTGCCGCTCGTCGAGGCGCCGGAGGCGCCCGGCCGCCGCGGCGGCGGCAAAGGCACCGATCGTCCCGGTGCCATGCCAGCCGCGGTGGTAGTGACCAGGGCCGACGCGCCTTGCAACGGCCAGAGCGGCAGTCAGGCCGGCCGCGAAGGCAGCAAGGATCTCCTCCGGATCGTCGTCGCGATCGGCACGGAGGATCGCCGGGAGGATGACCGCGCTCGGATGCGTTGCGCTATCGAGATAGACGTCGTCGAAGTCCAGGGCGTGCGCGGCGATGGCGTCGAGCATGACCGCCGCATCCTCGCCCTCCAGCGTGCTGCCGGACCAGGAGCGGGCGGCCCCGCCCGCATAGGCTCGCGTGGCGGCCGCGACGGCAGGCTCGGCCCAGCCGGCAGCCGCGACGCCGACCGTGTCCGCGATTGCCCGGCCGAGAAGATCACGGTGAGCGGCCTCTCCGCCGTCGCTGGCGCGCACCGCCGCCGACAGCTGCAGGATGAAGCTCAATGCCACGTCGATCCCCCGATTGGTCGCAGGTCCGGCCCTTCGAAGAGCTGGCCTGCATTCTTCCTTGCGCATCCCGTAACACCATCTATCATGCCGTTCAACAGAACTATTTTCCGGTGAACGGAAAAGAGTGGGAGGTTTTCATCGTGTACCGACGCGCCCTGGCTCGGCTTGCAGCATCCGGCGTCCTTGGTAGCGCTCTGGCCCCCAACGCATGGGCGCAGGCCTACCCGAGCAAACCTATCAGCATCGTCGTGCCCTTTCCGCCGGGCGGCGGCACTGACGTGCTGATCCGACTCATGACCGAGCGGCTAGGAGAACTGCTCGGCCAGCCTGTGGTCGTGGACAACCGGCCGGGCGCGACCGGCAGCATCGGCAATGACCGTGTCGCGAAGGCGCCGCCGGACGGGTACACGCTGCTGGCCCAGGCCTCCATCATCGGCGTCTTCCCGCACATGCTGCCTGGCCTGCTCTACAATCCGCTCCGGGACTTCGCGGCCATCGGCATGATCGGCGAGACGCCCACGGTCTTCGTCGCGCATCCCGACTTTCCGGCCTTGGTCCTGAAGGATCTCGTGCAGGCTTCCAGGCGCAAGCCACTGACCTTCGGCACGGCCGGGATCGGGTCACCGCAGCATCTCGGCACCGAGAGAATGACGCGGGAACTCGGCATTGCCGCCGAGCACGTTCCCTACCGGGGCACGGCGCCCGCCGTAACGGACCTGCTGGGTCGACAGATCGACTTCGCCGCCTTCAGCCTCAGCTCCGTCCTGCCGCTCATCCGCGAGGGCAAGGTCAAGGCGCTCGCGATCCACCGCTCGCAGCGCTCGACGCTCGCGCCCGAGATCCCGGCCGCCGCGGAGCAGGGGGTGAACGACGCGGGCTCCAGCGTGCGCTTCCTGCTGCTCGCGCCCGCCCGGACGCCTGAGCCCACGATCGCGCGCCTGAACGCGACGCTCAACGCCGTCCTGCGTGTTCCGGATGTCGCCAAGGGGTTTGCCGACCGCGGCTACGAGGTTATCGCCTCCACGCCGGAGGTCGCGCAGGCCGATATCGCCGAGCAGGAACGAATCTGGGCGCCGGTCGTGCGACAGCTCGGCATCTCGATCACTGATTAGGGTGCGGAGCGCAGGAACTGGGGGAGGGAGCATGTCGCCGGACCTGAAAGGAAGAGTCGCGATCGTGACCGGCGGCGGAGGAGGAATCGGCCGCGCCACAGCCTTGCTGTTCCGCCAGCACGGAGCCCGCTTGGCGCTGTTCGACCGGAGCGAGGAAAGCCTGCGGGCGGCCTCCGGCGAGGACGACGGCACGATGACGGCCGTGGTGGACGTGACCGATGCGGCCGCCGTCGCCGCGGCCTGCGCGCGGGTGGAGGAGCGGTTCGGCCGGATCGACATCCTCGTCAACGTCGCCGGCGGCGGCCTGCCGCGGACGCTTGACGCCACGCCGGCCGCCGACTGGGACCGGATCGTCGCCCTCAACCTGAGCGCGCCTTTCTATTGCATCCAGGCCGCCGCGCCGGCAATGCGGCGGGCCGGGGGAGGTGCCGTGGTGACTGTCTCCTCCCTTGCCGCGCTGCAGATCTCGCTGAACAACGGGGCGAGCTACACTTCCGCGAAGTCCGGCGTGCTCGGCCTCACCCGGCACGCCGCTTTCGAGTTGGCGCGCGACCGCATCCGGGTGAACGCGGTGCTTCCAGGTCCCATTATGACGCCGCAGATGGACGCGAAGATCGATCCGGCGACGCGCGAGGCGATCCCGCGCAAGGTGCCGCTCGGCCGCTGGCTCACGCCGGAGGAGGTGGCGGCGCCGATCCTCTTCCTGTGCTCCGACGCGGCTTCCGGATGCACCGGCACGCATCTCGTCGTGGATGGGGGCCTGCACATCGGCTCGCCGACCGATGCGGCGACGTATTTCGCGCGACGCGACGGCTGAAGGGGCGTCAGCCCGCGACGGGTGGGTATGCGCCCTTGTAGCCCAGCGCGCGGCTCAGCAGTTCGGCCTGCTGCTTCAGAAGATGGGTCAGCACCGGTTCCTGCGCGGCCTCGAAGCGCATCTGCGGGATCGTGAGGCACAGGCTGCCGACCACCTTGTCACCCTTCATGAGCACAGGGGCCCCGAGCCCCACCGCCCCTGGGATCTTCTCGCCCCAGGAAACGGCGTAGCCCCGCGCACGGATGGAGCGGAGGTCGGCGCGCAGCTGGTCGCGCGGTGGGGCAGGGCGGCCGTCCGCCGGCGACGGCGTGCCCAGTGCCATGGCCGCCTCCTGCTCCGCCTCCGGCAGGAAGGCGAGGACTGAGCGGCCCGTCGCGCCCCAGAGCAGGCTGTGCGCCGCATAGATCTGCAACTCATAGCGGAGCGGATGAGACGAGTTGATGCCCTCGAGCACGCTGACCTGGTGTGTGGAGGGGAGGTGCACGACGAAGAGGCAGGCCTCGTTGCAGCGGTCCACCACCGCCTGCACGAAGGGGCGCGCGATCGCCTTCAGGCTGGAGCTGGTCGCAATGAGGGAGCTGATCCGGATCAGCTCCACACCGACTTGGTAGCGGCGCGAGGCGGGATCGTGCTGCACGATCCCCTCGGCGATCAGAAGCTGGAGCAGGCGGTGAACGGTGCTGGCGGGGAGCTGCAGCCGGTCTGAGATCTGGGTGACGGTGACCTCGCCACCCGCCTCCGCCAGGAAGCGGAGCAGCCGCACGACGCGCAGCACCGTGCCGACCGACTTCGCCTCGCCTGTGTCCTCCATCCTCGCCGGCCCCCTGGAGGCACGGAAAGCCACCTCGGATGCGATAGGAGAAAGCCTCCTGCCGTTCAAGGGCTTCTCAGGCGCCCGAGGGCGCGGCCCTGCCCTTCACCTGCACGCCGGCCCATGCCTCGAAGTGTCGGACGAGCTCCGAATAGTCCTGGTCGGGCGCGCCCTGCGAGACACCGTAGTTCCAGAGCGTCGAGACGTGGTCGCCGACGAAGGTCGGCATACCCAGCGACCGGCCGAGCTCGCGGTAGAGGTCGATGTCCTTCGTCCCGATCGCCAGCGGCCCGCCGTAGTCGAAGCTGCGCGGCAGCACGGCGCGCGGGAACTTGTCCGCGGTGGCCGAGTTGCGCCCCGTGCCGGCATTCACGACATCCACCAGCGTGTCCGCGTCCAACCCCGCCTTGACCCCCAGGACGATCGCCTCGCAGGCCGCGAGCATGCCCGCGAAGGAGATGAGATTGTTCACGAGCTTGGCGACCTGCGCGAGGCCCGGCGCATCGCCAACCACAAGCACGCGGCGCGCGAGGTCGGCCAGCACCGGAGCGAGCCGCGCTTGCGCCGCGGCCGATGCCGCGAGAATGGTGGTGAGATTGCCTTCCGCCGCCCAGGCCGGTCCGCCGCTCACGGGCATATCGGCAAGCTCGATGCCCGTTCCGTCCAGGCCGCGGACGATGGCCGTGATGGTCGGCTGCCCGATGGTGGAGGCCTCTACATAGACCTGCACGGCACCGCCGCGCGCAACGCCGTCCTCGCCCAGCGCGACCGCGAGGCTGGCTTCGCGAGAGGGCAGGCAGGCAAAGACGATGGCGGCCTGGTCGGCAACCGCTCGCGGCGACGGCACCGCCTCTGCGCCCCGTGCCACCAGGGGCGCGACCGCGGCGGGATCGGGGTCGTAGACGGCGAGGGAATAACCCGTGTCGAGCAGGCGTGCACACATGGCGCCGCCCATGTGCCCGCACCCGACAAACCCGATCCGCTCCGCTGGCATCGTTGCGTCAGTCCACAAGAATGCGGCCGCCGCGGGTGAGCACCTGTCCGTCGACCTCGATCTCCGGCGCGCTGATGACACCTTCCAGCCTGAGGCGGGCGTGACAGGTTCCGCCAAGCGCGATCGTGTCACCGATGCCGATGTGGGACGTGCCGTACTTCTTCTTGTCCGTGCGCATGCTGCCGGTCGGCGTCACCTTGGGGTTGAGGCCGATAGCCACCTCGGCCGGCGCGTTCAGGTTGTTGGGGTCGTCGTGGCGGCGCAGGATATCGTTCCAGATCTCCGCCTCGCGCCCGCCCTCGATCGCGGTCACCATGCCCTTGCGGATGGTCAGCCGGAGAGGCTCCTGGATTCGGCCGACCGAATGGGCCGTGAGGTCGAAGACGACCGTTCCCTCACCCGTTCCTTCCACGGGGCAGACATGGGCTTCGCCGTCCGGGAAGGCGCAGCCGCCCCCGCCGTCCGGGCGCAGGCGCAAGGGTAGGCCCGCGATCGAGCGACCGGGGCGGCCTTTGATGCTCGCCGTCAGGTCGGTGCCGTTGTCGCAGCGCACGCGAACGGTCTCGCCTGCGCTGAAGATGGCGGCGAGCTTCTGCCCAAGGGCGTTGAGGGCGTGGTAGTCCGCGGAGGCCGGTCCGTCCGGCGCGAGCATGGCCGGCGTCAGCTCCTCCATAAGGATGAAGCGCTGGCCCCGATCCACCAGCGCATCGGTGATCGGTGCGTGCGCCATCGCTGTGCTGGTAAGATAGATGCAGAGGTCCACGTCGTCGCCCATGGCAGCGCGGCGGATCGGCGCGACAGGGTCTGTTGCGTGCGTCTCGCGCGGGCTCATGATTGTGACCACGGGCTCGATCCCCATTTCCCGCGCCGCGGCGGAAAGGCCCTGCCAGAGAAGCGGGTCCATGGCGGTGTCGGTGATGATGAGGATGCGGTCACCGGACTTCGCGTTCAGCTCCAACGGCGTCCGGAGCATCCGCGTGATTTCGGCCAGTTCGGGCATTCGCGCGGTTCTCCGCATTCTGGGACGGTTTAGAAGGATGCATAAAGCTAGTTTTTCCGATGAACGGAAAACTATTCCGAATGTAGAGCGGAGCCTTATCCGGAGCAAGCGGGATCGCTCATCGATGGATCGGCACGCATCGTGTGGTCAGGTTCCGTCAGTTCCTACGCCTCGGCTCCATTCTGCCGACGAAAGGCTGACGAACTACGGCGTAGTGCAGACGGATGCGCGATGGGCGGCGTTGGACTTGCGTTCGCTGTCGAGGCTCGAGAGCGTGTTGGCCTCGGCTACCGCTCAGGTGGGACAGCGGCGCGCACCTTCGCGCAGGGGGGGCGCTCACCGCAGCAGGCGACGGCCGGCAATCTGGGCTGCCAGGAAGGAAGCGGCAGGTGACTGACGAGACGGCAGGGTTCACCGCGACCCAGCGCGAGGCCGGCGACGGCACACCCGGAGCGACGGCCGCCTTCCCCTATGACCGCATGACCGTGGAGCGCTTCCGCGAGGCCTTCCCGAAGGCGCGGTGGCGCGACGACCTTGGGGCTTGGTTCGTGCCGGGCACGCGGGCGGAGCGACGCCTGAAGGCATGGATGGGGCGCGAATGGTCGGGCGTGCTTGCCTATGCCGATCAGCGCGGACGCGATGCCTTCGCTTTCGAGCCGATCGCGAGCACCTACCTGGAGGTAGGAGACGGCTTCGTGGTCCGGACGCCGTATTCCCGTACTGTCATTGCCGAGCTGCGAGAGGTGCCCTGGGCGCGGTGGGACCCCGCACTGAAGGCATGGCGCGTGCCCTTCCGGTCCTTTGAGGAGTTGCGCAGGCGCTGGCCCGCGATCGAGACGGCCGCCCGCATAGCGGAGCCCGAGGAGCGACGGAAGCGCGAGGAGAGCCGCAAGGCCTCTCCCGAGCACGAGCAGAAGCGGGCCGAGGCCGCGGAGCGCCGGCGAAACAGGTACCCTGTGCCGGAGGACGCGACACCGCCACTTGATCGCGTGCTGATGACCCATGTGGGAAGCGTCGTGTTCGAGGAAATCACCGGCGAGCTTGTCGAGCCCACGACCGCCGCTCGCTTCTACCCCGCCGTCGCTGCTGGAGCGGCGGCGCTGATCTGGTCGGCTTGGCGAAGGCCCAGCCATGCCGAGCTTGTCCAGGCTTGGCCCGCGCGAACGCCGCCCAGCCCGGCCGACTTGGCTCGTGGCTGGTGGCAGCCGACGATCGAGGTGCTGCGACAGGAACGTCGCAAGTCGGGCTCTCTGGAGCGGGCGCAGGCGACACGTCGGTCGAAGGCGGGGCAGTGATCAAGCTCCGGCTGGGCCAGCCGCGTTGCGGTGGCGGCTGCACCCGATTGGAAGCAGCCCTTCCGGTTTGGATGGCTGAATGAGGCGTTCGGCTATCCAACCTCAGCCTCTCCGGAGGGGCGGCCATTGATGGGTTCATGTGGATGTGATCCGAATGCGAGAAGAGGCTCGCTGCGGCCGCCGGACCTGGCCCGGGACCGCACTGGGTGGATCTACCGGCACCGTGTTCGGCCGCAGTAAAGAGGAGAGGACGGGATGAAGCTCTACTACGCTCCTGGCGCGTGCAGTCTGGCCGACCACATTGCCCTGCACCAAGCGGGGCTCTCGTTCGAGCACGAAAAAGTCGACCTGAAGACAAAGCGCACGGCCAGCGGCGCTGACTTCAATGCGGTCAACCCCAAGGGGTACGTGCCCGCACTGACGCTCGACACGGGCGAGATCCTCACTGAGAACGTCGCGATTCTCGACTGGGTGGCCCATCAGAACAGCGCGCTGAAACCCTCGGGAGCGATGGGCCACACCCATCTGCTCGAGCTTCTCGCCTTCATCTCGACCGAGATCCACAAAGCGTTCAAGCCCTTCTTCTCCGGTGCGGGAGATGAGGAGAAGAGGAAAGCCGGCGAGGTGATTTTGAAGCGGATGTGGTATCTTGCCGATAGGATGAAGGACGATTTCCTGTTCGGCTCCAGCGTAAGCGTCGCGGATTGCTATCTCTTCGTCATGCTTCTCTGGGCTCAGAAGAACGGGCTCGACGTACCCGCCAAGCTGGTCGCTTACCGTGACCGGATGATGACGCTGCCATCCGTGAGAACGGCGATGACGCATGAAGGCTTGATTTAGCGGCACGCCCCGGCGTCGAGCGTCATGGCCTGACCCATGATGCTCGACAGGCGTGTTCGCCAGGCGACAAGCCAGGGCTCGCGATCACTCGGCGTCAGGAAGGGACGGGATGAGGCCTGTATTCCGGACGGGCGAATAAGCGCGGTTCGCCCCTATGGGGACGAACCCGATGATCATGCGCCCGGCCGAGCTAGGTCGCACGTCAGCGGTTCAGGACGCGGCGGCCGGCCTCGTAGGCGGCCTCGGCCCCCGGGAAGCCGTCCGGGGAGCGGGCGACGAGGGTAGAGCCCTGCCAGATGGTCCAGCGCCAACTGTTCCGGCCTGACCCCTCCCTGCTGATCCGGATTTCCTTGGCTTCGGGGGCCTCGTGCGCGGGGCGGAGCGGTTTCGTAAGCATGGTCGCGTCCTAGAAGCGCCGGCGCGTGATGCCAAGCCTGGAGAGTACGACCCCTGGGGAAAGCGCCTGGATACAGGCGCCATCCTGCGGCCGGAGCGCCGCCTTGGCCGCTTTGCGGCTTATCCGCAGCGGCGCTCCCGCCCTTCATTAGGACAAGCCGCCCAATTTCATCACTCTGACGGCGTCACCGGTCCAGCCATAGGATCGTGTCCGCTCGCCCGCGGCAGGCGGCGCCGGTTGCGTTATGCCAAATCGACCGCCTCCAGCGCCACGCGCCCGCCACATGGCGTAGGGGCCGACATCGGACGAAGTTTAGACGGACTTCCCGGGGTGCTCGCGCACGAGCCGCACGAAGCCGTCGAAATCCTTGACGGGCGGCTGCGGGCTGATCGCGAGAAGGTTGTAGGTGTCCACGAGGAAGGCGACCAGCGCGGAACCCTGCTCAGCACCGAGCTGTTGACTAGCAGAAGTGTGTACCCGTCGGGTCGGGCGGAAGGCGCCTAGTGCGCCGATGCCGCCATCTGCTCTCTCCAGTTCAACCCTGACGGAACCGTCGTTGTAACGGACGACCTAACAGTTGCTGCTCGGGGCCGCCCCCGGCCGCGTCAGTCTGCCGTGCCGCGACGCATGATGTCGGCGAGGCATGAAACCACCTCCGCTGGACCATAGGGCTTGGTGATCACGGGGGCATCCGTGTGCTGCCCCTTGTTTACCGCCGACGCTTCGTAGCCGGTCGCGAACACGAACGGCACGCCGAGCGCGGCCAGGCGATCGGCAACCGGAAGGGCCGACTGGCCATCGGCGAGGCTGTAGTCGATGACGGCGGCGTCGATCCCGCCCTCGGACAGGGCCGTCTTGATTGCGGACAGCGCCTCGGCGACCCTCGCGGCCTGCACGACCGTCTGCGCGCCCGCGATCATCAGCGCGTCCTCCAGCAGGAAGGTGATCAGCGGCTCATCCTCCACCACGAGGATCCGCCGCCCTTGAAATTCCGAAGCCATGGTAAACTCCTTGGCCGAGAACAGCCGTGTGTCTGGAACCTACATCGGGAGCGCGCTCCGGCCCAGATCAAGCCGGCGGCTCCCAAACGGCCCTAATTCCTACCCTTCAGCAACAATTCTACCCTGCGCTGTGATCCAGCAACCTTGCCTCGCTCCCGCGGGCTTGTCCCCACGCCAAGGATGTAGCGGCGCCGGATTGGTCGGGAGCGTCAACGCCCCCGCTTGGTGCCAGATGGCGCCGGCGCGGATGGAGCGGCAGGGGGCAGATCCTCCTCCAGGATCGAGAGGTGCACGGCGTAGGAAATTTCACCGTCCTCCGCATCGCGGTGGAGGGTGCCGATCACCTCGCCCCCGGCCTCGACCTCGACGCTCATCCCCGCCTGCTTCGGAGGTATGACGCTGATGCGCTCCGTCCCCAGCAGCCGGCGCAGATAGGCCTGCACACGCTCGATCTCAGACTTCGTCACGCTTGAACAACTCCTATCGGCTCGGGCGCCATCGCGGGCTCCCCCAGCCGAGATGATCCACCTTGCGGCGGTGCTGGCTGACGGGGGGAGGAGAACCTGACGCGCTTCACCGCCCTCCGCAGGAGCGTGGCGATGGATCGAGCCGGGTGAGCGCGCTGGCGTGACACATGCCGGACATGGGGCATTCAGGGCCGCTCGCGCAAGGGCGACGGATTCTCGGCCATATTGTGGTGCAGGGGAGCGGCCTGCCCGCCAAGTCCGCGCTGAGCAAGCCGCCGAAAGGTGGACCGATCTCGCCTGCGTCACGCCGTGCGGGGGGGAGGGGAGCAACCCTAGCTACGATACTTGCAACACGCCCTTCTGGGACCGTTTGGTCCGTTCAGTCCGGGCTGAGGGGCTGATAAAGCCGCCGCGTTTGGCAGCGTCACCGGCAGCAATAAGGGTTGATCGCTGCGTGAGACGCGGGGCCGCTTTGCGTTGATCGCAGGGGGGAAGACGAAATGTACCGCAATCGATCCAACGCGAAGCATACGTGCCCAGCACCAAGTAGCTGACGTTACGACTTGTCTAGGGTCACTCATTCGATAGAAGGCCGCATGGACAACAGCATGGCGGCCAAGCCCTACAGCAAGCTCAAGGGTGACCCTTACCGGGCATATGAGGAACTGCCGGTCGAGGTGCGCCAAGCCTTGCAGGAAGCCTTGGTGGACTGGTGCCCCCTGCGTGCCCGCGAATGGCATCTTCACCTGCTGCATCGCCAACGGCTCCGGCCGGCGCAGGCAGCGTTCTTTCTTGTCCAGACGATCCGCGGACAGGATCATGCGGAAGTAACCGCCTTCGCAAGGACATGGCCTAACGGCGCCCAGGCCTATCCGCACCTCGCGGCTGACGCGACACTGCAACGCTATGTAGGAACGGATGGTATCCCAGCAGCCAAGCCTGTTCCTATCAACAAGACGAAAACGCGGTCCAAGGCGAAGGCCAAGCACTCAGCACGCCGGTGCTCCTGGCGCTGAGCGCGAGGCCACAGCAATCTCGAACGAGCGTCAGCGAGCAATGCTGGCAGCGACGGCGTGTGAAGCCTGGGGTTGCACAAAGCAGCTTCTTTGATCAACGGTCGTGCCCGAATGATCGGAACAACCTATGCTGAGGTCGATGCCTGTAGAAGCTTCGGAATCTGCAAGCTGAAACGCAGGGAATGGCACGATTGCAGGAACTCCACACTCCTGCCGAAATCCTCGGGCACCTTCTCGGTGGCCGCTAGGTCCTGTTAGCGCCTGAGGCAGTCGAGGGTGGCGGCGAGGTGTAGGACGCCGAGGAAGCTGGAGGCGGTCTTCTCGTAGCGGGTCGCGACCGCTCGCCATTCCTTGAGCCTGGCCCAGAGACGTTCGACCCTGTTGCGGTTGTTGTAGAGCCAGTCTGGACAGACGACCGGGGCCTCGTTCCTGCGCCGGGGTGAGGAGGCGCTCCCGAACGCCGAGCCGCGACCAGTGAATGGGGTCTGGGCTCCCATCCAACACGCCCCCTTCTCCAAGGGGAGGGCTCGCCACTTCGCCCCATTGTCGTGCCGCCAGAGGATCGCGCCGACGGTGCGACGCAGGAGTTGGGGCGGTACCTTGGCGTACGGGCGGCAGGCCTCGACCAATGGTTCCAGCACGAACCACTGCTCGTCCGTCGGTGCCATCGCATCCTCCGCAAAGCCGGAGAACGCCCGCTCGCCCAGCGGCTCAGGCGCTAAAAGGACCTACTCGCAGTTGCCGGCGGCACGCCGACGCGGAGGGTTGTCGCGGAGCTCCTCACCAGACCGCACAACCTGGCCGCGCCAGTAGCCACACCAGCGCAGGCTCCAGCGTGAGCTCCTCAGGCCGGTAGCGGCCGGGTGTCGTCAATGATGCGTCCATCGTTCGGCAGCGTGCCCGCCGGGACAAGGGAGACCTCACCCCGTAGGCGCGTGACGCCCTGCAACACGGCGGCCAACCGGTCGCGCAGAGCAGCGTCTTCGGCGCTGCCACGGGGCACCTCTGCGCGCAGTTCCATCCGGTCGTGTCCCGCCTCCTCCGAGATAACGAGCCGCATCCTGCCGAGCCCCGGACACTGACGGGCAATTTCCGCCACCATCTCGGGCCGGACGAACAGCCCCCGCATCTTGGCTGCCTGGTCGGCGCGTCCCATCCATCCACGGATCCGCGTGTTCGTCCGGCCGCATGGACTGAGGCCCGGGAGAATGGCTGAGAGATCGCCCGTCGCGAAGCGGATCAGCGGGTAAGCCTCGTCGAAGACGGTGACGACGACCTCGCCGACCTCGCCCTCTGCCACCGGATCGCCACTGCCGGGGCGGACGATCTCGACGATCACTTCCTCGTCCAGGATCAGCCCCTCCCGTGCTTCGCTCTCATAGGCGATCACGCCGCACTCAGCGGTTGCGTAAGATTGCAGCACGGCGACGCCGCGATCCGCGTAGAAGCGTCGGAGCGCCGGGAGCAAGGCGCCGCCGGAAACATGGCCGAGTTGCACCGACGAAACGTCCAGGCTCAGCTCATCCGCGCGCTCCAGGATCGTCTTCAGGAATTCCGGCGTGCCGGAATAGGCGCGTGGGCGAAGATGCGCCATGGCCCGCGCCTGCGCCTCGGTGTTCCCGGTTCCTGCGGGGACCACCGGGCAGCCCAGAGCGCGAGCGCCACCCTCCAGCATGAAGCCGGCCGGGGTGAAGTGATAGGCGAAGCAGTTCTGCATCACATCGCCGGCACGGAGACCTGTTGCGTGCAGCGCGCGGGCGAAACGGAAGGTATCGGTCCCCTGTCCCTGCGGCTCATGGATCGGGCCAGGGGAGACGAATATCCGCGCAAGCGAGCCGACCGGCACCCCGTTCAGCCCCGCGAAAGGGGGCGCCGCCGCCTGGGCCTCGATCAGATCCGACTTCCGCGTCAGCGGCAGCGCTGCGAGCGCCGGGCGCGACACGATATCCCCCGGCTCCGCCCTGCCGAGCACTCTCGCGGCATGGGCCGAGCCCACCGCCGCCCGCGCCAGGAAGGAGGGCAGCTGCGCCATCAACGTCGCCTCCCGCTCCGCGGGTTCGCGAGTCTCCAGGGCGTCGAAGAACCCGCTCAAAGCCAGCGCTTCCTGCGCTTGTAGGACTTCAGGTTGCGGAAGGACTTCCGCTCAGCCCCATGCCCGCCCAGGTAGAACTCCTTCACGTCCTCGTTCGCCGCGAGGGCCTCAGCGGTGCCGTCCAGCACCACCTTTCCCTGCTCCATGACGTAGCCATAATCGGCGACGGAGAGCGCCATGCGTGCGTTCTGCTCGACCAGCAGGATCGTCACTCCCAACTCCGCGTTGATCCGCCGGATAATGCCGAAGACCTCCTTCACCAGCAGCGGTGACAGTCCCATGGAGGGCTCGTCCATCAGGATCAGCTTCGGCCGCGCCATCAGCGCCCGCCCGATCGCCAGCATCTGCTGCTCGCCGCCCGAAAGATAGCCGGCCAGCCCCGTCCGTTCCTTCAGCCGCGGGAAGAAGGAGTAGACCATGTCGATGTCGCGCCTGACCTCGTTGTCCCGGCGCGTGAAGGCGCCGAGGCGAAGGTTCTCCAGGCAGGTCATGTCGGCCACGATCCGACGCCCCTCCATGACCTGGAAGATGCCACGACGGACGATTTCGTGCGGATCGATGCCATGGATCCGCTCGCCCGCGAAGCGCACCTCGCCGCGGGTGACCTCACCCTCCTCGGTCTTGAGCAGGCCGCTGATCGCCTTCAGCGTCGTGGACTTCCCGGCGCCATTGGCCCCGAGAAGTGCCACGATCCGGCCCTGCGGCACGGTCAGGGAGAGGCCGCGCAGCACCAGGATGACGTCGCTATAGACGACCTCGATGTTCGACACCTCTAGCAGCGGCGGCGCGGAATGCACCGCCGCGGCAGGCGCGGGCCGCTGCACGGCGTCCAGCATCACCAGCCCAGCAGCTCGCGCTTGCGCTCAAGCTCCACGGTCGTCACCGGCTCCAGCCTCATCGTGCCCGCACGCATCAGCTCGGCGACGTTACCCTGCGAGGTGTCGCCGCTGACGACGGCGCGATAGATCGCGACGCGCATGGTCCCGCGATGGTCCTCGTTGGTGAAGGTCGAGGGGGTGCAGACACCCTCGAAGCCCTTCGGCACCCAGTTCGTGCGCTCGTAGAAACCTCGCTGGATACGCTCTCCCGTCACCTGCCCGCCATTGGCGGCGGCAGTGTCCATCGCCTCCACCATCAGCATCGCGGCACAGGCGCCGGCGAGATAGTGCACCGGGCGGTAGGCAGCGCCGGTAGGATCGGAGAGGCGGCTGATCGCCCGGATCGTCTCCATCCCCGGCGCGTTCTGGCCGGTCACGGTCTCGGTCCGGACGGGGAAGACCACGCCATTGGCGGCCGTGCCCGCCGCCTTCATCGCGTTTTCGTCCATGCCCCAGACATTGCCCATGAACTGCACCTGCACCCCCGCGGTCTGGCAGGCGCGCAGCACGGAAATATTCGACCCCGCAGTGTTGCCGAGATAGGCGTAGTTCGCACCCTGCTGCTTCAGGGTCAGGCACTGCGAGGTGTAGTCGCCGGGCGTGAGGGCGAACTGGATGGCCGGTAGGACCTCGAAGCCCAGTTCCCGCGCCATGGCCTCCCCCGCCTCCTTCGGCGAGTTCGGGTAGGGGTGGTTGCCACCCATGTGGACGTATTTCGGCCGGCCCGGCTGTCCCCGCGCCTTCCAGTCGTCGGCGGCCCAGCGGAGCATTCCGCGCAGCGCGTCGGAGTAGGAGGGGCCGAAGAAGAAGTTGTAGGGCGAGGCTTCGACGCCCTGGCGCCCGGACTTGCCGCCCGCATCCGTCAGGGCGGCGGAATAGGAGCCGGAGATGAAGGGAATCTTGTCGCGGTTCACGAAACGCACCAGCGCCTCGGTATCCGCCGTGCCCCAGCCCTGGATAGCGACGACGCGGTCACGGCCGGTCCAGGACTGGTACTGGCTCACGGCACGCGGTGCCTGATAGCCGTAATCGAAGCCCAGCACGTTCAGCTGCCGCCCCGCGACGCCCTGCCGCGTCTGGTTTACCCAGGCGAGCGTATCCGCGACGCCCTGACCATAGGGAACGCCGACATCGGAGGTGGCGCCCGAATTGTCCATCAGGTGCCCGACCGGGATGCGCTGCTGGGCGAGCGCCGGCGTGGCGAGGGCCACGGTTGCGGCAATGGCGAGGGCTGTCTTCATGGTCCGCATTCCTCCAATGGCCGCTGTTGCGCGGCTCGTTCTCAGTGGGAGTAAGGGTAGAGCTTCCAATAGGCCTTGATGAGCCTCCATCGACGCGCCAGCCCGTCCGGCTCGAAGATGAGGAAGAGGATGATGGCCGCTCCGATCGCCATCTCGCGCAGGAAGGAAATGTTGCCGCCGATCTTGAGCGCCCGGTCGATCGCGCCGCCCGCGATGGCATCCGCGGCGGCCTGCACCACCTCCGGCAGGGCCACCATGAAGGCGGCGCCCATGAGGCTGCCCATGATGGAGCCGAGGCCCCCGATGATCACCATGCCCAGAAACTGGATGGAGAAGAGGATGTTGAAGGCTTCGACGCTGACGAATTGCAGGTGGTGGGCATAGAGCGCGCCGCCGATGCCCGCATAGAAGCTGGCGATGCCGAAGGAAAGTGTCCGGTAGTAGGCCAGATTAATGCCCATGATCTCAGCCGAGAGGTAGTGATCCCGCACCGCCACCAGCGCCCGCCCGTCCCGCGTCCGCATCAGGTTGGCGGCGGCCACGAACATGACGATGACGAAGGCGAGGACGAGATAGAAGTAGCTCTCCTCCCGGTCCAGCGCGAAGCCGCCGATGGCCGGGCTCTCGGTCAGCCGCCCTGCCACGCCGCCGGTGAACCAGCGGGCGCGGGCGAAGAAGTCCTCGAGGATGAACTGCGCGGCGAGCGTCGCGATGGCGAGGTAGAGCCCCTTCAGCCGCGCGGCCGGCGCGCCGAAGACGAGCCCGATGAGCGCGGTCATCAGCCCGGCCACGGGGATGCAGAGCAGCACGGGGATGCCGAAGCTCTCGTGCAGCCAGGCGGAGGAGAAGGCACCGAAGCCGAAGAAGGCCGCGTGGCCGATGCTGATCTGTCCCGTGAAGCCCACCAGGATATTCAGCCCGAGGGCCGCGATGCCCAGGGTTCCGACATTCATCAGCAGGCTGAGCAGGTAGCGGTCGAGCACCAGGGGCGCGCAGAGTAGGACCGCGAGCCCGGCCCAGAGCGCGGCCCGGCTGCCACGGGTGGGAAAGATCGTCGTGTCGGCGCGGTAGCTGGTACGGAAGTCGCCAGCCGGCGTCATCACGGTCATGCCGTCAGATCCGCTCTATGTTCCGGGTGCCAAACAGCCCGTAGGGCTTGATCAGCAGGATGAGCAGCAGCGCGTAGAAGGGCGCCACCTGGTACATGTTGCCCCAGTTCAGCCACTGGCTGTCCACGTACTGGGCGAGGTTCTCCAGCACGCCCACGATCAGCCCACCCAGCACCGCGCCGAGGATGGAATCGAGCCCGCCGAGGATCACGGCCGGGAACACCTTGATCCCGTAGAAGGACAGCGCGGAGGAAACGCCGTTCACCATGCCGACCGTCACTCCGGCCACGGCCGAGACCACGGCGGAGATCGCCCAGGACATGGCAAAGACACGCGGCACCGAGATGCCGAGCGACTGCGCCACCTGCTGGTCGAAGGCGGTGGCCCGCATCGCCAGCCCGTGGCGGGAGTAGCGGAAGAACCAGCCGAACCCCGCCATGATGGCGACCGAGATTCCCAGCGACAGCAGATAGGCCGTCTGCACCTCCAGCCACAGCACCGAGACGCGCTCGGCGGTGAAGACCGGCGGGAAGGGCTTGGCGAAGACGCCGAAGATCCACTTCATCAGCGCCTGGAAGAAGATCCCCATGCCGATGGTCGCCATGATCACGCTGATGACGGGTTCCCCGATCAGCGGGCGGAGGACGACCACCTGAAGGATGATCCCGAACAGGGTCATGAAGACGAGGGTGAACAGGAAGCCGATCACGAAGGGCAGCTGCCACTCCGTCAGGAACCACCAGCACATCCAGGCACCGACGAGCAGGAACTCGCCCTGGGCGAAGTTCACGACCTGGCTCGCCTTGTAGATGAGCACGAAGGACATCGCGACGACGCCGTAGAGGGCCCCCACGATCAGCCCGTTGAGCGTCAGTTGGAACAGCAACGTGCCATCCATGGTCAGGCATCCTCCCGCGCGGGCTGGGCAGAGGCGACGGACAGCACCGTGCGGATGCGCTGCCTCGTACCGTCCTGGAAGGTGATGGTGGTGTCCACCGGGATAGCCCTTTCGCCGGCGTAGATCGCCTCGATGATCGTGCCGTACTTCTCGTTGATCACGCCGCGGCGGACCTTCCGCGTGCGCGTCAGCTCCTCGTCATCGGCGTCGAGCTCCTTGTAGAGCAGGACGAAACTGCGGATGCGCTGGGCGGGAGGCAGGGTGGCGTTGACCTTCTCCACCTCTCCACGCAGTAGCTCCAATACCTGTGGCTGGGCGGAGAGGTTGGTGTATGTGGTGAAGGAGATCCGCTGCCTTTCCGCCCATTTGGATACGATGGGGAAGCGGATGCAGAGCAGCGCCGCGAGGTGTGGCCGGCTATCGCCCAGCACCACCGCCTCGGCGACGTAGGGGCTGAACTTGAGCTTGTTCTCAATGAACTGCGGGCTGAATCGCTCACCGCGCGCGGTGGTGGCGATGTCCTTGATGCGGTCGATCACCACGAGGTGCCCGGCCTTGTCGAAGTAGCCGGCATCGCCCGTGTGCAGCCAGCCGTCCCGCATGTCCGGGATGCCCTCCACCCCGTGATAGCCCTGGAACATGTTCCCGTGCCGCGTGAGGATCTCGCCGACGCCGTTCACGTCGGGGTCGTCCACCCGCAACTCCACGCCCTCGAAGGGCACGCCGACCGTGTCGAAGTCCACCTCTCCCGGGCGGTGGATGGTGTAGGCGCCGAGGCTCTCCGTCTGGCCGTAGAGCTGGCGGAGCGGAACGCCCATGGCCTGAAAGAAGCGAAAGGTGTCCGGGCCCAGCGCGGCGCCGCCCGTCGCGGCCGAGGTCAGGCGCGTGAAGCCCATCCGGTCCCTGAGCGCCCGGAACAGGAGAAGGTCCGCCAGCTTCGAGCGCCGGCCCCGGGCCTGCGCGGCCAGGCCCAGGCGCATGCCCCATTCATAGGCGCGGCGCTTCAGGGGCGAGGAATCCATCACCCGCGCCCGCACGTCCGCGGCCAGCGTCTCCCAAACCCGCGGCGCGAAGAGGACAAAGCTCGGGCCGATCTCGCGGAAATCGGCCATCATCGTTTCCGGCTCCTCCACGAAGGAGACGCGCATCCGCGCGACCAGCCCGAAGCCGAAGACGTACATCTGCTCCATGATCCAGGGCAGCGGCAGAACGGAGACGTACTCATCCGCCGGGCCCTTGGGATCGGCGATCAGGTAGGTTTCGGCATGCCGCACCAGCGCCCGCCCGCTCAGCATCGCGAGCTTCGGCCGCGCGGTCGTGCCCGAGGTCGTGCACAGGACGGCGACGCGGTCCGCGTCCACCGCGTCCACCATCCGGTCCCAGGCAGCCGGGTCGGCCGCATGCGCAGCCTCCCCACCGGCAACAAGCTCGGAGATCGGTAGAAGGCGCGGGTCCGAGTACTTCCGCATTCCGCGCGGGTCCGAATAGACGATGTGCCGCAGCCCCGGCACCGCTTCCGCGATATTCAGCAGCTTGTCGACCTGCTCCTCGTCCTCGGCGATCACCACCGTGGCGCCGGCATGGGCGAGGAGATAGGCCACTTCGTCCTCCAGCCCGTCGCGGTAGAGGCCGAGGGAGCGCGCGCCCAGCGCATGGGCGGCGACCTCGCCCATGACCCAGTCCGGCCGGTTGTCCCCGATCAGCGCTACCACGTCCCCGGGCCCAACGCCCAGCGCGCGTAGCCCGAGTGCGATGGAGCGCGTCCGCGCCTCGTACTCGCCCCAGGTGAAGGAGCGCCAGATGCCCAGGTCCTTCTCCCGCAGCGCGACCTCGGGACCATGGGCACGGGCGTTGCGGCGCAGCAGGCGGGGGAAGCAGTCGTCCCGCCCCGCGGGGGCGCCGTTCATGCCGGCACCGCCTCGCTCGGCGCCTCGTCGGCCTCGCCGAGGTAGGCCCGGCGGACATCCGGATGCGCCATCACCTCGTCCGGCCGGCCCTCCGTCAGCTTGCGGCCGAAATCGAGCACCATGACGCGGTGGGAAATGTCCATGACCACGCCCATGTCGTGCTCGATCATCAGGATGGTCATGCCCCATTCCTCGTTCAGGTCGAGGATGGTGCGCGCCATGTCCTCCTTCTCCTCGAGGTTCATGCCGGCCATAGGTTCGTCGAGGAGGATGAGCTTCGGCCGCAGCGCCACCGCCCGCGCCAGCTCCACCCGTTTGCGCAGCCCGTAGGACAGGGTGCCCGCCTGGGCTTTCCGGATGTGCTGAATCTGCAGGAAGTCGATAATTTCCTCGACTTCGCGGCGATGACGCAGCTCCTCCTGCTGCGCGCCGCCCAGCCAGTAGGCCATGCCGGACAGGAACCCGGACCGCAGCAAGTGGTGGCGCCCGACCATGATATTTTCGAGCACACTCATGTGCCCGAACAGTGCCAGGTTCTGGAAGGTGCGCCCGAGGCCAAGGGCCGCCCGCCGATTTGGCCGCAGCCGGGTGATGTCGTTGCCGTCGAACAGAATTTGCCCTTCGCTCGGGCGGTAGCGGCCGGACACGCAATTGACCATCGAGGTCTTCCCGGCGCCGTTCGGACCTATGATCGAGAAGATTTCGCCGCGCTGAACGGTGAAGGAGACCTCCGTCAGCGCCCTGATGCCGCCGAAGCGCAGGGACACGGAATCCGCCCGCAGGATCGGCTCGCCCTCGCCCACCCGAACGCTCCCTCATGACTTCTTGTTAAGACGAGCATGGGGGGCGGGCGAGGCGCCGGCAAGGGGTTTCAAACAGGCAATGAGCCTGGGGAAGGAACGAGACCCACCGGCAGTGGCGGGAGGGGTGCGTGTTGGGAGTGGATTTGGGCTATGATGGAGTGTTGTTGCGACCCTGGGTTCAGGATCCATTGTCCCGCGCTGGCGCCTGATGTGATTAGCGGCTTCCATGGCGGCCGGAGGTGCTGCATGGCTGGCTGGCGAGGGTGCAGATCTGGCGGATCGCGCCCTACTCTCCGCTCTCTCAAAGGGGGGCGGATAGACGATCAGCGGGTGGGCAGCGGCATCGTCCACACCACCCGGAAAAGGAACGTTCCAGGGGAATACGGCCGCACAAGACCCTCTACAAACCTTTCCTGCGATGAAGCCGCCTAAGCGTCCTCAACCGTATCTTAGGGGGACCAGCCGGTGAGTCAGGCTGGCTGTTGATCGACCACCCCCCTCAAGGCCCACCGCACAGCGACCAGTCTCCTCCAAACGGGATCGTTCAACGCCGTATTGGCGCACCAAGGACGGCGTGAACTTCAAACTCCATGCCGTCTGCGATGGTGAGGGCCTCATCGTGGTCCTGCTGCTCTCAGAAAGGTGGATGAGCGGCCATAAGGGAGAGAGTTTGATGCTGCCCCTCCTGTCGCCCGACGAGGCACTGCTGGGCGACAAGGCGATGCCAGCAACCGCTTTCGTCAGGTCCTGGTCGACCGCGGCATCCAGACCTGTGTTCCGTCGAGCAAGAGCCGCAAGGTCCGGATCCCCTGCGACCAGATCCTCTATCGGCAGAAGTACCGCATCGAGAACTGTTCGTTCGCTTCAACGACTGGCGCCGCATCGCCATGCGCCATGCCCGACGCGCACAGGCAGATGGGCGGCCGTTACAGCGCTGTGGCGCTCCAGGGAATCGGGAGAGGCCTATTCATGCCTGGGCGATGATGGAAAAGGGGCAAGTACGGGAACCCAGAGCACAAAGCAGGCAGGCCCAAGCCGCCTTTGTCGGTGTCAGCGGATCATCCGCGGGATTGCCAGCACCACATCCGGCCACGCCGTGATCACCACCTGCGTCACGATCAAGGGGATGTAGAAGGGCACCAGCGCGCGCAGCAGCTGGCGCATACTGATTTCCGCAATATCGGCCATCAGGAACAGCGCCAGTCCCATGGGCGGTGTCAGCAGGCCGATCATCAGGTTGAACACGACGACCAAGCCGAGATGCACCGGGTCCACTCCGGCCGCCACCAGGGGTGGGGCGACGATGGGCACGATCAGCAGCGTCGCGGTGGTGCTGTCGAGGAACATGCCAGCCAGGAAGAAGATGACGTTGGCCAGCACCAGCAGGGTCAGTGGATCCTTCGACAGGCTCGTGACGAAGGTCGAGAACTCCTGCGGGATCTGCTCCACCGACAGGATCCAGCCCAGCATTGCCGCCGCCGCCACGATCACCAGGATGGCGGCGGTGTTGCGCGCGGTGAGCAGGGCGGAGTCCAGCACATGCTTCAGCGTCATCTCGCGATGCACCACGAAACCCACGAACAGCACGTAGAGCACCGCTACAGCCGCCGCCTCGGTGGGGGTGAAGATCCCCAGCAGCATGCCCAGGATGATCAGCACCGGTGCCATCAGGGCTGGGATGGCAGGCAAGGTGGCATCCCAGGCCTCCCGCAGGGTCGGCCAGCGAGAGGCGCGGGGGTACCCTGCCCGCACAGACACGAGGCCTGCCGCGATCATCAGGAAGATCGTGCACACCACCGCCGGCAGGATGCCAGCCAGCAGCAGTTGCACCACCGACACCGAGGTGGCGGAGCCGTACACAATCAGCGGGATCGAGGGCGGGAAGATCGGCCCGAGTAGCGAGGAGGAGGCGGTGACGGCGGCCGCAAAGGGTGCATCGAAGCCGCGCTCGCGCATCGCCTTGATCTCCACCCGCCCGAGTCCCGCGATATCAGCCAGCGCGGCGCCGGAAATGCCGGAGAAGATCAGGCTGCCCAGGATGTTCACCTGCGCCAGCCCGCCATGGATGCGGCTGAACAGCGTATCCGCGAAGTTGAAGATTCGATCGGTGATCCCCGACAGGTTCATCAGGTTGCCCACGAAGATGAACAAGGGCACGGCCACCAGGGGGAAGCTGTCCAGGGCGTAGGTCACGCGCTGCGCCAGCAGCGTCAGCGGCAGGTCCTCGATCAGCACGTAGCCGATGCAGGGGATGAGGATGGAATAGACGATGGGGAAGCCGGCCATGAACAGGGCCATGAAGCCGGCGATGGCGAGATACCCGAGCATCGCGGCGCGTCAGCTCGCGGTCACGATCTTGGCCTCGGACTGGGGGCGTCCCAACCGGGCAAGGTGCAGCATCGCTCCGCCGCCGAAGCCCACCGCTGCGCCGCCCAGATAGATCCAGAACGGGATGCCCAGCGTCGGCGTGCGGTTGCGCGGGTTGGCCGCCAGCGCTTCCCACAGCGCCCAGACCATGCCCAGGCAGGCCGCCGCGCAGCACAAGCCGATCGCCAGGTCGGCCACCCTCCGCGCCCCGGACGGCAGCGCCGCCTTGAACTCGCCCATCATCAGGTTCTCGCCGGCGTCGATCACCAGCGGGTAGGCCATAAAGACCCCAAGGATCATGAAGAGCCGCGCCACCTCGTCCAGCCCGAAGATCGGCAGCTGGAACACCTCGCGCACCAGGATCTGGATAGTGGGCAGGGCAACCAACCCTAGCATCAGCGCGATCGAGAGCGCGCCGAGCACGGCCTTGGGAATACGCATGGGCGTGGGTGGCTCCGGACTGGGCAGGAAGGAAGGGCCGGGGGTGCAACGGCGCCGCCCGGCAGTCATCGGAAGGTCAGGCGATGGCGCCGATCCGGTCGATCAGAGGCGACCAGGCCGGAAAGTCCCGCTTTACCTGGGCCTGAACGGCGGTGCGGAAGGCGGCGTTGTCCAGCCCCTCCGCCTCGGTGATCACGGTCATGCCGCGCCCGCGCAGCTCGGCCACCAGGGCCTGGTCCGCCGCTTCCGCCCAGCCGAGGGATTCCTGTGCCTTCTCCGCAAGGGCGGCAGAAATGGCATCGCGCTCCTCGGCCGGCAGGCGCTGCCAGGTGCGCTCATTGGCGAAGACTGCAAGGAGGGACAGCATGTGCCCGGTCAGCGACACGTGCGACTGTACCTCGTAGAGCCGGTTCGCGCTGATCATGGTCAGCGGATTCTCCTGCCCGACCACCGTGCCGGTCATCAGTGCCGTGGGCAGCTCCGCCACCTCTACGGGTGTCGGCACGGCGCCGAAGCCCTTCACCATGGACACCCAGAGGTCGATAGGCACGGCGCGGAAGGCGCGGTTGCGAAGGTCCTCGGGCCGGCGCACCGGGAACTTCGCGGTGATGTGCCGGGGCCCCCGGTACAGGCGCCCGATGATCCGCAGCCCGCCGCTGCGCACCAGCCGCTCGTTCAACTCCGCCAGAACGGGTGAGGCAGGATCGGTGGCGCGCAGGGCATGAGCGCCGTCTCGGTAGACATAGGGCGCGTTGAACACGCCCAGTTCCGGCACGAACTTGGCCAGCGAGGCGAATTCATGGTGGCCGGCGGCGATGGACCCGGCCTGGATGCCGTCCACCATCTCCGACACGCCGCCGAGCTGGCTGTTGGGGAAGACGCGGATTTCGGTCTTGTTGCCGCTCTTCTGCCGCGCCAACGCCGCGAACTCGGTGGCGAAGCGCGTCTGCACGTCGCCCTCGGAGCCGACATGCGCGTAGCGCAGCGTGGCGGCCCAGGATGATCGGGGAAAGGCGACCGCGGCGGCGGCAAGGGTGCCGGTGGCCAGCGCGAGGCGGCGGGTCATGCGGATCATGGCGTTCTTGTCTCCTCCCATTGCGACGCTCATTCCCTTCCGGCGGCGCCGCGCATTGCGCTCAAGGGTCCGGCCGGTACAGGCGGATGACGGAAGCGCTGTCCACCATCTCGTTGCCCTGGGCCACGTAGTCGGCGAAGCGCCCCACCGCGGTTTCCACCAGCGGCAGTTCCAGTTCCAGGTCGTGGGCGAAGGCCTTCACGGCCTTGAGGTCCTTCAGCAGCTGGCGCGCGTAGCTGGTGGGCGGCTCGAAGTCGCGGCGCTGCATCTGGGCGTAGATCTTCTGCAGCAGCGAGCCGTCCGCGTGGCCGCCGGCAAGCCCGGCCGGCAGGGCGGCGGCGTCCAGTCCCGCCGCTTCTGCCATGGCCAGCGCCTCGGCCATCAGCACGAAGCCGGTGCCCACGATCGCCTGGTTCAGCACCTTGGTGGTCTGCCCCGCCCCGACCGGCCCCATGCGCGTGACATTGGTGCCGAGATCGCGCAGCACCGGATCGAGTGTCGCGATCTCGCCGGGATCGCCGCCCATCATGATCGTCAGCGTGCCGGCGCGGGCAGCCTGGGGGCCGCCGGAGACGGGTGCGTCCACCCAGCCCATCCCGGTCTCCGCGCGCAGTCGCGCCGCCATCTCGCGCGTGGCCGCGGGGTCGGCGGTGGAGTGATCGAGCAGGATCTTGCCGGCGGCCGGCCCGGCCGAGGCGATGCCGTCCGGTCCGAAGACGCAGCGCGCCACGGCTTCCGTGTGCAGCACGCACAGAATGACCACATCGCTCGCGGCGGCCACGGCGGCAGGGGTGGGGACGGCCACCGCGCCGTGCGGGATTACCCGCTCCAGGCGCTCCGGTTCCAGGTTCCATACGGTGACGGGGCGGCCGCGCTCCAGCAGCCGCAACACCATCGCCTCGCCCATGATCCCGATGCCGAGAAAGCCGATGCGGGGCTCGGGCATCACGGCGCCTCCCCGGCCTGGTTGGTCAGGCGGTCATACACGCGGAACAGGGCCTGGTTGCCGTTGGCGCCCTCGCCATGCGCGCGGGCCTCCAGGTAAAGGCTGGTTGCCAGGGCGAGGCCGGGCAGCGGCAGCCCGTGCTGGAAGCCGAGTTCGCCGGCAAGGCGCAGGTCCTTCAGCTTCAGGTCGATGCGGAAGCCCGCGCTCGCGTCCTTGGCGATCATCTTTGGTCCGAGGTTCTGCAGCATCCAGGAGGACGCGGCGCCACCCATCAGCACCTCCCGCAGCAATTCCAGGTCCAGCCCGGCGGCGCGGCCCAGCGCCAGGGCCTCGCAGATCGCCTGCAGGTTCAGGGCGCAGACGAGCTGGTTGCACGCCTTCACCGTCTGCCCCGCGCCGGGTGGACCGACATGCCGCACCGTGGTGCCCAGCGCGGCAAGGATGGGCTGCGCCGCCGCGAAGCCCGCCTCCGTCCCCCCTGCCATGATGGAAAGGCTGCCGCTCTCCGCTCCCTGCGGGCCGCCGGATACGGGGGCGTCCAGCATGGCCGTGCCGACGGCCTCTAGCCGCGCCGCCATGCTGCGGCTGGCCGCCGCGGAGATGGTGCTCATGTCGATCACCAGCCCGCCCGCCGGCGGGTTCTCCACGAGCCCCCCTGGGCCGAGCACGACCTCCTCCACCTGCGGCGTGTCCGGCAGCATGAGCACCACCGCATCGGCATCGCGCGCTGCCTCGGCCACCGTGGCGGCAGCTGTAGCGCCACGAGCGGCAAACTCCTCCACCGCTTCGAGCCGGACGTCGTGGACATGCAGCGCGTGGCCGGCGGCGAGGAGGTTCGCCGCCATGCCGCGCCCCATGGTGCCCAGGCCGATGAAGCCAACCCTGGCCATGCCGCTCAACTCCGATAAATGCGTTGGGCGCGCCGCTCGGCGCTGCGCACGGCATCCCGCGGCGAGGTCTGCCCCGTCACGACTTCGCCGAACATGTCGGACACGATGTTCTCCGCCAGAGCTGCCGCTGAAGCGGTGCCGAGCGTGCCGGCATAGCCTACAGAGCGTCCCCGCGCCGCCACATCCCGGAACACCCGGATCCTCGGGTCGCGATCCCAGAGCGGACTGGATTCATAGGCACGCAGGGCGTGGCTGAGATAACCCACGGAACCGTCGAGCACCCGCTCGTACTGCGGCTTCTCGAGCAGAAAGGTGAGGAACGCCTTCGCGGCATTCGGGTAGCGCGTGTAGCGGAAGGCGATAAAGGGGTAAACGAGGTGCATCTCGGTCGGCTGCGCGGCCGGGCCGATGGGCCAGTTCGCGTGGTCGATGTCGTCGGCGAAGGCCATCCTGTCGTTGCGTGCCTTGGCGTAGACGGACACGGAATTGTTGGTCAGCCAGACCTGCTCGCCCAGAAAGGCGCTGTTGTTCGAGGCGTCGGTCCAGGACACCGTCCCCGGAATGAAGCTGGGCGCGAGGGCGCGCGCATAGTCTAGGGCGCGCAGGGTTTCCGGGCTGTTGAGTGCGACCCGGTTGTTCTCGTCCACCAGCCTGCCGCCATGTGACCAGAGCAGCCAGTGGCAGAAGGAGTTGCCGTCGCTGGGCGCGCGGCCGAAGGCGAAGCCCGCGGGTTTGCCGATCCGCTTGAGTTCCGCGCACAGCTTCAGGAAGCCATCGGTGTCGGTGGGGAAGCTCTGGAACCCAGCCTCCTTCATCGCGGATATGCGGTACACCGGCAGCACGCCGATCACGACGTTGGAGATGCCGATCCAGCGCCCATCTCGCTTCCCGTACTGTTCGATCAGCGGATACCAGCCGCCATACCTGCTCCCGATGTGGTCGGCCACATCGGAGAGATCGAGCAGCTTGTCGGCGAAGAGGTGCGGCGTGGTGTGCAGCGTCCAGGCCAGGTCGGGACCGCTGCCGACATTGGCGGCGACGCTGAGCTGCGGCTGCACGTCGTCCTGCCAGACGTTATCGATGCGCACGGGCACGCCCGTTGCCTCGGTAAAGGCGCGGATGTTCTCCGTCGTGGCCTTGTCCTCGGCGTCCAGGAAGCGGCTCCAGCGGAGGAAGCGGAGCTGCGCGCCCGGCTCGGGCCTGAAGGGCTGTTCCTGCGCCCAGGCGCGGGACCACCGGAACAGTGCGTCACCGGTGAGGCCGAGCGAAGCGGTGCCGGCCAGGGTGGCGGCACTGCCGAGGATGCTGCGTCGTCCAAGCATGGTGCGGTCTTCCTCCCGGTTACTGTTTGCTGTCGCGGGCCAGGGGCGGAAGCGCCGTTCATCGCTCCCGCGTTCCCGGCGTATTGCTAAAGGCGGTAAATCCTCTCGGCGTTGTCGTGGAGCATCGCGCGGCGCTCGGCTTCTGGGCGGCCGGTGATCGCCTGCAGGAAGCCGTCCACGATGGCGTCGAAGCTGCCGGCCAAGCTGTCCACCGGATAGTTGCTGGCGAAGAGGCACCGATCGGGCCCGAACACCGTGATGGCATCGCGAATCACGGGAACATTGGCCTCCGCGCGCCAGGGCTGGCCCAGCAGGCCGAGACCGGACACCTTGAGCGCGACATTGGGCGCACGGGCCAGCACTTCGAGCGCGCCGCGCCAAGCGCGCAGTGCCTCGGGGCTCCGGTCCGCCGGCAGGCCGGTATGATTCACGATGACCTGCGTGCCCGGGAAGTCGCTTGCCAGATCGAAGGCGGCATCCAGGTGCCACCAGGGCGTCTGCAGGTCGAAGCTCAGCCCGTGCCGCTCCAGCATTGCGTAGCCGCGCCGCCAGGCCGGATCGTCCATGGAGCCGGGCACACCCCTTTGTGCATCCTCAGGCCGCGCTGTGGAGCGCGGCTTGTGGCGAATGCCGCGCACCAAGGGACGGGCCGCCTGTGCCGCCAGTACCGCGCCCACCTCCGGGTCATCCAGCCGTGCCTGGGCGACGCAGGCACTGGGCAGCCCTTCCCGTGCCGCCAGACGCTCCAGCCATCTGGTTTCCGCGACCGGGTGGGCCGGGTCGAACTCGGCCTCCATGTGGACGGTGCCCACGACCGGGTACTTGGCTGCGTCGGTCCGGTAATCCTGCGGGAGATAGTTGCGGCGCAGCGCGCTGTAGTCACCGTAGCGGAACGGGATCGGTTCGGGATCGCGGAGCCAGGGATGGTAGTTGGCTTTCAGGTCCCAGAAGTGCTGATGGGCGTCGATGATGGGCAGTACGGGGTTGCTGCCCGGAAGCGCATCCGCATCGACATCCTTGCCTTCTACCGACCCATTGCCCTGCGCTGCGCCAGCTGGCACGCCGTGCGTAGCCCTGGGGTGCATCGCGGAAGGGCTGGTCACAGCCTTGGTGCCACCGCTCGCATCCGCCAACCGGAACTCACGGTGATCCGTCCAGGCGGGCGGTGGCTCCCAAGTGGGTCATGCGCGGCGCGGTGGCGTGGGTTGGCGCGACAGCTAGGGCGAGCTTGCCGCCCGTGTTCGACTCCATGGACGTTCCCCAAATAGGCCGGAGGCTTTTCGGTGCAGTTGCACCAATTGCTTCTCTGTTGCCCAACTCTGGCATGTCATCCTATTGTAGGACAAGTCCTTGTGGGGCGTGCTAATCGCCCATCCCTTTTTTCGGGCGTCAGCCAGCTGCCCAGGGCCGAACGGAGACAGCGCTTGAACCGCTACGGCACGGCACAGGACCTCGTGCTTGGCATCGAGACCCTGCCGCCAGATGACCGGATCCGGAGCGGACTGCGCAGTCTCCGCAAGGGCAAGCCGGACGATGACGGGAAGCAGTTCGTCATTGAGTTCGAGGGCATGCTCTACGTGGTGCCTGCCGTCGTGCTTGGGCCCTTTTCGCGCATGGCGCCGGTGCAGACCATTATGCCTGACTTGGGCTCCGTTTCTGCCACGACAGGCCCGCACGCGGAGCGACGCGTCCTCCACTTTCGAATTAATGTCGCGGGGCAGCATGGATCATACGCTCGGCGTCATTCAAAGACCGCGCAAACCGCTCTCCGCGTCGGACACGGCCGACACGCCCAGGAAGGCCTTGGTCAGCGGGCTGGTCGGCTTTGCGATGCTGATGGAACAGTCCTCATGCAGCGCCTTGAGCCCTGCGGATTTCCGGATGGAGGGATGGCCATGAACCCGGAGGAGGCGACAGAACTCCGGCGCATCCGCGAAGGATTGCCGGAGGCGGCGGCGCCTGTTCCCGTAGCGTGATGGATATGCCAAGAGGGTCGATGAGCAACCCCATCAACCGGGCGCCGCAACTCCCATCCCGCGTCGCCTCGCTGGTGGCCGAGGCCATCGCCGAAGGGCGTTGGAAGCTGGGCGAGCGCCTGCCCACAGAGCGTGCACTCGCGGATACCTATGGTGTCAGCCGTAACGTAGTGCGGGAAGCGATCTCGCGCCTGCGGGCGGACGGGCTGGTGCAGTCCCGCCAGGGCGTCGGGGCCTTCGTGGCGCGGACACAGGGCACCGGCGTGCTCCGCTTCGACGCGGAGCTGCTGAGCGACCGCACCACCTTTGCCAACGTGTTCGAACTACGCGCCATGCTGGAAATCCAGACTGCGGGGCTGGCGGCGGAACGGCGGAGCGATGCCGACCTTGCGGTTATCGCCCATGCCTATGAGCGCATGGTGCAAGAGTCCGAGGGAAAGGCGGGCGGGGTCGATGCCGATCTCGACTTCCATCGCGCCGTTGCGCGAGCGACCGGCAACGCTCAGATTGCCGCGGTGGTGAGCTTCCTTTCCGACCAGATCCGGGAGACCATCCTGGCGACGCGGGCACGCCCGGACAGCTTCGTGGGGCGGATCATCGAGGTCACACTCGCTGAGCACGCTGCGATCCACGATGCGATCTTGTCCGGCTCAGCGATAGCAGCGAAGGATGCGATGGCTGTGCATATCAGGAATGCCGCGCAGCGGATTGGATACACTCTGACGATCTAAGTGCCCGCTTGAGAATGTGTGGGCCTAGTGAGGCGCTTGGGTTTGGTGGTCCAGGACCAACGTTAGTCCTCGACGGCGATGGAGCTCCCCGACGGCCCTGAGAGGCTTGCTGGAGAACGGCATTCCTGCGGTGTCCTTTGGCCCAGGGCCATGTGGGGACGGCTCTCATGTGGAGCCGCCGGTAGCCGTGACGAATCCTGGCGTGTGCGATCTCGTGGATCCTCCGCCGGATATCTAATGAGGGTCCGGTCCGCTCGGCTTTCGCTGTGTCGAGCGGTGCTGGTGCGTCAGGGCGCAGGCCCGCCGTTCGCTGAGGCCAAAATCACCACGTAGCGGCGTTGTGGTCAGAGCCCAGCGATGCGTGATCAGGCGGGAATAGTCAGCTCGCGGTGATGTTGTTCGCGCGCACTACCTCGCCCCAGAGAGCGTGGTCGCGGCGGACCATGGCGGCGAAGTCTTCGGTGGTGCCGCTGCCGGGCTCGTCGCCCTGGCTGGTGATCCGCTCGCGCAGTGTCGCATCTTGCAGGGCCGTGTTCTGCGCGGCGTAAACCTTGCGGATAATGTCATCCGGCGTGCCGCGCGGGGCGAAGAGGCCGATCCAGGCGGTAAAGGTGAAGTCGTTCAGCCCCTGCTCGGCGGAGGTCGCGACATCCGGGAAGGCGGGGGATCGGTTCGAGCCGGTGACGAGGATGGCGCGCAGCTGCCCGGCCTTAACAAAGGGCGCCACGACGGAGGCGCCGTCGAACATCGCGCTGAAGCGGTTGGCGATGAAGTCCTGGATGGCGGGGCCGCTGCCGCGGTAAGGCACGCTCTCCATGGTGGGGCTGCCGATACGGCTGCGGAAGAGCTCCATCGCGCAGTGCGAGAGGCTGCCGGCAGCAGGGGTGCCGTAGTTCACGCCACTGCGCTGCGCCTTCACCCAGGCGGCGAATTCCTGAACATTGGTGGCAGGCACGGAGGGGTGCACGCAGAGGACCATGGAGCTCTGCAAGGACAATCCAATCGGCACCATGTCGAGCGGGTTGACGGTCATGTTTGGGAATGTATGGGGGTTGATGGCCATTGGGCTCGAATTGCCCGCGAGCAGCGTGTAGCCGTCCGGCCGCGCGCGCATCACCGCCTCAGTACCAAGATTGCCGCCAGCGCCGCCGCGGTTCTCGATGACAACAGTCTGGCCCAGGGCGGTGCCGAGGCCGGGCTGCACCATGCGAGCCGCAAAGTCGGTCTGTCCACCAGGTGGGAATCCCACCACCAGGGTGATCGGGCGGCTCGGCCAGGGCGCCTGAGCGCCTGCAGGGAAGGCGAGCCCCGAACCGAGCCCGGTACCCAGCCCGGCACCTAGGACCAAGCGGCGGGAAAGCGGGCGCTCTGCAGGGCTGTTGGTGGACATTTCTCGGCTTCCTTGTTCTCGCCGCAGGTTCTGCGCGCCTGCGCCGGCCATCGTTGGCAATCCTGGCAGGACGGTAATTTAGAGCGGTCGAAGGAACAAGGCTCGGTAGAGCGGGCGATCTCGGTTCGGACAGCGGAGGTGGTGCGGGCGTTGAGATGGATCTGGAGCATGGCGCCACCGAATGCGAACAATGATTCGCGACCAGACAGTTGGCCCGCGTTACATGCCGCCACCGCCGCACGAGCAGCCGCCCCTCCGTCCAAGGCGGCCTGAGGCTTGCAGTCCTTCGCCTCCGCTTCCGAATGCTCCTTCTAGCGGCTCTCTTTGCTGAACATGCCCCGAACGCCTGTGGCACCCTTGCTCACGCCACCGTGGTTGCCCTTGCCGTGGCCACCACCCCCACGAGCATCTCTCGGATTGACCTTGCCACCAGTGGTGCTCCTGCTTTCTGCCCCTTCGCATCGCCAGCTCTGAAACGCCGGGAGGACAAGCTGGTTAGCTTTGTGGAGCTCTGCTCCGGGAGGCAGCACATGCAACAGGAGCGGCGAGCCGAGCGCGCTCTGGACGCGCTGAGCTTCTTTGTCTCCGACGCCCGGTACGGGCTCGGTGCCTTCCTCGGCGTTTACCTGATGACGGAGCATGGATGGGACGCGGGTAGCATCGGCGCGGCCATCGCTATTGGCGGCCTGACCGGACTGGTCTCCCAGGCGCCGATGGGTGCGCTTGTGGATGCCGTACGATCCAAGCGTGCCCTGATCGCCTGCGCAGCCCTCATCGTCACCGTGACCTGCCTCGTGGTCCCCCTCGCACCTCAGTTCTGGTCGGTTGCGGTGTCCGGCTTGGTTGGCGCACTGGCCGGCGTAACCATTGGGCCGACGCTCGCTGCCATCTCGCTCGGGGTAGTCGGCCCGGCTCGCTTCGCCCGGCGGGCGGGTAGGAATGAGTCTCTTTTCCATCTGGGAGATGGGGCAGTCAGCTTGGCCATCCTGCTCACGGCACCCTTGTTCGGCAGCAAGGTGCTATTCTGGTCCATGGCGCTCACTTTGATGGCCACGCTGGCCGCAGCCGCAGCAGTGCCCGCCCGCGCCATCAACCACGAAGTCGCTCGGGGATTGCTGCCCGGTGAGACGGGGCTGGTGGCGAGGCCCTCTGCCTGGCGCGTACTGTTACAATCCCGGGCACTGCTGATCTTCGCTGCCTGCGGAGCACTGTTCCACCTCGCCAATGGGTCCATGCTCATGCTGGTCTCGCAGAAGCTTGCCCAACAAAACCTCGGCCAGGGAATTGCCCTCACGGCAGCCTCGGCCATCGCAGCGCAGTTGGTGATGGTGCCGACGGCGGCCCTGGCCGGAGTGCGGGCGGATGTCTGGGGACGTAAGCCGCTCATCCTCGTCGCCTTTGTCGCACTGGCCCTGCGCGGAGCGCTCTACACCCTATCCGACAACACCGCCTGGCTGATCGGCGTCCAGCTGCTGGACGGTGTCGGCGCAGGGCTCATGGGGGCACTCTTCCCGGTCGTCGTGGCTGACCTGACACGCGGCACCGGGCATTTTGCGGCTGCCCAGGGCGTCGTGGGCACAGTGCAGGGTATTGGCGGCGTCGTCAGCTTGGCAGTTGCCGGCCAGCTGCTGGTTCATTCCGGCTATGACGTGACCTTCTTTGCCTTGGCCGCTGTCGCAGCCACTGGCGCCGTCCTGTTCTGGCTGGCCATGCCGGAAACCAGGAACACTGCGGCAGCAGCAAACGTTAGCCGCTCCGTCGTTCAGCCCGCGGCTTAGTTTTGTTCTTGGGAGTGTTGTTCAGTCGAGTTGGGGCCGGCGGCTCGGCTGGCATGTGAAGCTCCGAACAAGGCTCAAGGATCCCAGAACGGGTTGCACAGGGCTTGGCCCTCAGCTGTCGCCTTTCTTGCGGCTGCTCCGGGCAGCTTTGCTCAAGCTGCCTTGGCGTTCGGCTTGCCGCCGGTCGCATTCTTGCTGGTCTGGGAAACGCGTCCGGCGGGCGGAAGGGGAAGGGGGTTGATTCTGCAAGTGCCTCATGAATGCGGTGGCAGATGTTGGCGTAGCCGTTCGATTGACACTGCATCGCTGCGCCCCCGATCAGCACAACTGAAGCTTGGGGCTTGGGGTGTAATTCGCGGGAAATTTCGGTCGCCCAAGGATGGGGAATACCGACTCTGGGTGAAGGCGGCTCAAAAGAGCTGTGCAATTACAGAGGATTAAAGCTTGTGGGCCAAATCGTCCGGCTCCCAAGTTTCGGAGACAGCCGCCTCTCCGGAAGAAATCTAGCATTTGTTACTAGTTCGAACTATAATGCTTTGCGCCATAAAGCCCTCCTCAAGAGCCCGGCTGTGGCAGGATCAGAAGAGTCGGTCGCGCGATTGTGAACTCACTGGTCAACGAGTGTCAAAGCTGCTATCATCAACCTGCCGTAGCAAAGAACAGGTTTGATTCGCGCATGGACAGCTCGATTGGCCGCCTCCTTAGCGCATGCGGCTTGCGCGGGTTTGTTTATGTTAAGTATCCGTCCATTCGCGTCGAGCCTTCTGTCGCTTTGACGGATGCACCATCCCCAAAAGTCGTCGTGGAGGTGCAAAGGGCCACACAGGCCGAAGCTGCGATGGTACCGGGGGTGCAGTGCCTCCAGCCGGACGTGGAAACGGCTCCTGCCGCTCCCCTTTCGCCAGCGGTTGCATCCCAGGCACCTCACCTGGAGAGGGACAAACCTCCCTCGCCGGTCATCCTGCGTGCCGTGTCGCCAGCTGGCCCTGCGGCGGGGCCTTTACCTGATCCATCACCTACTAACCTCCCTTCACCCTGCCCCAATCGGCGTTTCGCCTTGCTCGACGAAGTCGCGGCAGAGGTTGCGCTTCCTCGCTTCGCAGCCTTGGAGCGTCACGCGCCGCCGCCCGCCTCTGCCTCAAAACCATCGCCCTCCCCGTTGCGCCTGCGCCGGCGGGTCCGCCCTGCAAGGGGAACCTGATGCCGCTCGTCGTCTTTGTCTCGCCGAAGGGCGGCGTCGGTAAGACCACGCTCGCCGCCAATGTGGCGGCGCTCCTTGCCGCCCGCGGCCGTGACGTGCTCGCGCTCGACCTTGATCCGCAGAATGCCTTGCGGCTGCATCTGGGCCGCTCTCTTCGGGATGAGGATGGCTTCCTCTCAGGCCTCAGCCGGGGAATGGCTTGGCACACGGCTTTGCGCCCGACCCCCTATGGAATTTCCCTCCTTCCGTTCGGCGCAGTGGAGCCACGGCAGGCGATGGATCTCGGGCGCCTGTTGATCGACCGTCCTGAAGCTTTGTCCGGCCCCGTGCGCGAGATGCTGGCTGACGCTCGGCGCATCGTCGTGGTGGATACCCCCCCAGGCCCATCACCCGCACTTTCGGCCCTCCTGCCGCTCCTCGACCTGCCTGTTGTCGTGCTCCTGGCGGATGGCGGCAGTGCCTCGCTCATTCCCCGTATCGCGGACGGCAGCTTTCTCGGCAGGGGAACCATGACCACGCGGGTGGCGAGGCAGGCGGTTCTGGCGCTGAACCAGGTTGAACTGGATCAGCCCCTTTCCTCCGCTGTGCTCGACATGGCCAGGACATCGATGGGCTCCCGCCTGCTCGGCGTGGTCGGCCGCGACCTGGCCGTTGCAGAAGCGCTCGCCGACCGCCGGCTTCCGGTCGAAATGCATGGCACCCGAGCGGCCGAGGATCTCGCCGAACTCACAGAGGCGCTGCTCGGGCGGCTCGGCCCGCCAGCCCTCTCGCCGCACCACTCCCTTCTGCAGAATTGGGCACGGCGCCAATGACGGCCATGCGTATGACCGCGACAACCGGACGCCTTCCCATCGTCGGGCGGGCCATGCGGCTCGCCAGCATCCTGCTGGGGCTGCTCGCTACCCTGTTCGTTATCACGGTGCCGCTGAGCGGCGAGCAGCAGGCGGTACTCACCTTTGTGGGGATCGCCGCCTTCCTGCTCGTCAATCTGTCGAAGACCCGCCGCGCCACCGTTCTCCTCGTCATGCTCTCCTTCGCCATCACCTCCCGCTATCTCTGGTGGCGCCTGACGGAGACACTGGAGTTCGAGGCCTTCCTGCAGGGCTTTCTCTCGCTCGGCCTCTTCGCGGCGGAGTGCTACGCCGCTGCCCTCCTCTTCCTTTCCTACGCCCAGCTCACCTACCCGCTGAACCGCAAGCCCACCGCACTGCCCCGCGATCCCGCGGAGTGGCCAAGCGTGGATGTCTACGTCCCTTCCTACAACGAGAGCCTCGAGATCGTCCGGCCGACGGTGCTTGCCTGCATGAACATGGACTGGCCCCGCGACAAGCTGAACGTCTATGTTCTGGATGACGGTCGCCGCCCGGAGTTCCGCGCCTTCTGCGAGGAGATCGGCTGCGGCTACATCATCCGCCCCGACAACAAGGGCGCCAAGGCCGGCAACATCAACCACGCGCTGCGCCACACGGACGGCGAATACATCGCCATCTTCGACTGCGACCACGCACCCACGCGCGCCTTCCTGCAGATGACGGCTGGCTGGCTGGTGCGCGACGAGCGCCTGTCCCTGGTGCAGACCCCGCACTACTTCTACTCGCCCGATCCCTTCGAGCGGAACCTCGCGCGCAGCCGACCCGTCCCGAACGAGGGGCTGCTCTTCTACGGTGCTATCCAGCCAGGCAACGACCTGTGGAACGCAGCCTTCTTCTGCGGCTCCTGCGCTCTCATCCGGCGCACCGCGCTGATGGAAGTCGGTGGTGTCCCGCACGAGACGGTGACCGAAGACTGTCACTGCTCGCTCCGGATGCAGCAGAAGGGTTGGCACACGGCTTATATCCGCCTGCCATTGGCCGCTGGCCTGGCGACTGAACGGCTCGCCATCCATATTGGCCAGCGCATGCGCTGGGCCCGGGGCATGATCCAGATCATGCGCCAGGAGAACACGCCCTTTGCTCCTGGCCTCACCTGGGCACAGCGGCTCTGCTATTTCACGGCCGGTTTTTCCTTCCTCTTCGCGCTTCCGCGAATCGTGTTTCTGACCTCCCCGCTCGCCTTCCTCTTCTTCGGCCAGAACATCATCGCGGCCTCGCCGCTGGCCATCATTACCTATGCCGGCAGCCACATGTTCCACGCCATCGGCACCGCCTCACGCCTGAATGGAAAAAATCGCCACTCCTTCTGGTCCGAGATCTACGAAGCCTGCATGGCGGCGCCCCTCATCCTCGTCACGCTCGCGACGCTATGGGACCCGCGCAAGGGCAAGTTCAATGTCACCGACAAGGGGGGGCGGCTGGAGGAAGGCTATCTCGACGTCCGCGCCGTGCTGCCGACGCTTCTTCTGCTCGGTGCTCTGCTGGTCGGCGTCAGCATTGGCGTCTACGGCACCTTGACGACGGAGCCGGGATCGCTCGAATTCCATGCCTATCTGCTGAACACACTCTGGACCGCGCTGTGCCTCGTCCCCGTCTCGGCCGCCATTGCCGTGGGGCTGGAGCGTGAGCAGATGCGTGACCGCGCGCGGGTCGAGGTAAACCTGCCGGCCGAACTCGTCCTGTCTGACGGGCGTCGTGCGGCGGCCCATTCCTCTGACATATCCATGTCGGGCGCCCGCCTGCTGCTGGACCGTCCGCTCGGCATCGCGGACGGCGACCAATGCACCGTGGCGTTCGACCTCACCGGCGAGATCGTGGAGGTCCGTGCCACCCTCCTGCACTGGGAGGAGGGCGAGGCCTTCCTGCGCTTTCACATCGAGAACGTCGTCGATGAGGCGGCGATGGTGCGCGTCTTCTTTGGTCGTCCCGACGCCTGGGTGCACTGGGACCATTGGCCGAAGGACCGCCCGCTGCGCGCGCTCCGCGACGTGATCATGGCTACCAAGGACGCCGTCTTCCGCAAGTACCGCTTCAAGATGACAAAGGTTCCCAGCCGAGTGAGCAAGCCCGTGCCAGTCGAGCAGATCCGCAGGTCCGACGTGGTGCGGCCGAAGTCGCAGGCCGGGGCGCCGGACGCGCGGGTGAAGGAGACCACCGCGGCCGCCATCGCCCTGCTGGCCCTGCTGCTGCCGGGCGTCGCGCAGGCTCAGGCTTCGGCACCCGCGGCGCAGGGACCGCGCGCGCCGCAGGTCCGTCCCTCCGCCGGGCAGCCGACGGCGGCACCTGCCGCCCAGCCCTTCTTCGCGCCTCCTGCCACGCCGGAACCGCCGGCCCCGCCGATGGGCGTTGCGCCGCTCCAGGCCGCTCCAGCCGCCGCTGCTCCGGCGCCCCCTGGAAGCGTGCGCGAGGCAAGGCTGACTTTTCGTGACCTCGGCCTCACCGGGCCCATGCGGTTCCGCGGCACCGCAGACCTCCAGGGGGTTCTTTTCGGCCTCTCGCGCGACGAGGTGGTGACCGCCGCACGCCTGACGGTGCAAGGCGGCGCCTCGGCTGCCCTGATTCCCTCGCTCAGCCAGATCGCCGTCACCCTGAACGAGCAGTTCGTCGGCAACATCGCCCTCGACCCCGCGCGCCAGGCCTTCGGCCCGCTCTCCTTCGACATCGACCCGCTGAACTTCGCGGAGGTGAACCGGCTGAACTTCCGCTTCGCCGGCCGTTATGCGCCCGAGTGCAACGACCCGCTCTCGGGCCTGCTCTACGCCAATATTTCGGATCTCTCGACGCTCCAGCTGACGATCGAGCGCCTGCCGCCGCAGCGTGACCTTGCGCGCCTGCCGGAGCCGCTCTTCGACCGCCGCGTGCTCCGCGGTGCCCTCACCCTTCCGGTCGTCATCCCGGCCGAGGCGGGAACGCAGGGCCTCCGTGCCGCCGCGATCGCCGCCTCCTGGTTCGCGGTGGCGGCGGATTACCGTGGGGCGAGTTTCCCGGTGGACCGCGGCGTTCCCGCCCAGGGTAACGCGCTGGTCATCGCCGCTGGCCCGGATGCCGTGCCCGGTCTCGCCCTGCCCCGCTTCGAGGGGCCCACGCTCGCCTTGCTCCCCAACCCGTCCGATCCTTACGGCACTCTGCTCGTGCTCGGCGGCCGGTCCGAGGCGGAAGTCGCGCAGGCCGCGCTCTCCCTCGCCGCCGGGCGCGGCGGCGTTGGCGGCGAGGTCGCCCGCGTCTCCCCGCCCGGCCTCGCGCCGCGGGCACCCTACGATGCGCCCCGCTGGCTCCCGACAGACCGCCCGGCATCGTTCGGCTCGCTGGTCGATCGCTCGGAGCTTCAGGCCTATGGCTATACCCCCGGTACGATCCGCGTGCCCGTGCG
The DNA here is from genome assembly GCF_016107305.1 of Roseomonas sp. KE2513. Taxonomy (GTDB): domain Bacteria; phylum Pseudomonadota; class Alphaproteobacteria; order Acetobacterales; family Acetobacteraceae; genus Roseomonas. The sequence continues at coordinate 115,445 of NZ_RCVR01000016.1, forward strand.
CACGGCGCCCGATCTCCTCACCTGGTCTGATCGCGGCATCCCCGCCGATATCCGCTTCCGTGCCCCGAACGGACAGGCGGTGGATGTCGCTGCATCGCGTCTCGACGTGCTGGTTTCCGAGAACTTCCTGAAGTCGTTTCCCCTTGGCTCCGGTGAGCGGATCTGGCCGCTGAACCAGCTGGCAGGATGGCTCTTCCCGGATGCTGGGGTGCGCAGCGGCCGCGCCATGGTGCCCACCTACGTCCTGTTCGGGCGGGAGGAGTTGCAGATGCGCTTCGACATGCGCCCGCTGAACCGCGGCGAGTGCACCGCCGTGCCCGGCGACATCCGCGCGGCGGTCGACCCGGACAGCACGATCGACCTCTCCCACGCCTGGCGCTACGCACGCCTGCCCAGCCTCGGCTTCTTCGCCTCGGCCGGCTTCCCCTTCACCCGCATGGCGGATCTCTCCGGCACCGCTGCCGTTCTGCCGGAGCGGCCGAACACGCTCGAAGCCGGCGCCTTCCTCGACACAGTCGGCATGCTCGCGGCGAATGTGGGCCTTCCCGCCACGGGCCTCACGGTCGTCTTCCCGCCATCCCTGCAGACGGTCGCGGGGCAGGACCTTCTGGTGTTCGGGACGCTGGGCCGCCAGCCCGCCGCCGCGACGCTCCTCCGCAACGGGCCTGTGGGCGTTCAGAACGACCGCCTGACCATCGCGGCCCCCGATGCCCTGGCCGATCTCCGGGCCCTGTTCCTCGATCGTCCCGGCGCTTCCGAGGTCACCCGCGCCTCCGCCGCCCTTTCGGAACTGGGGGAGGGCGTTTCCGTTCTCGTTGCGACCGAGAGCCCGCTGACCTCGGGCAAGTCGGTCGTGGCGATGCTCGGCGCGACCCCGGCCGCGCTGTCGGATGCCGTTGCCACGCTGCGCGATCCCGAGGCGTCGGCTCGCGTGCAGGGCGACCTTGTTGTCATTAATGGCGGCCGCGCCACGGGCTACCGCACCGGCGCAACCTACGCCGTCGGCAATCCGCCCTTCTGGGTGGTGCCCTACATCTGGCTCGGGGGCAGCCCCTGGCGGGTGGCCGGCCTGTTGCTCGCCGCCGCGCTGCTGCTCGGCCTTCCGTTCTACTGGCTCCTGCGACGCCGTGCCGCCATCCGGCTGCGCGCCAGAACCCCGAAGGGGCACTGAGACGATGAGCGGAATCCGCCGAGGGTCGCTGCGGGCTGCCCTGAATGCCGGTCTGGGCGTCACCCTTCTCGCCACCTTGCCGGGCCTGGCGGCCGCCCAACTTCCCGTGACACCCCCGGGGGCGGTGGAGGTGCTGGTCCGTCAGGCCGAGCGCTGGCTCGCCCAGGAACGGGTGGACCTCGCCGCCCCCGCGGTGGAGCGCGCGCTGGCTGCGGCCCCAGACAGCCCCTCCGTCCTCTCGATAGCCGCAAGGCTGGAGGTGGCGCGCGGGAACCGCGAGACGGCCAACGCCTTTCTGGCCCGTCTCCGCGCCGCCGGCGCCACGCCCGAGCAGCGTTCCCAAGCCGAGACCGCGGTGCGCAGCGCGGCCATCGACCGCAGCGCCATCGAGGACGCGCAGCGCCTGGCGCGCGAAGGGCGAGCCGATGCCGCCGCACAGCGCTACCGCCAGGCCTTTGGCGCCGGGGGCCCGACGGATGCCTTCGCTCAGGAGTACTACCAGACGCTTGCTGGCACCGAGGCCGGCCGCGCCGAAGGCCAGCGCGGGCTCGCAACCCTTGCCGCCCGCTCCGGCGCCACCGATCGCACGCGGCTGGCCTATGCCCAGAGCCTGACCTACACCGCCTCCACCCGCGCCGAGGGCATCCGTCGGCTGGCCGAGTTGGCCGACCGCCCGGAGGTCGCGCAGGAAGCCCGTCAATCCTGGCGCGCCGCTCTCGGCTTCTTCGGCAACAACCCTGCGGCTGTGCCGGGCATCGAGGCCTATCTCCAGCGCTACCAGGACGATGCGGAACTCCGCCGCCGGCTGGAGGGCCTGCGCGCCTTGCCGCCTCCGGTTCCGTCCGACCCGAATGCCCCGGCCCGCCAAGCCGCCTTCGCTCGGCTGGATTCCGGCGCGCCTGCCGAGGCCGCCCGCGCCTTCGAAGCTATCCTCGCCGCCAACCCGAACGACGCGGATGCGCTGGGCGGCCTTGGGGTCGTGCGCCTGCGCCAGGGCAATCAGCCGGAGGCCCGCCGCCTTCTGGAACGAGCCGTCGCCGCCGATCCCTCCCGCGCGCAGCAGTGGCAGCGGGCGCTGGACGCCGCCTCCTACTCCACCGACCTCGCGGAGGCACAGGCACGCCTCCGCCGCAACGACCTGGAGGGCGCCGACGCGGTCGCCCGCCGCGCCGCGATGCGCGAGGTGGATGATCGGTCCGACGCCGAGGTGGTGCTGGGTGAGCTGGCCTTGCGCCGCAACGACGCCGCCGGCGCCGAGGCCCGCTTTCGCGCGGCCCTCAGCCGCCGTCCGGGCTTCGGCGCGGCCCAACAGGGGCTGAACGCGGCCTTGCGCGCCCAAGGCCGCCCGCCCGCCTTTGCCCTGGCAGCGCCCGCTCCGGCAGCGCGTCCCGCTACGAGCACGGCGAACCCGGAGGCGAATTCCTATCGTGCCGAGGCAGCCCGCGTGGCTGATCCTGCCGCGGCCGCCGCCATCCTTCGCAACGCCGTCGCTGCAGCCCCCGAGGACCCCTGGGCTCGCCTAGACCTCGCCCGCGCGCTCCGCCGCCAGGGGCGCGGCGCCGAGGCGCGAGGCACGGTGGAGGATCTCGCTGCCCGCTCGGCGAGTCCCGATGCCGCTTACGCTGCCGCCCTCTTCGCGGAGGAGGACAACCGCGCCGCCGACGCCGATGCCCTCCTCTCCCGGATCGCGCCCAGTCGCCGCAGCCCGGACATGTCGCGCCTGGCCGCCCGCATCCGCGGCCAGCGCGATGTGCAGTCCGCCGCCGCCCTGCTGCCACTGAGCCCGGCCGAGGGCCGCTCCCGCCTGCTCGCCCTTGCCGCTCGCCCGGATCCCACCGGCAGCACCGCCGTCGCGGTGATCCGCGCCTTCGGCGAGGCGAATGATCGTGTCGGCGCTGCCGAGGCCGCCCGCGTGGCCGTCGCCAACCGCGCCTCCAGCGGTGCGACCGCACGCATCGCCATTGCGGGCGCTCTTCTCGGCGCCGGGCTCGACGCCGAGGCCACGGCTCTCGCCGCCGAGGCCGAGGCGGCCGGCGCCACTGCGGAGCAGCGGCGCGACCTGGCCCAGCTTCGAGCAGGCGTTGCGGTGCGTGCTGCCGACCGGCTGAACGAGACCGGCGCCCAGGCGGACGCCTTCGAGCGCCTGCGCCCGGTCCTCGCCGACGATCCGAACAACGGCGATGCCCGCCTTGCCCTCTCCCGCCTCTATCTCGGCGCCCGTCGCCCGGAGGAGGCGCTGCGCGTGGCCGAGGCCGTGCTGGCGCGCGATCCGCGTAACCTCGATGCCCGCCGCAGCGCCATCGAGGCGGCCCTCGCCCTTGGCGACCGTCCGCGCGCCGAGGGGCTGCTGGCCGCCGCCCAGGCCAGCAGCCCGCGAGATTCACGCGTCGCGCTGCTGGAGGCCCGCGTCGCCCGTGCCGCCGGTGATGAAGGCCGCGCCCGCCGTGCGCTCGAGATGGCGGGCAGCCTTCGCAGTGCGGAACTCGGCGGCACCACGCGTGCCAACGCCGTTGCGGCGCCCGGGGCCATTCCGCTGGGGGGTCTTTCGAACCCTTTCCTGCGCACCGCCTCAAGCACCGGTCCCAGCTTCACCGCTGCCCAGCCCGCCGATCCTGTCCTGCGCGGCATCCAGGCCGAAGCCGATGCGCTGCGGAACGAGGCCGGCACCCTTCTCTCCGGCGCCGTTGCCGGTCGTCTCCGCTCGGGCGATCCGGGACTTGACCGGTTGCAGGAGCTCGGCGCCACCTTCCAGGCGGAGATCTCGCCGGGCACGCTGGGCGGCCGCCTGACGGGATCGGTCCAGCCCGTCGTTATCGAGTCCGGCTCGCCCAGCGCCGACGTGCAGGCGCTGCGCCGCTTCGGCACCAATGCCCTGAACACCAACCTGGCCAGCAGCGCCGCCGGCATCGCCCAGCGGCGCGATACCAGCGCTACCGGCGTCGCGCTCGCCGTCAACTACGTGCGGGCAGACTGGCTGAAGCTTGACATCGGCAGCACCCCGCTGGGTTTCCGCAACAGCAACATCGTCGGTGGCCTCGAGCTGTCGCCCGCCCTGACGGATCGCCTGCGCGTCCGCGTGGCCGGCGAGCGGCGTGCGGTGACGGACAGCCTCCTCTCCTGGGCGGGCGCGGTGGACGACCGCACAGGCGCCAACATGGGCCCGGTGATGCGCACCACCGGTCGCGGCCAGATCGAGGTACCAATCGGCGCCGGCTACGCCTATGCTGGCGGTGGCTACTCCACTTTCGAGGGCGACAACGTCGCCAGCAACACCCGCATCGAAGCCGGCGCGGGCGTCTCCCTGCCCATCACCAAGACCGCAAGCGGCGAGCTGACCTCCGGGGTGGATCTTGTCTACTTCGGCTACGACCGGAACCTGCGCTACTTCACCCTCGGCCATGGCGGCTACTTCAGCCCGCAGCAGTACACCGCGCTGAACATCCCTGTTGATTACCGCGGCCGAGCGGGCGACGTCAGCTACCGGATCGGCGCCACCGTGGGCTACGCCGCCTACCGCGAGGATCAGGCGCCGCTCTTCCCCAACAACCCGGGTTTGCAGAGCCAGGCCGAAGCGCTGGCTGCCTCCACCGCCCGAAGTTCCTCCCCCGTCAGCGCATTCTACCAAGGGCAGTCGCAGAGCGGCTTCGTTGGCGGCGTACGAGCGGAGGTGGACTGGGCCATCAATCCCACGCTCACTCTTGGCGGCGCCGTCCGATATGACAAGGCAGCCAACTTTGATGAAACCCGGGTGCTCATGCGGCTCCAAAATCGCTTCTGATGACACCTCGCATGAGGATTCGCTTGTCAGCGCCTCGCGAGATGCGATTTTCAGAATTCTAG
>NZ_RCVR01000160.1 GCF_016107305.1 Roseomonas sp. KE2513
AGAACCTATCCCACTAGACGCTGGCTGCGGGGCTTCCTAGCTCATCGTTCATGATGAGGAGATCTGTTCGGACGACGATGAAGCGGCGCGTCCGGGATGATGGCTGGCGCCTCCCCGACGCGCTCTGGGCTGAGATGGAGCCGCTGCTCCCGCCACGGCCGAGGCACCCGCTGGGCTGCCACAACCCGCGGGTGCCGGACCGGGCGGCGATGGACGCCATCTTTTTCGTGCTGCGCACGGGATGTCAGTGGAACGCGTTGCGGGAGACGACGCTCTGCTCGTCCTCCTCGGCGCACCGGCGCTTTCAGGAGTGGACAAAGGCCGGGGTGTTCGAGGCGTTCTGGCGCAAGGGGCTGCTGGCCTATGACGCGCTGCAGGGCATCGACTGGACGTGGCTGGCACTCGACGGCGCCATGGGCAAGGCGCCGCTGGGTGGGGGGAAAAACCGGGCCCAACCCAACGGATCGCGGCAAGCGCGGGGTCAAGCGTTCGGTGCTGACCGACGGACGCGGCGTGCCGCTCGGCACGGTGATCGAGGGGGCCAATCGCAACGACCACAAGCTGATGCGCCCCACGCTTGAGGCGGTCCCGATCAGGCGGCCCAGGCCAACGCGCCGCAACCCTCAGCACCTCTGCCTCGACAAAGGCTTCGACTATGACGAGCCCCGCGCCTTGGCCCAGGAGTTCGGCTTCACCCTGCACCTGCGAACACGTGGCGAGGAGGTCAGGGCCAAGCGACATGCCAGAGCCAAGGCCAGGCGCTGGGTGGTGGAGCGCACGCACTCCTGGCTGAACCGGTTCCGCTCCATCCTGATCCGATGGACCAAGAAGCCCGACAACTACCTCGCCCTGCTTCACCTCGCATGCGGCATCATCACATGGCGACACGCCCTACCGGGATAGGTTCT
>NZ_RCVR01000161.1 GCF_016107305.1 Roseomonas sp. KE2513
CGTGGGACCAGATGGTGATGCCCAGCACCTCGCTGCCGACCCGGCCGTTGAACCGCTCCACCATGCCGTTTGTTTGCGGCGAGTAGGGGCGAGTGTGGCGGTACTCGGCGCCGAGTTCGGCGCAGACGCGTGCGAAGGCGGGTGTGAAGCAGCTGCCGTTGTCGGTGAGCACGTGGGTGAGGCGGAAGGGGAAGGCTTTCGCGGCCTCGCGGAGAAAGGTGATGGCGCTGCGCTCGGTCTCGTCGTCCTTGACGGCCAGGTGGACGGAGCGGGACCGGCGGTCGATGGCGACATAGAGGTAGCGCTTGCGGCGCTCGCCACTGGCGGTCTGCAGCTTGGGCAGGTGCTTGATGTCGATGTGGACGAAGCCGAGGTCGTAGTCCCGGAAGGTGCCCCTAGCTCGGACGGGCCGGTCAGAGGTGGCAGGGTGCCTGCGGCTAAGGCCCTCCGCCCTGAGAATGCGCCAGACGCTGTCGCGGTTCAGGTGCGGCAAGAAGTGGGTCACCACGAAGGTGAGGTCATCGAGGGGGAAGTTGGTGGCCCGGCGCAGGGCGCAGACTACGGCACGCTCCTCGTCAGAGGCCTTCCAGGGCAGCTTGTGAGGCCGGGCCGAGTGGTCGAGGCAGTCCGAAGGTCCTCGCTTGCGCCACTTGCGGATAGTCTCGCTGCTCACCCCGAAGCGGCGGGCCAGGGTGCCCGAAGGCTCGGTGGAGCGGGCGATCTCGGCCCGGACGGCGGGGGTGGTGCGGGCATTGGGGTGGATCTGGAGCATGGCTCACCTTCCTCCCTGCACGGCGCTCTTCAGGCGCTCGAAGCGGTAGGCAAAGTCTATGATAGCCAAGCCGACCGGATCCCAACAATGTTCTGCGACCAGACACCTAGCACTAC
>NZ_RCVR01000162.1 GCF_016107305.1 Roseomonas sp. KE2513
AGACGCGGTTTTCAGAATTCCTGAGCGAGGCGTCCTGCAACCAGGAATATGCATGCGGTCTGGAGCAGGGACTGAATGATGAAGCCGCAGCGATCGTAGCGCAGAGCCAGACGCCTGTTCTCCAACAGCCAAGCGTTGGTGCGCTCCACTGGCCAGCGCCGCTTGCCCAGGCCTGAGCCGGGTGCCCGCCCGCGCTTGTGGATGCGAGGTCGGACGCCAAGCTTGCGGCAGAGCTCGCGATGCCGCTCGGCGTCGTAGCCTTTGTCGGCGAGCACCGTGCGAATGCGTGCCAGGACAGCGAAGGCGGCCAGGAACAAGCGCTCGAACAGCAGGGTGTCAGGAACGTTGGCGCCAGTCACGGCGCAGGCCACCGGCAGCCCGTCGCCTGTGGTCGCGACATGGTACTTGCTGCCCTTCTTGGCCCTGTCGGTCGGGTTCGGGCCAGTCAGGTCTCCACCTCGCTTGGCGCGCACCGAGCAGCTGTCGAGGATCAGGTCAGGGTGGCCGCGCAGCATGCGGACGAGCAGTGCATGCACCCGCCCCAGCAGGCCCGTGCGTGACCACGCTGCCAAACAGCGTCGCAGGGTCGAGCCGCTCGCCTTCTCTGACGTGGCTCGCAGGCTGCGCCAAGGCGTGCCCTCGCGCACGAACTGCCGGAGGGTAGCGAGCACACGAACCAAGGATGCCGGCGGGTGGCCGCGGCCGCGGGAGCGGCCTCCCTCGCAGCACTCCATCGCCGTCGCGATCAGCCCCAGGATCCTTCTGTCCACCTCTCCCTCCACGCCAAAGCTGCAGAGGTAGGGTGAGGGTCAGCAGACCGCCGGAACGGGGTTCTTCAACTCAAGGTAGTAGTGGAAACAGCCTCT
>NZ_RCVR01000163.1 GCF_016107305.1 Roseomonas sp. KE2513
GGCATTGTCACGTTGTTTGGGGACCGAGCAAGTTTGACCGCGAGGCGGAGTTTGCGTGACCTTACGCCGCCATATGGGCACACGTCTCCTGCCGCCAGATCCGAAAGGCCTTGGAGCGCTCGCGCCGGTATTGATCGGCGGCCATCAGGTGCCGCCGCGGACGGAAGTGGCCATAGATCATCGCGTGCGCCGACAAAAACCGCTGGGCTTGCCCGGCTGACTTGAAGCGCTGCATCGCGCGTTCTCGACGTCGGGTCGGCCTATGGGAATTCTCGGCACGATTGTTCAGGTAGCGGCTGGTCCGATGCTGCACACCGGGTAGGACCTCTCGCTGTGCAACGCCATAGCTGCGGAGCCCATCGGTGACGATCTTGCGGGGTCTATACTGGAGGCCCACCAGCAGGCGCTTGAAGAAGCGTTTGGCGGCCGTGGCATTGCGGCGCTCCTGCACCAGGATGTCGAGCACGACTCCGTGCTGATCCACCGCGCGCCAGAGATCAAAGAGCTCGCCGTTGATCTTCAGGTAAACTTCATCCATGTGCCAGGTGTCGCCCGGTCTTGGCCGCCGCTTGCGCAGCTTGGCCGCGAACTCCGTGCCGAAGCGGAGGCACCAGCGACGGATACTCTCGTAGCTGACCACTACGCCCCGCTCGGCCAGGATCAGCTCGATGTCGCGTAGGCTCAGGCTGAACAGGTGGTAGAGCCAGACAGCATGCTGGATGACCTCGGCCGGGAAACGGTAGCCGGGGTAGGTGGTGGGCTCGGACGGCATGCCGCCAGCTTCGCCTGACGAGTTCGTTCCAGCCAGAGCTGGCCAACGTGACAATGCCCA
>NZ_RCVR01000164.1 GCF_016107305.1 Roseomonas sp. KE2513
ATACCAACCGCCTTGGTTAGTGACTCGCATGTGATCCCGTCCGTATGGCGGTTGTGATTCGCTCCTCCTGACGGCTGGCTCGGGAGGCTGAGATGGCGTTGGCGATCACGCGGCAGGATCTTTCGGCGGCGGAACTCCGGAAGTCAGCGGCGCGGAGCCGTGATGCAAATGCGGCACGCCGGAGGCTGGCGATCGCGCTGGTGCTGGAAGGGGCCTCACGCGAGGACGCAGCTGGGAGCTGCGGCATGGACCGTCAGACGCTGCGCGACTGGGTGCACCGGTACAACGCCGAGGGGGGTAGCCGGGCTGGTGAACCGCCACGCTGCGGGGCCGGCGCCACGGCTTTCGACTGAGCAGGAGGCTGTTGTGGCCCACTGGGTTGAGAAGGGCCCGGAATTGGAGCGAGACGGGGTCGTGCGCTGGCGCTGCCGCGACCTGCAGGAGCGGATCGGGAGCGAGTTTAGGGTAAGTTTGCACGAGCGCACGGTCGGCAAGCTGCTGACCAAGCTGCGCTTCTGCCGTCTTTCCGTGCGGCCACAGCACCCGCAGAGCGACCCCGCCGCGCAGGCGGCTTTTAAGGGGGCTTCGCGGATCGGGTGAAGGAAGCCGTCGGCGCGGTTGCACCCGGCATACCTCTTGAGATCTGGTTCATGGACGAAGCCCGTGTGGGCCAGCAGGGCACGCTGACACGCATCTGGGCCAAGCGGGGCACGCGCCCACGTGCCGTGCGCGATCACCGCTATACCTGGGCCTGGATCTTCGGCGCGATCTGCCCTGAGCGCGCTGTTGGCGCGGCCGTCGTGCTGCCCGAGGTCAATGTGGAAGCGATGA
>NZ_RCVR01000165.1 GCF_016107305.1 Roseomonas sp. KE2513
TGTCGAGCCCCAGGGTGCTGGCCTCGATGCGCGCGACCACCCGGCGCTTGGCGGACCACGACCGGGCGCCGTAGGAGGTTTCGGCATAGCGGCGCAGCACCGGGACGCCCTCCTCGGCACGGCGGGTCCGGACATCATCGGCGGCTTTCTCGACGAGGCCGCGCAGGGTGGCGTTGGTCGGCAGGCCAAAGACGAAGTTGATGCCCTCGGCCTCGCAGAAGGCCATCACCTCCGGGCGGCCGTAATGGCCATCGCCGCGCAGGGTGATGTGCGTCCTCGGCCAGTGGCGCCGGATCTGCCGCAGCAGGCGGCGCAGATGGCCTCGGACCTCCGCGCCGGAGGGCGTCTTGCCCGGCCGGAGCAGCACCGCCACCGGGCGGGAGACCGCGGTGTCGTAGACATGGATCGGCAGGAAGCAGCGCTCGTCGTAATGGGCGTTGAACAGCGACAGCTGCTGACGCCCATGCACCACGTCCACGGTGTCGTCGATGTCGAGCGTCACGGCCGCGGGTGGGCGGGCATAGCTGGCACAGTAGACGTCCACCATGGCCCGCATCAGCCGGACCACCTCGCGCAGGGAGGGCGCGTTCTCCCAGCGCGACATGGTCGGCTGCGAGCAGAGGTCCCGGCCTGTGTCCGGCAGCCGCCCACAGGCCAGCTTGAAGCCGGGATCCTGGCGCAGGTGGTCGAGGTCGTCGGCATCCTCGTAGCCACAGGCGATGGCCAGGATGCGAGCCCGCAGGATATCGGCCAGCGGGTGGATCACGCGCGATGGGTCGCGTGGATCGGCAATCAGCGAAGCGAGCCGGTC
>NZ_RCVR01000166.1 GCF_016107305.1 Roseomonas sp. KE2513
GCTGCCTGTGCTTGCGTGACGAACTCCGCGAGTTCGCGGTTATAGCGGGGCGCCTCTTCCCAGAACGGCGCGTGGCCGCTGTTTGGGTAGAGAGAAAGCTTCGCACCCGGCACGGTGGCGGCGGTGAACCGCGCCATGGCCGGGGTCAGGATGCGGTCCTTCTCGCCATGGCTGACCAGCACGGGCAGGCGCAGCCCCTTCAGCACCGCCGCGTAGTCGGCCGGGCGCCCGGCGAGGCCCGCGCGCACGTAGTGCGGCGCCAGCATGTTGAAGGCGAGCATCGTCTGGAAGTCCGAGGCGTCGGGCTGGGTGGCGAAGCAGGACCGCAGGAAGCGGATCGTACCATCGACGAAGCCGTCGATCCCCGGCGCCAGCATGGCCTGCGGGCCGAGCAGCCCCGCGTCCGGCCCGAGGAAGGCCGGGTCGCCGAGCGAGCTGCTGGCATCGACATAGTTGATCCCGGCCAGCCCCGCCGCACCATGGGCGGTGAGGTAGTCGCCGACCACCCGCCCGGCATAGGACCAGCCGACCAGCACGGGCCGCTGCAGCCCGAGTTCCGCGATGACGCTCCGCACGTCGTCGGCCCAGACCTTGCCGGGCTTGTAGAAGGCGTCGCCCTCGGGCTTGGCGCTCATCCCGTGCCCGCGCAGGTCGATCGCCACCATCCGGAAGGCGCGGGAGAGCTCAGGATCGCGCAGCTGCCGGTCCCAGGAGAGCGCCGCCTGCGCAAAGCCGTGCAGGAAGAGGATCGCCGGCCCCTGCGGGTTGCCGAACTCGTAGGCCGCAAGCCGCACTCCATCGGGCG
>NZ_RCVR01000167.1 GCF_016107305.1 Roseomonas sp. KE2513
TGGCGGGTGCCCTGGTTTGGGGTGGATGACTGCTCGTAAGCCGTACCCGTCCGATGTGTCTGACGAGGAGTGGGCGCTGGTTGCGCCTTACCTGACGCTGCTGCTTGAGAATGCCGGTCAGCGCGAGCACCCGTTGCGCGAGGTGTTCAACGGGCTGCGGTACCTGGTCCGCTACGGCGTGGCCTGGCGGGCCATGCCCAACGACTTGCCACCCTGGCACGCGGTCTATGATCAGGCGCAGCGCTGGCTGCGGGCGGGCTGCTTTGAGGTGCTGGTCCAGGACCTCAGGGCCGTGCTCCGCCTGGCCCAAGGTCGCGCGGAGGAGCCGTCCGCTGCCGTGCTGGACAGCAGGACCCTTCGCTCCACCCCTGAGAGCGGCAGCAGGGCTGCCTGGGACGGGCACAAGCGGACCAGGGGCTCCAAGCTGCATCTGGCCGTCGACACGCTCGGGCACTTGCTGGCACTGCACGTCACCCCCGCCGATGCCGACGACCGCTCGGCCGTCTCCATCCTGGCCGAAGCCGTCCAGGACGCGACCGGGGAGAGCGTGGACCTGGCCTATGTCGATCAAGGCTACACCGGTGAGCGGCCCGCCCAGGCCGCGGCTGCACATGGCATCACCCTTGAAGTCGTCAAACTCCCCGAGGCCAAGCGCGGCTTCGTGCTCCTGCCCAGAAGGTGGGTGGTTGAGCGTTCCTTTGCTTGGTTCGCCCGCTTCCGCCGTCTCGCCCGCGACTACGAGCGCCTTCCAGAAACGCTGGCAGGCCTACACCTCGCCCCCTTCACCATCC
>NZ_RCVR01000168.1 GCF_016107305.1 Roseomonas sp. KE2513
AGCGCCGAATGCGTCGGCCTGCATGCCGCCCGGCGCGGCACACGCTTTGAGGCGCTGGAACCCTTCAGGCAGGGCCTGCGCCAGCACTTCTACGGCCTTGTTCGTGCCGGCAGCCACCCCGCGCGCCATCATTGACCGTCTGGATAGCGCGACACGTGAGGCACTCCCCCATCTCAGAACGCGGTTCGCCGAGCTTGGACTCGAGCCGTTCGTCGCGGGCCCGACCGATGCCGCGGCGTATCTCCGCGAAGAGGTCGCCAAGTGGACAGGAGTCATATGGACCGCGCGGATCACAGCCGACTGACCGGAAGGTGCAGCAGTGGGACGGCTGCGAACTCAGGCGAAGAGCGCGTGCTGGTCCGCCCAGATCGCCGACAAGGGCTCCATTGACCTCGGCAAGCCTGCGGTCTCGGCGGTCTCCCCTCCCTACAAACCCGCTCTCGTGTCCGAGCTGGTGCCCTACGCCCGCAATGCCCAAACCCGTTAACAGGAGCGGACTCGACCCACAGACTGCTCGTCGTCGGGATGGGTGGCTTGCGGAGATCGCGCCATCGCTCTGCCGACGATGGCCATGCGCACACTCTCGACGTTCTGAATGCTCGATAACGCCTTCGGGGAGCCGTAACTTCACGCCGCAGGCGCTGCCTTGGGGCGCCCGACCCAAGCTGGCTCCTCCTGGCGAAGCTCATCCCCGACAAATGGGTCCGTCCGGGATGGATCAGCACTGTTCGCCGGCTTGGCCTCCGGTTCGGAAAGGCATGAGGAGCATCCTAG
>NZ_RCVR01000169.1 GCF_016107305.1 Roseomonas sp. KE2513
GTCAGCCAGAACAGATCAGCCATGGCAGCACCTCCAGCCATCATGGAATCAGCCATTCAGATCAACCGCTAGCCCTATTTAACGGGTCCTGACCCTAGAATCTCGTACTGCGTATTATTTCCGATGTAGCTTGAGAGTGCCCGAGAGGATCCCAGCGGGAGTAATCCACATGTTAAGACGGTGAGACCGGCGGGTCTTCTGTCCTTTGTCGCCGTGTACGCTGCATGTGACCGTCTGGAACTTCACACTGCGCGCCTGCATCCATAATCTTTATGCTGTGCCCGTACGCTGACCGGAGCAACATTCAGGCCAATGCCGTCACCCGCCTGCGCATGATGCCAGAGCAGCTCGCTGAGGTGCCGCCGGTGACACATCCTGCAGTACGCTTCCACGACGCCACCGAACGCCTTACCCCCTTCGTCAACGAGGCTTCATGCCGCGCATCCTTGGTGTGCCGGATGAGGAAAGCCGCGCCCTCATGGCGACGCTCCTCAAGGTGTCGCTCCATCTCCGCCGTACTGTACCGCCAGCAATGGCGAGCGGTCGATCTGGTCATGTGGGATAACAGGACTGTGACGTATATAGCTACTGAATGCCCACCCGGGTAGGCGCCGGCGCTTTACCGGACGACCATCAAGGGGACAACCCCGTCGCCCCGCGCGTGAATGCCTTGTCGGTTGCCTGAAATAGAGCAGACCTAGGAGGAGGCGACAGGAACGAGAAGCGGCGTAGCCACGCCTGCCCAGAGAATGTTTGCGCCGGGTTT
>NZ_RCVR01000017.1 GCF_016107305.1 Roseomonas sp. KE2513
AAGGCACCTCGTGATGGTGGAGAACGGGCTGGCCCGGCCGGGAATGCTCATCTTCTCCGACGAGGGAAACATCGCGAGCCTCGGCGCCGTGGGCGCGCTGAACATCCCGATCTCGACCGAGGTGCTCGTCTCGCTGATCGAGGATCAGAATTGGTTGGCGGTGCCGCCCTCCGCGCGCATCACGCTCACCGGCAGCCTGCCTTTCGGGGTGACGGCACGGGACCTTATCCAAACGATCATCCGCGATTTCGGTGCAACCGACCGGCTGCTCGGCTGCTGCGTGGAATTCACGGGAGAGGCGATCGCGGGTCTCTCGATGGATGACCGGCAGACGATCCTTGCCTCTCTCTTCCACAGCGGCGCCTACACGGGCGTGATGCCGGTGGACGATGTGGCGCTCGCCTATGTCGAGGCGCGCGCCAAAGGACGACCCTATCAGGTGGTGGAGCCGGACGCGGATGCCGACTACGTGCTCGAGGCGGCCTACGATCTCTCCGCCCTCGTGCCGATGGTGACCCGCCCGCCCGACCTGCACGGCGGCGTACCCGTGGACGACGTGAGCGGCCGGCGGATCGACCAGGCGACGATCGGCTCCTGCGCCGGCAACCGGCTGGAGGACATGCGGGCCGCGGCCGCCGTGCTGCGCGGGCGGCAGGTGGCGGGGCACGTCACCCTCTACATCACGCCCGGAAGCCGGGAGGTCTATTCCGCCGCGGCACGGGAGGGACTGCTGGAAATCTTCTCCGATGCCGGTGCCACCGTCCTCGCGCCGGGCTGCACGACCTGCTGGGGCTACCAGGGGCAGCTCAACGACCACGAGGTGCTGATCTCCACGCAGCAGTTCAACTACCAGGGACGCAACGGCAGCCGCCTGGCGGATGTATACCTCGCCGGGCCTTACGCCGTGGCCGCCGCCGCCGTGGCGGGGCGAATTATCGACCCGCGCGAGATGCTGGCCGAGAGGCGGGAGCACGCCTGATGAGCGGCACCGTGCTGCGCGGTCGCGTGTGGAAGTTCGGCGACAACATCAGCGGCGACGACGGGATCATCGAGTTCTCGATTATCCGCGAAGGCTTCGGCAAGGCCTTCGACGAGGAGGCACTGCGAGCCATGTGCTTCCGCCGCCTGCGCCCCGAATTTCCAACCGAAGTCAGGCCGGGCGACATCGTCGTGGGCGGACGAAATTTCGGCCACCACAACCATGTCGAGGTGAGCGTGGCGATGAAGGCCTCGGGCATCGCAGTCGTGGTCGTAGAGTCCTGCGAATCGGGCATTATCCGCCGCGCCCTGAATGTCGGGCTGCCGATTATGACCTGCCCGGGTATCACGGAGGCCGTGGCGGACGGCGAGGTGCTGGAGGCCGACCCTGCCACGGGCGCGATCCGCACCGCTGCTGGCCGGCATTTGCAGTCCCGGCCTTTCTCCGCCCGCATGGTGGAGATCTGGCAGGCCGGCGGCTCGATCCCGCTGCTTCAGCGGGAATTCGCCGAGCGCCGTGCAAGAGAGTCACAAGAGATGGATGCGAGATGAGCGCCAGCGACAACTTCCACTTCGTGGATGGCGAGGGGCTGGACACGGCCGCCGCCTACCGGCTGATCGTCGGCTGCGTGGTGCCGCGCCCGGTCGCCTGGATCACCACGGTGGACGGGGAGGGGCGCGTGAACGCGGCGCCCTTCAGCTCCTACAACTACGTCGCGACTAGCCCGCCGATGCTCGGCGTGAACATCGCCGCCCGTGCGGGCGACGGCGCGATGAAGGACACGGCCCGGAACATCCTCGCGAGCCGCGAGTTCGTCGTGAATGTCGCGACGGAGGCAACGATGGAGGCGATGCACGGCTCCGCCCAGGAATTTCCGCCGGAGATCAGCGAGGCGGAGGTGCTGGGGATCGACCTGCTGCCCAGCCGCCATGTGCGCGCGCCCCGAATCGCGGCCTCGCCCGTGCAGATGGAATGCCGCCTGGACCAGATCGTGCCGCTCGGGCGCGGCGTGAACACGCTCTATATCGGCGAGGTCGTGGCCTTCCATCTCTCGCCCGAGATCTACGACGGCTCGCGCGTGGACAGCGTGAAGATGCGGCCCGTGGCGCGCCTCGGCGGCCCCTTCTACGCGGCGCTGGGGGAGATCATCCACCGCCCCATGCTCCAGCGCCCGCCGGGCGGTGAGGGGTGGACCGGCGTCGGGAAGGAAAAGGCCTGAGCGATAGGTGGCACGGCGGCTCTGGAAAGGAGCTGCTCGCCGCTGGTGCGGGCCCGCTGGTTCCGAACCGGGTAAAGATGGCGGACAGGGTGGGATTCGAACCCACGATAGGCTTTTGACCTATACGCACTTTCCAGGCGCGCGCCTTCGACCACTCGGCCACCTGTCCCGCGGCGGCGGGGTATAGGGGGCCTCGGCGCCGGGGGCAAGCCGGGTCAGAGCGATTTCAGCAGGGCCAGCAGCGCTTCCTCAAAGGCGGAGAGGTCCCGCCAGCGGTCCGCCTCGCGCACGGCGCGCGCGATCAGCGGGTATCCGGCCGCGCGAAGCCCGCCGTCGATCATGAGGTTGTCGTGCAAGCCGAAAGACTCGATGTGCAGGCCCTCGGGGTCCTCCCAGTCACCATCCGCCCTCTGCCGGGCGCCACCGCCGAGAAAGCCTCGCGTGCGCTCGAGGAAGGGGAGGGCGTCGTTCGAGTACCCCGCCACCGGCCGGCCGAGAGCGCGCATGAAGCCCAACTCGTAGACCGTGCCGGCATCGGCGGAAGGCCCGCGGAAAGGGGTCAGGTTGGCGATCAGCGCGTCCGCGCGGCGGATATGCGCCTCGTTGCGGAGGTAGATCGCGAGCCAATCCTCGGCCACGGCATCCGCTTCGGGGCAGGTCACAGGATCGGTTGGGAAAATGCCGGTGGCGCCGTGCCGGGCGCAGATGGAACGTTTGGCATCCGCCAGGGCGCTGGCATCTGGCAGGAAGACCTCGGGGCCCGCGAGATAGATGTGCATGCGGACCAGATAGCAGCTAAGCCGCGAACCGCCAGCAACCGCCGGTGGTCATCATGCCTCGCCGGGCGGCGTCAGCCCTCCTTTCGGCGGGTCTCGGCCTGCTCCGGCGTCACGCGGGGCATGTCGAAAAGGTCCGTCGTGCGGGCGTACCAGCCGCCTCCGTGCATTCGCCCGACGAGGCCGAGCTTCGGCGTGTCCACATAGAGGCGGGTGGCGTCGAGCATGAATTCATCCCGGATATGCACCGCCAGCACCTCGCCAAGCACCAGATTGTGCGTCCCGATCGGCACCGTCTGGAACAGCCGGCATTCCAGCGCGACGGGGCTCTCCGCGATTCGCGGCACCCTGATCCGCTTGGAGGCGGCGGTGGTCAGCCCGGCCATGGCCAACTCGTCCACGCCCGGCGGGTAGTCCGCGCCGGTCACGTTCATGGCCTCCGCCGTGCTCTCGCTGACGAGGCAGAGGGTGAACTCGCCGGTCGCGCGGATGTTGGACATGGTGTCCTTCAGCTCCGTTCCCTCCTCCCCACCCATGCCGCGCGCGCCGACGCCGATGCCGACCACCACCGGGTCATTGCTGAGCACGTTGAAGAAAGAATAGGGCGCGGCGTTGTTCCGCCCCTCGGCGTCCTGGGTCACCAGCCAGGCGATCGGCCGCGGCACGATGGTGGAGACCACCAGCTTATACCGGTCCCGCTTCGGCAGGGCCGCGAAGTCGAAGAACATGCGGCGTTTCCCTCAGGCGGTGCGATGGGGCGGTTCGGTGCCGTGGATCAGAAGGGCGTCCAGGTTCTCAAGGCAGCGGAAACCCATGGCGTCGCGCGTCTCTGCCGTCGCGCTGCCGAGATGCGGCAGCAGCGTGACGTTGGGCGCGCTGTAGTAGCCCTCGAAGATCGCGGGCTCGCCCGTGAAGACGTCGAGCCCCGCCGCGCGGAGATGCCCGGTCTTCAGGGCCTGGCAGAGGGCCGCGTCGTCCACGGTGGTGCCGCGGCCGGTGTTCACCACGATCGCGCCCCGGGGCAGCTTCGCAATGCGGGCGGCATCTAGCCAGTGGCGCGTCGCCTCGCCGCCGGGGATGTGCATCGACAGCACGTCGCAGGAGGCGAGGAAGGCGTCGTCCTCGGCGTGGAAGGCCGCGCCCTCTTCCTCCGCGGGCGAAAGGCGCGCGCGGTTGCGGTAGTGGATCGCCATCCCCATCCCGCGCGCCATCCGGGCCAGCTCCCGCCCGATCCGACCCATGCCGAGGATGCCCAGCCGCTTTCCCTCCAGCGTCACGCCCATGAGCTGGGTGGGCGCCCAGCCCGTCCACTCCCGCGCGCGCAGCAGCCGCTCGGCCTCCCCCGCACGCCGGGCGCACATGAGGATGAGCAGCATGGCGATCTCGGCCGTCGCCACGCTCAGCACTTCCGGCGTGTTGGTGACGGCGATGCCTCGGGCGCGGGCGGCGTCGAGGGCGATGTGGTCGGTGCCGACACTGAAGGTCGCGATGATCCGCACGCTGCCGGGAAGCGCCGCGATCGTCGCGGCGTCCAGCGCGTCGCCGGCGGCGCAGAGGATCCCCGCGCAGCCCTCGGCGGCGCGCAGGAGGGAGGCGGAATCCAGGGCCCGGTCGGGCCCCTCCGGTCGCCGGATCTCGTAGTCGCGGGCGGCGCGCGCCTCCACGGCCTCGGGCAGGGATCGGGTCTGGAGGAGGGTGGGGCGGCGCATGAGCGCCAGGATGCCCGCCCGCGGCGCCCTTGCCAAACGCTCCGGCCTGGGGTCCAGGAGGGGCGATATTGCCAGGACGAGGGGGCCGGTTCAGGTTCCCGGCCCTGATTCGACGGGAGGTCTGCGATGGAACTCGGGTTGCGGGGCAAGCGGGCGCTTGTGATGGGTGCCTCCAAGGGGCTGGGCCGCGCGATCGCGGAGGCGCTGGCGGCGGACGGGGCGTCCCTGGCCATCTCCGGCCGCGACGCGGAGCGCCTGGCGCCGGTCTGCGAGGCGCTGAAGGCCAAGGGCGCCGCCGCGGCCCACGCCTTCGCCGCCGATGTCGGCCGGGGCGAGGACATGGACGCCCTAGCCAAGGGCGCGGTCGCGGCCCTCGGCGGCATCGACATCCTCGTGCTTAACCACGGCGGCCCGCCCGCCGGCACCGCGACGGACGTGACGGAGGAGGCGCTGGAGACCTGGTTCCGCCGCATCGTCCTCTCCCCGGTCCGCCTCGCCAACCTGCTGCTGCCCGCCATGCGCGCGCAGAAGCACGGGCGCATCATCGCGGTGGGCAGCACGGGCATGGTCCAGCCGCTGCCGAACCTTGCGCTGTCGAACATCCTGCGCGCCAACATCGTCGGCTGGGCGAAGACCCTCGCGGACGAGGTCGGGCCGGACGGCGTGACGGTAAACATCGTCGCCCCCGGCGCGATCATGACCGACCGCAGCGTGGAACTCGCCGGCGCCGCCGCGTCGAAGACTAACTCCACGCCCGAGAAGGTGATCGCCGACCGCGAAAAGACGATCCCCATGCGCCGCTACGGCTCGCCGGAGGAGTTCGGCCGCGCCGCCGCCTTCCTCGCCTCCGACGGTGGCTCCTACATCACGGGCACCATCCTGCGCGTGGATGGCGGCGTGGTCCGGGGATTCTGACGCTTGAGCACGGGCGCGAGGCTGGCCGCCGATATCGGCGGCACCTTCACTGACCTCGCGCTCGAGCGCGCGGACGGGCAGGGGGGCGTGGAGCGCTGGACCGCGAAGGTCCTGACCACCCCCTCCGCCCCCGAGGCCGGCGTTCTGGCGGGCATCCGCGCGGTGCTCGCCAAGGCCGGCATGGGGCCGGCGGACGTGGCGCTCTTCATCCACGGCACGACGCTCGCCACCAACGCGGTGATCGAGCGCAAGGGCGCCCGCACCGCGCTGCTGACGACCGAGGGCTTCCGCGACGTCCTCGCGCTGGGCAATGAGAGCCGCTACGACCAGTACGACCTGAACATCACCCTGCCGCAGCCGCTCGTGCCCCGCCGCTGGCGCGTGACGGTACCGGAGCGGCTGGAGAACACCGGCCGCGTGCTGCTGCCGCTGGACGAGGGCGCCGTCCGACGCGCCGTCGCCTTCCTGCGCGATGCAGGCATCGAGAGCCTCGCCATCGGTTTCCTCCACGCCTTCGTGAACCCCGCGCATGAGCGGCGCGCCGCCGCCATTGTGCGCGAGGAATGGCCGGACTTGCCCTTGTCGCTCTCCTCCGAAGTGAGCCCGGAGATGCGGGAGTGGGAACGCTTCTCCACCACCGCCGCCAACGCCTATGTCCAGCCGCTCATGGCCAGCTATCTCGGCCGGCTGCGCGAGGGGATGAAGGAGGCGGGCTTCGCCTGCCCGCTCTTCCTCATGCTTTCCGGTGGTGGCCTGACCACTCTCGAGACCGCCGCGCGCTTCCCGATCCGGCTGGTGGAGAGCGGCCCCGCCGGCGGCGCCATCTTCTCCGCTCATGTCGCGCGGCAGAAGGGCTGGGATCGCGTGCTCTCCTTCGACATGGGCGGCACCACGGCCAAGGTCTGCCTCATCGACGACTTCGCGCCCCAGACCTCCCGCAGCTTCGAGGTGGCGCGGATCGGGCGCTTCAAGAAGGGCTCCGGCCTGCCGCTGCGAATCCCCGTGATCGAGATGGTAGAGATCGGTGCGGGCGGCGGCTCCATCGCCTCGGTCGATGCTCTCGGCCGCATCCAGGTTGGGCCGGAGAGCGCGGGCGCCGATCCCGGCCCCGCTTGCTACGGCCGCGGCGGCGGGAAGCCGGCGGTGACGGACGCGAACCTCCTCCTCGGCCGCTATGACCCCGCGAGCTTTGCCGGCGGCAGCCTGGCGCTGCACCCCGAGGCCTCCCGCGCGGCAATGGACGGCTCCCTCGGCGCGCTCGGCCTCCCGCCCGAGATGGCGGCGCTCGGCGTCGTGGAGGTGGTGGACGAGAACATGGCCAATGCCGCCCGCGTCCATGCCATCGAGAGCGGCAAGAGCTATGACGGCCGCGCGGTGATCGCCTTCGGCGGCGGTGGCCCCGTGCACGGCTACCGCGTGGCGGAAAAGATCGGCGTGAACCGACTTCTCGTGCCCTCCGGCGCTGGGGTGGGCTCGGCCATCGGCTTCCTGCGCGCGCCCGTGGGCTACGAGGTGGTGCGCAGCCTCTACCAGCGCTTCCGGACCTTCGACGCGGGCGCGGTGAACGCGCTGCTGGCGGAGATGTCGGCCGAGGCGCGGCAGGTCGTTGAGCAGGGCGCCTTCGGGGCGCCGCTGGTGGAGCGGCGCATCGCCTATATGCGCTATGTCGGGCAGGGCCACGAGATCGCGGTGGACCTGCCGGTGAAGGCGCTGGCGACGGAGGACGTGGAGGCCGTGCGCGCTGCCTACGACGCCGCCTATGCCGGCTTCTACGACCGCCCCGTGCCGGGCAGCGACGTGGAGATCCTCTCCTTCGCCGTGACTGTCGCGACGGAGGTGGCGGCGCCCGAACCCGTGGCCGAGGTAGCCGCCGCGCCCGCCCCCGCGCCCGTCCGCCACCAGGCGGTGCGCGACACGGCGCACGGCGAGGTCTCGGACTGGCCCGTCTATGATCGCGCCGCCTTCGCGCCGGGTGCGACGGTCACCGGCCCCTGCATCGTGGCCGAGGCGGAGACGAGCACGCTGGTGGGGCCGGGCTGGACCTGCCGGATGGATGGGCTTGGCTACCTGGAGCTGACACGATGAGTGACACCGCCCTCGCCACCATTCAGCGCCAGATCCAGTGGAACCGCCTCATCGCCGTGGTGGAGGAGCAGGCGCAAATCATGATCCGCACCGCCTTCAGCACCACGGTGCGGGAGGCGGGCGATCTCTCCGCCGGCGTCTTCGACCTGCGCGGTCGCATGCTGGCGCAGGCCGTCACGGGCACGCCTGGCCATGTGAACTCCATGATGGAGTCCGTCGGGCACTTCCTCGCGAAGTTCCCGGCCAACACGATGAAGCCCGGCGACCACTACATCACCAACGACCCCTGGCTCGGCACCGGTCACCTGCACGACCTCACCGTCGTCACGCCGGCCTTCCGCAACGGCCGGATCGTCGCCCTCTTTGCCAATACCGCGCATGTCATCGATGTCGGCGGCCTCGGCATGGGGCCGGATGGGCGCTCGGTCTTCGAGGAAGGCCTCTACATCCCCATTGTGAAGTGCTTCGACCAGGGGCGCGCGAACGAGACCTTCTTCGACATTCTCCGCGCCGGCACCCGCACGCCGGCGGAACTGGAGGGCGATGTCTACTCCCTCTGCGCCTGCAACGACGCGGGCGCGCGCCGTCTCGTCGAGATGATGGACGAGTACGGGATGGAGACGATCGACGACCTCGCTGAATTGATCTTCGACGCCTCCTCCCGCGCGACGCTCGCCGAGATCGCGAAGCTCCCGCGCGGCGAGTTCTCGGCCGAGATCAGCTCGGACGGCTACGAGGCGCCGGTGACGCTCCGCGCCCGCATGACCATCGCCGAGGACCACATCGAGGTCGACTACGCCGGCACCTCCGGGCTCTCTGGCCGCGGTATCAACGTGCCCGCCGCCTATTGCCGCGCCTACGCCTGCTTTGGGATCAAATGCGTCGTCGCGCCGGAGGTGCCGAACAACTGGGCCTCTCTGCTGCCTTTCAGGATGGAGATCCCGGAAGGCTGCATCCTTAACGCCCCGCGTCCCTACCCGGTGGCCGTGCGCCACGTCGTCGGCCAGCTCCTGCCCGACCTGATGATGGGGTGCCTGCACCAGGCCGTGCCGGACCGCGTGGTGGCGGAGGGCTCCTCCTGCCTCTGGAACCCGCCCCTGCGCGGCGGCGGGCAGGTCAGCGGCGCCGAGGCCGAGCTGCCGGACTTCGAGGTCATCACCTTCAATTCCGGCGGCACCGGCGCGCGTCCCGGCCAGGACGGGCTGGACGCCACCGCCTTCCCCTCGGGTGTCCGCACCATGCCAGTGGAGGCGACCGAGAACGTGGCCCCCGTCGTCTTCTGGAAGAAGGAGTTGCGCCCCGGCTCCGGCGGCCCCGGCCGCACCCGCGGCGGCCTTGGGCAGGTCATGGAAATCGGCGCGAGGGACGACGCAGAATTTGCCGTCAACGCCATCTTCGACCGGGTGGCAAATCCCCCGCGCGGCCGGGATGGCGGCGGCGATGGCGCCCCGGGCTGGGTGGGCCTGACGGACGGCACGACGATCCGCACCAAGGGCTATCAGGTCATACCCCGCGGCAAGCGCCTGCGCCTAATGCTGCCGGGGGGCGGGGGCATGGGCGACCCGGCCGAGCGCGACCCTGCCCTCGCCGCGCGTGACCTCGCGGACAGCCTGCTCTGAGCGCCCCGCACATCCTCGTGGATGGGGACGCCTGCCCCGTCCGTGACGAGGTCTTCCGCGTCGCCGAGCGGCACGGGTTGCCGGTCACGGTGGTCGCCAACGGCTCGCGCGGGGTGCGGCTGCCCGACTGGGTGCGCCGCGTGATCGTGGCCGATGGCCCGGACGTGGCGGATGACTGGATCGCGGACTCGATCCGCCCCGGCGACATCTGCGTGACCGCCGATATCCCGCTTGCCTCCCGCTGCCTCGCGAATGGCGGCCACGCGGTCGCGCCGAGCGGGAAGGTCTGGGACACGACGAATATCGGCCAGGCCCTCGCGGGGCGGGAAATCGCCCGCCACATGCGCGAGGTGACGAACGGCCAGACCCGTCATTCGAGCTTCACCGCCGACAACCGCTCCCGCTTCCTCCAGGCGCTGGAAACGACAATTCAGCGGGCGATGCGCGGCCCGGCCCCGCCGCCCCCGGCCATGCCGGACTTCTTCTCGGACTGAGCCGCCTTCAGGCGCGTGAAGGCCCAGACCATGCCGAGCCCGACCAGCGCCCCCCAGGCTACCTCGCCGACGCGGGAGAGGAGCATGTGCTGGGGCGATCCTGAATGGGGCACGAGGATGATGATGGTGGCCGTAATGCCCGCAAGCCGGCTGGCCGAGACGACGTTGATCACCGCGCAGGCGAGCACCGAGAGTACCACGGCCAGCACATAGGCGGGCAGTGACTGCCCGAGACCCAGCACGACCGCCACCGCGATCGCTCCGCCGGTGGCGGAGCCGATCACCTGGTCGCGCCCCGTGTTGCGGGCGGCGCCGAACTCCGTCTGCATGACGGCAATGGCGGTGATGGCGCCCCAGAACCCCTCCCGCAGGCCGAGTGCCTGGGTCGGCAGGTAGGCCACCACTGCTCCCAGGGAGGAAAGCAGAGCCTGCTGCGCCCCGCCTTGCAGCCGGTCCGTCAGCGGGATCGCCTTGGAGAGCGCCGTCGCCCGCTTCTCAAGCCGGTCGATCCGCCCCGCCAGCCGCTCGGTGGCCGAGCCGGAGAGTTCCTCGGGCGGGGGTGGGATAGGGGCGGCCTGCATCACGCCAAGAAGGCAGCCAAGCGCGGAAGGTTCCCCCGGGGCCTGGATCGGTGACGCGTGCGGGGCCATCATGCCCGCCCCTCCGGGAAGGTTCCGACATGGCGCTCCGCTGCGACACGATCATCCGCGATGCCACCCTGTTCGACGGTACGGGCGCCCCCCGGCGCCTCGGGGATGTCGGCCTGCGGGGGGATCGGATCGTCGGGGTGGGCGACCTCGGCGCCGCGACGGCGGACCGGGAGGTGATGGCGACCGGCAAGGCCCTGGCCCCCGGCTTCATCGACAGCCACACCCATGACGACCGCGCCGTCCTCTGCGGCCCCGAATGCACCACCTGCAAGACGAGCCAGGGCGTCACCACGGTCGTGGTCGGCAATTGCGGCGTCAGCCTCACCCCGCTCCGCCTCAGCACGCGGCCCATCCCGCCGCTCGACCTGCTGGGCGATGAGGCCTGGTGGACCTTCGACAGCTTCGGCGACTACGCCCACGCGCTGCGGACCAAGGGTTCGGAGGTGAACACCTACGCCTTCGTCGGCCACCAGACGCTGCGCGTGGAAGCGATGAATGGCGACGTCTACCGCCCCGCGAAGGACGCCGAGATCGCCCGCATGCACGACCGCCTGCGCCAGGCGATGGGGGAGGGGGCGAGCGGCTTCTCCACCGGACTCTACTACCCCCCCAACGCCGCCGCGACGACGGAGGAGGTGATCGCCGTCGCCGAGGCCATCCGCCCCTTCGGCGGCCTCTACTGCACCCATATGCGCGACGAGGCCGACCGCATCCTCGCCTCCATCGAGGAGACGGCGAAGATCGGCAAGCGCGCGGGCGTCGCCGTGCATGTCAGCCACCACAAGTGCTCGATGCCCGAGAACTACGGGCGCTCCACCCAGACCCTGCCGCTGCTGGCCGAGTACGCGCGAACCCAGACGCTGACCTACGACGCCTATCCCTATCCCGCGGGCTCGACCGTGCTGATGCCGGACAAGCTGCGCGACGACGTGGAGGTGATGGTTACCTGGTCCGTCCCGCATCCGGAGATGGCCGGGAAGTACCTCAAGGACGTGGCGCGCGGTTGGAACACCGACATCAGGACCGCCGCCGCCCGCCTGCTGCCCGCGGGACAGGTGACCTGGCAGATGGACGAGGAGGATGTGCGCCGCATCCTTGCCCACCCGCTCTCCGTCATCGGCTCGGACGGCATCCCCCACGACGCGCACCCGCACCCTCGGCTCTGGGGCACCTTCCCGCGCGTACTCGGCCACTACGTGCGCGACGTGGGCCTCTTCGATCTCGAAACCGCCGTCCACAAGATGACGGGGCAGGCCGCCGACCTCTTTGGCATGACCGACCGCGGCGTGCTGCGCGAGGGCGCGATGGCCGACATCGTGCTCTTCGACCCGCACACGGTGCGCGACCGCGCGACCTTCGAGGACCCGAAGCAGCTCTCCGAGGGGATCGAGGAGGTCTGGTGCAACGGCGTGCCCACCTACGCCGCCGCGAAGGGCGCGACGGGCGAGAAGCCGGGCCGGCTGCTCACCCGCAACCGGTAGCGGCCGCGCCTACTCGGTGAGGCCCAGCGTGCGGATCAGCTCGCCCACCACCTTGTCGTCCGCCTCCATGCGGGCGGCGAAGGCGGTGCGGCCGAGATAGGTGGCGCGCACCGCCTGCTTCTCCGCGACCTCGCCATAGGCGTGGCTCGCCACCACCTCGCGGCAGGCCTCCTCCACGCGGGCCACGACCGGCTCCGGCGTGCCGGTGCGGAGGAAGAGCCCGCCATAGGTGACCGAGGCGACCGGCCCCAGCCCCAGCTCCGTCAGCGTCGGCACGTCCGGCATGGTCGGCAGCCGCTCGGACGAAGCAGCACCCAGGGAGCGCAGCCCCTGCGTCTGAATGAGGAAGGTTGTGGCGATGCCCATGTCGAGCGTGCCGGAGACAAGGTTCGTCGCGAAGTCCGCCTCCCCGCGATAGGGGATATCCACCACCTCTACCCCCGCGTTGCGCCACACCTGCGCCGCGAGAAGATGCGGGCCCGAGGCCGGCCCCGTGTGCCCGTAGCGCAGCTTGCCCGGGTTGGCGCGCGCGAACTCGATCACCGAGCGCAGGTCGCGGAAGGGCGAGGACTGCGGCACCGCGATGTGGAAGATGTTGTCGAAGGTCTGGCAGACCGGGATCACGGACTCTTTGCTATAGCCGAGGTTCCGGACCCGGTGCGGCTGGATGACGATGGGCGTGACCGGCGAGAAGGCGATCATGTAGCCATCGGGTGGAGCATTCACCACCGCCTGCATCCCGATGGTCAGCGAGGCGCCGGTGCGGTTGTTCACCACCGCCCGCTGGCCGAGAATGGTCCCGAGCTCCGTCGCAAAAACCCGCGCCATGAGGTCCGTGCCCGAGCCGGGCGGCAGGGGCATAACGATCTGCAGCGGCCGCGAGGGAAAGGTCTCCTGCGCCGCCGCATCACCGACCAGCCCGAGGAAGGCGCCGAGCAGCGCCAACCTTCCGATATGCCGCCTTCCTTGGAACGCCATTCTTTCTGTCTCCTCCATTTCTTGTTGTCCGTGGCCCGGCTTCAGCCCGATGGCAGCCAGGGCAGGCGGGCCGCGTTACCGCCGGCCATCGCCGCGCGATCCGCTTCGGTGAAGCCCTCGGCCCGTCGCAGGAAGCCGAGCGGGTCGGCCTCGCCCACGGGGTAGTCCGAACCCATCAGCAGCCGGTCCACGCCGACCACCCGCGCGAGCGCGCCGAGCACCCCGGGTTCATAGACGCAGGTGTCGTAATGGAAGTCGCGGAGGTAGTCGCTCGGCCTGCGGCTGATGTTGCGGGCGCTGGCGGGCATGTTCGTCACGTTGCGGTCCAGCCGCCCGCAGTAATGCGGCAGGAAACCGCCACCATGGGAGACGACGATGGTCATCCCCGGAAAAGCATCGAGCACGCCCTCGTAGATGAGAGAGGCCATCACCTTCGCCTCCTCGATCGGCTGGCCGAGCGAGTTCCAGAGGCTGTATTCCTGAAACCACGGCTCACGGATGCCGTCGGGATGGATGAGCACGGCGACGCCCATCGCGTGCATCGCCTCCCAGAGCGGCCGCAGCGAAGGATGCCCAAGATAGCGCCCATCGACCCGAGCCGGCAGGTTCGCCCAGCGAAGACCGAGCCCCTCCACCGCGCGCCGCATCTCGGCCAGGGAGAGATCCACGTCCTGCATGGGCAGCACGAAGCTGCCGGTGTAGCGCTGCGCGAAGCGCGCGACCCATTCCGCCGCGCGGTCGTTCACGCGGCGCACCATCTCCAGCTCGGCCGCGGGCTCCGCCCAGCCCGTGTACTGGTTCACCGTGCTGGCGGAGACCAGGGCGTGGTCGATCCCGCGCTCCGCCATCTCGGCGGCCTGAACCGCCGGGTCGAACATCCGCTCCATCAGCCGGTGGCGCGGCGTGCCGGGTGATCGGTCCGGCGGCGGGCGTGTGCCGCAGCCATAGAGAACGCTCATCGCCTCCGTCGCGGCCGCCACATCGCGATCGAGGAAATGGGCGTGGATGTCGATGACCGGCACGCGCTTACTCCGGCCTCAGCCCTGCGGCGCGGATGATCTCGCCGTACTGGGCAATCCCCTCGCGCAGCTGGGCCGCAAAGGCCCCTGGCGGGCTGCCGACCACGCGAATGCCGTTATCACTCAGCCGCGCCGAGATGTCGGGCATGGCGAGCACTTTCACCACCGCCTCGTGCATCCGGGCGGGAACCCCCTCCGGCAGCCTGGCGGGGCCAAAGAGGCCAAACCAGGAGGCAGGCTTGCGAAAGCTGGGTACCGTCTCGGCCAGGGTCGGGATCTCCGGCCGCGCGGCGAAGCGCTCGCCCTCCAGCACCGCGAGGATCCGCACCCGCCCGGCCTCCGCATGGGCGCGCGCGTCCACCAAGGCGCAGAACAGCGCGTCGATCTGGCGCCCGAGCAGCGCGGCCATGGCGGGCCCCGTGCCGCGGAAGGGCACGTGCATCAGCTCGAGGCCTGCAACTTCGTTCAGCACCTCGCCGGTCATGTGAAAGACCGAGCCGGTGCCGGAACTTCCATAGGAGAGCTTGCCCGGCGAGCGGCGGGCGAGCTCCACCAAGCCTGCCGCGTCCCGCACCGAGGTCTCTGCCGAGACCGCCAGGCAGGTCACCGCCTCCGCGGCTGCGGTGATCGGCGTGAAGTCCCGCACGGGGTCATAGGGCATGTTGCGGCTGAGATAGAGCGGCGTGATCTGGCTGCTCGGCGTCGTCATCAGCAGCGTATGGCCGTCGGGTTGGGCACGGGCGACGTAGGCTGCGCCGATCATCCCGCTCGCCCCGTCGCGGTTCTCGATCACCACGGGCTGGCCCAGTACCTCCCGCAGCCGCGGCTCGATCAGCCGCGGCAGGAAGTCGGCGGCGCCGGGTGGGAAGGGAACGACGATTCGGACGGGCTGCGTGGGGAAGCCTTGCGCCCGCGTGGCGGCCGATAGCAACGGCAGCGCGGCCGCGCCCCGGAGGAGCGCGCGCCGCGTGGCCCTAACGGCCAGCATCGTGCCGCAGCCCCTGCGCGCGCGGCCGGTTGATCCGCCCCATCGCATCCTCCCCTTCTTGTCACCTCCTCTCGGCGGCCCCCGGAAGGCCCGCCGCTTTCGCCCCGCCGCTATACCCGCGGCGGGGTTCCGTGCAGTGCCCGTCAGGCCGCGCGCTTGAGGTCGCTGCGGTCGATGACGGAGAGGTTGAGAGCCTTCAGAAGGTTGTAGATCGTGTCGATCTCCTCCTGCTTCGGCTTGGGCATCGGCGAGCGCATGAAAGGGCTCGGGATCAATCCGCGCAGCCAGGCGGCGGTCTTATAGCGGATGTGCAGCCGGCCCATGTCCGCGATGTACTCGTGCAGGTTCACCAGGCCACTGTCCCAAATGCGGCAGGCGCCCTCGAGGTCGCGGTTGTCCCAGGCCTCCAGGTGGTCGAGCATCGGCTCCTTTGCGAAGGTCCAGAAGCCGCTCAGCGTGCCGTCGAACATGCCGGTCGCGCGGTACTCGTGGAAGCGGGACGCCAGCGCGCCCATGATCGCGACGGGGCGGTTCAGGCTGCGCAGCCCCTTCGCCACGATGCGGTAGCCGTCATAGGTGTAGGTCATCTTCCAACCGACGATGTTCGGCACCTCGCGGCACATGTGCAGCGCGGCTTTCACCGGCAGGCCGGGGTAGAAGGGAAAGTCGCTGCCGCTGACGGGGTGCGTCACGATCGGCAGGTCCACCGCACGGTCCTGCGCGATGACGGTATCGAGCCAGATCTCGGGGTAGGTGTCCGCGTCCCAGCAGGAGGTCACGTCCTGGGCGCCGCCTGGGGGCGTGACAAAGATGCCGTCCACGCCCAGCGCCTTCGCGTCGCGCGCCGTGTCGACCATCTCTTCCGTGCGGAGCGCCCAGGTGCCGGCGATGATCGGCAGCTTCCCGTGCGCCTCCTCCATCGCGATCTCAAGGACGCGGCGCTTCTCCTCGCGGGTGAGGTAGAAGATCTCGCCGGCCTCGGGATTCACGCAAAGGCCACCCTCCTTCGCAAAGCGAGCGTCGTCCGCGTAGTAGCGGACGTAGCGGCGGAAGGCCTGCTCATCGACCTTCATGTTCTCGTCGAACGGCAGCAGCAGGGCGACATAGCGCCGATGGCCGATGGTGCTCATGGGTTCCTCCTCAGGGCCGCCCTCTCGGAGCGTCGCCGGTGAGGAGGTATGGCGCCGCGCAGCAGCAAAAATCTATCTATACTTATTCATTTCATCATTAATCAGGCGCATGATAGTCTGAGCATGATCGATCTCTCCCGGGTGGACCTGAACCTGCTGGTCGTCTTCGATGCGCTGATGACCGAGCGCCAGGTCACCCGCGCCGCTGCCCAGGTGCGGCTTACCCAGCCGGCGGTCAGCCACGCCCTGCGCCGCCTGCGGCACCTCTTCGAGGACGAGCTTTTCACCCGCGGCCCCGGCGGCATGCAGCCGACCCGCCGGGCGCATGACCTGCACGTGCCCGTTCGCGCCGCCCTGGCCCATGTACGGGCCGCGCTGGGCAGCCAAATCTCCTTCGACCCCCTGACCGTCCGTCGCAGCTTCCGCCTGGCCATGACGGAGGTGATGACGCTCGAGTTGCTCCCCCGCCTCATCTCCCTCATCCGCGCTCGCGCGCCCGGCTTGGACCTCGTCATCCTCGGCAGCGGTGCGGGGGAAGCGGGGGACATGGTGGCCGAGGGCGAGGCCGATATCGGCCTCGGCGTGCTGCCACAGCTTCCGGATGGCCTGCTCGCGCAGGAGTTGTACACGGATGCCCTCGCCTGCGTGGTGGACCGCCACCACCCCGCGCTCCGCGATGGGCAGCTCGCCCTGGAGGACTACCTCGCGGCCGACCACGTGACCGTCGCCGGCCCGCGCCATGTGGGGATCGAGTTGGACGAACTTCTCTCCCGCCTCGGTCTTGTCCGCCGCGTGGTGGCGGTGCTGCCTCACTACGTCGCCATCCCCGCCGTCATCCTCGGCACCGACCTTGTCGGCCATATCCGCGAACGCCTCGTCTCCATCCATGCCAACCGGGGCGACCTGCTGCTTTTCCCGCCGCCTATTCCCATGCCGGTGCCGCCGCTCCGCTTCCTCCAGGTCTGGCACACGCGGGACGACCGCGACGCCGGGCATCGCTGGATGCGGGCCCTCATCGCCGAGGCAGCGAGCGAGCCCTTGTCCTGAGCGGCAGGCGCTGGTGGCTCCGGGGAGAGGAACAGGGGATTCCTCCTCCCGGACCTCGCCCCCTCGTCTTTTTCTTTGAAGCAGAAATTCTCAGTGGCTGGTGCGCCTCGGGTCCATGATCCAAGGCGACCGCCGGGTAGGAAGGCTGCCGGGAAGGGAACCGGCCTCAATCGTCTTATCCGCGTCAGCCGGATGGGGATCCAAGGGCGCCAGGCCCTTGGCGGGCGAGGGCTGGAGAGGGCAGCGCCCTGTCCAGAGGTCAAAGGCGACGTCCCGTATCAGGTCCCGGCGTGTGCCAGCCCCGCGACACCTTGCCAGGCCATGTACAGGCCGACGAGCAGGATGACGGTTGCCGAGACATAGGGTGCCCGTCGCGTCACGCGCTCGAAAGGTTCGGACCAGCGCCGTTCCGCGCGCCGCATGCCGTAAGCCGCCGCCGCGCCGACCGAAACCATCACAACCGCGAGCCCAACGGAGAAGCAGAGAACCAGCGCGACGCCGAGGCTGAACTGGCGGAGCTGCAGGCAGAGCATCAGCACCGTGATGGCCGCCGGGCAGGGGATGAGCCCGCCGGTGAGGCCGAAGAGGATGATCTGCCATGTCGTTGCCTCGCGCCCGGCGAAGCGGCGGCGGATGTCCTCGGCATGGGCGCGCTCATGCGCGTCCTGGAAGGCGGGCTCGTCAGCCTCGGTACCATGGTGCTCATGCCCGTGCTCGTCGAAGAGGAGGGCGTATTCGTGCGCGTGCCCGCCGTGGTCGAGGCGCAGCCGTGCCTCGAAGGCATGCGGCTCTGGGATCTCCTGCACGGATTCGAGGTAATCGCCACGATCCGCGAAGGCGAAGGCTTGGCGCGCGCCGCCGGGGCGGACCGTCTCCAGGCTGACGCTGGCGGCGGGCCAGGCATGGCCGCCCTCGAAGCGCAGGCGCCAGCGGGGCGGCACGCCATCCTCGAAGACCTCCAGCGCCGCGACGCCGTGGCCGGTATCGACCCGCCGCGCCTCACCGGCGTGGTCGTGGTCATGGTTATGCCCGTGATGATGGTGTCCGTGCGCGTCCCGCCGACTGCGCCAGAGCATCCAGGCGGCAACCCCGACCACCACGACGGCGGAGGCGAGCTGGAAATAGGGCTCGGAGGTCTCCGCATCGAACTGACCGGCATAGTGCAGCCCGACGAGCGCCACCGCCCATACCACCGCGGTGTGCGACAGTGCGGCGGCGAGGCCGAGCAGCACCGCCTGCGTCACCGTTCCCCGAACCGCGACGATGAAGGCAGCCATCATTGTCTTGGAGTGCCCCGGCTCCAGCCCGTGCAGCGCGCCGAGCAGGATGGCGGAGGGGATGAACAGCCAAGCGTGGCTCGCACCCTGCTGGATGAGGTCAGTGAAGGATGTCACCGGTGGCCCCCTTTCACTTCATGTAGGTTCGGACGACGCCGAGAAGCTGCTCGACAGCCGCCTCGTCGAGCGCGCCGGGGTGTTTCTCGACATCCACGAGGTGCGTGCGGACATGGTCCTCCACCACCTCGGCCATCAGCCCCGCCATTGCCGCGCGGGCGCTGGAGAGCAGGTGCATCACGCGCTCGCAGTCAGCCTCGGTGTCGAGGGAGCGCTCCACAGCCTCGACCTGCCCGCGGATGCGTCGCACGCGGGCAAGCAGCTTCTGTCGATCACGGATCGTATGGGTCATACGGCAGATATAGGATAGGGGGGTACCCTAATTAAACACTCCCCTGGTCACCCCAGCAGAAAGCGCGCGAGGAGCCCGGCAAGGGCCGTCACCCCGAGCGTGGGAACAAGGCCGATCTTCGTGCGGAAGAGCAGCACGGCCGCCAGCAGCGCGAGCCCGAGCGCGATCGGATCGAGGCTCGCTGCCACCGGCAGTTCGAGCACCATCGGTCCCGCCTCCACGCGCCGCACGGCCGTGAAGAGCACGCGCAGCCCGAACCAGAGCGCGAGGTTGGCGATCACGCCGACCACCGCCGCCGTCACGGCAGCCAGCGCGCCGGTCAGCGCCCGGTTCGCGTGCAGCCGCTCCACATAGGGCGCGCCGAGAAAGATGAAGGCGAAGCAGGGCGCGAAGGTGACCCAGACCGTCAGCAGGGAGGCGAGCACGCCCCAGCCCAGCCCACCCGCTTGTGCGCCCGCGAGGAAGCCGACGAATTGCAGCACGAGCACCAGCGGACCGGGCGTCGTCTCTGCCAAGCCCAGCCCGACAAGCATCTGCTCGGGCTTCAGCCAACCATAGCCCTGCACCGCCTCCTGCGCGACATAGGCGAGCACGGCGTAGGCCCCGCCCACCGTAACCACCGCCAACTTCGAGAAGAAGAGCGCGACATCTGCGAACACACCCGCGCCGAGCAGCGTGAGCGCCATGACCGGCAGCAGCCAGAGCGCAACCGCGACCAGCCCGGCCCGCCAGGCGCTGGCGGCCAGCCGGGCCGGGCGCCCGGGGTCGGCAGCCAGCACCGCGTCCAGCAGGGCCGGCGGCCCATCCTTCGCCGCGGCATGGGCCGATGCCCGGAAGGAGCCGGGCGCGAGATATCCGATCAGCGCCGCGCCGAGCACGACCGCGGGGAAGGGGATGGCAAAGGCGTGCAACGCGACGAAGGCCGCCGCCGCCATGGCCCAGGCAGGCCGTGTTCGCAGCGCCCGCCGCGCCACGCGCAGCAGCGCCTCCACCACCAGCACGAGCACGGCGCAGCGTAGGCCGAAGAAGAGCCCGGCCACCACCGGCACCTCGCCGAGCGTGGCGTAGAGGAGGGAGAGCGCCAGCATCACCGCCATGCCGGGCAGCACGAAGAGTGCGCCCGCCGCGACGCCCCCCCGCACCCCGTGCAGCAACCATCCGAGATAGGTCGCGAGCTGCTGTGCCTCCGGCCCTGGCAGCAGGGTGCAGAAGTTCAGCGCGTGGAGGAACCGGGCGTCGGACACCCAGCGCCGCTCGTCCACGATCTCGCGGTGGAGCATCGCTATCTGCCCGGCGGGCCCACCGAAGGAGAGCAGGCCGATCTTCAGCCAAACGCGAAGGGCGGTGCCGAAGCTCGGCAGTTCCGGTGTCATGGCGAAGGGCACTCGCGTTGGGATGCGAAGCAGGGGCAGTGCCCCACGCGCAGGGGAGAGGCGTGCCGCGGGCAGCTTGCGGCGCGAGGGATCGAAGGAGGGCGCAGAAGAGGGCTCCCGGAAGCGGTGGAAGGGCCCCGATCCTAGTAGAACGTGGCGCCGCCGGCGAAGCCCCGCTCTATCCCCGCACGCCGGGCAGGCCGCGCATCAAGAGCGGCGCCGTCCTCGCGGCCAGCGGGATGGCCATGGCACGGTAGGCGTCGAGATCGCGCCCGCGCGCGGCCTCCGGCGTCGTGCCGGCCATGCGGATGACTGTCGCCGGCGGTGCCGCGCGGATGCTCATCCCCGCCAGGCCGGCCATCGTGGTGCCAGGGAGGGTGGCGGGAACGGTGGCAGGCCGGGGCTGGTTGGACCAGCCGGGCTGCCAAGCGGGCGCGCCGCCAGCCTGCTGCTGCTCTTCCGGCCAGCGCAGCGCCACCTGCGCGCGGTAGGCGTCGGCCCGCCCGGGCGTTTGCGAATGGTAGTGCCCTGCGGCCACCATCCAGTCCCCAGCATTACCCTGCAGACTCTTCAGGAAGCGCGCGGCGTAGCGGGCATCGGCCAGGGGGTCGAAGGCCTCTTCGAGGGAGGCGAAGGCGTTGGCGTGGTGGTGCAGGTTGATCTGCATGCAGCCGACATCGATGATCCGCATGCCCGCGGCACGAAGCTGTCCCACCTCGGCAACTGCTTCCGCCTTGGTGGGGAAGAATTTTCCGCGTCCCTCCGCGTTCATCGTCCACGGCCAGGGGCCCTGCTCCCCGGTGGCGGGATCGCGCCGGCCCGACTCAACCCGCCCGATCGCAGCCAGAAGCCCTGCGGGAATGCCGTATTCCCGTTCCGCAGAGGCGATTGCAGCGCGGCAAAGCGCCGTGGGGGAGGGCTGGGCCAGGGCGCTGCCGGGCAATAGGAGGAGGAGCAGGGCGAGGAGGCGCATGCTCGCCCGTGCTCAAGTCCCGTGCCAGCGACGTTGCCAAAAAATCGCGTTCGCGTGATGGTGCAATGCGGTAGAGGTCTTGCGAAACCTGGGGCCGAGACCTACGTTGTGCATCGCAGCGACGCCTTCTGTCGCGTCGCTGTCTTTCTTGGACGTTTCCTCCCTAAACTCGGCGGTGCCTCTGGCACCGCCTCTTTTTTTGCCCTCGTCACGCCAGGCGTCAGCCTCGCAAGAAGCCCCAGTCCTCGTTCACCAGCAGCGTCAGCAACCGATCCATGTCGGCCCGTAGCGTCACCAGCCCCGGCATCCGCCTGATCTGCCGCTCGTCCATGTAGAGGCTGCGCGCGATCTCCAACTGGATGACGTGCACCCCCTGGCGCGGCCGCCCGTAATGCCGTGTGACGTAGCCGCCGGCATAGGGATCGTTGCGGCGCAGCCGGTAGCCCAGGTCTGAAAGCGCCCCCTCCAGCAGCCTCGTCGCCCGCGGGGCGGCGGCCGTGCCATGGGCATCGCCGAGGATCATGTCCGCCCCCCGCCCGCTCTCCCCGGGTAAGGAGGGCATGGAGTGGCAGTCGATCAGCAGGCAGCCGCCAAAGCGCCGCGTGGTCTCCTCGATGAGGCCCGACAGGGCGGCATGATAGGGCTCCCAGAGGCCGCGCACCCGGTCCGCCGCCTCGTCGAAGGAGAGGCGGCGGCGATAGACCGCCTCGCCGCTCGCCACCACCCGCGCGATCGTGCCGAGCCCGGCCCCCACGCGCGGCGAGGCGCTGTTCACGAAATCGGGCAGCGGCCCGTCGAACATGCCGGGGTCGAGTTCCCAGGGCTCGCGGTTCGCGTCGCAGTAGACGCGGGGAAAGGTCGCGGCCAGCAGCGGCACACCTTTTCCCGGGGCCCCGGCGAAGATCTCCTCCACGAAGCCGTCCTCGGACCGGCGCAGCGCCACCGGGTCCAGCCGGCTCTCTGCCAGGAAGGCGGCCGGGTAGTTCCGCCCCGAATGTGGGGAGGCGAGGACGAGCGGCGCGACCTGCTCCACCGGCCGCTGGAGTAGGAAGGGCGGCGGCGAATCGGCCTCGGCAGGGGCGTTGATCGGAAGATCCATCTTGTTCGGAATCACCACAGCCGGGGGCGCCTGTCACGCATACTTGGCCCCCATCCCGCAAATGGGTGCATGCAGGGGCGAGGGACAGGCTTGCCCCCGGCGGGAGGGCGCGCTAAACGGCCGCTCCCGGCGCGATGTGCCGGTTCCCGGGCGGATGGGCGCATAGCTCAGCGGGAGAGCACCTCCCTGACACGGAGGGGGTCACAGGTTCAATCCCTGTTGCGCCCACCATCTAGCCCCTTCTTCCCCTTCGGCTCGACCGTTCCATCCCCGGCAGTGTAGGGTCCGGCGATGCAATTCTGCCCCTTGCCGCGGTCCTGACCAGTGCTTTTCTCCCGTCCCGCGGTCCCTGCCGAACCATCCCTTCCGCCGGAAGCCGTTGTCTGGGCCTTTCGCCTCCTCCTCGGCCGTGAGCCAAGCGAGGCGGAGATAAAGACCCATCGCCGCCATCCTTCCGCGGAGGCCCTGCGCCGCGCCCTGGTGCCCGACACCTACCGCATCCCGGTCTGGCTCCTCTCGCCCCCGGCCTCGCCGCTGGTGCCCTGGCTCTTCGAACCGCCGCGCCTGTCCCACCCGACCAGTCAGCTCTGCACCGCTGCCCAGTTCGACGAGCCCGACTACGCCGCCTGGTGCGCCACGATCGCCGAAGCGCCGCGGCCGCACCGCAAGCAGTGGGAATTCTGCTGGATCCTCGCCGTCCTGCGCGCGGCCGACGTGATCCGCCCCGGGGCGCGCGCCCTCGGCTTTGGCGTTGGCAACGAGCCGATCCCGGCCATGCTCGCCTCCCACGGCGTGCAGGTCCTCGCCACCGACGCGCCGGCCGAGGTCGTCGGCACGCAGGGCTGGAGCGAGACGCAGCAGCACGCCTCGGACCTCTCGGGCCTGTACCGCGCCGAACTGCTGGACGAGGCCAGCTTCCGCCAGCGCGCCCGCTTCCGCGCCGTGGACATGAACGCCATTCCCGGCGACCTCCGCGACTTCGATGCCTGCTGGTCCTCCTGCTGCTTCGAGCACCTGGGCGGCCTCGCGGCCGGGCTCGACTTCGTGGAGAACTCGCTCGAGACCCTGCGCCCCGGCGGCATCGCCGTGCACACCACCGAGTTCAACCTTGGCTCAAACGACGCGACGCTGGAGACGCCGGGCCTGAGCTACTACCGCCGACGGGACATAGAGGGCCTGCTGGAGCGTCTCGCCCGGCGCGGCCACATGGTCTGGCCGCTGAACCTGCATCCGGGCGACAGCCCGCTCGACGCGCATATTGACGTGCCGCCCTACGCCCTCCCGCACCTCAAGGTGGAGGCGATGGGGCAGGTCAGCACCTCCATCGGCCTGGTGGTGCAGCGGGCGGGCTGACCGCTCAGCCCGCGCGAACCAGCACGTGGCGCTTGCGGCCGGCGGAGAGCTTCGCCGCACCGTCGCGCAGATCGTCCGACGTGACCTCCCGCGCGATGTCGGACACCACCTCGTCGTTCAGCCGCAGGCCCGACTGGCCGACCAGCCGCCGCGCCTCGCCCTTGCTGGCCGCCAGCCCAGCCGCGACCGCGAGGTCGAGCAGCCCCGCCGGAAGCTGCGCCGTGATGGAGGGAAGCGTCTCCGCGGCCATCCCCTGCTCGAAAGTCGCCCGCGCCGTGCCGGCCGCTTCCTCGGCCGCCGCGCGCCCGTGCAGCAGCGCGGTCGCCTCGGTCGCCAGCACCTTCTTTGCCTCGTTCACCTCCGCGCCGTGGAGCGCCGCCAGCCGCGCGCACTCCTCCGCCGGCAACTCGGTGAAGAGGAGCAGGAAGCGCCCGACATCGGCGTCCTCGGTGTTCCGCCAGAACTGCCAGTAGTCGTACGGGGAGAGCTTGTCCGCGTTCAGCCAGACGGCGCCCGAGGCCGTCTTGCCCATCTTCGTGCCCGATGCGGTGGTCAGCAGCGGCGTCGTCAGCCCGAAGGCGCTGGCGCTCTCCATCCGGCGCACGAGGTCGGCGCCCATGATGATGTTGCCCCACTGGTCCGAGCCGCCCATCTGCAGCGCGATGCCGTGGCGGCGGTATAATTCCAGGAAGTCGTAGCCCTGGAGGAGCATGTAGTTGAACTCGAGGAAGCTGAAGGCCTGCTCTCGCTCCAGCCGCAGCCGCACGCTGTCCATCGAGAGCATGCGATTGACGCTGAAGTGCCGTCCGACCTCGCGCAGGAAGGGAATGTAGCGCAGCTCGTCCAGCCAGGCGGCGTTGTCGAGCATGATGGCATCGGTCGGGCCGCTGCCGAATTGCAGGAAGGGCTCGAAGGCGCGCCGAATGCCGGCCTTGTTGGTCTCGATCTGCTCGTCTGTCAGCAGCGGCCGCGCCTCGTCGCGGAAGGAGGGATCGCCCACCTTGCTCGTGCCGCCGCCCATCAGCACCACCGGCTTGTTGCCCGTGCGCTGGAGCAGCCGCAGCAGCATGATCTGCATGAGGCTGCCGACATGCAGGCTGTCCGCCGTGCAGTCGAAGCCGATATAGCCGGGCAGCACCCCCTCGGCCATGCGGGCGACCAGCCCGGCCTCGTCCGTCACCTGGTGGATATAGCCGCGCTCGCGCGCGAGCCGGAGGAACTCGTTGGTGGCCTGGGTCGGGGTATCGGACATCGCGGCGTCAATCGGACCTTGCAAAGCGCCCCGCGCCTAGCACACTGCCCGAATGCTGCGAACCATCGGGTTGATGAGCGGAACCTCGCTGGACGGGGTGGACGCCGCCTATGTCGAGACGGACGGCGAGAGGATCGGCCGCTTCGGCCGCAGCCTGACCATCCCTTACCCGCCCGCCCTGCGCCGGGACCTCCGCGCCCTGCTCGACGCGGCCCCGGCCCTGCATGCCGAGGGGCGGCTGGCCGGCCATCCCGCGCTGCTGGATTGCGCGGAGCGGCTGACCGAACGGCACGCCGAGGCCGTCATCGCCCTCGGCACGGGCGCCGACCTGATCGGCTTCCACGGACAGACCATCCTCCACCGCCCGGCCGCCCATCCCGGGCAGCGCGGCCATACCTGGCAGATCGGCGACCCTGGCCTGCTCGCACGGCGGACGGGAATCGAGGTGGTTCACGACTTCCGCTCGGCCGATGTGGCGGCTGGCGGGCAGGGGGCGCCGCTCGTGCCCGTCTTCCACCGGGTGCTGGCGGAGGCGCTGCCCAAGCCCGTGGCCATCCTCAACCTCGGGGGCGTAGCCAACGTCACCTGGATCGGGCGGGACGGAGGGCTGATCGCCTTCGACACCGGCCCGGCCAATGGCCCGCTGGACGACTGGGTTCGCCGCTCCATCGGCCAGGACTACGACCGGGACGGCCTTCTGGCCGGGGCGGGCGAGCCGGACGAGGCCGTGCTGGGCCGGCTGATAGCCCACCCCTACCTCGCTGCGCCGCCGCCCAAGTCGCTCGACAGGCTGGATTTCGATGGGGCGCTCCGAGCGTCGGGGGCAGGGGACCTCTCCCCGGCCGATGGAGCAGCAACCCTCGCGGCCTTTTGCGCGGTCTGCGTCGGCGCCGCGGCCCGCCATTTTCCGGAACCGCCGCTGCAATGGCTCGTCGCTGGAGGTGGCCGGCGGAACCCGGCCCTCATGCGCACCCTCTCCGGTGTGCTGGATGCGCCGGTCCGGCCCGTGGAGATCGCCGGCTGGGACGGTGACGCGCTGGAGGCCCAGGCCTTCGGCGTCCTGGCCGCCCGCGTTGCCCGGGACCTGCCGCTGACCTTCCCGGGAACGACCGGCGTGCCCCATCCGATGACCGGCGGCCGGCGGGTTCCTGCCCTCGCCTGAAACGCGAAGGGGGCGGCGCACTGAGATGCGCCGCCCCCTCGATCATGGTCCGAAAACGTAGGTGCTCAGTCGGCCGCCA
This sequence comes from Roseomonas sp. KE2513, assembly GCF_016107305.1. Classification (GTDB taxonomy): domain Bacteria; phylum Pseudomonadota; class Alphaproteobacteria; order Acetobacterales; family Acetobacteraceae; genus Roseomonas. Next base: position 26,067 of record NZ_RCVR01000017.1, read on the forward strand.
TCGACATCCGTGCCCGGTTGAGCACGGTCATCACGTGGTCCTGGGTCGCGTCGGCCACCCGCACCGTCTGCTCGGGCGTGAAGACGTGGGTCGCGCCCTCCATCACCCGGTAGTCGATCTTGATGCCCTTCTGGGTGTTCAGCTTGTCCACCAGCTTCCGCACCGAGGGCTCCGGCACCAGCTCGTCCGCCTCTCCGTGCAGGATGAGGCCGGAGCAGGGGCAGGGGGCCAGGAAGCCGAAATCGTAGTGGCTGGCGGGCGCCGCAATGGACACGAAGCCGCCCATCTCCGGCCGGCGCATCAGCACCTGCATGCCGACATAGGCGCCGAAGGAGTAGCCGGCCACCCACAGCATGGAGGCCGCCGGGTTCACTGCCTGGAGGAAGTCGAGCGCCGCCGTCCCGTCCGAGATCTCGCCGATGCCGCCGTCGTAGCGGCCCTGGCTCTTGCCGACACCGCGGAAATTAAAGCGCAGGGTTGAGAAACCCATGCCGCAGAAGCGCTCATAGAGGGCATGTACGACGCGATTGTTCATCGTCCCACCATGCAGCGGGTGGGGGTGCAGGATGAGGGCGGTGGGCGCATTGGGCTGCTTGGCGTGGTGGTAGCGACCCTCGAGCCGGCCGTCAGGACCAGCGAACATGACCTCGGGCATCATCACCTTCCGCCCCTCGCGGGGCGTTCATCTGGGGTGGGCCGGCCTCTTACGAGGAACCGCCCCACCAGTTTCTTCATCACCGGCACCCCAGCCCGCCCCGCGGCGGCTCCCGGCCAGAAAGGGTTCAGCCCGCGCCCCAGAAGGGGCAGCCGGACGAACCCGGTCCTTCGGATGGAATCGACCTCGAAACGTTCCGTTCGACTGGGCCGACCCCATCCGGAGGGGTGGCCAGGGGCGACGGGGGCGCTTCCGAACCTGATTCCGGGGGTGCCATGTGTTCCGCGCGGCCTTCCGGTACGCGGCACAGGCGCAATATAGGCATCGCCCGACGGGATTCATAACCAAAACATGGCATGGCCTCATGAATCAGTGCGCATGGCTGCCGCCCGCACCGGTCCTGCCCCCGCCACAACGGCGGGGCTGCGGGGCTGAGATGCGGCTTTCCACCCGTGGTCGCTATGCCGTGATGGCACTGACCGAGATGGCGCGGCGCGGCCCGGGTGGGGCCAAGGAGGCGCCGATGACGCTTGCGGAGATCGCGCAGGCGCAGATGCTCTCGGTCGCCTATCTTGAGCAGCTCTTCGGACGACTCCGGCGAGCGGGGCTGGTCCGCTCGGCCCGTGGCCCCGGTGGCGGCTACCGGCTGGGCCGGCCGGCCGTTGCCATCACCATCGCCGAGATCGTCGAGGCGGTGGACGACACCATCGCCAGCGGGCCTGAGGGGGCGGACATGCCGGACATGCCGTCCGACCAGCGCGACCTCTGGCGCGAGCTGGGGGAGCAGGTCCGCCTCTTCCTCTCCGCCATCTCGTTGCAGGACGTGGTGGACGGCCGGACCATGGGCCGCGCCGTGCCGGTGCCCGGCGGGGCGGCGCTCTCCGGGGAGGAATGATGCCCCTCTACCTCGACGCCAACGCGACGGAGCCGCTGCGCCCCGAGGCGCGGGAGGCGGCCCTGGCGGCGATGGAACTGGTGGGCAATCCCTCCTCCGTCCATGCGGAGGGCCGCGCCGCACGGCGGGTGCTGGAGGAGGCGCGCGCCCGCGTCGCCGCCCGCTTCGGGGGCGCGGCGCGGGACGTGGTCTTCACCTCCGGCGGCACGGAGGCGAACGCGCTCGCCATCGCCTCGCTCCGCCGGGGCCGGCGCGTCCTGGCGGGCGCGACCGAGCACCCGGCCGTGCTCCGCGCCTCGGATGGCGCCGGGGTTCTCCCCGTGCTGCCCAACGGCACACTCGACCTCGCCGCGCTCGACCGGGCGCTAGGGGAGGGCGGCCCGGCGCTCGTCTGCCTCATGGTGGCGAACAACGAGACAGGGGTGATCCACCCGGTCGTGGAGGCCGCTGCCCTCTGCCGCCGCCACGGTGCCTTGCTGCACCTCGACGCCGTTCAGGCAGCGGGCCGGATCCCGCTGGCCTTCTCCGGGAGCGGGGCGGAGAGCATGGCCGTTTCCGGCCATAAGCTCGGCGGGCCCAAGGGCGCGGGGGCGCTGCTGCTCCGCCCGGGGCTCGACCTCCAGCCGCTCATCGCCGGCGGCGGGCAGGAACGAGGGCGGCGTGGTGGCACGGAGGCACTGCCCGCCATCGCCGGCCTGGGCGCCGCGGCCATGGCGGCCGAGCCGGCGACCGCCCTTCGGCTGGCCGCGCTGCGCGATGGGATCGAGGCGGCGCTTGGCCTGCCGGTCGCGGGGGAGGGGGCGGCGCGCCTGCCCAACACGACCTGCCTCGTCCTCCCCGGCATTACGGCGGAGACCGCCGTCATTGCCCTCGACCTCGAAGGCGTCCGAGTCTCCGCCGGCGCCGCTTGCTCCTCGGGCAAGGTCTCGCGCAGCCCGGTGCTCACGGCCATGGGGCTGGGGGAGGGGGCGGGGCAGGCCATCCGCGTCTCCCTTCCATGGAATGCGCCCGACGACGCCCCGGCGCGCTTCGCCGCCGCCTGCAGAGCCGTGCTGGAGCGGCTTCGGGGGAGAGTGCCGAACGGCGCGCTCCGGGCGGTGGGCTGATCCGCGCCCGCCGGGCCTCGTCCCCGCCCGCCCAATCGCCCATCTTGGTGCCATGAGGGAAGCCGCGAACCGCCCCGCCTATCTCGACAACCACGCGACCACGCCGGCTGATCCGCGCGTGATCGCCGCGATGCGCCCCTGGTGGGAGACGAATTTCGCCAATCCGGCGAGCATCGAGCACGCGCTCGGCCGCGAGGCCGAGGCGGCGGTCGAGGAGGCCCGCGCCCAAATCGCGGCCCTCATCGGGGCGGAGGCGCGGGAGGTCGTCCTCACCTCCGGCGCGACGGAGTCGAACAACCTTGCCATCAAGGGCGCGGCCCGCTTCGCCGCCTCCCAGGGGGCGGAGCGCCGCCGGATCGTCACGGTAGCGACCGAGCACAAATGCGTTCTCGAGAGCGTCAGCGACCTCGCGGCGGAGGGCTTCGAGCCCTTGGTGCTGCCGGTGCGCCCCGACGGGCTGCTGGATCCGGAGGCCCTACGGGAGGCCCTCTCGGTCCCTACGCTGCTTGTCAGCGTCATGGCCGTGAACAATGAGACGGGTGTCGTTCAGGACATCGCCGCCCTTGCGGAAATCGCCCATGCGGCGGGCGCGCTCTTCCACACGGATGCCGCCCAGGCGGCCGGGCGCATCCCGCTCGATGTGGGCGGCAGGGGGATCGACCTCCTCTCCCTCTCCGCCCACAAGATCTACGGACCCAAGGGAATCGGCGCCCTCTATGTCCGTCGGCGGCCGCGGGTGCGCCTCGCGCCGCTCCTCTCCGGTGGCGGGCAGGAGCGGGGGCTGCGTTCCGGCACCCTCCCGGCGCCCCTCGCCGTCGGTTTCGGGGAGGCGGCGCGCATCGCGCGGCTGGAGATGGCGCTCGACGAGGGTCGCATCGCCGGCCAGCGGGACCGCTTCCTTGCGGCGATGGAGGCGGGCATCCCGGGCCTGCGCGTGAACGGCTCGCGCACGAGCCGCGTGGCCGGGAACCTCAATCTTACCCTGCCCGGCGGGGTGGATGCCCAGGCGGTGATGGCGGCGGCACCGGGCGTCTGCGTCTCCACCGGCAGTGCCTGCTCCTCGGCGAGCATCGAGCCTTCCTACGTCCTGCGCGCCCTCGGCCTGCCGGAGTCGGAGGCACGCGCGACCTTGCGGATCGGCATTGGCCGCTTTACCTCGCCCGCCGAGGTGGACCGGGCGGCAGCCGAGCTGTCGCGGGCCTGGAACGGGGTGCGGCAGCGCGCGGCGGCGGAATGAGCGCCCCGGGCCGCCGCACCGGTTAGGAGAGAGCGATGCCCAAGATGACCTTCGTCGAGCGTGACGGAACGCGCCGCGAGGTGGAGGCCCCGCTCGGGCTCTCGGTGCTCGAGATCGCGCACAAGCACAACGTGGACATCGAGGGCGCCTGCGAGGGCAGCCTCGCCTGCTCCACCTGCCACGTCATCGTGGACGCGGACTGGTTCAACAAGCTGGAGAGCCCGACCGAGGATGAGGAGGACATGCTCGACCTCGCCTTCGACCTGCAGGAGACGAGCCGGCTGGGCTGCCAGCTCATCATGACGCAGAAGCTGGACGGGCTGGTGGTGAAGCTGCCCGCCGGCAGCCGCAACGCGGGATGACGCCTCCCGCGCCCTACGGCCGCGAGGGCGGGCTGTTCCGCGCCCTGCGCTCGGGTGCCGCGCGGGAATGGGATGCCTATTGCTGGCACCCCTTCGTGCAGGGCCTGGCCGAGGGCACGCTGCCGCTGGCCGCCTTCCGGCGCTACCTCGTGCAGGACTATCTCTTCCTTGTGCAGTTCGCCCGCGCCCAGGCCCTGGCGATCGTGAAGGGCGAGAGCCTGGAGGCGATGCGGGCCAAGGGCGCGGTCGTGCAGGCCATCCTCGACGAAACGAAGCTGCACCTCGTCTACTGCCGCGAATGGGGCATCGACGAGGCGGCGGTGCTGGCCGAGCCGGAGGCGCCGGAGACGGTCGGCTACACCCGCTGGGTGATGGACCAGGGCTTCCGGGGCGATATCCTCGACCTTGAGGTCGCGTTGGCCCCCTGCACGGTGGGCTATGGCGAGGTGGCCCAGCGCATTGAGGCGCACCCCGGCCGCCGCCGCGAGGGGAACCCTTACGAGAACTGGATCGTCCAGTACGCCAGTCCCGACTACCAGGCGGTGGCGCGCGGCGCGGCCGAGCGGCTGGACGCGCTGGGCGAGACGCATGGCGGGGCAGCGCGGATCGCTTCGCTGACGCGGGTCTTTGCCGAGGCATCGCGCCTGGAGGCTGATTTCTGGCAGATGGGGCTGAACGCGGCATGAGGATCCTCGTCGTCCTTGGGGAGGCGAAGCTGTGAGAATCCTCGTCGCCATGTCCGGCGGCGTGGACAGCAGCGTCGTCGCCGGTCTGCTGGCGGAGGCGCAGCACGAGGTCATTGGCGCCACGCTCCAGCTCTACGACCACGGCGCGGCGGTCCAGAAGAAGGGCGCCTGTTGCGCGGGCCAGGACATCCACGATGCGCGCGACGTGGCCGATCGCCTGGGCATTCCCCACTATGTGCTGGACCGCGAGAGCCGCTTCCGGGCCGCGGTGATCGAAGATTTCGCGGGCAGCTACGCGCGCGGCGAGACGCCTATCCCCTGCGTCCGCTGCAACCAGACAGTAAAGTTCCAGGACCTGGTGGCCCTCGCGCGCGACCTCGGCTGCGAGGCGCTGGCGACCGGCCATTACGCCCGCCGCATCGACGGGGCAGCGGGTCCGGAGCTGCACCGCGCGGCCGATCCCGCGCGCGACCAGTCCTACTTCCTCTTCGCCACCACGCGCGAACAACTCGCCTTCGCCCGCTTCCCCCTCGGCGACATGCCGGACAAGGCGGCGGTGCGGCGGGAGGCGGTGCGGCTCGGCCTCGCCGTCGCGGAGAAGCCGGACAGCCAGGACATCTGCTTCGTCCCCGAGGGCCGCTACCACGACCTCGTCACCAAGCTGCGTCCGGAGGCGGCGGAGAGCGGGGAGATCGTGGACGAGGCAGGGCGCGTGCTCGGCCGCCACGCGGGACTCGCCCGCTACACCGTGGGTCAGGCGCGCGGCCTCGGTCTGCCCGGCGCCGCCGGCCTCCGGGTCGCCGCCCTCGATGCCGCCCGCGGCCGTGTGGTCGTCGCGCCCGCCGCCGCCATTCCCGTGCCCGAGGTGCCCGTCGGCGAGGTGAATTGGTTCATCGACCCGCCCGCCACACCCTTTGCGGCCACGGCCAAGTTCCGTGCACGGGAGGTGCCGCAGCCCGTCACGGCTGCATGGAACGCCGAGGGTGGCACCCTCGTCGTGCGGCCCGAGCAACCCGTCATCTCCGCACCCGGCCAGGGCTGCGTCCTCTATGACGGGGATCGCGTGCTCGGCGGCGGCTTCATCCGCGCATCCCGGCGCGCAACGGCACCGGATCCGGTTGACAGTTCGGCGCCGGCGGCATAGTTCCGCGACCCCGGCAGGTGGCACGCTCTGGCGGGGTAGCTCAGCTGGTTAGAGCACGGCACTCATAATGCCGGGGTCACCGGTTCAAGTCCGGTTCCCGCTACCATTCGGCTTCGCCACCTGCCGGCTTCCTACACCGCGCATCCGTGAAGGGTGAAAGAACGGTGTAAGCTTGGCCATGTAGACCCCTCCCAAAGCCGCGATCTGATGCGGCGAGGAGGCCTGCCTCATGGCTCCCGCGGATGTATCGACCCTCGAGCCCCGCATCTCGCCCAGCGCGGCCGGTCTTCCGCGGCTCTCGGTGCTTCTCTGCGTCGGCAACGAGGCCGGCCGGATCGAGTCCCTCCTCTCCGCGCTGCCTTTCGCCGACGAGGTAATCCTCGTTGCCGACCGCTCCACCGACGGCACGGTCCGGACCGCGAGCCGCCTGGGCGCGGTGGTCGTGGAGGGTGCCTGGGCGACGGAGGGGGATCGCAAGCGCGCCGGCCTCGACGCCGCGCTCGGCGAATGGGTGCTGGAGCTGGAGCCGGAAGAGAGGCCTGACGCCCGCCTCCTGGCAGCCATCCGGGAAATCGTCGACGTAACCGTGGGCGCCGACTACCACCGGGTGCGAGTCGAACCGGGAAGTGGTGGTGCGGTGCGGCTCTACCGCCGCGGGGCGAAGTCCTGGTCACCCGATGGCTCGCGCGTCCTCCTGCACGGCGTCGAAGGGCCGCCGCTGGCGGGCGTGCTTCGCCGCCTGGGCAGTGCGGCCGATGGGCCACCCGGAACGCATGGGGAGCGTGTTGCCCCCCGCCCCTGGCGCGGCCTCGCCGAGGTTGCCCTACGCCTCTGGAAGGCGCGGCGCCGCTCCTCGGCGGCGTGAACGCGCGGCGGGCGCCGCTGGGTCGCCCGCGGTTGCCTTCCCCGGCAAATGCCCCAAGCTCCCTCCCGGGCATCCCGCCCCGGAGGTTGACATGAAGGTCCTCGTCCTCGGCAGCGGCGTGATCGGCGTCACCAGCGCCTGGTACCTGGCGCAGGCGGGGCACGAGGTGGTGGTGATCGACCGCCAGGAGGGCGCGGGCCGCGAGACAAGCTTCGCCAATGCCGGCCAGCTCTCTTACGGCTATTCCTCGCCCTGGGCCGGGCCGGGCGTGCCGATGAAGGCGGTGAAGTGGCTGCTGATGCACCACCGCCCCTTCGTCTTCTGGCCGCGCCCTGATTGGGAAATGCTCACTTGGCTCGCCCGCATGGCCGCGAACTGTACAGAGCGCGCCTACCATCGGAACAAGGGGCGGATGGTGCGGGTGGCCGAGTACAGCCGCCTTGCCCTGGCGGAGCTGCGAGCCTCCACGGGCATCGAGTTCGACCACCGCGCGCGCGGCACTGTGCAGCTCTTTCGCACCCAGGCGCAGCTCGACCATGTCGGCGGCGACACGGCTGTGCTGGACGAGTACGGCGTGCCCTGGGAGCTGCTGGACCCCGCAGGCTGCATCGCGGCCGAGCCGGCGCTCGCGCGGGTGCGGGACCGCTTCGTCGGCGGGTTGCGCCTGCCGCAGGATGAAACGGGGGACGCCTTTCTCTTTACCCAGCGGCTAGCGGAGCTGGCGCGGGAGGCGGGCGTCAACTTCCACCTCGGTGTGAGCATCGCGGGCATCCGGCCAGAGGGCGGCCGCGTGATGGCGGTGGAGACAGACCACGGCGATTTCAGCGCCGACGCCTACGTGGCCGCGCTCGGCAGCCACACCCCGGCCGTGCTGCGGCCTCTGGGGCTCCGCCTGCCGGTCTACCCGATCAAGGGCTACTCTCTGACCCTCCCGGTAACGGAGGAGGCGGCCGCGCCCGTCTCCACTGTGATGGATGAGACCTACAAGATCGCCATCACGCGCCTTGGCACCCGAATCCGGGTGGGCGGCACGGCGGAGATCGCGGGCTTCAGCAAGAGCCTCCGCGTGCCCCGGCGGGAAACGCTGGAGCACTCCGTGCGCGACCTTTTCCCCGAGGGAGGCGACATCGCCGCCGCTCAGTTCTGGACCGGCCTGCGCCCCATGACGCCCGATGGCACGCCGATCATCGGAAAGACGCCCCTGGCGAACCTCTATACGAACACCGGGCACGGCACGCTCGGCTGGACCATGGCCTGCGGCTCGGGGCGGGTGTTGGCAGATATCGTTTCGGGCCGCGCGCCGGAGATCGACGTCTCGGACCTGGGCATCGCCCGCTACAGCTAGGGAGAGGGACGTTCCCCGGCATTGGCTTCGCAGCACCGGAGCCCCGCCCTTGGAACGGACGTGCTGACTGCCGACATGGCTTGGTGTGGCTGCAGCTGCACGGCTTGCGCGGGTGGAATAGCCCGAAGCTGCGTGTTAGCGTCGTGGAATTCGGCCGGACGAAGAGGAGGATGTCACATGACACTTCAACTTGGGCAAATCGCCCCCGACTTCGAGGCAGACACCACCGAGGGCCGCATCCGCTTCCATGAGTGGCTCGGCAATTCCTGGGGAGTGATCTTCAGCCATCCTAAGAACTACACGCCCGTTTGCACGACCGAGCTCGGCTATGCCGCTAAGCTGAAGCCTGAATTTGACCGCCGCGGCGTCAAGATTATCGGCCTCTCCGTCGATACCGTGGAACAGCACCACGGCTGGAGCACCGACATCGAGGAGACGCAGGGCGCCGCGGTCAACTTCCCAATGATCGCGGATCCCGACAAGAAGGTCGCGAACCTCTACGGGATGATCCACCCGGAGGCCGACGCGTCGGTGACAGTGCGGACCGTCTTCGTCATCGACCCGAACAAGAAGATCCGCCTCATGCTGATCTATCCGCCAAGCGCCGGCCGCAACTTCGACGAGGTGCTGCGCGTGGTGGACAGCCTGCAGCTCACGGACAAGCACAAGGTCGCCACGCCCGTGAACTGGAAGCCCGGCGACCGCACCATCGTCGCCGCCAGCCTCTCGGACGAGGAGGCGAAGAAGCATTTCCCGCAGGGCTTCAAGACGGAGAAGCCTTATCTGCGTTGGGTCGATCACCTGGAGTGGACCTGAGAGCGGGACAGGGTCCGGCATGACCGGCGTCGCACCCGACTTTTGGGGGGCAGTGGGCAACACGCCCCTCATCCGCCTGCGCCGCGCTTCCGAGGAGACGGGGTGCGAGATCTTCGGCAAGGCGGAGTTCATGAACCCCGGCGGCAGCGTGAAGGACCGCGCTGCCCTGGGCATCCTGCAGGAGGCCGTTGACCGCGGCCTCCTCACTCCCTTCCAGCCCGGCACGATCGTGGAGGGAACGGCGGGGAACACCGGCATCGGCGTGGCGCTGGCCGCCAACGCGCGCGGCTGGAAGTCAGTCATCGTCGTGCCGGAGACGCAGAGCCGGGAGAAGATCGACTTTCTGCGCATGATCGGCGCCGACGTGCGGCTGGTGCCGCCGAAGCCGCTGAGCGACCCCGGCCACTACGTGAACACCTCCCGCCGCCTCGCGGAGGAGATGGGCGCGGTCTGGGCAAACCAGTTCGACAACAAGGCGAATGCCGCAGCCCACGAGGCGACGACCGGGCCCGAGATCTGGGAGCAGACAAGCGGCAGAATCGACGCCTTCACCTGCGCCTGCGGGACGGGCGGCACGCTGGCCGGCACGTCCCGGGCGCTGAAGGCGCGCAAGCCCGATGTGCGGATCGTGCTCGCGGACCCGCATGGTTCCGGCCTGTTCTCCTGGGTGAAGACCGGCACCGTCTCGGCTGAGGGGAACTCGGTCACCGAGGGCATCGGCCAGGGCAGCAAGGTTCCCGGCAACCTCGAGGGCGCGCTCATCGACGACGCGCTCCGCATCTCCGATCCCGAGGCGCTGGAGCAGTGCTTCCGCCTTCTCTCGGAGGAAGGGCTGAGCGTCGGCGGCTCGGCGGGGCTGAACGTCGCGGCGGCGATCGCGCTGGCCCGACAGATGGGCCCGGGGCACACCATCGCGACCATCCTCTGCGACAGCGGCGCGCGCTACCAGTCGAAGCTGTTCAACCCAGAATTCCTCCGGGAACGCGGGCTGCCTGTCCCGCCCTGGCTGGCATGATTCGGGAAGCAGCTGAGATCGCGCGCAGCATTCGCCTGCGCGACCCGGCGCGGCCGACCGTGGCGGAGTCCTTCCTCTGCTACGCCGGGCTGCACGCCGTAATCTGGCACCGACTGGCGCATCGCCTCTGGCGCGCGGGGTTCCGGGCGCCCGCGCGCTGCGTCTCGCATCTTGGGCGGTTCCTCACGGGCATCGAAATCCATCCGGGCGCGCGGATCGGCCGGCGGCTTTTCATCGACCACGGGATGGGCGTGGTGATCGGCGAGACCGCGGAGATCGGCGACGACGTGCTCATCTACCATGGCGTCACGCTCGGTGGTCTGACCACCCGGCCCGGCAAGCGCCACCCGACCCTGCTGGACAACGTGGTGATCGGCGCCGGTGCCCAGGTGCTGGGCCCCATCACCATCGGCCGTGGTGCGCGCGTGGGCGCCAATGCTGTCTGCGTGGATCCGGTGCCGGACGGCGTCACGGTCGTTGGTATCCCCGCCCGTCGGCCCGGCCAGCCCTGCAAGGATCCCACGGCGGGCTACGGCATCGCGCCGGGCCAGGTGGACCCTGTGATGGAGGAGATCGCGGCGCTGCGCTCCGAGGTCGCGGCCTTGAGGGAGCGAGCGTCCCTCAAGGCCTGATCCTTTACCCCGCCTTCGCCTCGCGGCGGCGGCGGGTCAGGATGAACTCGGTGTAGCCGTTCGGCTGCGTGGCGCCCTCGAAGACGAGGTCGCAGGCCGCCTTGAAGGCCACGCCGTTGTAGTCCGGCGCCATGGGCCGATAGGCGGGGTCGCCGGCATTCTGGCCGTCCACCACCTTCGCCATCCGCCGCATCGTCTCCTCCACCTGGGCGCGGTCCACGATCTCGTGGCGCAGCCAGTTGGCGATGTGCTGGGCGGAGATGCGGAGCGTCGCGCGGTCCTCCATCAGCCCGACATCGTGGATGTCCGGCACCTTGGAGCAGCCGACGCCCTGGTCGATCCAGCGCACGACGTAGCCGAGGATGCCCTGGGCGTTGTTGTCGAGCTCCGCCTGGATGTCCTCGGGCGCCCAGTTCGTGTTCTCGGCCAGCGGGATGGTCAGCAGGTCGGAAAGCTTTGCGCGCTTCCCGCCCGCCGCCAGCTCCGCCTGCCGCGCGGCCACGTCCACTTGGTGGTAGTGCATCGCGTGCAGCGTGGCGGCGGTGGGGGAGGGGACCCAGGCCGTGCTCGCGCCCGCCCGCGGGTGTCCGACCTTCTGCTCCAGCATCGAGGCCATGGCGTCCGGCGCGGCCCACATGCCCTTGCCGATCTGCGCGTGCCCACGCAGCCCGCAGGCGAGACCGACATCGACGTTGTTGTCCTCATAGGCCGCGATCCACGGGGCCTTGCGCATGTCGTTCTTGCGAACGACGGCGCCGGCCTCCATCGAGGTGTGGATCTCGTCCCCCGTGCGGTCGAGGAAGCCGGTGTTGATGAAGAACACCCGCTCTTTCGCGGCGGCGATGCAGTTGGCAAGGTTGAGCGTCGTGCGCCGCTCCTCGTCCATGATGCCCATCTTCAGCGTGTTGCGGGGAAGGCCGAGCGCGTCCTCCACCTCGCCAAACAGCGCCACGGCCCAGGCCACCTCGGCCGGCCCGTGCATCTTCGGCTTCACGATGTAGACACTGCCGGCGGCGCTGTTCATCCGCTTGCCGCGCAGGTCGTGCAGCGCGATCAGCGAGGTGACATAGGCGTCGAGGATCGTCTCCGCCGTCTCCGCACCGTCGAGCTTCACCGCATCGGTCATCATGTGGTGGCCGACATTGCGGATCAGCATGAGGGAGCGGCCGCGCAGCACCAGCTCGCCGCCATCCGGCGACTTATAGGTGCGGTCGGGGTTGAGGCGCCGCTCCAGCGTCTCGCCGCCCTTCTCGAAGCTGGCGGAGAGGTCGCCGCGCATGAGGCCAAGCCAGTTGCGGTAGACGCCGACCTTGTCCTCGGCATCGACGGCCGCGACCGAGTCCTCGGCGTCCATGATGGTGGAGAGGGCCGCCTCGAGAAGCAGGTCCGCAACGCCCGCCTTGTCGGTCGCGCCGATCGGGTGGTTGCGGTCGATCACGATCTCAAGGTGCAGGCCGTTGCGCGCGAGCAGGATCGCGCTCGGCTCATCCGCCGCGCCGTTGTAGCCGCGGAACTGCGAAGGATCGCGCAGCCCCGTGGTGCTGCCGCTGTTCAGCAGCACACCCAGTTTGCCGGCTTCCACGCGGTAGGCGGCGGCATCGGCGTGGCTGCCCTCCGCGAGGGGCGCGGCATCGTCCAGCACGCCGCGGGCGCGGGCGATGACGGCGGCGCCGCGCTTCTGGTCGAAGCCGCGGGCCTTGGGGCCCTCCTGCGGGATAGCGTCGGTGCCGTAGAGCGCGTCGTACAGGCTGCCCCAGCGCGCGTTGGCGGCGTTCAGGGCGTAGCGCGCGTTGTTGACGGGCACGACGAGCTGAGGGCCGGCGAGGCGCGCGATCTCGTCGTCCACGTTCTCGGTCGTCACCTGGAAGGGCGCCAGCGGCTCCACAAGGTAGCCGATGCCGCGCAGGAAGGCCTCGTAGGCCTCCGCATCCACCGGGCGGGAGGGATTGGCACGGTGCCACTCGTCCAGCCGCTCCTGCAGGCGGTCGCGGTCGCCCAGAAGGCCGGCATTCCTCGGACCCAGGCCGCGCAGCGTGGCCTCCATCGCGGCCCAGAAGGCCCCGGCCTCCACCCCGGTGCCAGGAAGGGCCTCCTCCTCGATGAAGCGGCGGAGGGCGGGGGCGACCTCCATACCCTGGGCTGTTTCGGACACGCGGCGTCCTCCTGTGGATTACACACGCCAGATAAAGCCACGCGTGCGGCCCTGCAAACCGGGCGGGACCGGGGCCTTGCCGCCGCGCCGTTGGGGCGCGACCCTCCCGCCCCGACACTCGCCCCAGGTGACCGATGCCCGACCTCTCCGCCTACCTGCCGCCACCGCACACGAGCCAGCACTGGGCATTGACCAAGCCCGCGGCCTCGGGCAGCGGCGGCGTGGTCGTCTCCCAGTCGCGCGCCGCGGCCGAGGCAGGGGTGGCGGTGCTGGAGGCCGGTGGCAACGCAGCGGACGCGGCGGTGGCTGCTGCCTTCGCCCTGGCTGCGGTGGAGCCCTGGAACAGCGGGCTGGGCGGCATCGGCTTCGCCATCGTCCACAAGCCGGGCGCAGCCCCACAGGTGGTGGATTTCGGCCCGGTGGCCTCGGCGCGCGTCGATCCCTCGGCCTATCCGCTGACGGGAAGGTGGAAGCAGGACCTCTTCGCCTGGCCGGAGGTGGTGGGGGACGTGAACATCCACGGCCCGCTCTCCTTCGTCATTCCCTCCTCCGTCGCCGGCTACGACCTGCTGCGGGAGCGCTTCGGCACGGGGATGGGGCTGGACCGGCTGCTCGGCCCGGCCATCGCCCTCGCGCAGCGCGGGCTCCCGCAGGACTGGTTCACGCTGCTGAAGGTCTCATCCTCCGCCCGTGTGCTGCGGCTCTATGAGGAGAGCGCGCGCATCTACCTACCGGACGGGCTGCCGCCCAACCCGCCTTACCAGGGGGAGCCTGGCTTCTTCCCGCTCGGCCGCCTCGCCGAGACGCTGGTGCGGCTGCGCGACCGTGGGCTGCGCGACTTCTACGAAGGGGGGGTTGCGGCGGATCTCGCGGCGGACATCGCGTCGCTTGGCGGGGTGGTCGATGCGGCTGATCTGGCGGGCTGCCGCGCCGCCGTTCGCGCCTCGACTCCGATTGCTTGGCGCGACACCCACACCCTGCACACTGCGGGCGGGTTGACCGCGGCCCCGACGATGGCGGCTGTGGTCGCGGAGATGAACCGACTGCCGGCGGGCGGCGAGCCCGGTGCGGACTGGTTCCGCGGCTTCGCGCGTGCCATGCGCGGCGCCTATGCCGAGCGCCTTGCGGGCCTCGGCGCCGCGAAGGAGACGGCGGAGACCTGCACCACCCACCTGACCGTGACGGACGGGGACGGGATGATGGTCTCGGTCACCACCACGCTCCTTTCCTCCATGGGCAGCCGCGTGGTGCTGCCGAGGACGGGCGTGCTGATGAACAACGGCATGATGTGGTTCGACCCGCAGCCTGGCAGCGCCAACGCCATCCGCCCGGGCGCGCGCCCGCTCTGCAACATGAGCCCCGTGACTGTCAGCCCCGCCGGCGAGGACACGAGCCCGGTGATGGCGACCGGCGCATCCGGCGGTCGCCGCATCCTGGCGAGCGTGCTGCAGATGCTCGCCTTCACCCTCGACTTCGGCATGGGGCCGGAGAGGGCCGCGCATATGCCGCGCATCGACGTCTCCGGTCCCGACCGGGTTACAGCGGACCGGCGTCTGTCCGCTGAAATTCTCGGCGCCCTGGCCGAGGACGGCGAGCTGGAGGTGGTGGAGCACGCGGTGCTGCCCGTGAACTTCGCCTGCCCGAACCTCATCCTGCGCGACGGGAAGGGGGCGACAGGGATCAGCGACGTCATGTCGCCCTGGTCGGCGGCGCTGGCAGTGCGGGCGTAACGGTACGCGGCTTGCTTAGCGGTCCGGGACGGGGCGCTGCGCCCCCGCCGGAGGACCGCCCATGCTTCATCGCCGCGCCTTCCTCACCGCCACGGCCGCGGGACTCGCCCTGCCCTCGATCGTCCGGGCGCAAGCCAGCTGGCGCCCGCGCCAGCCGATCCGCCTTATCGCCACCTTCCCGCCCGGCGGCTTGGCGGATGTCGTGGCCCGCCTCGTCGCCCCCGGCATCGGCGGCGCGTTGGGCGGGATGGTCGTGGTGGAGAACCGGCCGGGCGCCGGCGGCACGATCGGCGCCGACGCCGCGGCCAAGTCCGCGCCGGATGGGCACACCCTGGTCATCAGCCATGCCTCGCCGAACGGCATCGCGCCCGGCATCTACCCAAGCCTGCCATACGACCCCGTGAACGATTTCACCCACATCGCCATGCTCTGCGACACAGCGAACGTGCTGATGGTGAACAAGGGATCGCCCACCTCAACGCTCACCGGCTTCCTCGAGAAGGCGCGCGGCCCCGGCGCGCGCTACGGCTCCTCCGGCATTGGCTCCATCACCCACCTGATGGGCGAGGTGCTGGCGCGCGAGGCGCGGGCGCCGAAGCTCGACCACGTGCCTTACCGGGGCAGCGCGCCGGCGATGCAGGACCTGTTCGCCGGCCATATCGAGAGCGTCTTCGACCCGCTGACCACCAATGTCGCGATGATCCGCGACGGGAGCGTGACGGCGCTTGCCGTTTCCTCCGCCGCGCGGGTGGCGGCGGTGCCGGAGGTCCCGACCTTCGCGGAACTCGGCCTGCCCGCCCTGACGGCCACCACCTGGATCGGCATCTCCGGCCCCAAGGGCCTGCCGCCCGCCGTCGTGGAGGCGGTGCAGGAGGCCGTGCTGGCCACCATCGGACAGCCGGAGATCAAGGCGAAGATGGCCGAGCTCGCCTCCTACACTCCCGCGACGCCGCTCACGGGCGCGGCCTATACGGCCATGATCGCGAAGTTTGCCGCGAACTGGACGGCTGTGGCGCGGGGTGCGGGGATCACCATTTCCTGATCCATGGCCACGGGAGTTATGCTCCCGAGCGATGAGTGCCGCGGTCAGCATCCCCGAGGAAGTCCTCCTCCTCTGTCTCGACGACGAGACGGGGCGGCCGGTGGAGCTGCCCGCGGCCGCGATGGACCTTTCCCTCGCGGGCGCGGTGCTGATGGAACTGGCCCTCACCGGGCGGCTGGACAGCGACCTCGACCGCGTTTTCGTCGCCAATGCCGCCCCGCTGGGTGATGCCCTGCTCGACCCCGTGCTGGCCCGCATCGCCGCGCGCCCGACGCCGCAGGACAGCGGGCAATGGATGGCGGAGCTCGCCGGCGGGGCCGCCGCACTCCGCACAGCGCTGCTGAACCGCCTCGTCGCCCGGGGCGCCCTGCGGCGGGTGGAGGCGCGGCGCCTTCTCATCCTGCGCGACGTCCGTCATCCTAAGGCCGACCGCGCTCCTTCTGAGGCCGCGCGGGCGAGGCTGCGCGCCGTGCTGCTGGAGGGCGATATCCCGGAGGCGCGGGACAGCCTCATGGTCGGCCTCTGCCGCGCGACGGGCCTCGTTGCCCTGCTGCTGTCGGACGAGGAGGCCGCCCGCGCCGCCCCGCGCATCGCCGCCGTCGCCGGTTTGGAGGAGATGGGCCGCTCCCTCGTAGCCGCGACGCGGGACCGCATGGCGAGCCAGGGGCACTGACCGCGCCGGGCTTTCGCCACGCCCCCCGCTTTCGTCGCGCTCCCCGCGGGTCCATCCTGCCGCCAGGATCTTCTTAGGGTAACGAATGACCGCCACCGATCCCGCGCTGATGAGCGCGGAAACGCTGCTCGCCCTCTACGCCCGCCGCGCCCTCAGCCCCGTGGAGGCGCTTAAGGCGGTGATGGAGCGGGTGGCCCGGCACAATCCCGCCATCAACGCCTTTGCCACCATGAACCCCCAGGCTCTGCGCCAGGCTGGTGAAAGCGAGGCGCGCTGGGCCGCCGGCCGCCCCATGGGTGTGCTGGACGGCGTGCCATGCACGGTGAAGGACCTGCTGAACATGGTGGGCCTTCCCACCCGCCGCGGCAGCCGCACCACCGACCCCCGCCCGCAGACCGAGGACGCGCCGGCGGTGACGGGGCTGCGCGCGGCCGGCGCCGTCATCATCGGCAAGACCACCACCACCGAGTTCGGCTGGAAAACCCCCGGCGACTGCCCGCTGCACGGCATCACGCGAAATCCCTGGGACTTCCAGCGCACCACCGGCGGCTCCTCCTCCGGCGCCGGGGCCGCGGCGGCGGCTGCGTTCGGGGCGCTGCACATTGGCACCGATGCCGGTGGTTCGATCCGCATCCCCGCCGCCTATTGCGGCGTCGTCGGCATGAAGCCGAGCTACGGGCGCGTGCCCCAATGGCCGCACGGCGCCTTCTCCGCCGTTGCTTGCGCGGGGCCGATGGCGCGTAGCGTGCGCGACGCCGCGCTGATGCTGAACGCGATCGCCCGCGCCGATGTCCGCGACCCCCTCTGCCTACCCGACGAGCCCCGCGAGTGGCGCGTCGGCATCGAGGACGGCGTGCGCGGCATGCGGATCGCCCTCGTCCGCCGCTGGGGCTACGAGCCGCCGCTCGACGCGGATGGGGAAGCCGCGCTCGCCCGCGCCGCCGACACCCTCCGCGCCGAGGGCGCGCTGGTTGAGGAGGCCGATCCGGAACTGCCGGACACCCGCCAGATCTTCGGTCGCGTCTGGGGCGTGGCGCTGGCCAAGCTCGTCGCCAGCACGCCCGAGGGCAAGCGCGGCGACCTCGACGGCGGTTTGGATGAGGTGGCGCGGCGCGAAGGCGGCCTCCCCGCCATCGACTTCCTGACGGCCGACGCGCTGCGGGTGGAGGCAGCGCACGCCATGGGCCGCTTCCACCTCCGCTACGACCTCATTCTCACGGCCGCCACCCCGACCGCGGCCTTCGCGGCCGATCAGCCGACGCTCAAGCCCACAGAGGCGCTGTGGCGGGACTGGGCGCCCTGGACCTTCGCGCAGAACCTGACCCGCCAGCCCGCCATCGCCCTGCCGGCCGGGCTGGACGAGGAAGGGATGCCGCGCGCCGTGCAGATCGTGGCGGCGCAGGGCAGGGACGACCTCTGCCTGCGCGGCGCCCGCGCCCTGGAACGGGCGCTGGCCATGCCGGAGGCTAATCCCGTCGGCTGACCACCCGGGCTTGCGCCGCCCGCCCGCCCGGTCCATCCCGGCTCCGAAGAAGATCCCCGGAGCGCGTGATGAGCGAGACCACCGAAGCCCGTGTCCTCGATTGGCTTTCCGGCCGCCAGGGCGAGATGCTCGCCCTGCTTGAGCGCATGGTGAACACAGACGGCGGCTCCTACGACAAAGCCGGTGTGGACGCGGTCGGCGCCCAGGTCCGCGGCTTCCTCGAAGGGCACGGCATTCCCGTCGAAACCATCCCCGGGGAGCGCTTCGGCGACTGCCTGCGCGCGACCGTCGAGGGCGGGGAGGAGAGCGGTGCCAGCGACAACGCCCGCCGGAACATCCTGCTCATGGGCCACCGCGACACCGTCTTCCCCAAGGGCGAGCCCGAGCGCCGCCCCTTCCGCGTGGAGAACGGTATCGCGACCGGCCCCGGCGTGGCCGACATGAAGGCGGGGCTGGTGATGAACATGTTCGTCCTCGCCGCTTTCAAGGCCGTGGGCGGCGCGCCCGGCCCGCTCGTCGGCCTGTTCACCGGCGACGAGGAGATCGGCTCCCCTGAGGGGCGGCCGGTGATCGAGGCCGAGGCGCGCCGCGCCCGCGTCGTCCTCAACTCCGAGCCTGGCCGTGCGAATGGCGGCGTCGTGACCGGCCGCAAGGGCGGCGTCTTTATGGTGGTGGAGATCGAGGGCCGCGCCGCCCATTCCGGCGGTAACTTCGAGGCCGGCATCAGCGCCATCGGCGAGCTGGCCGCCAAGGTGACCGCGATCCACGCCCTGACGGACCTCGCGCGCGGCATCACGCTGAACGTCGGCCTGGTCAGCGGCGGGCAGAGCGTGAACACCGTCGCCCCCTCCGCCCAGATGCAGATCGACCTCCGCTACGTGGAGCCCGCCGACCGCGAGGAGGTGATGGGCCGCATCCACGAGATCGTCGGCCGCTCCTTCGTCCCGGGCACGCGGGCCGCCCTGACCATCCGCGGCGAGTTCCTGCCGCTGACCCAGACAGCCGCAGCCGCGAAGCTGTTCGAGGCCTATGTCGGCGCTGCCGCCGAGAGCGGGCTTTCCGTGACCGGCGATTTCTCCGGCGGCTGCGCCGACAGCGGCTTCACCGCCGCGGTCGGCGCGCCCACCCTCTGTGCGGTCGGGCCCGTGGGCGGCAAGGCGCACAGCCCGGAGGAGTACCTGGAGGTGGCGACCCTCGTTCCCCGCGCCCAGGCCATGGCGCGGGCCATCCTACGGCTCGACCGGGCCGGGCTCTGAAGGGCCGGTATCATCCGGCGAGGTGGCGGGGGCAGAAGGCACGGAACCCTGGGGTAGACCGCCCCCTGCCGCGGCGGCTGGCGCCGGCCTTGCGTGCCCTGGCGCTGCCCCTGCTTCTGGTGCCGCCGACGGGGGCCGTGCCCGCCTGCGGGGCGCCCGTCGCGCAATCCCGGCCGGAACCGCCGCGCCGGAGCTGCTACGGCGGGGCGGAGACCGTCGCCTTCGGGCGCCTGCTGGTCGATTACGGCATCGCCACCCTGCGCTTCGGGGTCGGGATCGTGCTCATCTTCCTCGGCCTTGTCGTCATGGCGCTGGGCTACCTGCTGATGCTGGTGGACCTGCTGCTTTGCTGGCGCTGATTGCCGCAGGTCCGGCGCCCCGGCATCCTCCGGCATGACCTTCCGCTGCTTCATCAACCCGCGCCACGGCGTGCCCGGCATCGTCGTCCTGCCTGAGGGCGCTGGCCGGCGCGCCAGGGCCGCGATCGCGGCCTGGCCCGGCTATGCGCCGACGCCCCTCCTGCACCTCGGCGACGTGGCAACCGCGCTTGATCTCGGCGCGGTGCACTACAAGGACGAGGCGACGCGCTTCGGCCTTGGCTCCTTCAAGGCCCTAGGTGGGGCGCACGCCGTCTTCCGCGTCATCGTGGGGGAGCTCTCTCGCACGGGGATAGCCACCGCGGCGACGGCAGCGGAGCTGGAGGCCGGGATGTACCAGGAGGCGACCGCCGCCATCACCGTCACCTGCGCGACGGACGGCAACCACGGGCGCAGTGTCGCCTGGGGGGCGCGGCGCTTCGGCGCCCGCTGCGTCATCTTCGTGCATCCCGGCGTCACCAGGGGGCGGCGCGAGGCCATGACCGCCCTCGGTGCCGAGGTGCGGGAGGTGCCCGGGAACTACGACGATTCCGTCCGCGCCTCCGAGGCGGCGGCGAGGGCAGGCGGCTGGCATCTCGTCTCCGACACCTCCTGGCCCGGCTACACCGAAACCCCGCGTGAGGTGATGCAGGGCTACCGCCTCATGGCCGAGGAGGCGCTGGATGCCCTGCCGGCCCCGCCCACCCACGCCTTCATCCAAGCCGGCGTGGGCGGCGTCGCGGCGGCGGTCTCGGTCGCGCTGCGGGCCCGCCATGGGCGCGGGCCGCGGCTGGTGGTGGTGGAGCCGGAGCGCGCCGCCTGCCTCCTCGCCAGCGCCGAGGCAGGTGCGCCCACCGCGGTCACCGGCGAGCTGGACACGATCATGGCCGGCCTCGCCTGCGGGGAGCCGAGCCTACTGGCCTGGCAGGAGCTGGAGCGCGCCGCCTTCGCCTTCATGGCCATTCCGGACGATGCTTGCCTACGTGCCATGCGCTTCCTTGCCTGCCGCACCCCACCCGTGGAGGGCGGCGAGAGCGGCGTGGCGGGCCTCGCGGCCCTGGTTCTCGCCGCCCGGAACCGTGAGGGACGCGCCGCCCTCGGCCTCGGGCCGGAGAGCCGCGTCCTGCTGTTCGGCACCGAGGGGGCAACCGACCGGGCGGTCTATGAGGACCTCGTGACCGGCTCTGCGGTTGACACGACTCCCCTGGCGGCCCTTCTGAGGTGAATAAATCGCCATCTTTCCCGGAGGGTTCACCCTTGCTCCAGCGCCGCCACCTGATCGCCGGCCTCGCCGCTACCCCGCTCGCTGCCCCCGCCCTGCACGCCCAGGGCACCTGGCCGAGCGCCCCCGTGCGCCTCGTGGTGCCCTTCGCCGCCGGAGGCCCGACCGACGTGCCGGCGCGCCTCGTTGCCGATGAGCTCTCCAAGCTGCTTCCCCAGCGCGTGATCGTGGAGAACCGCACGGGCGCCGGCGTCGTCGTCGGCTCCGACGTCGTGGCCAAGGCGCCGAAGGACGGGCAGACGCTCCTCTACACCACCATTGCCCACGCGGCGCTGCGCTCGATCTTCCCGCGCCTGCCTTTCGATCCGTTGGCCGACTTCACGCCGGTCGCGCTCACCGGCGTCATCCCAATGCTGATGATGGTGAACAAGGACCTGCCGGTGAACTCGTTGCCGGAGCTTATCGCCCTGCTCAAGGCGAACCCGGGCAAGTACGACTACGCGTCAACGGGGAACGGGGCCGCGCTGCACCTGGCGACGGAGTTGTTCCTCAGCCAGGCAGGCGGGCTGAAGGCGACCCACGTTCCCTATCGCGGCTCCGCGGCGGCCATGCCGGACCTGCTGAACGGGACCGTCGCGATGATGCTGGACGTCGCGAACTCCGCGTTGCCCTTCGTCACGCGCGGCGAGGTGAAGGGGCTGGCCATCTCCGGCGCGCACCGTTTGCCGCAGGTGCCGAACATCCCGACGTTCGGCGAGGCGGGTGTGCCCGGCTACGAGGCGTATACCTGGCACATGGTGCTGGCGCCTTCCGGAACGCCGGAGCCGGTGGTGAGCGCGATCAACGACGCGCTGAACAAGGTGATGGCGATGGACAGCGTGAAGCAGCGCCTGTCGGACCTGACCATGGAGACCCGCTCCGACACGACGCCCGCCACCGCGAAGAAGTGGCTCGACGACGAGATCGCGAAGTGGGAGCCGATCATCAAGGCTGCCGGGATCAAGGCGGACTGATGGTGTGGCGGGGGGAACTTCCCCCCCGCCTTTCCGATCAGACCCCCTGGCCCATGGCCTTGATCGGGGGCGCGAGGTCCTTCGGCAGCGGCGACTCATAGGGCTGCCCGCCCGTGCGCTCCTCGAAATCCGCCTTGGCGCGGGCGATCAGCGCGGGATCGCGCAGCGCGTCCACCGCCGTGCCCGCCATCACCTTGGCGACATGCACCATGCCCTTGTGCGCCGCCGGAGACTTGCCCTGGGCGGTTAGCTGCCAAGAATGAAAGGGCGTGCCGATGGCGCAGGTGGCGCCGCGAGCCTGCACCGTGGGCACCGCCCAGGAGACGTCGCCCACGTCGGTGGAGCCGACGCCGCCCTCACCACGATTTTCCAGCGGCACGATGATGTCGCAGAGCGTCTTGCCCTTCTCCACCTTCAGGCCGTGGCGGCGATGCGCGGCGCGAATGTCCTCCTCGCTCAGCGTTGCCTGGATCTGCGCGGCGTATTCCTTGTCCGCCTCGTCGAACTGCGGCGGGCCGAGACGCTGGAAGTTGTCGTACATCGCCCGCTCGAGCGGCGCGTTGCCGAGCAGGTTCGAGACGGCGCTGACCACCGCCGTCTCCACGCGCGTCTCCGTCATCAGCGCGGCGCCCTCCGCGATCTTGCGCACGCGGCCGACGAGCATGTTCAGCTCCGGCAGGTCGCGCGCGCGGATGAGGTAGCGGACCTTCGCGCGGGACTGCACGACGTTGGGCGCGATGCCGCCGCCGTCCAGCATGGCGTAGTGGATGCGCGCGTGGTCGGGCATGTGCTCGCGCATGTAGTTCACGCCGACATTCATCAGCTCTACGGCATCGAGCGCGGAGCGG
This sequence comes from Roseomonas sp. KE2513, assembly GCF_016107305.1. Taxonomy (GTDB): domain Bacteria; phylum Pseudomonadota; class Alphaproteobacteria; order Acetobacterales; family Acetobacteraceae; genus Roseomonas. The sequence goes on from NZ_RCVR01000017.1 coordinate 48,600, forward strand.
CCGAGTTCCGGCGCGGCGGCGGCGTGGGCGGAGCGGCCGTGGAAGGTGAAGTCGATGCGCGTGTTCGCGAGCGACACGGCCTCGTTGACGCCGGAGAAGGAGGCGGGGTGCCAGGAGATGGCGATGTCCACGTCGCTGAATACGCCGTCGCGCGCCATGAAGCCCTTGGCGGCGCCGCCTTCCTCCGCGGGGCAGCCGTAATAGCGAATGCGGCCGGGAAGGTTGTTCTCCTTCAGCCAGTCCTTCACGGCGGCGGCTGCCAGCAGCGAGGCAGCGCCGAGCAGGTTGTGCCCGCAGCCATGGCCTGGGCCGTTCGGCACCACCTCCTTGTGCTCGGCGAGGCCGGCCTCCTGCGAGAGGTTGGGCAGCGCGTCGTACTCGCCGAGGATGGCGATCACCGGCCCGCCCTCGCCGTACTCGCCCATCACGGCGGTCGGGATGCCCGCGAGGTCGCGCTCGATCCGGAAGCCTTCCTTCTCCATTATCGCCAGGTGCTCGGCGACGGAGCGCGTCTCGGTATAGGCGATCTCCGGCATGTCCCAGACGCGATCGGAGAAGGCCGCGTAGTCGTCGCGGCGCTCATCGACCGCGCGCCAGACCTGTTCGTCGTTCCGCATGGATACCTCTTCCTAGTCGGCGCCGAGCCGGGCGCGGGGATGCGCGGCGGCGGCGGCTTCGGGGTGGATGGTGACCAGCCGCCCGTCCTGCCACTGCATCAGGCAGGGCCGGGCGCGGGTGTTCTGGCCGCGCTCATCGAAGGCGGCGCCCCAGCCGGTGGGGGTTGTGCCCTCCGCGATATCGGTCGCGAGCATCGCGGCCCGTAACTTGTCCTTGTCGAGCCCGCCCGCGCGCTGGATGGCATCCAGCGCCACGCGCGCCCCGAACAGGTTCGCCAGGCTGTGCCCGGAGCGCGGGTCCGCGCCGTAGCGGCGCTTATAGGCCTCGGCAAACGCCGCGTTGCCGGGTGCCACGCGATCGGCGATGGCAAAGGCGGGGAAGTCGATGCTCATCACCCCCTCGAAGGCGGGGCCTACGGCGCGGGCGGTGTCGGCCAGGCTGTAGCCGGCGCCGCTGCCGATCACCATTCTTGGCCGCCAGCCCGCCTCACGCATCGTCCTGAACAGCAGGATCGGGTCGTTCTGACCGCCCGTGTGCAGCAGCACCTCCGCGCCCGCCTCCCGCAGGCGCTGCACGGGGCCCGAGAGGTCGGTCGTGCGCGGCGGGTAGGAGATGCGCTCCAGCACCTCCACCCCGGCCTCGCGCAGCCGTGTGACCTGCATTTCCGAGACCGAGGCCCCGTAGAGCGCGTCCTCGTAGAGCAGTGCGGCACGGGGCGGCGCACCGAGCAAGGAGGGCAGGATCGCGGTCACCGCCTCGGCCGTCAGGCGAGCGAAGTCGCCGCCTCGCGGGCAGGTGCGGTAAAGATTGCGGAACCCGCGCTCCGTGATGCTGTCGGCGATAGCGCCCAACTCGAAATAGGGCACGCCCTGCCCCTCGCTCGCCTGGGTCGCGGCGAAGGAGAGGGTGGAACCATAGGTGCCGAAAAGCGCCGCGCATCGCTCGGGCCCGCCAAGCCGCCGCGCTTCGCCGACCGCCGAGGCCTCGTCCCCCGCATCGCCGCGCAGCAGCCGGATGGGGCGGCCGAGCAGCCCGCCGGCCACGTTGCGTTCCTCCACCGCCATCTCAAGGCCGCGGAAGGACTCGTCGCCCAGCAGGGCAGGGGCGCCGGAGAGGGGATAGATGGCACCGAAGCGCCACTCCGCCGCCGGGTTGCCCGTGGGCGAGCCCTGCACCTGGGCGGCGGCGCCACCCGGGACGCCGAGAGCCAGGGCGGCGAGGAGGCTGCGGCGCAGCGCGCCCATGCGCATGGGGCCTTCGTTCCTATCTCGTTCCGATGGGCGGCGGGATGGTCGCCGCTGGGGCGCCCGGGCGCAAGGCCCGGTCGCGCGGATGTGCCCAGGGGCACCCCCAGCTTGACGCACCCGATTGCGGCGCCGACCTTCCGCCGCCCCCGCCCGAGGAGTCCGCCCCGCATGCCCAGCCTTCCCGAGACCATGACCTTCATCGCGCACGGCGCGGGTGGCGGCCCCGAGGTGCTGGTGCCGTCCACCGGCCCGGTGCCGAAGCCCGCCGCGGACGAGGTGCTGATCCGGGTCATGGCCGCCGGCGTGAACCGGCCGGACGTGGCGCAGCGCGGGGGCAGCTACCCGCCGCCGAAGGGCGCCAGCCCCATCATCGGCCTCGAGGTCGCGGGTGAGGTGGTTGCGACCGGCGCCGAGGCCACCCGCTACAAGGTCGGGGACCGCGTCTGCGCCCTGACGAACGGCGGCGGCTACGCCGAATACGCCGTGGCGCCCGAGGCGCAGACCCTTCCCTGGCCCGACGGCTTCGACGCCATCCGCGCCGCCGCCCTGCCCGAGACCTTCTTCACCGTCTGGGTGAACCTCTTCGTCCACGGCCGGCTCCAGGCGGGGGAGACGGTGCTGGTGCATGGCGGCACCTCCGGCATCGGTTCCACCGCGCTCCAGCTTGCCCGCGCCCTCAGCGCGAAGCCGTACGCCACCGCCGGCAGCCCGGAGAAGGTCGCCGCCTGCCTCGAGTTCGGCGCTGTCGAGGCCTTCGACTACCGCAGCCAGGACTTCGTCGAGGAAATGAAGCGCGTGACCGGCCCCAAGGGCACGGACGTGGTGCTCGACATGCTCGGCGCGCCCTATTTCCAGCGCAACCTGCGCGTGCTCGGCATGGACGGGCGGCTGGTGATCATCGCGACCATGGGCGGCAACGAGGTCGAGAAGGCAGACATCCGCCCAATCATGCTCAAGCGCTTGGTGGTCACCGGCAGCACCATGCGGCCCCGCACCACCGCCGAGAAGGGCGCCATCGCCCGCGCGCTGGAGGAGAAGGTCTGGCCGCTCCTCTCCACCGGCCGCGTCGCCCCGCGCGTGCACGAGACCTTCGCCCTCGCCGAGGCCGCGGCGGCGCACCGGCTGATGGAGAGCAGCGCGCATATCGGCAAGATCGTCCTCGCGCTCGGCTGATCCCGTGGCGGATGGCGGGCAGGCGGTAAGGCTCCGCGACCTTCGGATCCTCCTCTTCGGGGTTTTCCTCTTCGGCGCCGGATGGCCGGTGACGAAGGACGCGCTGCGGGACGCGACACCCCTCTGGTTCGCGGTCAGCCGGGCGGGGCTGGCGGCGCTCGGGGCGGCGGTGCTGCTCCTCGCCCTCCGGCGGCTCTCCTGGCCCGGCCGGCGGGACTGGCCGGCGGTGCTGGCAGTCGGGCTGTTCCAGCTCGGCGGCTTCTTCGCGCTCACGCACCTCGCCCTGGCGGTGCTGCCCTCCGGGCGCATCGCGGTGCTGTCGAACGTGACGATCTACTGGCTCGTCCCGCTCTCGGTCATCGTGCTGGGAGAGAAGGTGTCGCGCACCCGCTGGGTGGCGGCGGGGCTCGCGCTGGCGGGTGCGGCGGTGCTGCTCGGCCCCTGGGCGATGGACTGGTCGCAGCCCGGCATCCTGACGGCGAACGCCCTGCTGATCACGGCCGCCCTCCTCTGGAGCATCGCCATCACTGCCACTCGGCGCCTGCCGCCCGCGCGGCCGATGATGGAGCTGCTGCCCTTCTGCTTCGCCACCGCCCTGCTGGTGCTGGCGCCGCTCGCGCTGCTGCGGGAACCCTCGGGCGGGATCGGCCTGTACGCGCTGCCGCATGCGGGCTTCGTCGGCCTCGTCGCCGCGCCGGTCGGCACCTGGTGCGTGATCGAGGCCGGGCGGCGGCTGCCCTCCACCGTTGCCTCGGTGGGGTTCATGCTCGGCCCGGTGCTCGGCGTCGCCACCGGCGCGCTCTGGCTGGGGGAGGCGGTGGGATGGGATGTCTGGCTCGGCGGCGCGCTGATCGCGGCCGGCGTTGTGGTGGCGGTGCGGGGGTGAAGCGATGATCCTGAACGCGGTGGAAGCCGGGGAGGGGCGGCCGCTCGTCCTCCTACACGGGTTATTCGGCCAGGGCCGTAACTTCGGAGCTCTCCAGCGCCGCCTCGCCGGGCGGCACCGTGTGATCTCGCTCGACATGCCCAACCACGGCGCCAGCCCGCACGCGCCGCGGATGGATTACCGCTCCATGGCCGGCGACGTCGCGGAGACGCTCGCCGCACACGGCATCTCGGGCGCCGATGTCATGGGCCACTCGATGGGTGGCAAGGCCGCGATGATGCTTGCGCTCACCGCACCTTTGCTCGTCGGCCGCCTGCTTGTCTCCGACATCGCGCCCGTCACCTACCCGCCGCGCTACCACGACTTGGTGGACGCAATGCGCGCCGTACCGGCCGGCGCCCCGCGCGCGGTCGCCGACGCCGCCCTGGCGCCCGCTGAACCCGACCCCGCCACCCGCGCCTTCATCCTGAGCAACCGCCTGCCGGACGGCTCCGGCTGGCGAATCGGGCTCGATGGCATTGCAGCCTCCATCGACGCCATCACCGACTGGGCGCCACCCGAGGGCGCTCGCTTCGACGCGCCGACCCTCTTCGTCTCCGGCGAGCATTCCCGCTACGTGCGCGAGGAAAACCGGCCCGCCATCCGCACCCTGTTCCCCTCCGCGCGCTTCCTGACGATCAAGGGCGCCGGGCATTGGGTGCATGCCGACCAGCCCGAAGCCTTCGCGGCGGTGATGGAAGGGTTCTTCAGGGTCTGAGCCGGCTCTTGCTGCCCCTGGAGAGGGCTCCTCCCTCCTCAGACCTCACCCGCCAAGGGCCTGAGGCTTTTGGAACCCCATTTGGCTGTCGCGAAGACCTCCTAAATGTGCGGTCACCTCGGGTCTATGGGCCGAGGCGCACGGGTCGGAGAAGTTCTTCAAACCTAAAGAAGAAGATGACGGTGAGGGGGCCGGGGAGAGAAAGAATTTCTTCCTCCTCTCCCCGGAGTCACGGGCGACGGCCGATCAGAACAATCGCAAAACTCACATCGCCGCCGGAACCCGGAAGCGCCCCGCCTTGTTCAGGTCCGCCGCGCGCCAGAGGTACCAAGAGGCCGCCGAGCGGAAAGGCGCCCAGCGTTCGCCGATGAGGGCGAGTTCCTTGGGCTTCGGCTGCGCGTCCAGCCCCGCAGCGACGCGATAGCCCTCGCGCACGCCGAAATCGTCCACCGGCAGGATGTCGGGGCGGCCGAGAGTGAAGATGAGGAGCATTTCCACCGTCCAGCGCCCCACACCACGCAGCGCGACCAGCCGCTCGATCAACTCGGCGTCCGGCAGGCGCGCGGCGGCGCGGCGGGTGGGCACCCAGCCGGCGGCCGACTTGTGCGCGATGTCGAGGATGGCCGCCTGCTTCGCCGCCGAGAAGCCGCAAGCGCGCAGCGCGCCCTCCGGCAGGGCAAGCACCTGGGCGGGCGTGGGGAAGGGCTCGTGCGGCGTGAGGGCGATGAGGCGATTGAGCATCGCCTCCGCCGCCTTGCCGTGCACCTGCTGGTGGGCAATTGCCCGCACCAGAGCCTCGTAGGGTTCGCGGTCCTTCACCGGCTTCAGCGCCATGGCCCCGACCTGCGCGACGACGGGACCGAGGACGGGATCGGCGAGGAGGTGCTGCCGGGCGGCGCGGGCGCTCATGCCGTTTTCCTAAGCCAGGCGCGGCAGCAGCGCCACCGCCGCCCAGCCCGCCGCCATCGCCGAGAGGATGACAGGCAGCGCGGCGCGCCAAAGGGCAGCGGGGCGCGTGCCGTCCGCCAGCAGCCCGCAGACAAGGGCGGTGTTCGCGAAGGAGTGCATGGCGCCGACGCTGCCCGCGAAGTTGTGCAGCCCCGGCGCCAGCCAGGGCGGCAGCCCCGCCGCGAGCCCGAGCCCCGCCTGCACCGGCATGAGGGAGGAGGTTGCGCCCACGTTGCTTCCAGTCACCATTCCCGCGAGGAAGCCGAGCGGCGGGATGGCATAGGGCGCGAGCGGTCCAAGCGAGCCGGCGATCGCCGCGGCAAGCGAGGTGGCCACGCCCGAACCAGCGATCCACCGGCCGAGCAGCACGTAGAGCATCATCGCCGCCGCCGGCCGCCGCATGCGCCGCATCGTGTCCCGCAGCAGCGCCGCGCCGTCCGGCCGCGCCGCCACAAAGCCGAGCGTGACCGTCCAGAGCACCACCGCCACATGAGTGACGGGCAGGGCGGGAAGATCTGCGTACGGCTTCCAGGCCGGCGCATCGTGCCAGGATCGGGCGAGGAGGAGCAGGGCGCTCAGCAGCGCCCAGGGGCCGAGCGCGGCCAGGGCCCGCCGCCAGTCGGCGGCATCGCGGGGAGGGGCGAAGTGCAGGAGCGCCGGCAGCAGCACCGTGCCACTTGACACCAGCGCGACCGTCTCGGCCGGAAGGAACCGAGCGCTAAGGAGGACGAGCGCCGCGAGTGCGGACTGGAACCCCATCTGCGCTGCCCTCTCGCGCGGCGGTACCGGCAGCCCGGCGCGGGCGAGGGCAGCCCAGGCCACCGGCGGGAGGCACATCATCCAGGCCGCGTGCGGCAGCGCGGTGACGAGGGAGATCTCCGCCACCGGGCGTCCGGAGAGCGCGGCGCCGAGCGCGAGCCCCGGCCCCAGCCCGCCCCAGGGAACCAGCCAGAGGGAGAGCAGCGCGAGGAATCCGCCCGCGGCGCCGCGTATCCCCATCGCCCGCAGGGCGCCGAGGGTGAAGACGGCGCCAACCGCGAAGCCTGTAACGCTCTCTACGAACGAGCCAGCGAGGATCATAAGGTAGGCGCGGCGCGGCGAGGCCGGCACGGGCGCATCCGCTCTCGGCGCCACGGCGAGGCTGAACAGCAGCCCGCCCGCTAGGATCGCGACCGGCTGCACGCCGAGGAAGGCGGCGCGAACCGTCTCGGTGCCGAGGAAGCGCAGGAGGGAGGCTCCCTCCGGCAGGGCAAGGGCTAGGCCAGGAAGCGCGGAGGCGAGCGCGATGAGGCAGGCCGGCACCGGCGCCATCCGCCCCGAGGCGAGCAGCCCCAGCAGGAGAACCAGAGGAAGGGCCTCGACAAGAGTGGTCATTCGCGGCGAAGGGCTCTTACCGGCTGGTCGGGCGGGGCGGCGGTCCTCGGTTCGCGGCAACCAACCCTACTGTCATGGTTTCTACGGCGTGTGGGCCGCGCCGCAAGCCCGCGGGATCGGAGGACCGCCTGAACCAGCCCCAGCCCCTCGCGCCGCTCATTCTCACGCTGCGCTTCGACGACCCGGCCTTCGCGCGGCTGGATTCGCTGCGCCGGGCACATTTTCCGCCCGAGCGGAACCATATCCCGGCCCATCTCACCCTTTTCCACGCGCTGCCGGGCGAGGCGCTGGAGGAGGTGCTTTCCGGCCTGCGCTTCGCCTGCGCTGCGACCCCGCCCTTCGTCCTACGCTTCACCGGCGTGCGGTCGCTCGGCCGCGGAGTGGCGCTGGAGGTCGCCTCGCCCGAACTCGTGGCGCTGCGCCGGGCCCTGGCCGCGGGATGGTCGCATATGCTGACGCGGCAGGACGCAGGGGGCTTCCGCCCGCATGTAACGGTGCAGAATAAGGTGGCCACGGAGGCCGCCACCGGGCTGCTGAACGAGATGACCGCGGGCTTCGAGCCATGGGAGGCCCGCGGCGAGGGCCTGCTCCTCTGGCACTATCGCGGGGGCCCCTGGGAGCCCGCCGCCACTATTCCCTTCGGGGGTTGAGGGGCCTCAGCGATGGGCCTGCCTGGAGGAGCGGCGCGGCTGCGGCGCGGCCACGCCCTGCGCCGCGGCGGCCCGTTGCCGCACGAGTTCGTTCCGCGTCAGGGGCCGACCCTGGGTGTTGAAGTCGGAAGTGGGGGCGCCGCCGCGCGACCAGCCAGGACGGGAGATGGCGCCGGTCGCGCCCTGCGCGAGAGCGGAGGTGCCGGCAGACACGCCAGCCAAGACAATAAGCATCGCGACACGGGTGTTCATTGTCTCTGCTCCGGGACGTTTTGCACCGTTACTTAATCGCGCGCTCGTGATCATGATGCAAGCGCTTGCCGGGCGCCATCACACGCTCGCCAGCAGCCCCGCGAGCAGCTTGGCCCGGGGAACGATGCTGTCCTCGCGAATGTACTCGCCGAGCGTGTGGTAGCCGGCGCCGAGCACGCCCAGCCCGTCCAGCGTCGGAATGCCCATCGCGCCGGTGAAGTTCCCGTCCGAGCCGCCGCCGGCGCTCTCATGGCCCATGCCGTGGCCGAGCGCGGCGGCGAGGGTTCTGGCGCGTGCGTAGAGATCCATCACCGCCGCGTCCGGCTCCCACACGGGGCGGGTGACGCCGCGGCGCACCTCGAGCACCGTGTCCGGCGCGCTGGCGCGCAGGCCCAGCATCCGCGTCACCGCCTCGTCCAGGTCGGATTGCCGGCGGGCCATGGTCAGCGCCTCGGCGTCGCAGTGAGTGGCGACGCAGTTCACCCACTGCCCGCCATGGATGACGCCGACCGAATAGGTGGCGGCGTCGGTGGTCATCGCCTCGATCGCCAGGATCTGGCGGCACATCTCGCGGATTGCCGAGCGTCCGTCCGAGAGCTTTGCGCCCGCGTGGCTCGGGCGACCGGTGGTACGCAGGTTGAAGCGGGCGATGGCGTAGCGGCCGGTGACCACGCCGCCCATCGGACTGTCGCCTTCCGGCCGCCCTGGCTCGGGCACCAGCACTACCGCGTGGCGCGCGGCCTCCGCCTCGATCAGGTCGCGGGTGGAAGGCGTGCCCACCTCCTCGTCCGGGGTGAGCAGGACGGTAACGGGGCGGGAGGTCGGGATGCCCGCGCGCGCCAGCTCCCGCAGGGCTTCAAAGGCGAGCAGCGTGCCGCCCTTCATGTCGCAGATGCCAGGGCCGTAGCAGCGCCCGCCCTCCCGCCGGAAGGGCAGGGCGGAGAGGGTCCCGACGGGGTGCACGGTATCGAGATGCGCGAGCACGAGGATGCCAGGCGCATCGCCTGCCGCGTGGGGGAAGCGCGCCCGCACGGCATCGCCGAAGCCCATCCGCCTGGGGATGCGCTCCACCCGCGCGCCCATCATCGCAAGGTCGCGCCCGGCAAGGTCGAGCATCCGGTTCACCGCCGCCGCATCGAAAGTCGGGCTCTCACACTCCACCCAGGGCCGCAGGCGGCCGAGAATCGCCTCCGCGTCGAAGGGCAATGCGAGGGCGGGATGGGCCGGCAGGGCGTCCATGGGGCGGGCTCCTTGGCAATGGAAGAGTCAGCCTGCGCGCTCCGGGGCGCGGGGTGAAGGGCTGCATCCTTTGGCGCCGTGCTGCTCGCCGCGGTAAGGAGGGGCGGATGAGTGACCCCCTGAACGTCGTCCCGCGCCGCCTGGTGCCGATTGCCGGCACGCTGGCCTGGCTTCCCGCCGACCTTCCGCCGAGCGAGCAGATGATCCCGCTCGGCGCCGAGCACGCCGCGGAGCTGGCTGGTTCCGGCCCCACCCCGCGGCTCGACGCGCTGGCGGAGGAACTGCGCCCCCGGCTGGACCACGGCCGCGGCTTCGCCCTGCTGCGCGGCCTGCCCATGGGGGAGGACCCGGCGGCGCCACTTCAGACCCTGACCGCGCGGCTCGGGACGCCCGTTCCGCCCGGCCCCAGCACGGGCACGCGGCATGTGGAGGCCTGCGACGTGCTGCTGCTGCGCGCGACCGCGCCGGCTTTGACCGTGCTGCGCGCCGCGGCGGGCGTGCACAACGCCCTCCTCCGCAGCGACCGCGCCGCCCTAGCTGCGCTATACGAGGCGCGCGGGGAGCCCCCCGTGCCGGTCTTCTGCCATGACGGCGGTATTTTCGCCGCCCGCTGGGACGACGCGGTGTTGCCGCCGGATCGCCTGCCCTCGGCCCTGCCGGAGGCGCTGGGCGAGGGTCTCGCGCTGAGCCTTCGCACCGGCGACATCCTCGCCCTCAACCCCTTCCTCGTCTGGGCGGACCGGGTGCCCGGTGCCATCGCGGCCGCGTGCCGGGCCGATCCCTCGCGGCTGGACAGCGCGGCCTTCGCCGGGCTCGCATAGGGCTATGCGAATCCTCCTGGCCAACGCCAACACCACCGAGGCCATCACCGAGCGCTGCGCGGAGGCGGCGCGCGCCACGGCCTCGACGGGCACCGAGATCGTGCCGGGCACGCCGCGCTTCGGCCCGGCCGTCATCTCCTCCCTGCTGGAGAACGCGATCGCGGCCCATGGCGTGCTCGATCTGCTGGCCGAGCACGCGGGGGCGGTGGATGCGGTGGTGCTGGCCGTCTCCCTCGACACGGCGCTCGATGCCGCGCGCCAGCTCATGCCCTGCCCGGTGGTTGGCATGACGGAAGCCGCCTGCCTGACCGCCTGCATGCTCGGCAACCGCTTTGGGCTGGTGACCTTCGGCGGGACGGAAGCCTACCGCCTGCTGATCGAGCGCCACGGCCTCTCCGGCCGGCTTTCCGGCCTCATCGGCGTGGACTTCACCCCTCAGCGCGCCCTGGCCGACCCCGAGGGCGCGGTGCGCGCGGTGGCGCAGGGAGTGGTGGCGCTGGCAGCGGGCGGGGCGGACAGCGTCGTGCTCGGCGGCGCGGCGCTCGCGGGGATGGAGCCGGCGCTGCGCGCCGCATCGCCCGTGCCCCTGCTCGACGGGATCATCTGCGGGGTGCGGATGGCGGAGACCCTCGTCGCGCTCGCTCCGCCCCGCGCGCGGCAAGGACCGATGGCACCGGTGCGCGGGCGGGATTCAGTCGGCCTCTCCCCGGCCCTCGCGACGCTGCTGCGGGGCGGCGACTAGACGGGGATCGCCTCCAGCACGCGCAGCAGCAGCGCGAGATCGTGCGGGCGCGAGAGGCGGTGGTCGCCGTCCTTGATGAGGATCAGCTCCACGTCCGGGCCGGGCAGGGCCTCCACGAGGCGCAGAGCGTGCCCCCAGGGCACGTCCGGGTCCGCCATGCCCTGCAGCAGCCGCACGGGGCCGGTGTAGGGAATGGGGCCGGGCAGCAGGAGGTGCGCGGCGCCTTCCTCCAGCAACCGGCGGGTAATCGGGATGGGCTCGCCATATGCCGAGGGGGCGCGCAGCACGCCGGCCCGCTCAAGCGTCGCGCGATGCTCCTCCGTCAGGGCTGGGCGGATCAGCGCCTCCGTGAAGTCGGGAGCGGCGGCGAGGCCAATCAGCCCGCGCACGCGCGCCTCGCCCAGCCGGCGCGCGAGGAGAAGCGCAATCCAGCCACCCATGGAGGAACCGACCAGTACCAGCGGTCCGGGCGCTTGCGCCTCAATCACCAGCGCCGCGTCCTCGGCCCAGGTGCCGATGGTGCCCGCCTCAAAATCCCCGCCGCTGGCACCGTGGCCGGAATAGTCGAGCCGCAGGAAGGCGCGGCCGCGCGCGGCGCAGGCGTCGCGCAGGTGAAGCGCCTTCGTGCCCTCCATGTCTGAGCGAAAGCCGCCGAGGAAGACCACAGTCGGGCCGCTGCCGGGCACGGCGGCCCAGGCAAGGGGGGTGCCGTCGGGGCGGGGGAGGGTACCGCGGGTCTCGTTCATCGGATGGGGCTTGCCGCACCCCGGCCAGGGGCACAAGCGCGACCAGGGTGACGCACGGCCCGGCGCCTTGTAAGGGGCAGCGCAATGTCCGCGCCCCCGCCTACCGTCCTGCAGGTGCTGCCCGCCCTCGGCGCGGGCGGGGTGGAGCGCGGTACGCTGGAGATCGCGCGCGCCCTGGTCGAGGCCGGCGGCCGCGCCCTGGTGGCCTCCGCCGGCGGCCCCTTGGTGGCGGCACTGGAGGCTGCGGGCGCCCGCCACATCGCCCTGCCGCTGGACCGGAAGAACCCCGCCGCGCTCCTCGCGGGCGCCGCCTCCCTAAGCCGTCTCATTAAGGAGGAGGGGGTGCGCATCGTCCACGCGCGCAGCCGCTTCCCCGCCTGGTCCGCGCTGATGGCGGCGCGGGCGACCGGCACGCATTTCGTGACCACCTATCATGGCACCTACAACGAGGACTTCCCGGGCAAGCGCCTCTACAATTCCGTCATGTCCCGGGGCGAGCGGGTGATCGCCATCAGCGAGCACATCGCAGCTCTGGTGCGGGAACGGCACGGCATCGGGCCGGACCGGCTGCGGGTGATCCCCCGCGGCGTCGATCCGGCGCGCTTCGATCCGGCCGCCGTGGACCCCGCGCGGGTCGAGGCCCTGCGCCGTGCCTGGGGCCTGCCCGCCAACCGCCCTGTGGTCCTGCTGCCCGGGCGGCTGACGCGCTGGAAGGGGCAGGTGGTTCTCCTGCGCGCTGTCTCCCTCATGCCCGAACCCCGCCCGCTGGTCGTGCTCGCCGGCGACGCCCAGGGGCGCGAAGCCTATCGCGCCGAGCTACAGACGCTGGCCGCCGGCATCGAGGTGCGGTTCCCCGGCCCGGTCGAGGACATGCCCGCCGCGCTGCTGCTGGCCGACCTCGTCATCCACGCGAGCACCGACGCCGAGGCCTTCGGCCGCACTGTGATCGAGGCGCAGGCCATGGGGCGCCCTGTCATCGCCTCCGACCTCGGCGGCCCGCGGGAGACGGTGGAGGACGGGGTGACGGGCTGGCGCGTGCCGCCGGGGGACCCGCGCGCGTTAGCCGGGGCCCTTGCCCGTGCCCTCTCGCTGCCGAAGGAAGCGCGCGCTGCCATGGCGCGGGCCTCCCGCGCCGCGGTGCTTGCGCGCTACACCACCCGCGCCATGCAGGAGGCCACCCTGGCCGTCTACCGGGAGCTGACGTGAGCGCGCGGATTCTCGTCATCAAGCTCGGCGCGCTCGGTGACTTCGTGCAGGCCTTCGGGCCCTTCGCCGCCATCCGTGCGCACCACCCGGGGGCCGAGATCACCCTTCTCACCACCCCACCCTTCACGGAACTGGCCCGGCGTAGCCCGTGGTTCGACCGGGTCTGGGACCACGGCCGACCGCGAGGCGCCGACTGGCGGCGGCGGCTGGCGCTGCTCACCACCCTGACGCGCGAGCGCTTCGACCGGGTCTATGACCTGCAGACTTCCCCGCGCTCCTCGCGCTACCGCCTGTTGGTGGGGCGGCGGGCGGAGTGGTCCGGCGTTGCGCACGGCGCGAGCCACCCGCACGCGAATCCCGATCGCAACGCGATGCACACGGTGGACCGGCAGCGTGAACAGCTGCGGAGCGCCGGGATCGACCGTTTCCCATCGCCGGACCTCTCCTGGCTCGAGGCCGATCTTTCCGGGCTGTCGCTGCCACCTCGTTTCGCCCTGCTGATCCCCGGCGCGAGCCCGTCGCGGCCGGGGAAGCGCTGGCCGGGCTTTGGAGCACTGGCCGCCGCCCTCTCCGCCGCCGGCCTGCCATCGGTGGTGGCGGGCGGACCGGGGGAGGCGCCTCTGGCAGCGGAGATCCTGGCCGCGGCTCCTGGGGCGATCGACCTTACGGGCCGCACGAGCCTTTTCCAGCTCGCGGCCCTCGCGCGGCGCGCAGCGGTCGTCGTCGGCAACGACACCGGCCCGACCCATCTTTCCGCTGCTGCCGGCAGCCCCACCCTTGCCCTCTTCGGCGAGGAGAGCGACCCTGCCCGCTGCGCGCCGCGTGGCGCCGAGGTTTCCGTGATGCGGCGGGAGCCGATCGCGGCGCTGACGCCCGCGGAGGTGGCAGCGGAGGCTCTCCGCCTCGCCGCCCTGCCCGGATAAGCGGCACGGCTCGCCGGCCTTAGGCGCCATCGGCCCGAGCCCGCCCTTGCGCGCGCCCCGCCGCGGTGTCGAAGATGCTTCCGGAATCGTCCCGGCACCCCCGGCGCGCAACGGAGCAGACCCATGGCCCTTACCCGTCGGAACCTCGTCGCAGCCGGTACTGCCGGCGCCGCAAGCCTCGCCGCCCTCTGCGAGGCCCGCGCGCAGGCGGCGACGCGATGGCAGTTCGCCACCCCCTACGCGGACACCAATTTCCACACCCGCAACGTGAAGGCCTTCGTGGAGGACATCCAGAAGGCGACGAACGGCGCGCTGCAGGTGCAGCTCCACACCAACGGCTCCCTCCTGCCGATGCCGCAGATCAAGCGCGGCGTGCAGCAGGGCCAGGTGCAGCTCGGCGAGATCCTCATCTCCGCCTATGGCAACGAGGATCCATTCTTCGAACTGGACGGCGTGCCGCTGCTGGCCCCGAACTTCGAGGCGGTGGTGAAGCTGGCCGCGGCGTCCCGCCCCTTCATCGAGGCCCGCTTCCAGCGCACGGGCCTCACCATGCTCTACAACGTGCCCTGGCCCCCCGGCGGCTTCTACAGCAACGCGCCGATCGAGAACCTGGACGCGCTGAAGGGCACGCGCTTCCGCACCTTCAACACCATGACCAACCGCTTCGCGACGCTCGTCGGCGCCAACCCCACGCTCGTCCAGGCGGCCGAGGTCCCGCAGGCCTTCGCGACGGGCGTGATCAACGCCATGGTCACCAGCGCCGCGACGGGCGTCGATTCACAGGCCTGGGACTACTGCAAGGTCTTCACCCCCGTGAACTTCAGCTACACCAACAACGTCGTTTTCGTCGGCCGCCGCGCGCTGGAAGCACTTCCGGCAGCGCAGCGCACGGCGGTCATGGAAGCCGCCAAGGAGGCGCAGGCGCGCGGGCTGGAAATGGCGCGCGCCTCCGACAAGGAGGCGCAGGACATGCTCGCCTCCCGCGGACTGAAGATCGAGCAGCCGAGCGCGGCCCTTAAGGAGGGTCTGAACCGCATCAGCGCCACCATGACCGACGAATGGGTGGCCAAGGCCGGCGAGGACGGCAGGAAGCTGATCGACGCCTACAAGGCCGCCTGAGCGCGGCCCGGTGATCCGGCGCGGGCTCGACGCCCTCTACGCGGTGGGGGCGGCGCTGGCCGCGCTGTCCCTCCTCGGCATCTTCCTCGTCATGATGGCGCAGGTGGCCTGCCGCTTCCTCAACACGCCCTTTCCGGGCGCGGACGACATCAGCGCCTATCTCTGCGTCTCGACCACCTTCTTCGCTCTTGCCCTGACGTTCAAGCGCGGCGAGCTGATCAGGGTCGGGCTGCTGCTGGAGAAGCTTGCACCCGGGCCGCGCCGGATCATGGAGATGCTCGCGCTGGCGCTCGCCGCCATCGGCTGCGCCTATGCCGTTTGGTGGACGGCGGACGACGTGCGCTTCTCGATCGAGATCGAGGACGTCGCCCAGGGCGCGCTCGCCATCCCGCTCTGGATCCCCAAGCTCGCCATGCCGCTCGGCGCGGGCATCCTCCTTGTCGCGGTGCTGGACGAGCTGGCAACCGTGCTCCGCGGCGGGCGCCCGAACTACGTCATCGCCGCGGAGGAGCGCGCCGCGCGCGGCGACTTCTCGGCCGAGGTATAGATCCCGATGGAATTGCTGGAACTCTCGGGCCTGCTGCTCCTGCTGCTGGGCCTCCTCCTCGCGGGCGGGCTCTGGATCGGGATGAGCCTCGCGCTGGTGGGCTTCGTCGCCGTCAGCTTCGTCCATCCCCAGCCCGGCACCTATCTCGCGAGTGCCTTCTGGGAGGCGACCGGCTCATGGACACTGGCCGCGCTGCCGATGTTCGTGTGGATGGGCGAGATCCTGTTCCGCACGAAGCTGTCCGAGGAATTGTTCAACGGCCTCGCCCCCTGGGTGCGGCGCATCCCCGGCCGGCTGCTGCACGTGAACATCCTTGCCTGCGGCATCTTCGGCTCCGTCTCCGGCTCCTCCGCCGCCACCTGCGCGACGGTGTCGAAGATCGCGCTGCCGGAACTCAAGCGCCGCGGCTACGACGAGGACGTGGCGATCGGCAGTCTCGCCACCTCCGGCACGCTCGGGATCATGATCCCGCCCTCGATCATCATGGTCGTCTACGCCGTCGCGGCGGAGGTCTCGATCGTCCGGGTCTTCATCGCCGGCTGCATTCCCGGCCTCATTGTGATGGTGCTGTTCAGCCTCTACATCGCGGTCTGGGCGCTGCTGAACCCGAAGAAGCAGCCGCCGATGGAGCCGCGGATGTCGCTTCGGGAGAAGTTGCGGGAATCCGCTCAGCTCATTCCGTGCGCTATCCTCATCGTCGGCGTCATCGGCACGATGTTCGTGGGCTGGGCGACGGCGACCGAGGCCGCAGCCTTCGGCGTGCTCGGAAGCCTGCTGCTGGCGGCGGTCACGCGCTGCCTCACCTGGGAGAGCTTCCGCGACAGCCTGACGGGCGCGACGAGGCTCTCCTGCATGATCATGTTCATCCTGGCAGGCGCCGCCTACCTGACGAAAGCGATGGCGCTGACCGGCATCCCGGCCGCGCTCGCCACCGCCGTCGCAGGGTTGGGGCTTGGGCCCTACGGCATCATCGCGATGCTCACCGTGGTCTATGTGCTGCTCGGCACCGCGCTCGACGGCACCTCGATGATCGTGCTCACCACATCCATCGTCGTGCCGATGATCCAGCAGGCCGGCTTCGATCTCGTGTGGTTCGGCATCTTCATCGTGCTGCTCGTGGAGATCGCCGAGATCACCCCGCCGGTCGGGTTCAACCTCTTCGTCATGCAGACGATGACGGGCAGGGAGCAGACGGCCGTCGCCAAGGCGTCCCTGCCGTTCTTCCTCATGCTGGTGGTGACGGTCGCGATCATCACGCTCTGGCCGCGCACCGTGACCTGGCTGCCGGACGTCCTGCTGAGCCGCTGACATGAAAAACGCCGCCGGGACCTGCCCGGCGGCGCTTCTCGACCTTTCCCGGGGCCTCGCGGCCTCGGGGCCTGCTCACATCACGGGGCGCAGGCTGCCGTCGGGGGCGCGCTCGAAGACGCCGCCGCCGCCCATGTAGGCGCCGTCCGGGTTGTTCGCGGCGCGGCGGTTGGCGCGCATCTCGCGGCGCATCGCCTGGCGCTCGCGCATCGCGCGGCGATGGTGCATGCCGCTGTGCGGCATATCGGAAGCGGCCGTGCCGGAGGACATCGTGCCGCTGGTGGCGGGCGCCATCGCGCGGCCGCGCGGCATAGGGGCGCCGGACATGCCGGCGGCCGGGTTCGCGCCCGGGGCGACCATGTCGCTCTGGGCCTGGGCATGGGCACCCGGCGCGGCGGCGACGAGGGCGGTGAAGGTGAAGGCGGCGGCGAGCACCGTCAGCTTGCGGGACATGGAAGTCTCCTGTTCTGCGATCCCTCGGGCGCGGCGAGGGCCCGTCCTCGGTGGATCGGGGACGCAACGTGGCGAAGGTGTCGCGGGTTTCCCGCAACTGTCCCGCCGCCGGCAACCGCGGCTGGGCATCCTCGTTGCGCCCCTATGTGGGAAGCGCTGAAAGCCTTGTTCCGTTCCTGGGGGCTGGTGGCGCTTGCCACGCTGCTCGGACTGCTGGTGGCTTGGCGCTTCGTTTCCCCGCCGCCGCCCGAGACCATCCGCTTCGCCATCACCGCCGAACCCGGCAGCGCCTATAACCGTGCGGTGGACCGCTATGCTGAGGAACTCGAGGCCGAGCGCTTCAAGGTGGAGCGGGTGCCCGCGCAGGGATCGGTCGAGAACCTCCGTCTCCTGCGGGAGGGACGGGTGGACCTCGCCCTCGTGCAGGGCGGCGTGCCGTCCTCCGTTGGGGCTGCCGGGCTGGCGACGCTCGGGCAGGTTTTCTACGAGCCGACCTGGGTGTTCGTCCGCTCCGCGCCGGAGGGAGGCAATCCGGTCGCGGCGCTGCGCGGCCGGAGGGTGGCGGTAGGGCCGGAGGGAAGCGGCACGCGGGTGCTGGCGCTGGCCCTGCTGGCGGCGAACGGCTTGCCGGCGGAGGCGGTCGAAGCGGTGCCGCTCGCGGGGATGGCCGCAGCGGAGGCGCTCCTCAGCGGCGACGTGCAGGCCGCGGTCCTGGTCGCCGCCGAGCCGAGCGCGGGGATCGAGCGCCTCGTCCGTGCACCGGGGATCACGCTGTTGAACTTCGCCAGCCGCGCTGCGGCCTACGAGGCCCAGCTACCTTACCTGTATCGGGTCGTGCTGCCCAACGCGGCGCTCAGTCTGGCCGAGGGGCTGCCGCGGGGTGACGTGACGCTGATGGCGCCGGCCGCCTCGCTGCTTGCGCGCGCCGACCTCAACCCGCAGGTGGCCGCGCTGATGATGCGGATCCTGCGCGACACCCATAAGAACCGCCCCCTCTTCGCCCCGGCGGGGCGCTTTCCGTCGGGCCTGGACCACGAGGTGCCGCTGCAGGCCGATGCCTCGCGCTTCTACGAGAAGGGCATCTCCTTTCTGCAGACTTACCTGCCGTTCTGGCTGGCGATCACGGTGGAGCGGCTCTGGGTGCTGCTGATCCCGCTCGTCACCTTGCTGCTGCCGCTCGCCCGCATCGCACCGCCCATCTACACGTGGCAGATCGAGCGCCAGCTCTGGAGCATCTACAGCCGCGTGCGGAAGGTGGACGAGGAGAGCGAGAAGGGCCTCTCCATCCGCACCGCTGCGCGGCTGGACGCTCTGGAGAAGGAGGCTGCCGCGCTGCAGCTGCCCGACAGCTACGCGGACCGCATCTACGAGCTGCGGCGTCACATCGCCTGGTTGCGGGAGCGGAAGACGGGAACCGTGCCCGCCGTGCCGCTAAGCTAACAGCCGTCCTAGAAGGAGACGCGCCCGAACAGCGCGTGCAGGATCGCGAAGAGCGCGCCGCCTGCGAGCGCCCCGACCACAGTGCCGTTGATCCGCACGTATTGCAGGTCGCGCCCCACGCGCAGCTCGATCTTGTCCACGACGGTCGCCGTGTCCCAACCCGCGACCACGTCGCCGATGAAGCCGGCGATCCGCCCCTGCGCCGCCGGCAGCACCGCGAGCAGGGCGGCCTCGATCCCACGGTCCAGCCGCGCCCGCGCCGCGCCGTCCTGCTCCAGCAGGTCGCCAAGATTCGTCAACAGACCTGCGATCAGGGACACCGTGCGGCCGGAGGGGCGGCCCGCATCCGCCTCCAGCGCGCCACGCAGCCGCGTCCAGGCATCGCCTAACCAAGCGGCGACGGCGGGGTGGGAAAGGGCGCCGCGCAGGGCTGCGGAGATCGCTTCCGCCCGGCCGGGATCGTTCTCCAGCCGGTCGATCTCCGCTTCGAGCCAGGCTTCGAAGGCGGCACGCAGCTCGCTGTCCTCCGGGTCCATCTTCTCCAGTTCCGCGTTCAGCGCGGACAGGACGCGCCGGGCCACGGCGGCGCCGGCCATCCAACCGACCAGCGCGCCCCCTTCCGCCCGCACGCGCTGGGCAATGGCGGCCTTCAGGCTCTCCTCCTTCGCCGCCATCAGGGCGCGCAACTGGGAGAGGGCGAGGTCGAACACCTCCTGGTGCCGCCCGCCTTGCATGAGCAGGCGAAGCGCCCGCGCGACCAGCCGGGCGGCGGCCGGGCCGGAAACCATGCGCGGCAGCAGCCGGAACAGGAGCCGCCGCGCCCGGCCGTCCTCCAGCGACCGCAGGATGCGGGGAAGGGCGGCCGCCACACCCTCGGCCATCGGGCGCACCGTCTCAGGGTCCGAGAGGAAGCGGCGCAGCAGGGCAGGGGCGTCGATCCGCCCAGCCACGCGCCGCACCTCCGCCTCGGTCAGCACATGGTTGGCGACGAAGCGGCCCAGACCCTGGCCCAGCCGTGCTTTCTCGCGCGGGATGATGGCGGTGTGCGGGATGGGAAGGCCCAGCGGGTGGCGGAACAGGGCAGTGACCGCGAACCAGTCCGCCAGCCCGCCCACCAGCCCGGCCTTGCCCGCTGCCTGGAGCAGCTCGGTCCCATAGCCCGGCGGCAGGGCGTAGGAGCCGAGCGTCACCCCGGCCATGCCCGCGAGGAGCCCGTTCGCGATCCTCCGCTGCCGGCCCAGGCGCGCCCGCAGGGCATCGTCGCCACGGTCCACCCGCGG
Source organism: Roseomonas sp. KE2513 (assembly GCF_016107305.1). Taxonomy (GTDB): domain Bacteria; phylum Pseudomonadota; class Alphaproteobacteria; order Acetobacterales; family Acetobacteraceae; genus Roseomonas. Next base: position 68,329 of record NZ_RCVR01000017.1, read on the forward strand.
GGGTTGGAGAAGAGAGGCATTGGGGGGCGTCATGTCCATCCTGGCGAAGAGTGGCGATCCGGCCACTGCATCTCCAGGGCTGCCGTTCCTTACCCGGGGACCGGCGGGCGTTGAACGCGGGGGAGGGGAGGCGTATGTTATGTCGTAACACCATGACCGATACCCGCCGCCTCCGCCTGGAAGACCCGCTCTCGCTCGCTGCCGGCGCCCTGCCGCGGCTGGGCTGGGGCGCTGCCGTTTCGGCCCTGCTCTGGGGTGCGGTCGCCTGGGCGCTCGCGGCGTGAGCGGGGCGATTCGCCTCCGCGACGTGACGCTCTCGCACGAGCGCCACCCTGCGGTTCACCATCTTTCCGGCGAGTTCGCCCCCGGCAGCCTCACGGCGGTGGTGGGCCCGAACGGCGCCGGCAAGACGACGCTTCTGCGGGCTATCGCGGGGCTCCACCCGCTGGACGAGGGACGGATCGAGTGGCCGGAGGGGCGCATTGCCCTCCTGCCGCAGATGTCGGCCCTCGACCGTTCCTTCCCGATTGCCTGCCTGGACGTGGCGCTGCTCGGCCACTGGTCCCGCACCGGCGCCTTCCGCGCCATCGGCGCATCGGAGCGCGCGCGGGCGGAAACGGCGCTGGAGGCGGTCGGGCTCGGGGGCTTCAGCCGCCGGCCAGTTGGCAGCCTCTCAGCAGGGCAGTTCCAGCGGCTGCTCTTCGCGCGGCTGCTGGTGCAGGACGCCCCCATCATCCTGTTGGACGAGCCCTTCAACGCCGTGGACGCGCGCACCGCGGCCGACCTGCTCCGCCTCGTGCGGGAATGGCACGGGCAGGGGCGTACCGTCATCGCGGTGCTGCACGACCTCGACCTCGTGCGGCGGGAATTCCCCGAAACCCTTCTTCTCGCCCGCGACCCCATCGCCTGGGGCGGCACGGAGGAGGCGCTGGGCGCCGCCAATCGGATGCGCGCCCGCATGATGGCCGAGGGCTGGGACGCCGCCGCCGTGCCCTGCGAGCGGGCCGCCTGATCCCCTGCTGTCCGGTTCCCTTCCCTACGACCTCCTGATCGCGCCCTTCGCCGAGTTCGGCTTCCTGCGGCGCGCGCTGGTCGGTTGCCTCGCGCTCTCGGTCGCGGCGCCCCCGCTCGGCGTCTTTCTCGTGTTGCGCCGGATGAGCCTGACGGCGGACGTGCTTGCCCACGGCATCCTGCCGGGCATCGCCGCAGGCTTCCTCGTCGCGGGCCTCTCGGTCACGGCCATGTCGCTCGGCGGGCTGGTGGCGGGGCTGGTGGTGGCGCTCGGCGCCGGGGCGCTCTCCCGCGCGACGGGCGGGCGGGAGGATTCGACCCTCGCTGCCCTCTACCTCGTGGCGCTCGCCCTCGGCGTGGTGATGATCTCGATGGGCGCGGGATCGGTGGAGCTGACCAACCTTCTCTTCGGCAGCGTCCTCGGCGTGGACGACCCGGCGCTGCTGATGATGGCCGGAGTGGCGACGCTGACCCTCCTCGCCCTCGCCCTCGCCTGGCGGCCGCTGGTGCTGGAGTGCTTCGACCCTTCCTTTGCCGCGGCCGAGCGCGCGGGCGGCGGGCTCTGGCACATGCTCTTCATGGGGCTGGTGGTGCTGAACGTGCTGGCGGCCTTCCAGGCGCTGGGCACGCTGATGGCAGTCGGGCTGATGATGCTGCCCGCCGTCGCCTCACGGCACTGGGCGCGCGGCGTGGGTGGCATGGCCTATGCGGCCTCCAGCATCGCCATCCTCTCCTCAGTCGCGGGGATCCTCGCCTCCTATCACCTGGACGTGCCCACCGGGCCGGCGGTGGTGCTGGCAGCCGGGCTGGCCTGGCTGGTCTCGGTCCTCGCAGGACCGGTCGAAGGGGTGCTCGCACGGGTGCTACGGCGCCGGCATCTCGCGGGCTGAGCGGGACGCCTGCCACGCGCCCGCGCCTGCCGCGTTTCTCTTCGATCCCCGCAAGGATGACGAAGGAGATGGACATGGCCTCGAAATGGGACGACCGGCTGCGCCAGGCGGCGGAGACCCGCGGCACGGTGACGATCACCTGCACCGAGGGTGAGAAGGACGATATCGCCGCGGCGGCCGAGGCGGTCGGCGCGCGCTACCGGCTGCACCCGCAACTCGACCGGGCGCCCGCCAACGGCATGCGCGTCGGCTTCCGCCACGTCGGCGGCGAGGGCGAGCCGCCGCTGAGCTGAGCGTGCCGCGGCCCGCTGGCGGCCGCACGGCGCGCCCGCGCCGGCAGCAGGCGCCTCGCCCCGCGAGGGTGCCCCGCCGATCCCTTCCCGCAGCCCCTTGCTGGCAGGCCCGGCCGGGCGGCACAACGGCCCCGCTAGGATAAGCGGCAGTGAGGACAGGACATGATGGCAATCCGGCGTCTGGCGGAGGAGGAGCGTCTGAGCGGCGCGACGGTGGCGGGCGGCTTCGTCTTCCTGGCCGGGCAGGTGGCCGACGACGCGACCCTCGACGCCGAGGGGCAGACCGCCGACATCCTCCGCCAGATCGACGCCCTGCTGGTCGAGGCGGGCACGGACAAGCGCGCGCTGCTCCAGGTGCAGATAATTCTGGCGGACATCAAGGACGCGCCCGCGATGAACCGGGCCTGGGATGCCTGGCTCGACCCTGGCGCAAAGCCCGCGCGGATGACGATCCAGGCGCCGCTGGTGAACCCGTCCTGGCGGGTGGAGATCACCGGCATCGCCCTGGCCCCCGCGGGATGAACCTGACCGGCCAGCACGCCTGGCTACGGCCGTTCCTCGCCACGATGGGTCTTGGCGGCCTCGTGGCCTTGGGGGTGGGGGATGACGGGATCTGGTTCCCCATCGTCGTGCTGGCGACGGCCGGCTTTGGCTTCGCGGTGCTCTTTCGCGTCTTTCCGAGGGGGCTCGACTTCGCGCTCGGGGCCGCAATCGGCTTCGCGACCTATGCCGCGCGCTTTGCGGTTATCGCGCGCACGGCTTTTCCTGAGGCGCCGGACGCGTTGGTGGGCCTCGCCTTCCTCCTTCCCATGGCGAGCTTCCTCCTTGCGGTGCTGGCGAGAGAGGCCTCGCTCCGCCGCATCGTCGAGGAGGGCGAGACGCCGGACGAGCGGCACTTGCGGCGCATCGGCCGCATCATCCTGCTGCTCGCCATCATCGCGACGGCGAGCCTCTCCTTCCCGTTCAACCGGCTGGCGCCGTTGTGGCAGGGGATCGTGATGCTGGGCGGTGCCGGCCTGATCGGCGCGCTGGCCGCCGGCACCGTGCGGGAACTCGTCCGCCTGATGGTGGACATGGCGCAGCTGATGGACGCGATGAGCGGGCGGGTGGTGGCGCTGGTAGTGCCGATCGCGGCCTATGCCGCGCTCTTCTCCCTCATCACCATCGTCTTCGCCTGCCTGTTCCGCATCGCGGACGGCCATTCGCAGATCGCCCTCTTCTCCGGCCCTGGCGGGCCGATGCGGCTGAATTTCCGCGACGCCCTGCACTTCAGCATCGTGACCATCTCCACCGTCGGCTACGGCGACATCTGGCCGGTGGACGACGGGGCGCGGCTGCTGGCGGCGGTGGAGGTGTTGGCGGGGCAGATCCTCCTTCTCTTCGGCTTCTATGAGATCACCCGCAGCCGCCTCTCCTCCGGAGACGGTCCGGGCGAGGGAGGGTCATGAGCCCGCCGTTCCGGCAAGGCACCCCCTGGACAGTGCCCGGCCGTCGCCGCAATTCGGTCCCTCTTCCGCCCCGGCCAACGGCCAGGATGGGCGATGCCGGGCAGCCGGCGCGGTGCAAGGGGCGGCGATGAGCGGGGTTTGGCACGGCAGGCGGGTTCTGGTCACGGGCGGAGCGGGCTTCCTCGGCTCCGCGCTCTGCCAGGCGCTGGGAGAGGCGGGGGCGGAGGTCGTGGCGCTCGACGCGCTCATGCCCGGCACCGGTGCCCGCCGGCGCAACCTCGACGGCAGCGGCGCGCGCCTAGTCGAAGGCGACCTGCGGGACATGGACCTGCACCCGCTGGCCGAGGGCGTTGATGTCCTCTTCAACATGGCAGGGCAGACGAGCCATGCGGGCAGCCAGGCCGATCCCTTCACGGACCTCGCGATAAACGGCCATGCCCAGCTAAGGCTGATCGCGGCGCTGCGCGAGGCGGCACCGCTGGCCCGCGTGGTGCACGCCTCCACCCGCCAGTTCTACGGCCGCCCGCGGAGCCTGCCCGTGGCCGAGGACCACCCGATCGTGCCGCCCGACGCCAACGGCGTGTCGAAATTCGCGGCGGAGCAGTACTGGCTGCTGGAGAACCGGGTGCATGGGCGGCCGGTGACGGCCCTGCGCCTGACGAATTGCTACGGGCCCCGGATGCGCGTGGTGGATGCCCGCCAGACCTTCCTTGGCATCTGGGTGCGCCGCGTGCTGGAAGGGCAGCCCTTCGAGGTCTGGGGCGGCGAGCAGCTGCGCGATTTCTCCTATGTCGATGACGTGGTGGCGGCCTTCCTTGCCGCCGCTCTCGCGCTTGAGACGCCCGGCGGCGCGGCGGGCCGGCCCTTCAATCTCGGCGGGGATGCCCCGGTGAGCCTCCAGTCCTTGGGCGACGCGATGGTGGCGGCAGCCGGGGAGGGGAGCTACCTCCTCAAGACCTTTCCGGCCGAGCGCGCGGCCATCGACATCGGCTCCTACCACGCCGACGATTCCGCCTTCCGGGCGTTGACCGGATGGGCCCCGCGCGTCGCGCTGGCCGAGGGGCTGCGCCGCACGGTGGACTGGTTCCGCCCCCGCCTTGCCGCCTACCTCGCCGACGAGATCTGAGGCCTGCCCCGATGAACGCACAGGATGTCACTGTTCCCCAGGCCGATCTCGGCGCCGCCTATCGGGCGCACAAGGAGGCGATCGACGCGGCCGTGGCGCGGGTGCTGGCCAGCGGCTGGTACATCCTCGGCCAGGAGGGCGCCGCCTTCGAGCGGGAATTCGCCGGCTGGCTCTCCGTCGGCGGGCCCGGCATGACGGCGGTGGGCTGTGCGAACGGCACGGATGCCATCGCCCTTGTTCTCCGCGGCCTCGGCATCGGGCCGGGCTGCACGGTCGCGACCGTCTCCCACACCGCGGTCGCCACGGTCGCCGCGATCGAGATGGTCGGTGCGACGCCGCTGCTGATCGACATCGATCCACGCACCTTCTGCATCGACGCGGCCGAGCTGCTGGAGGTCCTGCGCAGCCCGCCCCCCGGCCTGCCGCCGATCCGCGCCGTGATCCCCGTGCACATCTACGGCCATGCCTGCGACATGGACGCGATCGTGGGTCCCTGCCAGGCCGCAGGCATCGCCGTGGTGGAGGACGTGGCCCAGGCCCATGGCGGGCGCCTCCACGGCCGGATGCTCGGCACGATTGGGGATGCCGCGGCCTTTAGCCTCTATCCAACAAAGAACCTCGGCGCGTTGGGGGATGCCGGCATCACCGCAACGTCCGATGCCGCGCTGGCCACGCGCATGGGTGCCATCCGCCAGTACGGCTGGCACCGCCGCTACATATCGGACGAGCCCGGCGTGAACAGCCGGCTGGACGAGATGCAGGCCGCGATCCTACGCGTGCGCCTGCCGCTGCTCGACGCCGGCAACACCCGCCGCCGCGAGGTCGCCGCCGCCTATGACGCCGCCCTGACCGATGGCCCCTTTGCCGCCCCCTATCGCGCCGTGGGCGTGGAGCACGTGTTCCACCAATACGTGCTGCGCGTGCCGAACCGCGAGGCGGTGATGGAGCGCCTGCGGGTGCAGGGCGTGGCGACTGCCATCCACTACCCCGTGCCGGTGCACGAGCAGGCTGCCTACAAGGGCCGCACCGCCCTCGGCCCCGCCAGCTGCACCGAGACCGCCCGGGCGGCGGGGGAGGTGATGAGCCTGCCGATCTTCCCCGAGATCACCGACGCCCAGGTGGAGCGCGTCTGCGCCGCGCTGCGCTCGCTCTAGTCGGCCGCAATTCCCGCCGCCCGGTAGCCCTGGGCATAGAGCAGGGCGCGTAGGTCGTTGTGGTCCACCCGCGCCCGCGCCGCCGCGGCGACCACCGGCTTAGCGTGGTAGGCGATGCCGAGCCCCGCCGCGCCGATCATCGCGAGGTCGTTCGCGCCGTCCCCAACGGCGAGCGTCGCCGAGAGCGGCAGCCGCTTCTCCGCGGCCAGCGCGGTGAGGGTGGCGAGCTTCGCGTCCCGGTCGAAGACCGGCTCGGCGACCATCCCCGTCAGCGCCGCGCCGTCGTCGAGCAGCACGTTCGCGTGGTGGCTCAAGAAGCCGCAGAGCTCGGCCACCCTCCGCGTGAAGAAGGTGAAGCCACCGGACGCAAGGGCGCAGTGGGCGCCGTTCGCGACCATCGTGCGCACCAGCGCGCGGGCGCCGGGCATGAGATGCGTTCCCTTCCAGGTGGCTTCGAGAGCGTCCAGCCGAAGGCCCTTCAGCATGGCCACCCTTTCCCGCAGGGCAGTGGCGAAGTCGATCTCCCCGTTCATGCTGCGGCGCGTGATCTCCGCCACGCGCTCCTTCAGCCCGGCATAGGCGGCGAGCTCGTCGAGCGTTTCCGAGGTGACGATTGTGCTGTCCATGTCGGCGATGAGCAGCGCCTTGCGCCGACCCTCGACGGGCTGGGCAATGGCGTCCACGGGGGCCTCGCCGATCGCGGCGCGCACCGCGGCCACCGCCTGCTCGGGGTTGAGGCCCGTGAAGGGCAGGTCGGCGGCCTCCGCTTCAGCCAGCCAGTCCGGCGCGCCCGGATCGGCGCCAAGGGCGGCGATGGCCTCCCGCGCGCGGGCGGGAAGGGTGGGCGGGAGCTGCCCCGGGGGTGCGACGAGGGTGAGGACGTGCGACATGGGCGCGGTTCATGCCCGCGGAGGGAGATTGGAGCAATGAGCGCCGAGAACCCTCCGGCCCTTCTCCTCGCCGGCCCTACTGCCTCGGGCAAGTCGGCGCTGGCACTCCGCCTGGCCCGGCGGCTCGGCGGCGTGGTGATTAATGCCGACTCGATGCAGGTCTACCGGGAGCTGCGCGTACTGACGGCCCGCCCCTCGCCCGAGGAGGAGGCGCTGGTGCCGCACGCGCTCTACGGCGTGCACCCGGCGGCCAGCGCAGCCTCCGTGGCCTGGTGGCGCGAGGAGGCGCTAGGGACGATGGAGCAGGCGCGGGCGGAGGGCCGCCTGCCGATCCTCTGCGGCGGCACCGGCCTCTATTTCAGCGCCTTGACGAGGGGCCTCTCCTCCATGCCGACCATTCCCGATGAGGTGCGGGAGGAGGCGCGGGCGCTGCTGGAGCGGGAAGGGCCGCCGGCGATGCACGCCCGTCTCCTAGCCGAGGATCCGAGGAGCGCGGTCCGGTTGCGGCCTGGGGATAGCCAGCGTCTCGCCCGCGCCTGGGAGGTCCTGCGCGCGACAGGGCGGGGCATCGCCGAGTGGCAGGCCGAGGCGCCCTCCACCGGTCCCGCGCCCTATGCCTTTCGCGCTATCCGGCTGGATCCGCCGCGCGACATCCTACGCGCCGCGATCGCAGCCCGCTGGGAGGCGATGATCCGAGCAGGCGCGGTGGAGGAGGTACGGGCGCTGCTCGCCCAGAGGCTCAACCCTTCGCTGCCTGCGATGCGCGCCCACGGCGTACCGGAGATCTCCGCGATGCTTTCCGGTTGGCTGACGGCTGAGGAGGCGGGGCGGCGAGCCTGTCTCGCGATCGGCCAGTACACCAAGCGGCAGGCCACCTGGTTCCGCCATCATGAGCTTGCCCCGTGCTGGACGCATATCATCAATGCGCGAATCGAGCATGAGGCGCAATTTTCGGAAAGTCAGATCGACGAAATCTTATCATTAATGAAATTGCTGCATTGACGCGCTGCAGTACGCCCCGTAGATGACGCTTCCCGCGAGACTTCGCCGGAGGAGCCGCCATGTCCGCCACCCTGCCTGCCCAGATCGACCAGAGCACCCTCACGGGTGCCGAGATCGTCCTCCGCGCGCTGAAGGAGCAGGGCGTCGAAGTTATCTTCGGCTATCCCGGCGGCGCGGTACTGCCGATCTACGACGCGCTGTTCCAGCAGAACGCCATTCGCCACGTCCTGGTTCGCCACGAGCAGGCGGCGGTGCACGCGGCGGAGGGCTACGCCCGCTCCACCGGCAAGGTGGGCTGCGTGCTTGTCACCTCCGGCCCCGGTGCCACCAATGCCGTGACAGGACTGCTGGACGCGCTGATGGACTCCGTGCCGCTGGTCTGCCTGACAGGCCAGGTGCCCACGCACCTCATCGGCAACGATGCCTTCCAGGAGGCGGACACGACGGGCATCACGCGCCCGGCCACGAAGCACAACTACCTCGTGAAGCGGATCGGCGACCTCTCCCGCACCGTGCATGATGCCTTCTACGTCGCGCGCTCCGGCCGTCCGGGCCCTGTGGTGATCGACCTGCCGAAGGACATCCTGCTGGCGAAGGGCAACTACGAGGCGGCGCCGCGCGAGGAGCACCGTTCCTACCGCCCGCAGACGCGGCCGGACGGAGCGGCCATCGCGAAGGCCGTCGCGCTGCTCAAGGGCGCACGCCGCCCGGTGGTCTATGCCGGCGGCGGCATCGTCAACGCGGGGCCCGAGGCAAGCGAGTTGCTGACGAAGTTCGTGCGAATGGCGAACATGCCCTGCACGAACACGCTGATGGGCCTTGGCGTCTTCCCGGCCAGCGACCCGCGCTTCATCGGCATGCTCGGCATGCACGGCACCGTCGAGGCGAACCTCGCGATGCACGGCTGCGACGTCATGTTCAACATCGGCGCCCGCTTCGATGACCGCGTGACGGGGCGGCTGAACGCCTTCTCGCCGGAATCGAAGAAGATCCACGCAGACATCGATCCGTCCAACATCAACAAGAACGTCAAGGTGGACGTGCCCATCGTGGGCGATGCCGGTGCCGTGCTGAGCGCGCTCATCGAGGCCTGGGAGGCCGACAGCGCCGAGCAGGACCGCGAGGCGGTCGCCGCCTGGTGGCGCGAGATCGACAGCTGGCGCGCCCGCGACTGCCTGCGCTACGAGCAGTCGGGCTCGATCATCAAGCCGCAGCACGCCGTGAAGCGCCTGTATGAGATCACGCGGGAGATGGGGCGCGACACCTTCATCACCACCGAGGTCGGCCAGCACCAGATGTGGGCCGCGCAGTATTTCGGCTTCGAGAAGCCGAACCGCTGGATGACCTCGGGCGGGCTGGGCACGATGGGCTACGGCCTTCCCGCCGCCGCCGGCGTGCAGATCGCCCACCCCGACGCGCTGGTGATCGACATTGCCGGTGAGGCGAGCATCCTGATGAACATCCAGGAGATGGGGACGCTCGCGCAGTACCGCCTGCCGGTGAAGGTCTTCATCCTCAACAACGAGTACATGGGCATGGTGCGCCAGTGGCAGGAACTGCTGCACGGGTCGCGCTATTCCGAGAGCTACTCGGCCTCGCTGCCCGATTTCGTGAAGCTCGCCGAGAGCTTCCACGCCCGCGGGCTCCGCGCGACGGATGCGAGCCAGCTCGACGACGTGATCCGCGAGATGATCGCGCATCCCGGCCCGGTCATCGCCGACATCTGCGTGGACCAGAAGGAAAACGTCTTCCCGATGATCCCCTCGGGCGCGGCGCATAACGAGATGATCCTCGGCGCGGGGCAGACGGGTGGCGTCGCCGGCGTCACCGACGAGGGCAAGGTGCTGGTCTGAGCATGTCCGACACGACACAGCGCACGGCGACGATCGCCGTGCTGGTGGAGAACGAGGCCGGCGTGCTCGCGCGCGTCATCGGCCTCTTCTCCGGCCGCGGCTACAACATCGAGAGCCTGACCGTGGCGCCGGTTGATGCGGAACGCCGCCTCTCGCGCATCACCGTCGTCACCACCGGCACCGACATGATCATCGAGCAGATCAAGGCGCAGCTCGACCGCCTCGTGCCCGTCCACACCGTTTCCGACCTCTCGCTGGAAGGCCCACACCTCACGCGCGAACTCGCGCTCATCAAGGTGATCGGCCGCGGCGACGCCCGCATGGAGGCGCTGCGCCTCGGCGACGCCTTCCGCGCCCGCGTGGTCGATGCGAGCCACGAGAGCGCCACCTTCGAGATGACCGGCACGGCCGAAAAGATCGACGCCTTCGTGGCGCTGATGCGGCCGCTGGGGCTGGCGGAGGTGTCCCGCACGGGCGCCGTCGCCATCGCGCGGGGTCCGCGCAGCCTCGCGGCCTGACGATATCCGACCACAAGGAGTGACTATGCGCGTTTACTACGACCGCGACGCGGACGTGAACCTGATCAAGGCCCGCAAGGTCGCGGTCATTGGGTTCGGCAGCCAGGGCCATGCCCACGCGATGAACATGCGCGATTCCGGCGTGAAGGATGTCGTCATCGGCCTCCGCCCCGGCGCCTCCGCGAAGAAGGCCGAGGCCGCGGGCTTCACCGTCATGTCCCCGGCCGATGCCGCGAAGTGGGCCGACGTCGTCATGGTCCTGACCCCCGACGAGGGGCAGGGCGACCTCTACCGCGAGCACCTGCACGCGAACCTGAAGGAGGGCGCGGCCCTTGCCTTCGCGCACGGCCTGAACGTGCACTTCAACCTGCTCGACCCGCGCCCCGACATCGACGTGTTCATGATCGCGCCGAAGGGCCCCGGCCACACGGTGCGCGGCGAGTACCAGAAGGGTGGCGGCGTCCCCTGCCTCGTGGCCGTTCACCAGAACCCGAGCGGCAACGCGCTCGAGATCGCGCTCTCCTACGCCTCCGCCATCGGTGGCGGCCGCTCGGGCGTCATCGAGACGACCTTCAAGGAGGAGTGCGAGACGGATCTGTTTGGTGAGCAGGCGGTTCTCTGCGGCGGCCTCGTGGAGCTGATCAAGGCGGGCTTCGAGACGCTGACCGAAGCCGGCTACGCCCCCGAGATGGCCTATTTCGAGTGCCTGCACGAGGTGAAGCTGATCGTCGACCTCATCTACGAGGGCGGCATCGCGAACATGAACTACTCCATTTCCAACACCGCCGAGTACGGCGAGTACGTCACCGGCCCGCGCATCGTGACCGCCGAGACGAAGGCCGAGATGAAGCGCGTGTTGGACGACATCCAGTCTGGCAAGTTCGCCCGCGACTGGATGCTCGAGAACAAGGTCAACCAGGCGAGCTTCAAGGCCACCCGCCGCCGCCTGGCCGAGCACCCGATCGAGCAGGTGGGCGAGCGCCTGCGCGGCATGATGCCCTGGATCAAGAAGAACCAGCTCGTCGACCAGACCAAGAACTGAGGCCCCCGCCCCCTCCCGTTACCGGGAGGGGGCACCCTTTCAAGCTTGCTTCAGCCGTCCTTGGAAGTTACCATCCCACTCATGCAGGCGAGCCACGCCCGTTTCGCGCCCACCCGCACCGGCCTCCTGGCCGCTGCCGCCGCGCGTCCGGCCCTCGCCCTCCTTCCGCTTCTCCTTCGACTTCCTCGCCCCTGGGCGTGACGCGCGGCTGAAGGCCCGCATCGCTCAGGGGGAACCCCGGGCGACGCGCCCGCATGTCATTCCATCGAGAGATCAGAGGAGCGGCCCATGTCCGCGAACCATCCCAGCTTCGGCAACATCGCCGACGACCGCGTCATCATCTTCGACACCACGCTGCGCGACGGCGAGCAGTCCCCCGGCTTCTCCATGAACCTGGAGGAGAAGCTGCGCATGGCGGAAAGCCTGGCGGAACTTGGCGCCGACGTGCTGGAGGCCGGCTTCCCTATCGCCAGCCCCGGCGACTTTGACAGCGTCCACTCCATCGCTACCCGCTTCGCCAAGGACGGCCCGGTAATCTGCGGCCTCTCGCGCTCGGCCGATGGCGATATCCTGCGTGCCGCCGAGGCCATAAAGCCCGCCGCCCGTGGCCGCATCCACACTTTCATCTCCACCTCCGAGTTGCACATGCGCGTGAAGCTCCGCATGTCCAACGAGGAGGTGCTGGCCGCGGTGGTGCGCAGCGTCACGCTGGCCCGCAACCACACGGATGACGTGGAGTGGTCCGCGGAGGACGGCAGCCGCACGGATCCGGAGTTCCTTTGCCGCTGCGTGGAAGCCGCCATCAAGGCCGGCGCGACCACCATCAACGTGCCGGACACGGTCGGCTACGCCCTGCCCGAGGATATGACGCGCATCTTCTCCATGCTGCGCGAGCGCGTGCCGGGTGCGGATGGCGTGATCTTCTCCACCCACAACCACGACGACCTGGGGCTTGCCGTCGCTAACACGCTCGCCGCCATCCAGGCCGGCGCACGGCAGGTGGAGTGCACGATCAACGGTATTGGTGAGCGCGCGGGCAACGCCTCTCTCGAGGAGGTTGCGATGGCGCTCCGTACGCGCGGCAACGCGATCGCGCGGCGCACCGGCATCAACACGCCGAACATCCTGCGCACCTCCCGGCTGCTGGCAACCATCACCGGCTTCGACGTTCAGCCGAATAAGGCCATCGTCGGCCGGAATGCCTTCGCGCATGAATCGGGCATCCACCAGGATGGCGTGCTGAAGGACGCCTCCACCTACGAAATCATGACGCCGGAGAGCGTGGGCTGGACCACCAACTCCCTCGTCCTCGGCAAGCATTCCGGCCGTGCCGCCTTTCGCGACAAGCTGAAGGCCCTGGGCTACGAGCTCGGCGACAATGCGCTGAACGACGCCTTCCGCCGCTTCAAGGAACTCGCGGACCGTAAGAAGGCGGTTTACGACGAGGACGTCTCGGCCCTGGTCGATGACGAGGTGGTCCGCCAGAACGACCGCGTGAAGCTGACGGCGCTGACCGTCACCTCCGGCCTGAACACCCGCCCCATGGCCACGCTGAAGCTTGAGATCGACGGCGAGGAGATCGAGGGCACGGCGGTGGGCGACGGCGCGGTGGACGCCACCTTCAACGCCATCCGCTCGGCCTATCCGCACGAGGTCGCGCTGAAGCTCTACGCCGTGCAATCCGTCACCGGCGGCACCGACGCCCAGGCGCGCGTCACCGTGCGCTTTGAGGAGAAGGGCAAGCTCGTGGACGGGCAGGGGGCGGATACCGATACGATCGTCGCTTCCGCCCGCGCCTATGTCCACGCGCTGAACAAGTTGCTCGTGAAGCGCGAGCGCACCGCGCCCGCGGAAATGACCGTGCCTGCCGCTTGAACCAGTCGCGGTCGCGCCATGCGGCGCGGCCGCCCGGCCCTCAAACCTTCAGCCGGGGAATCAGCGCCTCGGCATTGCCGCACTCGATGGCGCGCATCGTCGCCGCGTCCAGCCCGCATCCCGCCAGCCCCTGAATCTGCTCGGGGCTCGTGCGATAAGGGAAGTCCGTCCCCAGCACGATCTGGCTCGTCGGTACCACCTGCCGTAGCGCCCCCAGCGCGACCGGGTTCGCGGCCTGCGCCGTGTCATAGAGGAAGTGGCCCAGCGCCGGCCGCACTGCGCCGCCGAACAGCTTCGCCGACTGCGCCGGCGGGCGGGCCTGGAAGTCCAGCCGCTCGATCAGGAAGGGCAAGGTTCCGCCCGCGTGCGAGAAGATGAAGCGGATCTCCGGGTATTTAGCCGCCGTGCCCGAGAACATCAGGCTCGCGATGGTGCGGCTGGTATCCGTGCCGAACTCCACCACCGTGTCCGCGATCTGCGGCACCACATTCGTGCAGCACTGCGGCGAGAGCGGGTGGGTGGCGACGATCGCCTTGCGGCGGTTCAGCTCCTCGTAGAGCGGGTGCAGCTTCTCGTCGCCGAGCCAGGTGTTGCCGTAGCTGGTGAAGAGCAGCAGCCCGTCCGCCTTCAGCGTGTCAAGCGCGTACACCGCTTCCGCCAGCGCGCCATCGACGTCGGGCAGCGGCACGGCGGCGAAGGAGCCGAAGCGGCCTGGGTGGCGCTGGGCCATCTCCGCCGCGTACTCATTGCATACACGCGCCAGACGGCGCCGCTCCTCGCCCTCTGCAAAGCCGAGGCCGGGGGTGCTGACCGAGAGCATGGCCACGTCGATCCCGGCGGCGTCCATGTCGGCCACGGTCTTCTCGGGTGTCCAGTCCCGGGCAGGCGGCGACATCTCCACGCGGCGCAGCGCGGCGTCCTTGTAGATCGGCGGCGTCAGGTGGTGATGCACGTCGATGCGGCGGGGCCGGGGAGCGGCCACCTGGGCGAATGCCGGTGCCGCAATGAGGCCCGAGCTCAAGGCTGCGCCCAGTGCAGCCACGCCGCGCAACAGCCCGCGCCGTCCGGTTCCGCAGCCGCATGCCGGCGCGTGCGCCACCGGTTCGCAGGTGAATATAGCCATTTCTTCGTTTCCCACCCTTGGCGCGCCGCGTGAGGGGCGTCGCCTGACGGATGGAAAACCCCGTTCCCGGCCCATGCAAGCTCAATCGTTTGCAACGACGGCGGGAAAGAAAGCGAGGCGCCTCCGAAAAGGCGCCCCGCTCAACGCGTGTCTGGGAAGCAGGTCCGGATCAGCGCCAGGCGGGGCGCCCGAGATTCACGTCGTTGCCGCTGGTCAGCGCGCCGCCGGCCGCACCGGCCGCGCCGCCGATCAGCGCGCCCGCACCGGCATTGCCGGAGAGGGAGCCGATGACGCCGCCGGCGCCGGCGCCGAGCAGGCCGCCCGAAACCGCGCGGTCGCCGGTGCTGTAGCCGCAGGCGCCAAGACTCAAACCGGCGAGGGCGAGAAGGGCGAGGCTGGTCTTCCTCATGGGCTTGTTCCTTGCGTTGTTGATCGCTGGCTTAGGAACGTCTGCCCGAGCGTACGGTTTCCGTAACGTCATCTTCCCGCCTCGGCTGGCGGTTCGGACTTGAGCGCGTCCCCCCTTGCCGCTAGTCACCGCCACGCCCGGCGCGCCGGGCTCGTCCCGTTCATGCCGAGGCCCGACGCCCATGCTCTCAAGCCTGTTCGGCTTCCTCTCGGCCGACATGGCCATCGACCTCGGTACGGCCAACACGCTGGTCTACGTGAAGGGCCAGGGCATCGTTCTGAACGAACCTTCGGTCGTCGCCATCGCCGACCTTCGCGGCCGCAAGCAGGTCCTCGCGGTGGGGGAGGAGGCGAAGATCATGCTCGGCCGCACGCCCGGGAACATCTCGGCCATCCGGCCCCTGCGGGACGGCGTGATCGCCGATTTCGAAGTGGCGGAGGAGATGATCAAGCATTTCATCCGCAAGGTGCACAACCGCCGCTCCTTTGCCTCGCCGCTGATCATCGTCTGCGTCCCCTCCGGCTCCACCGCCGTCGAGCGGCGCGCCATCCAGGAGAGCGCCGAGTCGGCCGGCGCGCGGAAGGTCCTGCTGATCGAGGAGCCCATGGCGGCTGCTATCGGTGCCGGCCTGCCGGTGACGGAGCCCTCCGGCTCCATGATCGTGGATATTGGCGGCGGCACGACGGAGGTGGCCGTCATCTCCCTCGGTGGCATCGTCTACGCCCGCAGCGTGCGCGTTGGCGGGGACAAGATGGACGAGGCGATCATCTCCTATGTCCGCCGCGGATTTAACCTCCTCATCGGCGAGAGCACGGCCGAGCGGATAAAAATGGAGGTCGGCGCTGCCACCGCCCCGGAGGACGGGGAGGAGGGGCCGATCTGCGAGGTGAAGGGCCGCGACCTCGTGAACGGCGTTCCGCGCGAGGTCTATGTCTCCCGTCGCCAGATCTCCGAATGCCTGGCGGAGCCCGTCTCGCAGATCGTGGAGGCGGTGAAGGTCGCGCTTGAGAACACGCCGCCGGAGCTCGCGGCGGACATCGTGGACAAGGGCATCGTCCTCACCGGCGGCGGCGCCCTGCTGCACGGCTTGGACGCGGCGCTGCGGGAGCAGACCGGCCTGCCCGTGATCGTGGCGGAGGAGGCGCTCTCCTGCGTGGCGCTTGGAACGGGCCGGGCTCTTGAGGAGATGAAGCGGCTTCGCCACGTCCTGTCCTCGATGTATTAATGCATCACTCGTGATGGAGCGGAGCCGCAGTGAACTGGGCCCTGCTGATTCCTGATCCTGCGGCGTTAAGGAGTTGCGGCGTCTTCATCCCGGCCCGGATGAACTGAAGCCGAGGCGGACGAGGACGATCCGGCTGAGCGCCCCCCGCGCCAGGCCCTCGCCCGCTTCTCCGTTCCCGTGCTCATCGCCGCCGCCTTCGGCATCATGCTCATCGGCAAGGCCGACACCACCCTCGTGGAGAGGGGCCGCATGGCCGTGGCCGACCTGCTGGCACCGATCTAAGCCGCCGCGTCCTACCCGGTTTCGGCGGTCCTTTCCGTCCTGCTAGAGGCCTAGGGCCTGCTCGACCTCCGCCGCTAGGCCACGCGCCTGCGGGAGGAGAATGAGCGGCTGCACCGCTGGCAGGCCGCCGCCCTCGCGCTGGAGGCGGAGAACGCCATGCTGCGCCGCCAGCTCCTCTTCGTGCCGGACCCCGCACCGAGGTTCCGCACCGCCCGCGTTGTGGCCGATGCCGGTGGCACCTATGCCCGCGCCTTGCTCATCGCGACGGGCCCGTGCCTCCAGGTGGAGAAGGGGCAGGTGGCACTGGACGAGCGCGGCCTAGCGGGGAGGGCGGCGGAGGTCGGCGCCCGCATCCTGCTCGTCACCGACATGAACAGCGGCATTCCGGTGGTCCTCAAAGGATCCCGGGCGCGGGCGATGATGGTCGGCACGAACGGCGCCCGGCCAAGGCCGCAGCACTGGCGCCGGGGCATGCAGCCGCAGGGGGGAGCGCGTGGTTACCTCGGCTCAGGCAGCGACCTTTCCGGCTGGCCTGCCAGTTGCCGTTATGCGGGCGGGCGAGAACGGCTGGCCCGAGGTGGAGCTCTTCACGCAGCTCGACCGGCTGGACCTGCTGCGGATTTTCGAGCTCGGCCTCGCCGGCATCCTGCCGCCCGGGGCCTTGGCGCGCCCCGACTCCGCGTGGAGAGGGCACTAGCGACGGCATGGCCATCAAGGGACGTCCCGCGAAGGCGCCCGGCCTCCTCGCGCTCGCGATCGCCTTCGCACTGCTCACGGCGCTCCGCTGCCGCCATCAGTTCGGCCGACTGCTCGCTCTGGGCCTGGGGGTGAACTTTCTCTTCTATGTCTTCATCAACATCGCCATGGTGACGGGCAGCATCCCCGTGGGCGGCGGACCGTTTCCGCTGATCAGCCGCGGCGGATCAGCGACGATCACGGTCATGCTCGGCTTCGGGTTGCTCGGCAGCGCATGTGTCCACCCGGACGCGGAGTTCGCCTCCTCCTCGGAAAGAGGGCTGCTTTAGGGGGTTGACCTGCCGGGCGGATGGGGTAGAAGGCGCCGCCCGGGCGATGCGAAACAGCGCCGCTCCGGAGCCCCGAAGCCGAAAGGCCCGGGATGGTGGTGTGGGCGCATAGCTCAGTTGGTAGAGCAGCTGACTCTTAATCAGCGGGTCCAAGGTTCGAGCCCTTGTGCGCCCACCATCCACGCCTGAAACCCAGGTTCCATCTTCCCCCTGAGATTTCACCTGTTCTGTGCTCGCGGCGGCTGCGCACGCCGGAGGCGTCTGAGCGCAGCTCTCTCCCCGAGCCAAAGCAAGCCCGCGAGCTTTCCGAGCGTCGGCGCAACAGTATCGGCATCGTTTGAACCCTTGGCAGGGCTGTGGCGTGGCCCGGGGCTGCGGCATGATAGGCCCGACCGGGCCGCATGCCCGCGATCGGGAGAAACGATGCCGCAGCGCCGAACGCCCCGCTTCCGTCCGGCCCTCGCGCCGCTCCTCCTGGTTGGCCTGGCGCTGCCGGCCTGTTCCGAGTTGTTGACTGAGGGCAGCGCAGCCGTGGCGGGGCTGGCCGGCGCGGGCCTCGCGAATGCCGTCGGCGCCGGAGCCACCGCCACGACGGGGATCGGTCTCGGCGTGCAGGCCGGGGCACGGGCGGGGCTGCACTATGCCCAGCGCCGCGCCCATGCCGCCGCACAGGACAGCGTGGCTGGGGCCGCAGGTCCGCTGCCGGTGGGCGGGGTGGCGGCCTGGTCCGTCACCCATGACGTGCCGATCGAGCCTGACGAGCGCGGCCAGGTGACAGTCGTGCGCGTGATCGAGGCGGGGCCGATCCACTGCAAGGAGATCATCTTCTCCGTCGATGCGACGACCCGGCCTGAAGAGACACCGCGGCGGGGGTTCTACACCGCCTATGTCTGCCGGGACGGGGCAGCCTGGCGCTGGGCCTCCGCCGAACCGGCGACGGAGCGCTGGGGCAGCCTGCAATGAGGCGCGGCCTCGCGCTGCTCCTGCTGATGCCGCTCGCCGGCTGCGGCTTGGCGGCGGACCTGACGGGGGCCGCGGCCGGCATCGCCGCCGGCACGGTCACGAGCAATCCGGCGGCCGGCTTCGCCATCGCTGTCGGCACCCGCGCCGGTATACAGGCAGGCCTTGACTGGGCCGTCCGCGCGCGGGCGAGGGGCGAGCAGGACGCGGTCGCCGAGGTCATCGGAAGCCTTGCGCCCGGTGAGGTGCGGCCCTGGCGCATCCGGCACGACATCCCCTTCGGCAACGACGAGGGCGAGGTGCGCCTGCTGCGCGAGATGACCAGCCCTCTCTCGACCTGCCGCGAGGCGCTGTTCAGCGTGTCGGAGGGCGGATGGTTCGTCACCACCGCCTGCCGACAAGGCGAAGACTGGAAGTGGGCGGCGGCGGAGCCCGCCGTGCCGCGCTGGGGCGCCCTGCAGTAGGGACGCTTCCGGCCGAAAACCCGCGCGAGTTGCCGAAAAACCCGCCTGCTACACGCATCGTTCATCGGCGTCCCCGAATGGACACTGAACGGCCCCGATCCTCGGGGCTGCTGGGAAATGCCCGTCGTGAAGAAGCTCGCGCTCGCCGCCTGCCTCCATGCCTGTCCTGCTCCTGGGTCATGCTGCGCAGGCGCAGGGGGCGATGGGCATGTTCTACCAGATGCAGATGGCGCCGCGCGTCTGCCGCTGGACCAACGCCGCCCCTGCGGCAAAGAGTGACGCGACGCTCGCTGTCCAGGAGCAGGGTCTGCGCGTCACTGCGGCCGAGCGCGCCGAATAAGGCGCCTCGCGGAAGCCGAGCTTCGTTCGACGCCTTCCAATTGCGCGGCCGACGGCACGGTCCGCATGATGTACGACGCCGCCTTCCGGTGAGCGCCACTCGGTCGGAGAGTTTTACATTCATGGTGAGCTGAGACGGAACTGCTTCCAGAAGGCCTGAAAACACTGGCCTCCAGCAAAGGCACGGATCTTGCCCGCCTCTGATTCTGGTGCGGCAAGATGCCCCGCGCCGCGTTGAATTCAGGGCAACCCGGGGAAAGTAATGAGTGCTGGATGGCTTGAACCGGCTGCCGGGAGGTGTCGCCGTGCCTGCGTGCGTCCGCAGGGGCTCTCTGTCCGGCGCGGACTGCGGTCCCGAGGGCAGTGCGGGCGCGGTCGCTCGGCTGAGCGGCACCGGCGACACAACTTCCCCGCGTCCCACCCGTGAAGTGGGCTTCACGGGGTGACTCCCGCTGCGCGCCCTGCGAGTTAGGGGCGGCGGCGAAAACCGGCCGCCTCTCCGCCGCGCGGCCTCGCCGCCACGCCGGTAGGAGTGGGGGGCGGCGCGGTTGGTCCGCGTCTGCAGGAGCGAAATTCATGAGGCGCCGTCCTCCCAAGCCCGCGCGGACATCGCGCCACCGCTCGGACCCGAAGGCCGAGCTCGTCCAGCTCCGGCGCGAGCTGGAGGAGGCGCGCGCCCGGTTACGGGAGGTGGAGGAGAGGGGAACCGACGCCTTCCTCGCCCGCCGCCTGGCGGAGCTGGAGGAGGGCCGTCAGGTCGCGCGCGGGCAGGCGGTGGAGGCCACCGTCGCGAAATCCCGTGCCGAGGCGGAACTGCGCGCGCTGCGGGACGCAATCGGCAAGGCGCCGGGCGTTTGGGGCTGGCTGCTGCGCCGGGCGAAGCGGAAACTGGAGACGCCGTGACCGCCAGCCCCGATCGCGGCGGGTCTGCAGCCTGGCACGCACCGCGTGACGCGCCATGACGCCGCTCGACGCGGATCCCCTGCGACGGCGCCGCCACCGCCTGCCCTGGCCGGTTGCGGCCGTGCTCGTCCTGCTGACTTCGGGCGTCCTCTGGTGGCTGCTCGGGAAGATCCTGTTCTGGCTCCTGCCCTGACCGGCGCGGACGCCGGGCGCTAGGCCACGGGGCACTAGGACAGGGAGGCCCACCCGCTCAGCCCCGGCGTGGCAGCGGGCACCACAGCCCGCGGGCCGCTCCCGCTCAGCCGGGCCGGAGGGGGGCCGATAAGGGTCATCTCGCCCCGCAGGAGGTTGAACAGCACCGGAAGCTGGTCGATCCGCGGCCGCTGGAGCAAGCGGCCAACCTGCGTGGGCACCGGTGGCTGAAGGGCGCCGCTCCAGCGAACGCAGCGGAATGTCAGCAGGGTGAACACGCGGCCGCCCTCGCCGAGATGCGCCTCGCGCAGGAGGATCGGCCCGGGGCTCTCGATGCGGATGGCCAGGGCAGCGAGCACCATCAGCGGGAAGGTGATGGCCAGCAGCGCGATCGCCGCGGCAATATCCGTCGCCCGTCGCGCCATCGACCGGCGGCGCGGTGCGCCGTGCCCGTCATGGGATTGGTGCGCCGTGCCGTTCAGCATCAGGATCAATGGCTGCTGAGGGGCCTCGGCAGGCGCGTTCAGCGGAAGTGACGAACACAGCAAGAGCAGCAACCCCTTCACCGGGCGGTAGGGATGGGGTTCATCCCTGGCGTGGCGGCGAGGTGCCACCTTGCCCGAAGCAGGGTGCCTATCCCCGGCTAATCGGGCAAAGGTGTGACAAGGGTGTGGTCATGTTGCGCAGCACGGCAGCAATTCTCTTTTTCTAGCCGCCCGCAGGCCTCTTCTCCCAATCGTCCGGGGTCGCGTGGAAACGCCTCTTCCCGATGGCGCGGCCGGTGGTGCCCTACCCCTCCGCAGATGGCGACGCAGCGCGCCTGGCCTCGACCGCGTGGCGCAACTGTTCGACGATCAGCCGGTCCGTCACCTGAAGGCGCGCGAGAAGACGCCGGGCGGGGGGCAGCAGTTCGGTCATGCCCAGTTCGGAGAGGCTCAGGATCATCTCGCGCTGAAGGGCAATCCTCGTTTTCTGCGCCCGCGCGCGGAGGAAGGCCTCCTCGCAGGAGATACTGTCCGGCTTTACCATCCCGCCCTCCCTGGTGACCTGCTGACGGAGAAAACGCCGCCCCCGCGCGCCGGCGGGGGCACGGCGCTTCAGGCGCGGCGGGGGCGCACCAGTGGTATGCCCGGCCGCGCCGCGTTCCAGCGGAGAAGCTCCCGCCGCGCGGCTTCCCAGGCCTCCTCGGCCCCGGCGAAGCCGCTGTCGGAGACGGCCAGGGACTCGTCGCCGCTCCGGATGCTCCAGAGCCAGGGCAGGGGCGGGAAGCGCCGCCGCTCGACCGCTATGTGCAGGTCGCAGCGCGGTTCATCGTGGACCCTGTGGGGCCTGATCTTCTTTCGCATTGCCCAAGCATGCGGAGCGCGCCGGCTGCCTCCACAACCTATGATGAGCACGCGTCTGGCCACCGGTCACAATCGGAGAACCAGCCTCGCCACGTCCGTGGATGGCTGACGGCGCTGGACGGGCGCCCCTCGGCCTGTTCTGCTGCCCCAAACAACACGGAGGAAAAGAATGGTCCAGCGGCGCACCCTCATCGGCGGCCTGTCCGCGCTGCCCTTCGCGGCGGCGGCGCAGGAGACCTATCCGACACGGCCGATCACCATGCTCGTCGGCTTCGCGCCCGGCGGGGGGACGGACATCGTCGCCCGGATGCTCAGTCCGCGCCTGCAGGAGGAGCTCGGCCAGCCCGTCACCGTGGAGAACCGCCCGGGCGCGAGCGGCACCCTCGCGGCGGCCGCCGCGGCGCGAGCGCGGCCGGACGGCTACACGCTGGTGACCGGCACGGTGAGCACCCAGTGCACCGTCGCACCGATGATGCGGCCGCCGCCCTACGACCAGCTCCGCGACTTCACGCCAATCATGCTCGTCGGCACTCTGCCGCTGGTGGTGGTCGTGCGGGCCGAGAGCCCGGCCCGGGCCGTTTCGGACCTCGCTTCCCTCGCCCGCGAGAAGCCGGACGGGCTGAACTACGGCACTTCCGGCGTCGGCAGCCAGCAGCATCTGGCGAGCGAGCTGCTCGCGCAGCGCATGGGGCTGCGGATGACCCACGTGCCCTATCGCGGCACGGGCCAGTCCGTCACCGCGCTGCTGGCGGGGGACGTGGACGTCAACATCGACACCCTCGCCACCTACCTGCCGCATATCCGCGCCGGGAGGATGCGGGCGCTCGCGACAACGCTGCCAGAGCGCGCATCCTCCTTGCCAGACGTGCCGACCGTGCAGGAGTCGGGCATCCCCGGCTATGACATGTCGGTCTGGTACATGGTCCTCGGCCCGGCGGGGCTGCCGACGGAGGTGGTGCGCCGATGGGAGGGGGCGCTCGGGCGCACAATCGCCGATCCTTCCATCAACCGTCGGCTCGTGGAAAGCGGGTACATCCCCGGCGGCGGAACGGCGGCCGATGCGGCGGCCCTCGTCAGGCGCGACGCCGACCGGCTCGGGCAACTCGTCCAGGCCGCGGGCATCCGGCTGGAGTGACACGCAACGCACCATAAGCCTGCGGAAGGGAGGTCACGCACGCGCCAGGGTTGTTCGTGCCTCCCGGTGACTGTACTCCTTTCTTCGTGATCGTCGGGTGTCCAGGGCTGTGGGGAGCCCGGCGAGGGAGCGGTCAACATGCGCTTGCCCTGGGATGCGATGCGGACGGCCTCGCGCGGCCACATGCCACGCCGGCCGGCCCCTTCGCGCCTTGCGCGGGCGCTTCTTCCGACCGCGCTTCTCCTCGCAACTCCTCCTTCCCTCCTTGCCCAGACGCCCCCTGCCGCCATCGCGGGGCCGGCGGCGGATGCGCCGATCCGGCTGCAGGTGGTGGGCGGGTTGGACGGCGTGAGCCAGTACACGCGGCTTCAGGAGCCCTTTTGGACGCGGCGTCTGCCGGAGGTGACGGGCGGCCGGGTCACGGCCGACATCGCCCCGTTCGATCGCAGCGGCATCCGCGGCCCAGAGGCGCTGCGCCTGCTCCGGCTGGGCGTCACCCTCTTCGGTACCGCGCTCCTCCCGGTCGTCGCAGCCGAGGAGCCGGAGCTGTCCTCGGTCGACCTGCCGGGGATCGCCCCCGATATGGAGACGCTCCGGCGCATCGTTGCGGCCAAGCGATCCTGGCTGGAGAATACGCTGCGAGATCGGCACGAGACGGAGCTTCTGGGTATTTATGTCTACCCGGCGCAGGTCCTCTTCTGTAACCGGCCGCTCTCGGGGATGATGGACCTGCGCGGACGGCGCGTCCGCACCCCCTCCGCCGCCGTCTCGGAATGGGTCGCGGGCCTCGGCGCTGTCCCGGTCCTGACCACCTTCGCCGAAACCGTCCCCTCCGTGCGGATGGGCATCGTCGAATGCGCCATTACCGGCACGCTGTCCGGGTGGCAGATCGGCCTCAACGAGGTCACGACCCACGTCCATGCCATGGCGCTCGGCTGGGGCGTCTCGATCTTCGGTGCGAACAGGGCGGCCTGGGCGGCCCTGCCCCCAGCCGTGCGGGAGATGCTGCGGAGCGAGCTCTCCGCCCTCGAGGCGAGGATCTGGGACGCGGCCGACACCGAGACCGGGCTCGGCCTGGCCTGCAACACCGGCCACCCCAACTGCCCCGCCGAACTGATGGCCTCATCGTCCGGTCGACGCGCGAGGGGCCGCATGACCCTCGTTCCCGTCACACCCGAGGACGACGCCACCCGCCGCCGCCTGGTGAAGGACGTGATCATGCCCCGCTGGGCCGATCGCTGCGGCCCGGGCTGCGCGGAGACCTGGAACGCGCAGGTCGGCACCGCCCTCGGCATCGCGGCGCCGCAGGAGCGCTGACCGTGGCGGCACTCACACCAGGCTCCCGTTTCGAGGGGATGGCGATCCCCGCGCCGGCCGACGGAGGGGTGCGCCGGGCACGCCGGACCTGGCCGCTGCGGCTGCCGTCGAACGGCGGCGCGATCCTCCTGGCCGCGCTCGCGCTGCTCGCGGCCGAGGCCGAGACGGCCTCGCAGATTGTCCAGCGCGGTCGCGCCACCGCACTTGCCGACGCGCGGGCCGCGGCCACCGCCGCCGCCGAGGGCGCGGCGACCGCCGTCAACCGCGGCTTCCTCGCGGCGGACAGCGCGCTCGCGGGGCTGCCGAACCTGCTCGCCGCCGCGCTGCCTGGCGGCGACGGCGGAACGGAGGCCGAGGCCGCCCTGCGCACCGGCACCCTCTCCCGCGTCCTGATGGGCCTGGTGGAGAGCAGTGCCGGCCTCCGCGACCTCACGCTGTTGCCGGCGCAAGGCGGCGCACCCATCGCCTCAGCCCTGCCGGTTTCCCGCAGGCGCCCGCCGCCTGTGCCGCACGCAGCGCTGCTCCCCGAGGGCACGCCGGTGGCCGGTGCCGGGGGGCGGCTGACCATCGCCGGCCCCGTGCCCAACCCGGCGACCGGGGAATGGGCATTGTTCCTGTCGCGTCGTGTCTCCCTGCCGGGCCTGCCGCCGCTGCTGGCCGTCGCGGAGCTGCCGGTCTTCGTCGTCGCCGCCGAGCTCGCTGGCCGGGGCGCCTGGGGCGAGCTGGAAGGTCAGCGTATCCTTCTGGCGCGGTCGGACGACCGGGTGCTGCTGGCCAGCGCCCCGCACGACGAAGCCCGGATCGGCCGCCCCCTGGCGCGCGCCCTGGCCGAGGGCGTGGAGGCCGGCCGCGTGATCGGCCTGCGACGCACCCTCTATCCTGCCATCAATGTCGTGGCGGTGCAGGACACCGGGCCGGCGCTGGCCGGCTGGCAGGAGAACGAGCGGCGCATCCTGCTCGCGGCCGGGGGGCTCGCGATCCTCATTGTCGCGATCACGGGGCTGCTGCTCGCGATGCTCCGGGAGCGGGACCGGGCCGAGGCCGAGCGCGCCCGTGGGCGGGAACTGCTAGAATCCTCGATCGAGGCCATGTCGGACGGCTTCGTCATGTGGGACGAGCAGGACCGGCTGATCGTCTGCAACCAGCGCTACCGCGACTTCTACCGCGAAAGCGCCCCGGCGATCCGCCCTGGCGCCACGATGACCGAGATCATGCTCTACGGTGCTCATCACGGCCAATATCCGCAGGCCGGCCCCGACAAGGCGCGCTTCGTGGCGGAGGCGATGCAGCACTACCGCCGTGCCTGGAACACCGCACCCGTCGAGCGGCTGCTGCCGGATGGACGATGGATCCTCGTGACGGAACGGCGCGTGCCGGGAAGCGGGTCGGTCGGCATCCGGACGGACATCACGCAGCAGAAGCGCGCGGCCGCCGATCTCGCGGCGGCGCGCGACGAGGCCGCGGCGGCGGGGGCGGCGAAGTCGCGCTTCCTCGCACGGATGAGCCACGAGCTGCGCACGCCGCTGAACGGGGTGCTCGGCATGGCCCAGGCGTTGGCGAGCGACCCGGCGCTGCCGCCGGCGCATCGCGACCGCGCCGCGATGCTCGAGGCCGCGGGGCGCCACCTGCTGGACGTCGCGAACGACGTGCTGGACCTCGCCCATGTCGAGGCTGGGCGCATGCCGCTCCGGCGGATGCCGGTCGTCCTCGTGCCGCTGCTGGAGGCCTGCGCCGCGCTGATCCGCCCCGGCGCTTCCGCTGCGGGCATCGCCGTGGCCACCGAGCACGACGCCTCGCTGCCGGAAGCGGTGCTGCTGGACCCGATGAGGGTCCGACAGCTCGTGCTGAACCTTCTCTCCAATGCCGTGAAGTTCTCGCCGGAGGGGGGGCTCGTCCGGTTGCGGAGCCGGTGCACGGCGGAGGGTGCGGGACCGCCGCGGCTTCGCCTCGAGGTCCTGGACCAAGGACCCGGGGTTCCCGCCAGCGAGCGCGCGAAGGTCTTCCACGATTTCGTCCGCCTGCACCACGCGGCCGCGACCCCGCGCAGCGAGGGCTTCGGCCTCGGCCTCGCAATTGCCCAAGGAATCGTCGCGGCGATGAGTGGCCGGATCGGGGTGGAGGACAACCCGGACGCGGCCGCCCAAGGCGGGACCGGCGCCTGCTTCTGGGTGGAGCTGCCGCTTGAGGCAGGCGAGATTCCCGAGCTTGCACCCGCGCCCGAAGTCGCTGCGGCGCACGGGCTGCGTTCGCTGCGGGTCCTGGTTGTAGACGACGTGCAGACGAACCGGCTGGTGGCCGGCGCCCTGCTGGAGCGCGCCGGGCACCGGGCGGAACTGGTGGAGAGCGGGGAGAGGGCGCTGGCGGCGGTGGCCCATGCTGCCGGGAAGGGGGAGCCCTTCGACGCCGTGTTGATGGACCTTGCAATGCCCGGGATGGATGGGCTGGAGGCCGCGCGGCGCCTGCGCGCCCTGCCGCCGAAGGAGGGCGGGACCGTGGCCGTGGTGGCACTGACTGCGGGCGTGATGGAAACCGACATCGCCGCCTGCCGCGCCACGGGCATGGCCGGCTACCTGTCCAAGCCCCTCACGCAGGAGGCGCTGCAGGCGGAGCTGGCGCGGATCGTGCCCGCCTCGCAGCCCGCCCTGGGATGAGGCGTCAGAAACCCTCCGCCGCGACCTCCTCCGCCCGGCGCCAGACGCGGAGAAAATTGCCGGCCCAGAGTGCGCCGATCGCTTCGCGGTCGTAGCCGCGGCGGTGCAGCGCCTCGGTCAGGCCGCCCGTTTCGCCCGCGTGCATCCAGCCTCTGACACCACCGCCGCCGTCGAAGTCGGAGGACAGGCCGACATGCTCGAGACCGATGCGGCGCACGGCGTGGTCCACGTGGTCCGCGATGTCTTCAACGCTCGCGGCGAAGCGCCCATCGGGTCCGGGGTCGCGCAGGAAGGCGGGCACGGCCGTGATCTGAATCAGCCCGCCTGAATCCCGGAGCGCGTCGAGCTGGGCGTCATCGAGGTTGCGCGGGTGGGCACGCAGCGCGGCGCAGCAGGCGTGGGTAGCAACGATGGGTGCGCGCGAGCACTCCACCGCCTGCATCATCGAATCGCGGGAGGCGTGGGAGACGTCCACGAGCATTCCCAGCCGGTTCATTTCCTCCACCGCCTGCCGGCCGAGGGGGGAGAGACCGCCGTGCAGGACCGCCGGCTCCGGCCGGCCGTGGCGCGGGCGGGCGGCGTCGGCGAGGTCGTTGTGCCCGTCATGGGTGAGGGTGAGATAGATCGCCCCCAGCCCGCGCCAGAGCGCGAGGCGGGAGAGATCGTGGCCCATGGCATTGCCATTCTCGACAGCCAGCAACACCGCCGTGGCGCCGAGGGCGTGGGCGGCCTCCAGCTCCGCCACGCGAGTGACGATACGGCGGCCCTCGCCATGGGCGGTGTCGCGGATGTGGCGGAGCATGGCCTCGGCGCGAGCGCCGGCCTCCGCGTGGTCCTCGGGCGTGCGCGGGCCCTGCGGCGTATAGGCGATGAAGACCACCGCCTTTAGCCCGCCGGCCTTCATCCGGGCGAAATCGACGTTCCGCTGCGTCGTCCCGCGCGGGTCGATCATCTCCGGCCAGGGGATGTCGACATGGGTGTCGAGGGTGAGGGTTTCGGCGTGGATTTCGGCGTGCATGGCTTCAGTTCGTGCGGGCGTCGGAGACGCGGGCGATCATCCCTGGCAGGGCCTCAGGGTGGAGCCAGCGAAAGACGGCGACGAGGCGGGTGGCGGGCTCGATCCAGATCGTATTCCCACCCGCGCCGACGGCGAAGAGGCTGGCGCGGTCGGCTTTCGGGAAGCGGCCGCTGCTGTTGAGCCACCAGAGCAGGCCGTAGTCCGGGTGCAGCGACACCGGCTCGCCAGAGGCTGCGACCCAGCCTTCGGGCAGGATGCGGCGGCCGTTCCAAGTGCCGTCGTTCAGCATCAGCAGGCCGAGTCGCGCCTGGTCCTCGGCATGAGTGACGATGCCGCCGCCCCAGTGGCCGCCGCCGGGCACGGAAACGACAGGTTCGCCGCCGAGATCGACGGTGGAGGTGCGGTAGCCCTCCCAGCGCCAGTCGGGGGAGGCGCCGATGGGTTCCATCACCCGTTCCAGCCAGATTTCCGGCAGGGCGCGGCCGAAGGTGCGGAGAAGGGCGAGGGAGAGGACGTTCACGCGGACGTCGTTGTATTCCCAGTGTTTGCCGGGCTCGGCGAGGGGGCGGGGCCAGCCTTTCGGCTTCTTTCCCTCGCTCGCGAGATCGCGGCCGCGGTCGATCTGGTCCGCCTTGCCGAAGAGCGTGCCCTCCCACTCGCTCGTCTGCTGGAGCAGCATCCGCCAGGTGATGGCGCCGTTGCGCGGGCCGTCGAAGGCGGGGTCGTCGACGCTTTCCGAAACGCGGGCGTCGAGGTCGGGGATCAGCCCGTCGCCACGGGCAATGCCCGCGAGGACCGAGAGGCAGGACTTCGCGACCGAGAAGGTCATGTCGGCCTGGCGGGTGTCGCCCCAGCGCGCCGCCAGCACGCCGTCGCGTAGGATCAGCCCATTGGGCGCGCCGCGCGACTGGACGGGGCCGAGCACCTCATTGTCGGGTGCCGGCTCGAAGTGGCCGCCTTCCAGATGCGCGAGGAGGTCGCGGGGGAAAGGCGTCTCGCGGGACTCGGCGAAGGCGACAGCCTCGCCAAGCTTCGCCGGGTCGAAACCGAGGGATTCGGGCGCGGCCTCGGGGAACGGGGCCGGGTGGGGGGCGGGGAAGGTCATGACGGCGCAAACTGGACCGATGCGCGCCGGAGGGCAAAGGGGGTGGCCCGGCCCTGCCTTGGTGAACGGACCCGAGATAACCATATTCCGCGCATGATCGAGAACCCTGCTTCCCCACCCGCCGGCTCCGAGGTCGCGCTCCTCGGCGGCGGCTGCTTCTGGTGCCTCGACGCCGTGTACCGCAACCTGCAAGGCGTCTCCGAGGTGCTGTCCGGCTATGCCGGGGGCCATGTGGACAACCCCTCCTACGAGCAGGTCTGCGGCAAGCGGACGGGCCATGCGGAGGTGGTGCGCGTGGTCTTCGACCCCGCCGTGGTCTCTTACGCGGACATCCTCCGGGTTTTTTTCACGATCCACGACCCGACCACGAAGGACCGCCAGGGCGCCGATGTGGGCCCGCAATACCGCAGCGTGATCTTTTTCGACGGAGCCCAGCAGGAGGCGACCGCGAAGGAGGTGATGGCCGAGGTAGAGCGGGAGGGCCTCTATGACGGGCTCATCGTGACCGAGCTTGCCCCTGCGCCGACCTTCTGGACGGCTGAGGCGGAGCACCAGGACTACTTCAACCGCAACCCGTGGTCGGGCTACTGCCGTGCCGTCGTGGCGCCGAAGGTGGCCAAGTTCCGCAAGGGCTTCGCCCATCGCCTGAAGGAGCGCGCGGCATGAGCGACGAGAGCTACCCGATCCAGCGCAGTGACGCCGAGTGGCGGGAGAGCCTCTCGCCCGAGGCCTATCGCGTGCTGCGCCACCACGGTACGGAGCGCCCCGGCACCAGCCCGCTGAACGTCGAGAAGCGGGACGGCGTGTTCCACTGCGCCGGCTGCCAGTCGCCGCTCTTCACGAGCGACACGAAGTACGAGAGCGGCAGCGGCTGGCCCTCCTTCTGGAAGCCGATCGAGGGCGCCGTCCGCACCACGACCGACCGCTCCCACTTCATGACCCGGACGGAGGTGCACTGCGCCACCTGCGGCGGGCATCTAGGCCATGTCTTCCCTGACGGTCCGCGCCCGACCGGGGAGCGCTACTGCATGAACGGCGCCTCGCTCAGCTTTCACCCGCGGGATGAGGACGGCGCGGCCGTCGAGTAGCGCCGGCGCCGCACTGGGCATCGAATGCCGTGGCTGAAGCGCTGCCCCGTGATAAACGGGGTGGCGCGGCACAGGGCGTCATCTTATTCCCGGAACCGCCCTTCGCAACGCATCCGGCCCGGAGCCAACCGTCCATGCGCAGCTACCTTCTCGCGCTGCCCCTTCTCCTCGGTTGGAGCATACAGGGGGCGAAGGCGGAGGTGCTCTTCGTCGTCAACTCCATGGATCCGGGCATTCAGGTGCTGGACGCGGCGACGCGGACGGAGTTGCGGCAGATCCCGGTGCTGCGCGAGCCGCACCACCTCGTCCTCTCCCCCGCGCGCGACGTGCTGCTCGTCGGCGATTCGGGGGGCAACGAAATCCTCTTCATCGATCCGGCCACCGGCGAGCTGCGCAAGCGGGAGCGGATTGCGAACCCCTACAATCTCGAGTTCAGCCCGGACGGGAAGATGCTGGTCGTCACCGGCCTTCGCCGTGACCAGGTGGACATCTATGCCTGGGAGGCAGGGACGGCGAGCCTCAACCTCCTCGGCCGCGTGAAGCCGGGCGACATGCCCAGCCACATCGCCTACCGACCCGACAGCAAGATGGCCTACGTCACCGTGCAGGGCAGCCGTGCCATCGCGGCGATCGACCTCGAGACGCGGCAGATCGCCTGGACGATGCAGGTCGGGCGCGAGCCGGCGGGGATCATCTGGCACAACGGCAAGCTTCTCGTCGGCGTCATGGGCTCGGATTTCGTCGCCGTGGTGGACCCGGAGGGGCGCCGCGTGGAGCGCCAGATCAAGGTCGGCCGCGGGGCCCATGCCCTGTTCCAGTCTCCGGGCGGCGGGCCGGTTTACGTGACCAGCCGGGTGGACAGCCGCATCACCGCGCTCGACCCGGTCACCCTCGACATCATGCGCGTCTACGACGTGCCGGGCGGACCGGACTGCATTTCCTTCGACGAGCGGGGGCGGCTCTGGACCACGCTGCGCTGGACTCGGCAGATCGGCCTGCTGGATCCGGAGACCGGGGAGGTCTCGACCTCGCCCGTCGGGCGCTCGCCGCACGGCATCCTCTTCCAGACGCGCAACCTGGCCCCGCGCGCCGATGCGACAGCCGCGCGCTAGCCTGCGGCGACTGCTGCTGGCAGGGATGGCGGCGCTGATAGCTCTGCCGGCCGCCGCCCAGAGTTGCCGCGGCACGCTCTACCTGACGATCGACACCGGCTGGTCGCGGGAGGCGGAGGAGATCGCGGCCATCCTCCGCCGCCGAAACGTGCGCGCCACGCTCTTCGTGGCCGACGAGCCGACGGCGCGTGGCGAGCGCACCCTCTCACCGGCCTGGGCGTCCTTCTGGCGGGCGCGGGCGGCGGAGGGGCATGTCTTCGCCAGCCACACCTGGCGGCACTGGTATTTCTCCGGCGATGCCGGGTCGGGGCGCACGCGCTACGCCTCGCGCGCGGGCGAAGGGTCCGAGGTGTTGGACCAGGCGGCGCTCTGCGCCGAGCTGGAGCAGCCGATCCAGGCGCTGCGGGCCATGGTGCCGAACGCGACCGTGCTGCCGCTCTGGCGCGCGCCGGGCGGGCGCACCACGCCGGGTGCGATCGCCATGGCGCGGCAATGCGGGCTTACCCATCAGGGCTGGACGGCCAACGGCTTCCTCGGCGACGAGCTGGACGCCAGCGCCCATCCAAACCGCGCGCTGCTGGCCAGCAATCTCGCGCGCATCCGCGACGGAGAGGTGCTGATCATGCACTGGGGGGTCCGCAGCAGGCGAGAGCCCTTCGCCGGCATCCTTGAACCCTTGATTGCCGGGCTCCAGGAGCGCGGCTTCTGCTTCGCCACGCTTCCGGCGGAGGGCCGCCGCTGATGTTCGACGCTGCCGTCCGCCTCTACGACTCCTTCACCAGCTGGCTCTTCCAGGTTGCCGTCCAGCCGGCGCTCTACCAACTCGGAATGATGGAGTGGGCGGAGGACGCCTTCTCCTGGATGGACTTCTTCGTCTTCGGCTTCGTGCAGGTGATCGTGGTCTATGCCGTCTGCCGCCCGCTGGAGGCCTGGCGGCCGGTGGAGCGCTGGGACGACCGGCGCGTGGTAGGGACCGACGTCGCTTACACCCTCCTCTCACGCCTGGGCGTGCTGCCGCTGATGGCCTTCGTCATCCTCGCGGGCGTGCAGGCGCAGGTGGCGGGCTGGATCGCCGATCTCGGCTGGGTGGCGCCCAACCTCGAGACGTTGGTGCCAGGGCTGGAGAGCCGGCCGCTGGCGGCCTTCCTCGTCTATATCCTCATCCTCGATTTCGGCGAGTACTGGCGACACCGGCTGCAGCACAGCATCCCCTGGTGGTGGGCGCTTCACTCGATCCACCACGCCCAGGAGAAGATGACCTTCTGGACCGACGACCGGAACCACGTGATCGACGACATGATCGCGGCCCTCTGGTTCGGCGGGCTCGCGCTGCTGATCGGCGTGCCGCCTGGTCAGTTCCCGCTCATCGTCCTCATCCTGCGCGTGGCCGAGAGCCTGTCCCACGCGAATGTCCGCCTCTCCTTCGGCAAAGTCGGAGAGCGGCTGCTCGTCTCCCCGCGCTTCCACCGCCTGCACCACGGGGTGCTTTCGGTGGGGCAGGAGGGGCGGAACTTCGCGGTGCTCTTCCCTCTCTGGGACATGATTTTCCGTACCGGCGACTTCCGCCGGGATGTCTTCCCCCACACCGGCGATCCCGAGGCGCCGCGCGAGTTCGTGCAGGGCGGCTGGTGGCGCCAGCAGGTGGCGGGGACGCGGCGCTTCTGGCGCGCGCTGCGCGGGCTGCCTGCCCGGGGCTGACGCCGGGCGGCCCCTACTGCCGTGACCTTCCGGCCGCGTCGTTGCGGCCAATGGAACCATTCCTCGCTTCCGCGGTTTTCAGAACGCAGCTGACGGGGCGCCGCGCGTCCTTGGCGCCGTCCCGGTTCCGTTGCCGCTCCAAGCCGGGCGGTGCGGAGCAATCTGGGCGCGTCCTGGCGGATCATTGGGAGAGTTGGCGCATGAGCGACTTGTCGAGGGACAATCCATCAGTAAGCCGCCCGGCCGGCGGCCAGCCTTCCCTCGCCGATGCAGGGGAGGATCTGCGTGCCGCAGCCTCCAGCATCGGCTCGCAGGCCTCGGAGGCGAAGGAGCGGATCGGCGAGCAGGCCGGCTCCGTGATCGATGAGGCGAAGGCGCAGGGTGCCGAGGTTGCTGACGCGGCGCGCGAGCGGGTCGAAGACCTTGCCGAGCAGGGCAAGGCCGCTGGGGCGGAGCGGGCGCATGGCCTGGCCAACGCCGTGCGCCGTGTGGCCGACGACCTCGAAGGCACCTCGCCCGAGATCGCGCGGCATGTTCGCGCCGCCGCAGAGTCTGTAGACGGCGTCTCCGCCGCGCTGCGCGAACGCAGCGTAGGCGATCTGGTGAACGAGGTAGGCGACTTCGCACGCCGTCAACCGGGCGCCTTCTTCGGTGCGGCCCTGGTGGCGGGTTTCGCCATCTCCCGCTTCGCCAAGAGCTCGGCGGAGGGCGTGGCCGCTTCCTATGGTTCCCAGAGCGGCGCCGCGCAACGCCCGTCCTCGCAGGCAGGTGCCGGCAGCACGACGCGGCAGGGTTCCGACCTCGCAAACCCCGCGGCTCTCGACCGCACGACCGCCTCGGGCGCGCCGGGCTGGGTGCCGGAGGTCGGCGCGGCCGTCACCGCGCCGCATCGCAGCCACCCCGCAACCATGGCCGCCGCGAGCCTTGGCGGTGCGGTCGCGCACCGCGCGGGCGATGCCGCCCCGGGTTCAATGCCCACGGATGTGGAGGTTGCCGCAGCCCCTGCGCTTCCTGGCAACCCGGCGGGGAGGTCCGCGTGATGTCCGACATGAACCGCTCCGTCCCTGACCTGCTGGGGGATCTCGTCCAGCAGACGACCACCCTCGTCCGCAAGGAGGTCCAGCTCGCCCGGGCCGAGATAGGCGAGAAGGTGAGCAAGGCCGGTGCCGCGGCGGGCGGCATCGCGGTCGGCGGCGTGCTGCTGCTCGCGGCGCTCGTGATCCTGCTGGAGGCGGTGGTCGCCTTCCTTGTCACTCTCGGCCTCTCGGCCCCGCTCGCCGGGTTGATCGTCGCCGTTGTGGTGGCGCTGATCGGCTACATCATGTTGCAGAGCGGGCTGAAGGCCTTGAAGGCGGGAAACCTGACCCCCGAGCGGACGGTGAACCAGCTCTCGCGCGATGCGCAGGCGGCGAAGGAGACGGTGCGGTGAGCGCGACGAACATGGACCAGAGCACGGATCCTGGAAACAAGTCGGCCAGCGAGATCGAGGGCGAGGTCGAACAGACCCGGGCGCGCGTGACGGAGACGATCGAGGCGCTGCGCGATCGAATGTCGCCGGGGCAGATGGTCGATCAGGTCATGGAATACGCGCGCGGCTCGGGCGGCGCGGATTTCATGCGCAACTTCGGCACCTCCGTGCGCGACAATCCGCTGCCGGTCGCGATGATCGGCGCGGGCATCGCCTGGCTGATGCTGTCGGGCGACCGCAAGGCCTCGCCCGGGCGCGACGCGATGCTCGCCTTGCCGGCGCCGGTCGCGCCCGCCACCACGATGCACGGCACCTCGGCCTCCGGCAGCGGGATGATGGGCACTGCCCGCGCGAGGGTCTCGGGCGTGGCCGAAGGCGCGCGAGATGCGCTCGGTTCTGGTGCCGGGGCGATCGGCGACGCGGCGGAGCGGGCGCGCGGCGCGGCCTCCCGTGCGGTGGATGCGATCACCGGTGTTGCCTCCAGCGCGGCGGAGGCGATCTCGGACACCGCTTCCGGCGCCGCCAACGCGGCCTCTCGCCTCGCGGGAGGCGTCGCGGATGCGACGTCCGATGCGGCTTCGGGCGTGGCGGGCACGGCGGACCACCTGCTCCACCAGGCACGCGAGGGTGTCGGGCGGGCCGCCGATGCGGGCTCCGCCCGCGCGGGGTCGCTCGCCTCCTCCGCCTCGAGCGGCTGGAGCCGGATCGCCGAGGAGCAACCGCTGCTGTTGGGCGCGCTGGGCCTCGCCCTCGGTGCGGCGCTCGGTGCCATCCTCCCGCGCACGCGGACCGAGGACGAGCTGATGGGCCGTACCAGCGACGAGCTGACCGAGCGCGCAGGCGCCGCTGCCCAGAGCGGGATGGAGCGTGCGGCGGAGATGGCCGGGCAGCAGCTCAACCGGGCGCAGTCGGTGGTGGCGGATACCTATGCCATCTCGAAGGACAAGCTGAACAAGGACGGCCTCACGGCCGATACGGTCGGCGACGTGGTCGGCACCGCTGCCTCTCGCCTCGCCGATGCAGCGAAGGAAACCGTGCGAGGCGTGACCGAGGAGGCCCGCAAGGGGTTGGGAAGCGAAGGGGGAGGGGAGCAGCAGGCTTCGCCGCCGCCGGAAACGGGGCAGGCTAAGCCCGTTGCTCCGGCGAGCGGCGCGACTGGCCCGACCGCCTTTCCCGCGGCGACGCCTAGCTCCGGCGCCGGCTCGACAACGCGTAGCGGGCCGCTTTGAGGCGATCGATTCGCTGCGCCCATGGAGAGGGCTCTGCCCTCTCCGCATATCCAGGGCAGTGCCTTGGATCCATCGAGGGTTTGAGGCCGTCTGATTGCCGTCTGGATATCGCGGAGCCTTGCTGAACATGCCGGCGCCTCCGTGATGCCACGCAGAGCGAAGAAGATGATGGTGAGGGGCCTGCTGGCGGACATTCAGGAGGAGGCTGATGCCGCCTCGAGCGCTTCAGCCATTAGATCGAGCAGAGCGCTGGCGAAGTCGCGCATGTTCCTTGCCCGGACGGCCGATCCTGTCTCGATCGTCCGCACAAGCTCGATCGGCCCCGAGATGGCGAGACAGCTGTGGCCTGCGGCATCGCCGTAGCGGTTGCCGGAGGGCCCAGCGGCGCCGGTTTCGGCGATGCCCCAACTCGTCCCGAAGCGTTCCCGCAACGTGCGGGCGAGAAGTTGGGCATAGGGCTCGGAGGAGGAGCGCATGCCCGCCATCCGCTCGGGCGTAATGCCAAGGAGCGCAGCCCGGGCCTCGGCCGTGTAAACCACGGCGCCGCCCAGGAAGTACGCGCTGGCCCCGGGCACGGCGAGTAGCGCGGCGGAGACGAGCCCGCCGCTGGAGGACTCTGCGACGGCGATCGTCTCCCGGCGGGCCTTCAGCATGGCCCCGATGGCGGCCGCGCGGGGCAGGATGACGTCCATGGCTTCACCTCGGGCCCGTTTCCTCCTCATTCCTGTCGCAACGGCCGGGCGCGGGCAAGCCGCGGCCCGGCCGCTGGCGTTTAGCCCGGCGAGGCCGGGGCGGGCTGCGGAGCCGGATCGGCAGGCGCGGGCTCCGGTACCGGTGGCGCGGCGCGCAACCGCGCGGCGTTCTCCTCGAGCGTGGAGATCTCCTGCCGACGCTGGGTCGCCTGCTCGATCAGCGCCGCCACCTCGGCCCGAAGGCGCTCCAGGCCGGAGCCGGAGGTGGTGATGTCCGCCTGAAGCGCGGTCGAGCGGCCCTCCAGCGCGCGCAGACGTGCCGTGGCTTCCTCGATGTTGCGGGCCAGTTCGGCATTGCGTGCGGTGCTCTCCTCCACCTCCTTGCGGCGGGCGGCGAGGTCGTTCTCGCTGGCCGCCGCAGCCTGCCGGAGCTCGCCGAGGCGGCGGTCGGCCTCGGCCAGGGCCTGCTGGCGACCGGCCAGCGCGGCCTCGGCCTCGCTCACCTGGGTGCGGAGTGCGGTCGCGCGCTCCTCCATAGCGGCGGACTGCTGCTGGGAAGCGGCGGCCGCCTGCTGCGCCGCGGCGGCGGCCTGCTGGGCATTGGCGAGGTTGCCGTTCAGCTCCGCCAGCCGCGCTTCGGCTGGTGCGATCGCCTCCGCCGCCTGGCGCAGCTCGCCGAGGCGGCCCTCGGCCGCGGTCGCGGCGGCGGTTGCCTCGGCCACGCGGGCCTGCGCCACACGCAGCGCCTCGGCGGCGGCCTGGGTATTGCGGTTCAGCTCGGCTAGCCGCGTCTCGGCACCGGCCAGGTCGCCCTGGCGGGCGGCGAGGGCGGCTTCGGCGGCGGTGATCGCCTCGCGCAGCTGCTGGGCACGCCCGTCGGCGCCGGCAATGGCGGACTGGCGGGTGGTCAGTGCCTCCTGCGCCTGCCCGGTTTCGGCGACGAGGGCGGCGACGCGGGCCTGGGCGGCCTCGGCGGCGGCGCTCAGCTCGGCCGTGCGGGCCTCGGCCTCGCGGAGCGCGCGGGTAGCGGCCTCCTGCTGGCTGCCGAGCGAGGCGAGTTCCGACCGGCGCTGAGCCAGGGCGGTCTCGGCCTCGGTCACCTGAGCGCGTGCCTGATCGAGCGAGGCGGCCGCTGCCTGGGCCTGCTGGCGGAGGTTATTCACTTGGCCTTCTGTGGCGCGGGAAGCGGCGGTCAGCTCGTTCACCCGCGCCTCCGCGGCGCTGCCCTGCTGGCTCAGCTCGGCGAGACGGGCCTGGGCGGCCTGCGTGCCGGTGGCGAGTTCACGGCCGCGGGCCTCGGCCTGGGCCGTCGCGGCGCGGGCAGCTTCGGCGCGCTGGTTAAGCGCGGTGAGGTCGCCATTCGCCTGCCGCTCGCGCGCCAGGGTGCCGTCGAGGTCCGCGAGACGGGCGGCCTGGCCGCGCCGGGCGGCCTCCGCGGTTTCCAGCCGGTTCCCGCGCGAGATCGCCAGGGACCAGCCAATGACGAGCAGGAGGAGAAGGACGCCGAGCGTGCCGATGACCGTCCAGGAAAGGCCGAGAAAGCCTGGCTTGGGCGCGGAAAGGCCGGGACTGGCTGCCGGCTTCGTCGCGGTCGGGGAAGGCGGCGCTCCCCGGCCCGGGGGAGCGCCGTTGCGCTGGTTGTTTGCCATGGTGTCGCGCCTCACAGAGGGGGTGGCGGTGCGCCGGGCCTGGGGGTGGCCGGGGTCGCGTGGCACTTAGCCGGGCAACGCGCGGGGCGCGAGACAAGGGGGAGGGAGCCCGCCGGAATGTGAGGGGGTGCCGGTGGTCTGCTTGCCTCTCCTGCCGGTGCGGCCTAGCCTTGCTAAAGGATTGAACGGAAAAGAACCCGCGCTCCTGCGCGCCGGGAAGGGGAGGGGCGAGGATGCGCGTTGCGCTGCGGTGCCTCCCTGCCGTTCGCACGGCCGGCTGGGAGGGCGCTTCCGACCCTCGCCCGGCGGCATCGTTGGAGAGCCCCACTTGACCGAACAGACCGCTTCCGTCCTCCGCGCGGGCGAGGCCTTCCGCTGGCCAGGGGGCGCGCGGGTCGGGATCGTTTTCAACATCGCCTATGAGGGCTGGTCAGAGGGGCAGGTGCCGGGGATCGGCCCGATGGGCAATCCGCTGAAGCCCGGCTTTTTCGACGCGAACGCCGCGAGCTGGGGCCTCTACGGCGCGACGCGCGGCATCTGGCGGGCGCTGGAAGTGGCCGCACGGAACGGCGTGAAGACGAGCGTGATGACGAACGGCGTGCTGGCGGAGAAGTGGCCGGACACGGTGCGCGCCATCCATCGCGGCGGGCACGAGGTGGTGGCGCATTCCTACGGGATGGACGTCATCCCTGTTTACCTCGACGAGGCCGGGCAGCGGGAGAACATCCGCCGCACCACGGGGCTGATTGCCGACATCACCGGCGAGGCGCCGCGGGGCTGGATCAGCCCGCGCGGCACGGGCAGCCCGATCCATGTCGGCCTGCTCGCCGAGGCCGGATACCTGCACCACGGCGACTGCAACGACGACGACCTGCCCTATCTCGCGCGGGAGGGCGGCGCGGAGATCGTCGCCATACCGCTCATCATGGACGTGAACGACCTGCCGAGCGCCATCCGCTACGGCAACAACGCCCGCGCCATGCTCGAGCAGTTCCAGGACGCCTTCTCCGCGATGCGCGAGCGCGAGACGCGGCCGGTGATGCTCGACGTGACGATCCACACCCATGTCTATGGCCGCCCCGCCGGCGCCTGGGTCTTCGACGAGATCATGCGGCAGGTGAAGGCCGCGAGCGATGTCTGGACAGGCACGCGGCTGGAAGCGGCGGAGCACCTGATGGCGAACCGCGGCGCGCTGACGGCCACCCCCCATGTCGCGGGTTAGCCGCGTGCTCGGCCGGCGCGGGTTGCTCGGCGGGGCGGGTGCGCTGCTGCCGCTGACAACCTTCGCGCAGGCGCCGGCGGGTGCCTGGCCCGATCGGCCGGTACGGATGGCCGTCGCCTTCGCGCCCGCGGGGCCCGCGGACCTCGTCGGGCGCATCGTGGGCGACCGGCTGACCCAGATCTGGGGCCAAGCGGCCGTGATCGAGAACCGCGCGGGAGCTGGCGGCAATATCGGCGCGCAACTCGTCGCCCGGGCACGGCCGGACGGCTACACCGCGCTCGTCACCACCAGCGCCTTCGCGGTGAACCCGAGCCTGTCCCGCAGCGCCGGCTACCGGCCGGAGGAGCTGGTGCCGGCGGCGCTCATGGCCTCCACGCCGAACCTGCTGGCGGTGCGGCCGGACTTTCCGGCGAAGGATATCGGGGAGCTGATCGCCTACGCGCGTCGGCAGCCGCTGAACTTCGGCAGCGCGGGCGTCGGCACCACGCCGCATCTCTCGGCGGAGCGGCTGTTCCGGCTGCTGGCGAAGGTGGACGCGCAGCATATCCCCTTCACCGGTGCCGGGCCCGCGTTGACGGCCGTGCTCGGCGGGCAGTTGGAGCTGGCCAGCGTGGCGCTGCCGGCTGCGATGGAGATGGTGCGGCAGGGAAGCGTGCGCGGGCTGGCCGTGACTGGTGCGCACCGCTCCGCCGCGCTGCCCGAGGTGCCGACACTGGAGGAGCAGGGCTTCACGGGCGTGGACGACGTGACCTGGACCGCCCTGTTCTTCCCCGCCGCCACGCCCGCCGCCATCGTCGCGAAGGCGAATGCCGACGTGGCGCAGGCGCTGGCCGATCCCGGCACGCGGAGCCGGCTGGAGGCGGTGGGCTTCGACGCGATGGGCGGGAGCCTGGAGGAGGCCTCCACCTACGTGGCGAACGAGATCCGCCGCTGGGGCGAGGTTGTGCGGGCCATCGGCATCACCACGGATTAGGCCGCCCCGCGGCTTACGAAGAGCACTCCATGACCAGCCCCGTCGATCCCCGCCCCACCCTCGCTGCGCCGGACGACGATCCCTGGCTTTGGCTGGAAGACGTCGAGGGGGAGCGGGCGCTCGCCTGGGTGGACGCGCAGAACGCGGCGACGCTCGCACGGCTGGCCGATGGGCGCTTCGAGGCGGAGCGGGAGGCGGTGCGGCGGGTGCTCGACCGGCCGGACAAGCTGCCCTTCGTCACGCGGCGTGGCGAATGGCTCTACAATTTCTGGCAGGACGCCGCGCATCCGCGCGGGCTATGGCGGCGGACGACGCTCGGATCCTACCGAGAAGCTGAGCCCAGCTGGGACGTGCTGCTCGACCTAGACGCCCTCGCGCGGGAGGAGGGGGAGGACTGGGTATGGGGCGGCGCCTCAACCTTGCCGGGGAGCCATGACCTGGCCCTGCTTCGCCTTTCGCGCGGCGGCGGGGATGCGGTGGTGCTGCGCGAGTTCAGCCTCGCCGACCGCCGTTTCGTTGAGGGCGGCTTCATGCTGCCAGAGGCCAAGAGCAGCGCCGACTGGATCGACCGGGATACGCTGCTCGTCTCCTCCGCGCTGGGGGAGGGAATGGCGACGCGCTCCGGCTACGCGCGCACGGTGCGGCTCTGGCCGCGCGGAACCGATCCGCTGGCGGCGCAGGTGCTCTTCGAATGTGATGCCGGCCATATGGGCGCCTGGGGTGGCGTGGACCGGGAGGTCCCGGGGCGGCTGGTCTTCATCGACCAGATCGGCTTCTACGACACCACGGTTCATCTCGGCGACAGGAGCGGCGCGAGGACGGCCATCGACCTGCCGGCTGACGCTGACTTCCGCTGGCAGCGCGGCTGGCTGGCGGTGCGGCCGCGCAGCGCCTGGACAGTGGGTGACGCGACCCACGCGCCCGACACGCTGCTTGGCATCGGGATGAACGCCTTCATGGCGGGAGCACGCGACTTCCGCGTGCTGTTCACGCCGGGCGAGCAGCGGGCGCTGCAGGGCTTCTTCTGGTGCGACGGGCGCCTCGTCGCCTCGGTACTGGATGAACTGCGGCCGGTCTTCACCGTCTTCACGCCGGATGAGGAATGGCGCAGCGCCGCGCTGCCCGGCCTGCCGGAAGCCGGCGTCGCGCATCTCTGGCCGCTCGACAGCGAAGCGGAGGAATCGGATGGCAGCTTGCTCGCGCAGTTCGAGGACCCGGTGACCCCGCCGAGCCTGCTGCTGACGGATACCGCGCTCTCGGCGCCGCAGCTACTTCGCCGCGCCTCCGCGACCTACGACGCGACCGGCTGCGTCGTAACGCGGCACGAGGCGGTCTCGGTGGACGGGGAGCGCATCCCCTATGTGCAGACGGGGCCGGCGGGGGAGACAGGCGAGGCGCCGGTGCACCTCTCGGGCTATGGTGGGTTCAGGATTTCCCGTCTGCCGAACTATCAGGGGATGCAAGGCAAGCTCTGGCTGGAACGAGGCGGCACGACGGTAGTCGCCAACATCCGCGGCGGCGGGGAGTTCGGCACGCGCTGGCACGAGGCCGGGCGGCGTAAGGGCAAGCGGCTGTCGCATGACGATTTCGCCGCCGTGGCCGCCGATCTCGTGCGCCGCGGGGTCACGCAGCCGGGGCGACTTGCGGCGGAGGGTGGCTCCAACGGCGGGCTGCTGATCGCGAACATGCTGACCCGCTATCCCGAGCGTTTCGGCGCGCTGTTCTGCACGATCCCGCTGATCGACATGCGGCGCTACAGCAAGCTCCTGGCGGGCGCGAGCTGGATTGCCGAGTACGGCGATCCCGACAAGCCGGAGGACTGGGAGTTTCTCCAGCACATGTCGGCCTATCACGTCGCGGAGCCCGGGCTGCGCTATCCACCGATCCTGTTGGCAACGACGCGGCGCGACGACCGCGTCCATCCCGGCCATGCCCGCAAGATGGCGGCGAAGCTGCAGGCCATGGGCTATCCGGCATTATTCCACGAGCCGGCGGCGGGCGGGCACGGATACGGCAAGGACAATGCGGAGGTGGCGGGCTTCGCGGCCCTTGGCGCCGCTTTCCTGCGGCGCGCCATCGGCTGGGAGGC
This sequence comes from Roseomonas sp. KE2513, assembly GCF_016107305.1. GTDB lineage: Bacteria > Pseudomonadota > Alphaproteobacteria > Acetobacterales > Acetobacteraceae > Roseomonas. The sequence goes on from NZ_RCVR01000017.1 coordinate 110,145, forward strand.
GGATCAGCCGGGATAGGTGATGGCAGTGATCTCGACTGAGGACGGGCCGGCCGGCGTGCGGACCGTTACCTCGTCGCCCACCCGCGCGCGCAGCAGGGCGAGGGCCATGGGAGAGGCAATGCTGATCTTGCCGGCGGCCATGTTCGCCTCGTCCTCGCCGACGATCGTCACGCGGCCTTCCTCGTCGCGCTCGTTGAGGTAGGTGACGGTCGCGCCGAAGAAGACGCGGTCCCGCTGCTTCTGCGCGGCGGGATCGACGATCTCGGCGGATTGCAGGCGGTGGCCGAGGTAGCGCAGGCGCCGGTCGATCTCGCGCAAACGGCGCTTGCCCTCCTTGTAGTCCGCGTTCTCGCTATGGTCGCCGTTGCCGGCAGCCCAGGAGACGATCTCCACCACGCGGTGGCGCTCCGCCTTAAAGGCCTCGTATTCCGCACGCAGCGCCGACTCGCCGGCGGGCGTCATGTAGAACTTTCCGCGGGGCAGGCCCGGCGGCGGGGCAGCCTCGTCTTCGTCGTCCACTGATCCGTCTTTCAGGCCGCTGGGACTGCGGCGCGCCGCAGTCCCGTAGTTGGGCTCAGCCGAGGCTGGCCGCGAAGGCATCCGCGACGCGCCGTGCGAAACCGGCGGGGTCGCGCGGTGCGTCGCCGTCCTGCACGCGGGCGAGGTCCAGTAACAGGCCCGCCGCATCCGCCAGGGATTCCTCGCCCGTGGCCTTGGCCGCGAGGGCGCGGACCAGGCCGTGGCGCGGGTTGATCTCGAGCACCGGCAGGCCGGCGCCCAGGCCGCGGCCGGCGCGGTTGAGCAGGCGCTGCATCTGCAGGTCCGGCCCGCCCTCCGCGGCCGCGAGGACGACGGGGCTGCCGACCAGGCGCTCGGTCGCGCGTACCTCGGAGACCTGGTCCTTCAGCGCATCCTTCAGCAGCGGGATGAGGCGGGAGACATCGGCTGCTTCCTCCAGCGCGTCCTCGGGCGCCGCGACTTTCGAGAGATCCACCGGGCCCTGGGTGACGCTGCGGATCGGCTTCTCCTCGAAGCGGTCCAGGCGCTCCGGCCAGAAGGCGTCGATCTGATCGGAGAGCAGCAGCACTTCGACGCCGCGAGCGCGGAAGCCCTCGAGCTGCGGGGAATTGGCCAGCGCCTCCGGCGCGTCGCCAGCGAGGATGTATATCGCCTCCTGCCCCTCCTTCATGCGCGACACGTATTCGGCGAGCGAGGTCCAGCCCTCCACGGCCGAGGAACGGAAGCGCAAGAGCTGGGCGATATCCTTGCTGTGCTCGGGGCTGTCGAAGAGACCCTCCTTCAGCACGGGGCCGAAGTTCTCCCAGAACTTCGCGTAGTCCTCCGCCTCCTTCGCGCGTGTCTTCAGCTCGGAGATGACGCGGTTGGTCACGGCGCGGCGGATACGGGCGAGGATGGGGGTAGCCTGCAGCATCTCGCGCGAGACGTTCAGCGGCAGGTCCTCGGTGTCCACCACGCCGTGGACGAAGCGCAACCAGTTCGGCAGCAGCCCGGCCTCGTCGGTGATGAACATGCGGCGGACATGCAGGCGCACGCGGCTCTCGCGCTCGCCCTCCACCGCCTCAAAAGGCTTCATGCCGGGGACGAAGAGCAGGGCGGTGAACTCCACCGTGCCCTCGGCCGTCCAGTGCAGCGTCGCCCAGGGCTCGTCGAAGACGTGGCCGAGGTGGCGGTAGAACTCGGCGTAGCTCTCGGCCGTGATCTCGGACTTCGGCTTGCGCCAGAGGGCGGTGCCCTCATTGGCGGGCTCGTCCTTCCCCTCCCGTGCCACGGTGATGGGGATGGTGATGTGGTCGGCCCACTTGCGGATCACCGCCTTCAGCCGTAAGGGTTCGAGGTAGTCGGCCGCGTCCTCCTTCAGGTGCAGGACGATGTCGGTGCCCGGCTCCGCGCGCGTTGCGGGGGAGAGGGTGAAGTCGCCGCGGCCCTCGGAGGCCCAGGTCCAGGCCTCCTCGGCCCCGGCCTTTCGTGAGGTAACCTCGACCCGGTCGGCCACCATGAAAGCGGAGTAGAACCCGACGCCGAACTGGCCGATGAGGCTCGGCCGGTCGCCGGCGGGAGCTTCTGCCAGGGACTGGGTAAAGGCGCGGGTGCCGGAGCGGGCGATGGTGCCGAGGTTGGTCGCCAGCTCGGCCTTGGTCATGCCGACACCAGGGTCGGAGATGGTGAGGGTGCGCCCCTCCTTGTCCGGCACCACGCGCACGGCACCGCCCTCGGGCACGGCGGGCACGCCGCCGGTCAGGGCCTCGAAGCGGCGGCGGTCCACGGCGTCGGCCGCGTTGGCCACCAGCTCGCGCAGGAAGATCTCGCGGTCGGAGTAGAGGGCATGGACCACTAGGTCCAGCAGGCGCCCGACCTCGGCGCCGAATTCGTGGCGCTCCACCGTCTCGCTCACAAGCAACCTCCAGGAGTGGGGAAGGGAACTGGCGGCGATATGAAACGGAGGGCGGCCGGCTTCAAGCCCGCGCGAGCGCTAGTCCTTGGAAGGCGGCGGGCCGTTGCCGGGGCTGCCGTCGCCGGGCTCGCCGCTCCACTCGTCGGTGATCATGCCCTGCTCCTCGCTGATCTTGTCCAGGGCCTCACCGGACGGGGGCCGCGGGATCTGGCCCCCGGTGGCGGTTTTGCTGTCGAAATCAGCCTTCGGGCCCTCGGGCGGTCGCGCGGTCATGCTGGCCTCCTGCCTGACGAGCCCGTTCCAACGCGCCGGGGCGGCCGGAGTTCGCGCCGGCGCCTGGATCGGGAAGCGGCACTTCCATCGCTTGGCTAAAGCAGGTCCTCGATACGGATCGGCAGTTCGCGGATGCGCCGGCCGGTCGCGTGCCACACCGCGTTGCACACCGCCGCGTTCATGCCGACGATGCCGATTTCGCCCAAGCCCTTGATGCCCAGCGGGTTCACGCGTTCGTCCCTCTCCGGCACGAGGATGGCCTCGACCTGCGGCACGTCCGCGTTCACGGGGATGAGGTATTCGGAGAGGTTGTCGTTGACGTAGCGGGCCGCGTTCGGGTCGATCTCCGTCGCCTCGTGCAGCGCGGCGCCGATGCCCCAGATCATGCCGCCAATGCACTGGCTGTGCGCCGTGAGCGGGTTGACGATCGTACCCGCCGCGAAGGCGCCGACGGCGCGCGGCACGCGCACCTCGCCCGTGCGGGAATGCACGCGTACTTCCACGAACTGGGCGCCGAAGGTGTAGGTGGTGGCGTCCTGGCGGCTATGTCCGCGGGACATGGACATCTGGCCAGCATAGGCCTTGCCGATGGACTCCCTCGGCAGGCCCTGGGGGATGTTCTCCGCATAGACTTCCAGCACGCCGCCAGTGACTCGCGAGAGGGCCGCCCGCAGGTCCTCCTTCGCGCCGGCAGGGCTCTGCAGCGCGCCTTCCCGCAGCACGAGTGCCGAGGCATCCTGGCCGCTGAGAGCGCCATCATTCGTGACGACCGCGGCCAGGGCCAGCTTCTGGCGGATCTCCTCGCAGGCTTTGGCGACGGCGTTGCAGATGCCGGCCGTGTGGCTCGATCCCGCCGCCAGCCCCGCGGCCGGCAGTTCGGAGCCGCCGAGTTCAACCGTGACGTGCTCGATCGGCAAGCCGAGCCGCTCCGCCGCGGTGATGGCGAGGACGGTGTAGGCGCCGGTGCCGATGTCGTGCGCCGCGATCTGCACGCGCGCACGGCCTTCGGGTGTCAGCGTCACCCGCACGGCGGCGGGGCCGATGTTGGCGGGGTAGGCGGCGCTCGCGCAGCCCCAGCCGACCAGCCAGTCGCCCTCGCACATGCTGCGGGGCGCGGGGTTGCGGGACTTCCAGCCGAAGCGGGCTCCTGCCTGGTCGTAGCATTCCATGAGGGAGCGGGAGCTGTAGTCGAGGCCCGTCGCCGGGTCCTTCATCGTGTCGTTGACGCGGCGCAGCTCCACGGGATCCATGCCCAGCGCCACGGCCAATTCGTCCATGGCGACTTCGAGCGGGAACATGTAGGGCGTCTCGGGCGGGGCGCGCATGAAGCCCGGCGTGTTCCGGTCGGCGTGGACGATGTTCACCTTCGTCAGGATGTTCGGGCAGGCATAGACCCGCGCCGTCGTCTCGGTGCCGGAAACATTGTACTGCGAGGGGCGGGAGGTGACCTCCCATCCCTCGTGGCGCAGCGCGGTCAGCCGGCCGTCGGGCGTGGCGCCCAACTGGATGTGGTGGCGCGTCTCGGCACGGTAGGTGACGATGGTGAAGCCTTGGTCACGCGTCGGCACCAGCCGCACGGGCCGGCCGAGGCGGCGCGCGGCGATGGCGATCCAGGCCGTGCGCGCCGTGATGCCGCCGCGGGAGCCGAAGGCGCCGCCGACATAGCGCGAGATGACGTGGATATCGCCCGGCTCCATGTGGAGCTGCTGCGCAAGGTTGCCGCGCAGGCCGTAGACGAACTGGCTGGGCTCATAGACCGTCAGTTTCGACCCGTTCCAGACGCAAGTGGTGGTGAAGAGCTCGATGGGGTTGTGGTGCTGCGTCGGCGTGCCGTAGCGGGCATCGACCTTCACGGGCGCGGCAGCAAAGGCGGCCTCGGCGTCGCCGACGTGGTAGTCCTTGTGCTCGCCGGCCTTGCGGACCTCCTCCTCGGCGCCGGGGCTGCCGAAGGTGGCGGAGGGGGGCTCGGATTCATAATCGACGGCCACCTTGTGCGCAGCCTCGCGCGCTGCCTCGAAGGTATCAGCGACCACCACGGCGATGATCTGGCCATCGTGCCAGACACGGTCGGATTCGAGCGTGGAGGTGGTGTCGCCGCCCGCCATGGGCTTCGGCTTCTCGGCCTCGCTGCCAACGTTCTCGTGGGTGAGGATGTCCAGCACGCCGGGCACGGCGCGGGCCTTGTCTAGATGGAAGCCGCGGATGCGGCCGCGGGCGATGGAGCTGGTGACAAGGAAGGCGTGGGCTGGATTTGGTACGACCTCGTCGGAAGCATAGCGGGCGCGTCCCGTGAGCTTCGCGCGGCCGTCGATACGTAGGGCGGGCTGGCCGATCATCGTCTGGGTGCCGTCAGGCATGGTCAAACCTCCATCTCGGCGGCTTCGAGCAGCGCACGCACGAGGGTTCGGCGGCCGAGCTCCGGCTTGAAGGCGTTCTCGCCATGGGTGATGGCGTTGGCGAAGGCCGCCTCGGCGGCTTCCTGAGCGGTGGACTCGTCCATGCGCCGGCCCCGCAGCGCGGCCTCGGCCCCGTGCGAGCGCCACGGCTTTGCGGCGAGGCCGCCCAGCCCGATGCGGGCCTCGCGCACCGTGCCCCCCTCGAGGTCCAGCGCCACGGCCGCGGAGGCAACGGCGAAGGCGAAGGAGGCGCGGTCACGGACCTTCAGGTAAAGGGAGCGGCGCGTCCACGGGCCGGCCGGCACGTGGAAATCGGTGATCAGCTCGCCCGGGTGCAGGTCCGTCTCGATCTGCGGAGTGTCGCCGGGCAGGCGGTGCAGGTTCTCGAATGGGATGCGGCGGGTGCCGCCCTCGGGCGAGGCCAAGCCCACCTCGGCGCCGAAGGCCGCGAGGGCATTGGCGAAGTCGCCGGGGTAGCTGGCGATGCACGCTTCGCTGACGCCGAGCACGGCCAGGAGGCGGTTCACCCCCTCCTTTGCCGCGCAGCCGCTGCCGGGACGGCGCTTGTTGCAGGCATTCCAGCTCGGGTCGCGGAAGTAGTTGCAGCGCGTGCGTTGAAGCACGTTGCCGGCCAGCGTCGCCATGTTCCGCAGCTGCTGGTTGGCGGCCTGCTGGAGCGATTGCGCAATGGCCGGGTAGTCCCGCAGGATGGCCGGGTGTTCCGCGGCCTCCGCCATATGGGCCAGAGCGCCGAGGCGAAGTCCCGAAGCGTCGGCTTCGATACCACCGTGGGCGCCCCGCAGCGCGTCGATGTTGATGAGCGCGGGCGGGTGCATGACACCGATCTTCATCAGGTCCAGCAGGTTTGTGCCGCCGGCCAAGTACTGGGGCGGTGGCGCATCGGGGGCCGCGTGGCGCGCGCTGGCGGCCAGCGCCGCCTCGCTGCCGCCCGCCCGCTCGTATTCGAAGGGGCGCATCTCAGCGGTTCTCCAGCAGTGGCCGGGCCTGGCGGATGGCCGCGACGATCTTCGGATAGGCAGCGCAGCGGCAGAGATTACCGCTCATGTACTCGCGGATCTGCTCGTCCGTCCCGGCGTGGCCCTCCCTCACGCAAGCAATGGCCGACATGATCTGGCCGGGCGTGCAGTAGCCGCACTGGTAGGCGTCGTTCTCGAGGAAGGCCTGCTGCATCGGGTGCAGCGGCTCGTCGTCGCCTGCCAGCCCCTCGATGGTCGTGATCTCCGCCCCTTCGGCCGCCACGGCGAGGGTGAAGCAGGCGAGAACGCGGCGGCCGTTCATCAGCACCGTGCAGGCGCCGCACTGCCCGAGGTCACAGCCCTTCTTCGTGCCGGTCAGCTCCAGCCTCTCTCGCAACGCGTCGAGCAGGGTGGTTCGGACGTCCACGGAGAGCGCGTGCTCCGTGCCGTTCACCGTCAGGCGGATATCCATGGGCGCTCCTGGGGGCTGGTCGGCTGGCGGCGCGACGGCCGGCTGCCGGGCGGCGCGCCTACCGAACCGCTTGAGGGGTCCGGCAGTTGCTGATCGTTCCGTTCAATCGGACGAGGGGCGTCGCGCTACAGCGCCACCAGCGCCGCCGCAGCCTCGGCGAGGGAGGGTGCCGTGATGTCGGGCGCCCGCATGGTCGGCGGGAAGGGCCGCTCGGCCGAGACATAGGCGGCGGTCAGACCGGCGGCCTTAGCGCCCTGGATGTCCCAGGGATGCACGGCCACCAGGGCCAACCGCCCGGGATCCAGCCCGGCGCGCTCGGCGGCGCGGGCATAGACCTCGCGGCGTGGTTTGAAGAGCTTCACCTCCTCGACCGAGACGATCTCCCCGACGAGGTCCGCAAGCCCTGCGCCCTCCAGCAGGGCCCGCGTGGAGGCGGCCGCACCGTTGCTGAGGGCGATGATCCGCATGCCGGCCCGGGACACGGCCCCGAAGGCCTCCCGGGCGTCGTGGCGCGCGGGCAGGCTCTTCATGCGCTCCATGAGCAGGGCCTTGGTCTCGGGGGCAGGGGAGAGGCCCTGTTCACCCAGAACCTCCTCCAGGGCGCCTGACAGCACTTCCGTGAAGGGGCGGAAATCCCCGGTGGCGGAGAGGGCGAAGGCGTCGCGCAGGGCGGCGGCGAACCAGCCCTCCAGTCCCGCGGGTGGAAGGCCCAGCTCCTCGATGGTCGGCCGCAGCGGGTGCAGCGGGAAGACGGTTCCGATGATATCGAAGGCCACCGCCTCCGGTCGCGCTGCCGTTTCGAAGCCCAGCATCCCGCCTCTCCC
>NZ_RCVR01000170.1 GCF_016107305.1 Roseomonas sp. KE2513
CCATCGCGGTCGGTCCAAGGTCAGAAGGGGTTAGCAGCCCAACCCTACCCGAAGCCACCGCGGTGACCGCCGCCTCAGCAACGGTCAGCTCCTACATCATCACCAAGGACGCGACCCATAGAAGATGCCCGGCGTTGGAAGACGGCGGTCATCAGGACTGCTCCAGGATTGTCTTCGCTAAGCCAGCACGACCGCACAAGGCCACTTCGAGCACACCAAGATCGCTCGGCGGAGAACCGTCGAACGGCCGTCATTGAGGCGCACGCGCGACTGAGCGTCGGCTTGGCCGAGGGAGCCTCTTATAAGACGCTGAAGGAGATCCGGGCCGACTTAGCGATGGCAGGCGTGTTGGCTGGCACTGCTAAGCCATGATGCTTCTTCGACCGGTGTCGGATGATTTGGAGAGACGTCAGCCCATGCTGCGGAGCAGGGACTGCCCGGACATCTCAAAACGGCGCTGAGCGTGCTTCGTTGGCCAGATCGACCCTGATCCCGTGATGCTTCCTTCATCTGTAAAACCTGCGCGCCCACTAGCATGAACCGCACCTGCAGCAGGGCGCCCCAGCGAGCGCCTGCAGACCAGCATCCTGCTCCGGCACTGCGCGCCCACCACCTGCATCGCAGGATTGTGCCAGCCAGGATGGTCGCGCTTGCGGTGCTCGGCAGCCGCATCAACGGTTGCGCCTTGCTGGACCATGTCGGCCGCGACCGCGCGCGAGAGGTCAGG
>NZ_RCVR01000171.1 GCF_016107305.1 Roseomonas sp. KE2513
GGTTGGCGGTATACCTCCAGCGGCCGAGACGATGCGGCGCTGCGCCTTCCCGGCATGCGCCGGCGCGTTGCGGGCGAAGTGGACGCGGCAGCGCCGAGAGGCCGCCCGGAGGACCTTGGTCACGGCAGCCTTCGGTCCCTCGTGCGCATCGGAGATCACGAGCCTCACGCCAGCCAGGCCGCGGCGCTTGGGGGAGCGGAGGAACTCGAGCCAGAACGCTCCGCCCCGGAGCTGCCCACCGCCATGCCGAGGACCTCGCGGCGCCCGTCCGCGTTCACCCTGCCCGCGATGGTCACGGCGACCGGGACGACCCGGCCTGCCTCGCGCACCTTCACGTGGGTCGCATCGAGCCAGACGTGGGGCCAGTCGCCCTCGGTCGGCCGTGTCAGGAAGCCCCGGACGCGCTCGTCGATCTCGGCGCAGAGCCGGGAGACGCCGCTCTTGGAGATCCCCCTCCATCCCCGTGGCCCGGACCAGGTCATCGGCGGAGCGGGTGGAGATGCCGTGGACGTAGGCCTCCCGGATCACGGCGGTCAGCGCCTTCCCGGCCCGCCTCCGGGGTTCCGGGAGGGCGGGGAAGTATGACCCCCGCCGGAGCTTCGGAAGCCGCAGCTCGACCGTCCCCGCCCGGGTTTGCCGGTCGCGATCGCGATACCCGTTCCTCTGCACCAGCCTCTCCGGAGACCGCTCGCCGTGGGCGGCCCCGGTGATCCCGGCCACC
>NZ_RCVR01000172.1 GCF_016107305.1 Roseomonas sp. KE2513
ATATGGCGTCCATCACGCAAACCGCCCAGGCCTTCTTCGAGACTTGCGAGTTCGGTGGAGGATGGCAGGGATGCGCCGCCTACTGTCACCCAGATGCAAGCTTTGCCTGCCAAGCCGACGCGCTGGGCGATGTCCGGACCCTTCAGGCCTACACGGAGTGGATGAAGGGCCTGCTCGGCTTCATGCCGGACGGCCGCTACACCCTGAAGTCCTTCGCCGCCGATGAGACCCGGCACAACGTCGTGGCTTTCGCGACCTTTCACGGCAGCCATACCGGAGAGGGTGGCCCGATGCCGCCGACTGGCAAGCACACGGATACGGACTACGTCCATGTGATGGACTTCGATGGCGAGAAGATCCGGCACATGACGAAGATTTGGAACGACGGTCGCGCCATCCGTGAGCTGGGCTGGGCTGGCTGAGGCGCGGCGCTTCGAATTGTGGGCAGGCGCTAACACTACGTTGGCATCTTCAATGGAGCGGTGAGTAACCCATCTGCTGGTTGACTGATTAGCGGGAGATGACGATGGCGGAGGTCATTGGCGCGTCTGGCGATCTGGATAGGTGGCTCCAACCCTTTCTTGACGTGATGGGGCACAAGACGCGGCGGGTCTGGGCTCCTTTCTACCTGCGCGGGCTGCTTGGTCCTGGCGAGCGCAAGAGCCTGCAGCCTATGGCGGCACGGTTGGGCT
>NZ_RCVR01000173.1 GCF_016107305.1 Roseomonas sp. KE2513
TGGATTTCTGGAAGCAGCCGAGGCCTTTGAGGTTACTCTCGCGGACACGGCAGAGAAACTCCGCGCCGTCTATCGTCTGCGGCACCAGATCTACTGCATGGAGCGCGGCTACGAGCCGGGCCAAGGCACGATGGAGACCGACCGCTTCGACCTGCGGGCCCAGCATGCGCTCCTGACCCAGCGCAGCACCGGCCGTCTTGTCGGCACCGTGCGGATCATCGCGTCCTCGCCGACCGGCCCAGACGCTGACCTGCCGATGAGCAGCCTTTGCGAAAGCCCGGTTATCCGCTCGCTGCCGAGGCGTGGCACAGGCGAGATCAGCCGTTTCGCCATCTCGAAGAGCCTTCGCGATGCCGGCGTCGACGGCATCCCTCTTCGTCTTGGTTTGATGCGAGGCGTCGTCCAGTTGAGCGCGGAGATGGGCATCCACAACTGGTGCGCGGTAATGGAGCACACCCTCCTGCGCCTTCTCCGCGGCAGCGGTATTCACTTCCAACCCATCGGCCCCGCAATCGAGCACCACGGACTGCGCCAGCCTTGCTGGGCTCCCGTCGGACAAGTGCTTGGGCGCATGCGGCAAGAACGCCCGGATGTCTGGAACTACGTTACCAATGGGGGATCCCTTTGGCAGAACAAGCCGCAGGCCGCAGCCGCCTGACGCCCCTCCTCAAACCTCAAC
>NZ_RCVR01000174.1 GCF_016107305.1 Roseomonas sp. KE2513
TGGTGGACCTCCCGTGCCTCTGCGCGTGCGCTGCCCAGGAAATCCGCGGTCGCGGCACGGCAGAGCGGCTCCGGATCGGCGAAGTAGGCACCCAGGCGGGAGAGCGCCTCCCGCGGCGGCGGCGTGGCGGCCTCGGCCAGCAGGGCCGGCGACGGCTCCCGATCGAGGGAGGAGAGGCGCTGGCGCGTGGGCGGGTGGGTGTCCGTCGGGTGGGGCTGCGTCTCCTCCAGGTGGCCGGCCGGGTCATCCAGGCCGCGCTCGGCCGCGTGTTGCAGCGTGGCCGCCACCAGGTCGGGCGGCGCGGCATCGGGGGCGCGGAAGGAGGATCCCAGGGTCTCGTCGATCCGCGGGTAGGCCGCCGCCGTACGGAGCAGGGCGCGCGCGGCGGCGTCGGCCGAGGTCGCCTTGGCGCCGGCCGCGTCGGCGGCAAACTCGCGCAGGCGGCTCCAGTGCCGGACGGCGTGGTGGAACTGGTCCATCACGAAGACGCCCAGCTGCAGCGCCGGGCGGGTCAGCAGCGAGTGGGAGCCGTCCGCGCCCATGCCCGCCAGAGCCACCGCGTCGAGCGAGCGGCCGACACCGGCATAGATCGGCAGGAAGCGCAGGCTGTACTCGGTGTCACCGCCCGAGAAATGAGCAAGCTCGTGGCCGATGATGGCGGCCACCTCGTCCTCCCGC
>NZ_RCVR01000175.1 GCF_016107305.1 Roseomonas sp. KE2513
GGTCGCGCGCCGAGGTCCCAGACGTGCTCGCGGAAGGTATGGCTGGAGTAGCCGCGGTCGCCCACCACCCAGAGCGGCACGCCGGGGAGGGCTGCGAGGAGGGGCACGGCGTGGGGCAGTTCGTGCGCTTGCCCTGGGGCCAGTGAGAAGGCGACGGCGTGGCCCGCGCTGTCTGCGATCACGCAGACCTTGGTACCGAAGCCTCCACGAGAGCGGCCAAGCGCCTCACGCTCGTCCCGCTCCGCCGCTGACGCCGCTTTTTGGCTGCTCCTGCTGCCTTGGCGTGCGCCCGGACCGAGGTGCCATCGAGGAAGGTCATACCGAGCCCGACACTTCCCTCCTGCGCCATGCTCAGCAGGCGTTCCCAGACACCCAGGCGAGACCACCGAATGAAGGTCTGCGCCGCCAGCCCGTGGCGTTCGGAGCAGTGCTCCGAACCCACCAGGGCCCCTCCTCCGCCGGGAGGGCTCGCCACTTCGCGCCGTTGTCGTGCCGCCAAAGGATCGCGCCGATGGTCCGCCGCAGGTGCTGAGGTGGTACCTTGGCGTGCGGGCGGCAGGCCTCAACTAGCGGCTCCAGCACCGCCCACTGCTCATCCGTCAGCGCCATCCCGTTCTCCAAAAAGCCAGAGAACGCAGGCATCTTGCCAAGGATTCAGGCGCTAACAGGCCCTAGT
>NZ_RCVR01000176.1 GCF_016107305.1 Roseomonas sp. KE2513
ATCGGCCTTGCCGTGGGCGGCTACGTCGCCGCGCGGCTGTCGGGCACCTCCGACAACACCGACGGCACGCTGCACGGCCTGGCGGTCTGGGGCACCACCTTCCTCATCTCCGCAGTGCTGCTGGGCAACCTCGTCTCCGGCATTGCCTCGACCGCCGCGTCAGGTGCATCCAGCCTGGTGGGCAGTGTCGCGAATGGGGCTGGTTCGGCCGTGTCCGCCGTCGGCCAGCAGGCCGCGAACCGCACGGATACGGGCACGCTGCAGAACGCGGCCCAGGGTCTGGTGGATCGGGTCCAGGGCGCGCTCAGCGGCGGTGGGGCTCCGGCCGGTATGACCTCGGACCAGCGCAAGGCCGAGATGGGGACACTGGTGACCCGGCGGGTGACTGAGGGCCAGCTCTCGGCCGAGGACCGTGACCGTCTGAACCAGCTCGTCGCGGCCGAGTACAACCTCAGCCCGCAGGACGCCCAGGCGCGGGTGCAGCAGGCCGAGCAGCGGGCGACGCAGGCGGCGCAGCAGGCCGAGGAGAAGGCACGCAGCGCGGCCGATGCCGCTGCCTCCGGGGCCGCCAAGGGCGCCTTCGCGGTCTTCGGGATCATGCTGCTGGGGGCGATTGCCTCGGTGCTCGGCGCCCGCCG
>NZ_RCVR01000177.1 GCF_016107305.1 Roseomonas sp. KE2513
CAAGGGCGGCTGCCCTATAGCCCTGTCACCGACTTCACGCCGATCTCGCGGACGACGGTCGGAACCCACCTGCTGATCGTCCACCCCTCCCTTCCGGCCACCAGTGTCGCCGAGCTGGCCGCTCTGGCAAAGGCCAAGCCCGGGGTGATCAGCTATGGCTCGGGTGGCAACGGGACGAGCACGCACATCTGCGGCGAGATGTTCCGGCAGATGGCGGGGGTGGACCTGCTGCACGTGCCCTTCCGAAGCACCGCGCCGGCCGCGACCGCCCTGCTCAGTGGCGACATTCAGATGATGTTCGACACCTTCTCCTCGGCCCTGCCGCAGGTGAAGCAGGGCCGGGCGCGTGCTCTGGCTGTGACCTCGGCACAGCGTACCCCTGCCGCTCCTGACGTCCCCACAGTGGCCGAGACGCTGCCGGGCTTTGAGGCCGACACCTGGGACGGGGTGTTCGCCCCTGCCCTGCTACCTGCCCCGATCGTGGAACGGGTGAATGCGGCGGTGCAGACCTCGCTTGCTCACCCCGGGTTCGTGTCGCGCCTCGAGGCCGCGGGGCTGCAGCCATTCCCGGCCAGACCGGCCGAGTTTGCAGCCTTCCAGCGCGCCGAGGTGGAGAAGTGGGGGCGGGTAGTGCG
>NZ_RCVR01000178.1 GCF_016107305.1 Roseomonas sp. KE2513
CGCCGCCAGGCCATGCGCCCCCTTGCGGAAGTCCACGGGCCGGGTTGCCAGCAGCACCCGCGCCCCGGATGGCAGCGCGATCACGCCTCCAGCGCCGCGGCAAGCCGGGCAACCACCGCCAAGTCCGCCTCGCCACCGACACGCAAGACACGGCCATTGCGCAGCACGATCTCAACCGCCGCCCCCATCCGCTCCCGCGGCGCCGACGCGACGGCCTCTGGCACCGTCTCCGAACCACACGGCCCGACGACCAGCGGCACGAACGGCGGCAGGCGCGGCACCGCCTTCGGCTTGACCGGCCTCCCTTCGGCCTCGCGGCGCCAGCGGTGCAGTAGGCTTGGCGCAATGCCATGCCGCTGCGCAACCGCCAGCACCCGAACCCCGGGCACCGCCGCCTCGGCCAGCAGCGCCGCCTTCTCATCGGCTGTGTAGGTCCGCCGCCCGCCACGGGTGACGATCTCCACCCGCTCCATCACCACAGCGCCAGCACCCGTGCTGGCACCGGTGCTAGCACCCGTGCTCGCCACCCATCGCGCCATCGTCACCCCTCCGCGACGAACTACCTCGCGGACTCAAGCACGACGATCAAGAAGGGCCGCTACGCCGCGCTTACG
>NZ_RCVR01000179.1 GCF_016107305.1 Roseomonas sp. KE2513
GTAAGCGCGGCGTAGAGGCCCTTCTTGATCGTCGCGCTTGAGCCCGCGAGTTAGGTCGTCGCGGAGGTGTGGCGATGGCGCGATGGGTGTCGAGCACGGGTGCTAGGACCGGTGCCAGCACGGGTGCTGGCATTGTGGCGATGGAGCGGGTGGAGATTGTCACCCGTGGCGGGCGTCGGACCTACACGGCCGAGGAGAAGGCGGCGCTGCTGGCCGAGGTGGGGGCGCCCGGAGCTCGGGTGCTGGCGGTTGCGCAGCGGCACGGCGTTGCGCCGAGCCTGCTGCACCGCTGGCGCCGCGAGGCCGAGGGCAGGCCCGTCAAGCCGAAGGTGGCGCCGCACCTGCCGCCGTTCGTGCCGCTGGTTGTTGGACCGAGTGGTTCGGATCCGGTGGCGGAGGCTGTCACGCCGACGCTGCGGGAGCGGGTTGGGGCAGCGGTCGAGGTCGTGCTGCGCAATGGCCGGGTCCTGCGCGTGGGCGGCGACGCGGATGTGGCCGTGGTCGCCCGGCTCGCGGCGGCGCTGGAGGCATGATCGCGCTGCCATCCGGGGCGCGGGTACTGCTGGCGACCCGTCCCGTGGACTTCCGCAAGGGGGCGCATGGCCTGGCGGCA
>NZ_RCVR01000018.1 GCF_016107305.1 Roseomonas sp. KE2513
CGCCAGGAGCGACGGCCAGGGCCGCCCTTTCCTTGCCGGCGCTGCCGAAGGCCACTGGTCAGTATCGGCGCGAGCTTGACCTCCCACTCCCGCACCGCCTCGTAGCTGAACACGATGCTGCGGAGGAGGAACATCTCCGCCAAGTCCCGCAGGGTGAGGCGGTAGCGCAGGCGCCAGAGTACCACCAGCGCAATGACGTCGCTCGGATACTGTGCCCTGTTCAGCACTCCCGAGCTCGCTCATTGAACCCACGGCCGCAGGCACGGCACCGGAAGCGCCGGTAGCCCTGGGCCGTACGGTCCCGCCGCTCAGTCACCTCGGCCGAACCGCAGTCCACGCACTCCATGCCAGGCTCCCAGCCGCCCCTCACCCCGTCAGCAGCTTATAAAGCCCACCCCGCCTCGCCAATCCAGGCCCGTCTGGCGCGAGAGCTGACAGAACCCTCCTGCGATGCCTCGTCGACAAGGTGGTCCTCGAGCGCACCGCCGCCGATCGGGTGGCGGTCCGCGTGGTCTGGGCTGGCGGCGACTGGAGCGAATTTGTCGCCGACACCGGCGGCCATGCGCTACGCGAGTTGTCGGGCATCGGCGCGATCGAACGCCTCGTCGCCGAGATGGCACGCGCGGGCGCTTCGGACGCAGCGATCGCCGAAGCTCTCGACGCCCAGGGGCACCACCTCGACCATGGCCGGCGCGTGCTCCTCAGCACCACCCGCAAACTCCGTCTCCCTCAGGGCATCCGCTACCGGCCGGAGATGCGGCGCCGCGTGGCCGGCGCACTGACCCTACCCGAGGTCGCCGAGGCCCTCGGCGTGTCCCAAACCTGGCTGCATCACCGCATCCACACGGGCAGGATCCGGCTCGCCCTCGACCCGCGGTATCGCATGTACCTGTTCCCGAACGACCCGGCCGTCCTCGATGCCGTCCGACAGCTTGCCGACGGCAGCTTCACGACCGTCAATCTCACTCCCAGCGTACCGCATTGAGGAGGGCATCAAGATGGCAAATCGCTGGAGAAGCTCCCGGCCCGGCTGAAGGTCATCCTTATCGCGCCAGCACCTGCGTATTCTCAGGTTGATTTCCAAAGCTGTGTCAGTGCCGCATGAGCACAGGCATGTTGGCGTGAGCCAAAATGTAGCGGGTGACGCCGCCGAGGACCGCCTCGCGCAATGGACTGTGGGCATAAGCCCCCATGACGAGCAGGTCGGCGCCCAGTTCGTGTGCTTTGGCAAGAAGCGATTGCCCGAACACTCCAGGGCCGATCGGCAGCACGTGCAGATCCGCCTCGACACCGTGGTCGAGAAGAATTTGTGGGACGGCAGGCTGGGCCGCATCCTGACGCACACCGGCGAGTACATGCACCTGCTCGGCGTTGCCCAAGCAGCGCAGAGCAGGAAGGACCGCCTTAGCAGCTCGAGAGTCGTCCTTCCAGGCAATAGCTACACGGCGACCGAACGTCGTCTCCTCGCCGGCCGGAACCACGAGGACGGGCCGTTCAGTCTTGAACAGGGCAGCTCGGAACGCCCGCCGCGTCGGCTCGTGATCACCTCTATCGGGGCGAGCAACTACGAGAAAGTCGGCACGACGGCCTTCGTTCACCACAGGATCAGCAAGTCCTTCGATTGAGGACCAGTGAGCCTTGAGAGGTGCTTCAGCAGTTCCCGCCGCCCAACGACGATAGGCGGCTTCCAACGCCGCCATTCGTTCATCCTCCAGTGTTATCGGGCTGGTAAGCATCTCGCCGAAGTTCGCCTCAGCTGTCAGCCCGGAGTAGCCGGGCGGCGTGCGGACGGCGAGGACATTGACGCGTGCGCCACCCGTAAGCACAGCGAGGCGCTCAGCTGCAGATAACAGCTGGTCTGCTGCCAAAGGGGACACGAGCACGACCAAAATCACGTCCGCCATAGTCGTTGTCTCCAGCGACTGGGGCCTAATTCAGGCTCGGGAGAGCCTACTCTCCGCCAGTGGCCACAGCCAGTGAGTCAATGCGGAGGCGCCCGATCCAGTGCTATTCCGTTTGCTGTACTGCAGCAACGTTTGACTCTCTAAAAGGGCCGGCCCGGCATTGTGGTGGCACCGTCAAATTGGCTGCCTCCAGCTTGCCCGAGCGGTCCGCCGGCAGGTAGTCGGGTGGCATGACCGCCCCCGCGCCTGTCCCAGCTTCGCCGGGTATCCCTTCCCGGCCGAGATCATCAGCTAGGCGGTATGGCTCCTTATTCCACTTCCCGCTCAGCTTGCGGATGGTTGGTGAAATGCTGGCCTTCCGCAGCATCGTGGTCAGCCACACGACGCTGTGGCAGTGGGGCCGCAAGTTCGGTCAGGCTTTCGCCAACGGAGTTCGCCACCGGTTGCGGTTAGATCAGACCAAATCTGCTCCTCCAGCAGCCTCTTGGTAAAGATATAATTCCCATCGCCGTCCGTAAGGATGGGGCAGGGGCGGTTGCCACGGCAACGAGCCCGCTGATATTGTTATAACCTTCCGACTGGTGGCGCGGAGGCTCCGGCTGCTTTCTCGAGCGCCGGGGCTGCAGCGCTTCGCCGCGCCACGGCAGCTAGCTAACCCTCTCGTCGACCGCGGCTAGACCGGGCTCAGGCAACCTTCGCCTGCTGGGGCACGTCGGTTGTGTCCGGCAAATGTTCCCGGCGATCCGCACGAGGATCTCGGTCCGAGCCGGGATCACCGGCAGGGGCTTGGACGCTTCCTCTTCTAAAAACAACGCTCGGCTCGGCGATCTGGACCGCCTTCCTGGTCGGTGTGGGCTACGCGATACGGGACCGCTACCAGAAGCTTGTTTCGGACGGCATAAGGCGGCCGCCTCCCTCGGTTCTGCCCTCATGGACGCCTATCTCCCGGGCGCCCCGGCGTGTTCCGCCAGTGACCAGAGGAGGCTCCGAGAGCATGATCCC
This sequence comes from Roseomonas sp. KE2513, assembly GCF_016107305.1. Lineage (GTDB taxonomy): Bacteria > Pseudomonadota > Alphaproteobacteria > Acetobacterales > Acetobacteraceae > Roseomonas. The sequence goes on from NZ_RCVR01000018.1 coordinate 2,907, forward strand.
GTCCCTCAGCAGCACTATTCGGCGCGGAAGCCTTCGCACGTTCCTGGCCACCGCCGCCGTGGCGGGCACCCTAGCCGCAGTGCCCCGGATGGCTCCGGCACTCGCGCCACAAGCAGCGGCGAGCAGCGGGCCCGCCACGCTTCTGCAACCTTCTCAGCACTACCTCACCCAGGGCTACAACGCGCCTCCGCGCTACTACGCGCCCCCGCCGACACCGCCACGTTACTATCGCCGATGGGCCTCCCCGCCGCCGCCGGCCTACTTCGCACCGCCTCCGCCGACGCCCTGGTTTATTCAGCCAGCCCCGCCGCCACCCCCGTTCCTGGGCTACAACCGTCACTGAGGCTCATCACGAGGTGCCCCCCTCCACACTACTTTGGCGTGCGGCGCTTCCGTGGAGCGGCGTTTGACCTCTGCCTCGATCGTCCCCAAGCCACTGATTGTGCCGGCGTGGGGCACTGTTGCGGAAATCGGTATGAGTGCTTGGTTCGGTCTTTGATGCACTGATCAGTGCTGCAGCGACGGTGGCGGGCATACCAAGAGCGTTGAAGGTGTTGAGGGTGGCGTAGCGGATCTACACCTCGGCGACCTGACGAGCGGGATTTCGGACCGAAAGACGCTTGCCCAGGCGCTTGAGACGGGACATGACCCTCTCTGTCAGGCTGCGCCGCTGGTAGCCGCTCCAACACCTTCAGAGCCGCTGCCAGAGGCGCCTGAGGTCCGACACGTTGCCACCAAAGCCAGACAAGCCCTTCATCGGCGAGGCCGTAGGCGGCCCGGGCGAGAAGTAACCAGACCCGACGACCACAAGGGCGGCAACCCAGACCACCGGCTGCGGGCGTGGCAACGGGCTGCCGCGCGGGTATCCGCCGCCCGGGAAGCTCTCCGCAGCGCCATGCTCCGAGACGACCCGGCTTAAAAACCGCGGCGCCCTCCGGGCCAGCGGCCGAACCCCCGTCCTTTCCCACGTCGCGCGACCATTCGGACGAGGAGATCTCCAACCAAGGCACACGCTTTCCCCCTTGAACCTCCAGCAGCTCAAGGTGCCATCTTCGACACCAGACACAGGAGTACGCATGATGGAAGGATCGAGCATGGTCGGTGCCGGTCGTGGCGGAAGCTTTTCCTGGCGGGTGGAGGGCATGGACTGCGCCTCATGCGTCGCAAAGGTGACGAAGGCGGTCGAGCGCCTGCCCGGCGTGTCAGGCATCGCGGTTAACCTCATGGCCGAACGCCTCACCGCGACGCTCGCCGATCCCGCAGGCGCGGCAGCTGTGGAACGGCAGGTTGCCGCCCTTGGCTACAAGGCCACCCGGCTCGTCGCCCCCGACCCGACGGTGTCCCCCGCCATCAGTCCCCCCGTGTCGGCGCCTGCCGCCCCCGCGACCCTCGCCTGGAAAGTCGAGGGAATGGACTGCGCCTCATGCGTCGCGAAGGTCGAGGGCGCGCTGCGGCGCCTGCCTGGCGTCTCCGGCATCACGGTCAACCTTATGGCCGAGCGGCTGACACTCCGCCTCGCGCCCGGGGGGACGGACGCGGCCACCATCGAGCAATCCCTCTCCGGCCTCGGCTATGCCACTCGCCCCCTGCCTGGGGGCGCAGTGGTCCCACCCGACGCGACACGGCCCGCGCACGACCACGCGGGGCATGACCATGCGGGCCACGACCATACCGGGCACGACCACTCCGGCCATACGCATGCCGGTGCCGCCGGCCAGGCAGGGGCGGCGGACGAGGGCCATGGCGGCTTCGGCCACTCCCATGCCGACCACGACGACCCGGCGGACGCGGCGAAGCCCTGGTACGCCACCGGCAAGGCCCGGCTGGTTTGGCTCCTCGGCGGGCTGGTGCTGGGGGCCTACGCGCTCTCCCTCGTCCTGCCGGAGCGGCTGACCTACCCCCTCTTCCTCGCGGCCACCGCCGTCGCCCTCGTGCCCTTCGGCCGGCGGGCCTTCGCGCTGGCCCGCGCGGGCACTCCCTTCTCGATCGAGACACTCATGGTCACGGCCGCGGTCGGGGCCGCGATCATCGGCGCGGCCGAGGAGGCGGCGGTCGTCGTCCTGCTTTTCGCGCTCGGCGAACTGCTGGAGAACGTCGCGGCCGGCCGCGCGCGTGCGGGCATCCGGGCCCTCGCAACCCTCATGCCCCGGACCGCGCTCCGGGTGCGGGCCGATGGAACGACGGAGAGCGTGGACTCCGACCGGCTGACCGTCGGCGACCTCGTGCTGATCCGACCCGGCGACCGGGTGCCCTGCGACGGATCGATCGAGGACGGCCAGTCCGCCCTCGACGAGAGCCCGGTGACCGGCGAGAGCGTTCCCGTTGCCCGAGGCCCCGGGGAAGCCGTCGTTGCGGGCTCGATCAACGCTGACGGCGCGCTTCGCGTCCGGGTCACGCGGGCGGCCTCCGACAACACCATCGCCCGGATCATCCGCATGGTGGAGGAGGCGACCGCCTCCCGCGCCCCGACGCAGCGCTTTATCGAGCGGTTCTCCAACTACTGGACCCCCGGGGCAATGATCGTCTCCCTCGCGGTGATCCTCGGCGGGCCGCTCCTCCTAGGATGGGACTGGTGGACAGGGGTCTATCGCGGCCTCGCGATCCTCCTCATCGCCTGCCCCTGCGCGCTCGTGATCTCGGTGCCCGCCGCCATGGCGTCCGGCCTCTCGGCGGGCGCGCGGCGTGGCCTGCTCATCAAGGGCGGCGCGGCGCTGGAGAGCATCGGCGCGGCACGCACGGTCGCCTTCGACAAGACGGGCACGCTCACCGAAGGCCGCCCACGCGTCACGGACGTGGTGCCCGCGACGGGAACGTCGGACCGGGACCTCCTCGCCTATGCCGCAGGCGTCGAGGCGGGGTCCGCCCACCCGTTGGCGAAGGCAGTGATGGCCGAGGCCACCGCGCGCGGCGTCGCCACGCCCCCGGCGTCGGAGGCGGGTGCCGTGCAGGGCCGCGCGGTCACCGCCCTCGTATCCGGTCGGCGCGTCGCCGTCGGCTCTCCTCGCTACGCCGGGGAGGTCGGGGCCGACCTCGGCACGCTCGCGGGGCGCGTCGAGGCCTTGGAGAGGGAGGGCAAGACCACCGTGGTCGTCATCGTGGACGGGACCGTTGCGGGCCTCCTCGCGATCCGGGACGAGCCGCGGGATGATGCGGCGGAGGGCATCGCGGCCCTCACCCGCCTTGGCATCGGCTCCTTCATGCTCACGGGGGACAACCCCCGCACCGGGGCCGCCATCGCCGCCGGCCTGGGCCTTGACGTGAAGGCCGGGCTGCTGCCGGACGACAAGCTGCGGGAGATCGCGGCACTCCGGACCGCGGGGTCCGTCGTCATGGTCGGCGACGGCATCAACGACGCCCCGGCGCTCGCCGCCGCCGATGTCGGCGTCGCCATGGGCGGCGGCACGGACGTGGCGCTGGAGACGGCGGACGCGGCGGTGCTGCGCGACCGCGTGACGGGGGTGGCCGAACTCGTCGGCCTGTCACGCGCCACGATGACAAACGTCAAGACGAACGTCGCCATCGCCGTCGGGCTGAAGCTCGTCTTCCTCGTGACGACGCTGATGGGTCTTACCGGCCTCTGGCTCGCCATCCTCGCCGACACCGGCGCGACGGTGCTCGTGACGCTTAACGCTCTCCGGCTCCTGGGCTGGAAGCCGGACGCGACGGGGGCATAGTGGTCGCGCAGCCCGAACTCCTCGCGCCGATCGCCGCGACCGGCGTCGTGGTGGCCTTCCTGCACGCGGCGATCCCGACCCACTGGCTCCCCTTCGTGCTCGCGGCCCGCGGCCAGGGCTGGGGTCGTGTCCGCACCCTGGGCGTCGTCGCACTCGCCGGCACGGGCCACGTGCTCCTGACGGCGCTCCTCGGCGCCTTCCTCGTCTTTGCCGGCGTCGAGGCTGGCGGCACGCTCGGCCGGACGTTCGGGTGGCTCGCCGGCGGAGCGCTGATCGCGGTCGGGGCCTACTACCTCTCGCGGCAGGCACGCGGCGGGGGGCACGGGCATGTCCACCTCTTCGGCGGGCATGGTCACGGAGGTCACACGCCAGCCGAAAGCCACCGCCATGACCACCATCATGGGGCCGAGCGCGGCGCCGCCCGGCCGCGGTCCGACGTCGCCGTGATCGCGGGGCTCCTCGCGTTGCTGGCCTTCTCACCTTGCGAGGGCTTCCTGCCGGTGTACGGCGCGGGAATCGTCTTCGGATGGACGGGCTTCATCCTCCTCTCCTGCGTGCTCGCTGTCGCGACGGTCGGAGCGATGGCCCTCTTTACCTGGCTAACCATGACCGGCCTCGAAGGGCTGGACCTGTCCCGGGTCGCGCGATGGGAGGCGGGAGTCTACGGTGTCCTCTTCATCGGCTTGGGTCTCCTCGTCCTTATAAACGAGGGATGGTCGTGACCGTGGGCGTGCCATGCCGAAACACAGTGAGGGTCCTTCTCTGTGCTTGGTATGTCAGACGGAAAGGCTAAGCTTTGCCCACCGGCTGTTCACAAGCGCCACCACGCATCCGGATTTGATTCCGATGATTAGAGCAGGAGCACGCACTCCTGCCCTGTTCCTGTGCGCCGACCGCGATCCATGAACCACCCAGCACCGGAGATCGACTTGGCTAAAGAGACTGAACAGTCAGTGGAGCGGCTCGACTGCCTGATCGTCGGCGGTGGGCCGGCCGGTTTAACGGCCGCGATCTATCTCGCGCGCTATCATCGGCGGGTCGCGGTGGTCGACGACGGCAACAGCCGGGCGCTTTGGATACCGATTTCCCATAACCATGCGGGCTTCCCGGATGGCATCGGCGGTGCGGAGCTGCTGGGCCGTATGCGTGTCCAGGCCGAGCGGTACGGCGCACGCCTAATGAACGGGCGCGTCGACGCGATCGAGGCGGCCGAGGATTGCTTCCTCGCGCGCGGCGAGGATCTGGCACTGGAGGCGCGCACCCTCCTTCTGGCCACTGGCACCGAGAACCGGCGGCCGAACGTCGACCCGGCGACGCACCGCGCGGCACTCGATCGCGGGTTGCTGCGCTACTGTCCGGTCTGCGACGGCTTCGAGGCGACTGGACAGGCCATTGGCGTAATCGGCGGTGACGCGCGCGGCGTCGCGGAGGCCATGTTCCTCCGCACTTACTCGAACGACATCACCTTGCTCGCCACAGGAAGGATCGAGATCGACGAGGACGACCGCGCTCTTCTGGGCGGCACCGGCATAAGGATCGAGGAACGTTCACTCGAAGGACTTGACTTCAGCGAAAATCGCGTGACAGCGCGCCTGCAGGATGGCACAGAGCTGGGCTTTGATACGGTGTACCCTGCTCTCGGTTCGGACTCGAATGACGTGCTGGCGCAGGCGCTTGGCCTTCGGATGGGCGACGGGTGCTGTATTGCGGTCGACCAAAAACAGCGCACCAGCCACGAGGGTATCTATGCGGCTGGCGACATCGTGTATGCGCTGGACCAGATCAGCGTCGCGATGGGCCATGCGGCGATCGCGGCCACCGCGCTGCACAACGACCTCCGCGTGCGCGATGGCCAGATGCGAGCGGGCTAACACGTTCATACTGGCGGCATGGCGCCGGATGGCGCCATGCCGCGGGACCTAGCGGCTGGCAGCCGTGACCGTCATCTTGTCGCAGCCCTCGGCACAGCGGCGGCATGTCTCAGCGGCCGCCTTCATCTTACCATCAGGATCCTCATGCGCCTCGCAGAGCTTGGCGCAGGCGCGGCAGATTTCGGCACATTCGCGACACAGATATTCGTGGTGCGGCGACTGCCGGACCATAAAGTCGGCTGCTGTGATGCAAATCTGGGCACAATCCAGAAGGGCTACAAGGTGGTCCTTCTCGGAATGCTGGGTGCCCCCATGCAGAATGTGGGTAACCGTCTCCGTGCAGGAGCGGTGACAATCCAGGCAATCCTGAATGCAAGACGACATATCCATCGCTGGCTCTCCCACAGATGAAACTCGACAAGCGCTATAACGATCCTTGGATAGCCTGGAGTTTCTTTAACCGCCAAGGTTTCCCGCGACACCACAGTCAGGGCGCGGAGCCAAGTTATACTGGCGCTCAGAGCCAATACTGTCAGCACCCTCGACGTTGCGAGCCAGCGAAGGCCGGCTGATTGAGGTGGTCCCCATCTGTCGGACAGTTTGACGGCTTGGTTAAGCTCGATCCTGGTTTTCTTCAGGCCGCCAATCTCTCTACCGCGCCTGCCCTGTATGCCTCGTCGGGGGTTTGCCCCGCCAGAGTGCTGTGGGGGCGTGCCGTGTTGTAGTAGCTGATCCACTTCGACAGCCCGGCCCGCAGTTCGGAGCCGGTCTCGAAGGCATATAGGTAGACGCACTCGTACTTCAGACTGCGCCACAGCCGCTCGATGAAGACGTTGTTCATCCAGCGGCCGCGGCCGTCCATCGAGATGCGCACCCCGGCCTGCTGCAGTAGGCCGGTGAACCGCGGCGAGGTGAACTGGCCTCCCTGATCGGTATTGAAGATCTCTGGCCGACCGAACCGCGCCAAGGCTTCTTCCAGAGCCTCGATACAGAACTCCACCTCCATGGTGTTCGACACCCGCCAGGCCAGCACCTTCCGCGTCGCCCAGTCCATCACCGCGACCAGGTAGAGAAAGCCGCGGCGCATTGGCAGGTAGGTGATGTCAGCGCACCAGACCTGGTTTGGTCGGTCGATCGCCAGACCCCGCAGCAGATAGGGGAAGATCCGGTGCTCGGGGTTTGGCACCGTGGTCCGCGGCCGCTGGTAGATCGGCACCAAGCCCATCTTCGCCATCAGCCGCCGAATGCGCTTGCGGCCGACCACGTAGCCCTCGCGCCGGAGATGGCGCGCCATCTGCCGCGAGCCGTACCAGGGCGTCTGCAGGAACTGCGCGTCGATCAGCCGCATCACCTCAAGGTTCAGCGCCGTCTCGCCCGCGGGCCGGTGATAGAACCCCGACCGGCTGATCGAAACCAGCTCGCACTGCCGCACCACCGACAGGTCGGGATCGCCCGGCTCGATCAGCTGGCGGCGCCGATCGAGGCTCATCGGCCGGACGCCTTAGCCAAAAAATCCCGCTCCACCACGAGCTGCCCGATCTTGGCGTGCAGCTTCTCAACGTCCGCCTCGGTCGCCTTTGCGCTCTCCTGAACCGCCGACTTGCCGGAGAACACCGCCGTCAGCCCCTCCATGGCCTGCCGCTTCCACTCACCCACCATCGTCTGGTGAATGCCGTGCTTGGCCGCCAACTGTGCGGTCGTCAGCTCACCCCGCAGCGCTTCCAACGCCACCTTCGCCTTGAACTCCGCCGAATACCGCGTCCGCTTGCCCGTCATCCCGGTCCGTCCTTCTCGCAGGCGAACCGAGCTTAACCACCTGTCCGATATCCGGGGACCACCTCAGATATCTGCTTCGCCTGCTTCACATCCGCATCCCGCGCTCGCGGCTCGACCCCACCCGCTCCCGCTCCGCCTCGCGCTGCTGCTCGGCCGCTCTCTCCATCGCCTCGTGCGCGATGCGGCCCCCAGCTTTCCGTCCGCATCACTCGGCCAAGTCCCTCCTCCCCCGCGTGCAGCTCCCGCCTGCCGTGCCGCACCCGGGCCAAGTCGTCATCCCCGAACCGCTGCTTCGCCGCCTGCCACCGCCGCGAGTTCCGCCGCAACCCCGGGCTTGCCCGCCACTCGCGCGCCCAGACCTTCTCGACACGCGCATCCGACCGCCCGTGCCACGTCCAGTATTCGGCGCCTTGTGTCATTATGGGCCGGTCCTTTGTGCCATCCCGCTCCGCGGCCTCCAACGCCTGAATCGCCTGTCACGCTGCCGGTGACAGGCCGAGGATCTACACCGCGTCACGCGACCGCTGCCACTCGACGCTCCGGACGTGGGCGGCCCCCGTCCGCTCCTCACTCTCGCACAGCCGCACCAGCCCGGCCCCCACCCAGCCGGCACACCGCACCGCCTCATCCAGCTTCGCCTTCGCCGCGCCGGACGCGAACCACCCCGCCTTGCCCCGCAGCTCCGGCCCGCCGTGGCCCAGGGCGCGCTTCGCCCCCTTCGGGCCACCCTCCGCCGTCTCCAAGGCGTGGAGCCGCCGCCCTGCCTCGCTCGGGTCGCCTGTTCGCAGGAACTACCGGAGGACTAGGAGCGCGAAGAGCTGCAATTGAGTGTGATCCCTGCGCGAGTACCGGCTGGCGTACTCCGGCAGTGCTGCCCGGCCCATCATCATGGCCTCTCGCGCTACCCGAACCGCCGACTTCGACATCCTCCTCGTTCATCACCTTCCGGCACACGCCGAAAAGCGTCCCAACCCGCTACGGCCGGGCAGGGTTTCAACCGAGCATCCCAGCCTCTTAAAGCAACCACGGGAGGAGGTTAAGGATTCGCTTCGGTCAGTGCCATGACGTCCCGCATCTCGTGGAAGGCGGCACATTCGCGCAGCAGCCCCGAAGGCGACATGCCCGCTACTCGTTCAAGTTGGCAATAACTTCAATGACATGACACTCGGCGATGCGCCCGTGGGTGCCACGCTCGACCATCGCTTCCAGCTCCGCACGAAGGGCTGTGAGCTGGACGATTTTCTGCCCGACAGCAGCCAGGTGGGTGCGGGCGATCGTATCGGCCTCGTCGCAGGGCTGCTCCGGCAGGCCTGCCAACGCTAGGAGTTGACGGATGGCATTCAGATCGAATCCAAGGTCGCGGGCGTGCCGGATGAACTTGAGGCGCCGCACGTCCTCAATGTCGTAGCCGCGACGGTTAGCACCGGTGCGGGCGGGTACGGGTAGCAGGCCAATCCCTTCGTAATACCGAATGGTAGCCACCTTCACGCCGGCGAGTCTGGACACGGTTCCGATCGGCATTGGCTGCGACATTCCCGCTTGCTCCTCTAGTGGCTAGAGGATGTAGCAGGGTTCTCCAGCCAGTGAAGATGATTCGCTTGTGCTGGGAACCAAGCCTTGACGCGCTAACGGTCTGTTACGACGCGTGTTGAAGGTGGCGGGCGCGGACGTGCCATCCCGGCGCGGCGTCACTCGCACCTAAACCAACCAAGAAAGGAAGCAGTCATGCCGCAAGAGAAGTCCGGTCAGCACCACGACCACCCTGGCCACAAGCCCGGCGACCTCGACCAGCACGGGCACCGCGACAAGGCCGTGCAGGAAAAGCCCGGTCAGCATCACGATCATCCCGGCCATACCCCCGGCGACCTCGACGAGCACGGGCATCGGGACAAGACCGTGCAGGAGCAGCCCGGTCAGCACCACGACCACCCTGGTCACAAGCCCGGCGACCTCGACCAGCACGGGCACCGCGACAAGAGTGCCTCGTCGAAGCCCTGAGGGACGTGCCTGACAGCAGGGCCGCGTTTACGCGGCCCTGCTGTCTCCTAACGGTAATGCGCCGCCGAGGACTGAAGCCAGAAACGTAGGAGCAGCATATGAGCGATCCGACCACCGAGCGGCCTGTTGTCGGCATGCCCTGCCCGCGCTGCCGCGTGGACCTGATCATGAGTGACCGGCAAGGCGTCGAGATCGACTACTGCCCAATGTGCCGCGGCGTTTGGCTCGACCGCGGGGAGCTGGACAAGGTCATCGAGCGCAACGCACAGTTTCAAGCGCCTTCCACGCCGAATGCGGCGGCTTCCCAGCCCCCTTCTCCCGGCACGGCCAGCCCCTGGATGGCTCCCGCTCAGGGAGCGCCCGGCTATGCACCGGGTACGCCGCCGCCTGCCGGCTGGGGGCCGGGCTACGGTCAGCACGGTGAATATGGCGGGCATGGTGCTGGCCACGGGGGAGGGCACGGCGTAGGACATGGCGGTAGCCGCGACGGGCATAACAACTCGTTTCTCGGCAGGCTGTTCCGCTAAGGCGAGGCATGACACCGAAGAACACAGCCCACGCGCAACAGAATGGGCCCGGTGATTCCAACCTCAGCCAGGTTCTGAAGCCAGGGACAACCTGCTGGCGCCTAGTTCACGCTGACCGGATGGCCGTGATCATCGACGCCGCCGAGTATTTTCTCCACCTCAAAGCGGCAATTTTGCAGGCGCGGCATTCGATCCTGCTCGTCGGCTGGGATTTCGACGCCCGTATCGAACTCGACCGCAGCGGCCGTGCCCCAGCCTCCATTCCTAACCGGATTGGCTCTTTGCTGGACTACGCCGTGCGGTGCAATCCTGGGCTGCGCGTTTATGTGCTGCGCTGGGATCTCGCCTTTCTCAAGATGCCGTTCCGCGGCACGACGCCGTTCTTCCTGCTCGAATGGCTCGGCAGGCATCGTCTCCACTTCCATCTGGACAGGCACCACCCGCCAGGCGGCTGCCACCACCAGAAGATCGCGGTCATTGACGATGCACTGGCCTTCTGCGGCGGCATCGACGTCACCGGAGGCCGATGGGACACATCGGCCCATCGCGACGACGAGCCGGCCCGCCTGTGGCCGAATGGCACGCCGCACGGCCCCTGGCACGACGTGACGACGGCGGTAACCGGCGAAGCCGCACGCGCGCTTGGCGATCTCGCTCGGGACCGCTGGTTCGCCGCCAACGGTTGGAAGCCCGATCCGCCGCCGATTGATCACAAGTGCTGGCCCGAGGAGCTGGACGCCGTGTTCCACGACGTAAGCGTTGCGATCGCCCGCTCACAGCCGGCCTATGACGGTCAGCCGGAGGTGCGCGAGATCGAGGCGCTTTACCTTGCGGCGATCGCTTCAGCCCGCCACAGCATCTACCTGGAAAGCCAATATTTCAGCGCCCACCGGATCAGCGAAGCCCTGGAGCGACGCCTTGCCGAGCCGGACGGGCCCGAGGTCGTCATCGTCAACCCCGATCGAGCTCAGGGCTGGCTCGAGGAGGAGGTGATGGGGGCGGGCCGCGCTCTTCTGCTCGGGAGGCTGCGCGAGGCGGACCTTTACGGACGGCTGCGGTTTTGCACGCCTGTGACTGCGGGCGGCGCTGCCATCTACGTCCATGCCAAGGTGCTGGTGGTGGACGACACGCTGCTGCGGATCGGCTCGTCCAACATCAACAACCGCTCCATGGGCGTGGACACGGAGTGCGATCTGGCGGTCGAGGTCCGGCCGGAGGACGCAAGGGCACCGCAGCTGCGTGCTGCTATTCTACGAGTGCGCGACAGCCTGCTTGCGGAGCACCTGGGCGTTGGCCGCGACGAGTTCCAGGCGGCATTCCAGGCGGCGGGTGGGTCACTTGTGCGGACGCTTGACCGTTTAGCACGACCGTCAGGCCCCACCCTGGTGCCCTTCCATCCACCGGAGTTGTCGGAGGCCGAGCGCGAGCTGGCGGAGACCCACGCGCTTGACCCACACCGCCCCGAGGCCATGGCCGAGACGTTCATCCGCGCGCTTCGCCTCCTTCCGCCGGTCCGGGTGGCCGTTGCCGCCGCCCTGGTCGCGGTCGGCGCCAGTGTGGCCGCCTGGTACTGGCAACGCGCAGGCAGACGTCCTGGGCGGCGGATCGGGCAGTAGGAGGAGGCGTAGTGTTCGACTGGATCGTGGGCTTGGTGGAGCAGGGCGGCTACGTCGGCATCGCGCTGCTCATGCTTGCCGAGAACCTGTTCCCGCCGATCCCCTCCGAATTGATCATGCCGCTGGCGGGCTTCTCTGCCGCACAGGGCAAGCTGAACGTCGTGCTGGTCGTCTTGTCCGGTACAATCGGCTCTGTGCTGGGGGCGCTGGCTTGGTACTACGTCGGACGCTGGCTGGGACCGGACCGGCTGCGGCGCTTCGCCGCACGTCATGGCCGTTGGCTGACCCTCTCACCGACGGAGGTGGACCGCGACCGAGCCGCCTTTGCCCGCTGGGGAGCGCCGGCTGTGTTCACCGGGCGGCTGGTGCCAGCTGTGCGCACGCTGATCTCCGTGCCAGCTGCCGGGTTCCCCGTGCCGAAAGCGCCAAGGCCGTAGAGATCATTATCTGACGTGCACGTAATCCTCGTGCATGAAGATTGGGGATCTCGGACCGATCAGGCAATCTTAATCTCTGGCGCACTGTGTCGTCCGCGGCCGAGAATCCAGTTCTCGGAGGACAGGACGCTTGGCCAAACCGGCTGACATAGATGCCGACCTGACGCTGGAGATCAGCGGCAGCGATGTCACGCCCGATCGTTTCCAGCAGGCGACGGCAGCCTTCTTCGACCTGCTTGGGGAGGTCGGGAAAGGCGTGGCTGCAAAGGGTGAGCCTCTTGAATGGCGCGTCCAAGTCAAGCAGGGCAGTAACTTGGTCGGCGTTCTCCCTAGGCCTCGGTTGTCCCAGGCCACGGCGACAGGTACCCGCAGGGTCATTGTCGCTGGGTTGAGCCCTCCAAAGGGCGGCGGAGGAACCTCCAGGGTTCAGCGATCGTGCTCTTCTCTGCCTGAAGCGACTGATTGGAACCACGCCAGCGCACGACGAGGGTGATTTCAAAATTGCGGTGTGGGGCCAGAAGAGTGGTCTTATCGGATCACCAGCACTTGCGATATGCCGACCCTTTGTGGTGAGTCCAAAGCTGGATCTGCGCCCACCGGCTCAAGGCGTAGCTAATGGACCAGAAACCTGATCCCAACAAACACCCTGACGCTTAGCTCTGTCGAGAGCTCGGCCTATGACACGGTCACCAACTGGTAGCATGAACTGTTCATCGGCGTCTCTGCCAAGTTAAGATAGCAGATCGCGAGCTTGCCTCCCTGGACAAGGTGATATGCCAGGACAGGACCTGCTTGGGAGACGCCAACAACCTGCCATCCATCCGCGACCAGTTGTGTGACGGAGCGGTCTAGGCTGACTTCCCTTACTGGTTGGCCGTCTTCAGGCGCCCGGCGCGAGGACTGCGCAGAACAGGGGTGGATCTGGACGACAGCCAGAGAAATTAGGGCTCCCAGCGTGACCGTGTGTACTACTCCCAGGATCAAGGCGGCGTGCCCTCCACTGCAAAAGCGACCTCAAGCGTCCGACGTTGGCCGAGCAGTCCCTGTTTCCGGATCTGCTCGTCGACGCAGCTTTAGCCCTCGCCTTGGGGACTGGTGGAGGTCATCTCTGCCACTGCCCAAAACACCAGGATCATGACGACGGTCTCCCAGCCTATCGAGGCTGCGAGCCGAGTTCCAGACCCAGGGGCGTTTGCCGCGAGGGCAGGCGTCAGCCACAACTTGTGCCAAGCAGCAAAACCGAGCAGCACGCCCACCAGCGCCACCTTGATCATAAGAGCCCAGCCATAGGCTGTGGTTGCTAGCACTTCCACGCTCCCGACCAGGAGCCAAGCCAAGATCGAACCAGCAAGGAGGAGTGCACCCACGATCCTCGCAGCGGCACGTGCCCACCCCTCGATGAGGCGGGCAGCCGTCGGACCACCACGCTTGGCGGCTAGTGCCAGGGGCCACAGGCTTCCTGCCCAAAAGGACACCGCGAGGAGGTGCAGGATTAGAGCGGCCGCCAGCAGAGCCCGTGGCTGATGCTGCGTGGTGTGTCCAACCGCCGTGAAGCTACCCGCGACAGTCAGGATGCCAGCAACACCCAGCACAATGGTGCTCCGACCTATCCAGGTTGCGATCCCGATGGCGAGCAATCCTGCCCAGGTTATCAGGACCGAAACTCCGGGCCGGGACGTCAACATCACACCCCAGATCTCAACGTCGAGGACGTCCCCGTCTGACGCCAGGGCGACCTGGGAAGTCAACCAGGCGCCACTGGCAGCCAAGCCGATCACCACCATCCCCAACGTCGCCTGGCGACACGCTGCGACGTCCTGGGGATCCTGAAGGCTGCCGAAGCCTAGCGAGAAGATCGCCAGCCCAGCAGCTCTCAGGGACGCCACGTAGTAGGCGATCCTCAGTGCTGCGGCCGTTGCGCGGAGGAGTTCTGGCTCCGGCCGCAGAACCTCCAGGATCACCGGGCGGCAGCCACGGCGAACTTCACCGTCCCGCTCATTACATGCCCGTCGTCGCCCATAGCGCGCCACTCCAACCGGTAGGCACCGGACGGCAAGGGAGCCGCCACCGTGGCCGTCGCCCTGGCCGACGCAGCACGTCCTCCTTCTCGGCGCACCTGGTGCTCCCGGCCGCTCTCGTCGAGCAGGCGCAGTGCCGTGACCCGGCATTCCTCACTAAACGCCAGGTTCAGGGCGCGTGGCGAAGAAGGCAGGGTTGCCGCATCCGCCGGGTCAGAACTGTGGAGCATCGCGTGCGCCGATGCTGCCGTCGGGGTGAGCGCGGCCAGGGTGAGCGCCAGCAAACGCCTCCTGAGAAGGTGGAAGCGTGAAAGCATGATGTCTCCAATGCTCAAGCCCCGTAATCCCGTCTTTCATGGAAGAAGACGAATGCGGGCAACCCCTTTTCATAACCGACCCGGCCCACCACACCAGCCGGATTTCCGCACCAATTTGTTGCCGCCGTGGTCACCCGAAGTGCGAAAGCGTCAGGCGGCTACGATCTCCGCCTTCCCGAAATCGTAGCGGACGCGGGCTTCGCCCTTGAAGATGCAGTCCACCTCGGTCTCGTGCAGGGCGTAGAGCTTGCCCGCGCTTTTGGGGGTCTGCCGCAGCAGGCGGGTGACGAGGGTCATGCGTTGCTCAATCCGCGTCCGCAGCCCTCCCTCGGGGGTGGCGCCGAGCTTGCGGCCAATGTCGCGCAGGACGCGTCCCGTATAAACCCTTGAGCGTGCGTAGCGCCTTGCGCATGCGGCGGAACTGCCTGGCATGGGCATGACGCCCTGCCTGGGCGGCCAGGCGCGGAGCCTTGCGGTTGTAGTTCTGTCGCAAGTTGATCCCGGCCTTGCCAGCCAGGGCTACCAGGGAGCGGCGGGCCTTCTCGTAGAGCCTGCTTTCGGTCGGATGCGCGATGGCCTTCTCCATAACGGTGGTGTCCACCGCGATCTCAGCCAAGCTGCGTTCGATAAGGTGCCTGAGGCGCGTCCCGCCTCGATGGTCTTGGTTAGCAGCCACTCCACGCCCTCCGTGCCGATGCGGCCACGCCATCGACTGAGGGAGGAGGGATGAATGGGCGGGCGGTGCTGGAAGAAGACCTCACCGGTGAAGTGCTGGAAGTACGGGTTCTCCACCCAGCGGGCGAGCACCACCTTGTCGGCGAGGTTGAAGGCGTGCTGCAGGTTCATCAGCCCCGCCACCAGGCGCAGATGGGTGGCGGGCCGTCCCTCATCGGCGGAAAAGAAGCCAGCCCACTCCCGCTCGAACCAGGACCAGTCGATCAGCGCTGCCAGCCGGACCAGCTCGTGTCTCCCATCGATCATGTCGACCAAGCGTGGTCGTAGCAGGTCGGCCTGTTCCGGAGGGCGGGGACGATGCTTCATGCCCGCCAGAGTCGCAGGATTACCGCATCGTTCCAACCGAACCCCTGTGATGCCGCGGACCTGTATAGTGGCTCCCGCCCCGCAACGGGCACCCTGTCCCCGGGCGGCAGTCCTGGGCAGGGGGCTGACGTCGGATCGAACTGAACCCGAGCTTCCTAGGGCTGTTTTGCAGCCTGATCGCGCCTGCCGTCTTCACCGGACCCGAATGGTTGCCGGAACTTCAGGTTCGCTCAAACAAGGCGGGGTCAGCGAAGATGTCCGAGCAGATCAAGACAGCGGGGATCGACGTCTCCAAAGCGACTCTCGACATCATCATTTACGGCCAAGCCGGGATCACCCACGTACCGAATAGGACGATTGGCTGGGACCTCCTCGCGGCGAAGCTCGCCGCCGAGGGCGTCGAGCGCGTCGGCCTCGAGGCGACGGGCGGATACGAACGCGCCATCGCGCCCTACCTCCGCGATCGCGGTGTCACGGTCGTCTTGCTCCAGCCAGCACAGGTCAAATCATTTGGTAAGATGCACCTCCGCCGCGCCAAGGCGGACCGCATCGATGCCGTTTTCATCGCCGCCTGCACCGCTCTGCTGGACCGGGGGAGCGGATCGCGCTCGACCCCCGGTTCGAGGTACTCGGCGATCAGCTCACCTTCGTCGAGCAGATCGAGGAAGACATCGCCCGTTATAAGACGCGTCTCGAGCACGTCACCGACAAGAGAATACGCCGCAGCATTGAGGCGAGCATTCGGCGCGAAACTTTGCGGCGTCTCGTCGAGATTAAGCGCCTTCTCCTCGCCGTTCGCGCCTATTCCGATCTCGGCAAACGTCTTCGCCTCATTCTAAGCGTTCCCTCCGTCGGTGACCGCACCGCCCTGGCTCTCCTCGTCCGTATGCCTGAACTCGGACACCTGAGCCGCGGCCAAGCAGCCTCCCTCACCGGCCTCGCGCCGTTCGTTCGGCAGAGCGGCCGCTGGCAGGGCCAGACCAGGATCGGCGGCGGTCGCGCTCGCCTCCGGCGATCCCTCTACGCGGCGGCCTTCCCCGGCGCACATCACTGGAACGAGGCGCTGATGCACCTCCACGCCCGCCTCCGCGCACGGGGCGCATCGCACACCTCCGCCATCGTCGCGTGCGCCCGAAAGCTCCTCACCCAGGTCAACGCCGTCGTCGCCCGCGGCACGCCATGGGAGGACCGCCCTGCTACGGCAGCCGCCTGATGAAGGATGGTTGCGGCCGTTCACTCTCGAGACAACAATAATGGTTGCTGCAATTCCAGAGCGCCCAGCTCAACAACTCTCCCAAGCAGATTAGTACGCAGGAGGTTGTTCAGACCCGACTCAATAGCCTCCGTCCTGGATCAGGTGCTGTCATCCTTCTCAACAACTGTCGCCCTCTGTGTGGCCGGTCATCTCGCCCCTGACGAGGCAGCCAAACTGATTGAGCATGAAGGAGCTGTTTACGGAGTGACCATCGATCAACGGGATCGCGGTCTACCCCCAACTCCGGGATCAGGCACCTGGGCCAACCGTTGAGGCAGGCGAGCAATAGGCGGCATCGAGCCTCCCTGGCTGTCGCCACCCGGACGCATTTGACCGCGGACTACCGCAGCAGTGTCCTGCCTTGAGCACGGATACGACACCATCGGCTACCTGTTTCCGCCGGAGGTCTCAGCCCGAGCATGCCTACGTGGAAACCGAAGGGTCACCACGGTTCCCCGACCAGGAGCGCTTTCAATCAAGAAGCTCCCACCATGGGCTTCTACAATTGCCTGCGTGGTGGAGAGGCCTAGTCCGCTACCGCCCCGGCCTGCTGTTCTCGCGGGGTTGCCTCTGAAAAAGGGCTCAGTGACCCGCGGTAGATCCTGCATAGGTATTCCAGGTCCTCGGTCACCAACGCGTACCAGGACGTCGTCTCCAGCTTCGACCACCTCGACCCAGGGCTCGTGGCCATGCCTGATGGCGTTGGTGACGACGTTGGTCACCGCGCGTTTGACGGCCACCCGCCTGGCAGGGATGACCGCATTCTCGGCCATGCGACCTTCCTCGATGGGCGTGCCCGCGTCTGTGAATTCATCGACTACCGTTCGAACCAGGGCCGTCACGACGAGCGGCTGGATGGCCTCACCGCCATGTCCACCCCGCAGATAGGCGAGGACATCGGACACCATGGTCTCCATCTCCGCCAGATCCCGACGAATGGGTTCGCGGGCCTCATCGGGGAGGTCCTCCGCCCTGAGGCGCAAGCGGGCAATGGGCGACATCAGATCGTGGGATAAGGCGCCAAGGGCCAAGGTGCGCTGACGGAAAGCGCCGCGGGTACGGGCCGCCATGTCATTCAGGGCCTGGGCCAGCATCCGCACCTCGCGAGGCCCCGAGGCAGGCAGTGTCGGGATCTCTTTCTCGAGGTCGAGCCGAGATACGGTGGCTGCAAGGGCCGAGACGGGAGCAGATACCGACCGCGCGGCGAAGCCAACCGCAAGAAGCAGGACAAGACCGATGGCCGCGGCATAGGAGTGCAGGGCAGCCTGATCGGTCGACAACACATTGAACGAGGCAATCTCGACTTGGAGCCAGGAGCCGTCCTCTAGGCGAGCTATGGCACCGATGCCCACGATCTTGTCCGAGGCATTATCGAGGTTACCCGAGCGGACGCGCACCTCGGTGGTTAGACCGGAGAGGGCTTTAGTCCTGGCCGCAACCGCCTCCCAGTTGGCAGCCGTAGGGTGCTCTGGAGTAGGTCCCGGGTTCTGCCGCCAGTGCACCGTCAGATCTGCGCGCGACAGGGCGTGTGCGAGCCGGTCACGATCTGCTTCGGGTGCCGCTGCAACGGCGTCGATCAAGATCGAGAGTCTCTGCGCCAGCAACTCCTCGGTCCCGTTTTCAACGGCCTTCCGCAACAGGACATCGTGGAGGCCAACCATAGCGGCGAAGAGTACCGCAAAGGCGATCGTGAGCGCCGCGAGAGTGCGGGCCGCCAGAGACTGGGGAAGAAGCCGGGTCACCCCGTCCATTCCACAGGGCTCGACAGCATGTAGCCGACACCCCGAACCGTCTTGATCAGACCGGGTTCCCCTTCCTCATGCGGCCTGGCACCCAGCTTGGCTCGCAGGCGGCTGATCTGAACGTCCATGGACCGGTCCAGTCCACCGTAGGGGCGGTTACGGGCGAGATCGAGGAGTTGGTCACGGGTCAGGATACGCTGGGGGCGTTCCACAAACGCCAGAAGGAGATCGTACTCGCCGCTGGTCAGCTCCACGACGACGCGGTCTGGCCGGAGCAGTTCACGCCGCCTTGTGTCCAGGGACCACTTGGCGAAGCGAGCCACCTCCCGTCCCTCGCCGCCGTGGGGTCCTTCGGGGCTCTCGACCCGACGAAGGACGGCACGGATGCGCGCCACCAGCTCGCGTGGATCCGCGGGCTTCACCACGAAGTCATCCGCACCCAACTCCAGCCCGATCACCCGGTCGGAGGCTTCCGCGAGAGCTGTCAGCAGGATGATTGGGATCCGTCCCTCAGCGCGGAGATCCCGGCAGAGTTCAAAGCCTGAACGCCCAGGCAGCATGACATCGAGCACAACGAGGTCCACAGGAGCCGAGGCGAGAAGACGGCGCATCTCGATGCCGTCCCGCGCCCCGCTGACCCGAAACCCACTCCGGCGGAGCAAGGAGACCAAGAGCTTGCGCAGCTCGCCGTCATCCTCGACGACAAGGATATGCCGCCCTTCCCCAGACATCGGTGGGAGATCAGTTGCCGACACACCCCGAGGGGGGGTGCCTCCTGCACGGTCGCTCACCGTGCTGCTCCCCTGGTTTCCGGGCGACCACAAAGCTCCCTCATCGGCGTGGCCCAGCTCAGAAGTAGAGCCGGACGCCCGTAAGGAACTCAAACGACTCTGCCTTGCCGCCCTCGTCCCGGACATACCGCGCTGCCTCACCAAAACGGCGCGTATAGTTGACACCAACATAGGGAGCGACCTCACGCGTAAACTCATACCGGAGCCGGAAGCCCGCCTCGATATCGCTGACACCGCTGTTGACGCCGAGTTCCCGGACCCGCTGGGCTGCAACGTTGATCTCGACGTTGGGCTGGAACACCAGCCGCTGCGTGACGTAGAGGTCGTAGGACGCCTCAAGGCGGGCCGAGAGGTCGCCCCTCTCGCTCACAAAGGCCTGCAGATCGACCTCAAAGAGGCCCGGCGCCAGGCCCTGGATCCCGATCACGCCGTAGGTGCGGTCCGGCCTGGGACGGGGGTCATACCGCACCCCGGCCTGGAAATCCCAGTAGTAGCCGAGTAGCCGGGAGTAGAGGAGCTGGACCTCGGCGTTCTCAGCCCGGCGTCCACGCTCAAGCTCGCCCTGGGTCTTCACCCACACCTTGTCGTAGTCCGTGCCGTACCAAGCCTGCCCATCCCAACGCGCGATGTTGGGTGCGCCGTTCAGGCCGACACCCCACTCCAGCTTATCAAAGAGTACGGCGCCGTAATAGATCTCATGGGACGCCATGGCATGGGCGCCTGGATCGCGGACGGCGTTCTGCGAGGCTGCCTGCTGCGCTGATGCCTCTCCCACACCAAACAGGCCGAGCAGGACCGGAAGAGAAAGGAGGGTCGTGAACGAGCGGCGCACTGATATCTGCTCCATAACCATCAACCAGCAGACGCGACGCGCGGCGAGCGCCGGATCTCAACCTTGCGCATCATCCCCGTCTCCATGTGGAAGAGCATGTGGCAGTGGAATGCCCACCCGCCCTCGGCATCAGCCTCCACATCGACGTCCATGGTGCTGCCCGGCCGGATAGCAACGGTATGCAGCAGGGGGTTCTGAGCACCATTGCCGACCTGCGGCTGCATCCAGACGCCATGCAAGTGCATGGGGTGGGACATCATGGTCTCATTGACAAAGCGAAGCCGCACCCGCTCTCCGAGGACCAGGGAAATTGGCTGCGCCTCGCTGAACCGATTGCCGTTGATCGCCCAGAAGTACCTCTCCATGTTGCCGGTCAGGCGGACCTCGATGATCCGATTGGGTTCCCGCACGGGATAGGGGTTCGCGAGCGCCTTGAGGTGCCGATAGGTGAGCACGCGGGTGCCGGGAGGCGCCCCAGTGTTCACGGCGAACGCGTCGGGTGGCGCCATCCCACCATGACCAGCATGAGCGTTCGCGGCCGACATATCGACTTGGCCTACCTGCCCCGTGCCTGGTGCGCCGTGCCCCATGGCCGCGTGGTCGGGGGCGGCCGGAGCCGCACTGCGCTGGTCGCGCCTGGGCGCTGGCTGCTGGTTCTGCCGTCCCTGAGGCCTGCTCAGCGGAGTCTGCGGCGCCGGGCGCTGCTGTCCCATGCCAGGCATATTCGAGTGGTCCATTCCGGGCATGGTGGAGTGATCCATACCCTGCATGCCACCCTGCCCCTGGCTGGCCTGGGCCAGGGTAAAGCCGCCCGCACCCTGCACGGACGCCAGCGGCAAGCGCGCGGAGGCCATCTGAAAGCCGGGGTTGGTGGCCAGGGAGGACCTCCGCCCCATCCCTGGCATGTTCGAGTGGTCCATGGCGGGAGCGCCAGCGGGTGCCGCTGCCCCCCTTCCACGCCCAGTTGCGGGTGGGGCGGTCATCCCGGGCATGTTGGAATGATCCATGCCCTGCATGCTGCCCCCAGCGCCCACGCCGGACATCCCAGGCATGCCAGAGTGGTCCATACCGCCCATGTCTCCCATGGAGCCCATGGGAGCGATCTGGCCGGGCTGGTCGGTTTCCGGACGCAGGGTGCCGCGATCCAGCCCCTTGGGCCCGTAGTCGCCACCCATGTCGGCCATCGTCAGGAGCGGCCGCTCGCGGTGCGGCGGCAGGGCCACCATCGGCAGCCCCTCCTGGGTGGCGATGCTCGCGCTTGCGAACCCCTGCCGACCCATGGACTCCGCAAGAATCTGGAATTGGCGCCCATTGGTCGGGCGCACGAGGACGTCAAAGGTCTCGGCGGGTGCGATGCGGAACTCGTCGATGGGCACCGGCTGCACGTTGTTGCCGTGCGCCTGGACCACGGTCATCTCCAGTCCAGGGATGCGGACGTCGAAGTGGCTCATGGCGCCTGAGTTGATAAAGCGCAGGCGGACGGTTTCACCGGGACGGTAGACCGCCGTGAAGTTCTGCTGGGGCGTGCGGCCGTTCACCAGGAACGTGTAGCCGGTGACGTCCTCAATGTCGGTGGGGTCCATACGCATTTGCCCCCACATCATCCGATCGCGGATGACGGCTTCCCGGGCTGCCGCATTAGGCGCCCGCGCCAGTTCGGCGGCAAGGCTCGCTGCGGTGCGCTTGTTGTAATTATAGTACCCGGGATCCCGCTTGAGGTTCTGGATGACGCGGTGCGGGTTCTCGTCAGTCCAGTCGGAGAGCTGGATGATGTAGTCGCGGTCGTAGCCAAACGGGTCGGGACGGGTCGGCTCAATGATCAGCGGACCGTAGAAGCCCGCCTGCTCCTGGGTGCCCGAGTGGCTGTGGTACCAGTAGGTGCCGGACTGCACGAGGGGGAACCGGTACTGATGCGTCTGGCCCGCCGCGATCCCCTGAAAGCCATCACTGATGCCGGGCACGCCATCCTGTTCGCTGGGGAGGATGAGACCATGCCAGTGAACGGAGGTCTCCTCGCGCAGCCGGTTGGCTACGTTGATGACGACCTCCTCACCCTCGCGGAACTTCAGGACGGGGCCGGGAACCTGACGGTTGATGGCAATGGCTGAGCGCGATCGTCCCGTGATGTTCAGGCTCACGTGCTCGATGGCGAGGTTGAACTCGCGTGGCAGCGAACGCCCGATGCTCGGCTGCGCTAGAGCAGCGCCTGACACCGAGGGAGCGGCAACGGCGGCGATACCTGCCGCCAGCATGCTGCGCCGCGATAGGGAGAACTCAGCCATGCTCGTCTACTCCTCTTAACTCAGGTGGCGCCCAGGACCACTGGAGCAGGGCGTCAAACCAGCTGGGCCTGATATCAACTCTGCCGTCTGCTCCAGCAATGACGGACTGGCTCTGGACATAAAATGAAAGATTTGCCGCTGCCCTGGAAAGATTTGCCGCTGCCCTGGATCGAGGACGGCACCGCAGGCAGCGTGTACCCTCCGACCGAGCCGCACTGAGGCGCGTTACCTGTTCAGGCAGGGCCAAGCGCCTGTCGTGGCTCAGTAGTCTGCTCCCGCCGGACGCGGGATTTCGAGGATGTTGGCCAGCGCGGTCCGGCGCGGCACGGCCAGGAGGAGGAAGCATGCAAATCGCTTCGCGTGGATTTCGGAATACCAAGTTGGTTCTCGGCCTGACGCTGGCTCTTGGCGCCACAGCATGCGCGCAGCAGGCGATGCCACAGGCTTCGGCCCCTCCGGCCACCGAGCTGTCGATCCAGCCCGCAGGACGGTCTACGGCAATGCCCGCATCGAGCCCCCAGGGCATGCAGGGGAGCAGCATGCAGGGCATGGACCACTCCAACACGCCAGGTATGAGATAATGATTTACTGCACCGAGATGCGTCAGCAGATGCGGATGGATGCCAGCATGGGCTTGGATATGCAGGCCACGATTTAGAGGTAGTTTCCACTACTAGCGTGAGTTGAGGAACCTCGCTCTGGCGGTCTGCTGACCATCTTCCCACCTGTGCGGCTTTGGCGCGGAGGGGGAGGTGGACAGAAGGATCCTGGGGCTGATCGCGACAGCGATGGAGTGCTGCCAGGGTGGCCGCTCCCGCGGACGCGGCCACCCGCCCGCGTCCACCGTGCGGATGCTGGCTACCCTGCGGGTGTTCCTGCGCGAGGGCACGCCCTGGCGCAGCTTCCGGGCGACAGCGGAGCAGGCCAGCGGCTCGACCCTGGGTCGCTGCCTTACAGCATGGTCGCGGACCGCGCTGCTGGGGCGGGTGCATGCTCTACTCGTCCGCATGCTGCGCGGGCATCCTGACCTGATCCTCGACAGCTGTTCCGTGCGCGCCAAGCGAGGCGGCGACCTTACCGGCCCGAACCCGACGGATCGGGCCAAGAAGGGCATCAAGCACCATGTCGCGACCACCAGGGACGGGCTGACGTTGGCCTGCGCCGTCACAGGCGCCAGCGTCGCTGACACCATTCTGTTCGAGTGCCTGTTCCTGGCCGCCTTCGCCGCCCTGGCACGCATCCGCACGGTCCTCGCCGACAAAGGCTACGACGCCGAGCGGCAGCGTGGGCTCTGCCGAGCTTGGCGTCCGACCCACATCCACAAACGCGGCCGGGCACCCACGTCAGGCTTGGGCAAACGGCGCTGGCCAGTGGAGCGCACCAACGCCTGGCTGCTGGAGAACAGGCAACTGTTCGAAGGTGCTTTTTATTGCTGCAAAGGTAGCCAAAGATCTCGCGCGCGACGAAGCGCTCCAGGTAGCGGATGATCTCCATTTTGGCCTTGCCCTCGGCAATTCGTCTGTGGACGTAGTCGAGAGTTGGCTGGTGACTGCGCATACGTACGATGACAACACGAGCCCGTGCCGGTCAGCGCCATGCTGACGTGAGCGGGAGAATGAGCGCCCGGCCAGCACAGCGGTCCGAGCTGGAGGCGCAGCAGCTTCGGTCCACCATGCGTTCAGGGATCGACAGGGCACCGGTGCCGCACTATCTAATACCCATGCGTGGCTTCCTGCGAACGGTGTTGCTCGCTTTGATTCTGGCCTTCGCGGCCGGAACGGTGCTGCACGCCGACCGCGCGGCGGCCATGGATCTCGCCATGGCCGTGGCCCCATCCGCCGGTATGCCAATGCCCGGCTGCGACGGATGCGGTGACGACGGCGATGACCCGGGCTCTGCCATGGCCTCCTGCGCGGTGCACTGCGCAACGCCCCCGATGACGCTTCCCGCCTTTCTGCCACAGGTGGCCCCCTCCGCCCCACTCGCGGCCGAGCCTGTGGCGGACCCGCTCGCACCAGTCGAGTTTACCGGCCCACCCGACCTTCATCCCCCCAGAACCATCGTCCTGAGCTAAGGGCCGGCGCCGCTCGTCGGCGCTGGACCTTGCCGCCGCCTGTCCGCCCGCACGCGGACGGCAATCCGCTATTGCGGAAGGACGACAGATGACCATGCCCACTTCCCGCCTGCCGGCGCTCGGCCGCAGGTACCTCATGCTGGCCGGCGCGGCCGCCGCGGCCGCGACCGGCCTCCGTCCTGCGCACGCCGCCGCCCAGGCCGCCCATAACTCTGCCTCCGGCGTCAGTACCATCCGGCTCGTCGCGCGCCCCGGGCGCGCGGCCCTCGTCGGTCCGTCTCACCCCGAGACCGCTGTTTGGGGCTACGACGGCCGGATTCCCGGCTCGGAGATCCGGGTTCGCCAGGGCGAGCGGTTGCGCGTTGTGCTGGAGAACCGCCTGCCCCAGGAGACCACGATCCACTGGCACGGGCTGCGGGTGCCGAACGCCATGGACGGCGTGCCGCACCTTACCCAGCCCCCGATCGCACCGGGGGAGATCTTCGCCTACGAGTTCGAGGTCCAGGACGCCGGCACCTATTGGTACCACCCCCATGTCAGGAGCTTCGAACAGGTGGAGCGGGGCCTCTACGGCCCGCTTGTCGTCGAGGAGCGCGAGCCGCCGCCCACCATCGACCGCGACGTCACATGGGTGCTCGACGACTGGCGGCTGCTGGAGGACGCGCAAATCGCGGGCGACTTCGGCAACGCCATGGAAGCCGGAATGGCGGGCCGCGTCGGCAACACCGTTACGGTGAACGGCCGCGTCCCGGACGCGGGCTTCACGGTGCGGTCCGGCGAGCGGCTGCGACTGCGGCTGGTCAACGCCGCCAATGCGCGGATCTTCGGCCTGGTCTTCGAAGGGCATGAGCCCGTGGTCATTGCCCTCGATGGCCAGCCGGTCGCGCCGCACGCGCCCGAGGACGGGCGCGTCGTGGTTGGGCCGGGGATGCGCGTGGATCTGGTGCTCGATATGACCGGCCGGCCGGGGACGCGCGCCCGCGTGCTCGATACCTACTACGCCAGTCTCGAATACAAGCTGCTCGACATCGCCTACGGGGCGGAGCCACTGCGCGACCGCCCGCCCGCGCCGCCGGTTCCAGGCCTGCCCGCCAACCCGGTCTCCGAGCCGGACCTCGCGCGGGCCGAGCGGCACGCGGTGGTGCTTGGCGGGGGGATGATGAATCACCTCGAGGGCGCGCTCGTGGACGGGCGCTGGCTGGACGCGCGTGAAATGACCTCCCGGGGTCTGACCTGGACGGTCAACGGGACCGCGGCGGCGCCCGGCCTCCATGTGCACGAGCCGCTGGCAGTATTGCGCCGCGGCGCCTCCTACCTGCTGGCGATCCGCAACGAGACGGCCTGGCCGCACCCGATGCACCTGCACGGGCACTCCTTCCGGGTGACCACCCGTAATGGCGTTCCAACCCGCCACCGCGAATGGCAGGACACTGTCCTGATCCCGCGGCGCGAGAGCGCCGAAATCGCCTTCGTCGCCGACAACCCCGGTGACTGGATGTTCCACTGCCACGTCCTCGAGCACCAGGCCGCGGGGATGATGGGCCTGGTCCGCGTGGCCTGATCGAAGCCTGAATAGAGGAGAATCAGCGAATGATGCCCACCACCCGCCGCGCCACCATCCGCGCCGTCCTGGCCGCCGCCGCCGCCGCCCCGCTGGCCCAGCCCTTCCGCGCGACCGCCGCTCAGCCCGCGGCCGCATCGCGCGAGGCCACGCTCTACAAGAACCCGCAGTGCGACTGCTGCGAGGGCTACGCGGCCTACCTGCGCCAGAACGGCTATCAGGTGCGGGTCGTGCCGAGCCACGACCTCGCGCTGATCAGCCGACAGCAGCAGGTGCCCCAGGAGCTCGAGGGTTGCCACATCACGATGGTGGATGGGTACACCGTCGTGGGCCATGTGCCTGTCGGCCCAGTGAACCGCCTGCTCGCCGAGCGCCCGGACATCCGCGGCATCTCGCTGCCCGGCATGCCGATGGGCTCCCCGGGCATGGGCGGCCCGAAAGCCGCGCCCTTCACGATCTACACGATCCCGCGTGAGAGCGGGGCGGAACCCGCCGTCTATGCGGTCGAGTAGCGTCGGCGTGGCGGGGACGCGACCATTTCACAGCAGGAGATGCCGACGATGTGCGGCATGATGGGCGGTGGGACGATGGGGAGCGCGATGATGTGGGGCATGGGGCTGGTCGGGCTCCTGCTCCTCGCCCTGCTCGTCCTCGCGGTCGCCGCCCTGGCCAAGTACGTGTTCGGGCGGCGTGGATGACCAGAGGCCGCGCGCTCGCGCTCGGCGCCGCCGCGCTTGCCCTGGCAGCGGCGATCGGCCTCGGCGTGGCGGCGCCCAAGTTTGGCTGGCTCGGAGCGTCGGCGCCGGCCACGGTCGCCGACGCGGACGACCCCGCGCAGCTTGCGCTTGGCCGGCGCGTCTACGCCGAGCACTGCGCGTCCTGCCATGGCTCGACCCTCGAGGGACAGCCGGACTGGCAGACGCGCCGACCCGACGGACGCCTGCCGGCACCGCCCCACGACGCTACCGGGCACACCTGGCACCACCCGGACGCACAGCTGATCGAGCTGACGCGGAAGGGCCTGAGCGGGATCCTACCCGGCTACGAGAGCGACATGCCCGCCTTCGGGGACGTGCTGGTGGGCGCCGAGATCGCGGCCGTCATCGCCTTCATCAAGAGCACCTGGCCGCCGGAGATCCGCCGCCGGCGCGAGGAGCGCCTGGGCGCGGCGGCCGGCCACTCCTGACAACACGCGACATCCAACCTGGCCAGCTACCAGTCAAAGGAGATCAACTATGCAGCCCACGACGTCCAGCACGCCTTCCTCAGCTGCGGGCTGCTGCGCCGGCGCCTCCTCTGGGCGGTGGTTCGCCAACCGCAGGCTCCTGCTCGCTGGCTTGGCGGTCGTGGTCCTGGGCGGCGCCGCGGCGGCCGGCGGCTGGGGCTGGCTGGTGGCGGCGGGCATCGCGCCGCTGCTGCTGAGTGTGCTGCCCTGCCTCGTGATGTGCGGCCTCGGCCTCTGCATGAGCCGCATGGGGAATGTCGGCGGCAGCTCGGAAAGGGCTGAGACCGCTGTGCCCGTCCAGGCTCGGCAAGGAGGAACGGCGGCATGAGGCGGCGGGCGGTCCTCCTCATCCTCGGCGCGGCCCTTCCGGCCGCCGCCGGCCTGGCCCTGCCACTGCTGGCAGGCCACCTCACGATGACCGAGGTCGAGCGCCGCATGCTCGACCGGGAAAAGTTTTTCCAGCCCTTCGAGGCGCAGCCCGCGCCGGATTTCGCCCTGCAGGACGCCGAGAGCCGGCCGGTTGAGTTGGCCAGCCTCCGTGGCAAGGCGGTCGTGCTGCACTTCATCTACGCGAGCTGCCCAGACGTCTGCCCGTTGCACGCGGACCTGCTCGCAGGGATCCAGGAGATGGTGAACCAGACGCCGATGCGCGAGCAGGTAAGCTTCGTCAGCATCACCACCAACCCGGAGCACGACACGCCCGAGGTGATGCGCGGCTTCGGCGAGGCGCACGGCCTTGATCCCGCGAACTGGACCTTCCTGACGAGCGGGCCGGAGCGGCCGGACGAAACCGTCCGCCTGGCCAAGGCCTACGGCCTCGTCTTCGTGCCGATACCGGACGGCCAGCAGATGCACGCCGTGGTGACTCACGTGATCGACCGCGAGGGGCGGCTCCGGGCGAAGTTCCATGGCCTGGAATTCGACCCGACGAACCTCCTGCTGTACCTGAA
The DNA here is from genome assembly GCF_016107305.1 of Roseomonas sp. KE2513. Taxonomy (GTDB): domain Bacteria; phylum Pseudomonadota; class Alphaproteobacteria; order Acetobacterales; family Acetobacteraceae; genus Roseomonas. Next base: position 30,894 of record NZ_RCVR01000018.1, read on the forward strand.
CGCGCTGGCCCATGACGAGGGCGGCACGGCCCAGGCCTCGCAGCCACCCCGGCCGGCTCCGGCCCAGGGCTTCTGGGAACGGCTATGGAACCTGCTGTGACCGCCGCCGGAGGCACACGTACGGCCGCAGCGCCCCTGACCCTCGGCCCAGGCGCCGCTGCGGGCTCAGCAGCAGCAGCCGCCGCGCCGCCGCTCCGCCGACCCGGTGGCCCGCTCGGCCTCCTCGGTCGGCAGCAGCCGGGCGCCGTAGCCGGCGGCCTCCACCGTGGCGAGGAGGTCCTCGGGGCGAGCCGCGCCCTCGACGACCGCGCGCCTGGCCGCCAGGTCCACGACGGCCCGCTCGACACCGGGCACGCCGCCGAGCGCGCGCTCGACGGTGCGCACGCAACTGCCGCAGGTCATGCCCTCGACCGAAAGGACAGTCCGGCGGGCACGGGTATCGTTGCTCGTGCTGGTGCTCATCGGTGCCTCGCGCCTGATCTCGCTGTCTGCGACCCAGGTGGAGCCACGGCGCACGCCCTTCAAGGCGACGGTCGCAAAGGAGGCCGATGGCGGGGTCGCGCGCCTGCGACCCCCCGAGGACGGCGCGACGCATGGTGAGCATCGACCTCTCCCCGCTTGGTCTGACGCTGGCCTTCGGCGCGGGCCTGGTCTCCTTCCTCTCGCCCTGCGTGCTGCCGTTGGTGCCGGGTTACCTGGCCTGGGTTGCTGGCACCGACCTCGCCGGAGCACAGGCGCGGCGCGGCCGGACTTTCCGCCTCGGCCTGTTCTTCGTGCTCGGCTTCGGGGCGGTCTTCGTCGCGCTCGGCGCCGGTGCCACCGGCCTCTCCGGCCTGCTGCGGCGCTGGAGCGCCGAGGTGGCGGTCGCCGGTGGGGCGCTGGTAGCGGCGATGGGCCTGGTGCAGATGGGCCTGCTGCGTCTGCCCGTGCCGCTGCTGCGCGACCTCCGCTGGCGGCCAGCGCTCGAGGGCGGCACGCCGGGCCAGGCGGCGCTGGTGGGCGTCGCCTTCGGCTTTGGCTGGACGCCCTGCATCGGCCCGGTGCTGGCAGCGGTGCTCACAGCCGCGGCGGCGGCCCGCGGCGCGGCGGACGGCGTGGCCCTGCTCGCAGCCTACGCCGCCGGGCTCGGCGTGCCCTTCCTGCTCGCCGCGCTCTACCTGCCCGCGCTGCTCGGGCGCGCGAGGCGAACCGCCCGCCTTGGCTCTTGGCTGCAGCGGATTGCCGGCGGGGGCATGGTGGTGATGGGTATCGCCATGGTCACGGGCGACCTGACGCGGCTCGGGACCTGGATGCTGCGGACCTTCCCGGCCTTGGCGCTGATCGGCTGAACGAAAGGGAGGAGTGTCCCGGAATGAACGCGTCCCAGCAGCCCGGCGCGACTCCCCGCGAAGTGCAGCCTGGCGTAGGCAACCCACCGGGCCGTTATGGCGCACGGCGGCCGGCGGCGTGGCGCCGGCGCACCATCCTGGTCACGCCCCTGGCGGTGTTTGGCAGCCTCGTCGTCGCCTTCGGTTTCAGTCTTGGACGTAATGTGACGTTGGTTCCATCGCCGCTCATCGGCAAGCCCGTGCCGAACTTTGATCTGCCGCCGGTGCTGGGGCGGCGGCTCGGCCTGTCGGGCGCCGACCTGCACGGCGAGGTGTCGCTGGTCAACGTCTTCGTCTCCTGGTGCGTCGCATGCCGCGAGGAGCACCCGCACCTCCTGCGGCTCGCGCGGCGGGGCGTCGTGCCGGTGCACGGGCTGAACAAGGACCCGCCGCAGAACGCGGCGTGCTGGCTGAACGAGATGGGCGGCCCATACACCCGAACGGGCGCGGACCGGAACGGGCGGGTCGCGATCTACTGGGGCATCTACGGCGTGCTCGAGACCTACATCATCGGCGCCGACGGCCGGATCGCCTTCGAGCACATCGGCGCGGTGACGTCGCAGGTGCTGGAGGAGGCGATCCTTCCCCTGGTCGCACGCCTGCGCCGCGAGGAGGCCGGATCGTGAGCGGCCGCCGCGGAAGCACCAGCGCGCGCCGGTTCGCGTTCGGGGCGGCCGTGGCGGGCATCGCCGGAGTGGCACTGATCCTGGCCCTGGCCCAGGTCCCAACCGGGCCGCAATCATCGAGGCAGCCCGCGGCAGCGGCGTCCGCCACGCCGGCGGACCGGCTCGCGCTCGTGCCGCTCGCCCCGCCGCGACCAGTGCCGGAGCTGCGCTTCGTGCGTGGTGACGGGCGAACCCTGGCGCTCGAAGACTTCCGCGGCCGCGCAGTCCTGCTGAACATCTGGGCGACCTGGTGTGTCCCCTGCCGGACGGAGATGCCAGCGCTCGACCGGCTGCAGGCTGCGCTCGGGGGGAGCGGCTTCGAGGTGGTGGCCCTCTCCATCGACCGCGGCGGGCTGCCGGCTGTCGAGGCGTTCTACCGGGAAGTCGGCCCCCGCTCCCTCGGTGTCTACGTGGACCAGACGGGCGACGCATCGAGGGCTCTGGGTACGGCCGGCATCCCGACGACGCTGCTGATAGACCGCGAGGGCCGAGAGGTCGCACGGAAGATCGGCCCCGCCGAATGGGACGGCCCGGAGATGGTTGGCGCCATCCGGCGGCATCTTGACCTGCCGGAGGGCACTGGCGTGGCACCCGGCGTCGCCTCCACGCCACGGCGCTGAGGCGAACAGGGCGGCGGTGAAGGGGGCAGCGTGAGCGCAGCGCTGGACGAGCGGCAGCCAGGTCAGGGACCGGCACTGCGAGACCTTGTGGTGCCGCCCGACGCTTCCACCTCCGGCACTCGAATCCGGGCCGGCCGTCTTGACCTTGCCACGGTGGGAAGCACCACCTCAGGTCTGACGATCCAGACCGCGGAGAAGGCCCATGGCTCCCGAAACAAACCTCCCGACCCGCAACGGCCTGTCGCCTACCGCCGGCGCGACCGCGGCGGCGCTATCGCTGCCGGTCGAGGGCATGACCTGCGCCTCCTGCGTGCGCCGCGTCGAGAAGGCGCTCGCTGCGGTGCCCGGCGTGACGCAGGCCGTCGTCAACCTGGCTACCGGACGGGCCGAGCTGCGCATCAAGGGCGCGCCGGACCTGCCGGAGCTGGCGGCCGCCGTCGAGCGGCTGGGCTACGCGGTGCCGGAGGAGACGACCGACTTCTCTATCGAGGGCATGACCTGCGCCTCCTGCGTCGGACGCATCGAGCGCGCGTTGCGCGCGGTGCCCGGGGTGCGGGAGGCTTCCGTCAACCTCGCCACCGGGCGCACTGTGGTCCGCCACGTCGGCGGCCTGGATCCCGCCGCGCTCGAGACGGCGGTCGACCGCGCCGGCTACGTGGCCCACCGTGCTGCACTCGAGGCGGCCGCGGCCCGCGAGGAGCGTGAGCGCGAAGGCCGGGAGCGAGAGCAGCGCTCCCTCAGGCGCGCCACGCTGTTCGCCGCCCTGCTGACATTGCCGGTCCTGGCAGTCGAGATGGGCGGGGAGCTGGTGCCGGCAGTGCACGGCTTGGTGGAGGCCACCATCGGCATGCGGGCCTCCTGGTATCTGCAGTTTATCCTCGCCACGCTCGTGGTGTTCGGCCCCGGGTTGCGCTTCCACCGCAAGGGCTGGCCCAACCTGCTGCGCGGCACGCCGGACATGAACTCGCTGGTCGCGCTTGGCACCGGGGCCGCCTGGGCCTACTCGGCAGTGGCGACCTTCGCCCCCGCGCTGCTGCCGACCAACGCCCGCCACGTCTACTACGAAGCTGCGGCGGTGATCGCCACGCTGATCCTGCTCGGCCGATATCTGGAGGCGCGCAGCAAGGGCCGCACGTCTGAGGCCATCAGGCGCCTGATGGGGCTGCAGGCCAAGACCGCGCGCGTCGAGCGCGGGGGTGAGGCGCTGGAGATCCTGGTTGGTGAGGTCCGGGCCGACGACGTCGTGCTGGTGCGCCCCGGCGAGCGCGTGCCGGTGGACGGCGAGGTGCTCGATGGCGCCTCCTTCGTGGACGAGAGCATGGTCACCGGCGAGCCGGTGCCGGTGCGCAAGGAGGCCGGCGCGCGGGTCGTCGGCGGCACGGTGAACAAGGCAGGCGCCTTCCGCTTCCGCGCGACCGCCGTCGGCGCCGACACGGTGCTGGCGCAGATCGTGCGAATGGTGGAGACGGCGCAGGGCGCGAAGCTGCCGATTCAGGCCCTGGTGGACCGCGTGACCATGTGGTTCGTGCCTGCTGTCATGTTGGCCGCGGCCGCGGCCTTCGGGATCTGGCTGGCCTTTGGACCTGACCCAGCGCTGACCTTCGCCCTGGTGAACGCTGTCGCGGTGCTGATCATCGCCTGCCCCTGTGCCATGGGCCTGGCAACGCCGACCTCAATCATGGTCGGCACCGGCCGCGCCGCCGAGATCGGCGTGCTGTTCCGCAGGGGCGAGGCCTTGCAGAGCCTCCGTGATGCCGCGGTGGTAGCGGTGGACAAGACCGGGACGCTGACGAAGGGCCGGCCCGAGCTGACTGATCTGATTCCCGCTCCGGGTTTTGAGGCGGACGAGGTGCTGGCGTTGGTCGCCACCGTCGAGGCGCGCTCCGAGCACCCGGTGGCCGAGGCGATCGCCGTGGCGGCGCGGCACCGCGGGCTGTCCCTGGGCGAGGCTGAGGATTTCGAGGCGGTGCCGGGCTACGGCGTGGCCGCGACCGTGGCAGGGCGGCGGGTGGAGGTCGGGGCGGATCGCTACATGGCCCAGCTCGGCCACGACGTGGCCGCTTTCGCCGAAGCCGCAGGGCGCCTCGGGGACGAGGGCAAGACGCCGCTCTACGCCGCGGTGGACGGCCGCCTCGCCGCGGCGATCGCGGTCGCCGACCCTATCAAGGAGACGACCCCCGCGGCGGTCGAGGCGCTTCACCAGCTGGGCCTGAGGATCGCCATGGTCACCGGCGACAACCGCCGCACCGCGGAGGCGATCGCACGGCGCCTCGGTCTCGACGAGGTGGCGGCCGAAGTGCTGCCGGACGGCAAGGTGGCGGTGGTCGAGCGCCTGAAGGAGGGCGGCCGGCGCAAGGTCGCCTTCGTCGGTGATGGCATCAACGACGCCCCGGCGCTCGCCGCGGCGGACGTCGGCCTGGCCGTCGGCACCGGTACGGACATCGCCATCGAGAGCGCCGACGTGGTGCTGATGTCGGGCGACCTGCGCGGCGTGCCGAACGCGATCGCCCTGTCGCAGGCGACGATGCGCAACATCCGCCAGAACCTGTTCTGGGCCTTCGCCTACAACGTGGCCCTGATCCCAGTGGCGGCCGGCGTGCTCTATCCGGCCTTCGGCCTGCTGCTCTCCCCGGTGCTGGCCGCAGCGGCCATGGGCCTGTCCAGCGTCTTCGTCCTGAGCAACGCGCTGCGCCTTCGGAGCTTCCGCCCGCCTATGGCGGCGAGCGCGGCCGCCTCCGAGCCGATGCCGCCCATCGGCGCGGGCGAACCCCACCGCGCACCGGGCGGTGTTCCGGCGTGACCGCAGCGACAAAGGGAAGCAGGCCGTGAACATCGGCGAGGCCTCTGCGGCATCCGGCGTGTCAGCCAAGATGATCCGCCACTACGAAAGCATCGGTCTCGTCCCGGCGGCGGACCGAACCGAGGCTGGTTACCGCATGTACGATGAGGCCGAGGTGCGCACGTTGCGCTTTGTGCGCCACGCCCGCGACCTCGGCTTCCCGCTGGACGAGATTGGCGAGATCCTCGGCCTGTGGCGCGACCCAAATCGCGCCAGCGCCGAGGTGAAGAGATTGGCGCTCGAGCGGGTGACGGCGCTGGAGGCAAAGGCGGCGTCCCTCCGGGCCGTGGCCGCCGCGCTACATGACTTGGCCAAGGCGTGTGACTGCGGCCGCCGGCCCAACTGCCCCGACTGCCCGCCTCCCGACGAACGGGCGGCCGTGCCGCCGCGCCGTCGAGGGGGAGGTGGACGACCAACCGCGGGACGCGGCGACCGCCGCCGGCAGGAACGGGCTGGCCGCCCGGGATAGACCCGAGGGCGTTTGGACGCCGCAGAGTGCAGGCCGCGACAAGGTTCCCGGCACTTGGTACGCAGGCCCGCCGCGTGCCGGCATTGCTACAACGCACGGTACGCGTGGGTTGGCCGCCATCGCGGACGACGGGATGGCACTTCAGCGCACCTCGATCTCTGCCGGGCCGACCTTGCCGTTTCGGATCGTACAGGTGCCCGGTGCGTGCGCCTCCACCCAACGGACAAGCTCGATCAGCCTGTCGCTCGAAATCCCCTCCACGCCGATCCTCACCCGTGTCCTGATGTTGGTCGTCGCAGCCGACACCGCATCATAGAGGCTCGGCCTGCCTCGCGCCTCGCTCTCGCCGGACACGCTCACTCGCCGGACATGCTCACCTCCAAGAGGTGAGCGAGATGCCCAGCTGGGTGGCGTGCATGGCGACCACGGTCGCAGTGCAGAATGCGAGCGCGGTCTGCAGGAGCCAGCCCGGACTGGGCGTGGAGGTGCGCCCGCCCATCGTGGGCAGCATGTCGGTGCGGAGCTCGCCTACAGGGCCAGGGATCCGGCAGGCGACCCCGCCCTCCAGGACCGCGGTCACAGCCGACCCGGCACTCTTCGCCTTCGCCGGGTCCTCGGCGAGGATCTCGGTTGTCTTCGCGAGCGCCTCGCGAACCGAGATTGTCGACATGGCACCTTTCCCCCGGCCGTTCGATTGGGCGGAGGCACCGATGATGGCCGGGCCTGCGGTGCGCCGCCGGGCGGGGTTCGGTCGAACCCTGGGCCGTCCGTCCGCTTAGCGCACCCTGGGCTTTCCGCCACGTCCCGCCGGCAGGGGAGGAACATCGGCACGCGGCTCTGGTGGGTGCGGTACGCCTCGCCGAACGTCTCGATGAGGTGAGCCCCCCGCCGGGCCAGGCGGACATAGATCCAGACGATGAGCGGAGTGAGCACCAAGTCGGGATCGTCGGCCAGCGCACCAGTTGGCCGAAGACCACGAGCAAGATGCCCGTGTACTGCGGATGGCGCACCATCGAGTACACGCCGTCCTGGACAAGGCGGCCGCCGGAGGAGTGGACCCTGGCCCAGCCCTTGGCGATCAGCACGATGCCTGTCACCACGAGGGCGTAATCGGCCAGCATCTCAATAAGGGCACCCACACGGCCGTAGCTGAGGAGTGTGGCCCAGAGGTGCCCAATATAATGGACCAGTGGGATCTCGATCCCAAGCAGGCCACCAGAACGTAAAGGGTGGGCGGAAACCCGTACATCTCCGCGTACAGCGCGATGATGAAGGCCTGTGCCAGCCCCGCGCCAGCTCATTCGCGCCAGCTCGCTGGCGCGAGGAAGTGATAGAGGTCCCACGACGCCACGCCCGCCAAGAAAATGGCGTCGGGCTAGAGTTGAAGCCACGCCCAATACCTGTCGGCCATTGTGTGCCTCCTGCCTCAGGTGGTCGGGAGCGCGCCGACAATGCGCTCCCGCCGGATCAATGGTGCTGCGTTATTCCTGCTGCCGGACGCCAGTGAGTTGCAGCAGCAGCAGGAACAAGTTGATGAAGTTCAGGTAGAGGCCCAGCGCGTCCATCACGCTGCGCTTGCCGGCTTCCTCCATTCCCTCGGCATAGGCGAACTGGACGTAGTCCGCCTTGATGCGTTGGGTGTCCCAGGCGGTCAGGCCGACGAAGACCACCACACCGATCACGCTGATTGCGAATTGCAGCACGGTCGAGCCAATGAACACGTTGACGAGGCTGGCGATGATGATGCCGATCAGGCCCATCATCATGAAGCTGCCTATGCGCGTCAGGTCGGCCTTGGTGGTGTAGCCGTAGAGACTGATGCCGCCGAACATCGCCGCGGTGATGAAGATGGTTCGCGCGACCGAGGTGCCCGTGAAGGTGAGGAAAATGTGCGAAATGCTCGCACCCATCACTGCCGCGAAGGCCCAGAACAGCATCTGTGCCGTGGTCTTGGAAAGCTTGCTGATGCCGAAGCTCAGCACGAGCACGAAACCCAGCGGCGCGAACATGGCGATATAGGCCAGGAACGTCGGCTGTACCGCGGCGCCGCGCGGCGTCATCACCCGTTGATAGAACAGCGCCTGAAGCTCAGGCGTGTTGGCGATGAGATACGCCACGATGCCGGTAAGCACCAGGCCGGAGGCCATCCAGTTGTAGACCCGGAGCATGTATGCCCGGAGCCCGGCATCGACGGCGGCCGCGTCGGCGGTCGCCACTCGACCCCAGCCCGGCGCGTCAGTGGTGGACCGATAGTCAGGATGAACAGCCATAGGTCATAAGCCTCCTTCTTGGGGGTGTTCCCATCACCACTTGGGTGGAGAACTTGTGATCCGAGCGGAGCAGCGGCGCCAAGTTTCGCACGGCAGCACCACGCCGCCTCGCAGGTGCCAGGATGAACCATCTCTTGGCTGGCGGCGATTCGGTAAGCGGATCGGAGCGGTCCGCGTCCGGATCGCGCCGGGCGAGACGGCGTTCACCCGGATTCGCTTCTCCGCCAGCTCCTGCGCCAGGCTGCGCATCAGCAGCGAGACGCCACCCTTCGACGCGGCGTAGTTGACGTGGCCAGCCCAGGGGATCACGTCATGCACCGAGCTCATGCAGACGATCTTGCCCGCCGCGCGGAAAGGTAAACCGGACGCTGCGCCCTGCGCCAGGAAGATCCGCACCGCCTCGCGCGCGCAGAGGAATTGGCCCGTGAGGTTGACGTCGAGGACCCGACGCCACTGAGCGGCGGTCATCTCCGCGACGGGCGCGTCCTGCTGGATGCCGGAGTTCGCGACGAGGATGTCGAGCCGGCCGCAAGCGTCGAGGAAGGCGCGGAACATGGCCTGCACCTGCCCCTCGTCCGACACGTCGGCCCCGATCGCGATTGCCTCGCCGCCCTCCCGGCGGATCTCCTCGACGAGCGCCTCCGCCGCGTCGCGGCCGGAGCGGTAGTTCACCCCGACGGCGGCGCCGGCCCGAGCGAGGGCGCGCGCGACGCCTGTGCCGATGCCGGAACTCGCCCCGGTGACGATGGCCTTCTGCCCGCGCAGGGGCCGGTGCGCCTCGGTCATGTCCGCTGTCTCCCTCCGGCCCTAGACCACGTAGCGATCCCAGCCCGCGTAGTGCTCGCTGGTGCGCCTCCCGCGGGGCAGGCTCAAGCCGACGAGCGCGAGCCCTACGGCGACACTCGCCCAGGCTGCCGTCGAGGTGGCGCCGCTCAAGATCCAGGGGGCTGCGACGAGCCAGGCGCCGAACAGGGCGTTGACCAAGCGCAGCGGCCGCGCGACTTCCGCCGTGGCGATGATCGCCACTGTGAGGGCGAGCGCGCCCACCACGTGGTCGCTGTTCGCCATTGGTCCCGACGTCCCGAAGACCAAGCGGGTGAGCATGAGGAACGCGCCGATCGCGATCGAGACGCCGAGCGTCCAGGGCAGTGTGATGCCGCGCGTCGTGTCCGCCCAGAAGGCGGACCAGCTCGTGAGAGCGTCGGAGGCGTCTTCCTGCCCGCCATCGACCGCGTCGCCCCTGAAGAAGGTGCGGACCAGCGGCTTGCCCCGGCAGTGCGCCCAATAAAGGAACTGGCCCATCGCGATCACCTCGTCCAGGGCGAAGGGAATCATGACCACCATCGCGAGCGCCGCGATCAGAGCCGGCGTGCTCCAGGTCCCGATCATGATCGGCTGGATAATGATGAAGTAGACGCTCACCACCCCGAGCGGGATCACCAGGATGCCGAAGAAGGTCACCATCCAGGGCATCGTGCGCCAGCGAGCGCGGGTGCCCATCACTGCCATCAGGATTTCGAGCATGTAGCTGACTGCTCCAAGCCCGGCGTCCGGGATCGGCCAGGCCTTCGAGACGGAGGAGGTGATGATCTCGGCCGTGCCATTTCTGGGGTCGGCCGGGTTGCCCGCGAAGAAGGGCTCCCAGACGAAGTCCACATGCCCGAGCTGATAAGCCGTGAGCATGCGCGCGATGAGGAGGCCGACGAGGCCCATCGCCGCGATCGGCAGCCGCTGCGCCCCGGTCGAGGGGCAGTAGGTCCAGCCCGGCGGGACGACCTTGGGGTCCATCATGCCGGCCATGCTCATGCCCGGCATCATTGGCACGAGGACCGAGAATGTGATCACAAGCGCACCGATGAGCAGGTCGGTGTTGTACTGAGCAGCGCTCGGGCTCCAGAGGAGAAGAGGCACGAACAGGAGCCAGATCCCGATGCCAGCATTGGCCCACTGTGCGAACCAGGCCGTGCGCTTCGGCAGCGACAGGGCGCCGAACAGGGCGATCAGCAGTCCGCTCACGACGTCGCTGGCCATGAGCGCGCCGGCCCGCCACTCGACCGAGGGCAGCCCGCGCTCCTGCGTGACCGCGCGCACCGCGGCGCCGACGGTCTCCTCCGTCACCGCATCGTAGATGAGCGGACTTGCGGCGAGCCAGAGGCCCAGGCCGATGTTGGCGAAGTGCGCCCAGCGGGTGCGGCGCGCATCCTCCTCCATCATGGCCATGTGGTCATGCCCGCCCATGCCTGCCATCGCGCCGTGCCCAGCATCCGCCTTGCCGGCGTGGCCCATGGCGGCATGATCCATGGCACCTTCTCGGGCCGCAGCGGGCGAGCCCTCGGCCCTGGTCGTCTCTGGCGTGTCCGGAGATGGCCGCTGGCCGTACCAGGCAACGAGCGCGGGGTTGAGCTTGTTCGCCTTGTACCAGCCGACCGGGTCGCGCTTCAGCGCCGAAACGATCCTGGGCAGCGCCTCGCGTAGGGAACGCTTCGGCTCCCAGTCAAGCAGGCTGCGCGCCCGCGAGGTGTCGAGGACGTAGTGGTCGTTTGACTGCTCGACCATCCAGGGCTTGATGAACTCCTGGTCGCCCAGCACCTCATTCTGGAGCCACACGCCCGCCAGGGCCAGGGTTTTGGGCACCCGGACGGTGGTCCAGTCCTCGCCGTGCAGCGTCTCGCCAATGATGTTTTGCACCTCGGCGTAGCCGAGCGCTTCCGGCTCGCCGACAAGAAGCGGCAGCTCGGGGGGGAGCTCGCGGCGGCGCTCGATGAGGCGGGCCACGGCGTCGGTCAGGTCGTCGATGTGGAGGAAGGACTGGCCGGCGCAGAGCATCCCGGGGTAGAGGTGGGCGGCGAGCCGGTGCTCATAGATGCGCGCCACCTGCTCGGCGATGAACGGCGAGTGGCCGAGATCGTCGTAGACGCCGGCGATGCGCAGGAACACGACGGGCACCTGGCCGTGTCGCTCCCGCAGCAGCGCCTCGGTGCGTACCTTCGACTCTGGGTAAGCCCAGGATGGCTCGAGCGGAGAGGCCTCGTCGATCCTCTCGTCCGGCCGGTCCGTCGGTTTGTGGACCAGCATCGTGCTTGCATAGATGAACTGCTCGACCTCGAAGGTCTGGAGGGCGTCGATGAGCCGGCGCGTGCCCTCGACGGTGATCTTGTCATAGAGCGGGTTGGGTTCGCCCGAGACGTCGTAGTAGGCAGCGAGGTGCACGACCGACGCGATGCGGTTGCCGAAGCGACGGCGCACCTCCTCGAGCGCCGCCTTCACGCCCTCGTCCGAGCCCAAGTCGAAGTCGATGGCATGGGCCGGTGCGGGCGGGTCGGGCGGTCCGGCCCGGTCGAGGCCCACGAGGGGGATACCCGAGGCGGCGAGCCGGCCAATCAGCGCCCTGCCAATGAAGCCGCTACTACCAGTGATGAGGATGGGCCCGTCCTGGGGTGAAGGACCCGCTGCGCGTGGATCCTCCGCAGGGCGTCTGCCCGCGATCCCGCGGACGATCCCGCGCCAGGTGGGCTCCGCCCCTCCTCGATCAGTGGCCGTCATCGAAGATCCTCCTTGAGCAGCACCGTGTTGATCGAGAAGGCCGCCATGGCCCCCTCGGCGGCCGCGACGACGGCGAGCTGCACGCGACGGGACGCGTCGCCCGCGACATGGAGGCCCGGGACGCTGGTGGTTTCATACCTGCCAGTCTCGACGTCGCCCCGCGACGTCAGCGTGCAGCCAAGCCTCTGGGCGAGGTCGCTGGCTTGGCGCTCGCCCGAGGCGAAGAACAGGGCGCGGCGCGGAAGCGCCTCGCCGGTCTCGAAGCGGACGCGCTCCAGCACGCCGTCGTGCCCCTCGAGGCGGGCAATGCGCTCCTCGCGCAGGTCGATCCCGTTACGGGCCAACCGATCGAGGTCGTCCTGTGGGAGCTCAACCGACCCGTCACTGCACAGCACGAGGTCGCGGCTCCAGGCGGTCAGCTCGAGGGCGAGCCCCTTACCGGCCGCGCCGCGGCCGTAAGCGGCGAGTGGCTGGTCACGATGCTCCCAGCCATCGCAGTAGGGGCAGTGGAACGCGCTTCTGCCGTAGATCTCCGCGAAACCTTCGACCTCCGGCAGGGCGTCCGCGACACCGGTTGCCAGAAGTAGCTTGCGTGAGGTCTCGACCTGAACGGCGCCGCCAATGCCGCTCAGGGTAATGTCGAACCCGCCGCTGTGGCAGAGTTTCGCACAGATCGCCTCGACGTCCCGGATCTCAACAGTGTCATAGGCGCCGAGCTGCTCACGTGCCAGCCGGCGCATCTCGGCGGGAGACGTCCCATCCCGGGTGAGGAAGCCGTTGAGATGCCGGGAGGCTGCGTTGCGCGGCCGCCCGGCGTCGCACAGGAGTACGCGCCGGCGGCAGCGCCCCAGGATCAGCGCAGCGCTCAGGCCAGCCGGCCCCCCGCCCACGATGATGACGTCGTACATGGCCACTCCCGTGCTCACTTGCTGCCGGCCTCGCCTCCGGAGACCATGCGGAGGCCGGCCCGCCGCGCACGAGGGTGTCCCCTGTGCGGAAGGCCGGCGGCGAGGGGTGACGCTGTCGTCACCCCTCGCTAATTCACCGGGGACCTACTCCGGAGTTGCCGAGGCAAGCCCGTCTGCTTCCCACGACGTTCAGCCGCCCGAGCCGCCAAGCTGCGAGGGATCCTGCGCGCCGGGAACTCCCGCTTGCGGATTATCCGGACCGTGCGGGTGCGGCGTGGTCGGGTGGGGAGCGGCCGGAACGGCGGACATGCCAGGAACTCCGGCACCCTGATTGATAGTGACCCCGTTTGGCGCGCGCACCGTCGGTGCTGTGCTCACGCCGCCGGGTCTCGTGAAGACGTTATCTGGCTGCTGCGCGAAGGCGGCTCCAGACGTCAGACTGACGGCGATTGCGAGAGCTAATAGTGTTTTCATGTGCTGTGCTCGTGTCCTTGTTTGCCAGGAAGACTGGAGGGCCACCGTGGGGGCCGTGCGGCGCTCGTACTCTCGCCTGCCGCCGCGTCGTGGGGCGGCGGCAGGCGGGGTGCGCAGTGCCCTGGTCAGCCGCGCTGCTGGTTTGGCGCGGGCGTGGCGGGACCGGATCCACCCTGGCCCCGGTTCATTCCCTCCATCATCCGATTGCAGTTCTCCATCATTCGGTTCATCTGCGCCGGGTCCATCTGGCCCATCATGTTCATCATCCCCATCATGCCGCCCATTCCGGACCCCTGGCCGGGCTGCATGCCCATCGTGCCCTGGCCCTGCCCGGGCTGAGCCGGGGCGGGCTGGGCCTGCTGGGCGAGGGCGCCCTGAGTGGCCAGGAAGCCGCTGACGAGAGCGGCGGCGGCAAAGAGCGCGGTGTGCTTGCGGGTCATACTATGTTCCTTTGTTGATCGCTTGGTTGTGGGAGTGGTGCCGGACGGCGGCGCCGTCAGGCGTTCTGGCGCGACGGGCGCGCTTCCGGCCCGGGGGCGTTGGCCTGTGAGTGGCAGGACTTGCCGCCCTTGCCGCCCATCATGCACAGGCCAAGCGCGCACATCGCCGCACAGGGCAGCAGCGAGAGCACGAGGGGGGCGAGCCCGAAGGCCACGAGCCAGGGCCAGCCAAGCGCGAGGCCCGCACCGACCAGGGCGAAAACTCCGAGCATTACCGCTCGGCGACCGCGTAGCCAGGAGGGTAAGTAACCGGCGAGCCGGCGTTGCGGCGCGGCTCTGCCGGCAGGTTTGGGCAGAGTGAGAGCGTTCATGTCTTTCCTTCCGGTCCATCAGTCCCGGCGATGGCCAAGCCACCGCCCAGGCGGGGTAAAGGGCTAAGTATGCCCCGGTCCCCGTGAGCGTCTCTCGCGCAGCGGCGGCGGTCGTGGGCGGCCCAAAAGGGTACCGTACCCACGGCTAACCCGCGACGAAGGGACAAAGCGCACCGCCTTGAAGGCGGGCACGCCTACGCGTCAGACGAAGTGGATGGGGGGAAAGAGGTTGGGCTCGATCGTCCGGCCACGAAGGACCGAGAGCGATGCCAAAGCCCAGAGCCTGACGCGCTGTGGCACGAACGTGGCCAGCACCACCTGATCAGGCAGCGCCACCGCGGCGCACCCGATCGCCGAGGTCAAACAGGCAGGCTGACCTGGCTGCGGTGTGGCTGGATCACACGGAGCACCACCCATGGCAGTCTCGCCCATCAGGGCTGTGCACTCCGGCATCCCTGCCAGCGCCGAAGGGGCAGCCATCGCCGACATCGCACCAATGAGTGCGAAGACTGTCAGAACGACCATGACCCGTTTGAGGATCGCTGCCCACATGCCCACTCAAATGGCCCATGTCCGCGGGAGTTTCAACCGCAGGAGCGTCCATCACCTCGGCACCCGCTATCCAACAACCAGGAGCAGTACGCGCAGAGCCATGGTCAAATGCCACTTAGACAGTAATGTCCGTCTCCATACTCGTTCCCGTCGTCGCGGGATCGTGTCGATGCTGCACTGAACGCCGCGCTGAGGGCGGTAGTCCGGGTTCAGCACTGGGCTAGAGCGCTAAAAAGCATCTCAGGTAGGGCTACACCGTCGCTGGGGCGGGAGATGCCGGCGAGATACTCCTCGGTGTCGCGCCGACTTGATCCATACCGTGCGCACCGCACCGCTGGTGGTTATCCGCCGCAGCCGAACGGCCGCCGTCGCCATGAGCGCTATCGTACATCACCAAGGAGGGTAGGCGGCCGTTCGCCACTTGATCCGAATGCAATTCGGTGCCATCATCTTTGAATGGGACTTTTATCGTTCCGACGGTTGGTTATGATCTTCTCTGTGCTGGCGCTTCTGCTGGCCGGTTTTGTCACGACTTCCGTCGCGGCAAACGTGCCGTGTGGCATGGACATGGCGGCAGCTGGAGCTGTCCCTTGCGGCGATAGCAGCATGCCGGATGATTCTGACAAGATGCCTAGTGCGTCGGTGTGCTTTGCCAAGTGCCCTGTTCCGCTGCTTGACCGAGCGGTCGAACCTCTTGCGGTGGTATCTGTCGAGTCTCTCGTGCCGGTACCTCCCCTTCACCCCGCTCGGGCTGGCCTCGGCATCGTTCCCCCGCTCGACCCCCCTCGCGCCTGAGTCTACTCGGCCGGTGAAGGCTGAGGCCGATTTCGGATGCGCCGCACAGGCGTGATCCCGGCCGGCTTCGCCGCATAGCCCCGCGCGTTCAAAAAGCGCTTGGCTGTGCCGACCTGCACGCCGTCTGTCGGCGGCTTGCTGGGCTCAGAACGCAAGGACCACACATGACTACCTGGAAGATGTCCGCCCGCTCGGCCGTGCTGGCCATGGCGGTGGCGTTGACGCCCGTTGCCGGCGCTCTTGCCGCGGGTGCGCAGGACTATGAGTTTCGTCTGGTAACGGCCGAGGTGAGGCAGGGTGCGGGCGCGGCCGTGGCGGTCCGGCTCGTCCATAAGCCGTCCGGCCGCGCTGTGCCGGATGCGGTGATCTACGCCACACGCCTCGACATGTCGCCCGAGGGCATGCCGACAATGACCACACCGGTCACGCCGATGCCAGGTGGTGACGAGCCCGGAGTCTACCGCTTCCGCACGGACCTCGTGATGGCCGGCGGCTGGGCGCTGACGCTTGCGGCCAAGGTGCAGGGCGAGGAGGGCACGGTACAGGATCGCCTCGTCCTCCGCTCGGTCCAATAGGGGCTGTCGCCATGCCACGTATGGTTTTAGCAGCGCTGGTTCTGCTCGCTGCGGTCGGCCTGATGGCCGGCGGCTATCAGGCAGGGCGGCTGGGCTTGGGCCGAGGGCTGGGACCGGCCGCTGCCTCGGAGCAGGGGCAGGCCGGTGGGCCGGCGCGGCCTGTCTCGGACCGCATCCTCTACTACCGCCACCCTGACCGGCCAGAATACGCGGCGGGGCCGCGCCAGGCCGAGAACGGGCGGGACTTCCGCGCGGTCTTCGCCGGCCAGGACGTGGAGCCGGAAGACCCGGCCACGCCGGCGACCGCGACAGCGGCGGCCCAGCCGACCGCGGACGGCCCACGGAGGATCCTCTACTACCGCAATCCAATGGGGCTGCCGGACACCTCGCCTGTGCCCAAGAAGGACTCGATGGGGATGGACTACATCCCTGTCTACGAAGGCGAGGACCAGGACGGGTCCACGGTGCGGGTCGCGCCGGGCCGGATCCAGGCCACCGGGGTGCGCTCCGAGCCGGTCGCCCGCCGCGAGGTCGTCCGCCCCATCCGCGCACCCGGCACCGTCGAGCTGGACGAGCGGCGGGTCGCAGTGGTTGCGCTGCGGGCTGAGGCCTTCATCGAGCGGGTCGCGGACGTCACCACCGGCAACCGGGTCCGGCGCGGTCAGCCGCTGCTCCAGCTTTATTCGCCGGACGTGGTTGCCGCCGGTGCTCAGTACATCTCGGCGCTCGGAATCCCTGCGGGGGCTAGCTTGGCCAATGCGGACGGCGCGCGCCGGCGACTGGAGAACCTCGGCGTGCCACCGCAGCTCATCGCGGAGATCGACCGGACGCGGCGCATCCCCCAGGCTTTCGTCTGGCCCGCGCCGCGCGACGGAGTGGTGCTCGAGCGGAGCGCGGTGGAGGGCATGCGCGCCCCGGCGGGCGAGACGCTCTTTCGCTTGGCTGACACCTCGGTCGTCTGGGTCCTTGCCGACCTGCCCGAGCGCGAGCTGGGGAATGTTGCTCCCGGCCAGACGGTTGAGGTGCGGCCACGTGGCCTGCCAGGCCGCACTTTCTCTGGCCGCGTCGAACTCATCTACCCGCAGTTGAACCTGCAAACGCGCACGGCGCGAGTCCGGATCGAGTTGCCAAATCCGGACGGTATGCTGCTGCCCGGCATGTATGCCGAGGTGGAGATCGCCGCCAAGGGCGCCGGCCCGATGGTTGCAGTCCCCAACTCAGCGGTGATCGACAGCGGCACCCGGCAGGTCGTGATTCTTGACCGGGGAGAGGGACGCTTCGAGCCCAAGGAGGTCAAGCTCGGCCGCCGCGGCGGCGACTTTGTCGAGATCCGTGAGGGCGTGGCCGAGGGCGACCGCGTGGTGGTCGCCGCTAACTTCCTGATCGATGCCGAAAGCAATCTTAGGGCCGCGCTGCGCGGCCTGACGGCCGGCGCCCCGGCCACCGGGGAGGAAAGCAAGTGATCGCCCGCCTTATCGCCTGGTCGGCGCGCAACGTTTTTCTGGTGCTGGTTGCCACCGCCTTCGTGGTAGCGGCCGGGGTCTGGGCGGTGCGCAACACGCCGCTCGATGCGTTGCCCGATCTCTCCGACGTCCAGGTCATCGTCTACACTGACTACACGGGCCAGGCGCCGCAGGTAGTAGAGGACCAGGTCACCTACCCGCTGGTCTCGGCGATGCTGACCGTGCCGCGCTCCAAGGTCGTTCGCGGCTTCTCCTTCTTCGGCGCGTCCTACATCTACATCATCTTCGAGGACGGCACCGACCTCTACTGGGCGCGAAGCCGGGTGCTCGAATACCTCAACGCTGCCTCGGGCCGGCTGCCGCCCGGGGCAAAGCCCGTGCTTGGCCCGGATGCGACAGGAGTCGGCTGGGTCTACCAGTACGCTCTGCTGGCCAAGGATCTGACGCTGGCGGAACTCCGCTCCTTGCAGGACTGGCGCCTCCGCTACGCCCTGGCACGCGCCGAGGGCGTAGCCGAGGTCGCGAGCGTTGGAGGCTTCGTCAAGCAGTACACCGTGGTGGTCGATCCGCTGCGCTTGCGCGCCCTTGGCATATCCATGGAGCGCGTGCGCGAGGCGATCCGCACCAGCAACCAGGACGTTGGCGGGCGCACGGTGGAGATGTCCGGGTTCGAGTACATGGTGCGCGGCCGCGGCTATCTCCGGGGCACCGAGGACCTCGAGCGGATCGTCCTGCGGGCCGAGGGTGGCACGCCGGTGCTGCTGCGCGACGTTGCGCGGGTCGAGACCGGGCCGGACGAGCGGCGCGGCATCGCCGAGCTGAACGGCGAGGGCGAGGTGGCCAGCGGCATCGTCCTGCAGCGCTTCGGGGCGAACGCACTCGAGGTGATCCGCAATGCCAAGGAGCGTTTGGCTGAGATCCTGCCCAGCCTGCCCGCGGGCACCGAGATCGTGCCGGTCTACGACCGCTCCGGCCTGATCAATGAGGCGATCGAGACCCTCAAGCACACGCTCGTCGAGGAGAGCATCATTGTCGCCCTGGTCACGGTGGTGTTCCTACTCCACGTCAGAAGCGCGCTGGTCGCGATCGTGATGCTACCCGTGGGCGTGCTGATGGCCTTCATCGCTATGAAGCTGATGGGCATCGGCTCGACCGTCATGAGCCTGGGCGGCATCGCCATCGCAGTCGGCGCCATGGTGGACGCGGCGATCGTCATGATCGAGGCCGCTCACAAGCACCTGGAGCGTGCTCCGCCCGAAAAGCCCCGTCTGGTGGTACTGACCGAGGCAGCGGCCGAGGTCGGCCCAGCGCTGTTCTTCAGTCTGCTGGTCATCACCGTCTCCTTCCTGCCGATCTTCGCCCTGGAGGCGCAGGAGGGTCGGCTGTTCCACCCGCTCGCCTACACCAAGAGCTTCGCCATGGGGGCGGCGGCGCTGCTGTCCATCACGTTGGTGCCGGCGCTCATGGTGCTGTTCGTGCGCGGACGGATCATCCCCGAGCACCGCAACCCGGTGAACCGCTTGCTGATATGGCTATACCGCCCGTTCATTCGGGTGGTGCTGCGGGCGCGTGTCCTGACCATCCTGCTCGCCGTTACGGCGCTGGCCGCCACCGCTTGGCCGGCGGCACGCCTGGGCGGCGAGTTCATGCCGACGCTGAACGAGGGCACGCTGCTCTACATGCCGACCACGCTACCCGGCCTGTCGGTGACCAGCGCGGCCGAGCTGCTGCAAATGCAGGACCGGATCATCCGCTCCTTCCCCGAGGTCGCCTCGGTTTACGGCAAGGCGGGGCGGGCCAACACGGCCACCGATCCGGCACCGACCGAGATGTTCGAGACAGTGATCCAACTCAAGCCCCACGCGGAGTGGCGGCCGGGCGTGACCGTGGACGGCCTGATCGCCGAGATGGACCGTGCCTTGCAGTTCCCCGGCGTGAGCAACGCCTGGACCATGCCGATCAAGGCGCGCATCGACATGCTCTCTACGGGGATTCGTACGCCGGTGGGGGTGAAGGTGTTCGGTCCGGATCTCGCCGAAATCGAGCGCCTCGCGCGCCAAGTCGAGGCGGTGGTACGCGCCGTTCCCGGCACTTCCAGCGCCTATGCCGAGCGGATCATCGGTGGCTACTATCTCAACATCGAGCCCGACCGGGACGCGCTCGCCCGCTACGGGCTCTCGATCGGCGAGGTGCAGGCGGTGGTGGCCAGCGCGCTCGGTGGCGAGACAGTAACCACCACCGTCGAGGGGCGCGAGCGCTATGCTGTGAACGTCCGCTATCCTCGCGATCTGCGTGATGACCCACAGGCGATCGCGGCCGAGGTCCAGGTGCAGCTACCCGGCAGTGGTACGGTGCCGCTCGGGGAGGTGGCAAAGGTCGGCCTCAGCCGCGGCGCGACCTCGGTCCGCACCGAGAACGGCCAGCCTGTGGGGTATGTCTTCGTTGACATCCGCGACCGCGACCTGCGTGGCTATGTCGAGGAGGCACGGCGGGCAGTCGCCACGGAGGTGGCCTTTCCGCCCGGCTATTATGCGACTTGGAGCGGGCAGTTCGAGTACCTGGAGCGGGCCGAGGCGCGGCTGCGCGTCGTTGTCCCGGTCACGATCCTAATCATCTTTCTGCTGCTCTACCTGAACTTCCGCGCGCTGGCGGAGACGCTGATCGTGATGCTCTCGGTGCCCTTCGCGCTGGTGGGCGGCGTCTGGCTGGTGTGGTGGATGGGGTTCAACCTCTCGGTCGCAGTCGCGGTCGGCTTCATCGCGCTGGCCGGTGTCGCGGCCGAGACCGGGGTCGTCATGCTCATCTACCTCGAGGCTGCATTGACGGAGGTCCGCGCCCGGTGCGCGGCGGAGGGACGGGCGCTGACCCGGTCCGATCTGCGCGAGGCGATTATGGAGGGCGCCGTGGAACGTGTGCGCCCGAAGATGATGACCGTGGTCGCCATCATGGCGGGGCTGCTGCCAATTCTTTGGAGCAAGGGGACGGGTTCGGAGGTAATGCAGCGGATCGCAGTACCAATGGTGGGCGGCATGGTTTCCTCCACCGTGCTCACGCTCCTGGTAATCCCCGCCATTTACAGCTTGGTGAAGGGCTGGAGCCTGCCGCGCAGGGCCGCCGTCGTGGCCGAGCGCGCCTCCGGCCGCCCAGCCCACGATGTGCTCTCCGAGCCGTCGCGTTGCGAGCCGGTCGCGGCGGCCGGTGAATAGGGGCGCCAGGGACGATGAAGACGATGCGGCATCAGAAGGACGGCCGGCGATGGGAGGAGGCTGAGGGCTTGCGTCCGGATGACGCACAGAAGCGGACACCTGTCGGACGCGCCGTGGCCGCTGCCCTGGCCGGCGAGCGGGACGCGCTCGCCGCCGAGCTCCGCGAGGCAAGGACCGCCCTCGCCGGCGCTCAGGCCGAGATCGCGCGGCGGGAGGCGGCGGGCGGTGCCCAAGCGCGGGCGCGGGTCCCGGCGGAGCACGCCGAAGCGGCCAGGGACACGCCCGTCCCGACCGGCGCCGGGCTCGCGGCGCGGACATCCGAATGGGTAGCGGAGGCGCGCCGCGTCACCGCTGGGCCTTGGGTGAACGCACCGCAGGCGGACGAGGAGCACCTGCGGCTCATCCTCGAGAGCGCGACCGATTACGCGATCTACACACTCGATCTGGAAGGCCGCGTCACAACCTGGAACGCGGGCGCGCGGCGCATCTTCGGCCACGAGGCTGACGCGGTCCTGGGCCGGTCCGGCGAGATTATCTTCACCCCCGAGGACTGCATCGCCCGGGTACCCGAGATCGAGATGTGCCGGGCGGCGGAGGAGGGCCGCGCCGCGGACGAGCGCTGGCACCTGCGCAAAGACGGTTCTCGGGTCTGGACCAGCGGGTCGATGATGCCGCTGCTGGGCGGCGACGGCGGGCTGCGCGGCTTCCTGAAAATCCTGCGCGACCAGACGGCCCGTCACCACGGAGAGGAGCACCGCGCCTTGCTACTCCGCGAGCTGGACCACCGGGTTAAGAACGCGCTGGCCACGGTGCAGGCGGTTGCGGCGCAGACGCTGCGCCAGGCGAATGCGCCCGCCACCCTCCGGGAGACCTTCGAGGCGCGGCTCAGGGCGCTGGCGCGCTCGCACGACATGCTGGCCCGGGGCGGCTGGGAGGGCGCCTCGTTGCGCGAGGTGATCGAGCGGACCCTCAAAGCCTATGCAATGGACAGCGACGGGGCGGCGGGCCGCGTTTCGGCGGAGGGGGCCCCGGTGCAACTGGCGCCGAACGTCACGGTCACCCTCAACCTGGCCCTGCATGAACTGGCGACCAATGCCGCGAAGTATGGCGCGCTCTCGGTCCCGGACGGGCACGTCGAGGTGACCTGGATGCTGGAGCGGCGGGCCAGGGACGAGACGCCCGTGGTCGCGATCGTCTGGCGCGAGCGGGGCGGACCGCCGGTGCGCCCGCCGCAGCACCGCGGCTTTGGATCTCGGCTGCTGGAGCAAGGCCTGGTGCGGGAGTCCGGCGGCCAGGTGCGGCTCGACTTCGCGCCCACGGGCGTCGTGTGCCGCATCCGCCTTCCGCTCGCGGCGCCCTGGGAGGGATCGGTGCCGTGACCGGACCGGAGCCAGTTGTTCGCCGGTGCCCGCCGTCGCTGGGCCGGGACGACGGCCTCGATGCGATGAGAGGATGGGCCGCCATGCGCTGGCTAAGCTCCGATGCGGCGCGTCGCCGAGGGCCGGGCCTCGGCGCGGGCCGGCTTGCCCCCGCGAAGCGATCATGGCGGGCGCGTGCGTGCAGCCGAGGTGCTGACCCCGTCCCCACGCCATCGGTCCGCCGCGCGAGGGAGTTCTACCGGGCCGGCGGTGCCGGCCGGACACGTGCGGTGGGCGACGCCCGCCTGCCGTCGGGAGCGTGCCCCCTGCACGCGCATCCATGCCGTCCATCCAAGGAGCGAGGATATGACCACGATGATCACGAGGCCGCTGACCGTGGCCGCCGCAGCGGCTGCACTTCTGTTCCTGACCGACGCGCCGGGGCACGCGCAGCAAGGCCCGACACCCGGCACTGCGCCACAGCAGGCGGCCAGGCCCGGCGCTTCGGCCGCCCAGGGGGCAACGGCGACCGGCACGGTCCAGAAGGTGGACACGGCCGGCCGGACGCTGGGCCTCGCGCACGGGCCCATCCCGGCGATCGGCTGGCCGGCGATGACGATGGAGTTCCCGGTGGCCACAGGCGTGGACCTGTCGGGGCTGGCGCCCGGCCGGCAGGTGGAGTTCACGCTCGCGCCGCGGCCCGGGGCGGGTGGTGGCTATGTCGTCACCCGCGTGGCCCCGAAGGGCTGAGCGGCCGTTGCGGTCACCGCCGCCGCGGTGCTCGCGCCCGTGGGTGCCGCGGCGGCGTGGGCGCGGCCCGGCGGTCGCCGTGCGCTTTCCCCGACGGAGGAGTGGTCCATGTCCAACCTCTACGACGGCCGCCGCGCATCCACCGGGATGCTGCGCCATATCCGAATCTGCCTCGAATGCCATCGCGCCTGCCTCCGCGCGGCGGTGGCCTGCCTCGGGCACGGTGGCGCGTGGGCGACCACGCCGCTAGCCCGAACGATTCTCGATTGCTCGCAGGTCTGCCTGATCACGGCCGACCTCATGGGGCGCATGCCGTCATTGCAAGCCGGGCTACGCCAGGCCTGCATAGCGGCGTGCGAAGAATGCGCCGGGCATTGCGAGCACATGGTGGGCGAGGTGCCCGGAATGCGGGGCTGCGCGGAAGCCTGCCGCCGCTGCGCCGACGCTTGCCGCAAGGCGGCGGTTGGCTGGAGCCGAACCGGCGCTGGCGCCGGCGGCAGCGGCGGACGGCGCCGTCTTGCCCACATGTGAGATACGGTGATGCACCGATCGATCGTCAAATCGAAGTACCTCGTGGGACTGGCGCTCTCCGAGGGCATACCGCGGCGATCCGCCAAGGCGGCGGTGATCGTCGGCTCGATCCTGAACCTCATCAACCAGGGCGAGGCCCTGTTCGGCGAGGCCGAGCTGAACATGCCGAAGGCGCTGCTGACGTTCGTCGTTCCCTACTGCGTTACGACCTACGGTGCCGTCAGCGTTCAGCTGGACCGCAGCCGTGCGCCCGATTGCGACGGCAGCGCCGATCCTCGATGACCTCCAGCGCGGAGGACGCATCCTGGGAGCACGCGGCGCGTCCCGTTGCGCTTTTGGAGGAGGTGGTGGCCTTACCCTCCGGATCAGGGCGATGCGGATGCGGCAAAGCCACGATAGGGCGACCGCACCAGGGAAGGGCCAGGGGAAGCGGCTGCACTCGGGCAGCCCCTCGCGACGGCGATGAACCGGGATCGCAGATCGGCCGGCGTGGCTTCAAGTGCCTGCTCCTCGTGCTCCTCGGCACGGATTCCATAGGGCTCCTGCAGGCAGGTGATGCCGAGGACGTGAAACCGTGAGCGGCCGGTTTCCCGCCGCTCTTCAGCGCAATGAGAGATGTTTGATGAAGCGCACGAACACGCCGCCCGAGCGAGACGCGGCGCATAACAAAAGGCCAGAGGCAGCATTCGGCCGTGGGTTCCGCAGATGGGTACCCGTCCTCCTGGTGGTTGCGGTCATCCTCTTCCTGCTGGGTACGGGCCTGTTCCCCGGTAGCGGCTCACCTGGGGGGACGTTCTCGTGGGGTTGGACCCTGCTGATCCTGCTTGTGCTTCTGCCTTGCATGCTGATGCCGTTCATGATGAGGCGGCACCGCGGCGGCGATGCGGAACGTGACCGGAAGGACGACGGGCATGGCTCCTAATCGGAAAGCATTGGATGGCTGAGGTGTTCTTTTGAATTGTGCAACCGACCTGCGCGGCACAGCAGCGGAGCCGTCTGCTGTGCCGCGCTATGCCGGCCTGACGCAGCTTCGGCTGCCTTTCATGCTTCGCTCTCTGGAAACGGCACCTCCACTGCGCGCGTGGCGGAGCGGTGGGCCTACGCAGACCGAGCCTGGAGTTGACCCAACAGCGGCACCGCCGCCACGCAATGGGCGAGGAGAAGCGCTGTCGAGCGCGCGGCAGCCGTTCCGAGGCGCGGCGGATCCGCAGCGAGCGAACGGATCTCCTCCCGACCTGGGTCAGCGGCAGCGGACTCTGGACAGCCTCTCTGCGCGGCGAGATGCACGTCGCGCGCGCTGCACCAGGCGGCCACCGGTGCCTGAGCCGCCGCCCGAACCTGTGCGTGCGTGTACGACTTCCCGTTGCACGGCGCACGGCCGACACCCATCTTCGCATCTTCGCATCTTCGCATCTTCGCATCTTCGGAGTCCGCGGTAGCGGGGACGAACGAGATTGATGGACAAAAGGAGGAATCGCATGATTCAGCTTGGCCAGATGGCCCCTGACTTCGAGGCGGATACGACCCAGGGACGTATCCGCTTCCATGAGTGGCTCGGCAAAAGCTGGGGTGTGCTGTTCAGCCACCCGAAGGATTTCACCCCTGTCTGCACAACAGAGCTGGGGGAGACGGCCCGGCTGAAGCCCGAGTTCGATCGACGCGGGGTGAAGGTGATCGGCCTTTCGGTAGACCCGGTCTCCAGACACCAGGACTGGGAGGCGGACATCGCCGAGACCCAGGGCTATGCTGTGAATTTCCCGATGGTCGCCGACCCGGATCAGCGCGTCAGCAAGATGTACGGCATGATCCACCCGGAGGCCGACCCGGCGGTCACGGTGCGCACCGTCTACGTCATCGACCCGCAGAAGAAAGTACGGCTTGCGCTGATGTACCCGCCCAGCACCGGCCGCAACTTCGACGAGATCCTCCGGGTCATCGACAGCCTGCAGTTGACCGACACAGCGAAGGTGGCGACACCGGTGAACTGGCGCCCCGGCGAACGGGCGATCATCCCGCCCTCTATCACCGACGAGCAGGCGAGGTCCCTCTTCCCTCAAGGCTGGGAGGCGAAGCGCCCCTATCTGCGTTACGTCGAGATGAAGGAGACCTCCTGAAGTGCTTCGTCGCGCGCGATGCAGTGTGTCGCGCATCGCGCCCCGTGAGCGGCTCCAGGCGGATGCGGGTGCATGCCGCCAGAAGGCTGATTGCTTTCGGCAAAACCTTCCGGGACCCCCGCGCCCGCAGAGCCGAGCGCGGTCCCGCTGGCGCAACGAGGCGGACCGCCAGCTGGCCAGAGGCGGATGTATGCGGCTGGGCCGCTCTCGGCCGGGATGAGAGAACCACGCCGTGATGGGAGACCGAGAATGGACGAACATCGTCGCGCTGAGGTGACCGGCTTCTTCCACGAGGACACCAATAGCGTCGCGTATGTCGCCGCCGATCCGGCCACCGGGCGCTGTGCCCTGATCGATCCGGTGCTCGACTTCGACCGGAACGCCCGGGCGACGCGAACGGACTTCGCCGACCGCATGCTGGATTTCGTGCGAGGACATGGGCTCGAGGTCGAGTGGATCCTCGATACCCACCCGCACGCCGACCACCTCTCGGCCGCGCACTACCTCAAGGAACGGCTAGGCTGCGCGCCGATAGCAATCGGAGATCACGTGACGGTCGTTCAAAAGATGTGGAAAACGATCTACAACCTCACCGACTTTCCCGCGAACGGATCGCAGTGGGACCGCCTCTTCAAGGACGGCGAGCGCTTTCGTGTGGGAGGGATCGAGGCGGAGGCGATTTTCTCGCCCGGGCACACCGCGGCTTCGGTGACCTACCGGATCGGTGACGCTGCGTTCGTGCACGACACGCTTTTCATGCCGGACTCGGGCACGGCGCGGGCCGACTTCCCAGGCGGCGACGCGCGCGCACTTTGGCGCTCGATCCGACGCCTCCTGGCAATGCCGCCGGAGACGCGGCTCTTCACCGGGCACGACTACATGCCTGGCGGTCGGGAGGCCAGGTGGTTGTCCAGCGTCGCCGAACAGCGCGAGCGCAACATCCATGTCCGCGACGGCATCTCGGAGGAGGCGTTTGTCCGGAAGCGCGAAGCGCGGGACGCCGGGCTGCCGCTGCCGGCGCTCATGCTGGAGGCGCTGCAGGTGAACATCCGGGGCGGTCGGCTGCCTGAGCCGGAGGCGAACGGCTCCTCGTACCTAAAGATCCCGCTCAACCTCCTCCCGCTCCGCCGGGCGTAGATCCGTGACGGAAGTGGACCAGCGGGCGAGGGCGCCGGGCACCGGCGAGGACATCTGCCCCGAGTGCCACGGCACCAGCCGGGTCCGGGGCGAAACCTGCGTGAACTGCGGCGGGACTGGCAAGGTCATCAGGGGCATTGCGAGCGGCTGACACGGGTCCGCCAATGTCTGGCCGATGGAGGGCTCTGAGGGCGCTGGCGCGGAGCAAGGCCTTGAGCACCTATGAGCGCTGGATCCCGCCGCGCCTGACCGACTGGACGATGCGCGCCGAGGATCTTGCGTCCTACCGCCGACGGCTGGTGTGGCCCGCGCGAGGGCGGGTGCTCGAGGTCGGCGCCGGCTCGGGGCTGAACCTGCCACTCTACGGCCCCGGTGTCGAGCTGGTGATCGGCCTCGACCCCTCGGCGGAGCTGCTGCGCCGCGCACTTGGCGGCGGCCGAGGCGATCCCGCTCGCGGAGCGCAGTGTGGACGCCATCGTGATGGCCTGGACGCTCTGCAGCCTGGGCGACGCCCGTGCCGGCCTCGGCGGAACGCGCCGGGTGCTCCGGCCTGAGGGGGAGCGCCTCTTCGTCGAGCACGGGCTGGCGCCGGAGCCGGGGGCCACCGCCAGGCAGCGTCGCCTGGACCCCCTATGGGCCCGGGACAGCTGCCACTTCGACAATCCCGTGGGCGACATGCTGCGCGTGGCCGGGTTCGCGTGATATATTTCCGCTCCGAATACCTCGGCAAGGGACCGAAGCCGATGACCTTCATGTATGAGGGGCAGGCGCGACCGGCGGCGGATGCCAGTCCATGGGTGAGCGGGACGCCGGATGGCGGGCCCTCCGCTCTCGATCCGACGCACCGGGGTCATGGCGCCGTCGCGTGACGTCCGTGCACCGCCCCCCCGATCGGCGCCATGCTCCCGCCCGGCCGCTTGGTCCCCTCCGCCGCCTCCTCGAGGCGCCCGCGGCGAACGTGGCGGTCTTCGCCTTCCTGCTGAACTATCCCTGGGAGTTTCTGCAAGTGCCGCTGTTCCGCGGCATGCCCGAGGCGTCGCACTGGGATGCCATCAAGGTCTGCACGAGCGCTACCCTCGGCGACGCCGTCATCGCGGTGGTGGCCTTCTGGGGCATCGCCGCGGTGGCTGGGACAGGGCGCTGGATCTTCGCCCCCAGCACCGGGCAGCTTGCGGGTTTCATCGGCATCGGCGTCGCGATCACGGCGGTGCTGGAGTGGCTGGCAACGGGCCCGCTCGGGCGGTGGACGTACGCTGAGGCCATGCCGATCGTCCCGCTGCTCGGGGTCGGGCTCTCGCCGGTGCTGCAGTGGGTCCTGCTGCCGCCGCTCGTGGCGTGGTTCGTCCGGCGGCAGCTGACGTGACGCGGGTCGGAAGCGGGAGCGGCGATCCCGCTGCCCGCGTTCGGGACAAGCATGATGCCTGCGCCCCGGCCTTCAAGCCGGTGGGAGCCTCATCCGCTCCCACGTCCGCCGAACTGCCCGTCCAGCCCGCGGGCCGCTCGACGGCGCAGCCTTCCAGCGCCACGGGGCGGATGGACAGCATGCAGGGCATGGACCACTCCAACATGCCCGGGATGAACCACGAGAACATGCAGGGAATGTCCGGCATGCAGGGCCACAACATGTCCGGCATGAACATGCAGGACATGATGGCGCACTGTCGCCAGATGCAGGCCGACGCCAGCGCCGGGCGAACGATTCCGCAGGACATGCAGGCGATGATGGCGCACTGCAATCAGATGAGCGGCTCCTCGGGTGCGCGGACCCGCTGAACCGGAGAGGGGCGGCGGTCGATGAGGCCGCTCGCCACCCTGGGTAGAAGCCCAGGGCGACCATGTCTGTAGCCATGGTCACGCGATGGCCTCAGAGCCGGAGGGCTCGCAGCCGCAGGGCGTTGCCGATGACCGAGACCGAACTCAGTGCCATCGCCAGTGCTGCGACGATCGGACTGAGCAGGATCCCGAGGACCGGGTAGAGCACGCCAGCGGCGAGCGGCACACCGAGCATGTTGTAGACGAAAGCGAGGAACAGGTTCTGCCGGATGTTGCGCATGGTCGCCCGGCTTAAGGTCTGCGCACGCGCGATTCCGGCAAGGTCGCCCTTCACCAGCGTCACGGCCGCGCTCTGCATCGCGACGTCCGTCCCGGTGCCCATAGCGATGCCGACGTCGGCCTCGGCCAGGGCCGGGGCGTCGTTGACGCCGTCACCAGCCATGGCGACGACCTTTCCCTGGGCCCGCAGCTCGCGGACGATACGGTGCTTGTCCTCGGGCAGGACGTCGCCCTCGAACTCCTCGATACCGAGCCTGCGGGCCACCGCCTCCGCCGTCGTGCGGTTGTCGCCCGTCAGCATGACGATGTGGATGCCGCTGGCGCGTAGGCTCTCCAGCGCTGCGGGCGTGCTCTGCTTGACGGGGTCGGCCACGGCGATGACGCCGCCCGGCCTGCCGTCCATGGCCAGGAAGAGCGCCGTTCCCCCCTCGCGGCGGAGCTCGTCCGCTCTGGCCGCGAGGGCGCCCAGTTCCACCCCGAGCTCCTGCATCAGCCGCGCGTTGCCCAGTGCGACTTGGCGCCCCTCCACCGTGCCGGTCACGCCCTTACCGGTGACAGAGGCGAAGTCGGCCGGTTCTCCGAAGGCCATGCCGCGTTCCTTGGCTGCCGCCACGACCGCGGCGGCCAGCGGGTGCTCGCTGGACCGCTCCAGGCTGGCGGCCAGCGGCAGCACCTCGGCCTCGGTCAGACCCGGCGCCGGGACCACGGCCACGACCTTGGGCTTGCCTTCCGTCAGGGTGCCGGTCTTGTCCACGACCAGGGTATCGACCTTCTCCATGTGCTCGAGCGCCTCGGCCGACTTAATGAGCACGCCCGCGGACGCGCCCTTGCCGACGCCAACCATGATCGACATCGGGGTCGCGAGCCCGAGCGCGCAGGGGCAGGCGATGATGAGCACCGAGACGGCGGCGATCAGCCCGTAGGAGAGCGCCGGGGACGGTCCCCAGGCGGCCCAGGCGACGAAGGCCAGCACCGCGACCGCGATGACCCCGGGGACGAAGTAGCCGGACACCGTATCGGCCATCCGCTGGATGGGGGCTCGGCTGCGCTGGGCGTCGGCGACCATGGCCACGATGCGCGACAGCATGGTGTCGGAGCCGACCTTGTCCGCCCGCATCACCAGCGACCCAGTGCCGTTCACCGTGCCGCCGATGACCTTGGAACCGGACTGCTTCTCGACCGGCAAGGATTCGCCGGTGACCATGGACTCATCCACGGCGCCGCCGCCCTCCAGCACCTCCCCGTCCACCGGCACACTCTCGCCAGGACGCACCCGCAGCCGGTCACCGGCCTGGACGTCCGCCAGGGGGACCTCCTCGTCCTCCCCGTCATCCTTGAGGCGCCGTGCGGTCTTCGGTGCCATGTTGAGCAGGGCGCGGATGGCGCCGCCGGTCTGCTCGCGGGCTCGCAGTTCCAGCACCTGCCCGAGCAGGACGAGCACGGTGATGACGGCGGCCGCCTCGAAGTAGACGGCGACCGTTCCGTCCATCCCGCGGAAGCCCTCCGGGAAGGCCCCGGGGGCGAAGGTCGCCACCAGGCTGTAGAGGTAGGCGGCGCCCGTCCCGAGGGCGATCAGGGTGAACATGTTCAGGCTGCGGTTCACCACCGACTGCCAGCCGCGGACGAAGAACGGCCAGCCCGCCCAGAGCACGACGGGCGTACCCAGCAGGAACTGGACCCAGACCGACGTCCGAGGCGGCACCAACTCGTGCAGGCCCAGCCCGGGAATGTGAGCCCCCATCTCCAGGATCACTACAGGAAGCGCGAGGGCCAAGCCAATCCAGAACCGGCGGGTCATGTCGGCTAGTTCGTGGTTAGGGGCGGCCTCGGCGGTCACCTCCAGCGGCTCCAGCGCCATGCCGCAGATGGGGCAGTTGCCGGGGCCTTCCTGCCGGATCTCCGGGTGCATGGGGCAGGTGTAGATGGCGCCCTTCCGAGGGGCGGGGGCCGGTGCCGCGGCGGCATCTTTCAGCTTGAGGTACTTTTCGGGATCGGCCTGGAACTTCGTCCGGCAACCGGCCGAGCAGAAATGGAAGGTCGTCCCGGCATGCTCCAGGCGATGCTTGGAGGTGGCCGGATCGACCTTCATCCCACAGACCGGGTCGGTGACCAGCCCCGGGTCTGCGGCCGGGCCGGGACCATGATGGTGGTGGTCGTGGCCGCAGCGCGGTCCGTCTTGGTGCGGATGCCCGTGACTGGTGTGGTGACCGCTCATGCTTGCCGCCCCGGTTCGGGCCGCGTGGAGCGGGCCCTCGTTGCTCAGGTGCCCAGAAAGGTGGTGTCTCCCATGATGGGAAGGTCAAGGACTATCTGTTGCCGAGTTCGCGAGCTCTCGAGTACGCCGCCTTTACCTTCCCACTGTGGGAATCCCCATCTTGGCCGGGACCAGGACGAGCGGTGCCTAGTTGAGGAGATCTCCATGAACATCGGACAGGCCGCGAAGGCGTCCGGCGTCTCTGCAAAGATGCTGCGGTACTACGAGAGCGTGGGCCTCCTTCCCGCGGCGGGGCGAACGGAGGCGGGCTACCGCGTCTACTCGGAGCAGGACATCGGCACGCTCCGGTTCGTACGAAGGGCCCGCGACCTCGGCCTTCCGCTGGACCGGATTAAGCAACTCATCGGTCTCTGGCAAGACGAGGACCGCGCGAGCGCCGACGTGAAGCGCATCGCGACCGAGCACGCGGCCGAACTGCGCGCCAAAATCGTCGAGCTGACCAGGATGTGCGAGGCGCTGGAGGAAATCGCGGCGGCCTGCCACGGTGATCACCGGCCGGAGTGCCCCATCTTGGACGAAATCGCTGAGGGAGGCGGGAATTTAGCTGCCTCAAACCTATCGAGAACAGGACAGCGAGCGAGACGCGAAGCGCCGAGTGCTGCAGCGCACCGAGCCAATCAGGGAACCATGTGATGAGTGAAAACTTTGTGCCGCCATTGAACAGCAGGCGTGCGATCCTGGGCGTCGGTCTGGCTGTGGCGGCGCTTCCACTTGCGGGCGCCCGGGCGGCTCAGGGCACCAAGATCGAGGTCTGGAAAGACGCGACACTAGGATTGGTGGAACGGACGTAGCGCGATCGCTCGACACGCAGCACCTCGCCGCTGTGCATCAGGCCCTGCACGAGGTCGTTCATCACGGCGGCGCCGTAACCGATGGCCTTGGCTATCTCGCAACTCGTGCGGGGCACGTCCAGCAGGATCATCGCCGCGGCCTGGGCGGCCATGTGCTCGATCCGCCGCCGCGATGCCCTCGCCGGGGTTCCTTCGCTACGGCGCCAACTCTTACCTTCGGACCTGACGGACGCTACGGCGTCGATCCGGGTGAGGCGAAGATCGCTGAACGGACTTCGGCCCCCGGCAGTCCGGTCCGTCCGGCGAGCTCGGCCACACTCGAAGTTTGCGTCAGCGCGGCCATCACGCGGCGGCCTGCCGACCTGTCCGTCCCGGTCGGATCGTCACGAAGGGCGAGGAGATGTCCGGGCAGGATGAAGTGGTCGAGGCAGTAGGCAACGGCTCTCCCATCCCGAAGCTAGTATAGCAGGGTTCGTGTGGCCTTGACGACCGACCCTCCGCTCGCTGCCGTCAGGTCGGCCAGCGTCGCGGGACGGTGGAGGGCAGCGAGGATTGGGCGGGCGCCGGGAAGGTCGGTCGCGGTCATGCCGCCAACCGCCCGATAAGCAGGTTCAGCCGCGCCGCCAATTCCTTGGCCGTCATGGCGGGCGGCTCGGGAAGGTCGAGCGTGCCGGCCTCGATGACGTCGCGAGCGACCTCCCGGCCGATGCGTTCGGCGGTGGCCGCCGGGGCGCCGTGCGCCAACTCTATGGCGGAGAGGGACGTCGAGAGACCGCGATCAGCGGCGACGATCCGCGCCGACGAAGCAGGGAGCGAGCTCGCGGCTTCATCGCCGGCTTGGACCGGCTTCATCGCCTCCATCATGGGCTGGCTGCTCGTGACGGGCGGCTCTGGGAGGACGTCGTTGGCCGGTATGGGGAGGGGCGTCGCGCCGGCAGCGGCAATAGCCGCGGCGATCCGACCCTCCGGCGTTTCGGCGTCGCTGCTACGGAAGGCATCCACCATGGCTCGCAGCACAGGATCTTCCGTGACCGGCAGGCCCGGGGGAACCCGTCCGCTTTCCAGCCGCGCCGCGACATCCTTCACCCGGCCGCCCGGCTCCTTCCCATCCTTGGTGAGGCCAGTGAGGATCAGCGGCCGGTTCCGACGGATCGGACCATCCGCCTTGACGTCAGCGTGGAACAGCTTGGCGTACACGCGCCGTCCACCCAGCATCACGATGGCCTCGCCTTCCAGCAGCTTCTGCAAATCAGACCACGCCACCCGGTTCACCTTGCGGACTTCAGCCGAGGGGCCCTCGCGGTACTGCCCGGCCTCGCCCGCCACGAAGGAGGTGGCCTGAGTCACTTCGGTCTCGCCGGCGGTCTTCTCGATCCACTCCCGCGTGCGGTTGGCATCCTGCTGTCGCATGGCGATGGTCAGGTTGGCATTGCCGAGCAGCGAGGCAGTCTTCTCTCCCAACCGCGCCCAGATGCCCGATACCTCCTGGAAGCAGAGCCAGAACATGATGTTTAGGCCACGCCCCATCGCCAGCATACGGTCCATCCCATTGGTGGCGTAGTACGCCACCTCGTCGAACACGACGTGGAACGGGCCCTCGCCCATGCCCGGCTTGAGCGAGAAGATCTCCTTGCTGTCTCCCTCCAGCTTGGCGCCGAGGAGCTGTGCCAGCATGCCGCGAAGCGAGGCCACCACGATCTTGCCGAGCGCGGCAAGGGTGTCGTCGGAGTTCTCCAACGCCGGAAGGTTCACCACCAGGATTCGCCGGTTCAGCACCACGTCGCGCATGTCGATGTCGCCCGACAGCACCTTGAAGATGTGCCCGAGGCTGACGGAAAGCTGTGAGAATACGCCGGTGAAATAGAACAGCGCGAAACCGTGCTGCTTGGACGGCTCCTCGCCCTTCTGCTTGTTGTAGGGCTGCGAGGTGTCATAGCCCGGCAATTCACCCAGGTAGGCTTTAAGCGGGTAGATGATGTCCTCCGGCATGGTCGGCACGGAGATCTCCGATACCTTGCCGCCGATGGCATCGCGCACGAGAAAGATGCGGTGCGAGGCCAGCATGTCGATGGAGCGCAGCTCCAGTGAGAAGCGGATCGTCTCGATGTTGATGGGGATTCCCATCTGATCGCGCATCCACACCAGCACAGGGGTAATGGTGCCAATCAGGGCCACCGCGCGGGCGCGGAACACACCGTTGCTGTCGTCGGACTTCTGCTCGCCCAGCTGAGACACCAGCAGTTCGCGGATGGCATCGGCATTACCCCCGGCGAAGGGGTTGAAGGTGTTGCTCTGCTTGATCCCGGACGCGACAAGGAAGTTCAGGACCAGCACGTCGTCCTCACGGCCGAAGCGCCGTGCCAGCGCCATCACCTCGCCATAGAGCTTGTTATCGGCCTTGCCGTCCACCAGCACGAAGCCGGAGCCGTGGGTCAGGGAGTTGGCCAGCAGGCTCAGGATAGCGGTGGTTTTACCCGCTCCGGTGGTGCCGGGGATGGTTCCGTGCTGTCGACCGTCCTCGTTGGTGATCCAGAGTTCCTGCCCCGTTACCTGGTCTATGCCGAGGAAGATCGAGCCTGCGGCCCTCTGAGGCTTGCGGTCCACCGGGCTGGGATAGTTCCAGTCCGGCTGGTCCGCGCTCCGCGGCAGGCGCAGGGGTAGCCTCACCCGCCGCCGCATCACCCAGGCCGCGTAGATGGCCGCTGTCGGCAGCAGCAAGTCGATGGACGCTGGGTAGAAGATGGACACTCCGGCACCGGCGGTCAGTGCGAGACCCGAAAACTGGCTTCCGAGCAGCTCCGCGAGGCGGACGGTGAAGGGCCGGACGTCGCGGTAGCCCATGCCGCTGCCGCGCTCGAACTGGTTCTGCGGCCCAGAGATCTCCCGCTGAATCATCGCCCCGACCTCAGCGCTCGAGGCCGAAGGCGTTACGAGGCGGCGTTCCCGGCGATCCGGCGACCACCGGGGCCGGGGAGGGGGGGACGACACGCGGGGGCTGCGCCAGCTGCTGCTGCAGCATCGGGGGCAGTTGCGGGAGCGGCGGTAGCTGCACCTCGGCGCCGCGTGCGGGCGCAAGCTGGAGAGGGGCATCCGGCAAGGATGGCACCGCCCGCATCACCGTCGGGGGCTGCGCCCGAAGGCCGGCATCTGCCGCGCGGCCGCTGGACGGCGACGCAGTGAGCTGGCCGACGCCGAACGCCACGACCACGGCCGCCGCGCCGCCCAGCCAGGGAAGCAAGGACCGACGCGTCTCCTGCTTTGTCGCCTCCGCCAGGTGGACATGGATATGCATCCCGTCCGGCCCTGCCGCCCAGGCCCCGGAGGGTACTTCGCGGGACAAACCCCGCTCCTCACGATCTCGCACGTCGCTACCGGCCATCACGGCTGCTCCTTCTGCTCTTCCCGATGCTGCTTGATTGCGGCGCGAACGGCGCGCAGGGCTGAATCCACGTCGGGCTCGAACAGCGGGCACCGCGCCTGCCGTTCGGCATTCCAGTGCGCGCGGGCGCCGACGGCCTCGACACGGGGGTTCGGGTGGGCGTTCTGCCCCAGCCCGTGGCCAGGGAAGCCGAGCGAGTGCAGGGCGTACCAGAGCCCCCGGTCCACCAGCTTGAGCCCGTTGAACTGCGCCGGAGCCAGAACGCCTCCGTTCAGCCGCGCCGCATTCAGCAGGCTCATGAGCGCGGTGGTCTCGAAAGCATGGTGCCGGGTGATGGCCTCGGCCGGCCTGCCCACCGTCCCATCGCCGATCAGCGCGTCTGCGGCCGCGAGCACCGAGGGCGGCACCGGAAGCAAGGCCTCGGGGCCGGCCGGCCCATGCCCTGTGTCGGATGCAAGAGCTTCGGCGAAGTCGCCCAGCAGCAAGAGGCTTTCCTCGCGACGGCCGGCCAGGTGCAGAGCAAAGGCTGCGAACATCACCCGGGACTGCGGGCGGGCAGCGGTTGCACCACGCCAGACCGGCCCGAGCTGGGCGATGAGCCCCTTCCTGACCCGATCGGCGTCGTACTCGGACGATGCTTCCTGAAGCTTGCGCCACTTCCGCTTAGGCTTGGCCTCGGCCGCGCTCCCGGCCTGTTCCGCCTCGGGAGCTGCCTGCTGCGCCGAGGTTGACGGCCCCGTGGCCGCTTCCACCTCCTTCTGTTCCACCGGCAGGCGGAGCAGCCACTCGTGTGGATGAAGGGCAGGGTCAGCTGGGCGGGGCGCGCCTGTTCCGAGCGGGACGAGCCGCAAGCCTCGGCCGAGATAGGCACCGGCCGCGCGGAAGAAGCGCGCCTGCTCCCGTGCCAGCCCGTCGAGGTCGAACCGGCGCCGGAACCGGGCCGGCGGCGCCCACACGAAACACAGGACGGCCAGAGCGCCGATCAGTGCCGCGGCGGGTATGCGGATAACGGTGTTGACCCTACCACTCATCGCCATGAGCTCATCAAAGGTCACTGTCTCGTAGCGAGCGACCGCCACCATTCTCGACAGGCCTCCGAGTTCGTCCGTCACCAGCGAAAGCGCCGAAATCTTCCACAGCTGCAGGGCTGCGACCGCCTCCACCACCTCCGTGTGGTGGTAGCTCCACAGCATCCAGCCGCCAAAGGCTAGGCCGACGACGATCACGGCGAGACTGAGAAAAGTGTAGTCGTCGCTCGAGGCCCAGCCCGAGCGCCCGGTGCCCTTGCCAACGCTCACGACGGGAGCCTCCCGGCGGTCCAGGAGGGCAAGGCCACGAACAGCACCCTGGCGTGCTGCCGACGGGCCTCGCCGCCACGCTGGCCATCATACGGGAGGGCCGTATCGTAGCCCGGAAGGTCCGCGAGATAGGCGTTCAGCGGATAGATCAGGCTCTCGGGCATGTTCGGCACAGGCTGCTCGCGGAACCACCCCGTGGCCCAGCACGGCATGAGGAAGGCGCGCCGGTTCGCGAGAGTGGCGACCGAGCGCAGCTGCAGCGCCAAGCGGATCGCGGCCCCGTCGAGGCGCAAAGCCTCGCGGTCCCGCATCCATGTCAGCACCGCTGCTGCCGCGCCCAGCAGGCGAGTGGCCCGGCTTGTCAGCGGATCGCCGTCGCCCGCCGTCTGCCCGCCCCCGAGGTGGCGCAGCAATAGATCGCGGATATCGATGGCATCACCGTTACGAAGGGACTGCGGTGGATCGGGGAGGGTAGGCGGCACGTACATTGGGATGGCTCCAGTGGCGACACGCGAACCGTGCCGCCCCGCGACGCGAACGGCGCGTAGTCACATGCCCCCGCCCGAAATCTACCCGTCCATTTCCGCGCAATGTGCTGACACGGCAGGAGGTTAGTGCGCAGCGATCCGAGTTGCTGGCACGGCAATGAGCTGCAGCCGCATGACGTGCTCCAGGACCTTGCGGAGATAGCGTGTCTTGTAGACGTCGGTGCGTGAATGGTAGCGACCCACGCCCTCCCAGAAGTCACCGCCGGCGCCGTCGATCTCCCGCCGCAGGATCCACGCTCCAGCTTCAACATTGGCGCAGAAGTTGTTCAGCAGCGCCTCGCGAGCGGCCGCAGTCGTGGTGTTCCAGCGCCGAGCGATGGTCGGCAGATGGATCTGGTTGATCTGCATCGGTCCGATATCCACCGTGGCGTTGGTGTTCTGGCTCGCCCGTCCGATTGAGCCCCCCTCTACCGACAGCAGCACTGCAATCACCCCCGGCGGCAAGCGATGCAGTGCCGCCGCGGCCTGGATGCACTCGGTCACGGCCGCCACGGTGCCGTCCGACACCGAGGCCTTGGCGGGTGCTGCGGCCACAGCCGCAGCGGCAAGCGCCGCGAGAAGGAATGTCCTCATGGCGTTGGTCCCTGCGGGCGGCTTGGGGTGGCTTCGCGCCCATCCGTGACCCCGAAGGGCCGCAGTTGCTGCCAGAGCTTGGCGAAATCGCTGACCGGCAGCGCCGACGGGCTGCCGGTCCGCTCGATGGCTTCCATGGCCGACAGCATCACCACTGAGAAGGGCGCACCCCGGATGCCTTTCACCCGGTAGCCCAGCAACGCGTCGGGGTCGTGCTCCTGCTCGATCCCCAGGTGCCGACCCGTCGCGGCCCGCCACACGACATTCGCCGCCGCCAGGAAGTTCGGCATCAAGCCGTCCGGGGCCGCGACCAATGCCGCGGGCAGCCGGTGATCGAGGCCGGTAGCCTCGTCGCGAAGCAGCAGCGGTCGCCCGTCGCGCTCCACCAGCCGTTGAAGCGTGCGCCCGACCGCGCCGAGGTTTAACGCCTCGCTCACGCCAGCCTCCGCCGCTTCCAGGCCGGCACCGCCGGGCGGAGCCGGCCAACAAGCCAGCCCCGGACGATGCGGAACAGCGCCGGCAGGGTCAGCCCGAAGAATGAGAGCACGCCGAAGAAGGCAGTCCCGAGAAGGGCAATGTAGAGGGTCGTCCAGCTCCAGTAGGTGACGAAGCACAGCACCGGCAGCAAGGCTCGGGCGTCCAGCATCAGGAACCGAATGGGCAGTGCGGTGTTCCTCCACATCAGCCGATCCTCCTCATCTCACCTTCGGCGACGGTGGGGCTGATCCGGCCCTCCTCCAGCGCCCGGGTGATGGCCTTGCGATAGGACTGGCCGTCCGTCTCCAGCGTGGTGCGGATCAGGTCGGGCCAGTCGGAGGGAGAGGTCTGCATCAGGCGCCTCCGCAGCGGGGCGTCGAAGACGAGGTACTCGCGCAGCGCGGTGCGCTTGCCGTCCGTCGAGAACACCAGGCGTTGGTTGATGATAAGCCGCAGTGACTGAGCGATCGAGGTGACAAGGTTGTCGCGTTCGTCACCGGGGCACAGCGCCACCATGCGCTGGATCGTCAGTGCCAAGTCGTCGGCGTGGATGGTGGTGGTCACCGTCGAGCCCGCCATGGCAGCGTTGAGCGATGCGGACATCGTCGCCCCGTCGCGGCTCTCGCCGACGATGATGTCAGTGGCCTCCCGCCGCCAGCAGCCGCGGATGAAGGCCTCGAAGGTCGGCAGATCCCGCGGGATCTCCGTTTGCGCGATGGTCGAAGTCGGGCCCTCGAGACGGTCGAGCAGGAACTCGATGGGCGCCGCGCCCTCGACGATGTTGTAGTGGCCGTTCGGATCTCTCAGCTTGGCAACCGTGAAGCCGCCGATCAGCGTGCTCTTGCCCGAGCCGGTGGAGCCGCTGACCACCACGAAGCCGCCCCGCGGTCGGTAGTTCTCGAGAATCTCCGGCTCGACGAGCTGCGCATCGAGGTCCGGGGGCATGTCGGGAATGGGGCGCAGCACCAGGTTCGCTCCGCCGCGGCGGCTGGTGTGGATGGGAGTGGCGTTGACGCGGAACCGCAGCCGCTCGGAGCGGCTGATCGCCACGGCGTAGGATACGTCGAAGTCCGATCCGCCCTGCAGGCGGGCGGTGCCGTCGGCACCGTAGAGGTGGTTGGTCACGACGGACACCTCCACCTCGCTCAGCGCCTTGCTGGTCGCCTTGCGGTTGCGGCCATGAACCATGATCCAGACCGGATGGCCGGTCTGGAAGGAGATGCGCGAGGCCCCCTGGCGGTGTGCCCAGATGAGCAGGGAATCCAGCCCAGGGGCGGACTTGCGGGGGTCTTCGACCCAGCGAAGTCCCTGCTCGGGCCACCCTTCGGAGGAGGGCCCGATGTCTTCGTGGACTGCTTCCAGCACGGCGCTCATCGGCAGCCCGCCCCCGGCTGCCAGCGCCTTGGGTTGCGCTGCAGCCCCGGCTGGTCGGTGATCCGCACGGTGCGATCCCCGATCGCCAGACGCGAGCGGCCGCCGTCGGCGGCGCTGCTCTCGAAGGCGATACGCGGCTCCTCCACCAGCCCGGCGCGCAGCAGCACCCGGAAGCGGGCCATGCCGATCAGGTCGCGCTGCAGGCGGCCGAGGTCGGACAGGAAGATGTTGACCGCCTGCTTCTCGCCCTGGGCCCAGCCTTCGGCGACCCAGCGATCCCAGTACCGCACCTCCTGACGGGTCCGTGGCAGGGCGGCATCGGCCGGCCGGGCCGGAGTGCCCCAGGATCGCACGAGGTAGGAGCGCCAGTCCGGCGGGGCCGAGGTCAGCTGCGCCTCGCGTGTGATCTCGAAGATGCAGCTGGTTTCTCGGGCCACCTGCCCGTTCTCGCCCAGCGCGAAGGCCATCTGCGCCTCCGACACGATCGGGGGGCGCATCAGCGTCTGGCCGCCCCCGACCGAGAGCACCAGCGGACGGAAGTCGTAGGTTGTGGTGAGCTGGGCCTCGTAGCGGCGCAGCATCTCGTTGATGGCGAAGGACCGGCCCGCGAGGCCACCCTGGGCGCCGTAGATCGTGGCCGCTTGGCGCAGCACCTCGGCACGTCCGGTTTCGAGACCGTCGCCCACTTGATCGCCGGGGCGGGCCGCCTGCAGGGCCTCCAGCGAAGGCGGAGCCTCCACGCCCTCGACCACGGGCAGGGTGCCGGCGCCGGTGATAGGCTGATTGATCTGGTCGGCCAAAGTGCGTGAGGCGGCCTCATACTGCGCCTGCCCCGGCATGAGCGGGCTCGCCAGGAAGCTGACGCTGCCCTCGGCGCGGGCCGCCGGGGCGAGGACCAGGGCCGCGAGCGCTGTCGCGGCCAACAGTGCGGGACGCGGACCGGAGCGGCGGGGCTCAGACATGGTGCACCACCTGCACGGTGCGGCTGGCCAGGTCGAGCTGCACGGTGGCATAGGCGCCCGCCTGCTCGCCCAGGGCGGCGAAAGCGTCCACCAGGGTGGTGGAGGGTAGGTTGACCGCCACGGGCACGGGCTGCGGCCGCTCAACCCCGGACACAACCACGGTGTAGCCGATGGTCCCGGCCAGCTTGCGCACGCCGTCGGCCAGCGGCCCGTTCCAGGTGAAGGCCACCGGACGCCGGAGCTCCTCCGGCACCACCGGACCTTGGCCGGCGGCCAGCGCTGGGCGGTTCAAGCCGCCGAGCTGGGCCATCTGCTGGCCGACCTGCTCCATAGAGCGGCGCAGCGCCACCTCGGGATTGGGCATGCCGGTGGTGACGATCTCGGTGGTCGGGCCTGTGCCGGCGCAGCCAGCCAGGCCCACGAGCCCCGCGAGTACCGTCGCCAACCTCAGTCGTGTGCTTGCCATGGGGATCTCCAGCTCGTCGAAGCGGAGAGTGCGGGCAGTCGGCGCGAACGGCGCGTCGCACCATCGAGGCGGATGGTACCGAATTAGGAATACCCTTGATTTCAGTGCCAGGCGGCTGGCATATGTCTGGCATACCCCTTCCTGGGAGGTCCCGACATGCCGCGATCCAACCCCACCCCCCGTCAGGTGCGCCTATTCCGAAACAACCGGAATCAGGCTGTCCGCATACCTGTGGAGTTCGAACTCCCTGGTAACGAAGCCATCATCAGCCGCGACGGCGATCGCCTCATCCTAGAACCCGTCCGGTCCAAGAACCTCTCAGTGCTTCTGGACAGCTGGGAACCCATGGAGGAATCTCTTCCAGACATCGACGATCAGCCGCTTGTCACACGGGACATCTTCTGAGCGTGCTGTACATGTTGGATACCAACATCGTCAGCGACCTAATCCGGAACCCCAGCGGAACAGCAGCGCGCAAGGCGCGGGCGGCGGGGGCAGCAGTCTGCGTCAGTATCATCGTGGCAGCGGAGCTGCGCTACGGCTGTGCCAAGAAGGGATCACCTCGGCTCCTGGAGCGGGTAGAGGCCTTTCTGGATGTGGTGCCAGTGATGGCACTGGAAGTTCCCGCCGATGCTGAGTACGGCGGACTAAGAGCCGAGTTGGAGGCGGCAGGTCAGCCGATCGGAGAGAATGACTTGCTGATTGCCGCGCATGCCTACGCCCTGGAAGCAACCCTCGTGACAGCGAATGTCGGAGAGTTCCGACGCATCCGCGGCCTTCGGGTTGAGAACTGGCTAATACCAATCGCCTTGGCAACTGACTCGGATGTGATCCCGCCCGTGCGGTGGTTGTGATTCGCTCCTCCTGACGGCTGATTTTAGGAGGCTGAGATGGCGTTGGCGATCACGCGACAGGATCTTTCGGCGGCCGAGCTCCGGAGATCAGCGGCGCGGAGCCGTGATGCGAATGCGGCACGCCGGATGCTGGCGATCGCGCTGGTGCTGGAAGGGGCCTCGCGTGAGGAGGCGGCCGAGAACTGCGGTATGGACCGGCAGACGCTGCGCGACTGGGTGCATCGCTACAACGATGAAGGGATTGCCGGGCTGACAAACCGCCGTGCTCCGGGCCCGGCTCCACGGCTCTCCAGTGAGCAGGCAACCATGGTGGCCCGGTGGGTTGAGGATGGACCAGACCTGGAGCGCGACGGTGTCGTACGCTGGCGCTGTCGTGACCTGCAGGAGCGGATCGGGAGCGAGTTCCGGGTCAGCCTGCACGAGCGCACGGTGGGCAAGCTGCTGACCAAACTGCGCTTCCGCCGTCTTTCCGTGCGGCCACAGCACCCGCAGAGCGACCCCGCCGCGCAGGCGGCTTTTAAGGGGGCTTCACTGATCGGGTGAAGGAAGCCGTCGGCGCGGTTGCACCCGGCTCTCCCCTTGAGATCTGGTTTATGGACGAAGCCAGCGTCGGCCAGCAGGGCACGCTGACACGGATCTGGGCCAAGCGGGGCACGCGCCCGCGTGCCGTGCGCGATCATCGCTACACCTGGGCCTGGCTCTTCGGTGCAGTCTGCCCTGAGCGCGCCGTTGGCGCGGCCGTCGTGCTGCCCGAGGTTAACGTGGAGGCCATGAATATCCACCTGGCCGAGATCAGCCGCTGCGTGAACACGGGCGCGCATGCCGTCCTCGTGCTCGACGGCGCAGGCTGGCACACCTCACCCAGATTGAGCCTTCCCAGAAACATCAGCTTGCTTCCGCTGCCGCGCTACGCACCCGAGTTGAACCCGGTGGAGAACGTCTGGGAGTTCCTGCGCCAGAACCTGCTCAGCCATCGCGTATGGGACAGCTACGACGCCATCGTCGATGCATGCTGCCACGCCTGGTCCGCCCTGATGAGCACGCCAGACCAGATCGCCTCCATCACCCGCCGCTCGTGGGCACAGGTCAAACTCTGAGGCGGTTGGTATAACACCAGGCTGACCGTTGCCGTGTGTTCAAAGTGAACACACGGCGTCTCCTCCTTGACTGACCTACTCGGCCGCCATCATCCGCCGCGGCGGCTCGTTGTCCTGCGCCACGTCGCGCAGCACGATGCCCAGGCCCCGCCCATCGGTCAGCTCGGCGGCGAGTTCGTCCACCACACCCGCCTCTGCTCGGGCGTCCAACTCGCCTCGCTTCAGGCGCTCGTTCTTGCGCCGATCAATCTCGTCCACGGCCGAGCCGCGTGGAAACACCCGCGCCAGGCGCCGGAGCGCCTCCTTGAAGCCCACCGCCGCGTACAGACGGTTGCGAAGGGCCGTGTCACCGGGCGTCGTGCTCAACGCCCACAGCTCCACCGGCCCCAGGAAGTTCACCAGCATCTGCTCGTACTTCGCGCCCCCGGCCAGCAGCACTGCCAGGAACGGCGCCCCCTTCGGGCCCGGCCCCTGCAGGGCGAAGCGCACGACGTCGGCGCTGGCCTTGCTCAGCCCGAAGCGCTCGATGACCTCGTTGCACTCCTTCTCGTCGCCGGTCTTGAGGATGAACCGTCCCGTGGACTGGCCGACAAGCTCCTCTCCCATGTCGCTCAGCCGCTGCGATGCGAAGCCCAGCTGCAGGTTGTGCTTGCGCCCTTCGCGCACGTCCAGTGCAGCCTGATCGCGAACCTGCGGACTTCCCTTGGTGCGGTGCCACTCGTCGTAGTCGAGCCGCTTCACCGACTCCATGATCTCCTGGAACCGACTGCGCTGGTAATCGCGCACCTTCTCCGGAACGTATTCGGCGTAGTCCGGGTGCAGGGTGAAGTTGCGCGCCAGGATGTGGCGCGCCAGCAGGTACATCATCTCCGTCTGCCGGTCGTTCACCGCCGAGCCGGTTGGCGCCACGGCAGCGAGGTCGAGCACGATGATCCGAGCCGGCCCGAAGTCCAGCCTGGTCGGTGCGTTCAGCGTCGGGAACTTCTTGATGACGTCGTAGATGTATCGCTCGAAGAGCCCGATCGCGTCCTCGCTCGTGGTGGAGATCTTCAGTTCGTCGAAGATGTCGCGCACCTGATCGCCTCTGGCCGCGACCACCAGATCTTCAAGGGTCGGAACCGCATGGCGTTGCGCCACCTCGGCGAGCCGCCATTCCTGCCGGTCGATCAAGGCGTCCACCACGTCCCGCCACCAGGGCTCGGCGTGCTCCAGCACAATGCCGTGCCTCGACAGCGCGGCATCGACGGCCGGCTCGACACCGGCCCGGTAAGGCTTCGGGGAGCCGCCGGGGACGTCGGTACAGAGGCGGTAGGCCTCGTCGATGACGTAGCCGATCAGCTGGCTCAGGCCCTCGAAGGGCATGTTCTGACCCGGCGGCATGGTGGC
Organism: Roseomonas sp. KE2513; assembly: GCF_016107305.1. Taxonomy (GTDB): domain Bacteria; phylum Pseudomonadota; class Alphaproteobacteria; order Acetobacterales; family Acetobacteraceae; genus Roseomonas. Next base: position 74,873 of record NZ_RCVR01000018.1, read on the forward strand.
CAAGGACAGGAAGTTCTGCAGGAACGCCTTCTCCATAGGCAGCGGATAGGTGCAGCCCACCTGCAGGTCGAAGATGTTGAACTCGTAGCCCGCCCGGAACTGCATGGTCACGAAGAGGGCCTCGTGCTCGCGCTCCGGTCCCAGCGCCTCGCGCACCAGCCGCACAAACCCCTGGGCGGAGGGTCCGATATCGGCCTTACCGATCAGCGGCAGCTTTGCCCCGCGTGAGCCCAGCACGGCGGTGCTGAGGCACAGGCCGAGGTTGATCGTGTTGGCGAGCACCGACTTTCCGGAGCCTGGCGGGGCCACGAAGATGTCGCACACGAGCGGGCGCTTGGAACTGCCAGCGGGCTCATAGGGCCAGATCGCACCGTCGGGACGGGTGAACAGGACCGAGCCTTGCTCCCAGGGCGAGGCGCAACGATTCCAGGGCAGCATCGCGAAGGCGTCGCCCAGCAACGCGATGCCCGGCGTGCCGGTCGAGGCCAGCGCCAGGGCGGGCACGCTGCTCAACGCTCCTTCCAGGGGGTCGCCTGCAATGCTGGTGGCCTTGCAGTTGCCCCAGCCTTCCAGCCGTTGCGTAAGGGTGGAGGCGCGGCGGCGCAGTTTCTGGGTATCGCCCGTGGGTGCCCAGGTGGCGAAGGAGGCGCGCAGCTTGACCCCGACGTGACCGTTGGTGTCGCGCTCCTGCTTCAGCGCCTCGAAGGCACGGCGCACGTCGGCATTGCCGGGGAACATCGAGAACAGGGTGGCGCCGAGCGACTTCAGCAGCATCGCCGAACGCCCGCCGCCCTCGATCAGAATTGAGCCGCGCCAGGGGATGCGGTCCTGCCCCAGCCGGGCCGACAGCTCGACAAAGGGCCGGGGGTCCTCCGGCCCCACTGCCATGTCAACGGGCGCGTAGTCGTTGTCGCCGATGCGAACCCGCTGACCACCCTGGGTCTCTGCGTCCGCGTGGAAGATCTGCTCGCGGATGGCGGGCCACAGCATGCCGGGCGCAGCATCCGGCTTGCGAACCTCGTCCTCGGTCGCCCGCGGCATCACCCGGTCGCCCATGAGGGTTGCCTTCCAGTCCGATCCGGAGGTCTCCCGGTACACCGCCTCCCGCACCAGCTTAAGCGCCTCGTGCGCGCCCAGCCCGCGGGTGGCGATGTCGTTGGCCTTCAAGGCGGCCTCGACGCGCAGCACGAACGCGTCGTGGCGCGCTGCCATGACCTCCGACCGGAGATAGTAGAGCTGGCTGTCACCGGCCCTGGGACCGGCCTTCGCCAGGGCGGACTGCTCCTCCCCCATCTGCTTGCGCTCCTCCTTGGTCAGGACGGAGCGGCGGGTCCACAGCACGTAGTAGGCCGCCTCCCAGCGCATGACCTTGGGCCAGAGCGCCGCGCGCTCGTTGAGCACGTCGCCGACGTCCAGACCCAGCTCGCGCGCGATGGTGCGGCAGGAATCGAGGTTGAGGCGGTCGATCTCGACGGCCGACTGGTCGGGGTCGGAGATGAACCAGCCCATGATGGCGTGGCCCGGGTCCTCCAGAGCGCCAGACAGGTCCATCCGCTGGGCGAGCGCGATGCGCTCGACGTCGGCGCGGGTGGCCATTCGCCGCATGCCTTCGATGCGGATGACGCTGAGGTAGTCGGAATGCTTGGTCACCAGCGCGTCGCCGTGCGTGGTTTCGACGTCGCAGAACGTGCCGATCGGCTGCTTCAGGGTAAGGGACAAGCCCGCCAGGAGGCGGGAGATGGCGCCGATCATGCGGCCCTCCTCGAAGCTGCGGGGGTGGAAACGGGGAGGGGACTGGGAGCCTTCGGCTCGGGGCGGCCGGCCCAGGCGCGGAGCAGGCCGGGATAGATGTCCTTGCCGCCCACCAGCATCCGGCCCGTGGGCACCAGCCGGATGCTCCCCAGCAGGTTAGCGCGGCCGCGATAAGCGCCGGAAGTGAGCGCCAGCAGAGCCGCACCGAGCACGCCGGGATCGGACGTTCTCAGCCGCGCCCGGGCCTGCTCCTCCCGGCCGAGAAGGGCCTTGAGAGCCCGCCACGCGGCCACTGTGGCGTCGGTGGCCCTGGCGGGGGGCACCTCCAGCGTGGGGTCGGCATCGGCGTCGAGCAGTGCGAGGTGGGCCGAGCGCGTGAGCATGAACACCGCCGCCTGGCTCACCTCCGGCAGCCACGCCAGCACGGCGGACCGCTGGCGGGCGGCGACGTCGAGGTGCTGAGCGAGGTGACAGAGGTTGCAGGCGGCGGCGAGGTTCGCGGGAGCGTGGTTGGCATGGTCGCCGTCGAGGTGAAACACCTCCTGCCGGCCGGCGGCGAAGGCACCGCAGAACCGGCAGGGAGCGTCGGCGGCGGCGCCGCGGCACTGCCGCTCCACCCCGACCGGATCCACGCCCCAGGCGGAGCGGTGGGCGGACAGTGGGAGCGACAGAAAGCGCACCGGGATCAGTTCCCAAAGGTGACGGGGGCGTTGGTGCCCGTGATGGTGGCCGCACCGCCGCTGGTCGTCTGCGCGGCCTTGCCGATCCAGGTGCCACCGGCGGCGAAGAGCCCGCACAGCACGAGGCCGGCGATCCCTTTGGAGAGCATGCCGCCCTCGCGCTGCTGGGGCTGCCGGGACTGCCAGAGCGCCCAGGCGCCGCCGACGAGGCAGAGCAGCGCGGCGAGGTACATGGCCATGGAGCCGACATTGCCGCCGGCGGTGGTGGCTTCTTGCGCCATGGTGCTGACCTGCCCTCCAATCCCGGTGCCGGCCGCCTGGGCGAACGCCTCGCCCGAGGTGAGCAGGGCCGCACCGGCGGACAGCATGGCGGTGCCGGCCTGCAGCGACCGGCGACAGGTGGAGACGATGACGGGGCTGATGGACTTCACGGAGTTCGCTTTCCTGTTGCCGAGGAACCGTGCGGCGCCTCTGAAAGGAGAGTCCGGGAAATCGGCGCGCGCGGCGCCGGTCTTTTTTCAGGTGTTCGCGCGAAACATCGTGGCCAACAGACGCGACAGCGGCAGCACGTTAATGAGGGCCACACCGAAGGCGAACTGCACGAGGCAGCCGCCCTGTCCGCGGCGGCTGGCACCCCGCACCACGCTCCACCAGGCGAACACCGCCAGCAGCGCCATCATGGCGCCGAAGGCCTGGAAGAAACCCTGGAACACCTGCACGACGTTTACGATGGTCTCGGCCGGTGTGGCACCCAGCACGCCGCCGGCGCCGACCGACGGGACGTAGCCGAAGGCGCCTCCGGTCCTCACGGTGACCGAGCCGCCCCCGGAGTTGCTGGCCAGGGTCAGGATCCGCGGGAAGGCCGCGAACACGCCGCTCAGGATCAGCGACAGCACCGGGATCCACGGTTTGCCGCGGAACGGGTTCGCCGGCTGGGCCTGCTGCCAGAAGCCCCATCCGGCGAACAGGAAGGTGCCGATCGCGGCGAGGTAGGCAAAGGCCGGCACGAGGTAGGCGAGCGCGATGCCGATCTCGGCCGCGAAGTCGACGAAGCCCTGCATGACGGCGCGCCCTACTGGATGGTGCCGCGCTCGGCGCGGACCACCCAGTTGCTGCCCTGCTGGGCGATGGCCGTGATCTTGCCGTATCCCGACACCTCGTCGCCCACGGCCACCTGCAGCTGCGCGCCGCCTTCGCCGGTGCGGTCGACCTCCGACAGCATGGCGAGGCCAGGCGAGGCGGCCTGGACGCGGTAGCGGCGACGCGTGCCGTCGTTCGCTGCCTGCGTGGGGGCTGCCGACGTTGGCGTCCGGGCGGCGGCTGGTGCGGCGGCCTGAGCAGGAAGCACGGGGGGAGGGCTGGCGCTGGTCTGCACCGGGGGCGGGGCGGCGGCCGCACCCATTGCCGCGTTCATCGCCCCCCGTGCCTCAGCTAGGGCGAGGCGACGCCCGAAGTCGGCATTGGCGGCCTCCAACTGCTCGCGCATAGCCGCGAGATCAGCCTGCATCTGCCGGTCACGCTCCTCCCGGTTGCGCATAATCACCGCCATCTGCGTGACCAAGCCGAGCACATCGACCTGTTGCGGCGTGCTCATCGGGGCGGGTCGCAAGCTGGCGGCGACTGCAACAGGATCAGGCGGTGCCGGAGTGGCGGGCGTCGGCGGAGGGACGACCACCAGGGGCACGGCCGCCGCAACAACCGTCGCTCCCGACCCAGCCGGATCGACGGGCACCTGGGCCACGAGCGCCGGAGCCGGCGCCGCGACGACGGCCGGTATAGAAGGCGGAGGCGCCACGGCCGAGGCGGGGGCGACCGGCATCGCAGTCACCCTGGCTGCTGTCGGAGGGTCGGTCTGACGTGCCGGTTCGGCCGTGCGCGGAGGCTCATCCACGCGTCGAGCGAGCGGCGCTGGCTCCGCCTGCTGGGCATCGCCAAGGCGGCGCGCCAGGGGCGTTGGCTCAACCGAGCGCCGATCGGCCGCTGGCATGAGCGGCTCAGGGCGCGGCTGCCCCGCCGTGTTGGACTGCCGGCTTAGGTCGGGAGCGGCCTGGCGCTGCCGATAGGCCATGATCTCGTCCAGCTGTGCCTCGCGCGACGTGCGCGGCGCCGGCTCGCGGATGGCGGGAGCAGGCACGGTGGCGGGTGGGGGCGCCGAAGCCATCTGTGCCGCCGGGGCCATCAGCCCGACCGCCTCGGCGGCGTGGCGCACGGAGTTCCCCGCGCTCGCACGCGCGGTCGCGACTGCGTTCTGCACGCCCAGCGGCAGGACCGTGTTGTAGGGAGAGATGAGGAACACCCCCGCACCGACCACCAACACGGCGACCACTGCGGCGCTGCCGAGCAACACGCCTCGGCGGCTCTTGCGAGGCGGCGCGGCGGGGGCGGAAGCGGCAGCAGGGGAGTTGGGGGGCAGTTCGCCCTCCTCCCCCGGCAGCGCCATGTCGGGACGCCGCGTCGACAGCGGCGGGATCAGCGTGTTGTCGGAGACGTGGGTGTCCATGGTGCCCTACCTGTCTGAGGTCGACAGGATGGACGGACGCGGCGCGAACGGCGCCGCGCCTTGTTGGCGATCAGTTCGGCGCTGTGAGATTCGACAGGAACATCACGCCGACTGGCGCATTGGCAGCAAGATGAACGAGCGCGCTGCGCGGTGCAGATTGTTCCAAGGCTCGCCCGATCTGCTGAGCTGCGGCTCCTGCACCGACAGCGAGTTGCTGCTCGGGATTGAGGCGGGTGATGAAGGACTGGCCACCGAACGGACTGACCTGCCCGAACGCATTGCTGGTTGTGGCGACCGCTTGCCCCAGCCCGGCGACGAAGGCCGCCGCCGCCGGCAGCAAGAAGCGCTCGCCCAGCCGCTGGTCGACGCTCGTGGCAACGGCCGTCTCCATGGTGTCAGGCGCCACCACCAAGCCCTCTGCCGGCATCTCCATGCCCTGGAACTGCACGGAGTTGATACGAACGACCAGCCGGCTGATCGTTCCCGGCTTGGTAAAAGTACCGATCAGCCGGGCACCGGCAATCGGCCCGGTATCTGCCTGCAGCACCACAGGGCCTCCACTCTCCGAGTTCACCGCCAGCACTGTGTGGGCGTAGATGCCGCGGCCTGCCGGAACCAGCACCCGGCCCTGCGATGTCGCGGTGGAACGCGGTGCCGGCACCGTGGCGGCGGCAGGCGCGACCTCGCCCGCCGAGACCTGCCGCGCCAGGGAGGGTGCCGTCGCGGCGCCGCGGCGTCCCTCATCGCCCTCCGCCGCAGAGGCCGAGTTCGGCGGAGCCAGCGTCACCGTGGTTCTTCCCGGTCGCCCCTGCCAGCCACCCATCAGGCGGTTCAGAGCGTCGCGGAATGCCGGATCCTCAATCGGTTGCTGCTGCGTCGTGGTCTGGGACACCGTGCGGATCGGGTTTTGCTGCGGGGCGGCCGCAACGGCCGACTGGACCCGCGCCGGGGTCGCAGCCGCCTCGAACAGCACCGGCGCGGCAGGCGGGGCGGTGGGGGCCTGCGGCCTTTGCTGCGTTGCTGGCGGGGGTAGCGTCACGGGGGCCACCGTGGCCGGCGGCGTCGGCGGCGGCACCAGTGCTGCCAGATCGGGCGGCCGCTGGCTGGCCGCGATCGGCGGGGTGTAGGATTGGCCCCGGGCCTGCGCCTGTTCTGCTTGACGTTGGTTCTCGGCCACCGCCAGCCGCTCCTGATAGGGCGAGGAGTTGGTGCCGCCGGGCAGTTGGTTGACGGAGCCCTGGCGTGCCGCGCGGCTCTCGGGGAGGGCATCGCTGCCAGCCAACGTCGCGGCGACAACGATTCCCGTAATCGCCAAGCCGACGCCTCCGATGACTACGAAGCGCATCGGACCGGCGCTGGTGGCCTTGTTGAACGGGCCGCGGAAGCCGCGACGCATGGTGGTGCCGGACATCAGCGCTCCTCCCTCAGTTCCGCCGATACCGTGCGGTTGTTGACCGAGAGCAGCACCACCGGCGTCGCTGGCAGCGCGTAAACGGTGGTGCCGCCCTCGCCGTACTGGGATGCGTCCCAGGGCGGCGACATCAGCGTGTGTCGCGTGCGCAGGTAGATCTGGCTGCCGAGGCGCCACGCTCGCACGTCGTCGGGCGACACGCCGCTGATCGCGAGGGGAACCGCGTCGGCCGGCGCCACGCCCGACAGCATCGCCGTCAGGTACGGCGCGCCCGTTACCGGAGCGTTGGAGCGAGTGTCGATTTGGATGCGGGCGTTGGGCCCACGGCTTGAGACGTGAACACTGACGTCGGCGTCGTAGCGTGTTTGCCCGGACACCATCAGGAAGGAGATCGGTTTGGGAGCGCCCTGCAGGTTCACCAGCAGTCCACCGCGCGGCGAGATCGACATGGGCGTGATCTGGATGGTGTTGGAGCCGCGCACCGGCACACAGACGTGGAAGCCCGCGAGATCAGCGGCTGGACCACCCGGGCCGGCTGGGCCGGCGTTTGGCGAGGTGGAGCAGCCACCCACACCCGCACCGCCGCCCCCCGACACGTTTGCGTTGTTGGAGTTGGTGTCCCAAGCGATGGGCCAGGGCTGCCCGGTGGCGTCGAAGAAGCTGAGCGCGGTGGGATAGCCGCGCACGGTCTGCACGATGGAGGTGGGCTGACCGGGTTGGAAGGTGACGTTGACCGGACGACTTACCGGCGAGGCGATCAGTGCGGTGCTTTCCTCTTGGGCGCGCTGCACCTCGCCGAAGCGACGCGCCAGATCGCGGATCATCTCGGGCGTCAGCGGAATTGCGTCCTCCAGCATGCGCTGCCGCACTGCACCCCGGTCGGCAGGGGCGGCGGGCTGCTGCGAAGGGTTCGGCGCCTGGGCGAGGGCGACGCCCGAAAGGCACGCCCCACTGGCCAGGGCAATGACGAGTGTGCGTGGTCTCACAACGTTCGCTCCTGCTGCGATCAACGGGCGGTCGCGACCAGCTGGTCGACTACGAGCCCGTCAGGACGATCTTCGTCATTGGTGCGAACGACGAGTGCCGTGATCATGAGGTTCTGCTGGCTCGTCTGCTGCGAGTTTTCGCAGGTCTGCACGATGGGAAACTGGATTTCATAGGCCAGCCTGCCGCCGATGATCTTGGGGTCGGTGATGACCGCTGCGCGCTGCGACTGCGCGAAACACGTCAGCCGACCGCGCTTCATGGCCTCGAAGTTGCCCGATGCAATGTAGCTGCGCGCGAAAGTATTCCAGCCGTTCAGCGAGAAACGACGACCCGCAGCGTTAAGCTGCTTGGCGAAGTCGTGATAATTGACGTTGTACGCGGCAAGGACGGCTCCCACCGTCCACTCCAGCAACTGCGTGTCGTCCACCACCGGGCTCTCCAGGCCGCGGATAGGCCGCGGTGGATTGCGGCCGTCCACGAGAAAGTAGCGCGTCTCGCTCGGTCTTGTTTGCAACCAGAAGGAATGCGCCAGGGCGGCCGTCGTCACGAGCGACAGCGCGATCACCGCGCCGATGAGACGTGTGACAACTCTGCCTTGAAAGTCGGGGTCGCTCAGGCGACGCGTGACGGCAGCGGCTTCGTTCTGCATCGGGTGTTCCTCGATATCAGCACCGAGTGTCGGCCCCGCCGACGCGAACGGCACCGCGCCACGCTACTCGCCACGAAGATCTCGAAGGATGATCGAGATGCTCACGGCTGACGTGACGCGCTGCGTCAGTTCCTCCAGCAGTGCGTCGATCGCGGCTTCATCAGGGGATGCCGCCCCGCTTTCTGTGTCGTCCACGCGCACTTCGTCATTGGCCGACGCCGGTAGCGCATCGCCGTAATCGTTCATGTCCAGTTCCGCCTGTGGTTGTCCGCGCATCCTCGCGCGCGGTGCTGGGCGAGAAAGTCAGAAGGCCGTCAGGTGGGCTTCCTGGTAGACCTTGGACTTCTTCGCGACCCTGCTGGTCGTTTCCCCCCAGTGGGACGACCAGAAGTACTGGCCCTTGCGGAAGCTGCACTCTCGCCAGCGGTAGCCGGAGCGGCGCATCCGCTCCTTGCCGGTCGCCGGGTCGTAGTGCTCGACCAGGTCCTCCCGGTCGTGAGAAGGCATGCCAAGCAGGGACAGTCGGGTGCGGACGGCGCGGTGCGAGATGTTGAGCGCCTTAGCGATCGCCTTGTAGTGCTGGTTGGCCCAGCTCCGCTCCGAAATCTCGTGGTCGAGCGCCGGCGTCCATCTGATCTCGTTGCGGTTCGCGTTGCGCTCGATGCGCAGAATGTCGCCATTGGCCCTGGTTATGATCTGGACCAGGGTAGAATCGGGCGGGCTGACGAGATCGCGGTAGGTGTCTTTGAGAGACCCCCATTCCTGCTGCATCCGCTCGATTACGTCGGGCGCGGGGTGGTGCAGCTCTCGGCGAGGGCGGCGGGGCAGGCCAAGCCGTCGCACCTGCGCGTAGATGCTGTTGACGCTTCGGCCGAGAGCCTTGGCAGTGCTCGCCGCTTTCCAGCCATCGAGCCAGCAGTCGACCAAACGCCGGAAGTGAGTGACTGGCCAGGCTTTCGGATGCCGGCGGGTGCGGAGTGCTCCGTCGTGCGGGGTCGCCAACCCCCGCACGAGGACGCGTTCCAGCACGAAGGCAGCATCGACGCCGAGAAAGGTGCTGATGGCCGCGACGCCGTGGCCCTTGGCCGCCATGCCCTCAAGTGCCGTGTCGTAGCGCCACCCGACCTGCAGGACTGCTTCCCCCGCCAGGGAAGTGACCGGCAGGGCCGGAGCGGCAACTGGGGCATGCAACAGGGACACAGCGGCTCTCCACCTTCCGTGCTCACGTTCTGACACATCACCGCGAGTTGCCGCAACTATGTAAAAAGAGTTATCGCGCGAAAATCGCTCCTATTGGTCACCTGCAACCGCCGAGAGTGAGTATGCCCTACTATGTAGTGGAGTTCCCTCCTTCGGCCGGCGGCGGCTGCGCAGTGTGCTGCGCCTGCTTGAGCAGGAAGGATGCAAGTTGGCTCAGCCGGGCGGCCTCCTGGGTTACCCGGTCCAGCTTCTCGATGACCTCGGCCAGTGTTTGGGGGGGCGGCCTCTCCTGCTCGAGCACCTCGGGCGTGACCGGCATGAGGTCACGCTCCGTCGTTTCCAAGCCCTTCGCCAACTTCGCCAGCGTCTTCAAGGTGAGGTTCTGCAGGCCGGCCTCGGTCGAGAAGATCAGCGTCTGCGGCACGCCGCAGGCATCGGCAGCTTGGTTCTGCGTCAGCTTGAGGCTGATCCGCCGCTCACGCACGCGCTTGCCGACCTCGACGAGGAAGACGTCTTTTTCCCGCTCGGCTTCCGGAGCTTCAGCCTTTCTCCTGGTCATGGCCCAGTCCCCCCCCAGCCCAAATCGCATCTCAACGTCCCGATCGTTCGTACCCGAAGGGTTCCGGAAGTCGGCGCGCTCGGAAACTCAGCGGTTCGGCCCTGTCGTTCGCGCCAATCCAGTCCAGCGTTCTCAGAACGAAGGAGGCTCCGATGGCTCTGGCAACAGCATTGCTTCTCACGACACACCTGCTCACTCCCCAAGCACTCTCAGTCGACTTCCGTCTCTCGCCCTCCGGGCCGCCACAGGGACCGGCCGTCAGCACCGGGCGGCCGGTGGACGGTTCCCCCGCCGATGTGACGGAGAATCGAACGAATTCAGCGCCCTCCGTCCGCCGGACGGCTAGGCCTAGCGTTTTCTTCACGGCAGCGCGAGGATTCGGGACGGACGTTCCGCTGTCATTTGCCGCCCGTCAAATCGTTCCGGCTGCTTTTTCAGTACGTTACACCGATAATATCGACCCGAGTGCTCCTGTGTCTTGGGTCGGCGAGAAACCCTGGAACCGTGCCCTGCAGGACGCCATTCGCCCCCTCGGACTGCGGATGACCCTGGTCCAAGGCACCGTCACCATCTCACGCTAGGCCCGCGCCGTTCGCGTCGGCCACCGGCACCCTGCCCTTCCCACGAGTGGAAGGACGCCCGGCAATGCCCGATCTGGAACGATCCAATGTGCTGGAGTGGCTCCAGCGAACCGAGCCCCGCTTCGCGGGAACAGGGGCGCCAGTCTTCCGGCCACTGGAAGATGCCTCGGAGATCCGGGCGCTGCTCAGTGACCTAGGCCAAGCCTTGGACGCGGCCAGTGCCGAGCAGATCGGCGGCGGGATTGGGGAGGACGAAGGGGCGACCGCCCGGGAGGTGCTGGCCCAGCTCGGTGTCGCCCGTCTCTTACGGCTGGTGGAATGGCTCGACGGGGCGACTGGCGACGCCGCGGGCGATGTTCAGGCCCTGCTGCTGAGGAGTGAAAGCACCGAGGCGGGCCGCTTCATCCGCACGGTCCTCGAAGCCCTGCACCGCCAGGACCTCCTCGGCCGCATCTTTGCCCCCGAGCGCCTGCAGGTGCTGCTGGACGCCTGCGGCGAGCCGGCGAAGGAGGCTGCGTGATGCGTCGGCTCGCCCTCCTCGCCATGCGGCGCACCGCTCTTACCCTGGCGGTCCTGAGCATACCCGTCCTGGCTCATGCTCAGAGCACCGGGAGCGTTGGCTGCGCCGCCCTCACCCAGGCCGCCGCCGACGCGATCTCCGCGCGCGTGCAGGCCGACGACGCCGCGATCCGGCCGCCCAGCAGCGTGAAGAACCTCACCTGCCTGGACGGCTTCTTCCGCGGCGTCGGCCTCAACGTCATCGCCAACCTGCTCGATCCGACCTCCCTGCTCGACGCTGTGCAGGGACAGCTCTGCGCCGCCGTGAACCAAGCATGGCAGTCGGCTCTGGGCTCGGCGCAGTGCGGCCTCACCGTATCTGGCTTCAACCTGGGATTCGGGGGTTTCGGCGGCGGCGTCATGTGCCCGCGCCTGAGCTTCGGCGCCGGTGGCCCGCCCATCGGCTCGATCGGCACTGGCGCGAACACCACCGGCAGCCTCTACGTCAACGGCTCTCCCCTACCGCCGTCCGGATACACCCTGCCCAGCACGGGCCGTTAACGTGAGGAAGGACATAGCTCATGCGTAGCCGCTTGAAGTCCACGGCCGCCGTCCTCGTCATGACGGGCGGGCTGCTCGTCGTGGCGCCCAGAATCGCCCATGCCGAGTGGCCAACTTTCGACGCCATCACGCACTTCCTGCTCCAGCAGGCGCAGAACGCGATGACCAGCGCGATCGACAAGGTCTACGACAACGTCACCAACATCGGTAATCTCATCAGCGATCGCCTCACGGGCGTCGGCAACCAGCTGAACGACCGCTTGGGCGATGGCTTCACACAGACGGCCAACTACCAGCGCGCCCAGATCGGAGCCGTCCAGCAGATCGCCGACGCCTCCAACATGGCCAACGCGCGCGTTGCCCGCGATCTCCGCAATACCGAGATCCGCGACGAGCACACAGCCTCGCCGCAGGCCTGCCTCGCCCTGGACAGCGGTCAGTCTACCAACCAATCTCAGATCCAGGGTGCGCGCATCGCCACGGCAATCGCCGATGTCATGGACGCCCGCGGCGAGGGCGGGCCCAACACGCCCGCGTGGTTCGGGCAAGCGCAGTCCATGACGGCGTCCAACGCCACGCACCTGTCGCGCTACTGCGATCAGGACGAGGCGGCGGCCGGGCTGTGCACACTCTCGCCGCGCCCGAACGCCGACGTTCGGGCCGTCAGCTTCGTCCGCGAGGTCTACGCGGACGGAGATCAGGTGAACGCGGCCAACGACTACGCCACCAACGTCGTGCAACCCATTGTCCCGGCCGCCCTGCGCGGTGACCACCTGACGTCGGTTGAGGGCCAGGACGCCGCGGCGCGGCGGCGCGCCTATGACGCCCGCATGTCGCTGTCCCGGTCGGTGTTCAGCCATCAGATCGCGCTGCAAGCGCCCACCGTGACGCTGAACGAGGCGCAGCAGGCCCAGCTTCGGGCACGCGGGGTCGAGCCGCCAGCCGCGGGCTCGTGGATGCAGGTGTTGGCGCTAGAGGTCGAGCGACGCTTCTCGGACGTGGGCTGGGCGGCGTCGCTGCAAGCGATGACCCCGGCCGCGGTCAACCGGGAAATCGCGCAGCAGCTGGCGCTGTCGAACTACCTCGCGCTCGCCAGTCTCCGCCAGCAGATGCAATCCACTGCCGTCGATGCCGCCAACCTCGCGGTGGATGTCGAGCGCGGCTTCACCGGCTTCACGCCCATGCCTTCCCCCACAATCGCTGTGAACTGAGGAAGCCCACGATGTCCGCCACCATGCCCGCCGCGCCGCAGGCGCCGCCGGCTTCCCCTGTCGGGAAGGACCCGCTTCGGGAGCTGATCGAGCGCATGGATCAGCACCGGCAAGCGATCGCCGCCCATGATCCAAGGCTGAACCAGCAGATCGAGGCTCTGGCTATGAACAGCCAGAACGCCGCTGTGCTGGCCGACGCCACCTTCCGTACCCGGGTCGCCTACGTCTACCAGGACTTCGCGCGCCTGGCCGGGCCTGCGGCAGGCATGCCCGATCGACTGCGCTCCGAGCTTGAGCAACTGGCCACGACGGCTCCGGGCCTGACCAACCAGCGTATCCACGACATGCTCCGGGAGGTCCCCAAGCTCAACGACCCCAAGCTGGCAGGCGATATCCGGCGTCTCGCCGTCGAGGTCGGCCGCGAGGGTGGGGATCAGAACCGGCCGGCCGTGCTGGACAAGATTGAGCCCCTCGAGCGCAAGCTGGATCTGCTCGGCCCGCCGCCTGCTCCGCCGCGCCCGGCACCCGACACCCCGCCACCGCGGGCAGCCGAAGCGGCGCAGGCCCAGGCGGCGGTCGCCTCTCCGAAGTCAGAGGAGCGGGTGCAAGCGGCCAGGTCACCTGGCGAAGGTCCGCAGGCCGCTTCCCCGGCCAGCACGCCCGGTGTGCCTCTGCAGCAGACCTCTGGTCCGTCCCGTCCTCCGGAAGCCCAGCCGGCTGCCGCCGGTCCGCCGGCATCGGCACAAGAGTCCACGACCACTGTTCGGGGCGGCGGCGTCCTCGGCCGCGCAATCGTCATGATGGCCGACCCGCGCGCCGAAGTCCGACTACCCTGGGATCAGCCCCCGACCCCCATCGGCGAACGCATCGAACGCGTGGTTAGCCGGTTCCACGACGACTCTGCCCTGAAGCTGGCCGAGAAGTCAGGCCAGAAGGCTGTCGAGGCGCTGCGGGGCTTTGCCCAGGAGGCCGGTGCCGGCGTCATGGCTCGCATCAACGAGGCCGCTCGGTCCGATCCCCAGGGAATCCAGGGCGTGCTGTCCGAGATGCGCGAAGGCGGCCGCCACGCCGAACTCCGCACGCAGTTCAACAACGCGCTCGTCCAGGAGAAGGGGGTCGCTGCCGCCTATGACGCTGCCGTTTCGGCGGTGAAGCAGTACGGCGCCGATCGGCAAACTGCCGAGGCGGTCCTGCTCAAGCGCCCGGACCAAGGGGTTTTGACCGGTCGCTTCGAGCGCCTCGATGCCCAGATCGGCGAGGCCGCCTCCCAGGTGCCGGCCCGCCAGGAGGGCAAGAACGTGATGGAGGAACTCGGCCAGCGCTTCGCCGACCTCGTGCGGCGGGCCACCGAGGCGGTCCGCACCACCCTCCAGGGCGAGCCACGCGCCTCCGCCTCCTCCAGCCCGTCCCCCGGCCCCTAGGCGCCGTTCGCGTCGCCCGGTCGCATCCTCGCGGGGAACCCCGCCCGCGAGGATGCGATGCGCCACCCACCGCCCACACTGTTCCTAGGACTGCTGCTGCCGGCGCTGCTCCTCGCCGGCCCTGCCCTCGCCCAAACGGGCGTAGATATGAGCTGGTCGGCTCTCGACCCCGGCGACGACTGGGCCGCCACGGTGGTTCGCTCCGTGTTCCCAGTCGGCGGCACCTCCGGCACCGTCAGCACCGGCAACGCCGCCACCGTCGTCGGCACCCTGGTCCGCTACCTGACCGGCTTCGTGTCCACTATTGCCATGGTGTTCCTGATCTACTCGCTGATCATGCAGATGTGGCGCGGCGCCGAGACCGGCCGCCTGCTCACGGACGGCATGAGCGGCATGTTCGCCCTGCGGCTGGGCTTCGCTGCCATCTTCATGTTCCCCCTGGCCAGCGGCTTCAGTGCCGGGCAGGCGGCCGTGGTGCAGGCGTCCATGTGGGGCATCGGCATGGCCCGCGCCGTCTACACCAGCGCTGTGCAAGCCATCGGCGCGGACGCCCGAGTGATCGCCGACCCTATCGTCCCGGGCACGCGAACCATCGTGGCGGGCCTGATCCGCAACGAGTTCTGCCGCGCCCTGGTCAACGCCGCTTCCAACAACCCCGGCCTCGTGCCCGCACCCACTCCGGTGGTGACCCGGTATACCGCCACCCGCAACACCCGCTCCATCACCTACGAGACGTGGAACTACCGCCTCTCGGCCGGCAACGAGTCCGGCGCGCCGGTGTGCGGCTCGGTCACCCTGCAGGTTTCGGGCGGCAACGACGGAGCCGTGGCCGGGGTGAGCCTCGATATGGGCACCAAGCAGCGCGAGATCCTGACCACCGTGATCGAGGCCAGCATCCGGCCCGGGGTCCAGCAGGCCGCGCAACTGCTCTACGCCACCCGTCGGGCCAACGCGCTTGAACCCCTTCAGGGCGTGCTGATGGCCGCCACCGCGGACTACACCACCCGCCTCACCGCCGCCGCTACTCAGGCCATGAGCCAGCTGCGCAACACCATGGCCGACGCTCGCGGCAGCGGGGCCAACGCCGACGCCAGCCAGACCCGCCTCGCGGCGCTGGGTTGGAGTTCCGCCGGCGCCTACTACCTCGAGTTCAGCCGGCTCAACGGGGCCACCCTGTCGCTGATGAGCTCTGTGCCCTCCGTCACCAAGCCCACCGGCCAAGGCCTTGGGCAGGCTTTGACGGCCGACCTGCTGCCCTTCACTGCGGCAGTGGAGACCTTCATGAACCGGATGACGGCCCACGTCGCGACGGTCGACCAGGTGAACACGCCGATCGGCGGTGCCACCCTCTTTGCTGGCGCCTCGCCCGCAGAGGACGGCGCTGGGCTGATCGACCGCCTGTTCCGCTACATGAACCTGGGTGAATCCCTCCTGGGGATCATCACCAACTACCTGCTTGCCCCGGGGGGCAGCGTCTGGACGGACCCCTTCGGCAGCCTGATGCAGGTCGGCCACGCCATGATCACGGCCGGCCTTGGGGCTCTGGGCGCGGCGGGGGTCGCGGTCGGCGGCGCCGAGGCCACCACCACGGCCACAGGGGGTGTCCCCCTGGTTGGCGGGCTGCTCGGCGCCACCTCGGCCGGCATCGGGAAGGCACTGGAGTTCTTCTCTCCCGCCATCTTCGCCCTAGCCAGTGGACTGCTGCTCCCCGGCCTGACCATCGCCTACGTGCTGCCGATGATCCCCTTCCTGATCTGGCTGGCAGGGGTGGCGGGGTGGCTGATCCTGGTGTGCGAGGCCGTGATCGCCGTGCCGCTCTGGATGCTGGCGCACATGACCATGCGGGGCGAGGGCCTCCACGGGAAGGCGACCGAAGGGTACTCGCTGGCCTTCAACGTCCTGTTCCGGCCCGTCCTGATGCTACTCGGGCTGTTCCTGGGCTACTTCATCTTTGCCAGCATGTCATGGCTGCTGCGTCAGGGGTTCGGAGTGGCGGCCGGCTTCGTGCTGGGCAACGGCTGGGTGGTGACCAACGTCATCGGCGTGATCGTCCTGATGTGCATCTTCGTGCTCTGTCACGTCGTGTTGGCGATCATGTCTTTCCGGATGATCTCACTCGTGCCGCACCACGTTCCCCGCCTGATCGGGTTCCTCCCGGCCAACCGGGTCGATATGGACGGCTTCAGCCGGGATGCCGCCTTAGTCGGGGCTGCCGGAGCGCTGAAGAGCATCGAAAATGCGGTGGCCGAAACGGCCGATCAGGGAAAGAAAAAGCTTGGGTCTTCTCGTCTCATGGCTGAAGGTGGACAGCATGGTAGTACGGCTGCAACCCCTGAGGGTATGGACAGCACGATGAGAGCGCAGACCGATCAATCGGGTTCGCCTCGGGACGGGTAGAATGGACGACGATGAAGCAGGTGGGCTGACTTCTGGGATCAGCGGTGGTGCCGGCTATCTTCTTGGTCGCATGGCGGCTGATCGCGACAGGAGGATGGCGGAGTTCACCCGGCGCGCCTTCAATCCCGAACCGCCACGTCGCAAGACCTACGATGCTGCAGAAGTCCACGAAGTCATTGACGGCTGGAGGGCCTCTGTTCGCTCGAAGGAGAGATCCATCGAGCAGTGGCGTGAGCACAGCACGGCACTGACGGCCGAGCGCGACCAGCTGCTCGCCCGGGTTGCCGAGCTGGAGGCGCAGGACGTGAAGCGCCAAGTGGAACTCGCTTCCCTGGAGCGGGCTGAACGTGGCCTCAATGCGATGCTGAGCGATAGAACGGGCCAACTCGAAGACTTGGAACTGGCCGTCGCCCGTATGTCGTCTCAACTTGCCGACCTACGGGAGGAGAACGAGCGCCTCAAGCAAGGCGACAAGTAGGCAGCCTCGTTCGCGCCGCTCACCGGCAGCATGTGTCATCAACCAGGATGGACCTATGCGCCGCTCCTCAACCCTCCTCCTCGTCGCTGCACTTGCCCTCGGCGCTTGCAGCGGAGGCAATATCCGCTCGGTCAGCAGCTACACGGCCCCGGCTGCCCCGACCGTCCAGCACCCGAGTTACGATCCCTTCGCGTCGCCCGGCTCGGTAAACGCAACCTGGGCGCCCCCAGTCGTGAACCGCAACGGCACCATCGTCCGGCCCCACGATCCCGGTGCCCTGGCGGGGCGGCCGGACTACGAACGCGCCCCCTGGGCGACCGGGGCGGCCGGTGGCTCGACCGCCGCACCGCCGGGCACGTTCTAACCCGCGCTTGGCCAGAAGGGCTCGGTCGTGCGGAGGTAGTCGCCGGCCGAGCCTATCTGTTCCGTCCGCAGCTGCCAGTTCTGCCAGGCGTTGCGGAACGACAGCACGAAGAATGCCGCGCAGAAGGGCAGAAACTGCACGGCTGCCCAGACCCGCTCCTGCGACCACGGCGTGCCCATCGCCTGCCAGGCCCAGAGCGCTAGGAAACCCCAGCCGGCCACGAAGCAACCCCAGGCCACCCGCGCTGACTGCTTGCGGCGGGCAGCCCAGATCCTCCGCAGCTCGTTGTCGGAGATCCCCATGACGAACGCCGTCGCCGCGACATCCAGCCGGCCGTACTCGTCTGCAATGGGGCCCGCCCCTACCGGCTGCCCGCGACGCAGCGCCGCCGCGAGGTGACGGATCAGCCGGGCCCCGCCACGGATCTCTCCCGTGCCTGCCGCTTCACCGGAGCGGCGGAGCACCCATCGGGGACCTGCCAACACCCAGCTCATGCGCCCCCGGGGTTCCTTGGCGGCATCCCGCAGACCGGGGCCGAGGTCGATCGACATGCTCAGCCTCCCTGCATGGAGGCGACGAGAGCGTCGAGATCGGACGGCATGCCATCCTGCCGCCCCTCGCTCCCGTCCGCCCGTCGCCACACCAGGGTCGGTGTCCCCCGGAGGCCGATGGACTGTGCCGCTTCCATGTTGCCCCGCAGCCGCGCTGCCGCTTCCGGTGCGGGAGGGTCCCGGAGGTCGCCGCGGCTCCAGGCCTGCACCATCTGCTCGGTGGGACGGCTCAGCATCGCCAAGCTGTCCGCCGTGCTGCGCCCGGCATTCTGGTGGTCGAGGATTGCCACTGGCACCACCGAAACCCGGACCCTACCGCTGGCGACCAACGGCTGTAGGCGTTGCATCGCCTGGACCGAGTAGCCGCACTGCGGATCGGCGAACATCCAGACATGGGGAGCTGAGGGGTTGCCGACCGACCCAGCTGCCGTGCGTTCGGCGATTGCCAGCGTACCTCGCGACGGCGCCGCGGCCGCGACGCGGGCTACCGGAGGAGTGACGGGGCGAGGGCTCGGGCTTGCGGCAGGGGTCGCGGTGCTGGGAACGTCGCCGATGGTGACAGTGGGAATGGCGCCTTCGATCGACGATACCTGCTCGCGGCTGAGGTTTTTTCCCGTGGCGTCCCACATCACCCCAGGGATGACGCGCTCACCGTTGGGCGTGGCGTAGAAGACCTGGAAGGCCTCCCCGCTGCGAACAAGGAAGCCACGCAGACCGTGGCGATCGCCGAGCTCGGTGACGCCGGCGCCCGCGATCTCACGCAGACGGGTCACCGACAGGTCCGCCGGGATGCCGGCGACCATGGCCTCGCCCGAGGGGGCGACGCTGAGCAGCATGAACTCGGCTGCGGAGCGAGCCACGACCATGCGGAGGCCGTCGCGAACACCGAGATCCTGGAGCGAAGCACCAGAAGCAGCGATGTGCCGCAGCACCGAGGCATTCAGGGAGGGTGAGGGGGTAGCGGCGGCGGCCTCGGCGCGGGGCGGCTGAACCGGCAGCGTTGGAAGGACGTCGGCGCCCGCGGGGCGGGCGGCGGACGGTGCTGTTCCCGGGACAGGCTGTGGCAGGGCGAGCGGGGCCGCAGCTGCAAGGGCAGGAGGAATCTCTGCCGAAGCCGGCATGCCACAGAGGGGATTGGCAAACGCGTAGGCGGGGAGCGACGCAATGCACGTCGCCAGAAGGATGCGCTTCATGGGCCTCGTCCAAACCTTGACGATCCCATGGTGCCGGTCGGTGGCGCGAACGGCGCGCCATCCCATTTCAAACGACGAGGCGAACGAGCACCGTGTCGCAGAGCTTGAGGCCGAGAATGATAACGAAGTTCGATATCGCCGCCCCGGGATCCTGCCGCGCGAGACAGGCGACGATGCCGGCCAACCCGAGCAACTCCGTGATGCTGTGAAGGTCTTGGTGAGCCAGCGTCATCAGCTGCGCAGCCAGCCACCTTTCCTTATCGAGGTACTCTGCCTCACCCGGCACCGCATGCACGGGTTCGGGCGCGCAGCTCTGTGCAGCGGCTGCCAATGAGACCAGCAAGGCTTCACGCTTGGAGATGTAGTCGGCAATAGAGAAGGTGAGCGCACGCAGTTCATCGCTTTCGAAGCACAAGGGGGGTTCCTCTTGCTCGCCGCGTGCAAGTGCCCTCGGATAGTACGCTGAAACCTCGTCGGCGAAAGCCGCCACCAGCAGCAGGTGCTCCTCCGCTACCTCGTCGCGAAAACGAGGCAGGAAGTGAGCAAGCGTCGCGGCCTTGAAGCCGATCCCGACGAGCGACGTGGCCGTTGTCGAACCCAGTTCGACCAAGGCGTCGAGGAAACGCTCGGCCGAACGAGCACACTCCCGCTCGAAGCGATCGGAGGCATTCTGATCACCCCGGCTATCCGCTTCTGCGACCATTCGGGTCGCAGCCTGATACTGATCGTCCAGCAGCCGGATCCTGTGGCAGACGTCCGCGACTTTCCGATCGAGGTCCTTGAGTTCGGCATACCCGAGCACGATGATCTGCGACGCCGTGGAGGTCAGTGCAGAAATGCCCGGGGGTCTGCTCGGCAGGTGCATGTGTCGTCTTTCTTGCCAGCGCAGCGTTCTAAGCGATGCCGACACTCACCTTCATGGAGTGCAACAGACATGGCGCACTCTGGTCGGTACGCCGCAGCGGGTTCCGCACGTTCATCCCAGGTGGAACCCTGCAGAGGTAACGCACGGGCACGAGACGCGAGCCAACGAAGGGTCTGTCCTGGGATGCCGTGAATTTTAGGGATTTTTCACCGATACTCGAGGCTATCATACCAGGCACCTTTGGACTGCTCGGGGGAAGCAACACACCGGTCTCGGTGCGAAGGACTAGCGCGCAGGAGAACCTATAGGCAACTGTTAATAGAGTCTTGAACCTCAAGTGATAAAATGCAAGCTTATCACAGGATAAGCCCCTACGTATCATTAATGATACGACGTGGAGAGACTTCCTGCATGAATCGTATCCGGACGATAGAGGAGGCTGCCGAAACGTCAGGAGGGCGGAGGGAGGGCCCTCAATCATACTACCGCAAGGAGAGTGGCATCATCGTCGTCAGTGCGCGAGGTGCTTCGACCCATGCGGTGACATTCAGCTGCTGCGAGCAACTAAGGCGAGCGACGAGCGCGTGTCCAACCATGCTCCTCGTTTTTGGCGGTGGGAAGCATACGCCGGAAGTCATCGTGGAAACGATCGCCGGAGTGTATCCGCAGAGCTGCGTCGTCGGCGGAGCCTGTGCGGGCATCATCGTCACTGAGGGCAGTAGCTGCTCTGGGTCAGAGATCGGCATGGTTGCATTCATGTCGCCCGAGTTCGCTCCGCGCACCCATTACGTTGATCTGCTCGCGCACGGCGATCTCGAAGCTGGGCACCAACTGGGGCGCCTCGTTCGCGAGCAGCATGGCTCCAACGCGGCCGTGCTGGTCTTGTACGATAGCGTGCTCTCATTTCAGCCGCGGCGCCTGCACTCGGCCGGGCTCCTTCTGCAAGGCTTCCAGACCGAGTGGCCGGGCGGCATGGCCGCGATGGGGGGAGGACTGCTGACCGACCTCAACCTGACCGACGGCTGGATGCTGCTGAATGGGGCGGTGAGGCGGCATGCTGCGCTGGCTCTTGTATTTCCGGAGAGCGTGACTGCTGACGCCATCATCCTGCGCGCCGCGCGGCCGATCAGCTCCTTCATGTCGGTGACCGACATCGACGGCGCCGAGATCTACACACTCGATGGCCGACGCGCGCTCGATGTCGTCGAGGGCCACCTTGACGCGCCGTTGACGGACACTGCTGGTCATCCGAGCAGGATCATGACGCTCGGGCTCAAGCTGGGTGAGCAGTGGGAGGATGGCACGCCGGACGACTATGTGAACCGCCTTATTGTCACCGCGGATCGTGACAAAGGAAGCATCACACTTTTCGAGCCCGACTTCTACAAAGGTGCGCTTGTGCAGCTGATGCAGAATGATCCGGCGATGATGCTGGACATGGCACATAACCGCGTCACCAAAGCAACGACATGTGGTGATGGCGCAGGTCAGCCATTCCTGCGTCTCTACATCGACTGCGCCGGTAGAGCGAGTGCGATGAGTGGGACGCTGGTGGAGGAGGCCGACGTCGTTGCCGCGGCGTTACCAGACGACACGCCGTTTCTGGGATTCTACTCAGGGGTCGAGATCGCGCCGCTTTGCGGACGGAGCCGTCCTCTCGACTGGACCGGGGTGCTGGCTACCTACTCGGTGAGGGGCTGATGAACACGCCCGTCCGCGCCGCGGCCGAGAAGGAACTGATGTATTATCGAAGGATGTGCAACGAGCTCGGGAAGGACCTGCAACGGGTTCAGGACGAGAGCGAGCGTTTGGTCCGCGAGGTTCGCCGATATCAGCTGCAGACTAGGCTCGAGCGCGAACTCTCCCATGTGACAGGGACGGCGTCGGACATCGCCAGTATGGCTCCGCTCGTGCTGGATGCCGTCATTGAGCACTCTCTATGCGCAAGAGCCATGATCCTGTGCGAGCGAGCCGATCATGCAGGATGCTTCGATATTCTAGCGGCTGCCGGCTGCCGCGATATGTACGTGAAGTCTAGCGTGACCCTCGAAGAAGCTCCTGCGTTCGGGCACTCCTTCGAGGGTGAGCATTTTCCCTCCAACGCGCCCGTGTTCTTCAAGGCTGTGACCAAGCTTACCGGATCAACCCAGACCATCTGGAACTACGATAGTGGCAGTGGCTTCGCGATCCTCTTGGCTGGAGCCTTGGGACCTGCCGACGCGATATTTCGGCAACAAGGGGATGACCTGAGCCACACGGCGCTTGCCCGTTTGGTGGATGGTTACTGGCGCCTCCGAGCGCAAGAGCTTCTCAGCGAGATGACGGAGATCCGCGAGGAGCCTTCTCGCGTTGCAGCAACGGCTCCGCTAACACACGACACCAAGCCTGAACTTGACAAGGCAAGACCGACAATCCGTGAGTACGAAATTGCGACATCCATCGCAAAGGGCGCTGTGATCGAGCAGGTTGCAGTTCTGATCCGCGAAGACGGTGAGTACGAGCTGTTCGTACGGCCGAGTTGGGCGACCGGTTTTCGACAGATGCTGACGTTCCGCGGACACGCCGAGAAGGTCTACAAGGACTTCAACCGACTTCTCGTCTTTATCCGCACGGCATGCCGGTATGAGGGCAGCATCGTTCTCTATGCGGCAAGGTCACCGCAGTTCGAGGCCCTTAAGCCAGCAACGCACATCTCGTCCCTGAACGAACGTACAAGCCGGACTTCGACGCTCGAAAGCGCGGATGGGTCGGACATGCCAAGCCTCCTTGGTAAGAGAAGCGGGAACGCCGATGAGAACCGGACTTAGCTTTGAACGGCTCGCAGGCGTGGCCCTGCTGTCTCTGACCCTGACGGCATGTCAGATGAGCAGTCCATCGGCGCCACTCGTTGCAGGCGCACAGCCCGGCCGCATGGTGACCGGCCGTGAGAGCCTTACTCCGGCTGCCGCGGCGATGATTGACTTCGTCGTGGACCGCTACACCTTCGCCTCTGCTCGACAGGGGATGGCGGGCGTCATTGCAGCGATCGACGAGTGCTATCTATCGGCCATTGCGCCAGGCAAGCGACCTCAGGACGTTCGCAACTGCCTGGTCCTGGATATGCTGGCTTTTCGCATAGACCAGCAGGTCTCGGGTGGCCCACCGGGGAATGATCGCCAACTTCCCTTCTTCCAGCGCGCGCGGGCCGCTCAACGGTGGGAACGGTATGCCCCCCTCGGCAACCTGCGACCTGGCGAGGATGCCGCCAGCTTCATGATGAACGGGTCCGAGGCCTCCCTGTTCGAGTTGGAGCGTCGGCGTCGCGCTCCCAGGATGTCATGATGCCAGTGCGAACGCTTCTGGCGCACGTCGCGATGGTGATCGTGCTTACAACCTTCTCTCCTGAAGTGTCGGCGCAGCAGGCCATTGGCCGCCCAGTGCCCGACGCCGTGAATGCTCCTGGCCTGCGGTGCTGGGGTGTCCGGGGAGGGCCGTCGGCCCAAACCTTCGTTTTTCAGGAGCCCGCGACCTCCGCGCCGCGCATGGGGTACGTCTCTTCATGGGTGGCCGTGACAGGGCCAGCCCGCAACGGCTTTCTGCCGGTCGAGACGCCTAACGGGCCTCGCGGCTGGGTGATGCAGGAAGCCGTTGAGCGCGACACCTGGATCAACATGAAATGTGTGGCACGCCGCGGACCAAACGGGCGTGTATTCTTTGTCTACGGAGGCACGCCGCCGGGTCGCTGACAGGCTGGGTGACCGCGGCGGAGGTGCCTGCGATCAGTGCTTATCTACGCCACCCCCGGCCTGCTCTGAAAGAGCTACGACATGGTCCCGAAAGAAGTCGACCAGTGCGTTGTGCAGATCCGCTGCCTTCTGCAGCCAGCCGGCTTTGGGATCGTAGAATGGGGCGCGGCCCTGCTTCTGGGTGCCATCGTCATGGTAGTTCACCGTGTGCAGCCACACCGTGCGCAGCGACTCAAAAAGCGCGTCCATCTGCGCCTCAAGAGGCGCCCTCTTGCCGCCGACCTTTCGGAAGCCTTCGCATGTGGTGAACAAGGCTGCGAGCCACATCGGCAGGAAGGCTTGGTACCTCGAGAAGTGGACTTCGCGCTCGCCAGGCCTCGCGTTCGCGGCGGCTCGCTTGGCCTCCTCGACCATCTCGAAGGCGCGTCGGGCTACAACGAAATAATTCCAGTAAAGGGCAAGCACCGGATCGTTGCTGGTGTTCGGATCTTCGGTATGCTGAGACCTGTTCGGTGTGGACACGCGCTTTCTGGGCACTTGCAGCTCCTATGCAGGCTCGATCTCGTGCTTCCCTAGAACATCCAGGCCAAGTCCAGCCAGTCCAGACGACAATGCCCGAGCTATTCGGCTCCAGGGATGTGGCCTGTTGTGCCGGAGTGCCAAATGCGGCCCGACATATCGTTCGAAACGGCGCTAGACGCCCTCGATGGCCTGCTCGCTCAGCCATGTGCTTGCGCGTGCCGTGCTACGGAGCAGCTGCCCGGAGCTCCTCGCTGAGAAACGCATCGAGGTGAAGGCGGCGTTTGCAAAAAGGTGCGGCGACCTCGATGTAGCGAATGCCGGCGCGGGCCAGCACCGTCCGCTTCACGGTGTCTCGCTCGCGCGCATTCCCCTGGTAGTGCCCGCTGCCCTGGTACTCGATTACCGCCACGGGCCACCCCTCGCGGTCCACCACGAGGAAGTCGGCCCGCTTGCTGTTGATCCAGCGAAACGCCTCGCGATCTATCTCGGAGCGCCCCTCGGTCCTGAGCACTTCGCCCAGACTCACCTGTGGCCACACCTTCCAGTGCGGGTCGATGCTGCACGCAACGCTGCAGGCGCTGGCATAAACCGACGCCTCGCCGTGGTTGAGAACGCGCTTCGGCCGCCACATCACCTCCTGCCGGCTCACGGCGGCCACCTGGTCTGGTCGGGTCGCCGGGCGAGGGAATGCTCGACCCGCCAAGAACAGCAACAGGACGACCAAGCCGAGCGGGATGATCACCCCGTATGGGCCGAAGGTGGCAAGGAGCGGCCCGACCACTGGGATAGCATCGAAGATGGACGACGGGGACACCGAGCGCTCCTCTAGTGAGCCGCCCTGATGCCGCTGAACGGCGCGAACGGAAAGCGGCGACAGAGGCTTTCTTCGTGCCTCGACGGGCTAATGCCCTGGGTGCCTCGGACCAAGGTCAATTGCAGCTTAGGCCGGCCGTTCCGAGCGATCACTCCCAGCCGGAGGCTAGCGTCGGGTAGGGTGGAAGGCGGCTGTAGAGGTCTTGTGTCCGGATGTCCGCTTTACCGCCGAGGGTGGACGTCGGAGCCGTCCGGCTGGACCCGCTCGCACCGAGGTGTTCTGGCTGCCTCCTGCGAAGCCACCCGCTCAAAGCTGGCGTCGGGTTCAGGTGACGAATAGGCAGGGCAGGGAAACCTGGCCGCGGTTGGGCTGGCAAGGAGCGAAGAGTTTGCAGGAACAGAGCACGTCGGGCGTTCGGCCAACCTGTTCCACCATGGGGGCCATGGCCGCCTTGTTCTCGCTACTGGCCCTTGCGGGCTGCGGAACAAGGTGGACGGCGCGACGGATGAGCAGCTCACGGCTTCCTTCGCGGATCCGACACCGATGTCACGCACCGAGACGGAAGAGCCTCGCATCACCCGCCGGACCCTGGACTGCGTGCGCCTGATCGGTGGGCTGGACGACACGATCTACAAGGATGCGCCGGCCGAGATGCTCGGAGCCTTCCGGACCGACTGCCGGCGCGGTCTGCAGGAGCGCCTGCCCATGTGTTATGCCCAGGCGAAACGGACCTAGTGGACGAGCAAACGGTGAGTGTAGGCGAAGACAGTAAGCAAGGAGAGGACGGCGGCGGGTCCGGCGGTCACTCCCTTGCCGGTTACGAGTATCAGATCGACGTCTCGGTTTGGCTTGCGCTCGACTTGGTTCTGGCGAACCGCCTGACGCAAGAACTGATCCTCGAGCCTGCCTCTGAAGAAGACATCGAGGCTGATCTCGTCGAAAATGAGCCCGGCCGGTTGACGAGCACGGCGGCGCTGGATGGTTATCGGCTGATCGTACAGGCGAAGCTGCGCGGCGGCGATGCGTGGACCGTCGCAGGGGTAAGAGCCTTGCTAAAGCACGGCGAGGCTCGGCCGTCCGCCGCGAAGCGGATTGAAGATGGTAAAGCTCGGTATCTGCTGATCACCTCGGCGGGCCTGAACGGCGGAACGCGCGGCCTCCGCATTCGTCGGGCGGGAAGCTGGCCAAATCCGGGCGACATGCCGGCGAGGATCAAAAGCGCTCTGCCTGCGGGCTCGGCGGGGCGGGTCGCGATCATCGGCAACGAAGACCCGGAACGTCTGTCAAACGATATTAATACGCTACTGACCGAGAGCTTTCGCGTTCCCAACGCCCGACTGGACAATTGCCGCAAGGCCTTGCGCGACCAAGCGCGGATCCGGATCGGCGGCGCGGGCGGCGGACGCTGGACGCGCGCGCAACTCGAGCAAGTTATACGCCGCCACGACGGCTATATCGCGAGCTCGCCGGAACTGGACCACTATGTCCATCCCACGAACTGGGGTGAACTCCGTGCGGCGATGGGTGAGCGGCACGCCGCGCTGATCATCGGGCAGTCCGGAACGGGTAAGACAATGGCGACGCGCAAGCTCTATGACGAGCTGCGCAAAGAAATTCCCGGCCTCGCGCGGGTGCCGATTACGCTGGGTCCCGACCAGCTGCGCAACGACGGGACAGAGCCGCCTGTCCTCTACGACATCGAGGATCCGTGGGGGCGCTACGACTTCGACCCGAAAAGCCGGCCTTGGAACGATCAGCTAGCGCAGTTCTTCGCCAAGGCTCGCCGGGACCGGATGATCGTTGCAACATCTCGATTGGACGTCGCCCAGAGCGCGGGGGCGCTCGACACGGTAAAGCCATGGCGAGTCGGATTAGAATCGGAACATTACGGTCAGCCGGAGCGCCGGCGTCTGTACCGGGCTCGGATCGACGCGCTGCCCCGCAAGCTGCAGGCGCTTGCCAAGGAGAGTGAAGGGGCGGTCCTGGCGGAGTTAGCGACGCCGCTCGAGATCCAGAAGTTTTTCGACGCCCTGCCGACGCTTGAAGACAAGGAGCGGCGCCATTCGGCCGGGCTCGTGGCCGAGGCGATCCGGCGGGCGCATCAGGACTCGATTGAGCGCACCGTGGTCGATCAGATCGAGGAGCGAGGGGACGTGCGGGCAGCCGCCGTCCTGTGGGGATTGCTTAAAGCCAGCGACAAGCTCTCGCTCCGGCTACTGCGTGAGATCGAAGAGTCGCTTGCCGAGGCTGGCTCCCAATTCGAAAAGGGCGTTTCGCCCTTAGTTACGTTCTTCGTGGCGGCCAGGAACCTGCGCCAAACCGAAAGCACGATTACCTACTATCATCCCCGGGTCGAAGCCGGGATAGAGAAGGCGCTGGACCGTGACCGCCTTGTCGCGCGGAGGACCCTGCGGGTTCTGATCGATATCCTCGTGTCGCCTGATGGGCCAAGCGAAGCTTGGGGCGTCGCCGCATCAGCGCGACAGCTTCTCGCTTCCGATCGGACACCGGAGCTGAAGCCGACCCCCTCGGCGTCGGCTCAAGCCAAGATCGACACTTGGCTAGCGAGCGAGCTGGCCAAGGGTGGCAAGGAGTTCGAGGACAACCTCAACCTCGCCGAGGCGGCAGGGTCGACGGACAGCAACGTTTCCGAGGTCGCGCGCTTCCTCCTTCACCGGCCGGATCGCACATTCGAATGGATGCATATCTGGGGCCCGCTGGAGCACGACGAGGCTTGGTACGCCCGGATGCGGGCAGACCCAGCGGTCAAGGCGATCGTGGAAACCTTTGTTCGAGACGTGCTTCCACGCGCCCGCGACGACTTCGGGGTGAACTTCGTAACGGAGGCCGAGCGGGTCGCGCCCGGATTGACACCGGCGTTCCTGGCTGCAGCGGCCACGGCTGTTCACTACGGTGTTACGCATACCTATGACGCGATTGCAGAAGGTGCGCTCAACGATCTCGCTGGATTCGAGGCGATCGTCGATACCGCTGTCGCGGTACGCACCCCAAGCGCTGCTGATCTCCAGCGCAATGCGGAAACCCATCTCGCGATCGTTAACGGCGAGTACAGCGGTGACTATGCCGAGTATCTTGGCGAGAATGATGATGGTTGGACCGCGGGCGAGTTCCTGGAAGCCTATGTCCAACGCGTCCGCCAGACCATGGGCTGGCGTCACCTGGTCGCGCATCGGCACCGGGACAGCCTGCTCTACTACTGGTTCCGTGAGTTGGCGAAGGAGGAGGGGCCGGATCCAAACGAAGTCGCCGGAGCTTTCGCAGTGGGCCACGGAAGCAAGGACGAGGACGACCTCTGGCACGTCCTGACCAAGGCCTGGGACCCCGGGTTCGAACAGGCGTTGGTAGAGCGCATCATTGAGGGGCATGCCGAGTCGCAGGTGCGGCTAGCATCGCTTGCGTGCCTTGCCGAGCAGGCGGCCGAGCGGCTGCCGGCGATTTATCAGGAACTGGCTGACCGAGGACAGGATAGCCGGCTGGTCGAGATCGCGATCGACCTCGGCGAGATGCGCCGCAAGCGGTCGGACTTCGACGGTACCCGCCACGGTGAAGCCGCCGCGCGAGCAGCGGCGCTTCTGCCGCCGCTTCTCAAGGAGGTCAGCGATGCAGCCTTCGCGTTAGAAATGAAGGCTGCGCCCATCCTCTCGAAGGATGCGCGCGAACTGCTGATGCGCGCCGCGTCACCGAGCGAGGCGGTGCGCCTGTTCCGCGTCACCCTGGACAAGTACGTGCCGACGTTCGTCCCCGACGATGTGTGGTGGCTGCTGGCCAACACGGACGAAGCGAATAGCGCAGTAGAAGCGATCGAGGTCGCGATCCGGCACGGCATGAGACCGGAGTTCGAGGCGGCATTGTCGCACCGTTTTGCGGCCGTAGTCTCCAGCGCGCTCAAAGCGGTAGCGACGCCCATGGCGGCGCCACTGCCCGGCGCGCTGCTCGCGCTTGCCAGCCACAAGGGCAACTCTGTCCGCAGGGCGCTGGTGGAGCTTCTAGACGCAAAACCTCATCCTGAGCATCTTTCGGCGTTGCTGGTTCTCGCAAAGGACAGCTGGTCGTCTAGCTCCTCCTACCAGGGCGAGGAGGACGACTACCCCATCGCGCAAGCGGCGATCGGCGCAATCAGGAAGGTCGGGCCGCTACAAGGCGAGGTGACCAACGAACTTTATAGGCTGGCGATCGACACGCGCGACTCCGACCTCCGCTATGAAATCTTCGTCCTCCTTTTGCATGCCGGCGATCCTCGGCTTCAGAGCAAGCTGTTCGAGCTTGCCACTAATCCTGGGCGGCGGACGGTTCGCCTCGCGGCTGCCAGAGCGCTCATCGCGGGCCAAGAGCAGGTCACGCCCGAGACCGTCAGTCGGATTACCCCGCAGCTGCTCACGACGCGGATCGAAGGGGTGGCGTCTCGGCTGCTGCTGCTCGTTGCCCTGCGCGCCGAGATCCACCAAGTAGTAATGGCGGCGGAGGCGCTGTCGACGATCGAGAAGCGCCGCGTCCTGCTGCTTCTCGCGATCTGGATCGTTCGTGAACGGGATGCTGCTGCGGCGCAGCGGATCGCGCGGATGCTGCCGGCGAATCATGCGGCGGTGAAATGGGCCTTGGCCGGCGCTACGGGCAAGCTCGGTGACACCGCATTGGACGATTTGGGTGACCCGATCAGTGTCGAGCAAGTCCTATTGTTCATGGCGCCGAAGAAAAAGAAGACGCGGTGAGCGTGACTGACACCCAGCCGCCGGATGCTGTGAAGAGCGCTGTTGCGGAGCTGTGGGGTCTGCCGCCGCCGGGGCCGGATAACCTGTTCTCTTCGCCCGAGTTCGTGAGGCTGAAGGAGGCCTTGCAGAGCCTTTACCCGGAAGTGGGAAAGCCGGTGTTCGCTCTTGGCACGGCGCTGCGAAGCCTGGGCCTGCCGTGCGGGTTACCACGGAATCAGCAGCATCTAAGCCTTCCGCCCGACGAGGCGGCACGTCGCCTCGATCTTGGCCTTCGAGTTCGACACGCGCGGCGCTGGCATCTGGCGCCACTGGATCTCGCCGACGATCTTCCGAGTTTGCGCTTCGGGCCTGCCGAACTGCGCCGCTTCAGCGCTGACGAGCTCCGGACGCTGGTGGATGCGCCGGGCTTGGCGCGGGCCTTGCCTGGCGCCCTGTTCGAAGCGGAGCGCTTTGCCGAGTTTCAGTGGCTCGTCGTCGAGGAGGACGTGTCACTCGACCGGCCGCCGGAGGCGCGTGCGGTACCGGTGCTGTTCACAGACATGGGACAGGATTTCCGGCGCATTGAGCCGCACAAGGGCCGCTTCCCGTTGGCCGTGGAGGACGCCTTGTTCTTCCTCCTGCTCGCGCCTTGGGAGGACTGGTCACGTATGCCGGAGGTCGACTGGCGCGGGTTTCGGGTGCCGTGGGTGTATACGATCGACGAAGATCTTTTCGTCCGACCGCAGGCGCCTCCCTCGCCGGAGAGCCTCAGTTGGGAGCCGCTGGCTCTAACCGATGCATGGGGCGAAATTGTCGAGGCTGAACGCCCGGTCGTGCTTCCGCTTGAAGATCAAGCGGAGGCCTCTCTTTCTGACTGGAACGAGGCGGCATGGGAGTCCGTCTGCCGAGCCCGACAGTCGCCCTTGTTCCAGACTCCAGTCGCGCATTTCTTTGCTCGCGCCTATCTTCACGACGGCGTCGATGAATTTTTGAGCCACATAACCGCAATCGAGGCGGCGGTCGGGGTCCCGGCTGACCATGACCGAAAGCTTCGAGCGAAGCCAGAAAAGGGACTTGGGGCGACGAAACGCATAGCTGCCCGGGTCGCGGCTCTTACTGGAACCCGCAGTTTGGCTGACCAATACGAGCAGCTGTTTCGAGTCCGTAGCGCGTTTCTTCACGGACGATCAATGGGCGCGATCTCGACTGCCGAGCGTGTTCTCGCACGCAACCTCGCTCGTCAGGTCGTTGCTGCCCTCATCGAGCAAGCGAATGCCACTGTGAGCGGGAGCCGAGAGGACCAGCTGGCCGCTCTCCTTGATCGCGGACTGCAGCTCTCATGAACACGGGTGAACGACGCAGCGAAGCAGCTGTCAGGCCTTTTGCTTCTTGGATTTTCTGGTGGAGACTGCGTAGCCGAACGCCAGGAAGAAGTGGGACACGTTGATCGTGCCGTGCAACGGTGCGAATGCAGCATCCCGCTCATGCTCAGTATCGAAATCAGCGGTCGTGAACAAGGTCGATGGCCGCGTGAGCGGATCGCCGGCTGCGGTCTTCCGCAGCCTTAGGGCGGTCGCGAGCGCTGCGTCGCCGAGCGCCTGACGGATCGGGGGCACAACCTCGTCTTCGGGATCCAGAAGGACGCCAACCATGGCTGCGACCGACTGCCGGCGACTGTAGATGCCGGTCACGAAGCGTCCAAGCCCTCGATCCTGTAGATAATGATCGCGGTGGCGCTTTTGCCGGCCGAGGCGCTTGAACTCGAAGACGAGTTTCATGTCCTGGTCTTGATCGTTCCACCCGTAGGCGATGTCGGTCCGACGCTCCTCGATCATCGCGCCCGTTGCCGGGTCCATGGCTCCGATAATATCTTCTGCCGCCCACATCCCCAGAAGCCCGCGCTGCGGCGCGACGTAGTTCTCGATGTAGATCTTTAAGCGCTTTGTGAGGGCGTCTTCCTTCGTCTTCGGGTTAAAGTCGCGAAGGGGGCGCGTCGCGAGTTCGATCCAGGCTTGCCGGAGCGCCTCGACAGCTTCCGTGGCAGGCTGGAGCGGGAAGGCGGCGCGCCAGTCATCGGCCGAGGTCACGCGCTCACCTCGGATTTATCGCGTGAAGCGCGTGCTTGTACTCTCCGGACGATCTGCTCGGCATCCCGCGTCGCCTGACGAATCGTCCAGCTGCGTTGGGTGAGCGGCCGCACGAGGTAGAGAGCACCGTCGATCCACAGATGGGTGTCCGGAACCAGTGTCAGGAAGTCTCCCGACGGGATCGCACGAAGCCCCGCAACCCGCAGCTGCGCTAATGTTTGCAGTACGATCTCATCGCTGACGTCGGTGTGAATGACGGGCGCTTCCGTGACGTCTTGATCGTAGGTGATCCGAATGATGCCCGAGGGTCCTGCGCGTTCAGGATCGCTTACGACGACATCGACAAGAAACCGGCCCTGGCCCTTGGTGCGATTGCGCCATGAGGTCAGGGAGTCCGCCAGGGTTTGAGCATAGGTCTTGAAGTCGTCAGCGTTGGCAAGATGTTGTGCTGGCGTGTCCAAGCTCTTGAAGCTCCGTGGCCGGATCGAGGGCATCAGGACCTTGACGGTCTCGCGGATCAGCTTTCGCTCGGGATCGGTCAGCTCGAAATAGTCGAACACCGCATTGTCGAGGGCGTCCCGGATCTGACTATAGTGGGAACCCTGCTCGAGTTCCGGAAGCTGTCGTAACGCGTCGAGATATTCGCCAACTCGCGCGAGGGCAGCCCGCGCCGTCTCAATGTTTAGCGCGCTCTCCGGTGGGAAAAACGGAAACGTCTCGACGTCAGCCAAGTGAACGCCATTCCGTTCGCACAGCATCTTCCAGCCACGCATCATTAGGAAGTAGCGCGCGAGGGTGGATCGCAGGTAGATGGCGGCGAACTGAAGGAGCTTCGCGTCGTCCTTCGTTTTGGACGCGATCACGCCCACGCTGTGCGTGAAGGTAGCTGGGCCATCGTAGTAGACGGCCCTGATGTTCTGCTCCTCCTTGGAGAAGCCGTCCGGGAACAGAACCCTCGGGCCATCGAAGACCGCCAGCACGGCGTCGTTCAGGCCGACCACGGTTGAGTGGTTGGCTGGCCAAGGCCTCAGGAGATCCGGGTGCAAGACCGGGGAACCCGCGCTCAACGCCGTGATCGGCACGAACGGCCTGTCGCGGAGCGGTGCTGAGCTGACCGCCTCGCGGCTCTTGTCCTTGAGATGGATGCCCTTGCGATTGACCCAACGCCGCTCGTTCTGTGGACCGTTCCAGAAGTCCGCGAAGGACCCGCGAAGCGACAGGCGCGTCCAGATCGCGAGGTCACTAGCATCTCCCCACATGTTGGTGACGAGCAGTTGCGGGTCCTCGGCGACCGAGCGTGTCTGCAGGATATGTCGGTCAGCCGACTGCATGGTTAGCCGGCCGAGCGCCAAGCTCAGATCGGCCTTCGGTACGAGGTAATCGAAAGTTTCCCGAAAGGGGATCTGCCGCGGCAACGCCCGCTCACGACGTTCGCCAACGAACACGTGGCAGGTGTTCTCCGCCGTGGGGAAGAGAAGACCTTGAAGATCGCCGAAGTTGATCAGCCGGAGCGGTTGAACCCGCTCGAGTAGGTGCGTGACGAAGGTCGCGCTGGAGCCACCGAGGAACTGTCCGATCGGAAGGATGAGACAGGTTCGGCCGTCCTTCTCAAGAAAGTCGAGCGCTCGGAGCGTATACGCGCCGGCGATCTGACGACGGACGAACGGTGCGCCGGCCTTCTTGGCCCAGGCGTCCGCGGAGGTTTCGGACTGGCCTTCGGGCTCCGCCCAAGGTGGGTTGGAGATGATGAGCGAAAAGCGCTTGCCCGCGAAGCTATGGCTCTGACGGAAGAAGTCGCCATGCTCCTGGCCGTGCGCAAGATTGCTGTTCTGGAGCGGGGGGAGCTTCGCACCTCCACTGTCCTGCGCCTCCAGGATGTCGGCGGGATCGAGCCCTTCGAGTAGTGACAGGTAAAGGCTGAACGCGGTGACGCGGCAGGCCATGAAGTTAATGTCCCCGCCAAAGATGCGGTGCTTCAGCAACTTGCCGCGCTCGGTGAACGTCAGGGAGCGGCCTTCACGGGCCTCCGAGAGCGCAATCAATCGCCGGTAGGCGGTGGTGAGCAGGATCCCGGAGCCGCACGCGCCATCGAAAATCGTCTCTTCGAGCGGGTTGTCGGAGGTCAGAAAGGCCTGATCAACGGCGAGCATTGCGAGATTGCGAGGCGTGTAATACGCGCCTTCCTCGGCCTGTTGCTCAGGCGTGAGAAATTTCTCGTAAAGACCCGAGAGCAGCTCGACCGGGATGTAGCTGAAATCGTAGTTCCAGAAGTCGCCTTGCCCGGTCTCCATATCGGTGCGGCGGAGGAACTGGTTCAGGATGTCGAATCCGTCCGCCGAGAGGGCCGCCCAGGGATCGTGGCGATCGTCGCCGAGGAAGTCGCCGTTGAAGTCCGCACGCAGTCGATCGATGAGTGTCCGGACGCCGTCTCGAGCGCCTAAGGCGACGAGCTCGTGAAGCCGCGCGACCGAGCGCCGCTGCCGATAGGTGGGTCCTACAATCTCCCGATGCTCGAGATAGGAGACAAACAGCACCTGCCCCATCAGGAGCTCGGCTAGGCGGCGACGGTCCTTCTCGGGCGCGCGGTCGAGGCCGTTCTCGGTCAGGTCCTTGACGGCCGTAGACAGGTTGAACAGGAGCTTGCGGTCGACACGCGCCTTTACCTCAAACCACTTCGGCACTCGGCGCGACAGGTTCGCAGTAGCGACGTCCTGCGCTGAGAAGGGGCCGTCCGGGCGCGCGTCGCTCAACTGAAGCCGTTCGCCCGCCTTCTTCAGCTTGCGGGCGGGAAGCGCGAGCGCTTCGTCGCCGCGCACCTCGATGACCACGGTCGCGAGATTCTGGTTCCAGATGCGTTTGCGAGCATCGTCGAGGCCTTTGGCACCGAGGGGCCGTCCATCCTTTCCGACGAAGACGACGGTGGGCACGCCCTCGACGTCGAACACCGCCTGAGCCCGAACGGCTCCGTCGGGCTTCAGCAGGGCCTTGATCTCGAGCGCATACGGATGCGTTTCCGGGACGCTCTCGCCTCGAACATGCAGCAGGTCCGGCTCGGCCGTGTAGCCGAGTCGTTCAAGCCATCCCTGCAACGCAGCGGGGATCACGGTCACACCTTCCATGCTCTTGAGGACAAGAACACACGACGAATATTAGGGCCCGAAAGTGGCTTTGCTCGCAACTTAAAGAGGGGCTCGGACGCAGTCATGCGGTGCTCCGGCGTCCTGGTCGCGCGCTGACGACGGGTGGGTCCACCGCGACCGTTCGATCGTGGATCGCCGGCAGCGAGAAAAGGTCCGTCTGTCCCTGCGAAGCTTCGGCGTCAGGTAGAGCGAATCCGTCCCGCAGCACGCGCAGGTGAGGATCGAGGTGAATTACGAGCGCATCCGCTTCAGGCGCATCTTCGGCTTGGGCAAGAAACACCCAGTCTCGACTACCCTGAAGCGCGAGCCGCTGTCCCCAGAGCGCGACGAACGACTTCGATCGAAGCGCCATGCGAAGTCTGTCCAGCGATGCTTTGTGGGCCTGAAGTTCAAGGCTGAACTGGTCGTGCAGGAGAACCGCGAGCCGGAGAACGAGGATCGTCTGCCAGGTAAACCTCGCAGGAGAGCCCCTGCCTTCCGGACGGATATCTGCAGGAACTAGCGCGCGACGGCTTGTCCACTCCCGAAGCTTGTCCGTCGAGAGGTCAGTGAGCTGGCAAGCAATGGGCGTGGGAACGGAGCGCAGAGACCTTCTCCATAAATCGGGTACACTACCCGAATTTTTCACGAGAATGGGTATCACACCCGTTCTCGCGCGTAAACATGAAGCCGGCCCTGTCGATTGCCGCTGTGGGAGGTGACCACTAAGAATGCCTA
>NZ_RCVR01000180.1 GCF_016107305.1 Roseomonas sp. KE2513
GCTTGCCTTCGGCCTTCTCTGCGCGACCTTCAGCTTGTGCCTTGGCGTCGCCGGTGAGCTTGCCGATGGCCTCCTTGACGGAGCCCCGTACCCGTGCGGCCTCGCCGGGGGATGGATCCTGGTTCATCGGCTCGTCCCTGATGAGGTTCCGCCCTGGACGGGATAGGTCCAGCCGCGGCGCTCGCTGCCACAACCGAGGCACCTTGTCAGAGTTCGTTCCGCGATAGGGATGTCACTGTTTGAGAATGGTGCACCTGCACTAAGAGGCCAGGGACACCGCACTAATCTTTCGTCGGCGCAGGAGACTTTGGCGGGGCGCCACCCGTGAAGCCGCGCTCGCGGGCCCAGACGACCAGGGAGGCCCGGCTGCGCACGCCGGTCCGGCGGTAGAGCGCGGTGACGTGGTTGCGCACCGTGTTGCGGGAGAGCCCGAGCTTGTTGGCGATGGCCTCGTCGGCCATGCCGCGGCACACCAGGGCCAGCACGTCCCGGCCGCGTGGGGGAAGGTCGGACAGTTCGGACGTGCTGGTGCAGCCGAGTACGTCCGGGCGCCGCAGCTTGGCGAGCTTCTCCAGCACGACCCGGCT
>NZ_RCVR01000181.1 GCF_016107305.1 Roseomonas sp. KE2513
TTATTGTCACGAACTCGCCACGCCGACTTTGGCTCCGCTCATGCGTTAAGGCCGCGCACCAAGGAGAAGGACGATCTGCATGGTTGATCTCAGCCAGATCAAGGAGCATGCGAAGGTGATCGGCGCCGACGGCGTTCATGTCGGCACCGTCGATCATGTCGAGGGTCACCGCATTAAGCTCACGAAGCAGGACTCGGGCGACCAGCACCACCACTACATCTCGACCGGCCTGATCGCGGAGATCGAGGACGGGACCGTGCGCCTTTCCGCGAACGCCGATGTCGCGGTGACGATGGAAGAGTCCGAGTAGCACGGGCGGCGGGGTCCATGCGGGGCGCCTGACGGGGCTTTGCCGCCCCGCCCGCGCCTCGCGGGCGCGCCTCCCGTCCCACTGTGCTCACGCCACGGCAGCCGGCCGGGCATGGCCCATCCGCGTGCAGAAGATAGTCCCGGCACTTACCAAGCCTCTCTTCCTCCGGATTCCTTCATGCCAGACCCGACGTCCAGGCGATCGATTCCGCTTCGGCAAGACACCACCCTGCGCCGCCGGAACGCTGCAAGACCTCGGCGTCGCCGCCCAC
>NZ_RCVR01000182.1 GCF_016107305.1 Roseomonas sp. KE2513
CTCTCGCTGCTCCAACTTTCCACGAGACAACTTTTCTCTGGCGGGTTGGGATCGCGCTTCTCCGTGTGTTCTGGCCTCATTTTCCGCACACAGCTTGATACTTCGAGTGCGGAACGAGCGCCGTTTTCTCTCTCCGGAGAGGGCGTTGTCTCCAAAGCTTGGACTTGGGCGATTTAGTCTACAAGGTTTAGTCGCTTGTAATCGCTGGGCCTTTTCGAATTAGTCTCGCCCAGAGTTGGTGTTCCCTTTCCTCGGGCGATCGCCTTCAAGCGCCAACTGCGTGCTCTTCAGCCCCGAGCATCACACGTCATCCCTCACCTGCTTTGCGCCAAGCTGCGTGTTCCGTTCCACCATCTCGCTTTTCATGGGACGGTCTTAAGCGGACGGTCGCTGAGCAGGATGGCGCCAGCGTGCTCCGCACTCATCAGTAGGGGGCGGACGAATGGTTAAGCGTCGCAAGCAGGAAGAGATCGCCGGGGTGCTCGAGTTCGCGGGCTGCTCGGCTGACGACCCGACGTTCAAGCGCTGGGTTGCCGAGCACCGAGCCCAGAACAGCGGGAACATCCGGATGAGCAAGGG
>NZ_RCVR01000183.1 GCF_016107305.1 Roseomonas sp. KE2513
CGGCCGATCTCGATCCCTTCCTTGTTCAGGAAATCACGCAGCATCCGACTACCCGCGAACGGGAACTCCAGATGCAGCTCATCCATTCGGCGCATGATGGCGAGATCGGCCGCCGGCACCGGCCGGGGCAGGTAGTAGACGCTGCCGCGACTGATCCCGAGGAGGCTCGCCTGCCTGGCGATGGGCAGGCCGTGCTCGCGGTTGATCATCGCTTTGCGCTCAGCAGGCCGGCTTTGCTGAGCGCGCCGGACAAAAAATCATTGCTGAGCGTCAGCTCCCCGATCTTCGCGTGGAGCGTCCTCACGTCCACCGCCGGCGTGGTCGGGTCCGATTTCACCTCGGAGCCGAACACCCCAGCAGCTCCCTCCAGGAGCTGGGCCTTCCAGGTGGTGATCTGGTTCGGGTGCACGTCGAACTGCTGGGCCAGTTCGGCCAGCGTCTTCTCGCCCCTCACAGCAGCCAGCGCCACCTTCGCTTTGAAAGCCGGGGAATGGTTCCGCCGAGGTCGCTTGCTCATCGTCTCTCCTAATCTGCAGCCATCCTGGCCGCCGTCAGGCAGAAACTCCAC
>NZ_RCVR01000184.1 GCF_016107305.1 Roseomonas sp. KE2513
CGCGAGAGACCGACCAGGGCAGCCACGTCCACGACGCGGCTGTTCAGCAGAGCGGCGTCCGCGGTTTCGAGCGCCACGTCGGTACCGCCGCCCATGGCAATGCCAACTGAGGAAGCCGCGAGCGCGGGCGCATCGTTGATACCATCGCCGACCATGGCAACGGGCGCCTGGGCCTTAAGGGCGCTGATCTCGCGCAGCTTGTCCTCTGGCAGCAGCCCGGCCTTGACCTGGAGACCGAGCGCCCCGGCAATGGCCTGCCCCGTGCGAATGTTGTCGCCTGTCAGCATGACGGCTTCGACGCCCATGGCATGGAGCGCCCGGATGCCCTCGGCGGCATCCGGCCGCGGCTCGTCGCGGACGGCAATGAGGCCGGTGGGGACACCTTCTACGGAAACGACAACGACTGTCTTCCCTTGGTCCTCCCATCCGGCAACCACCACTCCAGTGCTTCCAGACAGCCGCGCCTGCTCGGCAACAAAGGAGGGCGACCCCACCGACACGCGCTTACCTGTAACGATGGCTTCCACAGCCTTGCCTAGGATGGCCCGCGCATCC
>NZ_RCVR01000185.1 GCF_016107305.1 Roseomonas sp. KE2513
TTGGCCGGGCGCAGCGGGATACCGTCTGCCTCTGCCCGCTCCAGGATCGCCCGGCCGAGCGGGTGGCTGGAGCCATTCTCCACCGCAGCGGCGAGGCCGAGCATCGTGCGCTCAGAACCGTTGAGAGCGAGGAGGTCGGTCACGCGCGGGCGCCCCTCCGTCAGTGTTCCGGTCTTGTCAAAAGCCACCGTGCGGATCCGCCCGATCGCCTCCAACGCCCCGCCGCCCTTGACCAGCAAGCCGCGCCGAGTGCCGACGGCGAGGCCGGAGGCGATGGCCGCGGGCGTCGACAGAACGAGGGCGCAGGGGCAGGCGACCAGCAGCAGTGCCAAGCCACGGTAGATCCAGGTGTCCCAGTCGGCGCCGGCGACGAGTGGCGGCGCGACGGCGACCAGGGCCGCCACGGCGACGGCGATGGGCGTGTAGATGGCCGAGAACCGCTCGATGAAGCGAGCGGTGGGCGCCTTCGCGTCCTGCGCCTCCTCCACGAGTCTGATGATGCGGGCGATCGTGTTGTCCGAAGCGGGCTTTGTCACCCGGACCTGC
>NZ_RCVR01000186.1 GCF_016107305.1 Roseomonas sp. KE2513
GTGGCCGGGCGCAGCGGGATACCGTCTGCCTCTGCCCGCTCCAGGATGGCGCGGCCGAGTGGGTGGCTGGACCCATTCTCCACCGCAGCGGCGAGGCCGAGCATAGTGCGCTCAGAACCGTTGAGAGCGAGGAGGTCGGTCACGCGCGGGCGCCCCTCCGTCAGCGTTCCGGTCTTGTCGAAGGCCACCGTGCGGATCCGCCCGATCGCCTCCAACGCCCCGCCGCCCTTGACCAGCAAGCCGCGCCGAGTGCCGACGGCGAGGCCGGAGGCGATGGCCGCGGGCGTCGACAGGACGAGGGCGCAGGGGCAGGCGACCAGCAGCAGCGCCAGGCCGCGGTAGATCCAGGTGTCCCAATCGGCGCCGGCGACGAGTGGCGGCGCGACGGCGACCAGGGCCGCCACGGCGACCGCGATGGGCGTGTAGATGGCCGAGAACCGCTCGATGAAGCGGGCGGTGGGCGCCTTGGCGTCCTGCGCCTCCTCCACGAGCCGGATAATGCGGGCGATGGTGTTGTCCGACGCAGGCTTCGTCACCCGGACCTGG
>NZ_RCVR01000187.1 GCF_016107305.1 Roseomonas sp. KE2513
CGCGACGCTGTCCAACATCCACCAGAACGTGGCCATTGCCCTCGGTCTCAAGGCAGTCTTCCTGGTGACGACCGTCCTCGGCATTACCGGCCTCTGGCCCGCCGTACTGGCTGACACGGGGGCGACTGTCCTCGTGACCCTCAACGCCCTTCGGCTGCTCGGCTACCGGTTTCAGAGCGCGTCCGCAGGTGTTTAAGGTGTTCCCAGTGGCCTTCACGATGGGGGGACGAACTATCGTGGCGCCATCGGGAGCGGA
Organism: Roseomonas sp. KE2513; assembly: GCF_016107305.1. Lineage (GTDB taxonomy): Bacteria > Pseudomonadota > Alphaproteobacteria > Acetobacterales > Acetobacteraceae > Roseomonas. The sequence goes on from NZ_RCVR01000187.1 coordinate 257, forward strand.
ACTCGGCCTCGATTCCAGGTTTGCCTCCGGGGCAAATCGCCGTGGCGCCGAAGCGGAGATGAACCTCCGGTGAGGCGCTTTCTGCTCCTTGTCCTCGTCGCCATGCTTGCGATGGTTCCGGCACTGGCACTGCGCCTGACGGGACTGCGGCCCAGCCCGATTGCGGATGCCGCGATCTTTGGCGTCGCTATCCTTGCCGCGGGCTTCCTGCTGTCCTGGGGTGCTGAGGCGGCAGAGCGGCGCATATCGCAGGGATTGATCCTCGCCGCCGTCGCCCTCGC
>NZ_RCVR01000188.1 GCF_016107305.1 Roseomonas sp. KE2513
GGCGACGCTGTCCAACATCCACCAGAACGTGGCCATTGCCCTCGGTCTCAAGGCAGTTTTCCTGGTAACGACCGTCCTCGGCATCACCGGCCTCTGGCCCGCCGTACTGGCTGACACGGGGGCGACTGTCCTCGTGACCCTCAACGCCCTCCGGCTGCTCGGGCACCGGTTTCAGAGCGCGTCCGCAGGTGTTTAAGGTCTTCCCGATGGCCTTCGCGATGGGGGGACGAACTATCGTGGCGCCATCGGGAGCGGAACTCGGCCTCGATCCCAGGTTTCCCTCCGGGGCAAATTGCCGTGGCGCCGAAGCGGAGATGAACCTCCGGTGAAGCGCTTCCTGCTCCTGGTCCTCGTCGCCGTGCTTGCGATGGTTCCGGCGCTGGCACTACGCCTGACGGGACTACGGCCCAGCCCAATCGTGGATGCCGCGATCTTCGGCGTCGCCATCCTCGCCGCGGGCTTCCTGCTGTCCTGGGGTGCTGAGGCGGCAGAGCGGCGCATATCGCAGGGATTGATCCTCGCCGCCGTCGCCCTCGT
>NZ_RCVR01000189.1 GCF_016107305.1 Roseomonas sp. KE2513
CTGGACAGCTGAGGGTCAGACGGCGGTGTTCGTCGCCGTCGATCACCACAGCGCCGGGTGCGTCGGCGCCCACGCTGCTCGGCGCGGCACCCGCTTCGAGGCCCTCGAGCCCTTCAGGCAGGGCGTGCGCCAACACTTCGGCGGCTTCGCCAAGGGCATCGCGGCGGGCCTCTCGCTGCGCCACGACCACGGCAGCCAGTACATGTCGGACGCCTTCCAGGTCGAGCTGACCTTACTCGGCATCGAGAGCTCGCCCGCCTTCGTCCGGGCACCCGAGGGGAATGGCTGCGCCGCGGTCGAAGCAGTGCTTCGACCATCCTTACCCTCAAGGAGAACCTCCTCTGGGTCAGGACCTTCGACACCGTCGAGCAGCTTCGCCAGGCGCTCCTCGAGTTCCGCCAGACCTACAACTCGACATGGCCCATCGAGCGACACGGCTTCAGAACACCAGATGCCGTCCGCCAGGATCAGCTTTCACCCGCGGCCCTTGCCGCATAGGCTCCACTCAGGTGTCTCAACAACCGCGGGCGGTACAC
>NZ_RCVR01000019.1 GCF_016107305.1 Roseomonas sp. KE2513
GCGGTGTTCAACGGCACACCGACGTAAACTCGTTCTACGCTGCGCGCCGGCGATCGTGCCGGGGGAGGGCGGCGTGAGCCAGTTTGCGCGAGGTTTCGATCTTACAACCACCCGAAGGCATCGTGGCCGCGCCGGTTCGGGCCGGGGCACGACCTCACCGGTGAGCCGCGGATGAGCGATGCCGCGATTTCCCCGCCCCCCAATCCCAGGGCCGAGCGGGCTCTCGACTTCCTCAGTTTCGCGCTCTCCGATGTCCGCTACGGGCTCGGCGCCTATCTTGCCGTTTACCTCCTTACCGAGCACGCCTGGGACGAGGCCAGCATCGGTCTCGCCCTCTCCTTTGGCGGCATGGTCGGGCTGGTCTCGCAGACGCCGCTTGGCATTCTCGTAGACGCCATCCGCGCCAAGCGCGCCCTGCTGGGCTGCGCCGTGGTGGTGGTCACGGCCACCTCCCTCGTCATTCCGCTCGCGCCGCATTTCTGGGCCGTGGCGGCGGCCGGCGTGATCGGGGCGCTGGCCGGCACGACCATGAGCCCCACGCTGGCGGCCATGTCGCTGGGCATCGTGGGGCCGGCACGCTTCGCGCACCGAGCCGGGCGGAACGAGGCCCTGTTCCATTTTGGTAACGCGGCGATCAACCTCGTGATCCTTCTCACCGCACCTTTCGTCGGCACCGCGATCGTCTTCGTGATGATGGTGGTGACCGCCGCCGCCAGCCTCTGGGCGGTCACGCGCGTGCCGGCGAACGCCATCGACTACGAGCTCGCGCGCGGGCTGCTACCGGACCGGCAGGGGCACGGTCACCGCCCCTCTCCCTGGAGCACCCTCTTGGCTAGCCGGCCGCTGATGATCTTCGCCCTCACCGGCGCGCTCTTTCACATGGCCAACGGGCCCATGCTGGCCCTCGTGGCGCAGCGGCTGGCGCTCAGCCATCCTGGGCAGGGAATCATGTTCACCGCCGCCTGCGCGATCGCCGCCCAGACCATCATGGTGCCCGCGGCAGCCCTGGCCGGGGCGCGGGCGGATGCCTGGGGGCGCAAGCCCCTCTTCCTCGTCGCCTTCGTCGCCCTGGCCCTACGAGGGTCCCTCTATACCCTGTCGGATCACCCGGCCTGGCTGATCGGGGTGCAACTGCTCGACGGCGTGGGCGCCGGGCTGATCGGGGCACTGTTTCCCGTGATCGTCGCCGACCTCACCACTGGTAGCGGCCACTTCAACGCGGCACAGGGCGCGGTGGGAACGGTGCACGCGATCGGCGGAATCCTCAGCGGCACCCTCGTCGGGTTCCTCGTCGTCAACGCGGGATACCACGCGGCCTTCCTCGCCCTCTCCTCGATCGCAGCGGCCGGCGGCCTGATTTTCCTCATCGCCATGCCGGAAACACGGGTGGGCAGCACCGTGCCCATGGTGCTTCAGGCGAAGTAGGAGCTCCCGTTCGGGACCGGAGGCGGCTCCCGTGGCCCTGAAGAGGGCTCCGCCCTCTCCAGACCTCACCTGCCAAGGGCCTGAGGCCCTTGGATCCCCGTCCGGCTGTCGCGGATGCGGTGATTGGGGGCCGGTTCTTTCGTCGTGCCCTTGTTAGGCGCACCGGCCGCTAAACTGTTCTAAGAAATCAAAGAGAAAGATGATGGTAAGGGGCCCGGGGAGAGGAAGAATTCCTTCTTCCTCTCCCCGGCTTCACCCGCCCAGGCCACCCGGAAGCTGAAACCCGCTACGGCGCTTCAGGCCGCGGGCCTGGCCTCCTCGCCCCAGAGTTCCGGCTTCACCACGAAGCGGTCCGGGCGCCGCCACCAGCCGGGCTTCTGGGCCAGCGGCCCGGAGAAGCGGCCGTCGGTGGCGAGGGCGCGCACGACGCCCGCGAGGGGGGTGGGGCGTGGCGGGCTGAAGCGGGCGTCGAAGACCCCGGGCTCGTAGGCGCCGTCGCTGCGGCGGAGGAGGGACACCCAGTCCATCGCTCCGAAGAGCGACCAGGGGGTGACCGCGAGGATGTCCACGCCTTCACCACGGAGGGAGACGGCCGCGTTCCAGGTCTCGAGCAGCCAGCGCGCGCTCTCGTCGGGGTCCTCGCAGCCGAGATGGGCCTCGGTCACGGCGATGGGCAAGCGGTAGCGTTCCCAGGCCTCGCGAAGCCGCGGCTCGAAGCCGAGCTCGGAGCGCGGCACGGGCACGCGCACCGCCTCGGTATCCACATAGCGACGGCCCCCGCCGCCTTCGCCAGCCAGACTGGGGTGGTAGAGGCCCACCCGGTGGTCGAGGAAGCGGTCACTCGTCACGTAGTGGTTAATGCCGAGGACATCGGGGACGCAGGGCTCGGCGACGAGCTCCTCGAGGTGCTCGGGGAGGACCCCCGCGGCGATCAGGGCGGGGTAGAGGGGGTGATCCCGGTCCACCCGCCCGCAGAGCAGGTCGAGGCTGAGCCAGCGCCGCGTGTTCTCGTGCTCAGCCTGATCCAGCAGGGGCTCGGTGGCAAAGACCTTGCCGAGATCCTCGGTTTGCACGAGCCGCGCCTCCGGCTGCACCTTACGGATCGCCCGCATGGCCAGCGCGGTGCCCCGGCACTCGTTCATGAGCGCGGTGAGGAAGCTGCGCTCGTCGCTCTCGTGCGGGTGCCAATGGGCGTAGAGGGCGGAGAAGCGGGCCGTGGTCAGTGGCTCGTTCACCGGCGTCCAGTCCATGACCCAGGGGTAACGGGCGGCGGCCAGCGCGGCATAGGCTGCCAGCTTCTCGGGGAACCTGGGATCGAGCAGATCGGTATAGGCGGGGCCGGAGCCATGGTGGATGAGCCCTGCGATGGGCGCGATCCCCAGGGATTGCAGCCGCGCCAGCCGGGCATCCGACCAGGACCAGTCGCAGTCCAGAAGGCTCTTCGGCGCCACCCGTTCCCATAGCACGGGGTAGCGCAGGCGCCGGACGCCGAGGGAGGCGACCTGGTCCAGGTCCGTCGCCCGGTGGTGATGCCCCGTTTCACGGAGCTGATCGCGCCATTGGCCGTTCACGCGCAGGACGGTGCATTCGATGCCGCCCCAGATTTCCGGCAGCGTCATCAGCCGTACCCGCCTCCGTGGGGCCGAAGATGTGTCTGCTGCGGGCGGTCTGTCCGCGTGGCACGGCGAGTGGCCGCGTGTGACATGCCGCACAAGCGGCCGAGTGTTTCGCGAATCATGCGAGGATCCTCCATGAGCCTTGCCCTGTCTTCCCGCAGCAGCGGCACATCGACGCTTAAGCGCGTTAATCCGTCGCTTCATCATCTTCACGATTTCACGAGATAAAATGCCGAATGCCCATTTCCCCGAAGCCGCGGCGTGGGAAAGCGAGAGGGATGTTCAACTAGGTTAGCGCGTGCCTGACAGCCCTCCCTCAGCTTCGCTCGAGGGGTGCACCAGGCTGTGCCCCAGACCGGGAGCGCCCGGCCAAGTGCTATCGCAGGGCGGGGCTGAACCTATGGCGATCACGACGCAGGGCGGCGGGGCGGGTGCCGGCGCCCATGGGCATGGCGCGCCCGATCACGCGCATGACCACGGGCCGCCGGGCTTCATCGCCCGATGGTTCTTCTCGACGAACCATAAGGATATCGGCACGCTCTACTTCGTCTTTGCCCTTATCTCGGCCACCGTCGCCATCGCCGTTTCCATCCTCATGCGAACGGAGTTGGCCGAGCCCGGGCTACAGGTCTTCTCGGGCGGACAGAGCTGGAACACGACGGTGTCGGTCCACGGGCTGACGATGATCTTCTTCGTGGTCATGCCGGTTCTGATCGGCGGCTTCGGGAACTGGTTCGTGCCGATCCTGATCGGGGCGCCGGACATGGCCTTCCCGCGGCTGAACAACATCTCCTTCTGGCTGGTGGTCCCGGCGGTCGCGCTGCTCTACGGCAGCATGTTCGTCGGGCAGGGCGCCGGCGCGGGGTGGACGCTCTACCCGCCGCTGGCGGACGACACCTACCAGTCGGGTCCCGCGATGGACATGCAGCTCTTTGCCCTGCACCTCTCGGGCATCAGCTCGCTGCTCAGCGCGATGAACTTCATCGCGACCATCTTCAACATGCGCGCCCCCGGCATGACGCTGCACAAGATGCCGCTCTTCGTCTGGGCGCAGCTGGTCACGGCTTTCCTGCTGCTGCTCGCCCTGCCGGTGCTAGCCGGCGCGATCACCATGCAGATCACCGACCGCAATTTCGGCACCGCCTTCTTCAAGCCCGAGGGCGGCGGCGATCCCGTGCTGTTCCAGCACCTCTTCTGGTTCTTCGGCCATCCGGAGGTCTACATCGTCATCCTGCCGGCCTTCGGCATCATCAGCCACGTCGTCGCGACCTTCAGCCGCAAGCCGCTCTTCGGTTATCTCGGTATGGTCTACGCGCTGGTGGCGATCGGGGTGGTGGGCTTCGTGGTCTGGGCGCACCACATGTTCACCTCGGGCATCTCGGTGGACACGCGCGCCTATTTCTCGGCGGCCACGATGATCATCGCGGTGCCCACGGGCATCAAGATCTTCTCCTGGATCGCGACAATGTGGGGCGGGTCGATCCAGTTCAAGACGCCGATGCTCTTCGCGATCGGCTTCATCTTCGTCTTCACCGTCGGCGGCGTCACGGGCGTGAAGATCGCCAATCCCGGCGTGGACGTGATCCTGCACAACACCTACTACATCGTCGCCCATTTCCACTACGTCATGGGCATCGCGGCGGGCTTCGCGATCTTCGCCGGTTTCTACTACTGGATCGGCAAGATGAGCGGTCACCAGTATCCCGAATTCCTGGGCCAGATTCATTTCTGGACCTTCTTCGTCGGCGTGAACCTGACCTTCTTCCCCATGCACTTCCTGGGCGCCCAAGGCATGCCGCGCCGCTACCCGGACTATCCGGATGCCTTCCAGCACTGGCACTACGTGGCGACGGCCGGCTCCTACATCACCGGCCTGTCCTTCCTGATCTTCCTCGTGCTGGTGGCGCAGACGCTGCTCCGGGGGCAGCGGGCCGGCGCCAATCCCTGGGGTGAGGGTGCGACGACGCTGGAGTGGCAGGTTCCCTCGCCGCCGCCCTTCCACACCTTCGAGAAGCTTCCGGTCATCCACTGAGACAGAGGAAGGAGCCGGGGGATACGTCCCCCGGTCGTCATGCTCCGGCCATCACGCCCCGGCCGGAACCCCGAGGGCTGGCGCCGCCGCCGGCGCCTGGCCGCGGACGAAGTAGTAGATCGCGAGCACCCCAAGCGCCCCGGGCAGCACCGCGAGTGAGGGCACGGCGGTTGCCCAGGCGACCAGCGCCGCCAGCATGCAGCCGGTCGTCGCGCCCATGTCCCAGCCCGCCTCGGCCGCGAAGTGGAAGCGGTAGGCGGCGCCCGAGTCCTTCGCCCGGTCGTAGATCACGCTCATCAGCACGGGCACGTAGAGGCCGGCCACGGCCGCGCCGGTCGCATTGGCGATGGCCGCGGCGGCCGGGGACCAGCTGGCGCAGGCGCGGAAGGCGAAGCCGAGGGTCAGCGCCGTGCAGACGAGGACGAGGTAGCGCTCGCGCTGCCCACGGTCGATCCCGCGGCCGCAGGCGATGCCGGCCACCGCGCCAACCAGCCCGGCCGCCGCATTGGCCAGCCCGAACGCCTCATAATGTGAGCCGAGCGAGGTGAAGAGCACCATCGGCCAGGCGAGCGTCAGGCCGGAGGACATCCAGCCATCCGCCGCGAAGGTCGCGATGCCCCTGACATCGATCCCGCGCATCGAGTCCCGCATCCCGGGCACCGGCCCGGCCGGGATCTGGCCCATGCGCAGCAGCGGCAGGACGGAAAGCAGGGTGAGGCCGCCCGCGATGCCAAAATCCACCGCTGCCCCGAAGTGCTCCAGCATCAGGCCGCCCGCGACCGGCCCGACGATGCCGATGAGCGAGCCGAGCGCAGTACGGAGGCCGATCTCGTGCCCGCGCTGGGCGCCGCCGGTCACGACGGCGGCCGCGGCGTGGTAGAGCGGCCAGTAAAGGGACTCGGCCATGGAGGCGAGCAGCAGCCAGGCCGCGAGCCAGGCCGGTTCTTCCGCCCGCATGAGGGGCAGGAAGCCCGAGGCGCAGAGCGCGGCGCCCGTCATCATGGCCCGGCGGTAGCCGAGGCGCCGCACCACCTCGAGCGAGATCAGGCGAAGCCCGAAGCGCGCCGTCAGCAGGGCGGCATAAGCGAGTAAGGCGACCGGCAGGCTGAAGCCTAGCTTCATGAGGTAGGCGCCGACGAAGCCTCCCGCGAGGGCGACGGAGAGCTGGAAAAGGGCATAGTGAAGGGTAAGCAGCCGAAAGGGGCTGGGGCGGGGCACGGCCGGAAATCCTTATGGAAAGCACCGCCCCCGATGCGTCCGGCGCCAATATGTCCGGTGGCTGGGCGGTGGCGAAAGCATACTCACGAAATCGTGAGGGTCAAGATCGAACGATAATCGTTTCGTTTTGCGGCACAGGTTTCGCCGCTCACGGCGCGCACGGTCCTTGCGCTGGATCAAGGCCGGGCTCTCCGCCTCATGCCATGAGCGCGCATGCTCGCCGACTGCCTGCATGGGCTGACCGCCCTCGCCCCGCACGACATGGTGGCCCTGATGGGCGCGATGCTGCTCGCCGGGCTGGCGGGCAGCGTGACCCATTGTGCGGGGATGTGCGGGCCCTTCGTCATCGCGCAGGCCGCCGAGGGTTCCGGCGGCGGCCGGCTGGCCCGGCTCGCCGGGGCGGCACTCCTGCCCTACCACGCGGGCAGGGCTGTCGGTTACGCGGGGCTGGGCGCGGTCTCCGGCGGCGCGGCCGGGTTGGTCTCCCTTCTGGCCTGGCGCGGGCTGCTGGCGATCCCCCTGCTGGCGGCGGCAATCGTCATGCTCGGCCAGGCGGCGGCGCGGCTGCCGGCCCTCGCCCGCTTCCGGCCGCACCTGCCGGCTCTGCCCTTCCGCCTGCCGGCGGGCCTCGGGGGCCTGCTCGGCGGGCCACCGGGGATGCGACGGGGCTTCCTTCTCGGGCTCATGCTGTCGGCCATTCCCTGCGGCCTGCTCTACGGGGCGCTGGCCGCCGCCATGGCGGCCGGAAGCGCTGCCGCGGGAGCACTGGCCATGCTCGCCTTCGTCCTCGGCACCGTGCCTACCCTCATCGGGGTCGGGCTGCTCGGGCGCTTCTTCGGGCGGCGCTTCGGCCCTGCCTTGCGCACCGCCTCCGCCATGGTGCTCCTCGTTAACGCCTGTGTCCTGGCGGTTCTCGCGGCCAGGGCCGCGGGCTTAGCTTGATCTGAATCAAGGTTCCGCAACCCGGCCTGTGGGACGAGGGCTCCATCAAGAGGAGCCCCCCATGCCAGAGGGTCTGACCACTCAAACCCTGCTCTATTCCGGCGCCGCGACCAGGCCGCGCGCGCAGCCCGACTATGTCGAGGCGCCGCTGCGGGCCTTTGCCATCGCCACCATCTTCTGGGGAATCGCGGGCTTCCTGGTGGGCGTGCTGATCGCCGCCCAGCTCGCCTATCCCGCGCTGAACTTCGGGCTTGAATACACGAGCTTCGGCCGCGTGCGTCCGCTGCACACCTCCGCCGTGATCTTCGCCTTCGGCGGCAACGCGCTCTTCCTCACCAGCCTCTACGTCGTGCAGCGGACCTGCCGCGCGCGGCTCTTCGGCGGCGAGGAGACGGCCTGGTTCCTCTTCTGGGGCTACCAGTTCTTCATCGTCATCGCGGCCACCGGCTACCTGCTGGGCATCACCCAGGGAAAGGAATACGCCGAGCCCGAGTGGTACGCCGACCTCTGGCTGACGGTGCTCTGGGTCTCCTACCTCGTCGTCTACGGCGGCACGATCCTGCGGCGCGAGGAGCCGCACATCTACGTCGCCAACTGGTTCTTCCTCGCCTTCATCATCACCGTCGCGGTGCTGCACCTCGGCAACAACGTGTCCATCCCTGTCAGCCTCTTCGGCGCCAAGTCCTACGGCGCGGCCTCGGGCGTGCAGGACGCGATGATCCAGTGGTGGTACGGCCACAACGCGGTGGGCTTCTTCCTGACCGCCGGCTTCCTCGGGATGATGTACTATTTCATCCCCAAGCAGGCCGAGCGGCCGGTCTATTCCTACCGCCTGTCCATCGTGCATTTCTGGGCGCTGACCTTCCTCTACATCTGGGCCGGCCCACACCACCTGCACCACACGGCCCTGCCGGACTGGGCGCAGACGCTCGGCATGGTCTTCAGCATCATGCTGTGGATGCCCTCCTGGGGCGGCATGATCAACGGGCTGATGACCCTCTCGGGCGCCTGGGACAAGCTGCGCACCGACCCGGGCCTGCGCTTCTCCGTCGCCTCCCTCGGCTTCTACGGCATCGCGACCTTCGAGGGCCCGGTGATGAGCATCCGCGCCGTGAACTCGCTCTCGCACTACACCGACTGGACCATTGGCCACGTCCACTCCGGCGCGCTGGGCTGGAACGGCTTCATCACCTTCGGCGTGCTCTACTGGCTCGTGCCGCGCCTCTGGGGCCGCACGCAGCTCTGGTCCACGCGGATGGCAAGCTGGCACTTCTGGATCGCGACGCTTGGCATCCTTCTCTACATCACCTCGATGTGGGTCTCGGGCATCATGCAGGGCCTGATGTGGCGCGCCTACGACCACCTCGGCTTCCTGCAGTACGCCTTCGTCGAGACCGTCGCGGCGCTGCACCCGTACTACGTCATCCGTGCCCTGGGCGGTGTCCTCTATCTCACCGGCGCCCTGCTCATGGCCTACAACTTGTGGCGCACGGTGCGCATGCCGGTGGCGGAGGCGAATGCCGACCGCACCGTCGACGCCCTGCCCGCCGCGGCCTGAGGGAAAGCACCCATCATGTTCGGCATCAAGTTCAACCACGGCCATATCGAGCGGAACCTCATCCTGCTCGGCGTGCTGACCCTCATCACCATCTCGATCGGCGGCCTCGTGCAGGTCATCCCGCTGTTTGCCGTCGAGAGCACCATCGAGCGCGTGGGCGGCATCCGCCCCTACACGCCGCTGGAGCAGGCGGGACGCGACATCTACGTGCGCGAGGGCTGCTACACCTGCCACAGCCAGATGGTCCGCCCCTTCCGCGACGAGCGGGAGCGCTACGGCCACTACTCGCTCGCGGCCGAGAGCATGTTCGACCACCCCTTCCAATGGGGCAGCAAGCGCACCGGGCCCGACCTCGCCCGCGTCGGCGGCCGCTACTCCGACGACTGGCACGTGCTGCACCTGCGCAACCCACGCCACGTCGTGCCCGAGAGCATCATGCCGGCCTATGCCTTCCTCGACCGACCGCTGAACTACGGCGACATCGGCCAGCGGCTCGCAACGCTGCGCACGGCCGGCGTGCCCTACACCGACGAGATGGTTGCGAATGCCCGCGCCGACCTCGAGGCGCAGGCGCGGCCGGCGGAGGACGCGAGCGCCTTCTCCGCCCGCTACGGCCGCGCGCGGCCGATGGACCCGGACGGCAACGCGAAGTCGATCACCGAGATGGATGCGCTCGTCGCCTACCTGCAGATGCTTGGCACTCTCGTGGACTTCTCCGAGGTCACGCCCGAGCGGCTGCGGCAGCAGTAAGGAGGGATCCGTCATGACCATCGAACAGATCCACAGCCTGCTGCTGACCACCTGGATCGTCTGGTTCTTCGCCCTCTTCACCGGGATCGTCTTCTGGGCCATGCGTCCGGCCCGGCGGGAGAAGTTTGAGCGCGCGCGGCTCATCCCGTTGCGCGAAGCCGAGTAGGAGCGCGCGCCATGTCCGATACCATGCACGACGCCCTGCACGCCGCGCCGCACCGCGACGAGCACACGGGCACCACCACCACCGGACACGAGTGGGACGGCATCCGCGAGCTGAACACGCCGCTGCCGCGCTGGTGGCTCTACACCTTCTATGCCTGCATCGCTTTCGCGGCGCTCTGGGTGGTGCTCTATCCTGCCCTGCCCTTCACCGGCATGGGGCTGCTCGGCTACACGGCGCGCGGGGCGGCGGACGCGGACCGCGCGGCCCAGGCCACTGCCGCCGAGCCGATGCTGGCCCGCCTGCGCGCCACCAGCCCGGAGGGGATCCTCGCCGACCCGGACCTGCGCGGCTACGCCGTCTCCGGCGGGCGCGTTGCCTTCGCCAATACCTGCGCGGGCTGCCACGGCGCGGGAGGGCAGGGGAACCCCGGCTTCCCGAACCTGGCCGATGACGAGTGGCTCTGGGGCGGCAGCCTGGTGGCGGTCGAGCAGACCATCCGGCACGGCATCCGCGCGCCGGACGACGAGGAGACCCGCACCTCCATGATGCCGCGCTTCGTGGCGGACGGGCTGCTCACCGCGCCCCAGGCGAACGACGTGGCCGAGCACGTGCTCTCGCTGACCGACCGCGCGACCGACAAGGCCGCCGCCGCCCGCGGCGCCGCCGTCTTCGCCGAGAACTGCGCGAGCTGCCACGGCGAGCGCGCCGAGGGCAACCGCGAGATGGGCGCGCCGCGCCTGAGTGACCAGGTCTGGCTCTACGGCGGCGACAAGGCGACGATCCTGCGCACCGTCTCCTACGGCCGCGGCGGCGCCATGCCCGCCTGGGAGCGCCGGCTGGACCCCGCCACCATCCGCATGCTGACCGTCTACGTGCAGAGCCTCGGCGGCACGGAGCCCGCGGCGCAATGAGCAAGATGCAGAAGCCCGCGGCCTTCTCGCCCGACGACCGGAACCAGCCGCTCTACGCCGATCGCGTGCGGGTCTACCCGCAGGCGGTCACGGGGAAGGTCCGTCGCGCGAAGTGGGCCGTGCTCGGCTTCTGCCTCGGCCTCTACTACCTCCTGCCCTGGATGCGCTGGGACCGCGGCCCTGGCCAGCCGGACCAGGCCGTGCTCGTCGATATGGACAAGGGCCGGCTCTTCTTCTTCCCGATCGAGGTCTGGCCGCAGGAGGTCTACTACCTCACGGGCCTGCTGCTGCTCGGCGCGCTCGGGATCTTCGCGGCCACCTCCCTCTTCGGCCGCGTCTGGTGCGGCTTCGCCTGCCCGCAGACGGTCTGGACCGACCTCTACATGCTCGTCGAGCGCTGGATCGAGGGCGACCGCAACGCCCGCATGCGCCGCGACGCGAAGCCGCGCTGGAGCGCGGGAGACTGGGGCCTGAAGCTCGCGAAGCACGCCGCCTGGATCCTGATCGCGGCGGCGACCGGCGGCGCCTGGGTGATGTACTTCACCGACGCGCCGACCCTCCTGCGCGACCTGCTGCACTTCGACGTCTCGCCCTCCATCCTCGGCTTCGCGGGGCTCTTCACCCTCTCCACCTATCTCCTCGCCGGCTGGGCGCGGGAGCAGGTCTGCACCTATATGTGCCCCTGGCCCCGCTTCCAGTCCGCGATGCTCGACGACGACAGCCTCGCCGTCTCCTACCGCGCCTGGCGCGGCGAGCCGCGGGGCAAGGCGCGCGACACCTCCGCCGGCGACTGCATCGACTGCCGCGCCTGCGTGAATGTCTGCCCCACCGGCGTCGATATCCGCGAGGGCCTGCAGATGGCCTGCATCAATTGCGGCCTCTGTATCGACGCCTGCGACGGCATCATGACGAAGCTCGGCCGGCCGACGGCGCTGGTCGCTTTCGAGACGGTCGGCAATCTCGCGGCCGCGACGGCGGCCACCGCGGCCATCCCGCCCGGCCCCGCCCGCTGCGCACCTGGCATGGCCGCACGCCGCCCCGCGCGCCTGCTGCGCCCGCGCACCTGGTTCTACGCTGCCGCCATGAGTGTCATCGGCGCGGTGATGATCGGCGCCTTTGCCGGGCGCACGGATGTGGGCATCGAGGCGCTGCGCGACCGTGCCCCGCTCTTCGTGCGCCTTGCCGATGGCAGCGTGCGGAACAGCTACACCCTGAAGATCTCCGACCGCCGTGCCAGCGTGGAGCGGCTTGCGATCGGCGTCGAGGGGCTGCCCGGGGGCGCCTCCTGGGGGGTGCTGAACGGCGGGGAGCCCGATGCCGCCGGCCGCCCGACGATCGAGACCCGCGCGGACGGCGTCGCCGAGGCGCGCCTCTTCATCACCACCGCGCCGCAGGGCCGGCCGGAGGAGGAGAGCACTCCCATCCGCATCCGCCTTCTCCAGCCCGGCAGCGATACCGAGCGCGCTGCGGTTGGCACCGTCTTCCTGAGGCCTCGTTCATGAACGCCATCGCTGCACACCCCCCAGCGCGGGGCCGCTGGATTCCCTGGGTCTTCGTCGCCGGCTTCCTGGTGGTGATCGGCGTCAACGCCGTGCTCATCACGGCCGCCGTCGGTACCTTCACGGGCACGACGACCACGGGTGCCTATGACCGCGGCCTCGGCTACGGCGCGGTGCTCGACGAGGCCGCGCGCCAGAAGGCGCTCGGCTGGAAGGCGGAGATCGCCCGGGCCGGCGGCGCGGTCGTCCTCACGGTGCGCCTGCCCGACGGCTCGCCGCTGCCGGCCGATGCCTCCGTCACCGGTACTCTCCAGCGGCCGCTCGACCGCACCGCTCTCCCGCTCGGCTTCCAGCCCTCCGCCCCCGGCACCTGGCGTGCCGCGGCCGAGGTGCCGGCGCCCGGTGCCTGGGAGGCGGTGCTGACCGTCACCCGCGGCGCCGACCGGCTGGAACGTCGCCAGAGGCTCGTGATCCCATGACCGCCCTTCCGGCCCGCCTCGACGCCGCCGAGCCGCGCCTGAGCGCCGGTGCCTGCGCGCATTGCGGCGTGCCGGTCACGCCGGGCGCGGGGCGCTTCTGCTGCGCCGGCTGCGAGGGGGCGGCCGCCCTCATCTCCGGCCTCGGCTTCGGCGCCTTCTATCGCAAGCGGGAGTCTGCGGCCGGAGGCATCCGCCCCACCGCGCTGCCGCCCGTGGACTTCGCCGCCCGCGCCGTCCCGTCGCGCGGCGGGGCGGAGCACAGCCTGGACCTGATGGTGGCGGGCCTGACCTGCGGCGCCTGCGTCTGGCTGGTCGAGCAGGCCCTGGCCGCTGATACGGACGTGCTGCGCGCCCGCGCCAGCCTCGCCACGCGCCGCCTGACCGTCACCTGGCGCGGCCCCGCGGAGCGGGCGGAGGCCCTGGCTTCCCTCGTGGCGCGCCTCGGCTTCCAGGTGGCCCCCTGGTCCGCCGCCTGCCTTCGCGCCACCGAGGACGAGGAAGGGAAGGCGCTGCTCCGGGCGCTCGGCATCGCTGCCTTCGGCGCCTCCAACGTGATGATGCTCTCCGTCGCCGTTTGGGTCGGCAGCGACATGGGGGAGGGCACGCGCGGGCTGATGCACTGGCTGGCCGCGCTGATCGCGCTGCCGGTCGTGCTTGTGGCCGGCATGCCCTTCTACCGCTCCGCCGTCGGTGCGATCCGGGCGGGGCGGGTGAACATGGACCTCGCGGTCTCGCTCGGCGTGCTCGCGACCACGGCGATGAGCCTCTCCGAGGCCGTCCGCAACGGTCCCTATACCTGGTTCGACGGGGCGACGGCGCTGCTGGCCCTGCTGCTCGGCGGCCGCGTGCTCGACCGCGCCGCCCGCCGCCGCGCCCGCCAGGCCTGCGCCGAACTGCTGGCGCTGCAATCCGCCGAGGTGACCCGCCTGGAGGCGGACGGCACCGCTCACCGCCTGGGCGCCGAGGCCGTGCGCCCCGGTGACCGGCTGCTCGTCGCCCCCGGCGAGCGCCTCGCCCTCGACGGCGTGCTGGAGGAAGGCGAGGCCCTGCTCGACACCGCCGCCACCTCTGGCGAGAGCCTACCCCGCCGCTTCGCCGCCGGCGCCGCCATGCCGGCCGGCGCCGTGAACCTCGGCGCCGCGCTCGTGCAGCGCGTGACCGCCGGGGCAGCGGAGGGGTCACTGGCCGCCGTCGCGCGCCTGCTGGAACGGGCCGAGCAGGCGAGGGGCCGCTACGTCTCCGTCGCCGACCGTGCGGCGCGGCTCTACGTGCCCGTCGTCCATATGGTGGCGGCCGCGACCTTCCTCGGCTGGTGGCTGGGCGTGGGCGTCTCCTGGCAGGCGGCGCTCGTGCCGGCCGTTGCCTCGCTCATCGTGACCTGCCCCTGCGGCCTCGCGATCGCCGTGCCGGCGGTGCAGGTGGTCGCCGTCGGCGCCCTGTTCCGCCGCGGGGTGCTGGTGGGATCGCCGACAGCGCTGGAGCGGCTGGCGGCCTGCGACGTGGCCGTGCTCGACAAGACCGGCACCCTCACCACTGGCAGGCCGGAGCTGCTGCCCGATCCCGCCCGGCCGGAGGGCGCGCTGGAGGCCGCCGCGGCCCTCGCCGCCAGCAGCCGCCACCCGCTCTCCCGCGCGCTCGTCGCCGCTTGCCCTGTGCCCGTCCACGCGGCCGAGGCCGTGGAGGAGATCCCCGGCGCCGGGCTGCTGCACGGCGAGGAGCGGCTGGGCAGCGCTTCCTTCTGCGGCGCCGGGGAGAGCATGGAGCAGGAGGGCCCCACCCTCTGGTACCGCGCGGGCCCGCAAGCCGCGCCCGTCGCCTTCCGCTTCGCCGATCCGCTCCGGCCCGACGCGGCGGAGGCCGTGGAGGCGCTGCGGCGTCTGGGGCTGGAGGTCGAGCTTCTCTCCGGCGATGCGCCCGCGGCCGTGGCCCGGGCGGCCGCCTCCCTCGGCATCGCCAAGTGGCGTGCAGCGGCGACACCTACCGACAAGGCAGCGCGGATCGAGGCGCTGCGCGCCGCCGGCCGGCGCCCGCTGATGCTCGGCGACGGAATCAATGACGCGGCCGCTCTGGCCTTGGCCCATGCCTCCGCCACGCCAGCGGGCGGGACGGACCTCGCTCAGGCCGCCGCCGACCTCGTGCTGCGGGCGGAGGGGCTATCGGCCCTGCCGGCCGCGGTGCGAACGGCACGGCGGGCGCAGCGGGCCGCGCGGCAGAACATCGCCTTCAGCCTCGCCTATAACATCGTCGCGGTGCCGATGGCCGTGCTCGGCTTCGTCACCCCTCTGATCGCGTCGCTGGTGATGGCCTCGTCATCGCTCGCGGTGATCCTCAACGCGCTCCGCGTGGGGCGGGAGGCTTCGGAATGAACGCGCTTGCCCTTCTCGTGCCGCTGGCCCTCGGCCTCGGCACGCTGGCCCTGCTCTTCTTCGGCTGGACGCTGGGGAACGGGCAGTACGACGACCCCGAGGGAGCGGCCAGCCGCATCCTCTTCGACGATACGAAGGAGAATTCCTGATGCCCGCCACCGGCTTCAGCACCAGCCACGCGCTCTTCATGATCCTCTCGGCCGCGCTCGCGCTGCTCGGCGTCATCGCCGCCTCCCAGGCGGCCGATACCGGCTTTGCGGTCTTCGGCGCGGCACTGATGGCCTTCGGCCTCGGCTTCGGCTTCTGGATGCTCAAGCGGGGCCTGGACGCCTGGGAGAAGGCGCGGCACTGACCCGGTCCGGAAACGGCGCGGGGGCCCGGGCCGATGCCCGAGCCCCCGCTCGTCGCTTTCCTTCCCAGGACTGCCCGGCAAGCCGGGCAGGCGAGCCTCAGCCGCGCTGGCGGCGGATCAGCCCGAGGCCCAGCAGGCCCATCCCGAAGAGCGCCAGGCTGGCCGGCTCCGGCACCGGGGCGGGCGTGGCCACGACCGGGGAGAAGGCGAAGATGAGGTCGTTGTAGTCGTAGTCGCCATCGCGCATGTCCTCGAAGCCGACATAGGTCACGTTGTTCGGCAGCTGGGCGATCGCCGCCGAGGCGGCCGCCGAGAGGGGACCGACGCCGAAGCTGGAGAAGTCGGTCGAGTAGTTGGCGTAGTAGATGCCGTTGTCGGCCACGCCCGTCGCGAAGGTGGTGCCCCGCGTCAGGTTGTTCAGCTGGAAGCTGACAATCCCGCTGGCCGCCCCGACATTCACCGACGTCCCGATGGCGGCCGTCTGGTTGTTGAAGATGATGCCCGAGGCGCCGGCGCGCGAGAGCGTGCTCGTGTCCGCCGCGTCACGGTAGACGAAGACGGCCGTGATCTGACCCATCGAGCTGAGATCGCCCGGGCTCACGGTGATCGGCGCGGCCTGGGCGGCGGTCGCGGCACCTAAGGATAAGATCGCAGCGAGAACGAGGTTCTTCATGTTGGGCCAACTCCTGTGAAGTTAGCCTTATCGAGCGATAAGCGTGCCAGTTCAGCAGCGAGTTGTTTTCCCTGCCTAACTTCATTCTTAGTCGGAAACGGGAATAAAGTCCGTCAAAAAAACTGACAGATGTTGGGAAAAAGCATCAAAGGCCAGAATTCCCAGGCTCTGCCGCTGGCGCGCGCCTCGTCGCAGCTTCCGCCTGGCGGCGCAACCCCTGGGCGAGGAGCGGCACTGCCTTCAGTGCCGGCCGCGATGCGAAAACCCGCCCCGCCCGCCGCCGAAGGGGGTTCCCCGGAACCCGCCATGCGGCGGCACGGGCCGGCCATAAAAGCCGCGATAGCGGCCGGAGAAGCGGTGATAGCCGTAGCCGGAGAACGGGTAGAGGTAGCCCCAGGGGTAATCCCAGGCATAGGCGCCATAGAAGTAGGATGGATAGACTGGCGCGTAGCTGAAGGCCGGGGGCGCGTAGGCGGGTGCCACGACGTTGCCGCGCGCGGCCATGCACTGCAGATAGGCCTCTGCGGGAAGAACCGGTGCGGCGGGCGGGCTGGTCCCGAACCCGGCCGGTGCGCCCGCCGCGTTCCCGGGCGGTGTCGCCGGGGTGGTTGCCGCGATGCCTAACAAGGTGCCGCCAGGCTGGGCTTGGCAGGCCGCATCGTCCACCTGAAGAGCCTCCGCCGTTTTTCCGGCGCCCGGATAAGCCACGAGCGGCGCCGCGGGCGGCTGCGGCGCCGGCGGCACGGCCACACAAGCGGAGAGGGCGAGCGCCGCGAGGGGAAGGAGGGGACGAAGGGGGATCATGGAGCATCGGCCGAGTCAGGTGAGACAGGAACGCACGGACCCCGCTTGATGTCTGCCAAGGCGCCGTAACGAAGCACAACAGGGGCGCCACGACCGCCGGGGACGGCCGTTAACCTCTCCGACGCCCTGCGCGTGCAGTCTGGCCGGGAGCACTTCGCACGGAAAATCCGGCATGGAAAAGCGGCTGATCAATCCTGCGCCCCGCAGCGACCGGCTGGCCCTGTTCAAGGCCCGCAACCCTCACCTATCGGACATCCAGCGCGTGCCGGCCATCGACGGCCGGGCGGCGGATCGCGAATGGCTCCGCGTGAGCGGGATCATGTCGCCCGACCTCTCCTATCCCGACGGCGCACCACGCGGCCCGAGGCGGAGTTTCGACAGGGCCTTTCTGTCCACCTCCCCGCACCTGCTTGGAAAGCCGATGGTGGGGGAGCTGGCGCGGGCGCCCTCCGCCGGCTCATCCCGAAGCACCGAGCGGAGGACGCCGCGATCCGCGCGGCTGGAGCGGATGCGAAACAGCTGGGTGCCGAACGCCGCCTGAGCGCCCGCTATTCTGCCGCGAGAGGCCGCGCCTCCGTGCCGGCGGCGTCGAGCGCCTGGGAGAGATCCGCAAGGATGTCCTCCGGGTGCTCCAGACCGATCGAGAGCCGGACGTAGCCCGGTGATACGCCGGTCGAGAGCTGGTCCTCGGCCGAGAGCTGGGAGTGGGTCGTGCTGGCGGGATGAATCGCGAGGCTGCGCGCGTCGCCGATATTCGCGACGTGGTAGATCATCCGCAGCGCGTCGATGAAGCGGCGCCCGGCTTCCAGCCCGCCCGCCAGCTCGAAGCCGACGAGGCCGCCATGGCCGCGGGTGAGATATTTGGCGGTGCGTGCGGCGGCCTCACCCGTCAGGTGCTTCGGGTGGATCACGCGGCTCACCTCCGGCCGGGCGGCGAGGAAGTCGGCCACGATCTCCGCGTTGCGGCTGTGCTCGCGCATGCGGAGCGCCAGCGTCTCGATGCCCTGCAGCGTGAGGAAGGCGTTGAAGGGCGACATGGCAGCGCCGAGGTCGCGCAGCAGCGTCACCCGCGCCTTCAGGATATAGGCGATCGGCCCCATGGGCTTCGCCGCCTCGGCCCAGACCGCGCCGTGGTAGGAGGGATCGGGGCGGTGCAGTGCGGGCTGGCGCGCAGCGTGCGCGGCCCAGTCAAAGTTGCCGCCATCGACGATGATGCCGCCGATGCTCGTGCCGTGGCCGCCGAGGAACTTCGTGGTGGAGAGTACCTCCACCGCCGCGCCGTGGTCGAAGGGCCGTACGAGCAGCGGCGCCGCCGTGTTGTCCATGATCAGCGGGATGCCGAGCGGGCGGCCGAGCGCCGCCACCTCTGCGATCGGGAAGGCCTCCAGCTTTGGGTTTGGCAGAGTTTCGGCGTACCAGGCGCGGGTGCGCTCGTCGGAGGCGCGGAGGAAGGCTTCCGGGTCCGCCGGGTCGACGAAGCGCACCTCGATCCCCTGGTCGCGCAGCGTGTTGGCGAAGAGATTCCAGGTGCCGCCATAGAGATCGGTGGAGGAGACGATGTTGTCTCCCGCCAGCGCCAGGTTCTGCACGGCCATGGCCGAGGCCGCCTGCCCCGAGGCGACGGCCAGTGCGCCGACGCCGCCCTCGAGCGCGGCCACGCGCTTCTCCAGCACGTCGGTCGTCGGGTTCATGATGCGCGTGTAGATGTTGCCCAACTCCTGCAGGCCGAACAGGCGGGAGGCGTGGGCGGCGTCGTCGAACTGGTAGGAGGTGGTCTGATAGATCGGCACGGCCACCGATTTCGTGGCGGGGTCGTTCCGCCAGCCGGCGTGGAGCGCGAGCGTCTCGGGATGCTTTGACATCGGATCCTCCTCGGTAAGAGGCTGCTTCTACATCCTTCCCGCGAAAGGCGGGGCGGGATTCACCGCCCCGCGGCCCCTCAGGGCGCCGGCCTGTACACCTCGGGCCTCGTGTTGGCGATGCGCACCAGCGCCTCCGCGGCCTTGCGGTCCTCCCGCAGGAAGCTGGCGAACTCCTCCGGCGTGCTGGTGAAGGGCTCCACCGCCTGGCGCTCCAGGAAGGTGACGAAGCGCGGGTCGCCGAACACGGCGACGAAGGCGGCGTTCAGCCCCTGCACCGCCGCGGCCGGGGTCGCGCGCGGGACCGCGATGCCCCACCAGCCGCGACCCTGGTACTCGCCGAGCCCTGCTTCCGCGAAGGTCGGCACCGTCGGCAGCAGGGGTGAGCGCCGGGTGGTGGTGACCGCCAGCGGCCGCACCAGCCCGGCCTCGATCTGCCCCATGAAGTTGCCGAGCCCCATGTTGCCAATCTGGATCTCGCCCGCCGCGACCGCCAGCGCGATCGGCCCGCCACCGCGATAGGGCACGCCGACCATGCGCGTGCCCCACTGGCTGTTCAGCCAGCGCAGCAGCAGGTCGGGGAAGGAACCCTCGCCCAGTGTGCCGAAGGCGAGGCCTTGCGCCGACTCCCGCGCGAAGCTCCGCAGCTCGGCGACGGAGCGCACAGGCATCGCGGCGTTCACCGCCATCACCTCCGTCAGGAAGAAGAGCGAGGTGACCGGCGCGAAGTCTGCCACGGGGTCGTAGGGCAGGCGCTCGAACAGCAGCGGGTTGAAGGACATGGTGCTGTGGTAGACGGCGCAGGCCGTGTAGCCATCCGCCGTCGCCCGTGCGCAGGCCTGGGCGCCGACGATGCCGCTGGCGCCCGTGCGGTTCTCGATCACGACCGGCTGGCCGAGGCGGGCGGAGAGCTCGGGCGCGGCGGCGCGCAGGATCACGTCGGTGACGCTGCCTGCCGCGATCGGCACCAGCAGGCGGATCGGGCGGTCGGGCCAGGCCTGCGCCCCCGCCGGCCCTGCGGCGGACAGCGCGAGGAGGGCGGCCAGCGCGAGGCGCCGAAGACAGCTTATGAGGCTCATGTTCTTTTTCCTCCCTGTGCGATCCGCCGCGCCAGCCGGCGGCAGGCGGCCGTTCAGCGCCAGACCACCTCGCCGATCGCTCCCGCGTCGTAGGCCGTGAAGAAGATCCGCCCGTCCGGCATCGTGGCGATGCAGCGCGCGCCGCTGCCCGCGGTCGGGATCGGGAAGGCGCCCATCATCGCGCCCTCGGGCGACATGCGCAGGATCATGTTCGCGGCGTTGGCCGTGACCCAGAGCGTGCCGTCCTCGCCGACGCAGACGCCGCGCAGCGAGGCCTCGGCCACGGAGACGGGGTGCTCCGTGATGCGCCCCTCGCGGTCCAGCCGCCCGAGCGCGTTGCCGCTCGTCTCCACGAACCAGATGCTGCCATCCGGGTGCGGCGCCATGGCGCGGGGCTGGCTGTCATGGGTGGGAATCGGGATCTCGCTGATCGCGCCGTCCATCCCGATGCGCCCGACCTTGTTGCCGGCCGCCTGGCTGAACCACAGCGCGCCGTCGCGCGGCACGATGGAGAGGGGGCGGCAGTCGGGCGAGAGGCCCTCGCTGAACTCGGTCACCTCGCCCGCCGGCGTGATGCGCCCGATCCGGCCGATGGAGGTCTCGGAGAACCAGATGTTCCCGTCCGGCCCGGCCATGATGCCGTCGGGTCCCGCGCCCGCGCTCGGCAGCGGGTACTCGGTGATCTCGCCGCCGGGCGTGATGGCGCCGACCTGGTTCGCCGCCTTCTCGCAGAACCAGAGCCGCCCGTCCGCGCCGGCGATGATGCCGATGGGCGTGGCGTTCGGCGTCGGCAGGACGAATTCGGTGAAGCGGCCCGCCGCGTCCATCCGGCCGATGCGCGAGGTGCCGCTCTCGCAGAACCAGAGGGCGCCGTCCGGGCCGGGCGCGCAGATATAGGGCCCGCTGCCGGGAGTGGGGATGCGGTGCTCGCGGATCGAGACCTGGTGGCCGCTGCTCATGGGCAAGCAGTCCCGGAATGGGTGGTCATGAGGCTCTGCCTTTGCTGGAGGGGCAGCAACGGGCAGGCAGGTGCGCGTGCGGAAATCCACATGGACGCTTCCCATTCCTCCGACGCCCCGCTCGGTGGCGGGGCGGCCGGGCTTTCCGCCCGTTATGCGGAACAGGTGTATCGAATGGCAGATCGCGGCCGCAAGCGGATTCGCCATCTCGCTCAGCGGCACCCGTAGAGGTTCAGGCAGGCGAGATAGCGGGTGAAGCACTGCTGGGTGCATCCCGCGCGATCGGTTGGCGTGAAGGCCGGGGCGCCCGGATTCGTGCTCCACATCGGCGGGCATGCCATCCGGCAGGCGCTCTGCTGCGCCTCGCAGCCGTTGCGCAGCGGCGCCGCGCAGTTGGCGGGCGAGGACGGGTCGGCGGCACGCGGGGATGGCGCGCCTGCCTGGGGAGTCGGGCGCGACGGCTGCACGCCGGTCTGAGGAGCGGGGCGCGGCGATGGCGTGGGCTGGGACTGAGGCCGCATCCACTCCTTCAGGAAGGTGCTTCCATCCGCCGGAGGAAGCGCCGCACCCTGCGCGACCTTCATCTGCACCAGGGCTGCTGCGGCCAGGATCGCCGCCATCATGATCCGCCGCATCGCCGCGCCTCCTATTCCCTTCCCGATGCCTCGCCACCCAGGACGCGGCCCTTACCGGCCGCGGCCGCAACTTCCGCCAGCAGCCGCTCCTCCTGCCCCGCGTAGCGCGGCGAGAAGTGGAAGGGCTCGATCCGTCGTGCCCCCGCCGCGGCCGCGATCTCGCCGGCGGCGCGGGTGGTGAGGTGCCGGCGGTCGAGCGCGATCTCCGCGTCCTCGGCGGCGAAGGGGGCCTCGATGAACAGCGTGTCGGCGCCGCGCGCGAGGTGGATCGCCGCCGCCCGGTTCGCCGGCAGGTCGGCGAAATCCGTCATATAGGCTAGGCGCTGCCCGGGACTGGCGACGATGAGGTCGCGCAGCTCGCCAAGGGGGCGCGCCGGCGCCAGCGGCGCCTCCGAGGGGCGGGCGAAGACGCGGATCGGGTGCTCGTCCGGCAGCCCCGCCGCCACGGCCGCCTTCAGCCCCGCGAGCCAGGGTCCGGTTGGCAGCCCGCGCTCCTGCAGCCGGGTACGCCAGACGTTGAGATGCGCTCCCTCCTCCAGCGCGAAGCCAAGGCAGGGAGTGCCGTGGTCGAGCACGGCCGCGCGCAGGCGGAGCGGCCCGAGTTCCAGCACCGTGCCGTCCGGCGTGGCCGGCAGCGGCGGCAGGTCCTCTCGCGCGAAGCGGTGGTGCAGCCGGAAGCGCGCGCGGGGCAGGGCGGGGCCGCGCACCACCTCCGTTACCTCGATCACGAGGTCGGCGGGGATGCGGTGCGCGAGGTTCCAGGTATAGGCCCCCAGCCGGTGGTGCACGCGGGCCGCAAAATCCTCCGGCCCCACGACGAGGAGCCGTTTCTCCCGCCCGATCAGCGGCCTGAGCAGCCGATCGAAGCCCGCCCAGTGATCCATATGCGCGTGCGAGACCGCCAGCAGCCCCACCCGCAGCAGGTGGCGTACCGAGAGGGATGAGAGGTCGCCGCAGTCCAGCAGCACCGTCTCCGACAGGTGCAGGGCCTCGACGAAGACGCCGGGATCGCCGGTTCGTCCGTTCAGCAGGCGTGGATGCAGGGTCGGTCGCATGGAACCGAGGTGGCACGCCCGGGCGAAGGGGTCGAGCCGCCCGCCCGCATGGCCTCGCGGCAGGGGAGCCCTGCACGAGCAGGGCTGGTGCGCGGAAGGGGATCGGCGCCAAGCTTCCCGGGGAAACGGGACGCGCCGGGAATGAAAGGGCCGAAGGCCATGCGGAATCAGAGCGTCTGGGCAGTCGTGGCCGCCGCCGCCGTCGCGGGCTCCATGGCGATGGGCATCCGCCAGACCTACGGCCTCTTTCTCCTGCCGCTGGGGGCGGAGGGCGGCATCTCCCCCGTGGCGCTCGGCTTCTCCGTCGCCCTGCACAACCTCACCTGGGGCCTCGCCCAGCCCGTGACGGGCTCGCTCGGCGACCGCTACGGCGCCGGGCGCGTGGCGGCGGTGGGCGGGCTGCTCTACGCCGCCGGGCTCGCGCTGGTGGCGATCTATCCTTCCGCGCTCACGGCGCTTCTCGGCATCGGCGTCATGACAGGCATCGGCGTGGGCTGCGCCGGCACGGGCAGCGTCATCGCCGCTGTCGGCCGCGCCGCCACGCCGGAGCAGCGGGCCAACATGATGGGCATCGCCGCCGCCGGCGGCTCGGTCGGGCAGGCGCTGCTGGTGCCCTACGCGCAAACAGGCATCGGCTGGCTCGGCGCGGCCCCGGCGCTCGGCGCCATGGCGATCGCGGCCCTGTTCATCCTGCCGGCGGCGCGCGTGATGGAGTGGTCGCCGCGCAACCCCTCGGCGCCGCACCGCGCGCTTTCGGAGCTGCCGGCTTTGGCACGGCGCGCCCTGGGGGAGCGCGACTACGCGCTGCTCACGGTCGGCTTCTTCGCCTGCGGCTTCCAACTCGCCTTCCTCACGGCCCACCTGCCGGCGCATCTCGCGCTCTGCGGCATGCCGGCCTGGGTCGGGGCCACCTCGCTGATGCTGGTGGGGCTGTTCAACATCCCCGGCTCCTGGCTCTGCGGGAAACTCGGCAGCGTCATCCGGCCGGAGGTGGCGCTGGGCGCCATCTATCTCGCCCGCAGCGTCGCCATCGCGCTCTTCGCCGCCCTGCCGGTGACCGAGTGGGGCACGCTGCTCTTCGCGGCGGTGCTCGGCTCGATCTGGCTCGGCTCCGTGCCGCTGACGGCGGCCGCCATCGCGCGCCGCTTCGGGACGGCGGATCTCGGCGCGCTCTACGGTGTGTGCTTCTTCAGCCATCAGATCGGCGGCTTCCTCGGCGTGGGCGCGGCGGCGGTGCTGGTGGCGCAGACCGGCAGCTACGCTGCCTTCTGGCCAGTCATGGTGCTCGTCGGGCTCGGCGCCGTGCTGGCGAACTGGGCCACCCGCGGGCCGATCCGCGCGGCGGCGCTGCCGGCCTGACGCCGCCTCGGGGATGCCGGCGGCGCCGGCACTCCCTTCCGGTCAGGTCCTGACGAGCGGGCAGCCGCCCTCCGACATCGGGCGGAAGGCCTCCTCGGCGGGCGTGGTGCCGACGAGCTTGTAGTAGTCTCCCGGCCCGGTGCTCTCGGCGGGGCTCTTCACCTCGAAGAGGTAGGAGGGGTGGATCTTGCGCCCGTCCATTCGGATCTGGCCGGGCCCGAAGGCGTCGTCGTCGGTCGGCATGGCCTTCATCCGCTCCACCGTCACACGGCCGGAGAGCTTCGCCTCTGCCACCCCCATGGAGGCGACGGCCTTGAGGTAGTGCAGCGCGCCCGCGTAGCAGCCGGCCTGGATCATGCCCATGGGGATGCCGCCCGGCAGCTTCGGCCGCACGCGGGCGGTGAAGGCGCGGGTGCGGTCGTTGAGGTTCCAGTAGAAGGACTCTGTCAGCAGCAGCCCCTGCGCCGTCTCGAGACCCAGTGCGTGCACGTCGGCGATGGCCATCAGCAGCGTCGCGAGCTTCGCCTGCCGCGTGAGCCCGAATTCCCGCGCCTGCTTCACGCAGTTCACCGTGTCCGTGCCGGCATTGGCGAGGCCCAGCACCTTCGCCCGGCTGGCCCGTGCCTGCACGAGGAAGGACGAGAAGTCGGTCGTCTGCGGGAAAGGGTAGCGCACGCCGCCGAGCACCTTCCCGCCCGCGCCCTCGACGAAGGCGGAGGTGTCGCGCTGGAGCGCGTGGCCGAAGGCGTAGTCGGCAGTGATGAAGAACCAGGTATCCCCGCCCGCGCGCGTCAGGGCGGCGCCGGTGGACTTGGCGAGCATCCAGGTGTCGTAGGTCCAGTGCACCGTATTGGGCGAGCACTGCGCGCCCGTCAGCTCCACCACCGCGCCGCCGGAATTGACGAAGACCTTGTCCTTCTCCCGGGTCGCCGCCGCGACGGCCAGCGCGACCGAGGAGGTCGGCACGTCGAGGATCATGTCCACGCCGTCGGTGTCGTACCACTGCCGCGCGATGCCGCTGCCGACATCCGGCCGGTTCTGGTGGTCGGCCTGCAGCACCTCGACGGTGATGCCGGGATTGGCGGCCATGAACTCCTCGGCGGCCTGGCGCGCGCAGGCGACGGAGCCTGGGCCGGTCGGGTCACGATAGGGACCGGACATGTCCGTCAGCACGCCGATGCGGATGGGCCGCGCGCTTCGGGGCTGGGCCGCCGCCCGCCGCGATGCCGGGATGGTGGAGAGGCCCGCCGCTCCCAATCCAGCGACGCCCAGCAGGCCGCGCCTCGCGATGCTCGTCATGGTCCCATTCCTCCCTTTGCGGCGCCACCTCGTGGCGGGCGGCTGCCGCTGTTGCGCCCTATGCCGTCATGACCGGCGGCAACTCGCCCGCCCGCAGCATCTCGCGGATGCGCGCCTTCTGGAGCTTGCCCGTCGCGGTGTGGGGCAGTTCCTGCACCACCACCATGGCGTCGGGGATGCACCATCTCGGGACCTTACCCTCGTAGAAGGCCGCCATCTCCCCACAGGTGACGAACATGCCGTCATGCAGCACGAGCAGCAGCAGCGGTCGCTCGCCCCAGCGCTCGTCGGGGCGGGCGACGACGGCCGCCTCGCGCACCGCCGGATGGGCAAGGGCGATGTTCTCCAGCTCGATGCTGCCGATCCACTCGCCGCCGGATTTCACGACATCCTTCGTGCGGTCCACCACCTGCACGTAGCCGTCCGCGTCGATCGTCACGACGTCGCCCGTCTCGAACCAGCCGGGATGAGCGAAGGCGGGCGCATCCGGCTGGCGGTAGTAGCCGGCCGCGATCCAGGGGCCGCGCACGAGGAGGCTGCCGCGGGCGGTGCCGTCATGCGGGACGTCACGGCCATGCCCGTCCACCATGCGCAGCTCGACGCCGAAGAGCGGCCGCCCCTGCTTCGCCGACAGCTCAATCTGGCGTTCCTCCGGCAGATCCTTGTGCTTCGCCTTGGGCGTGTTCGCGACGCCGAGCGGGCTCGTCTCGGTCATGCCCCAGCCATGCACCACCGTAGCGCCTAGCGCGCGGAAGCGCTTGATCATCACGGGCGGGCAGGCGGAGCCGCCGATGACCACGCGCTCCAGGCCGTGGAGGGACTGCCCGTTGTCCCGCATCCAGTCGAGCAGCGCCATCCAGACGGTCGGCACGCCGGCAGTGTAGGTGACGCCCTCCTCCTCGATCAGCGCGTGCAGGCTGGCGCCGTCGAGTTTCGGGCCGGGCAGGACGAGCTTGGCGCCCACCATGGGCGCGGCATAGGGCAGGCCCCAGGCATTGACGTGGAACATGGGCACCACCGGCATCACCACGCTGCGCGCCGAGAGCGCGAAGACATCCGGCACGCAGACGGCCATGGCGTGCAGCACGGAGGAGCGGTGGCTGTAGAGCACGCCCTTCGGCTCGCCCGTGGTGCCGGAGGTGTAGCAGAGGGAGCAGGCGTCCCGCTCATCCAGCTCGGGCCAATCAAAGCCCTTCGGTGCAGCCTCGATCAGATCCTCGTAGCAGAGAAGGTCCGGCAGCCGCGACGAAGCCGGCATGCCCGCCCGGTCCGTCATCACGACCACGGAGGGAAGCTGCTCGAGGCGGTCCGCGATCCCCTCCAGCAGGCCGACGAAGCACGGATCGACGAAGAGCGCGGCATCGCCCGCATGCCCGATGATGTAGGCGACCTGCTCGGGGAAGAGCCTCGGGTTGATCGTGTGGCAGACCATGCCGGCCCCGCCCACGGCATAGTAGAGTTCGAGATGCCGGTGCCCGTTCCAGGCAAGCGTCCCCACCCGGTCGCCCGGCGCGAGCCCAAACGCGCCGAGGGCACCCGCGAGCCGCGCGCAGCGTTCCCAAGTTTCGGCGTAGTTGGTGCGGTGCAGCGCGCCGTCCGGCAGGCGCGAGACGATTTCCGTGTCGCCATGATACTCGGCCGCGTGCCGGAGTATCGAGGTGGTCAGGAGCGGCACGTCCATCATCATGGCGCGCATGCGTGTTCCTTCCCGGTGCAGGGCTTCTTGCGCCCTGTCGTTTCCCTTTGACCGGCGAGTTCCCGCCGGGCCACGTTCCCTGCAGCGAGATTCCAGCAGCGCCGGATTGAAAGAGCAAGCTCTTTGCGCCCTGCCCCTCGCGGCTCCTGCCCGCGTGCGCTGATCACGTGAGAAGTGCTATGAAAGGGGCTGTGTCGAGGACGTTCCTGTCCCGAGAGGAAAAAGATGACGCTGCGCGGAAAGGCGGGCCTGTTCGTCGTGCTCGCCGGCATCCTGCAGGCCGGGCCGGTGGCGGCTGCGCCGAGGGAGCGGAGCGAGGGCACCGTCATCGAGATCGCCCCGCGTGCCGCACCGAGGGAACCCGCCGACCGTAGCGGCAAGGCACGCCAGACACAGGCGAAGGTTCTCAACGACCCGGCGCTGGCGAACCTGCCGGCGGTCGGCGTGAGCGGCGTGCTGCCGCAGGGCACGACGGCGCGGGTGCAGAACCTTGAGAACGGGCGCTCGACCTTCATCCAGGTCCAGCCTGGAGGCGCCGCCAGCGCGGGGCGGCTGCTCGATATCACCCCGCCGGTCGCGCGCGCCCTGGGCGTCACAGGGGGCAGCGCGCAGGTTCTCGTCGCGCCACTGGCCGTTCCCCAGCCGGACGGCACGATCCGCATCGGGGAGGGAAGCCGCCTCGCCGGAGCGGTGGCGGCACCCGCACTCAGCCAGCGGCCGGAGAATTAGGCGGGGCGGAAGGACCTTCCCGACTGTCGGCGCTGGGAATTTCGGAGCGATGGTCCGCGGCGCCGGGACCGGCATCCGAAGCCTGCCACGCTGCCACGGCGCGCATGAAAAAGGCGCGGCCCGCACCGGCGGGGCCGCGCCTCGTACTGGCCTGATGCTCAGGCGCGCTGCATCGCCGTCTGCAGGAAGGCGATGTGCTCGCGGATGCGGTCGGAGGCGAGGATGGCAATTGCCTTGTCGCTCGCGGTCGAGCCACTGCTCTCGATGATCGCGTTATAGACCGAGAGCGCCTCCTGGTGGCCCTGGGTCTGCGCCATCACGAAAAGGCGGTCGAACTCGGGCCCGTTCGCGGCCTGGAGCTGGCGCAGCATCGCTGCCTTCTCGGCCGGCAGCGGGGGCGGGGGCACGGCCTGACCAACGGCCGCCATCGCCTGCACGATGCCCTGCTGCTCGCTGTTCTCGAAAGTCGCGAAGCGGCGCAGGTCGGGCCGCTGCGCCTTGGTGGTGCCGAGCTGCGCCGTCTGCATGAGAAAGGCACCGCCCTGCACGGCCGTGGTGCGCAGGGAGACGGGGTCAGTGCTGGACGCCATCTGCCGCGCCGTCATCCCCGGCTCCGCCGAGGCGGCGCAACCCGCGAGCGCGGCCCCGGCGAGGGCCACGCCGAGCGTGCGGCGGTTCATTAAGTTCAGCGTATCCATGCTTTTTGCTCCGGTTCGAAGGCTTGGTTGAAGGGTCGGGGAGGCGAGGCCCGCCGGATCAGACGCCCGCCTTCTGGCCCTGCGCCGCGCGCGTCGCGAAGGTGCGCACCGTCGGCTCCAGGTTGTCCGCGACCCACTGCGCCATCCGCTCCTCCTCGCGCAGCGACTGCGTGAGCGCGGTCGGGGAGCGCGTGTCGCCGACCATGTCGGCAAAGACGAGGAGCGACTTGTAGGAGGCGATCTCGAAGTGCTCGAAGGCGTAGTTCGCCATATGATTCTTCAGCACCTCGTCCTGCATCGGCGCGTGGGCGAGGGCGGCCATGTTGCCCATCAGGCCCGTCACGAAATCCTTGATCGAGGAATTCGATTCACCCATGGAGCTGAGGATCTCGTCCAGCCGCTCGCGCTGCGCCTCGCTCTCCTTGATGTGCTGGCGCAGCGCCGCCTCCATCTCGGGATAGTTCTCCAGCCGCTCGACCTGGCGGCTCAGCAGCTCGATCGCCTGCGTCTCGAGCGCGCGGGCATTGACGAGGCCGGTCACGTAGAGGCTCTGGGTGCTTTCCTGCATCGGTGAAGTCCTTGGCTGTTGTTGGTTGTGTCTATTCGGAACAGCGCGCCGTTCAGGCGGCCTGTTCCATCTCGAGGGCCGCAGGGAGGATCGCCGAGCGCGTCACCTCAGTGAGGAGCCCGTCCTGCGCCTTCTCCTCGTCGAGCGTCTTCGCGAGCAGGTCGGCGATTTCCGTCTCGCCCATCGCCTTCGACAGCTCGACCATCGTCCCATAGGCGGCGATCTCGTAGTGCTCGATGCGCTGCTGGGCGGCGACGATCACGAGGTCCAGCACCGGCCCCTTCTCGTACTCCTCCAGCTCGTGCTGCGCTTCCTCGGCCAGGCCGCGCATCGCCTCGCAGACCTTGCGGCCAGGGCGGGCGCCGAGCTTGTCCAGCGCCTGCTCGACACGGTCCCGCTGCTCTTCGGACTGCGCGATATGCGCCTCCAGTCCCTGCTTGAGCTGGGGCTCCGACGCCTTGCGCATCGCCCGGCGAAGAGCCTGGATGGCCTGCTTTTCGGCGCTGAAGGCATCCTTCAGCTGATCCACCATCATCTCACGCAACTCGGGCATAACCGTGCTCTCCGGGAAGACAGTCCTCGGCGTTCCCGCCGTCGAAACATGCCAACGCCGGTCAGCCCGCCACGGTTGGTCGGGTGATCGTTCTATCTGTCAAAAAGTTTTGACCGGCCGGAAGTCCCGACCAGGGAGGGGTAGCCTATCGCTGCGCGAGAAGCCCGCGGAACAAGGGCACGGCGGCGGCCAGTTCCGCCACCGGCACCCTCTCACGCGGGGTATGCGCGAAGCCGATGTCCCCGGGCCCGAGCACCACGCAGGGCGCCAGCGCATTCAGCCGCGTTGCGTCCGTGCCGAAGGGCACGGTGCGAGCCGGCCGCCCGGTCGCAGCTACCGCCGCCGCGACCAGCGGGTGGTCGGCCGGCAGCTCGGGCGGGGAGCCGTCCACCACGAAGTTCAGCGCGAGGCCCGCCCGCGCCGCCGCCGCCTTCACCGCCTCGATCACCGGCTCGGGCCGGAGGCCGCGGGAGTAGCGGAACTTCATCCGCGCCGTCGCGCGCGCCGCTGTCACGTTCAGCGCCGTGCCGTGGTTGTCGATCACGATGTTGAAGTCGGGGAAGGGCGGCTCGTAGGCCTCGTCCCAGCCCGCGCGGTCCTCGCGCAGCCGGTCGTGCAGCGCGCGCATCTCGGCGAGGAAGGGGATCAGCGCGAGATTCGCGTTCACGCCCTTGCCGGTGGAGGAATGCGCCTGGCTGCCCGTCGCCACCGCCTCGAAGTTGACGGTGCCGCGGTGCCCGCGGATCGGCGCGAGGCCGGTCGGCTCCGCGACGATGATGCCGCGCAGCGCCGCGCGGCGGGCGAGATCCGACCTCTCCGCGATGAGGGCTGCGCCGGCCTTCGTGGTCTCCTCGTCCGTCGAGAGCAGCAGCGTCACCGGCACGTCGGCGGGCAGGCCGCGCGCGGCGACGATGCAGGCGGCGACCGGCCCCTTCATGTCGGCCGCGCCGAGACCGTGCATCATCCCCTCGTCGTCCACGCGGCCGGAGAAGGGGTCCTCCTCCCACCCTGTGTCGGGCACCGTGTCCATATGGCCCGAAAGCGCCAGGCCACCCGGCCCGCCGCGATGCGCGACGATGGCGCGCTTGGCCACGCCCGCCGCGTCCTTGTAGTCCAGCCGCTCGACCTCGAAATCGCCGAGTAGCGCCTCGATACGCTCCGCCACCGGCAGGTTGGTCACGAAGGAGCGGCTGTCGATCCGGATGAGCTCGGCGGCAAGGGCGGCAACGGCTTCGGCATCGGTGCGATCGGTCATGCCCGGGGGTATCCCTTGCGGGCCCCGCCGCCGCAAGACAGGTTGCCGCCCGCTTGGCGATGGAGGGACCCCTGGCCGCGTATCTCGACCCCCGTAGCGGCCGCACCTGGCCGATCGACACCCCCCGCTGGTGCGGCGAGGAGGGGCAGCCGCTCCTTCTGACGGACCTGCCGGGCATCGGCCGCGAGGCCATCGACCCCGCCGCCCCCGGCCTCTGGCGCTACGCCGCCGCCTTCCCCTTCCGCCCGCGCGAGCCGATCACGATGGGGGAGGGGCGCACTCCGCTGCTCCCGCGCCGGATCGGGGGCTTCGACGCGCTGCTGAAATGCGAGTGGCTGATGCCGACCGGCTCCTTCAAGGACCGTGGGGCCGCCGTCATGCTCTCGCTGCTGCGCGACCAGGGGATCGCGGCGGTGCTGGAGGATTCCTCCGGCAACGGCGGCGCGGCCATCTCAACCTATGCGGCGGCCGGCGGGCTGCGCGCGCGGATCCTGGTGCCGGACAGCACCTCCCCCGCCAAGACCGTCCAGTCCCGCGCGGCGGGGGCCGAGATCCAGCTCACCCCCGGCAGCCGCCAGGATTGCGCGGACGAGGCGCTGCGCCAGGGCCGCGATCCCGCCTCCGGCTTCTTCTACGCGAGCCACAACTGGCATCCCTTCTTCCTCCAGGGCACCAAGACCCTCGCCTACGAGCTGTGGGAGGATCTCGGCTTCAGGGCACCGGACGCGGTGGTGATCCCCTGCGGCGCCGGCTCCAACGTGCTCGGCTGCGACATTGGCTTCGGGGAATTGCTGCGGGCGGGCGCCATCGACCGGCTGCCCCGGCTCTACGCCGCCCAGCCCGCGAATTGCGGGCCCATCGCGCGCGAAGCGCTGGGCCTGCCG
Source organism: Roseomonas sp. KE2513 (assembly GCF_016107305.1). GTDB lineage: Bacteria > Pseudomonadota > Alphaproteobacteria > Acetobacterales > Acetobacteraceae > Roseomonas. The sequence goes on from NZ_RCVR01000019.1 coordinate 31,420, forward strand.
CCCGTGGCAGCCCGCCCGACGATTGCCGAGGGCACGGCCATCGCCCAGCCGATCCGCCCGCGCGAGGTGCTGTCCGCCCTCCGTCGCAGCGGCGGCGGCGGCGTGCTGCTGGAGGAGGCGGAGATCGCCGAGGCCTCGCTCGCCCTCGCCCGCACCGGCATCTACGTGGAACCAACCTGCGCCCAGGCGGCGGCGGCGCTCGGCAAGCTGGCTGCGGCGGGCACGGTGCGCCCCGGCGAGCGCGTGGCGGTGATCCTCACCGGCACCGGCCTCAAGGCGACCCCGCGCTACGCGGAACTTCTCGGGCTGGAGGTGGGTTAGTGCCGTTTCATGGTCCGCGTGGCCGTGCGGCGCTGGTCCTCCAATGAAGAGGAAGTAATGTGAAAAGAATTTCATCATAATCGTTGCACGATTGGTAGAGCCATGACTTGGCCGCGCGGCCGCTGATCCGCTCGGTCATTTGTCTTGTATCTTTCATCTGCCCTATCTCTCCTCCCGAAACTCAGGGCCGACGCGCAGGGCCCCTGCTGCCCGGGAGGAGCCCCATGATCCGACGCGCCCTATCCCTGCTCTACGTGCAGGTCCTTATCGCTATCGTGCTCGGCGTCGCCGTGGGCGTCATCTGGCCGCAGACGGGCGCGGCGATGCGCCCGCTGGGCGATGGCTTCGTCAAGCTCATCCGCATGATCATTGCCCCGGTGGTCTTCTGCACCATCGTCCACGGCATCGCCTCCGTGCGGGACGCGCGCAGTGTCGGGCGCGTGGGCTTGCGCGCGCTCCTCTACTTCGAGGTCGTCTCCACCTTCGCCCTCTTCATCGGGCTGGCCGTCGCGAAGATCTTCCGCACGGGCGAGGGCTTCAACATCGACCCCAGCCAGATGAACGCGACGGCCATCCAGGGCTTCGCCCAGCGCGCCGCCAACGACAGCGTCGCTGCCCACCTGATGGCGATCATCCCCGACACCTTCGTCAGCGCCTTCGCCAACGGCGACCTTCTCCAGGTGCTGCTGCTCGCCGTGCTCACGGGCTTCGCGATCAATGCCCTGCCCGAGCGCCTGCGCGAGCCGATCTCGCACGCGGTGGACTCCCTCAGCGCGATCTTCTTCGGTATCGTCAACATCGTCGTGAAGGCCGCCCCGGTCGGCGCCTTCGGCGCCATGGCCTTCACCATCGGCGCCTACGGCTTCGGCTCCCTCGCACGCCTGGCCGAGCTGGTGGCCACCTTCTACCTGACGGCGCTGTTCTTCGTGATCGTGGTGCTGGGCCTCATCGCCCGCTTCTGCGGCTTCTCGATTTTCCGCTTCATCGCCTACATCAAGGAGGAGCTGCTGATCGTCCTCGGCACCTCTTCCAGCGAGAGCGTGCTGGCGCAGATCATGCGCAAGATGGAGGCGCTCGGCGCCTCGCCGAAGGTCGTCGGCATCACCGTGCCGCTTGGCTACTCCTTCAATCTCGACGGCACGAACATCTACATGACGTTGGCGACGATGTTCCTCGCCTACGCTACCAACACGCATCTCACCTTCGGGCAGGAGATGACGATCCTGCTGGTGGCGATGCTGACCTCCAAGGGCGCCTCCGGCGTCACGGGTGCTGGCTTCATCACCCTCGCCGCCACGCTCTCGGTCATCCCGGACATCCCCATCGCGGCGCTTGCGGTGCTCATCGGCATCGACAAGTTCATGAGCGAGGTTCGCGCGCTGACCAACCTTGTGGGCAACGGCGTCGCCTGTCTCGCCATCTCCCGCTGGGAGGGCGAGCTGGACCCGGTGAAGCTGCGCAACGCCATGGGCAGCCAGCCGATCGCCGGCGCGGGGCCGCAGCCAGTGCCGGTGGGGCCGCTTCCGGTGGCGAAGAGCGGGGACTGACACCGCCCTTGTGGAAGGTCTTGATCCGGCAGCACGAGTAATTCCAGAGAGGGCTCCGCCCTCTCCGGACCTCGCCCGCTAAGGACCTGAGGCCCTTGGATCCCCATCTGGCTGTCGCGGATGCGACGACTGAGTGCCGACTTTCTCTCGGTACCTTTCCTGTTCAGGTGATTGCCTCGGGTCCATGACTCAAGGCGCACCAGACGCTGAGTGCCTCCAGCTTGCAGAAAAAGATGATGGTGAGGGGAGTGGGGAGAGGAAGAATGCCTTCTTCCTCTCCCCGAGGTCACCAGAGGCGTCAGGCCAGGACCGCCAACCGGCCCCGGCCAAGCTCTCAGGGTTCCTCGCCCCGTTCCGCCGCTGCCCCGCCATAGGCCGGCAGCGACCACCCGCCGCCAAGTGCCGCAGCACGGATGAGGAAGGCCAGCGTCGCGCCGGTGGCGATCGCAACCGTCCGCCCCGCGCCCATCGCCTCCAGTGCCACGAAGCCGCCCGCGCCGAGGGCGGCCGCCGTCGCGTAGATCTCGCGCCGGAGGATGAGCGGGATCTCTCCGCAAATCACGTCTCGGATCAGCCCGCCGAAGCTGGCCGTCATCACGCCCATCAGCACGGCGACCCAGGGCGCAGCCCCCGCCCGCAGCGCCACCTCCGCGCCGAGCACCGCGAAGACTGCCATCCCCGCCGCATCGGCCCAGAGGAGCAGCGCCACCCGCCGCTGGAGGGCGGGCGCCACGAAGAACACGGCAAGGGCGAAGCAGGCCGCGAGGATCGCGAGGTCCGGCCGTCCCAGCCAGGCCACGGGCAGCCCGAGCAGCAGGTCCCGCAACGCCCCGCCCCCGAAGGCCGTGACGCCCGCGACGAGGAGAAAGCCCACGGGGTCCATCCGCTTGCGCGCCGCCGTCAGCGCGCCCGCGGTCGCGAAGGCGGCCGTGCCAACCCAGCCCAGCGCCTCGAGCGCGAGGTCGAAAGGTGCGGCCAAGCCGGTCCTACTCGGCGGGAAGAGGGGAGGGCGCCCGTGCGGCGCGGAGCGCGCCGCCCCGCGCCGTGCCCGCGCAGAACAGCGAGGCAATCAGCAGGGCCGCGACCGTCGGCATCACCAGCCAGGGCACGCCATTGTCCAGCATGAGGCCGAAGGGAACCGGCGTCAGCGCACTGCCGAGCGGCAGGCCCGAGGAGATGAAGCCGAAGACCTTGCCCATCTGCCCCGGCGGCGCGGCGTGCTTCACCATCACGTCCCGCGGGGTGCGCGAGGCGCCGAGCGCCCCGCCGGCCAGGAGCGCCACCAGGGGCAGCACCACGTCCGGCAGCGGCACCAGCCCGATCGCCAGGAAAAGGATGATGGAGAGCACCGTCAGGCCGGTCACGAAGGTGAAGTGGCTCGTGTAGCGGTCCGCGTACCACCCGCCGACGAGCACCCCGCCCGTGGCGCCTACCACGTAGCCCGTGAGCGTGAGGGAGGAGACCGCCAGCGGCGTCGCCCAGAGCTTGTCCAGCAGGGCGACGAGGAAGGACTGCACGCCGACCCCCGCCATGGCGGAGAGAAGGAAGAAGGCGAAGAACATCAGCATGGTGCGCGAGAGCAGCACCTCCCGCCCGAGCGGCGCGCCCGCCTTCTTCACCCGCACTTGGTCCTGAAGGATGCGGGACTGCATGACGATGGCGCCCACCACGGGCACGCCGACCAGCCCGGCCACCAGCAGCGCCGGCCGCCAGCCGAGGCCCATGGTCTGCGTCATCAGCCCGATCGCGAGCGGGGCCGCCGCGAAGCCGAGATTGCCGGTCAGGGTGTGCATGGCGAAGGCCCGGCCGATCCGAGTCTCGCTGATGCTGCTGCCCAGGATGGCGTAGTCGGCCGGGTGGATCACCGAGTTGCCGATGCCGGACGCGATCGCCAGCGCCAGGATCACCCAGTAATTCGGTGCGAAAGCCATGGCCGCGATCGAGAGGGCCATGAGCAGTGTGCCGCCCACCAGGAAGGGCCGCGCCCCGTGCCGGTCCACAAGGAAGCCGATCGGTGTCTGCAACAGCCCCGTGATGGCGGCCATGAGCGCGACCGAGAGGCCCAGCACCGCGTAGGAGACGCCAAACTCCTCCCGCCAGATGGGGAAGAGCGGCGCGAGGCAGAGCATGTAGAAATGTGAGAGGAAGTGCCCGGTCCCGATGAGCCCGATGATCCGCCAGTCCCGGTTGGGCTGGGCGCGGGCGGGGGCAGCGGCGTCGGTCATCCCCCAAAGCTGCGCCCGCGCCCCGAGCTCCGTCAAATGCGCGATTCGCAGATCCGTCAGGCGGCGAGCGGCGCCGCCTGCGGCACGGTTTCGCGGATGGCCGCGACCAGCGGGCCGGCCAGCGGCGCGAGGCGCGCGAGGTCGCCGAAGACCGCCATTTCCGCCACCCCGAGCGGCGGCAGTCCCTCCAGCGGTGCCAGCCCCTCCGGCAGACCGGAGGCGCCGATGACCGTCGCGCCCAGCCCCGCCTGCGCCGCCGCGGCGACGCCGAGCAGGCTCGGGGAGGTATAGGTGATCTCGAAGCCCATCCCGGCGCGGGCGAGGGCGGCCAGGGCGCGGTCGCGGAACATGCAGCCCGCCGGCAGCATGGCCAGCGGCAGGGGCCTTTCCTCGGGCGGCGCCCAGCCGGGGGCGGCGGCCCAGATCACCGGCTCGGTCCAGAGGGGCGCGCCCTCGCTCTCCCCATCCCGCCGCTTGCCGAGCACGAGGTCCAGCGAGCCCGCCTCCATTGCCCGCCGCAGCTCGTGGGAGCGCCCGACCTCCACCTCCAGCCGGATGCCGGGATGGGAGCGGGACAAGCGGGCGAGCAGCGGGGCGAGATTGCGCGGCACGAAGTGGTCCGCCACCCCCAGCCGCAGGTGCCCCGTAACGGGGGGCGCGACGAGGCGCCGCACCGCCTCCTCGTTCAGGGCCAGCATCCGTCGGGCATAGGCGAGCAGCGTCTCGCCCTGGGGCGTCAGCGCCACGGCGCGGCTGGTTCGCTCCAGCACGCGCTTGCCGAGAAGCTCCTCCAGCCGCCGGATCTTGAGCGAGATGGCGGACTGGGTGAGGCCGAGGGCCGGAGCCGCCGCGGTGAAGCCGCCGCGCTCCGCCACCTGCACGAAGCAGCGGAGGAGATCGAGGTCGAGGTCGGGGACGCGGCCCCTGAGATCACTCATGGAACGCAGGCTGCCCCGCGCCCCATGAGCCGGTCAACGAAAGTCCGGCCGATCGATGAGCCGGGCTGATGGCTCAGACATCCTCGTCGAAGCCGCCGGCGTCATCGTAGCCAGCCGCATCGTCGTAGCCGCCACCGTTATCGACGCCGGAAGCATCGTTGTAGCTGGCCGCGTCGTTCCCCCAGCCGCCCTGGTCGGACACGGGGGAAGCGTCGTTCCCGGCCGAGCCCGGATCGGTCCAGGGCGAGGAAGAGGGCGTGCTCACCGCCTGCTCCCCGAAGCCACCAGCGCCACCGGCATCAGCGGTCGGCGTGGCCCCCGCAGCTGCCGTTGCCGCGTGCGCGCCGCCACCGGAGAACATGCCCATCATCATGTTGCCGAGCACCATGCCGCCCGCGACGCCGGCCGCGGTCGTCAGCGCCGTGCCGAGGAAGCCGCTGCCGCCGCCGCCCTGCTGCATCATGCCGGGGCTCATCGCGCCCATGGGCGGCTGGATCGGCTGCGGACGCGGAGTCATCGGCACCTGCTGGGGCCGGCCGCCGCCGAACATGCCGCCGAAGAGCCCGCCGCGGGACCCCTGCGCCTGGGCCTGGCGCTGCGTGTTCTCCAGCTGCCACTCCAGTTCCTGGATGCGGTTCTGCGCCTGCACCAGCGCCGCCTCCTGCACGAAAGCGGTCTGGGTGATGCGGTAACGCGCCTCCGGATAGCGGGTGAACAGGTCCGCGATCAGCCTATCAGCCTCCGGGTCCACCGGCGGCAGGTTCGGCGCCTGCTGGGTGTTCGGGACGCTGCGCGCCCCCCAGGGCCCGGCGGAGGTCGCGGCCGGCTGCGCGGCGGCAGCGCCTGAGACGCGCTCCACGTAGCCGGAGATAATGCGGCGCTCTTCCTCGGTCATGTCCCTCATGGCTCCTTGCGGCGGGCAGTTCCCGCGACGGGCGCGAGATGGCCCGGCGGGGGAAACCTTTCAAGATGTTAATCTAAGCCCCGGCGGGAATCCGGTTCGGCAGGCCGAGCGGCCCCCACTCGATGACCGGGCAGCGGTCCATGACGATCGTCACCCCCGCCGCCCGCGCCCGCTCTGCCGCCGCGTCGTCCCAGATGCCGAGCTGCAGCCAGACCGACTTCGCGCCCAGCCGGATCGCCTCGTCCACCACGGCGCCCGCATCCTCGCTGCGGCGGAAGACATCCACCATGTCGAGCGGCGCCGCGTCCTCGAGGGAGGCGACGGACTGCATCCCGTGCACGCTCCGCCCGCCGAGGGCTGGGTTCACGGGGATGGCGGTGTAGCCGCGCCCGAGCAGGAAGTTGAAAACGCCGTTCGAAGGCCGCCCAGGCTTGTCGGAAGCCCCGACCACCGCGATTCGCCGCGTCCTCAGCAAGAGGTCGCGCACTTGGTCGTTGCTCAGGCCGTCCCGTGCCATGCCGTGCCTCCTCATACCGGCAGGGGCAGTTGGGGCGGCGGGAGCACGGTTCCAATGGGCCGTTGCAATGCGGCAGCAATCCGGCGGCCTCTGCCTTCCGCGGGCCACGGGGCGCCGCTACACCGATGGCCCATGCCCAGCCCCCGTTCCCCGGCCGCCGCCTCCGTCCGCGCGCCCGTCTCGCGCTCGGTCCCCGCCCTCGCGGCCGCGCTGGCCTTGGCCGCGCTGGCGACGATCCTTCTCTGGTGGTTTCCCAACCGCCAGCAGGCCGCCGACGTGCCGATGCAGTCGGCGCGCTTCAACAGCGTCTCCTTCGCCCCCTTCCGCGACGGCCAGAGCCCCCTGCGCGACATCTTCCCCACCGCCGCCCAGGTGGAGGAGGACATCGCCCTCATCGCCCCGCGCGTGCGCGCCATCCGCAGCTACGCGAGCATCGAGGGCAGCTACGAGGTGGCCGAGATCGCGGGGCGACACGGGCTGAAGATGTGGAAGGGGGCCTGGCTCGGCCGCGACCTCCGCCAGAACGACCGGGAGATCGCGGCGCTGATCGCGACGGCCAACCGCCACCCCGATGTCGTCGAGCGCGTGGTCGTCGGCAACGAGGTGCTGCTGCGCCGCGACCTGCCGGTGGAGGAACTGGCCCGCCAGCTCGACCGCGTGAAGGCCGCCGTGCGCCAGCCCGTCACCTACGCCGATGTCTGGGAATTCTGGGCCCAGTTCCCCGAACTCGCTGAGCACGTGGACATCATCACCATCCACATCCTGCCGTACTGGGAGGACGAGCCGCTGGGCGTGGACCGCGCCATGGCCCACACGCGCGACGTCTATCGCCGGATGAAGGCGATGTTCCCGAACAAGCCCATCGCCATCGGCGAGATCGGCTGGCCGAGCGCCGGCCGCTGGCGGGAGGCCGCCGTGCCCTCCCGCGTGGAGCAGGCCGTCTTCATGCGCCGCTTCATCCAGCTCTCCCAGGAGGAGGGCTTCGACTACAACTTCATCGAGGCCTTCGACCAGGTCTGGAAATACCGCAACGAGGGCACCGTCGGCGCCGCCTGGGGCCTCTGGACCGCCGACCGGCAGCCGAAATTCGATCTCTCGGGCCCGGTGCGGGAGAACCCCTGGTGGGCCTGGTACGCCGCCGCCGCGCTGGCGCTATCGGGCGTGATGTTCGCCGCTACCGCCCGCCTCTGGCCCCGCGCCCCGGGCTGGCCGCTCGCGCTCCTGGCCGCCGCCCTCGGCAACGCCCTCGCCTACGCCTTCTGCGGCGGCTGGCCCTATGCCTTCGACGAGCACCTAAAGCTCGCGGCTATCGTGAACCTCCTCGGGCAGTCGCTCCTCGCGGTGCTGCTGCTCCGCCGCGCCGGTGCCCGCCTCTCGGGCGACCCGGTGGAGCCCGTCCGCAACGGTGCCCAGGCGAGCGCCAATATCCGCGCCCTCTTCCGCGGCCGGATGTGGTTCCGTGACTGGCGGGCCTTCGCGTTCGAGGACTTGCTCTTCCTCTTCACCTTCACCGCGGCCCTGCTGCAGTTGATGTTGCTCTTCGACCCGCGCTACCGGGACTTCCCCTTCCCGACCTTCGCGGTGCCACTCGTCGCCATCATCGCCCGCGCCCTGCTGCGCGACCTGCCGCGCCGGGGCGGCGGCTGGGCGGAATGGCTGGCGGGCGGCACGCTGCTGGCCTGCGCCATCGCAAGCGCCGTGATGGAGGGCTCGCACAACCTCCAGGCCCTGGGGTGGAGTGCCTGCGCGATCGGTCTGGCCATACCGCCCCTGCTGCGGGTCGGCCCCGTCGCGCGGGCGGACTGAAGGGGAGGGGAGCTGGGGGAGGGGCGGCGCAACGGACTCCCAGTGCGGGGCGTTCTGGTCCCAGTCGCCGGGCGGGCGGCCTCCTCGGACCACCCCCGAAACCAGCCAGAAAGGCGATCCCCATGGGCCTCTTTTCAAAGCCGATCAAAACCCTGGACGACCTCTTCGTCCACACCCTTCAGGACATCTACTACGCCGAGAATCGTATCACGAAGGCGCTGCCGAAGATGATCGACAAGGCGACAGACCCGCAGCTCCGCCAGGGCTTCGAGCTGCACCTGCAGGAGACGCGGAACCAGATCGTCCGCTTGGAGAAGGTCTTCCAGATGCACGGACAGCCCGTGAAGGGCGTCACCTGCGCCGCCATGGACGGCATCCTCGAGGAAGCCGAGGAGATCATGGGCGACGTGGCCGACAAGGAGGTGCTCGACGCCGCCATGCTCGCCGCCGCTCAGGCGGTGGAGCACTACGAGATCACCCGCTACGGCACGCTCGTCGCCTTCGCCCGCCAGCTCGGCCGCGCCGACTGCGCCGCGGTGCTCGAGGAGAACCTTGAGGAGGAGAAGGCGACGGACAAGAAATTGACCGCCATCGCCGAGAGCAAGGTCAACCGGATGGCCGCCTGAGCGTTCAGGGATTCGCCTAGGATCCACCAGGGCGGGAGGCCGGCCGGAAGTCCATCTCGGACCGAAGGCCGGCTTTTCCTCGCAAGCCTAGAGAAGTGTGGCGAGGCGCGACGCGAGCGCCGCTGCGTCGCCTTCTATGCGCAGGATCTTCTCCCGAGACGACGCGCCCTGCGCCACCGAAACGCGCGACGGCGCCACCGCAAGCGCCTCCGCGACCAGGGCGCAGACGGCGCGATTCGCCCGCCCGTCCTCCGGCGCCTCGCTTACCGCGACCTTCAGGCGCGGGCCGTCCACCCCTTGGGCGACTCCGCCCAGCCCGGCCCGCCTCGCGCGCGGCTGCGCCTTCACGCAAAGCTCGATCCCGCCCTCCAGCGCGCGCCAGGGCTGGGCGCGCGGCGTGGTCACGCCCGCCGGGCGGTGCCCTGCGCCCGCGCATTCGCCTCCACCCAGGCCCAGGCGCCGAGCGCGGCTCCGATCATCCCCCAGGTGGCATTGAAGTTCAGCACCGCGATCACGCCCAGTGCCACGGCCGCGGCGCGCACCGCCAGCGGCGCTCCGAGGAAGGCCCAGAAGCCCAGCAGCATCGCCCCCGCGCCCCAGAGCTGCCAGTGCTGCAGCCACAGCAGCGCCGCCCGCGGTCGGCAGGCGAAGGGCGCCTGGGAAAGGTCGAGGCAGATCGCCCCCCAGGCCCGCGGTTCCACGTAGACGTGGCGATAGGCGGTCATCAGCCCGATGGCGGCGGCCACGCCAAGGAGCGCCAGAAGATCGCGTCGGGCAAAGGTCATGGGACGGGAATCGCGCAGTGCGGCGTGCGGTGCAAGCGGCATCATTGGGGCGATGCCGCCACGATCCGGTACGGTTTCGGAGGCAGCCCGGCAACCTTGAACCCTGTGTCGGGCACGCGACCTGTGAGGCCATGAAGTTCCCCCTCCTCGACCGCACCCCCCGCGTGGCCGTTATCCGGCTGCAGGGCGTCATCGCCCCCCGCGCCAACGGCTTCGCCGGCCCCACCCTCTCTGCCGCCGCCCTCGATCCGGTGCTGGAGCGCGCCTTCGCACTGAAGCGCCTCGCGGGTGTCGTGCTCGCCATCAACTCCCCCGGCGGCTCCCCCGCCCAGTCCTCGCTCATCGCCGCGCGTATCCGGCAACTGGCGGGGAGAAGGGCGTGCCCGTGATCGCCTGCGTCGAGGACGCGGCGGCCTCCGGCGGCTATTGGCTTGCCTGTGCGGCGGACGAGATCGTGGCGGACCCCACCTCCATCATCGGCTCCATCGGCGTCATCTCCTCCGGCTTCGGCTTCGAGGAGGCGATCGCGCGCCTGGGCATCGAGCGCCGGCTGGTCACGGCGGGGGAGGACAAGTCCTTCCTCGACCCCTTCCGCCCCACCGACCCCGCTCAGCAGGAACGCCTCCGCGACCTCATGGCCGGCCTGCACCGCGAGTTCATCGACTGGGTCGAGTCCCGCCGCGGTCCCCGCCTGAAGCGAGACGGCGAGCCCTTGTTCAGCGGCCGCTTCTGGACCGGCCGCCGCGCCCTGGAACTCGGCCTGGTGGACCGCCTCGGCGACCTTCGCGGGGAGGTGGAGCGCCGCTTCGGCAAGGAGGCCAAAATCATCCCCCTCGGCGCCCGCCGCCCGCGCCTGCCCTGGCGTCTGCTCTCGGGCGCGGCGCCCGGCACGGGCTGGACACCGGAAGCCGTGGCCGAAGGGGCGCTCTCGGCCATTGAGGCGCGTGGGGCTTGGAATCGGCTCGGGCTCTGAGCCCCTCTGAGGGGCTGACCCGGGGGATTCCAGGGACAGGGGGAAGGAACTCTTCCCCTTCCTGGACCCCTCTCCATCATCTTTTTCTACCTGTTTGAAGCGTCTCTGCGGCCGGTGTGCCTCGGGTCATGGACCCGAGGTGACTGCACGCGCAGGAGGAGTGCCAAGAAAGAACCAGCCCCCACTCACTGCATCTGCGCAAGCCAGACGGGGATCCAAGGGCCTCAGTCCCCTGGCGGGGTCCGAGGCACTGCCTCGGACGTCCGGAGAGGGCCGAGCCCCTCTGGAGCCGCGGGCCCAGAACTGAGCGGGAAGGCGCCGTGGTCGCCCTATCGTGCGCCCGGGGCTTCCTTGCCGGGCGCGGGGAGCCGCCCCTATACCGGCCGCGCCATGACCAGCCCCATCCTCGCCGCGGGCGAGACCCGGACCAGCGCCCCAGGCGATGCCCGGCCGCTTCCTTTCCAGGACATGATCCTGGCGCTGCATGCCTTCTGGTCCCGCCAGGGCTGCGCCATCCTGCAGCCCTATGACATGGAGATGGGGGCGGGCACCTTCCATCCGGCCACCACGCTGCGCGCCCTGGGGCCGAAGCCCTGGCGCGCCGCTTATGTGCAGCCGAGCCGCCGCCCCTCGGACGGGCGCTACGGCAACAATCCCAACCGGCTCGGTGCCTATTACCAGTACCAGGTGATCATGAAGCCGAGCCCGCCCGATCCGCAGTCCCTGCTGATCGAGAGCTACCGCGCCATCGGCATCGACCCGATGCTGCACGACATCCGTTTCGTGGAGGACGACTGGGAGAGCCCGACGCTCGGCGCTTGGGGCCTGGGCTGGGAGGTCTGGTGCGACGGGATGGAGGTGACGCAGTTCACCTATTTCCAGCAGGTCGGCGGCATCTCCTGCGCCGTGCCCTCCTGCGAGCTGACCTACGGGCTGGAGCGCCTGGCGATGTACATCCAGGGCGTCGAGAACGTGTACGACCTCGCCTTCAACTCGGCCGGCCTCACCTATGGCGACGTGTTCCTGCGGAACGAGCGTGAATTCTCCGCCTATTCCTTCGAGCACGCCAACGTGCCCGTGCTGTTCCGCCACTTCGCGGAGGCGGAGGAGGAGTGCAACGCCCTCTGCGACGCCGGGCTGCCGCTGCCGGGCTATGACCAGTGCATCAAGGCGAGCCACAGCTTCAACCTGCTGGATGCCCGCGGCGCCATCAGCGTGACGGAGCGCGCCGCCTATATCGGCCGCGTGCGCGCGCTGGCGAAGCGCTGCTGCGAAGGCTGGCTGGCGGGGGAGGCCGCCTGATGGCCGAGCTCCTGCTCGAACTCCTCTCCGAGGAGATCCCGGCCCGCATGCAGGCGCGCGCGGCTGAGGACCTCGCACGGCTGCTGGCCGAGGCGCTGAAGCCCGCCGGGCTGGCACTGGAGGCCCCGCGTACCATGCACGGCCCGCGCCGCATCGCGCTCGTCGCGGGGTTGCCCGCCGCGACGCCGGCCAGCGAGCGCGAGGAGAAGGGCCCCCGCCTCGGTGCCCCAGAGGCCGCGCTTGGCGGCTTCGCCCGCAAGCACGCGCTGCCCGAAGCTGCCATTGCCGCCATGCGCGCGGCGACCGGAGCAGCGGATGCGCCAGTCTATGAGGCGGAGGGGCTGACCATCCTCGCCCGCCCCGAGAAGTCCGGCGCCTCCTTCCTTCTTCGCCTGCAAAACCCCGCGCGCGCGAGCGCCGAGGTGCTGGCCGAGGCCGTCCCCGCCCTCATCCGCCGCTTTCCCTGGCCGAAGTCGATGCGCTGGGGCACCTCGGACCTCATCTGGGTCCGCCCCCTCCAGCGCATCCTCTGCGTGCTCGACGGCGCCGTGGTGCCTCTGTCGCTCGCCGAGGGCGACGATGCCGCGCACGGCCTGCGCTCGGCGAATCTGACCGAAGGCCACCGCATCCAGTCTCCCGGCGCCTTCCCCGTCGCCTCCGCCGCGGAATACGAGGCGGGCTTGCGGGAGCGTTCCGTCATTCCCGACGCTGCCGAGCGCGAGCGGATGATCGAGTCGGGCATCGCCGCCCTGGCCGAGGCCGAGGGGCTGGAGGTGGTGCCCGACCGCGGGTTGCTGGCCGAGGTCGCCGGGCTGGTCGAGTGGCCCGTCCCCCTGCTCGGCCGCATCGACGACGCCTTCATGGACCTGCCGCCCGAGCTGATGCGGACGACCATGCGGGTGAACCAGCGCTACTTCGCCCTTCGTCATAAAGAGGGGGACCACAAGGACGGCCGCCCCGCCGCCCGCTTCGCCCTTGTCGCCAATATCGCGGCGCATGACGGTGGCGCGGCCATCGTCGGCGGCAACGAGCGGGTGCTGCGCGCCCGCCTCTCCGACGCGCGCTTCTTCTGGGACCTCGACCTCAAGCAGCCGCTCGAGTCCTTCCTGCCGAAGCTCGACGCCGCCGTCTTCCACGCGAAGCTCGGCACCCAGGGCGACCGGGTGCGGCGGCTGGAGCGGCTGGCGCGGCATATCGCACCCATGGTCGGCGCCGAGCCCGATCTCGCCGCTCGCGCCGCCCGCCTGGCCAAGGCCGACCTCGCCTCGGGCATGGTCGGCGAGTTCCCGGAGCTGCAGGGGGTAATGGGCCGCTACTACGCGCTGCACGCCGGGGAGGACCCGCGCGTGGCCGAGGCGATCGGCGCGCATTACCGGCCGCTGGGGCCGGGGGACGCCGTGCCGTCAGAGCCGGTGGCGGTGGCCGCCGCGCTGGCCGACAAGCTCGACCAGCTCGCCGGCTTCTTCGCGGCCGACGAGCGCCCAACCGGCTCTGGCGACCCCTACGCGCTGCGCCGGGCCGCGCTCGGCGTGATCCGCATCGTCCGCGAGAACCGGCTGCGCCTGCCGCTGGCCAATGCGGTGGCGGAGGCCTTCTTCGGCTACCCCATGGCCCAGGGCAGCACTGCGACGCCGGAGTTCGGCATGGCGGTGGCGGCGGAGCGTATGAACGCCGGCTGGAAGCCGCCCGCCGATTCGCCGCACCCGCCCATGGTGGCGGCCTTCGCGCAGGGCGTGGTGGAGTTCCTCGCCGAGCGCCTGCGCGTGCAGATGCGGGCCGAGGGGCTGCGTCACGACCTCGTGGCCGCCGCCTTCGGCACCTCGGGCGATGACGATCTGAACCGGCTGCTCGCCCGTGCGGACACGCTGCGCGACTTCCTCTCCACGCCCGAGGGAATGGACCTCCTGGCCGCCTATCGCCGGGCGGCGAACATCCTGCGCATCGAGGAGAAGAAGGACGGACGGAGCTACGCCGCCGCCATCATCCCCGACCTCCTCCGCGCGCCCGAGGAGATCGCCCTCGCCGCCGCGCTTGAGGCCGCGCGGCCAGCAGTGGGCGCCGCGCTCGGGCGCGAGGATTTCGAGGGCGCGATGGCAGCCCTCGCACCTTTGCGCGCCCCGGTGGATGCCTTTTTTGATCGGGTAACCGTTAACGACCCGGATAGGGCTCTGCGCGAGAACCGGCTAGGATTGCTGGCGCTGCTGCGCGGGGCCATGGACGAGCTCGCCGACATCGCGCGCATCGAGGCTTGAAGGAACAGGTCATGACAAGCTGGGTCTACGGCTTCGGAGCCGGCCGGAACGACGGCCGCGCGGACATGCGGAACCTGCTGGGCGGCAAGGGCGCCAACCTGGCCGAGATGGCCTCGATCGGCCTTCCCGTGCCCCCTGGCTTCACCATCACGACCGAGGTCTGCACCTACTTCACCACCAACGGTCAGACCTATCCCGCCGACCTCGCCGGGCAGGTGAAGGAGGCCCTGGCGCGGGTCGAGACCGCGGTCGGCGCACGATTCGGCGACGCGACCAATCCGCTGCTCGTCTCCGTCCGCTCGGGCGCCCGCGTCTCCATGCCCGGCATGATGGACACGGTGCTCAACCTCGGCCTGAACGACGAGACGGTGCGCGGCCTGGCCGCCGCCTCGGGCGATGACCGCTTCGCCTGGGACAGTTACCGCCGCTTTATCCAGATGTACGGCTCCGTGGTGCTGGGCGTGGACCACCACCGCTTCGAGGAGATCATCGAGGAGGTGAAGCTCGCCCGCGGCGTCCACGAGGACACGCAGCTCTCCCCCGAGGACTGGCAGCGCGTGGCCGGCGAGTACAAGGCCATGGTCCGCGAGGTCACCGGTGCCGACTTTCCGATGGACCCGAACGACCAGCTCTGGGGTGCGATCGGCGCGGTCTTTGGCTCCTGGATGAACCAGCGCGCCATCACCTATCGCCGCCTGCACGACATCCCCGCCACCTGGGGCACGGCCGTGAACGTCCAGGCGATGGTCTTCGGCAACATGGGCGACGACTGTGCGACCGGCGTCTGCTTCACCCGCGACCCCAGCACCGGCGAGAACGTCTTCTACGGCGAGTACCTCATCAACGCGCAGGGCGAGGACGTGGTGGCGGGCATCCGCACGCCTCAGCCAATGAGCGAGGCCCGCGCCAAGCCCGGCGAGCGCAGCATGGAGGCGGCCATGCCCGCCGCTTATGCCGAACTGGTGAGCGTGCGCGCGACGCTCGAGAAGCACTACGCGGACATGCAGGACATCGAGTTCACCGTTCAGCGCAACAAGCTCTACATGCTGCAGACCCGCAACGGGAAGCGCACCGCCGCGGCCAGCCTCAAGATCGCCGTGGACATGGCGAATGAGGGGCTGATCGACCAGGCGGAGGCCGTGCGCCGCGTGAACCCGGGCTCGCTCGACCAGCTCCTGCACCCGACGCTGGACCCGAACGCCAAACGCACGCTGCTGACCCGCGGCCTCCCGGCCTCCCCTGGTGCGGCCAGCGGCGTCGTCGTCTTCACGGCCGACGAGGCGGAGGCGCGCGCCGCCAAGGGCGAGAGCGTCATCCTCGTCCGCATCGAGACCTCGCCCGAGGACATCCACGGGATGCATGCGGCCCGCGGCATCCTCACCACCCGCGGCGGCATGACCAGCCACGCGGCGGTGGTGGCCCGCGGCATGGGCCGGCCCTGCGTGGCCGGCGCCGGCGGCGTGGTGGTGGACTACTCCTCTCAGATTCTTGCCGCCGGCGGCGTGCAGGTGCGGGCGGGCGAGACCATCACCCTCGACGGCGCGACCGGCGAGGTCTTCGCCGGCACCGTGGCCATGGTGGAGCCGAAGCTCTCGGGCGATTTCGAGACTCTGATGGGCTGGGCCGACAAGGTCCGGCGCCTGAAGGTGCGCGCCAACGCCGAGACCCCGCTCGACGCCGACACCGCCCGCAAGTTCGGTGCGGAGGGCATCGGCCTCTGCCGCACCGAGCACATGTTCTTCGACCCCGCGCGCATCTCCGCCGTGCGGCAGATGATCATGAGCGAGACCGAGGGCGGCCGCCGCGACGCCCTGGCCAAGCTGCTGCCCTTCCAGCGCGACGACTTCGTGGAGCTGTTCCGCATCATGGCCGGCCTGCCGGTCACGATCCGTCTTCTCGACCCCCCTCTGCACGAATTCCTCCCCCACAAGGAGGAGGAGCTGGCGGAGGTCGCGGCGAGCCTCGGCGCCGACCTCTCCACCATGAAGCGCCGGGCGGCTGACCTCTCGGAAGCGAACCCCATGCTGGGCCACCGCGGCTGCCGCCTGGCGATGACCTTCCCGGAGATCGCGGAGATGCAGGCCCGCGCCATCTTCGAGGCGGCGATCCTCGTCGCCAAGGAGGCTGGCGCGGCCCCGGTGCCCGAGATCATGGTCCCGCTGGTGGCCACCAAGCGCGAGCTGGAGATCAGCCACGAGCAGATCGACCGCATTGCCAAGGAGGTCTTCGCCGAGGCGGGCATGACGATCGAGTACTTCGTCGGCACCATGATCGAGCTGCCCCGCGCGGCCCTTCTGGCCGACAAGATCGCCGAAACCGCCGACTTCTTCTCCTTCGGCACCAACGACCTCACCCAGACCACCTTCGGCCTGTCGCGCGACGATGCCGGCAAGTTCCTGCCCTTCTACGTCGAGAAGGGCATCCTGCCGAAGGACCCCTTCGTCTCCATCGACGTGGACGGCGTGGGCGCCCTCGTGCAGATCGCGACGGATAAGGGGCGGGCGACTAAGCCGGGCCTCAAGCTCGGCATCTGCGGCGAGCACGGCGGCGACCCGGCTTCTATCCAGTTCTGCGAGACGGTTGGGCTCGATTACGTCTCCTGCTCGCCTTACCGCGTGCCGGTGGCGCGGCTGGCGGCGGCGCAGGCGGCGCTGGCCAATGCCTCGGCGCCGGTCATGGCTGACCGGACGGCCTGAGCGCATGATGGCCGCCCGGCCCCCATCCCGGGGCCGGGCGACATCCTGCGGGAAGGAACGCCATGCGGCAGGTCCGGCTGGAACACCTGAACACGAAGCTGTTCGAGGAGGGCGGTTTCACGGCCGCCATCATTCCCATCGGCGCCTGCGAGAGCCATGGGGACCACATGCCCTTCGGCACGGATGCGCTGACGGCCCACGCCCTGGCCATCCGCACGGCCGAGCAACTGCGCTCCACTTTCGTGCTGCCACCGCTGAATTTCGGCATGAGCGACCACTACCGGCACAAGCCGATCTGCATCTCGCTCTCCAGCGACACGCAGGTGCGGGTGCTGAAGGACATGATCCTGTCCCTCCATCACTGGGGCATTCACCGCGTCCTCATCCTCAACGGGCATGACGGCAACATCCCCTGCGCCGAGATCGCCGCGCGAGAGGTCAAAGTCGCTCATCCCGAGATGTCGCTCGCCGTTCTCGACTGGTGGGTGGTCGTCCCGCACATGCTGCCGAAGGACCTGTTCGAGGTTTGGAACGGCTGGGGCCATGCCGGGGAGGTCGAGACCTCGATCGGGCTGAGCCTGTTCCCCGACCTGATGCACATGGCCGAGGCCCGCGGCATGGTCCCGAAGGTGGACCCGCTGATGAAGGAAATCTGGACTTTTGACGAACTGACGCACCATGGCGCGACCGGCGCGCCCGCCCGCGCGACCAAGGAGAAGGGCGACCGGATCGCGGAGGCGGTGGTGACCTACCTCGTGAACTACATGACGCGTTTCGAGACCCAAGGGCTGCGCTACGATCCGACCGAGGCCTGACCAGGCTAGGGGCGGTACACTCGCTGAGCCTCCGCGCTTCTCGCTTTGACCTGGGGACAGGAAGGAGGAGTTTTTCCTCTCCGCAAACCTCTCACCATCATCCTCTTCTACTTTTTCGGGTAGTTCTACGACCGGTGCGCTCCGGGTCATGGATCTGAGGCGACGGCACGCCCGGGAGGGGCGCAGCCTAAGAAGCGGCCTCTACCACCGCGCCCGCGAAGCCAAACAGGGGGCCAGGGGCCTCAGACCCCTGGCGGGTGAGGTCTGGAGAGGGCAGGGCCCTCTCCAGGCCGGTTCCTAAACCGCAATCTCCACCAGCACCGGAACATGGTCACTCGTCTGGACCCAGTCCCGCGCATCCTTCAGCACCGCGTGGCGCTTCAGGCCCGGCGCCAGATCCTGGCTGACCCAGACATGGTCCAGCCGTCGCCCACGGTTCGCCGCGCGCCAGTCCTTCGCGCGGTAGGACCACCACGTGTAAAGCTTCTCCTCCGCCGGCACGAAGTGGCGGAGGGCGTCGTACCATTTGCCCGCCTCCTGCCAGCGGGTGATGGCTTCCACCTCGACGGGCGTGTGCGAGACGACGCCCGCCATCTGCTTGTGGCTCCAGACGTCGTGTTCCATCGGGGCGATGTTCAGGTCGCCAACGAGCACGGCGCGCCTGGCTTGCCCGCGCCCGGCGGTCCAGGCGGTCACCTCGGCCACGAAGTCCAGCTTATGGGCGAATTTCGGGTTCACGGCCGGGTCGGGCACGTCCCCGCCGGCGGGGACGTAGAAGTTGTGCACCTCGACCGGCCCGCCCGGCAGGTCCACGGAGACGCCGAGGTGGCGGCAATCGCCCTTGCCGCACCAGTCCTGCCCATCAGGAAGAACGGTCAGCGGGTGGCGCGAGAGGACGGCGACGCCGTTGTAGCCTTTCATCCCCGTGATGACGCGGTGCTCGTAGCCGAGGGCGGCCGCGGCCTCGTGGGGGAAGTGCTCGTCCGGCGTCTTCGTCTCCTGCAGGCAGAGGACGTCGGGGTCGAGCGCCTCCACAACGCCGGCAAGAAGCGGCGCGCGGAGGCGGACGGAGTTGATGTTCCAGGTGGCCACGCGAAGCGGCGCGGCCGCCGAGGAGAGTGCCGCCATCAGACGATGCGGGTCGTGACCGTTCCGACGCCTTCGATCACGCCCTCCAGCAGGTCGCCCCGCTGCACGGCGGCCACGTTCTCGGGCGTGCCGGTCATGATGAGGTCGCCGGGCTCGAGCTTCACGAGGCGGGAGAGGTTCGCGATCACCTCCGGCACGGCCCAGATCATCTTCGAGAGATCGGAGGTCTGGCGGACCTGGCCGTTCACCTTCAGCTCGATGAGTCCCTTGCCGGGATTGATGGAGCCGGCCGGCACCAGTTCGCCGAGCGGGGCGGAGTGGTCGAAGGCCTTGCCCATGTCCCAGGGGCGGCCGGTCTTCTTCGCGGCGTTCTGTAGGTCGCGGCGGGTCATGTCGAGACCGGCGCAGTAACCCCAGACATGGTTCAGCGCGTCCGCCTCGGCGATGTCGCTGCCGCTGACGCCGATGGCGACGACGAGCTCCATCTCGTGATGAAGGTCCTTCGTCTCGCTCGGGTAGGGCATGTCGGCGCCGTTGATGACGATCGAGTCAGCAGGCTTGGTGAAGTAGAAGGGCGGCTCGCGGTCGGGGTCGCTGCCCATCTCGCGCGCGTGCTCAGCATAATTGCGGCCGACGCAGAAGATGCGACGCACCGGAAAGAGGCCGCCGCCGCGCACGGGCAGGGCCGCGACGGCGGGTGGGGCGATGACGTAGTCGGCCATGGGCAGGGGGTCCGGTTCAGGGATCGCCCGAGGGTATAGGCCGGTCGAGGGGAGCCGAATAGCCGAGCCGGCCGCGTGAATGCCGGATCCCGCGCCGGAAAAAAGTGGCGCCCGGTAAGGGGGGTCACCGGGCGCCGTACGCTACTTTCCGATCGGATTACCTTATTGGTCGGGTGAGCCGGCAGGGGAGGCCAGCCACCACTGGCTCGTCACCAGCGACGCAACATTACCAATATCCACAGGTGGAATGCAAAGCGGACTCCCCCGGCTGCAATCACAGCAGCGTGAGCCCCTTAGTTTTCCCACAGAACATACAATCGAATTCGTAACTATTCCGCTGCCACAGACATCGGAAACTCGCTTTCGGCTCGACGCCGCTCCGCAAACTGGAGCGCGGCCTCGCCGAAACGATCAAAGATCCGGC
Source organism: Roseomonas sp. KE2513 (assembly GCF_016107305.1). Classification (GTDB taxonomy): domain Bacteria; phylum Pseudomonadota; class Alphaproteobacteria; order Acetobacterales; family Acetobacteraceae; genus Roseomonas. The sequence continues at coordinate 51,362 of NZ_RCVR01000019.1, forward strand.
GGGAGAGCTGGTCCCGTTCCCAGTCATATTCAGGATGCCACTGCACGCCCACCGCGAAGCCCGGCGCGCCCTCAATGCTCGCCGCCTCGATCGTGCCGTCGGCTGCCCAAGCCTCGGGGCGCAGCCGCGGCGCCGCCCGGGCCACGCCCTGATTGTGCAGGGAGTTCACCGGCACGGCCGCCGGATCGTAGGAGAGGCCTTCCCAGAGGTGAGCGAGGCCGCTTCCCGGTGCAACGCGCACGGGGTGGGCCTTGCCAGTCTTCACCCGCGCGAGCGTCTGGTCGCTCGGCGTGGAGTGGTCCATCCGGCCGTCGATGTCCTGGATCCGCTGGTCGAGGGAGCCGCCGAGGGCGACGTTCAGCTCCTGGAAGCCGCGGCAGATCGCGAGGAGCGGCACGCCCTCGGCCACCGCCGCGCGGATGAGGGGAAGGGTGGTTGCGTCCCGCGCTAGGTCCTCGGGCGTGCCCTCCGCATGGCAAGGGCCATCATAGTAGACCGGGCAGACGTTCGACCGGCTGCCCGTCAGCAACAGGCCGTCCAGCCGCGAGAGGAGTTCCCGCGAGACCTCCTCGCCTGCGGCGGGAAGCAGCACCGGCATCCCGCCGACTGGGCCTAGCACCACCCGGACATAGTGATCCGATGCAGCGTGGTTCGGCATCCCCGTGGGGCCGAAAGGCTTGATGCAACAGGAAATGCCAATCAGGGGCCTCATGCTGCCTATGTCGCAACGGCAGCATGTCAGTTTCAAGGCAGAAGCGACGCAAGTCCGGTCGATCTGGCCTGCGCGCCATGCCTGTGGCCCGCCGGCCGCACCGATTTAGCGGCATTGCCCCACCGGGCTTGCGCTACTCAGGGACCTCACGCGCGCCAGAAGCCCAAGGACACGACTAATTGTTGTCAACGGGGCCGGCCTGGAAACGCGGGTCATTGAAGTCGAAGACGGCCCGGTCCAGCCGCACGCCCGTTTCGATGGCGGAGAGGGTGACGCGGGTGGTGCGCCCCTGGCCATCCACCACCAGCCACTGCCGCAGTTCCATCGGGCTTTCCGCGAAGACGAGGGTGATGCGCCCCTCCGCCGGGTTCGCGGTGCGGTACACCGTCACCCGCAACAGCCCGCCCTCGCGCTGCACCCCCGCCACGGTCACATCGCCCGAAAGCACGATTCGCTCCCGCAGGAGGATGCCGAGCGGCGTGGAGCCGACGGGCACGATGGAGGGCTGCCGCAACTCCTTGTCGTAGTGCATGAACTGCCCGGCATTGGCGATCAGCAGCAGCGGCTCCGGCGGGTCGTAGTCAAAGCGCATGCGCCCGGGCCGCCAGATCAGCGCCGTTCCCTGGGCCGTCGCCCCGTTCTGGGCGATCTGGATGAAGCGGGCGCGCAGCGTGGTCAGGCCGTTGAGGTAGGCCTCCACGCGCTGGACATCCGCGCGGTCCCGCGCCGAGAGGGCCGCGCCCTGGGCAGTGGCCGGGCCCGCGGGTGGCAGCAAGGACAGAAGTGGGAGGGCGGCGAGGAGACGTCTGCGCATGCGGGTCAGATGGCGCGGGAAGGCGGTCGGGGGAAGGGCTGAGGGGAAGCGAGGGGATGAAACCCGGTTTGGAACCGAAATGCCCGGCCCGCGTTAAGCTAAATGTAAGACTGATCGGTCTTCACTCCCAGTATGGACACCATGGCCACCGCCCTCCACCGGTCCTCGATCCGCACCGACCTCCCCTGGGCCGCGGCCCAGCCCGGGAACGCGCGCCCGGCGGCACCGGGTGCGGGCCTGCCTGTCGCCGTCGTCTGCGTTTCGGTGGGGCCGCAGGATCTGCCGGGGCTGCGCTCGTTCCTCCTCTCGCTTGCCCACTCCCGCGCGGCGTGCGGCGTGCCGGTAGCCCGTGGCGCCCTGGCCGTCCTCATCCTCGCCTCGCCGGTGACGGAGGCTTTGGCGGCCGTGGGCGGGATGGTGGCCGACTATCCCTTCCCGCTGCGCGTCGAGGCGCCGGCTGATGCACCTGGCGCCGCTCGGCTGGCTGCCGAATGGGCGGCTGCCCTGGGTGCGCCGGACCTTCCCGTGCTGCTGGCCGACGCGGCCGCGCCGGTCGCCCCGCGCTGGGCCTATGAGACACTCTCTGCCCTGCGGGATGGCGCCGACATCGTCTCCGCCCGCAGCGGCTTCCTGGAGCGCCTGCTGTTTGGGCCCGGCCGGCCGGTTGCTCTATCCGGCAAGGCGCGCCGCGCGATGGAGGGTTATGCCGGGTCGCGCGCTGATGTTGGCTGGACCGGCCGCTTCTCCCCCTGGCGCCGCCCCCGGCATTCCGGGCTGCTCTCCGTCACCCACTAGGCGAACCGTTCCTGGCAGGGCGCAACGCGCCCTGGACAGAACGCCCGCGGCCCCCGAGACTCCGCGCCTGAAGGCGGCGAGGTGAGCAGTGCGGGGCAGGATCGGCGACGACCAGGTGGTGGAGCTGGCCGAGATGTTCCGGCTGATGAGCGATCCCACGCGGCTCAGTATCATCCTCGCCTGCCTGGATGCTCCTGCCGCGGTTGGGGAAATGGCGGAGCGCATCGGCATCTCCGGCAGCCTCGTCTCGCACCACCTGCGCCTGCTCCGCGCGGCGCGGCTGCTGCAGGCGGACCGGCGCGGCCGTCAGGTCTTCTATGCGGTGATGGACCAGCACGTGCGCTCCATGCTGACCGACATGGTGGACCACGTGACCGAGGACGGCGCCGAGGGGGAGTCCGAAGGCGAGGTCGCCTCGCCCGGCTGAGGCGCTTTCGCTGCGGGCTGCACCCCGTGGGATTAACATCATCCCACTCTTGGCGTGGGCCCTTCCCGAAGGGCGTTTCCGCCCAATCTTGTGCGGCGCGGCGCCGCGTGATTAGTGTCGCCGGAGAACCCTCCCGTGCGCGGGGGCGGTACAAGCCGGCGCGCTCTGCGCCGGGACGGGACAGTGAAGCGGCGCGTGGCCGCCGGGCGTGCGTGGCGCGGCCTGCGGAACACCGGATCAGGACGGCGGAATGCGGCGGATTTTCTCGAAGACCCGGGCCCTATCGACAGCCCTGGGCATGATGCTCCTGGCCGGGAGCGGCGCCTTCGCGCAGTCGCCCCCGGCGGGCCAGGCGCTCGGCGTTCCCGAACCCTGGGCTATGGGGTTGCAGCCGGCCTTCGGGCCGGTGAAGGCGGCGATTCACGACTTCAACGACCTCGTGCTCTACATCATCATCGGGATCACGATCTTCGTGGCCGCGCTGCTGGCCTGGGTGATCTTCCGCTATGCGGCGAAGCGGAACCCCCAGCCCTCCCGCACGAGCCACAACACCGTGCTCGAGATCGCCTGGACCGTCGTGCCGGTGCTGATCCTGCTCGTCATCGCCATCCCCTCCTTCCGCCTCATCTACTACGAGGACCGGGCCCGGGACGCGGACATGACCGTGAACGTGCAGGGCCGTCAGTGGTACTGGCATTACGAGTACCCGGATAACGGCAACTTCAACTTCGACAGCTACCCGATCGCCGAGGGTGACCTCCGCCCGGGCCAGCTGCGCAACTTGGCGGTGGACAACCCCCTGGTGGTGCCCGTGGGCGCGACAATCCGCGTGATCACCACCGGCCACGACGTGATCCACTCCTTCTTCGTGCCGAGCCTCGGTGTGCAGAAGTACACCATCCCCGGCCGTACGCTGGAGACCTGGTTCCGCGCCGACCGCGAGGGCACCTTCTACGGCCAGTGCAACCAGATCTGCGGCAACAACCACTGGTTCATGCCGATCGCCGTCCGTGCCGTGCCGCGGGCCGAGTTCGACGCCTGGGCGGCCGAGGCGAAGCAGAAGTTCGCCGAGGGCGCTGCCCCCGGCTGGCCTGAGCGCGACCGCGCCACTTCGGTCGCGGTGGCTGATACCCCCTCCGTGGAGGTCCGCCGGTAAGGCGGCCTGACAGGAAGAAGAGAGACCATGGCGCAAGCCGCGCACGACACGGCCCATAGCGGCCACGACGACCATCACGACCACGCCCCGGGATTCGTCTCCCGCTGGCTGTTCTCGACCAATCACAAAGACATCGGCACCCTCTACATCATCTTCTCGGTGGTGGCGGCCTGCGTCGGCGTCACCCTCTCGATCCTGATGCGGATCGAGCTGCAGGAGCCGGGGATGCAGATCTTCTCCGGTGGACAGGCCTGGAACGCCATGGTCTCGGCCCACGGGCTGGTGATGGTGTTCTTCGTCGTCATGCCCGCCCTGATCGGCGGTTTCGGCAACTGGTTCGTGCCGATCATGATCGGCGCGCCGGACATGGCCTTCCCGCGGCTGAACAACATCTCGTTCTGGCTGATCGTGCCGGCCTTCATGCTGCTCGTTAGCTCGATGTTCGTCGGCCAGGGCGCGGGCGCCGGCTGGACGATCTACCCGCCGCTGTCGGACAGCACCTACCAGTCGGGCCCCTCGATGGACATGGCGCTCTTCGCGCTCCACCTCGCGGGTGCCAGCTCGATCCTGGGCGCGGCCAACTTCATCACCACCATCTTCAACATGCGCGCCCCCGGCATGACGCTGCACAAGATGCCGCTCTTCGTCTGGGCGATGCTGGTCACGGCCTTCCTGCTGCTGCTGTCCGTGCCCGTGCTCGGCGGCGCCATCACGATGCTGATCACCGACCGTAACTTCGGCACCGCCTTCTTCCGGCCCGAGGGCGGCGGCGACCCCGTGCTGTTCCAGCACCTCTTCTGGTTCTTCGGCCACCCCGAAGTCTACATTATGATCCTGCCGGCCTTTGGGATCGTGTCCCACATCCTGTCCACCTTCTCCCGCAAGCCGATCTTCGGCTATCTCGGCATGGCCTACGCCATGGTCGCCATCGGCGTGGTGGGCTTCGTGGTCTGGGCGCACCACATGTTCACCTCCGGCATCTCGGTGGACACGCGGGCCTACTTCATGGCGGCCACGATGATCATCGCGGTGCCCACGGGCATCAAGATCTTCTCCTGGATTGCGACCATGTGGGGCGGCTCACTCGATTTCCGCACGCCCATGCTCTACGCCATCGGCTTCGTCTTCCTGTTCACGGTGGGCGGCGTCACGGGCGTGAAGCTGGCCAATGCCGGCGTGACGGTCATCCTGCACAACACCTATTACGTCATCGCGCACTTCCACTACGTGCTGTCGCTGGGCGCCGTCTTCGGCATCTATGCCGGCTTCTATTACTGGATCGGCAAGATGAGCGGCTACCAGTACCCGGAGTTCTGGGGGAAGGTGCAGTTCTGGACGACCTTCATCGGCGTCAACATCACCTTCTTCCCCATGCACTTCCTGGGCGCCCAGGGCATGCCGCGCCGCTACCCGGACTATCCCGACGCTTTTGCGGGCTGGAACCTGGTGGCTTCCATCGGCTCCTATATTTCGGCCGCTTCCTTCCTGCTCTTCATCTGGGTTGTTGTCCTGACCTTCATTCGCAAGGAAAAGGCCGCGGCGAACCCCTGGGGCGAGGGTGCGACGACGCTGGAGTGGCAGGTTTCCTCTCCCCCGCCCTTCCACACCTTCGACGAACTGCCTCGCATTCGGTAACAGGGGCACCTTCCCGGTTGCGGTCCGCCGCGAGGGAACGATATGGAGCGTCACCATGAGTGACCTGATGAGGAGGGGGGCCACGGCCCCCCTCGCCGTTTCCACCGATTGGTCCGAGCTGCGCGACTGGTTCGCGCTGCTCAAGCCGCGCGTGATGACCCTCGTGGTCTTCTCCGGCCTCGTCGGCATGCTTGTCGCGCCCGGGCACATCCATCCCGTGCTCGGCTCCGTCGCCATCCTCTGCATCGCGGTTGGTGCGGGCGCCGCTGGCTGCATCAACATGTGGTACGAGCGCGACATCGACGCGCTGATGCGCCGCACCGCGCGCCGCCCCATGGCCGCCGGCCGGATCGAGCCCGAGGCAGGCCTCGCCTATGGCGTCTTCCTCGCCGGCCTCTCGGTCGTGCTGATGGGCCTCGCGACAAACTGGATGGCCGCCGCCTGGCTGCTCGGCTCCATCCTTTTCTACGTCTTCGTCTATACGATGTGGCTGAAGCGTCGGACCCCGCAGAACATCGTCATCGGCGGCGCGGCCGGAGCCTTCCCGCCGATCATCGGCTGGGTGGCGGTCACCGGGCACCTCGACGTGCTGCCGCTGATCCTCTTCGCCATCGTCTTCGCCTGGACACCCCCGCATTTCTGGTCACTCAGCCTTTGGGCGCATGAGGACTACGCGCGCGCCGGGGTGCCGATGCTGCCGGTGGTGTCGGGCGCGCGGGAGACGCGGCGCCAGATCGTGCTCTACACGGTCGTGCTCGCGCCGCTCGGTCTCCTGCCGACGCTGCTGGGTCTCGCCGGCTGGGTCTACGGCGCCTACGCGATTTCGCTCGGCATCGGCTTCCTCTTCCACGCTTGGCGCGTGATGACGGAGCCGCAGGATGCCACGGGCATCAGCCTTCAGGGCGATGCCGCCGCTCGTAAGGCCTTCCGCTTCTCGCTGCTCCACCTCGCCGGCCTCTTCGGGGCGCTGGCGGTGGACCACTGGCTGCGCGTGGCGGGCCTGCTCTGATGCCCCAGCCCCAACTTCCCGTCGAAGCGCCCTCCATGTCCAAGGAGGAGGAGGCGGAGTTCTACCGCCGCCGCCGCGGGCGCAATATCGGCATGCTCGTGCTGCTGATCGTGCTCGTCGCGATCTTCTTCTTCATCACCATCGCCAAGCTGACCTCCTCCGTCTCTTGAGGCCGGCTCCGGGAGGACCATTTCCGCCCCATGCCCGAAGCGCCCTTCCCGCGATCTGAGCCCACGCCCCCGCCCGCGAACAAGCAGCGGGCACAGGGTAACCGGCGCATCGCCATCGCGGCCTTCGGGACGGTGGTCGGCATGGTCGGCCTCTCCTTCGCCGCTGTCCCGCTCTACGCCGCCTTCTGCAAGGCCACCGGTTACAATGGCACGGTGCAGACCGGCGGCCCGGCCGCGCCGGGTGCCGTCGAACGGCAGGTGACCGTCCGCTTCAACGCCACCACCCATCCCTCGCTGCCCTGGCAGTTCGAGGCGGCACAGAAGGCCATGCCTGTCCATCTCGGTGAATCCGGGCTTGCCTTCTACCGTGCTGCCAACCGGGCGGACCGCCCGGTGGAGGGGGTCGCTACCTACAACGTGACGCCCGAGGTGGTCGGCAAGTATTTCCACAAGACCGCCTGCTTCTGCTTCGACGCCCAGACCCTCCAGCCCGGCCAGTCCGTCGAGATGCCCGTCAGCTTCTGGGTCGATCCCGAGATGGCGAAGGACCCGGAGACCCGGGACATCCGCACCATCACCCTCAGCTACACCTTCTTCCGCACGCTGGCGGACGCGGAGCGCACCGGGGCGCTCGCGAGCGCCGGGCCGCATGTCGGCCGCATGGCCGAGCCCCCGACCGCGACGCGCTGACCGCCCGCGGCGGGCGCGGCCGCGCGCCGAGATTACCGGCCCTGCCCTTGATCCCGGGGGCGGTTTGCGGGATTGATGCAACGCACGCCCGGGGCCCCGGTCCCGCGTTACCCAAAGGGGGCCCAGCCCCAGGCCATCAACGGGCTCGGTCCCGCTTCACCAGGACGCGCTATGGCTCTCGACACCACCACGGCCGGCATGGCGATCGACGCCTCCGAGCCGCCGCCGCCGCACAAGCATCCCTACCACCTGGTGGACCCGTCCCCCTGGCCGCTGCTCTCCGCCTTCTCGGCCGGCGCGCTGCTCTTCGGCATCGTGCTCTGGGCGCATTACAACATCCACTGGATGTTTGGCGTGGGCCTCGTCGGCACCCTGGCCTCCGCCACCCTCTGGTGGCGGGACGTGGTGCGCGAGTCGAAGCAGCCGGGCGTCCATACCCCGATCGTGCGGATCGGCATGCGCTACGGCATGTCGCTCTTCATCGCCTCCGAGGTGATGTTCTTCGTCGCCTTCTTCTGGGCGTACTTCCACTTCGCGCTCTATCCGGAACATGTGGCGGGCGCCGAGACGGCGATCTGGCCGCCGAAGGGCATCCACACCTTCGATCCCTTCGGCCTGCCCTTCCTGAACACGATGATCCTGCTGCTCTCGGGCTGCACCGTCACCTGGGCGCACCACTCCCTCATCGAGGGCGACCGCAAGGGGATGCTCCAGGGCCTGGCGATCACCGTCGTCCTTGGCCTGTTCTTCACCTTCCTGCAGGCGGTGGAGTATTCCGAGGCGCCCTTCGCCTTCTCCGGCGGCGGCATCTATCCCTCCACCTTCTTCCTCGCCACCGGCTTCCACGGCTTCCACGTGATCGTCGGCACGCTGTTCCTGCTCGTCTGCCTCATCCGCGCCTGGGGCGGGGACTTCACGCCGAAGCGTCACTTCGGCTTCGAGGCGGCCGCTTGGTACTGGCACTTCGTGGACGTGGTGTGGCTGTTCCTCTTCATCTGCATCTATCTCTTCGGCGCGGGCGAGATCGCCCAGCACTGAAGCCCCTTACCGCATCAGCGAACCCCGTCCGGCCTGCCGAGCTTTCGGCCTGCCGGGCGGGGTTCGTCGTTTGAAAGACCCGCCATGTCGCCCCGCGCCCGGCGAATCCTCCCGGCCGTCCTCGCCTCCATCCCGGTCCTTGCCATCCTCCTCGGGCTCGGCACCTGGCAGGTGCGGCGCCTCTACTGGAAGACGGATCTGCTGGCGGCGATCGCCCGGGCTGAGGCCGGACCGCCAGTGCCGCTGACCGACACGCCCGAGCCCTTCTCCAAGGTCGAGACCAGCGGGCGCTTCCGCTACGACCTTGAGGCCATTCTCGGCGTGGAGGTGCGCGGGCCCGTCCTCGGCACCCGCCTGGTTACGCCGCTGGAGCGGGAGGGAAGCCCCACCGTGCTCGTGGATCGCGGCTGGGTTCCGCTGGAGCGCCGCGGCGCCGTGATCTCCCGCCCGGACGGGCCGGTCAGCGTCACCGGCTATGTCTCCCCGCCGCAGGACCGCGACTTCTTCGCCGCCACCGACGACACCGCCGGCCGCCGCTTCTACACCGCCGACCCCCGCGCCATCGGCGCGGCCCTCGGCCTGTCCGCGGTGACGCCGGACCTGCTGGTGGCGCTCGCGCCGCCGGGTGCCTCGCCCGATGCCCTGCCTCAGGGCGCCCAGACCCTGCCGCGCCCGCCCAATTCCCATCTCGGCTACGCCATCACCTGGTACGGCCTCGCCGCCTCCCTGGTCGGCGTGCTGGTCGCCTGGTCCCTCCGCAAGGACGAGACATGAACGAGCCCTATGCCCGCCTGAAGGATCGCTTCGCCCGCATCGCGACCATCGGAGAGGCCTCGGCCATGCTCGGCTGGGACGCCTCGGCCATGATGCCGCCCGGCGGCGGCGCGGCGCGCGGGGAGCAGCTCGCGGTCCTCGCCGGCGTCTCCCACGCGATGCTCGTCGCGCCGGAGGTGGCCGGGGACCTCGCCGCTGCCGAGGCCGAGGGCGAGTGGGATGGGGCCAACCTCGCCCTCATGCGCCGCGCCCATCGGCGCGCCACCGCCCTGCCCGCCGATCTCGTCGAGGGCATGGCGCGGGCCAACTCGGCCTGCGAGAAGATCTGGCGCGGCGCCCGCGCGGCTTCCGACTTCGCGGCCGTGCGCCCGGCGCTGGAAACCGTCGTCGCCCTGCAGCGCGAGGCGGCGGCCGCCCTCTCCGCTGCGACCGGCCTCTCGCCTTACGACGCGCTGATGGACGGTTTCCAGCCGGGCATCGGTGCCGCCGACGTGGAGCCGATCTTCGCCGCCTACGAGGCCTTCCTGGCCGAGGCCCTGCCGCGCGCCGAGGCGATCCAGGCCGCCCGCCCCGCACCGGTCCACCCGCAGGGGCCCTTTCCGACGGAGGTGCAGCGCGCCCTCGGCCGCCGCCTCTCGGAGCGTGTCGGACTCGACTACGACCACGCCCGGCTGGACGAGAGCCTGCACCCTTTCTGCGGCGGCACGCCGACGGATGTCCGCATCACCACCCGCTACGTGCCCGAGAGCTTCGAGCAGGCGATGCTTGGTATCCTCCACGAGACCGGCCACGCCCTCTACGAGCGGGGGTTGCCGGGGGCCTGGTCTCGCCAGCCGGTAGGCGAGGCCGCCGGCATGGCCGCCCACGAATCCCAGAGCCTCATCATCGAGATGCAGGCCAGCCGCTCCGACGCCTTCCTCTCCTGGCTCGGCCCCGAGTTGCACGGGACCTTTGGCGGCGATCCCACCCCTTACGCCCCGGAGAACCTCGCCCGCCTCTGGCGCCGGGTGGAGCGCGGCTTCATCCGCACCGAGGCGGACGAGCTGACCTACCCCGCCCACGTCATCCTCCGCTTCCGGCTGGAGCGGGCGCTGATCGGCGGCGAGCTGGCCGTGGCCGACATCCCCGGCGCCTGGGCGGAGGGGATGGGCCGCCTGCTCGGCATCACCCCGCCCGACGACCGCCGCGGCTGCCTGCAGGACATCCACTGGCACGACGGCGCCTTCGGCTACTTCCCCTCCTACACGCTCGGCGCCATGGCCGCGGCCCAGCTGATGGCGGCGGCGCGGGCGGCGGTGCCGGGGGTGGACGAGGCCCTCTCCCGCGGCGACTTCGCCCCGCTGCTCGGCTGGCTGCGTGCCCATGTCCACGGCCAGGGTTCGCGCCTCGGTTTTCAGGACCTGATGCGCGCAGCAACCGGCCGCCCGCTGGAGGCGGACGCCTTCATGGCGCACCTGCGCGGGCGCTACCTCACCTAGCGCCGATTCTCGAAGACGACGAAGAAGGGCGGCCGGTCGGGCGGCGCCTGCATCAAGTGCCCCTCCGTATCGGCCGGTAGCCGGCGGCGGAGCACCACGTCGAGCACGTTGCCGCCAATGAGGTCCACCGAGCCACCGCCCGCCCGCACGACGATGTCGCAGTGCATGGGCCGGAAGCGGCCGCTCTCGCTCAGCCTCGCCGTCCAATCGGCCAGTGGTTCCGCCGACCGGTCGGCGCAGACGAGGTCTCCCGGGCGCGGCGCACGTTCCGCGAGGCCTCGCGGCAGGAAGGCCGCGCCTTCGGGATCCGCGAGCGCCATCGCGATCAGCCGATCCACATAGAGTGCGTGGCTGGCCGAGGGGTCGAACTCCGCCCGCGGCACCCCCGCCGAGGCCATGGCGTGGCTGACGAAGGCCGCCGACCAGGCCGGCGTGTTGTAGGAGGAGATGGCGACATTCGCCGGCACCACCTCGAAGGGCAGGCCTGACACGGGGTCGAGCGAGGCCGAGGCCGCCACCGGCGCGTTGATGGTGTCGCGGAAGTGCTGGTGGCCCGCGATCACCTCCGGCCCCTCCGGCGTCGCGGCCCAGTAGGTCATCAGCCGGTCGAAGAGCGCGGGCGTCGCGTCCGGCGTACGGTCGAGCGCGACGGGCCAGCCCTCCACCGCGATCGAGCCCCAGTTCCGCCACTCGCCCTCGGCCGCGGCGACGAGCCGGGCGGCGCCCGCTCCGCCGGGGCGCGGCCGCTCTGCCGGAGTGCCGCCGGCGGGCGGCGGCGGCGCCGTCGTGCAGGCGGCGAGCAGGACGGCCAGGAGCGGCAGGAGGCGCATGGTCCCTTATCGCGCCGCAACGGTTTTCGTTGCGGCGCAGCAGGATTCACCCGCTGCCGATGAGGATGCCCGCGAGCAGCACCAGCACGCCGCCCAGCACGATTTGCACCAGCGCGGCGCCGAAGGGGGTTTCCATGTAGCGCCAGCGCACCCAGGCGATGACGATCAGCTCCAGCACCACGATCACGGCGGCCACCGCCGTCGCCGTCCAGAAGTCGGGGATGAGGTAGGGCAGGGTATGGCCGAGTCCGCCGATCGCCGTCGCCACGCCGCAGGCGAGGCCCCTGATCCAGGGCCGGCCCCGCCCGGTGATCGCCCCGTCATCCGACATGGCTTCGGTCAGCCCCATCGAAATCCCCGCGCCGACCGAGGCCGCGAGGCCGACGAGGAAGGTCTCGTGCGGCGAGTGGGTGGCGAAGGCCGCGGCGAAGATGGGCGCGAGGGTGGAGACAGACCCATCGATCAGCCCGGCCAGCGCCGGCTGCACCACCTGGAGCACGAGCAGCCGCCGCGCGGTCGCGTCCTCCCCGGCGACGGCGGCTTCCGTCAGGTGCGTCTCGGTCAGCCGCTCGGCCACGCCCTCGTGCTTCTTCTCGATGAGGGCGAGATCGCCCAGCAGCCGCCGCACCTCAGTGTCCCGCGCGCGCTCCGCCGCCCGCGAATAGAACTCGCCGGCCTCCAGCTCCATCACCGCGGCTTGGCGCCGCACCACCTCGATCCGCAACTCCTCGGCCAGCCAGACGGGGTTGCGGCGAAGAAAGCCGCGCACGTCCTGGCGGGTGATCAACGGCAATTCCTTGCCGAACTTCTGCTCATAGAGGGCGAGCAACTGGTTGCGGTGCCCGCCCTCCTCCTCAGCCATGCCGTCGAAGACGGCGGCGGTGGCGGGGAAGTCGGCCCGGAGCCGCATGGCGAAGGTCGCGTAGATGCGCGAGTCCTCCTCCTCGTTGGCGATGGCCAGCGCGAGGGTCTCGGCCTCGGACAGATCTTCGAAACGCTTCATGGCCCCTTCGTAAACCGTGCGGCCCTGAAGCGAAAGTAGAGAGAAAACATGCGGTTAGACGCAATCGGGAAGCATTCTCGATTGCGCCTTCCCCAACCCTCAGGCCGGGATCGGCACCCGTGCCACCAGCGGGTCCAGCATCGCCTCCAGCCGCGCCGGCTCGTCCCAGGCCAGCGTCACCGTCACCACCGTCACCCGCGCGCGGAAGGCGGGGGGGATGCGCACGAAGTCCTTCTTCGTCGTCACGGGGATCGCCCGCAGCCGGTCTGCCTCGGCCAGCAACTCCCGCATGTCCCCGGCATCGTAGGGATAGTGGTCGGCATAGGCCGCGCGGCCAGCGATGATCGCCCGTGCCTCCGAGAGCGTGGTGAAGAACTTCCGGGGGTTGGCGATGCCGCAGAAGGCAAAGACCGCCTGGCCCGCGAGCTGCGCGGCCTCCGGCCCGGGCACCGTGCGCGCCCGCAGCACCGGCAGGGCGTAGGGCAGCCGGGCCAGGGCGCCGTGCTCGTCCGCCCCCATCAGCACCGCCGCCTGGGCGCGCGCGACCGCGGCTTCGACCGGCTCGCGCAGCGGGCCCGCCGGGATCACCCGCCCGTTGCCGAAGCCGTAGGAGCCGTCGATCGTGAGAAAGGAGAGATCCTTCTCCAGCGTCGGGTTCTGCAGCCCATCATCCATCACCAGGGCCTGCGCGCCGGCCTCCACCGCCGCGCGGGCGCCGGCGGCGCGGTCGGCCGCCACCCAGGTCGGCCGCTCGGCCGCCAGAAGCAGGGCCTCGTCGCCCACCGCCTCGCTGTCGTGCCGGCCGGGCTCCACCCGCAGGGGGCCGCGCAGCGTGCCGCCGTAGCCGCGGGTGAGGAAGTGCACCGCCACCCCGCGGTTCGCCAGCCGCATGCCGATATCGAGGGCGAGGCTTGTCTTGCCCGCACCGCCGGCGGTCGCGTTGCCGCAGCAGATGACGGGCACCGGGGCGCGCCAGCCGGGCTTGGCCACGCGGCGGGCCGTCGCCGCGGCGTAGAGTGCCGAGAGGGGGGAGAGGAGGAAGGGCGCGATCCCGCTGCCATCCCCGGTCCAGAAATCGGGGGCACGCATGGTGCCGTCGGGCGTCCTTATCCTGTGGAACCTGTGGCTTCCCGCACCGGATCCCCCTGCGGGTCGGGTTCGGGCAGCAGGGCCTCGATCGCGGCGGCCATCCGCTCGGGCAGCGCCCCGGCATCCGCCGCGATCCGGGCGGCGGCCGAGGTCATGGACCGGGCCCGGTCGGCATCCGTTAGCACGGCCGCCGCCGCCTCGGCCAGCACGGCGGCATCGGCCACCCGCAGGGCCGCGCCGGCGCCCACCATGCGCTCGGCGATGGCCGCGAAGTTCTCTGTATGCGGGCCGAGCAGCACCGGGCAGCCCAGCCGTGCCGCCTCCAACGGGTTCTGCCCCCCGTGCGGCACCAGCGAGCCACCGATCAGCGCCGCGCCCGCGAGGCGATAGAGCAGGCCCAGCTCCCCGATTGTGTCGGCGACGTAGAGCTCCGTGGCCGTGCCCGGCAGGGCGCCCGCGGAGCGCAGCGCGACCGCCTCCGCCCCGGTGGAGGGCGCCAGCTCGCGCGCCAGGGCCGGCCCGCGCTCCGGGTGTCGCGGGGCGAGGATCGTCAGCAGCCCCGGAAGGCGCGTACGCAGTTCGGCATGCGCCGCCGCCACCTGCGCCTCCTCTCCCGGATGGGTGCTCGCGGCCAGCAGCACCGGCCGCCCGCCGATGGCCGAACGCAACGCCGCGAGCGCCGGGCCGGGGGCGGGCAGGGGGCGGGCGGCGAATTTCAGGTTGCCCCAGGGCTGCGCCTCCGCCGCCCCCAGCACCCGCAGCCGTGCCGCATCCGCCTCGCTCTGGGCGATCACCAGCCGGAAGGCGCCGAAGAGCCGCCGCGCCACCGCGGGCAGCCGCCCCCAGCCGCGCGCCGAGCCCGCCGAGAGCCGCGCGTTCACCAGCGCCATCGGCACGCCGCGCGCCTCGGCCGCGAGAATGAGGTTCGGCCAGATCTCGCTCTCGATCAGCACCGCGGCGTCGGGCCGCCAGCCATCCAGGAAGCGGGCGACATAGGCGGGCACGTCGAGCGGCACGAAGCGGTGCCGCAGCCGTGGGCGCAGCGCCGCCGGCAGCCGCGCCTCCAGCAGCCGGGCCGCGGTCAGCGTGCCGGTGGTCAGCAGGAAGTGCAGGTCCGGCCGCGCCTCGGCCAGGGCTTCCAGCAAGGGAAGGGCGGACTGGCTCTCGCCGACGCTCGCCCCGTGCAGCCAGAGCAGCGGCCCCGCCGGGCGGTCCGCGCCCTCGCCGCGCCGCTCGGGCAGGCGTGCCGCATCCTCCTTGCCCCGCCGGGCGCGATGGCCGAGCCAGAGCGGCAGGACCGCGGCGCCGAGGCGGGTCGCGCCGCGCCAGGCGGCCAACGGCAGGGCGGCGCGCCAGCCGCCGTCGGAGAGGTCGCTCAAGCCGGCCGCGCCTCGTTCGGCAGGAGAGCGGCCCCGGCCGGAAGGGACGCCGCGAGCACGGGCGGCGCCCGGCCGGCGAGCGCCCGCGCCGCCGCCAGGGCGGCCTCCGCGCCGGTGCCGCGGCGGACGGCCTCGGCCCAGGCATCGGCCGCGTCGCAGGCCTCGGTCAGCAGGGTCTCCACCGCGGCGCGCCCGGCCTCGGCGGCCTCGGGCGGCACGGTGAAGGGTGGCAGCAGCACCATCAGCCCGCGCGCGAAGGGCAGGGGGATCACCCCCTTGTCCCAGGAGCGCAGGCGGATGCAGCGCGTGGTCGCGGCGCCATAGGTGAAGACCGGCGCGCCGGAGAGGGCGGCGAGCTGCCCCACCCCCGTCGCCGCCACGCGCCGCGGCCCACGCGGCCCGTCCGGCGTGATCGCGACCACGCCCCGCCCGCGCAGCACCCGCAGCATCGTCCGCAGCGCCGCACTGCCGCCCTTGGAGGAGCCGCCCTTGTCGCTGGAGCCGTGGATCGTCTCGAGCCCGAAGCGCGCGACGACGCCGCCGATGAAGACGCCGTCCCGGTGGCGGGAAACGAGGACCTGCGGGTGCTTGGGCGCCAGCGCCGGGATGCGACCGCGCATGGTCACCCAGAGGCCGGGGCCGAGGGTGATCCGCTCGTGCCAGAAGGCGAGGATGACCGGCCCCTCTGCCAGCCCACCCCGCAGCGCCTCGGTCGCGGCATCGGCGGCCAGCGTCCAGCGCGTCGTGCGGAAGGCGAAGGCGACGTAGAGCCCCAGCAGCCGGGCGGCCAGGGAGAGGAAGCGCGGATGGCGCGTCAGCCGTTTGAGCATGAGGTACGGGCCATGGCGAGGCGCGCCCCTAGCACGCGGCCGCGCGGACGTCACGCCGGGGCGAAGGCGGGCCCTAGAGCAGCCCGAGATCGAGCAGGGCGCGGCGCAGCTTCGGCGGCAGGTCCTCGATTCCCTCTGTCCCCACCTCGCCAACCGCGAGGTCGGGCGGGGCCGCCGCGGCCTCAAGGTAGCGCCAGCCCTGGAAGGGCTTCATCGGGCGCGGATGCACCTCCACCAGCCCGGGCTCCAGCACGAGCGCTGTGGCGGCGGTGCCGTCCGCCCGCTGAACCGGCTCGATCGCGACAATCCGTTGCCGAACCCGCAGCACGCCCGCCACCACCCAGTAGATGGAACCGCCCTTGAGGATTTCGGGCGCGCGCTTCGGCGTCATGCGGGTGACGTGGCGCAGGCCCTCCGGGCCCCCGGCGCGCGCGGCCTGGCCGCGGCGCATCGCCTCCACGTCCTTCGGCCCCACGGCCAGCTTGATGAGGTGCAGCACGCCCCGCGATCTGCGCCATCGGGGCCCTCACTGCAAGCGCGCCGCGTTCCGCCCGACAGGGCTCATTATCCCTGGATTAGGGATTCGGGCGTGAAATGGCGGCAATCCACAGCGGAGCCGTTTGCGGAACATGCGCGCTTTCCAGAACCTATCCGTCGCCCGAAAGCTCGGCGCGACGGCGGGCCTCGCCCTTCTCCTTCTTTCCGGGCTGGTCGGGATCGTTTGGACCGAGCTGCGGGAGATGAACGACCAGCAGGTCGGCATGACCACCGCCTCCAACGTCGTCTCCCTCGTGGAGCAGGCGGGGGCGAGCGCGGGCCGGGCTCCGGTCGCGGAGTCCGACCTCAGCACCGCCCAGAGCCTCCCCGCGGCGCAGAAGGCCGCGGAGGAGGGGCAGGCCGCCCTGGCCGCCGCCGCCGAGCTGGCCGAGAAGGCCGCCGCCCTGACCGCCCTGCCCGCGGCGCGGGATGCCGCCCGGGCCGCCATCCCGCCCATCCAAGCCTATGGCGCCGCCATCTCGCGCATGCTGGCGGCCCGCACCCGCATGATCGAGGCGCGCGACGAGCGGCTCTACCGGGTGAACGGCGAGTTCGACCAGGGCATGGAGGCCGTGCTCGGCGCCCTCGAGTTCGAGGTGCCGGACCGCAGCCAGATGGACGAGATCCGCGCCCGCGTGATCACCTTCAGCAACGGCGTGAACGAGGCGCGGCTGGCTGTGCAGCGCTACCTCGTGACCGGCGAGGACGCGCAGGCCCGGCGCACCCGGCGGGCGCTGGCGCAGCAGCGCGTGCACCTGCGCGGCGTGCAGTCCTTCTCCCTCTCCCCCCGCCTGAAGGAGGACGTGGAACGCATCGCAGCCCTGGCCACCAACCTGTCCGAGGCCTCCGAGACCATCCTCCAGACCGTCGCCGACCTCGCGAAGATCCGTAAGGAGGAGGCCGAGCCCGCGAGCAAGGCCGCCCGCGAGGCGCTGGCGGAGGCGAGTCGCCTCCTGCACGAGGACCAGGTCGAGCGCCGCGCCCTCATGGAAGGCGCGATGGGCAGTGTGGAGAGCTTCACCCTCCTGATCGGCGGCACCGTGGCGCTGATCCTGCTGATCTCCTCCTGGGCCAGCGCGCGGGCGATCGGCGCGCCCCTGCGCCGGGCCGCGGTGCGGGTGCGGGCCATCGCCTCGGGCGACACCTCGCCCCCGACACCGGCCGAGATCACCGACGGCACCCGGCGCGACGAGACCGGCCGCATCACCGCCGCCCTCGAGGAACTGCGCGGCACGGTCGGCCGCGCCTTCGGCCAGGCTCAGATGATCGAGCAGATGCCACTCGGCCTGATGGCCGCCGATCCCTCGCTCCACGTCACTCATGTGAACGCCGAGATGGGCGCGGTGCTCGCCCGCCTCGGGATCGAGGGGCCGGTGCTCGGCCAGTCGATCGACGCCCTGCCGATCAGGGGCCTGGCCGAGCTTCGCGCCGTGCTGACCGACCCCGCGGCGCTGCCGCACCGCGCCCGGCTGCGCGCCGGCTCGGAGGTGGTGGACCTGCAGGCCTCCGCCATCCGCGACGGCCGCGGTGCCTATGCCGGCCCGATGCTGACCTGGCGCCTGGCGACCGAGGAGGCCCGTCTGGCCGACACCTTCGAGGCCGAGGTGGGCGCCGTGGTGGAGAGTCTGGCGGGCGAGGTCGAGTCGCTCCGCCGCGCCGCCGGCGGCGTGCACGAGACCGCCGGCCGCTCCGGCCGGGAGGCCGCCGAGGTGGCCGAGGTGGCTGCCCGCGCCAGCGGCGAGGTGGGGGCCGTCGCCGCCGCCGCCGAGGAGATGGCCGCCTCCATCACCGAGATCACCCGCCGGGTGGCCGAGGCCGCGGAGGTCGCCGCCCAGGCGGTGTCCGAGGCGCGGGCGACCGACGGCACGGTGCGCGGCCTGTCCGACAGCGCGGCCCGGATCGGGGACGTGGTGCGGCTGATCGGCGACATCGCGGGGCAGACGAATCTGCTGGCGCTGAACGCCACGATCGAGGCCGCGCGCGCCGGTGAAGCGGGCCGCGGCTTCGCGGTGGTGGCGAGCGAGGTGAAGACCCTGGCCGCCCAGACCGCCAAGGCGACCGAGGAAATCTCTACCCAGATCCAGCAGATGCAGGCGGCGACGGCCGGCGCGGTCGAGGCCATCCGCGGCATCGGCGCGACGGTGGAGCGCACCAGCGGCATCGCGACCGCGATCGCCGCCGCGGTGGAGGAGCAGGGCGCGACCACCCGCGAGATCGCCCGCAGCGCCACCGAGGTGGCCGGGGGGACGGATCGGGTGAACCATGCCATCGCCGGGGTTCGCGCCGCTGCCGAGGAGACGGGGAGCGCGGCCGGGGCCATGCTGACCGCGACCGAAACCCTGGCCAGCCAGACCGCCATCCTGCGCGAGAAGTCCGAGGGCTTCCTCCGGGGGGTGCGCGCGGCCTGAGAAGGGTGGCCGGTCCTCCCCCGCTTGCGCGCGGGGGAGGATCGGGCCATCTGCGGCCCGCCGTTCCCGGCAAGGGTGCCGGCGGAGGGTTTCTGGATGAGTTATCGGATCGCCGTGGCCGCGGCCCCCGGGCAGATGGGGCGCGAGATCGTCAAGACATTGGCGGAGCGGGACTTTCCCACCGCCTCCTTCGCCGCCCTGGCCTCGGGCCGCGCCGTCGGCGGCGCCATGTCGCACGGCGATCGGAACCTGGTGGTGGAGGCGGTCGAGCGCCACGACTGGGCGGGGACCGACCTTCTCTTCATGGCTCCCGGCACGCCCGCGCCGGTGCTGCTGGCCCGCCGGGCCGTGGCGGCCGGCTGCACCGTGATCGACGCGACCGGCATGAGCGACCCTGACGCCCCCGTGGTGGTACCCGAGGTGAATCCCGGCGCGCTGGCCGGGAACCCGCGGATTGTCGCCAACCCTGTCGCCGGCGCCATCCTGATGGCGATGGCTCTCCATCCCCTGCAGGCGCTGGGCGGCCTCCTCCGGGTGGTCGCGACCTCGCTCCAGCCTGTCTCGGGCGCTGGGCGGGACGCCATGGACGAGCTGTTCAGCCAGACCCGCGGCGTCTTCGTGAACGACACGGCAAGCCCCGAGCAGTTCACCAAGCCGATTGCCTTCAACCTCATCCCCCATATCGGCGCCTTCGGCGAGGACGGCCGGACGGAGGAGGAGGAGGCCATCGCCGAGGACCTGCCGCGCCTGCTGGGCGGCGAGTTCCCTGTCACCGCCACCTGCGTGCGCGTGCCGGTCTTCATCGGCCAGTCCGTCGCGGTCCAGGCGGTGTTCGACCGGCCGATCGACGAGGCCGAGGCGCGGGAGGCCATTCGCGGCGCCCCCGGCCTTACCCTGCTCGACCGGCGGGATGACGGCGGCTACGTCACCCCGCTTGAGACGGTGGGGGAGGACCCTGTCTTCGTCTCGCGACTCCGGGCGGACCGGGCCGTGCCGAACGCCCTCGCGCTCTGGTGCGCGGCGGATAACATGCGCAAGGGTGGGGCGCTGAACGCTGTGCAGATCGCCGAGGAACTGCACCGCCGGGGCGCGCTCGGCCGCTGAAGCAGCCGCTACTTGCGACCTGTTCGCAATGCCTTGATTCCGTGCGATTGACGCTTCGCCGTGCCGCACCATAAAAGCGGCGGCCGGTTGCCGAACTGTCACAGGCCCGGCCGCAACCCACGCAGGACGGCGCATGGCAGAGAATCACCACGACGCGCGCGAGGCCACCATGGTGGGCCGCCGCACGGACGGCACCCTCGTCCGCCGGCCGCTTTCCCCGCATCTGCAGGTCTACGACATGCTGCAGATGACCAGCGCCACCTCGATCATGCACCGGATCACCGGCAGCGCCTGGTCGGTGGGCCTGGTCTTCTTCGTGTGGTGGATCGTGGCTCTGGCCTCGGGCCCCTCCGCCTATGCCAACGTGCAGTGGTTCATGGGCAGCTTCATCGGCGTGATCCTGCTCTTCGGTCTCACCGCGGCGATCTGGTACCACACGCTGGCCGGCGTCCGGCACCTCTACTGGGATGCCGGCTACGGCTACGACATCCCCACCACCTATCGTACCGGCTGGGCCGTGATCATCGGCACCGGGGTGCTGACCGTGCTGACCTGGATCGTCGCCGCGATCGCCTGGGCGTCGTGAGAGGGCCTGACCGATGAGCGAGAACTACCCCTCCACCACCGCCCACCAGACCCGCCTGCAGACGCCGCTCGGCCGCGTGCGCCAGAACGGCTCCGCCAAGAGCGGGACGCATCACTGGTGGATGCAGCGCGTCACCTCCATCGCGCTGCTGCCGCTGATGCTCTGGTTCATCATCGGCATCGCCTCCCATGCCGGCGCTCCTTACGAGGAGATCGCGCGCTGGGTTGGACGGCCGTTCAACGCCGTGCTCATGCTGCTGCTGATCGGCATCGGCTTCTATCACACCGCTGGCGGCCTGCAGGTGGTGATCGAGGACTACATCCGCCCCGAGCGCAGCGCGATGGTGGCGGGCCTGCTCATCCGCGGCGCTTGCTGGGTCTTCGGCCTGCTCTGCGCCCTCTCGGTGCTGCGGCTGGCGGTGGCCGGCTGATGCGCCCCGCGCGGTGCCGGCCTGCCCCTCCGGGCACTCCCCACCGCGCGATGGCACCCTATATCGGTGATGAAGCCGGGCAGCCCACCGCCCGGCCCCGCCCCCGGCGGCGCCTTGTGGCCCTTGCCCCGTGGCGAGCGGCCTGGCCTGCCCTCGGGCAAGACAGAACCCGCGCCCAAGACGGCGCAGCGAACCGCGCCCGTAACGGCGCCATGAACCCCGCGCCGGCGACGGCGCCATGACCCACGAGAGCCAGCGATGAACGCCATCAGCCAGCCGCCCCGCCCTGGGATCAACGGGGCAGCCTATCGCATCGTGGACCACACCTATGACGTGGTGGTGGTCGGCGCCGGCGGCGCGGGCCTGCGCGCCACCTTCGGGATGGGCGAGGCCGGCCTCAAGACCGCCTGCATCACGAAGGTCTTCCCCACCCGCTCCCACACCGTGGCCGCCCAGGGCGGCGTCGGCGCGGCCCTTGGCAACATGGGCGAGGACGACTGGCGCTGGCACATGTACGACACCGTGAAGGGGTCGGACTGGCTCGGCGACCAGGACGCCATCGAGTACATGTGCCGCGAGGCCATCCCGGCGATCATCGAGCTCGAGCACTACGGCGTGCCCTTCTCCCGCACGGAGGATGGCAAGATCTACCAGCGGCCCTTCGGCGGCCACATGCAGGACTACGGCAAGACGCCGGCCATGCGCGCCTGCGCCGCCGCCGACCGCACCGGCCACGCGATCCTGCACACGCTCTACCAGCAGTCGCTGAAGCACAACTGCGAGTTCTTCGTGGAGTACTTCGCCCTCGACCTCATCATGGACGAGGAGGGCGCCTGCCGCGGCGTCATGGCCTGGTGCCTCGAGGACGGCTCCATCCACCGCTTCCGCGCCCAGACGGTCGTGATGGCGACCGGCGGCTATGGCCGCGCCTACTTCTCCTGCACCTCCGCCCATACCTGCACGGGCGATGGCGGCGGCATGGTGCTGCGCGCCGGCCTGCCGCTGCAGGACAACGAGTTCGTGCAGTTCCACCCGACGGGCATCTATGGCTCCGGCTGCCTCGTGACGGAGGGTGCGCGTGGCGAGGGCGGCTACCTCACGAACTCCGAAGGCGAGCGCTTCATGGAGCGCTACGCGCCGACCGCGAAGGACCTCGCCTCCCGCGACGTCGTTTCCCGCGCGATGTCGATGGAGATCCGCGAGGGCCGTGGCGTCGGTCCGCAGAAGGATCACATCCACCTGCATCTCGAGCACCTCGGCGCCGAGCTGCTGCACGAGCGCCTGCCCGGCATCTCCGAGACGGCGAAGATCTTCGCCGGCGTGGACGTGACGAAGGAGCCGATCCCGATGCTCCCGACCGTCCACTACAACATGGGCGGCATCCCCACGAACATCCACTGCGAGGTGCTGCGCCCGACCGCGACCGATCAGGACGCGGTGGTGCCCGGCCTGATGGCAGTGGGCGAGGCGGCCTGCGTCTCTGTGCACGGCGCGAACCGCCTCGGCACCAACTCGCTGCTCGATCTCGTCGTCTTCGGCCGTGCCGCCGCTCACCGCGCGAAGGAGACCATCCGCTCCAGCGTCGCCCAGGCGCCGCTTCCCGCCGGCGCCGGCGAAAACGCGCTGGCCCGCCTTGACCGCGTTCGCCACGCTAACGGCGGCACGCCGGTGGCCGAGCTGCGCGGGCGCATGCAGCGCACGATGCAGGAGCACGCCGCCGTCTTCCGCACCTCCGAGCTGCTGAAGGAGGGCGTGGAGAAGATGGAAAAGGTGGCGCAGGGCTACAGCGACATCCGCATCGCCGACCGCAGCCTCATCTGGAACAGCGACCTCGTCGAGGCGATGGAGCTGGACAACCTCATCGGCAACGCGCTGACGACGGTGGCCGGCGCCGAGGCCCGGCATGAGTCCCGCGGCGCCCACGCGCACGAGGACTACCCCGAGCGCGACGACCAGAACTGGATGAAGCACACGCTGGCCTGGGTGAACGACCAGTACAAGGTGCGGCTCGACTACCGCGACGTGAAGATGCGGACCCTCACGAACGAGGTCCAGGTCTTCCCGCCCAAGGCCCGCGTCTACTAGGGCATGGATCACCACGCCCCAGCCCCCTTGATCGCGCTCTAGGAAGCCCCGGAACCCATGGCGACCTTCACCCTCCCGAAGAACAGCACGATCGGCACCGGCAAGACCTATAAGGCCGAGGCCGGCGCCACCAACGTGCGCTCCTTCAAGATCTACCGCTGGGACCCGGACACGGGGGAGAATCCGCGGATGGACACCTACGAGATCGATCTCGACAAGTGCGGCCCGATGGTCTTGGACGCGCTGATCAAGATCAAGAACGAGGTGGACACGACGCTCACCTTCCGGCGCTCCTGCCGCGAGGGCATCTGCGGCTCCTGCTCGATGAACATCGACGGGCTGAACACCCTCGCCTGCCTCAAGCCGATCGAGGACGTGCACGGCGAGGTGCGGATCAACCCGCTGCCGCACATGCCCGTGGTGAAGGACCTCGTGCCGGATCTCGGCCAGATCTATGCCCAGCTCACCTCCATCCAGCCCTGGCTGAAGGCCGACACCGCGCCGCCGCCGGACAGCGAGCGCCTGCAGTCCAAGGAGGAGCGCGCCAAGCTCGACGGGTTGTGGGAGTGCATCCTCTGCTTCTGCTGCACGACCTCCTGCCCCTCCTACTGGTGGAACGGCGATCGTTATCTCGGCCCGGCCGTGCTCCTCCAGGCCTATCGCTGGATCGCCGACAGCCGCGACGAGTACACGGGCGAGCGTCTGGACCAGCTCCAGGACCCGTTCCGCCTCTACCGCTGCCATACGATCATGAACTGCGCCCGGACTTGCCCGAAGGGGCTGAACCCGGCGGAGGCGATCGGCCACATCAAGACCCTGCTGGTCGAGCGCGATCGCTGATCGGCTGACTGTCGCGCCGCCGGCGCGCGGCAGGGTCGCCATCGTCGGCGCCGGCCCTGCGGGGCTGGCGGCGGCGGAGGTCCTCTCGGAAGCGGGCGTTGCGGTCACCGTGCTGGATCGCATGCCCAGCCCCGCTCGCAAGCTGCTGATGGCCGGGCGCGGCGGTCTCAACCTTACCCATACCGAACCGCTCGAGACGTTCCTCTCTCGCTACGGCGCCGCGCGCCCGCGCCTTGAGCCTGCAGTACGCGCCTTTCCGCCGGAAGCCCTGCGCGCCTGGTGCGAGGCGCTGGGCCAGCCCACCTTCGCCGGCACCAGTGGCCGCGTCTTCCCTCGCGCAATGAAGGCGGCGCCGCTGCTGCGCGCCTGGCTCGCGCGCCTCGCTGGACGGGGTGTCACTCTGCTCAGCCGCCACAGCTGGACCGGCTGGGATGCCGATGGCGCCCTGACCTTCGAGCGCCCGGGCGACGCGCCTCTGCGCCTGACGCCCGATGCCACGCTGCTCGCGCTTGGAGGCGCCTCCTGGCCGCGCCTTGGCTCCGACGCGGCCTGGGTGCCGCTTCTTTCCGCGCGCGGGGTGGCCGTCGCGCCCTTCCGCCCTGCCAATTGCGGGTTGCTCATCCCTTGGTCCGAGCACCTGCGCTCCCGCTTCGCCGGAACGCCCCTCAAGCGCATCGCCCTCTCCTTTGCCGGGCGAACCGTGCGGGGAGAGGCGGTGATCACCAACCAGGGCCTGGAGGGCGGCGCCGTCTATGCCCTCTCGGCCGCCATCCGCGACGTCGCGGCGGCCCAGGGCAGCGCGACCGTCACCCTCGACCTCCGCCCCGACATGACCGCTGAGGAGGTCGCTCGCCGCCTCGCCGCCCCGCGCCGCGGCCAGTCGCTCTCCAACCACCTGCGCCGCCAGCTCGCCCTGCCGCCCGCCACCATCGCCCTGCTGCGCGAGGGCGCCGCCCCGGCAGAGGCCGCCATCAAGTCGCTCCCGCTCCGCGTCACCGGCGTCTCCGGCCTTGACCGCGCCATCTCCTCGGCCGGTGGCATTCAATGGAACGAACTGGACGGGGATTTCGGCCTGCACCGCCTCCCCGGGCTCTTTGCCGCCGGGGAAATGCTCGACTGGGAGGCGCCGACCGGCGGCCATCTCCTCACCGCCTGCTTCGCCACCGGGCGGGCGGCGGCTGGTGGCATCCTCCACCAGCTTCGGGACGGGGCGGGCCAGCGCGGGTGACTCCGGGGAGAGGAAGAAGGAATTTTTCCTCTCCCCAGACCCCTCACCATCAGCTTTTTCTATCTGCTCGGGATGCTTTGTGGCGGTTGCGCCTCAGGTCATAGAGCTGAGGCGACTGCACGCGCGGGAAGGGGGCTGCGATGGAGCCGTCCCCCCCCAATCACCGCATCCGCGACGACAGACGGGGATCCAAGGGCCTCAGGCCCTTGGCGGGAGAGGTGCCGGAGAGGGCAGGGCCCTCTCCGGCAGCCGCAAGCGCCGGCCGGTTCTCTCAGCTCACGCCGTTCCCCTTCAGGAATTCGAGCATCAGCCGCCATCCCGCCTCGGCCGCCTCCTTGCGGTAGCTCGGCCGGTAGTCCGCGTGGAAGCCGTGCGGCGCGCCTGGATAGATCACGAGGGTGAAGCGCTTCCCGGCCTCGCGCATGCGCGTCTCCATCTGGCGAAGGCTGTCCACGGGGATGCCCGTGTCCGCCTCGCCGTAGAGGCCGAGGATGGGGCACTTGATGTCGGCGGCCATGTCGAGCGGCACGCGCGGCGTCAGGGTGCTGGCCTGCCCTGCCACGGGCCCGTACCAGGCGACGCCCGCCTTCAGCCGCGGGTTCTGTGCCGAGTAGGCCCAGACGTTCCGACCGCCCCGGCAGAAGCCGATGATCGCCACCTTTTCCGCGCTGCCGCCGTCCTGCCCGGCCCAGGCGAGGGTGGCGTCGAGGTCGCGGAACAGCTCGTCGTCGGGCTTTCGGCCGGCGATGGCCGCGGCGGCGCCGACATCGGGGGCCGCAGCCGCGTCGCCCTGGCGCACGTAGTAGTCGGGCGCCACGGCGAGGTAGCCTTCCCGCGCCAGGCGGCGGCAGACATCCTTGATGTACTCGTGCAGGCCGAAGATCTCCTGGCAGACGAGCACCACCGGCCAGTCGCGCCCTGTGGCGGGTCGGGCGCGGTAGCCGGGCAGGGCGCGGTCACCGGCAGGGATGCTCACCTCCCCGGCCACCAGTCCCTCTGCCGGCGTCGTCACGATCGTCTGGGCCATGACGGGACCCGCGGCCAGCGTGTAGCCGGCCGCCCCGCCCACCGAGCCGACGAAGCCGCGCCGCCCCAGGCGCTCGAACAGCGGGGGCGAGATCATCTCCACGGGGGGCGGGGTTTCGGGAAGCTGGTCCATGCGGGTTCCTCCGGTGCCGCGGGAGCCTACACCGGCTCCGCGCGCGTCCGCACAGGCCCGGGCGAGGAAATCGCGGGCAGCGCGCATCGCGAAGGGGCCAGGGTCGTTGTGCCCCGGAAATCCCATCCTTCCAGGCCCGCCATGAAGATCCTCGTCGGCTGCGACCTCGGCTACCAGGTCACCGGCCCCGCCACCCTCATCCTGAACATCCAGCCGGCCGAGACGCCGCGGCAGCGGATCCTGCGCGAGACCCTGACGATCACGCCGGAGGGCGCGCGGACCGAGAGCTGGACGGTGCCGGGCACGGGCAACCGCTACCTCCGCATCCATGCCGAGGCAGGCACGGACCTCCTCATCCATCACGAGGCGGAGGTCGATCTGTCCCCGCATGTGGTGGACCCCGGCGAGGTCGGGCAGACGGCGCCGGCCGAGCTGCCGCCGGAGGTGCTGCCCCATCTCTGGCCCTCCCGCTTCTGCGAGTCCGACCGGCTGGAGCGCCTGGCGCTGCGCGAGTTCTGCGACGCGCCCGAGGGACATGCGCGCGTGACCGCCGTCTGCAACTGGGTGCACGACCGTATCACCTATCTCCGCGGCGCCTCCGCCCCCACCACCACGGCAACGGACACGCTTCTGTCGGGCGCTGGCGTCTGCCGGGACTTCGCGCATCTGGCCGTTGCGCTCTGCCGGGCACTGGGCATCCCCGCCCGCTTCATCTCCGCCCACGCGCCGGGCCTCGTGCCGCCCGACTTCCACGCGGTGTTCGAGGCCTTTCTCGGCGGCAAGTGGTGGCTCTTCGACGCCACGCGCCAGGCGCCGCTCGACGCCCTCGTGCGGATCGGCCAGGGGCGTGACGCGGCCGAGGCCGCCTTCGCCGAGATCCATGGCGCCGCCACCCCCACCACCATGGCCGTGCACGCGGAGGTGCTCGAGGGCCTGGACGTCGCCCGCGGCGTGCGGACGACGCTGGCCGTCGCGGACGCCGCCGAGGCACCCTGACAAGGTGAGAGGCATTCCCCTTCCGCCCACCGCGCCGCGCCGGCTACGCGACTTCCTCGCGCGGCAGGAACTCGGCGCTCTGGCCGCCGTTCTGGCGGTCGCCGCCGGCCTGTTCGGCTTCGCCAAGCTCGCGGCGGAGGTGACGGACGGCGACACCCCCGCCTTCGACCGCCACATCCTCCTCGCCCTCCGCAACCCGGCCGATCTCGGCGACCCTATAGGCCCCCGCTGGCTCGAGGAGGCGGCGCGGGACGTCACCGCACTCGGCAGCCACGTGATCCTCGGCTACGTGACGCTCGCGGTGGTGGGGTTCCTCCTCCTCTCCGGCCGGCGCGCCAGCGCGCTGTTCACTGCGCTGGCGATCGGCGGCGGCATGCTCGTCAGCAGCGTCCTCAAGATCGGCTTTGCCCGCCCGCGCCCCGACCTCGTACCCCATGCGGTGGAGGTCTATACGGCCAGCTTCCCGAGTGGCCACGCCATGCTCTCGGCGGTGGCCTACCTGACGCTGGGCGCCCTGCTCATGCGCGTCGCCCCGCTCGGGCGCACGAAGTTCTACGTCCTCGCCGTCGCCATCCTCACCACGCTGATGGTGGGGATCAGCCGCGTCTATCTCGGCGTCCACTGGCCGACGGACGTGCTGGCCGGCTGGTGCGGCGGCGCGGGATGGGCGCTTCTCTGCTGGATCGTGCTGAACGCCCTTCAGCGCCGCGGCGCCGTGGAGCCGAAGGGCACGCCGGAGGAGCCCGCGGGCTGAAGCGGTGCCCAGGCGGCCCGTGACAAGCCGCCTCCCCGCCCGACGCGGCGGCCCCTAATCCAGCAGTCCCCTGTCCACGCGCCGGTCCTCGGCATCGATCGCCGACGCGCCGCCCTCCTTGCTGAAGGCATCGCGCTGCGGGTCCGGCAGGAGGTTCAGCACTGTCTCGGAGGGCCTGCACAGCCGCACGCCGAGCGGCGTCACCACGATCGGCCGGTTGATGAGGATCGGATGCGCCATCATGGCGTCGAGCAACTGCTCGTCGGTCAGGGATGGATCGCCGAGACCCAGCTCCGCATACGGCGTGCCCTTCTCGCGCAGCACATCCCGCACCGGCACGCCCATGCGGTGGATGAGGTCCGCCAGCACCTCCCGCGAGGGCGGGGTCTTCAGGTACTCGATCACCTCCGGCTCCTCCCCGCTGTTGCGGATGAGGGCAAGGGTGTTGCGGGACGTGCCGCAGGCCGGGTTGTGGTAGATGGTGACGGTCACGATGCGCGCTCCTCGGTGAACGATGCGGTGGCGCTGGGGAGAGGAAGAAAGAGTTCTTCCTCTCCCCAGATCCCTCACCATCATCTTTCTCTATCTGCTTGAATGCTTCGACGGCCGGTGCGCCTGAGGTCATGAACCCGAGGCGGCTGCACGATCAGGAAATGATCGCGAAAGCCAAAGGGCGGATCCAAGGGCCTCAGGCCCTCTCCGGGGCCGCAGCGCCAGCCTAGATGGCGAAGTTCAACGGCTCTGCCGAGGGCCGCTGGAGCCCGGCGGCTTGGGCACGGCGAAGCAGGTCCTCCAGAGTCATCCCCTGGAGGCGTTCGCGCAGGGCTTCGTCCAGCTCGCTCCAAAGCGGCGCGACGACGCCCTGGTGGAGCGCCCCAGACAGGTCGCTGCCCCCTTCCGTGCCCTCCGCCACAGCGGCCACGGCCTCGGAGAGGCGGATGTCGCGGGGACGGCGGCCCAGGCGGTAGCCACCGCGCGGCCCACGGACGCCTTCGAGCAGCCCCGCGCGGGAGAGGGCCTGGAAGACGGGCTCGATGCCGCGCCGGGCGGCGCCGAGGCGGTCCGCGATCTCCGCGCCTCCCGCCACGGCGCCGTTCGCCCCTCGCCCGGCGTGGAAGGCGACATCGAGAAGAACGGAGACCGCTGTCAGGGCGCGGTCCTGGCGCAGGAGTCGAAGGGAGGGCTGCATTCCCCCAATCTACGCACTCTCAGCGTGCATTTCCAGATCGAACAGCGCGCCTTCCACCTCCCGCCGCCCTTCGGCGGAGAGGGCGGGCTGGGGTGGCAGCGGGGTGCCGACCGCGAAACCCTGGATTTCCAGCGCGCCCTTGATGCAGGCCGCCAGGGCGTGCCGGGCAAAAAGCTCGTTGATGCGCCAGAGCCGGCGCTGCAGGGCCATGGCGCCTGCCCAGTCCTCGGCGCGGCACAATTCATAGAGCCGCACGCTCTGGCGCGGAATGGCGCAAGCCGGACCCGCCATCCAGCCGACGCCGCCGATCAGCATCACCGCGGCCGGGATATGGGCGGAGGCGGCGAAGACCCGCATCCGGCCCTCGGTGCGGTCCATGATCGAGAGCAGCCGCCCGGTATTGGTGGAGGCATCTTTCACGTAACCGATCCGCGGGTGGCGGGAGAGGGCTTCGAGGGCGGGAAGGGAGAGGTCGGAGCGCTGGAACTGCGGGTTGGTGTAGAGCACCACCGGCCGTTCCACCGCGTCCGCGACGGCGGTAAAATAGGCGACCACGCCAGCCTCTGGCACGGGGAAATAGGCCTCGAGGATCGCCAGGATGCCGTCCGCCCCGAGCGCCTCGGCCTCGCGTGCCTGGCGCACTGCCTCGGCCGTCGTGGTCGCGGCGATGCCGGCGACGACCGGCACGCGACCGGCGGCGGCCTCTACCACCACCTCGATGATGCGGCGGCGCTGCTCGGCGTTGAGATAGGCGAACTCCCCGGTGCTGCCGAGCGGCGTCAGCCCGTGCACGCCGGCGGCGACCAGGTGCTCGACCAGCCGTGCCAGCACCTCGTCCAGCACCCGACCGTCCGGGCCGATGGGGGAGACGAGATAGGGGAAGACGCCGTGAAGATCCTGCATACGCGAAGGCTAGGCCGGGCCCGTGTCCCACGGAACCGCCGGGCCGGATGTGCGACGCTTTCGTGACGGGAGCTGCGACCGTCTTGCGGCGCGCCGCGCGCGGGTGCAGCAACGATCCATAGGGGAGACCCCGATGCCCGGCACGAACATTGGTATCAACACCGACGTCATCACCGACCTCGCCCAGCTAGAGGCCCTCTACGGGGTGCCGGGCGACGCCTCCACGGTAAAGGAGGTGCCTCACATCACCGCCGAGTACCGGGCGATGATCGAGGCCTCACCTTTTCTCGCCCTGGCCACCAGCGGCCCGGAAGGGCTGGACTGCTCACCGCGCGGCGACCGCCCGGGCGAACTCGTCCGCATCGCCGATCCGCGCACGCTGCTGATGCCCGATCGCCGCGGCAACAACCGCGTGGACAGCCTGCGCAACATCCTGCGCGACCCGCGGGTGGCGCTGATGTTCCTCATCCCCGGGCACGGCAACGCGCTGCGCGTGAACGGGCGCGCGCAGATCTCGGTCGCGCCCGCCCTGCTGGAAAGCTTCGCGGTGGAGGGGAAGGCGCCCCGCAGCGTGATCGTGGTCACGGTGGAGACCGTCTATTTCCAGTGCGCCCGCGCGGTCATCCGCGCCCGCCTCTGGGAGCCGGAGGCGAGGGTGGCGCCGGGCAGCCTGCCGACGCCGGGCCGCATCCTCGCCGCCCTCAGCAAGGGGGAGGTCGGCGGCGAGCCCTACGACTCCAGCTGGGCGGCGCGGGCGAAGGAGACGATGTGGTAGCCGCCCTCAGGCGGTAACGCGCCCGCGGGAGCGCAGCACCACCAGTCGCGCCACGCGCGCGGCCTCGGCGGGATCGGGGAAGGCCATGCCTTCCAGATCCTCGAGGCCGGGATCGGTTGCGAGGAACATCCAGTCCGCCTCCCGCGCCACGGCGACGCCAACGAAGCGCCCGTCCACGCTGATCGGCCGTGAGCCGCGCATGGTCACAGGCTCCCCATGGCGCGCAGTAGCGCGCTCTCGATCTCGGACTGGCGCGGCGGGCGCGGGGCGCGGGGGAAGGCGCGCTCCAGCAGGGCGCGAAGGGCGGCGAAGGGGCCGCGGCGGGCAGGCAGGAAAAGGGAGCGGGTCATCATGTGTCCGTTCGG
Source organism: Roseomonas sp. KE2513 (assembly GCF_016107305.1). Classification (GTDB taxonomy): domain Bacteria; phylum Pseudomonadota; class Alphaproteobacteria; order Acetobacterales; family Acetobacteraceae; genus Roseomonas. The sequence goes on from NZ_RCVR01000019.1 coordinate 82,550, forward strand.
GCAGGGCCCGGCTTGGAAAGGGCAGGGGAATGGCGGCGCGTTCAGCGCCGACATCCCCGGTCGCGGCGGGTCTCTCGCATCGGAAGCCCCCTCTCGGGACGGGTTGGCGATGCCCGAGAATTCGGCGTGAATCGTCGCAGGGTCAACGAAATGAAACGATCGATTTTCGCTGAATAAAGAGGATGAACCCCTCGCGGCACGTGGGTTGGGTGGTGGACGCCACCCCGGCCGCGCGTGGTAAATCCGCCGGATGTCCAACCCTCCCGCCAACCCGCCGCGCGGCCGCCTCTACGCCAGCATTCTCGAGACCGTCGGCGCAACGCCGCTCGTGCGCCTGCCCCGGCTGGAGGCGGCGGAATCCCTGCCTGCACGGCTGGCCCTGAAGCTCGAGTTCTTCAACCCGCTCGGCTCGGTGAAGGACCGCATCGGCCTCGCGATGGTGGAGGAGGCGGAGCGCGCCGGCCTCATCTCGCCGGGCGAATCGACACTGATCGAGCCGACGTCGGGCAACACGGGCATCGCCCTCGCCTTCGTCGCGGCGGCCAAGGGTTACCGCCTGGTCGTCACCATGCCCGATGGCGCCAGTGCGGAGCGGCGGAAGATGATGGCGCTGCTCGGCGCGGAACTCGTCCTCACCCCCGCCGCCAAGGGGATGGCCGGCGCCATCGCCCGCGCCGAGGCCCTGGTGGCGGAGACGCCGGGCGCCTGGATGCCGCGCCAGTTCGACAATCCTGCCAACCCCGCGATGCACGCCGCCACCACGGCCGAGGAGATCTGGGCGGATACCGGCGGCGAGGTGGATGCGGTGGTCGGCGGAGTCGGCACGGGCGGCACGCTGACGGGCATCGCCCGCGCCCTGAAGCCGCGCCGGCCGGGGATGCGCGTGATCGCGGTGGAGCCCGCGGAATCCGCCGTTCTCTCGGGCGACGAGCCCGGTCCCCACGACATCCAGGGCATCGGCGCCGGCTTCCGGCCCTCGGTGCTGGAGCTGGAGCGGATGGATGCCGTGCTGCGCGTCTCGGAGGGAGAGGCCCTGGCCGCCGCCCGCCGCTGCGCGCGGGAGGAGGGCATTCCGATCGGCATCTCCTCCGGCGCCGTATTGCACGCGGCGATCGAGGTGGCGCGCGACCCGGCGATGGCGGGAGGGCTGGTCGTCGCCATCGCCGCCAGCTTCGCCGAGCGCTACCTCTCGACGGAGCTTTTCGCGGACATCTAAGCGCCATCCTGGGGCCGCGGCGAACGCGGCCCCGGGAGGAAGGTCAGGCCGCCACCCGCTGCGTCCGCGCGAGTTCCCGCCCGAGGAAGGAGGCGATGGCGCCGGGGCCGGAGCGGTCGGTGCCGGCCAGGCCCGCCGCGGCCTCGGCGTCGGGGTTGTAGTTCGTGTTCGTGTTCACGTCGTAGGTCAGCACCGCGCCCTCGGGCGTGCGGATGAACTCGATGCCCGCGACCTCGACGCCGTTGGCCGAGAGGAAGCCCTCCAGCCGCTCGCGCAGCGCCGGCTCGATCCCCTCGGGCAGAACGCGGAAACGCGGGCCCGGCGCGGTGCCCACAGGGCAGGCCGCATCGCCGATGGCGGCGGAGGGCGCCGGCACCTCGCAGACATCCGCCGGGCAGAGCTCAAAGCCCGAGGAGGTGTCCACCTCGACCGCGTAGAGGAAGCGGCCGCCGACGAACTCCGCGCGGGTGATGAAGGGGCGGGCGGCGCGGATATAGTCCTGCAGCAGCCAGAGGCCGTCGGCCGGCTGCTCGTCCTCTGGCGCGTCGGCCAGGAAGGCGGCCAGGGAATCGGCATCGGAGAAGAGCCGGACGCCGAGGCCCTTGCCCCCGCGGTTAGGCTTCAGGATGAGCGGGCCCGTGCCGTAGCGGCGGCGGGCGGCGGCGACCACGTCCTCGGCCTCACCGCGCACTAGAACGGTGCCGGGCACCGCGACGCCGGCGGCTTCCAGCGCCGCGTACTGCCGCACCTTGCTGATCTCGAGGTCCAGCGCCCGCGGGCCGTTCACCACGCGCCGCCCGAAGCGCTCCAGCCAAGCGAGCACGCCCGCCGTCAGCTCCGCCGAGTAACGATGCCCGCGCGTGTGGGAGGAGGCGGACATGCGGTTGTAGAAAACCCCCTCCGGCGGCGGGGAGGAGAGGTCGAAGCTGCCGGAGGAAAGGTTCCACTCCGCCCAGGGCAGGCCGCGCTGGTCAAAGGCGCGCGCCAGCGGCGGCAGCCATTCCGGGTTCTCGTGGATGACGTGGATCTTGGACATGCGGGCGCCTCCGTGCGCGCTTCGATGTGGAGAGCGGGTTAAACCCGATCAAGCCGCGTGCGAAGAGCTATTTCACGGCCGGTCCCGCGCTACATCCCCAACCACCGCAACGCGGCCATCGCCGCGACGCCCGCCATGATCGAGGCGCCGAAGCTGCGCCACCGCACCTGCACCAGCGCGCAGACGATGCTTGCCAGCACCGCCGCCAGGTCCTGGCGCGAGAGGGCCAGGGCGACGTAGGCGGCGAAGAGCGGGGCCGGGAGGTTCCGCAGCAGCGCGTCCACGAGGGGCGGCGTGCGCACCGCCCGCAGCACCGCGTAGCCGCCCGCGCGGCACAGATAGGTGACGATCCCCATGGCCAGGATCGCCACCGTCACGTCCCAGCGAAGCGTCACGCGCCACCCTCCTCGCCTTGCCGGCGGCGGCGCGTCTCGGCCAGGGTGGCCGTCGTCGCCCCCGCGAGCGCGCCGGCCAGCAGCGGCACCGGCGGCGGCAGGCGCAGCGCCTGGGCCCCGACCGCCACGGCCGCAGCCACGAGCCAGGCCGGCACGTCCTGCCGCGGACCTCGCCAGAGCGCGACGAGAATCGAGACGAAGGTCGCCGTCGCCGCAAAGAACAGGGGGTGGTCGGCCGGCAGTGCCACCGCTGCGCCCAGCAGGTGCCCCGCGGCGGTCGAGGCCACCCATCCCACCCAGGTGAAGACTCCGAGGCCGAGAAGGAACCCCGCGTCCCGCCCGCCCGCGCGATGCTCCGCGACCGAGAGGGCGAAGGAGTGGTCTACCGCGAAGAACAGCGAGCCCCAGAGCCGCCACCCGCGCAGGTGGTCGAGCCAGAAGGCCAGCGCGGCACCCAGCGGCACGAGGCGGATGTTCACAACGAAGGCGGCAATAGCCACCGCCAGCACGTCCGGCGGGTTCGTCCAAAGCTCCAGCGCCAGCAACTGCGAGGCGCCGGCGAAGACTACCGCGCTCATTACGAGCGTCTCGGCCAGGCTCAACCCCTTCCCGAGCGCGATAACGCCGACGACGAGACCGAAGGGCGCGATCCCAAGAAGCATCGGCACGCCCCGCCGCGCGCCGCGCAGGATGCCCGCCTGGGTGAAGATCACTCGCATGCGCGCGGGTATAGGCCGGGGAGGGGCGGGGACACCATGCGCTGGGCTTCTTCTGCCGTGCTTATGGCCGCAGGGGAGAAGAAGGAGTTCTTCCCTCCCTAGACCCCCTCCCATCATCTTTTCTTCGAGCTTGAACCCTTGAACGGCGGGGGTGCCTCGGGCCGATGACCAGAGGCGACGGCACGTTCAGGAAGGTTCCACGACAGCCAGAGCGGGATCCAGCGCCCCAGGCTCTCTCCGGGGCCGGTCGGCCCCTAGCCCTGGCGGGAAGCGATGATCCGCGCCTCGGCCTCGGCGGGGTCGGTGTCGAGCGCCGCCTCCGCCACCTCGCGCGGGAAGCCGGCGCGGGCGAGAGCGCCCATGGCCTTCATCCGGGCGGCGCGGGCGGCTTCCGCCTCCTCCGGCGGGTTGCGGTCAAAAGGGCCCTGGCGGCGGCGGCGCAGATGGGCGAGGGCCGCCGTCACCTCGTCCGTCCCGGCCTCCTCCAGCGTGCCGGCGGCGGTTTCCCCGCCCACGCCCTTGGCGGCCAGGTGCGCCGCGATGGCCCGGCGCGAACGACCGGCGCGGGAGAGGCGGCGGGTGCGCGCGGCGGCGAAGGCGGCGTCGTCCACCGCGCCGGCCGCGACCATCCGCTTCGCCACGGCCAGGGCCGCCGCCCGCCCCGCAGCCGCGAGCGGCGCGATGGCCTCGGGCGCCATCCCCTCCGCCGCCGCGCGCTGCGCCCAGCGGCCGACGCGGCGGGTCAGGACGCGCGCGAGCCCCGCCTCGGTCGCGGCGAAGCGCGCGAGATGGTTCAGCGCGGCCTCGTGCAGCCGCGCCTCGGTGGGAGCGGGGCCGGCCAGGATGGGACGGCGCTCGCGCGGGCCGCGCCCGGCCTTCCGCTCCTTCCCGCCGCCTGATCCGTCTCTCTCGCCCATGGCCTTCCTTGCTTCCGCCGGAGCCTGCCACGCCGCGGCCGAAGGGGGGAGGGGCCTGAGACCGCCCGGCCCCGCGAAACCCCGCCCCGCCGGGGGGCGTTCCTATGGTCGATCCAAGCATCGAAACGACCGAACCAGGCGCCCCGGCGCCCGCTGAGCCGTTCCCGTCATCGTCCCGGCCTGGCCAGGCGGCGGCGACCGAATGAACCCATCGAGAGGAGACGACGCGTGACCGTTCGTTCCAGCCAGTCCCGCCTGCTCGGCTTCACCGCCGCCGCCGCCCTTCTCGCCATGGGCGCCGTCGCCCAGGCGCAGACAGGTGCCCAGACGGGCGCCCAGCGGGACGGCACGCCGGGCAACCCGCCCTCCACTGCCACCCAGCGCGCCGCCGACGCAGCGACCGGCAACGTCACGCCGCCCGACGGCACCCCCGGCAACCCGCCCGGCACCGCCCTGGGCCGCGCGGCGGACCGTGCCGGCGATGCCGTCTCCGGTGCCAACCAGCGCGCGGGCGATCCGCTGAACACGCAGAACCGACCGGATGGCACGCCGGGCAACCCGCCGGGCACGGCGCTCGGCCGCGCCACAGACCGGGCCCTGGACAACGCGCAGGGCGCGAACCAGCGCGCGGGCGACCCCGCCAACACTGCCGGTCGCCCCGACGGCACGCCTGACAATCCCCCGGGCACCGTCGTCACCCGCGGCATCGACCGCGCCCTCGGCACGAATACCTCCGGCGCCTTCCCCGAGAACGAGCGCGGCAACAACGAGCGCTCCGCCGGCCCCGCGGCCGAGGGCAACCGCGCGACGGTGACGGGCCGCGGCCAGGCCGCTGGCGGCGGGGAGCGCAGCAACGAGCCGGCAGCCGCCAATGCCGATCCCAGCCGGATGGGCAGCACCCGTGGCGCGGCCAGCCCGAGCCAGAACAGCCAGGTGACCGGCGGCGGCCAGCCCGGTGCGGTGAACACTACGCCCGATGGCGGCCAGGCGCGGGCTGGCACGATGTCCGTGCCGCTGCAGAACAACGCGGCCGGTAATGCCCCGGCCGATCCAGCCGGCCGGAGCGGCACGACCGCAGGCCGCGGCGCCGCGGCGACTGGGGCGATGGCTGGCGCGGGCACGGCCGCCACGGCGCCGGCAGCGCAGACCGAGCGCGCCAGCCGCATCATCGGCGCCAGCGTTTTCAACGAGCGTAACGAGTCCATCGGCTCGATCGACGACATCATCCTCGCCCAGGGCAATTCGTCGCCCATGGCGGTGGTCTCGGTCGGCGGCTTCCTCGGCATCGGCGCGAAGCTGGTCGCCGTGCCGATGTCCGACCTTCGCTGGTCGGCGGCCGACAACCGTTGGACCATCACTGGCGCGACGCGGGAAAGCCTGACCTCGCTGCCGGCCTATTCCTACGACGCTGCCCGCCGCGGCTGAACGGGCGGGCGTGACGATCCGGGGCCCGGGCGCTCGCGCCCGGGCCCTTCGTCTTTATGACCATTCTGTCAGGTCTGTGACATTCCGGCCCATGTGGCGAAACGCTTCGGTTCTGCACAGGAACCGGGACAGCATTGCCGCGTTGGCCCCATAGGTCCCGCTTCGATAGCGGGGCCGCAACAACTCGATCGGGAAGAGACCTGATGTCATCCGCCACACTGAAAGCGACCACGCTGGCCCTGGCCTTCCTCGGGCTGGCCGCCTGCAGCAGCGACCCGCTGAACACCGCCAATCGCCGCGACGGCACGCCGGGCAACCCGCCCTCCACTGCCACGCAGCGCGCGGTTGATAGCGTGACCGGCGACCGCACCCCCGCCGACGGCACCCCCGGCAACCCGCCCGGCACCGCGCTTGGCCGCGCCGCCGACCGTGTGAACGAGCGCGCCGGCGATCCGCTGAACGTCGACGGCCGCCCGGACTGCACGCCCGGCAACCCGCCCGGCACCGCCGTGTCCCGCACCCTCGGCACCACCGACCCGTCTGACTGCCGCCCGGTGGCCCGCCGCGCCCGCCGCCACGTGAACCAGGCTCGGGCCCGCACGACCACGCCGCGCCCCGCCGCAACGGCCCCGACCACCGGCACCGGCGCCACCGGCCCCGGCGGCAGCCCGGCCTTCAACAACCAGGGCAGCTGAACCCATCCAGGTCCGGCTTGAAGGGGGCGCCGCAACTGCGGCGCCCCCTTCGTCATTTCTGCCATGCCCGGAAGCGGCCCCTGGTCCTTTGACCCGACGGGCCCTTTCCGCCATCTTCCCGCGTTCCCGCCCGGCGACGCGACACCCGCACCGCCCGCGGGCCCTACCGGAGGGCCACGCCGCGTGATCCCCGCCCTGATGCCGAACTACAACCGCGCCGACCTCGCCTTCGAGCGGGGTGAGGGCGCCTGGCTGTGGGATGGGCAGGGGCGACGATACCTCGACTTCGGCTCGGGGATCGCGACCAGCAGCCTCGGCCACGCGCACCCGCACCTCGTCGCCGCCATCGCGGAGCAGGCGGGCAAGGTGATGCACAGCTCGAACCTCTACCGCATCCCGCAGGCCGAGCGGCTCGCCGCACGGCTGGTCGAGGCCACGCCCTTCGCGGACAGCGTCTACTTCTCCAACTCGGGCGCCGAGGCGAACGAGGCCATGGTGAAGGCGGTGCGCAAGTACCACGCCGATGCCGGCCACCCCGAGCGCTTCCGCACCATCTGCTTCGAGGGCGCCTTCCACGGCCGGACGCTCGCGATGATCTCGGCCACCGGCAACAAGAAGTACCTGGAGGGCTTCGGCCCGCCGGTGGACGGCTTCGACCACGTTCCCTTCGGCAACATGAACGCCGTGCGGGACGCGATCACGAAGGAGACGGCCGCCATCATGATCGAGCCCGTGCAGGGGGAGGGCGGCGTGCGCCCGGCGGATCTCCGCTTCCTGCAGGAGCTGCGCGCCACCTGCGACGAGTTCGGCCTGCTGCTGGCGCTGGACGAGGTGCAGACCGGCATGGGACGCTCCGGCAAGCTCTGGGCGCACCAGTGGGCCGGGATCGAGCCGGACATCATGTCCTCCGCCAAGGGTATCGGCGGCGGCTTCCCCCTGGCGGCGACGCTCGCGAAGGAGAAGGTGGCGGTGCACCTCAAGCCCGGCACCCATGGCAGCACCTATGGCGGGGGCCCGCTCGCCTGCGCCGCGGGGAATGCCGTGCTGGACGTGATCCTGGCGCCGGGCTTCCTCGACAAGGTCGATCACGTCGCGCGCTATCTCTGGCGCGGCATGCTCGACCTCTCCGCGCGCCACCCGAAGGTGGTCGTGGGGGTGCAGGGCGCGGGGCTGCTGCTCGGCCTTCGCCTGACCGACGCCGTCTCCAACGGCGAGATGCAGGGCGCGGCCCTGGCCGAGGGGCTGCTGACGGTGGCCGCCGGCATGAACGTGCTGCGGGTCGCGCCGCCGCTCGTCATCATCGAGGCCGAGGTGGACGAGGCGCTGCGCCTCCTCGACCGCGCCTGCCTCCGCATGACGCCCGGCGAGGCGAAGGCGGCGGCGAAGTGAGCGCTGCGTTAAGGACCGTGGACGGGGGGCCGGTGGCCCCCCGCCACTTCCTCGAGGTGATGGATTTCGACGGGCCGACGCTGCGCCGCATGCTCGACCTGGCGCGTGAGGCGAAGGCCGGGCGCGTGCCGGGCAAGCCGCTGGCCGGCAAGAGCGTGGCGCTGATCTTCGAGAAGCCCTCCACCCGCACCCGCGTCTCCTTCGAGGTGGGCATCACGCAGCTCGGCGGCCACGCGGTGGTGCTCTCGGGGCGCGACATGCAGCTCGGCCGCGGCGAGACGCCGGCGGACACGGCGAAGGTGCTGTCCCGCTACGTCGATGCCATCATGCTGCGCACCGACGACGTCTCGAAGCTTCGTGGCTTGGCGGAGCACGCGACGGTGCCGGTGATCAACGGCCTGACCGACGTGTCCCACCCCTGCCAGATCATGGCCGACGTGCTCACCTTCGAGGAGCATCGCGGGCCGATCGCCGGGCAAACAGTCGCCTGGACGGGAGACGGCAACAACGTCGCGCAGAGCTTCATCCAGGCGGCCGCGCGCTTCGACTTCACGCTGCGCCTCGCCACCCCCGATGCCCTGCGCGCGCCCGCCGACCTCGTCGCCTGGGCTCGGCGCGAGGGCGCGCGCATCGAGGAGACGGACGACCCCGCTGCCGCCGTGCGCGGCGCCCGCTGCGTGGTGACGGATACCTGGGTCTCCATGTCCGACGAGAAGCCGGACGCGGCGGCGGTGAACCGCCACAACCTGCTGGCCCCTTACCAGCTCAACGCCGCCCTCATGCGCCACGCGGCGCCGGACGCGATCGTCATGCACTGCCTGCCTGCCCATCGCGGGGAGGAGATCACCGAGGAGGTGATCGACGGGCCGCAGAGCGTCGTCTTCGACGAGGCGGAGAACCGGCTGCACGCGCAGAAGGGCGTGCTGCTCTGGGCGCTGGGCCTCGGCTGAAGAGGGCGAGGCCGCCGCTGGGACCTTGATCAGGATCAAGGCCCCCGCTGCCCGGCAGGCCCAGTCTTCCCCCCGGACATAATCCGGGAGAGAGGCGATGTCAGCCCTTGTCATGGAATCCCTTACCGCCCGCGACCTGATGACGCGGGAGGTGGTGAGCATCCCGCCCACCATGCCCGTCGCCGCCGTCGCGCGGCTGCTGGCGGAGCGCGGGATCTCCGCGGTGCCGGTGCTCGCCGCCAATGGCAGGATGCTTGGCATCGTCACCGAGCTGGACCTGATCCGCCGGCTGAGCGGCGCCGAGGACATGCGCCCCGGCTGGCTGCACCGCCTCGTCGGCAACCGCGACCGGGACGCCGAGCGCTACGCGCAGGTGCACGGCATGCTGGCCGAGGACGTGATGACCCGCAACGTGATCTGCGTGGACGAGGACGCCTCGGCCGAGCACATCGCGCATTTAATGGAGGAACGCGGGATCCGCCGTGTGCCCGTGCTGCGGGACGAGCAATTGGTGGGCATCGTCTCCCGCGCTGACCTGCTCCAGGCCCTTCTCGTCCCGCCTGCGCCGCTCGGCTCCGGCAGCGCCGAGGACGAGCGGATCCGTGCCGAGCTCTGGCGGGAGATCCGCGAGCAGCCCTGGGCGGACACCCTCTACACCTACGTCAACGTGCGGGACGGGGTGGTGGAGTTCCAGGGCTTCGCCCGCTCGGCCGCCGTCCGGCGCGGGCTGCGGGCCATGGCGCACCGGATCGAGGGCGTGCGACGCGTGAACGACACGATGGAGGACGGTCTGCCGGCCAACCTTCTCTCCTGAGGCAAGGTTCGGCCGAAGGGGAGCCGCCCGAGGGGTCGCCATGCGCCCCGCGCGGGTGGCACACCCTGGGAGCGGGGAGCGGTGCTGACTATGTAGGGCGGGTGCAAGACTCCACCCGCCCCTCCGACACCCCGGCCCTGTTCAACCACGAGCGCCCGCCGGTGCCCGATATGATGGTTCCCCGCGCCATCCTGCCCTTCCACCTGGAGGGGCGGCCGGTGCGCGGCCGGCTCGTGCGGCTCGGCAACCTTGCGGAGGCGCTGATCGGCCGCCATGACTTGCCGCTGGACGTCGCCCGCCTGCTCGGCCAGGCGCTGGCCCTGACCGCGGGCCTTGCGGCCGCGCTGAAGTTCCAGGGCTCCTTCTCGCTCCAGGCCAAGGGCGACGGGCCGGTGCCCATGCTGCTGGCCGACTGCACCGATTCCGGCGACCTCCGCGGCTACGCCCGTGCGGCCGAGGGCACCTCGCCCCGGGGGGAAGCCAGTCAGCTTCTCGGCCGGGGCTATCTCGCCTTCACCTGCGACCAGGGCGCGGACATGGACCGCTACCAGGGTATCGTCGCCATCGCCGGTGACACGCTCGCGGACATGACGGATTCCTATTTCCGCACCTCCGAGCAGCTCCAGGCCTTCGTCCGCCTCGCCTGCCGCCGCACGCCGGAGGGCTGGCGCGCGACCGCCCTGATCCTCGAGCGCGTGGCCGCCGAGGGCGGCATCGACGGCCAGGAGAACGAGGAGGCCGACGAGGCCTGGCGCACCGCGACCATCCTCGCCGACACCGTGAAGGAGGAGGAGATGCTGGACGACGCTCTTCCCTCCGAGGTGCTGCTTCACCGCCTCTTCCATGCGGAGGGACTGCTGGTGGATACCGCCCGCCCGCTCTCCTACGGCTGCCGCTGCTCGCGCGCCCGACTGGCCGGCGTGCTCCAGGGCTTCCCGGAGAGCGACCTCGACCACATGGCCGAGGAGGGGCAGATCACCATGAACTGCGAGTTCTGCAACCTCGCCTTCCGTTTCGAACGCGACGAGGTGAGGGGTGGCGCCGGGCGGGCCTGATCGGCTAACGCGGTGCGCCGCCACCGGAGAACTGACCGCGTCATGAAGGGCATTCCTACGCATCGCCTTGCCGGGACCGGCCGGCGCCTCGTGCTTGGCGCACCGCTCCTGCTCCTCGCGGCCTGCGGCGGGCGCGACCTGCCGCCGCCGCTGCCGCGGGTGGACGGCTACGCCTACCTGACGCCGTTGCGCGTGAACGTCGCGGATATTGAGGTGCTGGAGGCGGTCGATGCCCGGGTCGACCCCCCCGCGCCACTCGTGCCGGCCGTGGAGGTGGCGCGCATGGGGCGCGACCGCCTCGTCCCCTCTGGCACCACGGGCCGTGCCCGCTTCGTCGTGGAAACCGCCAGCCTCACCCGCGCCGGCGACGGCATCGCCGTGCTCCTCCGCGCGCGCGTGGAAATCCTCGACAACGACCGCCGTGTCGCCTTCGCCGAGGCCGAGGCGCGGCGGAGCACGACCGGCGGCGGGGGCAGCACCGCCGCCCGTGCCCGTGCCGCCGAAAACCTCGTCATCCGCGCGATGGAGGACCTGAACGTGGAGTTCGAGCTGCAAGTGCGCCGAAATCTGCGGGATTGGCTGCTGGAGACGACGCCGACAGCCCCCGTAGTGCCCATCGACTCGCCCGAGGGCATCCAGCGGCAGGACCTGCCCCAAGGCTGAGGCACGGCGTCAGCCCGGCCGGATCGAAACCCCAACGGGGCTGTGGCGCTTTCCCTTCCTAACCAGGGAGAGAGCCATGATCCGCCCCCGTCTCGCGATCCTTCCGATCCTCGCGCTGGGTGCCGGGCTTGTTGCCTGCGCCCCCAACGACCCCTACTACGCCAGCGGGCCGGTCTACTCGCAGCCCGTCGTCCAGCAGGCCTACCCAACGCCCTACGCGTCCCAGTCCCCCTACGCCACGCCGATGCCTGCCTATGTGGGTCAGGGCGACGCCTACGGGCGCCAGGTGCCGGTGCAGCAGGGCTATGCCGCAGCGCCGGTGGCGGATTCCTACTGCCGCGAGGCCTACGCGAACGCCGTCGGCACCAGCCAGCAGGCCGCCATGTCCGGCTCATACGCCGACGCGGCGCGCGCGAACCGGTCCGCCGGGTTCTTCCGCCGCGACTGCTGAGAAGGCTGCCTCGGCCGGGCCCAGGAGAGGGCTCTGACCTCTCCAGACCTCACCCGCCAAAGGCCTGAGGCCCTTGGAGCCCCATCTGGCTCCGCGCATGCGGTGATAGGGCCGGTTCGCTCTTCGTGCCCTTCCTGCGCGTGCAGTCGCCTCGGGTCCATGACCCGAGGCGCACCGGTCGCGCAGAAATCGCAAGCTCGAAGAAGATAAAGATGATGATGGTGAGGGGGCCGGGGAGAGGAGGAAGTCCTTCCTCCTCTCCCCGGGGTCCCCAGCGCCGGCCCGCTACCCCTCGAAGGTGTTCGCCCGCCCGTTGATGATCGACAGGAACTCGCGTCGCGTCGCGTGATCGTCGCGGAAGGCGCCGAGCATGGTGCTCGTCACCATGGCGACGCCGGTCTTGTGCACGCCGCGGGTGGTCATGCACTGGTGCGATCCTTCCAGCACCACCGCGACGCCGATCGGCTCCAGCACGTCGTTGATGGCGTTGGCGATCTGGGCCGTCAGCTTTTCCTGGATCTGCAGGCGCTTGGCGAAGGCGTCCACCACGCGCGCGAGCTTGCTGATGCCCACCACCCGGCCGCGCGGGATGTAGCCGATATGCGCGCGCCCGATGATCGGCACCATGTGGTGCTCGCAATGGCTCTCGAGGCGGATGTCGCGCAGCACGACCATCTCGTCATAGCCCGCCACCTCCTCGAAGGAGCGTTGCAGGAGCTGGACAGGGTCGGTTTCGTAGCCCGCGAAGAGTTCGCGATAGGAGCGGGCGACGCGGGCGGGCGTGTCGATCAGCCCCTCGCGGGTCGGGTCGTCCCCGGCCCAGAGGAGGAGGGTGCGGACCGCCGCCTCCGCCTCGGCTTGGCTCGGCCGGACAAGATCGCAGCGGAGGCTCGTGCCGGCGCCCTGCGCGTCGGGGATGATCGGGTTCTGCTCGGTCACGGCGGCAATCCTTCGGGCGCGGCGGCGGCACAGACGGCGACAGCGCATCGTGCCCAGGCAAATAGGTGCGCGGTCGCATTGAAAGAGGGCCCGGGCCGGAGGGAAGGTTCCACCCCGCCCCGGTCTTGCTAGTTCAGGGCCCCGCGCCCGTGGGGGCTGTCGAGGCTGAAGGCCGGAATCTCCACGTCGAAGGGCTCTCCGCTGGCTGCCGCGATCATATGATAACGTCCCTGCATGAAGCCAGAGGGTGTCGCGAGGGGCGTGCCGGAGGTGTACTCGAAGACCTCTCCCGGCTCGAGCACCGGCTGTTCCCCCACCACGCCATCGCCGTGGACGTGCTGGGTGCGGCCCAGCGCGTCGGTGATGTGCCAGGTCCGCTTGAGGAGCTGCACGGTCTCGCGGCCCTCGTTGCCGATCCTGACCCGATAGGCCCAGACGTAGCGCCCCTCCTCGGGGTCGGATTGGTCCACGAGGTAGAAGCTGCGGACCGTGACCCGGACGCCGCGGGTGATGGCGGTGAAGGCACCAGGCTCGCTCATCGCTGCTCCTCCATCGCCGTTCCTGCGGGCCTGCCGCTCAGCGCGCCGGGCCGGCGGCCCGGGGCACGCCCAAGGCCTTGCCGCCGCCGGCCCGAACCCCCTCGCGCACCGCGTCCAGCGCCTGGGCGAGATCGTCGATCACGTCCTGCACATCCTCAAGCCCTACCGAGAGGCGCACGGTACCGTCGTTGATGCCGAGCCGTGCGCGCTCCTCCGGGCCCACCTTCATATGGGTGGTGGTGGCCGGGTGGGTCACCATGCTGCGGGCGTCGCCGAGATTGTTCGAGATGTCCACGAGCTTCAGCGCGTTCAGCACCCGGAAGGCCGCGGCCTTCGCGCCCTCGCCGGCATCGGCCACGTCGAAGGTGACGAGCGTGCCGCCCGCGGACATCTGCGCGCGCGCCAGCGCCTGCTGGGGATGGCTGTCGAGGAAGGGGTAGAGCGTACGCGAGACTTCCGGCCGCGTGGCGAGGAAGTCCGCCACCTTGGCGGCGTTGGCGCACATGGCGGGCACGCGCAGGTGCAGCGTCTCCAGCCCCTTCAGGATCACCCAGGCGTTGAAGGGGGAGATGCTGGGGCCGGTGTTGCGGATAAAGGGCTGCAGCACCTCGTCCACCCACTTCCGCGAGCCGAGCACGGCACCGCCGAGCACGCGGCCCTGGCCGTCGAAGTGCTTCGTGGCGGAATAGACCACGACATCGGCGCCGAGGGTGAGCGGCTTCTGGAGCAGGGGAGTCGCGAAGACGTTGTCCACCACCACGATCGCGCCCGCCGCATGGGCGAGTTCGGCGACCGCTGGCAGGTCCACCAGCTCAAGCATCGGGTTGGAGGGTGTCTCGAGCAGCACGAGGGCGGCGGGCTTGCGGAAGGCCTCCCGCCACTGGTCCATGTCGGTGCCATCAACGAACACCGTCTCGATGCCGTAGCGCGGCAGCAGGGAGGAGACGATCCAGTGGCAGGAGCCGAAGAGCGCGCGGGAGGCCACGACCCGGTCCCCGACCTTGAGGTGCGCGAGCATTGCCGAGTGCACCGCCGCCATGCCGGAAGCCGTGACGCGGCAGGCCTCCGCGCCTTCGAGGGCCGCGAGCTTGTTCTGCAGCGCCTCGATCGTCGGGTTGCCGAAGCGGGAGTACTGGAAGTGCTGCTCGGTGCCGAGGAAGGTGCCCTCCGCCTGCTCCGCGCTCTCGTACATGAAGCCCGAAGTCAGGTGCACCGGCTCCGACATCTCGTCGAAGGAGGAACGGTTCTGGCCGCCGCGCACGAGGAGTGTCGCGGGGCGGAGCGGGGCGTTCGGAAGGGTCCTGGGCATAACGGGCGTTCCATCGGTCACGGATGGCCCGGTCGGGCGGGGGAGAGAGCCCTCGCCACGGCCGTTTAGCGCGTTTTTTTAAGCTCGCCGCAAGCTGGCCGACAAATCGCGAGCGCCCAGCCGAGGGGAACGCGGCGGGGCACCGGAAACTAGTCCCCCCCTGCCAGGCATGGCAAGGCCCGGCTTCCGGACACGCAGGGCAGGCCCATCCCGCGGGGTAACCGGGCGCCGGACGCCCGGCACGTCAGCAGTCACATAGGTGAATCTCTGGCGCGCAAGTTCATGATGAGATTTCCCCGCACGGGAGAACATCCATGAAAAACATGCGATACCTTGCCGCAGCCGGCCTCGTTCTGTGCTCACTCGCCGCGTCCGGCCAAACCGCCGAGGCGGCGCCCTTCGAGTTGCTCTACACCGGCGGCTTCGATACGGACGAGGCGCTGAATCCCGCCTCGGCCGCCAGCCCGACCCCCTTCAGCAGCTCGACATCCTTCGCCGTCCGCGCGCTGTTCGACACGAGCAGCCCCAATCTTGCCCCGGCCCTCGGCGGGCCCTTTGCGGGCTTCCGGGCTTACTCCCCGCTCTCCGCGGAGATCACCATCGCCGGCACGACCTACAGCATCCAAACGGCCGCCGAGAACGCGTTGACGGGGGTGGCGGTCGCGATCTTCGACGCGAATAGCTTCATGCCCGGGCGCTACGCCGTCGGGCTCATCGCGGATCCTATGGGCGATGGCGCGGGCTTCGTCGGGGATTTCCGCAGCGCGTCGCCGCCCTTCTCGGCATCGTCCCTCGTGCCGACGGCGTTCCAGGACTTCGTTGGCGTGGGGCACAGCGCGGGCCCCTGCTCCTCCGGCGCGCCGCCGGCCTGCCCGAAGATCGTCACGCCCTGGGTTCTGCGGGACGCGGGCAACATCCTCTACAATCTCACCTTCGCCGACTACAGCGCGGATTACCTGACGCTCACCCCTGAGGGGACGCGGCTCGGGCCGCTCAATACCGCCCAGTTGCTGGCGGTGCCGGAGCCCTCCTCCCTAGGGCTCGTGCTGCTCGGCCTGCTCGGACTGGGCTGGGCCAGGACGCGCCCGTTGACCCAGGTCTGAGAGACGGCCCCCGACCCGCCGCGCCGCCCGGCCGATTGCGCCGGCCGGCGCGCTGCGCTAGGTGTTGCCTAAGCACGGGCGCTGCCCGTCGCGCGGGCGTAGTTCAGAGGTAGAACGTCAGCTTCCCAAGCTGAATGTCGTGGGTTCGATTCCCATCGCCCGCTCCACGCTCCTCCATCCCCACGGCCGGGCGCATCACCCCTGGCTGGCCGGGAAGACGTCCATCTCGTCGTCCATCACCCGCTCGATGAAATCGCCCACCAGCAGCTTCAGCGCGCCGAGCGAGGGCATGTCCATCACCATGGCGATGTAGCCGCGGATGCTGCGGTCCCGAACCGAGAAGTTGATGTAGAGGAACAGCACCAGCCCCTCCGCCGGCGCGCCCTCGCCGGTGGAGGAGAGAAGGCTGCTCCCGTCGCCGCGCAGCACCTGGGGCAGCGACATGGTGAGCGAGCGGTGCAGCATGTTCGCCATTGTCGCCAGGCAGCCGTTCAGGATGACGTTGCCCGTCTCGGCCAGCGCCTCCCGCTCCATCTCCGCGGCGTCTTCGGGCGCCACCTCGTCGCCGAGCACGGCGCGCGCGAGATCGATGCCGCTGGCTTTGGGGAAGATGAGCAGCGCCCGCCCGCGGAAGGCGCCGGTGAAGTCCTGCCGCACGGCGACGAGGTCGTCGCCCTCGCGCTCCCCGATGAGGGCGGCGGCGGTGCCGTGGGGAATGATCTCGATGGCGGGGACGGAGAGCAGCACCTCGCCCCCGACCATCTTCCGAAGGCTGGCGGCGGCGCGGCTCACACCGATGTTCACGAGCTCGGTCAGCGCGTCGCGCTCCAGCGCGCTGAGCTCCACGAGCCCACCCGCCGCGTCCGAACCGGCACTCGCGCCGAGGGGGGTCATGGATGCTCTTTCCTGGTGGCAGGTCTCATCGCGTCGCCGCGCGCAGGCGCAGCGCCGCGCCGGAGACGAAGCCGCGCAGTGCTTCCTCCGTCACGGGCTTGGGCACGAAGGTGGCGTTCACCGCCCGCACGCGCGCGATCACCTCGTCCTGCAGGTTGGCGGTGATGACGGCGATGGGCATGGAGGGGTGCAGCGCCCGCATCTCGGCGGCCAGCGTGATGCCGTCCTTGCCGGGCATGTTGTAGTCGAGCAGCGCGAGGTCGATGCCGCCCGCGTCGAGCCGGGCTATCGCCTCCTCGGCATTGCCGGCCTCCACCCGCGCCCAGTCGGGCTGGAGAGCGGCCACGGCCTTTCCCGCCACGATGCGCGCGAGCTTGCTGTCATCGACGATCAGGACCGTGGTGGCCATCCGGCTACTCCGTGAACAGGGACGGATGATCCCCTTCCAGCGGCGGTGGCGCAAGGAGCGGCAGGAGCCAGCGCGCGTTGAAAGGATCGCCGGCACCCCCGTGCAACGCCGGGCGCAGCGCCAGCAGCACACCCAGGACGGCCGCGTGCAGGGGGCCCGCCTCGCTGAGGTCCACGCCGCGCCCTGGCCCGCCCTGGAGGAAGGCGAGAAGCGGCTCGGCGTCCTCCACGCGCGGCTCGCCCTCCAGCCGCGCGATGTCGCCGTCGATGCGGAGGCTCATCCGGCGCCTTCCCCGTCGATCAGGGCCGGCAGGTCGAGCACCACCAGCACGCGCCCGTCCCCGAGCAGGGCCGTGCCGAGCATGCCCGGCATGCCCCGCAGCAGTCCCTCGGGCGGGCGGAGCAGCACGTCGAGCCGCCCGGCGAAACCCTCCACCTCCAGCCCGGCCCGCCCGGCGCCCGCGCCGGTCAGCAGCACCCGCGCGACCTCGCCCCGCGGCGCGGCGGAGAGGCCCAGCAGGCCGGCCAGGCGAAGCAGCGGCACGGTACGGTCCCGCAGCACGAAGGCCTCCGCCTGACGCAGCGGCAGGATGCGCGGTGCCGGTACCCGGAGCGTCTCCGCCACCGCCTCCACGGGCACGCCGAAGACCTCGCCGCCCGCGCGCACCAGCAGGACGGTCGAGACGGCGGCGCCCTGCGGAAGGGTGAGGCGCACGGTGGCGCCGGCGCCCGGCGCGGAGAGAAGGGCGACGCGCCCGCCCAGCGCCTCCACCGCCGTCCGCACCGCGTCCATTCCGACGCCGCGTCCGGAGACGTCTGTCACCGTCCCGGCCGTCGAGAAGCCGGGGCGGAAGACGAGGTCGAGCGCGGCGTCGTCGTCCAGCACCGCGGCCGCGGCGGGGTCGAGCAGCCCGCGCGCCACTGCAACGGCGCGAAGCCGGGCCGGGTCCATCCCGCGCCCGTCATCCGACATCTCGACGAGGATGCCTACGCCGCCGCGGCTCGCCCGCAGCGCGATCCGCCCGGCGCGCGGCTTGCCCGCCGCCGCGCGCTCCGCCGGCGACTCGATCCCGTGGTCGAGCGCGTTGCGGAGAAGGTGCAGCAAGGGCTCGAAGAGGCCGTCCACGACAGCCTTGTCGGCCTCCACCGCCTCGCCCTCCAGGTGGAATGCGACCTCCTTGCCGAGCCGGCCCGCGATCTCGCGCGACGAGCGCGGCAGGCGGTTGAGGCTGCGCCCCAGCGGCACCATGCGCAGGCCGAGCACGCCGCGATGCATCGCCTCCGCCAGCCGCTCGATCCCGGCGCGGCTCTCGGCGAGGGCGCGGGCGAGGGCCGGGTCCGCCCCCGCCGCGCGTTCGACGAGATGAGCGAGGCGGTTCTTCGCGACCACCAACTCCCCCGCCAGGTCCACCAGCGCGTCCACCCGGCCGGCATCCACCCGCAGCGCGCGGGGCGGCGCGGCAGGCGCAGCCTCCGGGGCGGGCGGCGGAGCAGTCCCGGCCGGGGGCGGCAGCTCGGCCAGGCGCACCTGGTCCGCCACCAGCCGCAGTAGGGGACGCAGCGCGGCCCCGGGCGCCGCGACCACCGCCTCGATCACGAGATTGCAGGTAAAGGGGTCCGGCCCGGCCTCGGGCCAGGGCTGCCGGGGGGCGACGTGCAGCGCGACGAGGCCCGGCAGGGCGCGCACCACCGCCATCGGGTCGTCGCCGAGGAAGAAGCAGTCCTCCGCGGGCACGTAGCGCAGGGCGGTCACCCCGCGCCCGGCCGCGTGTTCCGCCGCCACCGCCCGCGCCAGGAGCGGGGCCAGCCAGTCCGCGGCCGATGGCCCGGCCGCGGCCGGGGAACTCCCGCCGGTCGGCTTCGTCCCCGGCAGCAGCGCGCGGAGGGACGCTTCCAGATCACCCGCCCGCCCGGCGGCAGCGGCCGGGAGGGTGCCGCCGAGGGCGGCCACTTCCTCCACCCAGGTCTCAACCGCCCCGATCAGCTCCAGCAGCGAGTCGATGGCGGCACGGCCGAGGGCCATCTGCCCGGCCCGCGCGGCGTCCAGCAGATCCTCCGCGGCATGGAGCGCGGCGCCCATGGGCGCGAGGTCGAAGAGGCCGACTGATCCCTTCAGCGTGTGCACCGCCCGGAACAGGCCATCGAGCCGCGCGGCGTCGGCCGGCGCGCGCTCCAGCGCCATCAGCTCGGCAGCGGCCGTCTCGGCCAGCTCGCGGGCCTCGACGAGGAAGGCGTCCAGCAGGTCGCTCATGCCGGCGGACGCTGGTAGACCACCGCGTCCTCGAAGCGCCGCACGAGGAAGCGGTCGGAGATGCGGGTCATCGATTCCGTGTGCCCGAGCAGCAGGAAGCCGCCGGGAAGAAGGGCGTTGAACAACGTCTCCGCGGCGAGGCGGCGGGAGGCCTCGTCGAAGTAGATGAGCACGTTGCGGCAGAACACGACGTCGAAGCGCCCCTCCGCCGCCATGCCCGCGGGATCCACGAGGTTCGCCGTCCCGAAGCGCACGGATTCGCGGAGGTCGTCGATGATCCGCCGCTGCCCGTCCTGCCTCGGCCCAAAATAGCGGGCGACGAGGTCCTCGGGCAGGCGGGCGAGGGAGCGGTCGCCGTAGCGCCCCTCCCGCGCCGCCTCCACCGCATCGCCGTCGATGTCGGAGCCGGCGATATCGATGTTGTAGGCATCGACGGGCGGCCAGTTCTCGAGCAGCCAGATGGCGATGGAGTAGGGTTCCTCCCCGGTGGAGCAGGGGTTGGACCAGATCCGCACGAGATCCCCCGGGCCCCGCCGGGCCACGATCTCTGGCAGGATGGAGCGGCCGAGGCAGCGGAGCTGGTGCTCCTCGCGGTAGAAATAGGTCTCGTTCACGGTGAAGCTGTTCACCAGCCGCCCCGCCTCGGCCGGGCTGGACTGCAGCAGCGCCATGTAGTCGGGGAAGGAGACGGCGCCGGAGCGCGCGATGCGCTGGGCCACGCGCCGCTCGATGTAGTAGCGCTTGCCCTCGCCGTAGGACATGCCGGTGCGGCGATAGAGGAAGTCGCAGAGCCGCCGAAGCTCCTCCTCGCTGAGGGGCCGTTCGTCGCTCACCGCCACGCCTCGTGGGCCTGTCCCAGGGCGCCGATCAGCGCGGGCGCGATACTCTCAAGCGGCAGCACGGCGCCCGCGGCCCCCGCCCGCACCAGCTCCCCCGGCATGCCCCAGACCACGGCGGTCTCCTCCGCCTCCGCGATGGTCCGGCCGCCCGCCGCGTACAGCCGCGCCATGGCGGCGGCGCCGTCATAGCCCATGCCCGTCATCAGCACGCCGATGAGGCGGTCGGCGGGGATGTGCTCCATCGCGCTGTCCACCATCCGGTCCACCGAGGGATGCCAGCGCCGGTCGGGGTCGGAGGGCGCGGCCATCGCCACCGGCCCGCCCGCGCGCGTGCCGAGGATGAGGTCCGCATCGCCCCGCCCGACATAGGCGTGGCCGGGCTGCAGCGGCACGGGTCGCGTCACCTCCTCCACGGTCAGGGCGCAGAGCCCGTCGAGACGCCGCGCCAGGGGGCCGGTGAAGCTCGCCGGCATGTGCTGGGCGATGAGGATCGGCCAGGGGAAATCCGCAGGCAGCGGGCCCAGCAGCGCGTCGAGCGCCGTGGGGCCGCCGGTTGAGCAGCCGACGAGCACCAGCCCTGGCGGCGAGCCGGGCGCGGTCGCCGCGCGGGGCAGGGGAGCAGCTTTCGGAAGGACCGGTCGCGGGGCGCGCGCGGGCGTCTCCTGTGCGGCTGCGAGCCCCGTGCGCAGGCGCACCCGCTCGGCCAGACGATGACTCCGCCGCAACCGCGCGCCCGCGGCGGCCCGCACCTTCTCCACCAGCCGCGGCGCCAGCGCGTCGATCGAGAGGGAGGCGGCGCCGGCGGGCTTGCCGATGAAGTCCACCGCACCCAGCCGCAGCGCCTCCAGCGTCGCTTCCGCCCCCGCCTCGGTCACGGAGGAGAGCATCACGACCGGCAGCGGGTTCTCCAGCATCACCCGGTCGAGGCAGGCCAGGCCGTCCATCCGCGGCATCCGCACGTCAAGCGTCATCACGTCGGGCCGCTGCGCGGCGATCGCCTCCAGCGCCTCCACCCCGTCGCGGGCGAAGGCGACCTCGAAATCGGGCTCCTGCGAGAAGACGCTGCCCAGCAGGCGGCGCATGAGCGCGGAATCATCGACGACGAGAAGGCGGATCACGGCTCCGCCACCTTTATTGTCGCCGCCTGGGCCGCCACGGCGGCCAGAAGGTCGCGCTCGGCCGCGTCCAGCAGGGCACGGGGGTCGATCAGCAGGATGATGCGCCCGCCGCGCTCCACCCGCGCCACGCGGTCGAAGAGTCGCGCGCCGCCCTCGGCCAGCGGCGGGACGGGGGCGAGGTCCTCCGCGGCCACGGGCAGCACCTCCGACACGGCGTCCACCGCGAAGCCCGCGCGCAGCCCCTCCACCGTCACCACCACAATCCGCCCGGCCGGCCTGCCCTCCCCGCTGCCGAAGCGGCGGCGCTGGTCGATGACCGGCAGCACGGCGCCGCGCAGGTTCATCGCCCCCTCGACGAAATCCGGCGCGTGCGGGATGCGCGTCAGCGCGCCGGGATGGCGCACCACCTCCTCCACTGCCGCGATCGGCAGGCCGTAGCTCTCCTCGCCCAGGCGGAAGACCAGGAAGCGCTCCGCGGCGCCCGCCTCGCTGCTGACAGCCATCGCCTCCTCCTCCGTGCCCGTGGCCAGCCGCGCCGCCGTCGCCTCGTCGAACAGTCCCGCCGGGGAGAGGACGGAGACGAGGCGCTGCCCCCCGTCCAACCGCAGGATCGCGGCCACCCGCGCCTCCCCCAGCCCGCGGGAGAGGATCGGCGGCACCGGCTCCACCGCCTCCTCGCCGACGCGGAGGATCGCGCTCATCGAATCCACGACAAGGCCAAGCCGATGGGCCCCGAGACGCGTGACCACGATCCGCGTCGCGGCCGTCGGCTCTCCCGCCGGCAGGCCGAGCAGCGCGTGGGGGAGGACCAGGGGCAGCAGCCCGCCCCGGTGCGGCACAAGGCCGAGGATCGCGCCATCCTCTCCGCCGAGCGCCGCGGGGGCCGGCAGGCGCGCCACCTCGGCCACCTTATCGAGCGGCAGGGCATAATCCTGCCCGGCGATCCTGAAGGCGACGAGCGCCAGCGCCTCGGCCGCCCGCGCGGGGCGCGCCTCCGGCAGTGCAAGGTTGGCCGCTCGGGGGGCGGCGCGCGCGAGGCCGGCGAAGGCCCCCTCCAGCAGGGCTGGAAGGTCGAGCGCCCGCGCCCCGCCGCCCGGACCGAGCCGCGCGACGCGCTCCACCAGCAGCCCGACGGTCGCCGCGCCCTCCACCACCACGATGCGCGAGGCGGGGCCGGGCGGCGCCTCGGTGCCGCCGACCAGCCGCGCGAGCGACAGCACGGGCCGCACCGTGCCCCGCAGGTTGGCCAGGCCCAGCAGCGCGGCCGGGGCGTGCGGCACGCGCGTCAGCGGCACTGGCCGCAGCACCTCCCGCACGAGGGCGGCCGGCAGGGCGAAGCCCTCGCCGGACGCATCAACGGTCAGGACATCGGTGGCCCCGGCCACCTCAGTCGCCCGCCGAGCGCAGCTCGTCCGCGAGATCGGCAATTTCCTCGATGGCGGCGGCCAGGTCCTCGGTGCCGCGCGCCTGGCTGCGCGCGGCGGCGGAGGCCTGGGCAACGGCGGCGCTCGCCTCCTCCGCCGCGGCCGCGATCTGCTGCGTGCCGGTGGAGACCTCCCGCACGGCGCGCAGGATCTCCTCCGCCCCGGTCAGCACCTCGTCCGACCCGGCCCGCAGCGCCGCCAGTTCCGCCTCAGCCGCCACCAGCCGGTCGAGCATGACCTGCCCCCGGCCGATCTCGGCGGCCGAGGCGGCGGCCAGGGCGTCGAGGTCGGCGCGCACCACGGCCACCTGGTCGCGGATATCGCGCACCACATCCTTCATCCGGTCGGCGTTCTCGCCAGCGTCGCGCGCCAGCTCGCGGATGTCGGTGGAGACGACGGCGAAGCCGCGCCCCGCCTCGCCCGCCCGCGCCGCCTCCACCGAGCCGCTGACCGCGAGCATGTTCGTCTGCACGGCGACGAGCGCGATGCGGTCCACGATCTTCTCGATCCGCCGCCCCGAGGCCTCCAGCGCGCCCGCCAGCGCCGCCACCGCCCGCGTCTCCGCCACGGCGGCCGCCATGCCCTCGTTCAGCGCCGCGAGCCCTGCACGCCCGTCGCCGAGGCGCGGCGCGAGCGAGCGGAGCAGCGCGACCGCCTCCGCCGCCGCGGCACGGGTGCCCACGGCCGCGCGCTCGATCTCCTCCATCGCCGCGGAGGACTGCTGGGTGGCCGCCGCCTGCGCCTGGGCACCGCGGGCGATCCCGTCCAGCGCGGCGGTGATCTGCCCGGCCGCGCCCGACATCTCCTGCACGACCGCCGAGAGTTCCTCGGCGGCGGAGGCGACCTCTTCCGCCGCGCCGGCGCCGGCCGTCCCGACCTGCAGCCCCTCCGCCATGGTGGCGAGGGCTTGGGCGGTGCGCTGGCTCTCGGCCAGGGCGGTGACCTGCTGCTCCACCGCGCGCTGAGCCTCGGCGGTCGCGGCGGATTGCCCCTCGGCGGCGGCGGAGACGCCCTCGGCGCCGCGCTGTGCCTCCCGCGCCGCGCCCTCGGCCCCGACGGCCGCGAGGAGGATCGCCTGCGCGCCCTCGGCCAGGGCACCCATCTCGGCGCGCACCTCGGCGAGCGTCGCGACCACGGCACGGCCCGCGCGCGTCTGCGCCTCGGCGCCCTCGGCCGCGGCGCGGATGCGGGCACCGATGCCGCGCACCTCCTCGCGGATGGTGGCGACGAGCGCCTGCACCTCGCCCGCGCTCGCCTCCGAACGCTCGGCGAAGGCGCGCACCTCCTCGGCCACCACGGCGAAGCCGCGGCCCTGCTCCCCCGCGCGAGCCGCCTCGATGGCGGCGTTGAGGGCGAGGAGGTTCGTCTGGTCTGAGATGTCGCCGACCACGCGGGTGATGTTGCCGATGCTCGCCGCGCCCTCCTCCAGCGCCGCGACGATCTCGACGGAGCGGAGCTGGCGGGCTGCGTTCTCCGCGACCGAGTCGGCGGAGGCCTCGATTCCCGTACCGAGCTCGATCAGGGCAGCCTGCATCGCATCCGTCCGGCGGCGCGAGGTCTCCGCCCGGTCGCGCGCCTGGGCGAAGATGGCGCCGAGGCTGCCGATGGCGCCCTGGGACTCCTGCGCGGCGCCCGCCGCCTCCTCGGCGGCGGAGGCGGTCTGGCTGAGCGCCCGGCCCAGCTGCTCGGCGGCAGCGGCGGCCTCGGCCACGCCGGCCGCCAGCTGCTCGGTCGCGGCGCCGATCCGCTCCGCCGCCTTCTCCCGCCGCGCGCGGGAGCGGTCCTGCGCCCGCCGGGCGCGGCTGGGCTGGGCCGCGGCCGGGGAGGGAGGGTTCGGCGGTACGGCAGGCGTTGCCGCCCCTGCGGCCCGCGCCGAGGCGCGCCCGCCCAGCTCGGATGTCTTCACCAGCGCCATGAGGTCTCCCCTGGCCACGCCGCCGCCCGGGCGACGTGCCCGGCGCCCCGGCGGAGACGTGACGAAGCCGCATCTTACCGGCCGCCCCCGTACTGCGCCAAGCAGGGGCCCTTATTCCCACCCATCCTCCGGCCCAAAGGCGGCGGACTTCACGAGCGCCCAGACCGTGAGCCCCGGCCGGAGCGCCAGGCGCGAGGCCGCTTCGGCCGTCACGCGGGAGAGCAGCGCCGCCTCGCCGAGTCGGAGGCGAAGGATCGCCTCATGCGCGCCCGCGCCCTCTACCGACTCGATCACCGCCGGAAGGATGTTCTGCACGGAGAGACCCTTCGGCTCCGTCAACGCGACGGAGACGTCGCGCGCGCGGACGCGCAGGCGCAGTGCCTCGCCGGCGGGTTCGGCCCGGAGCGGCACGCGCAGCTCCCCGCCCGCGAAGTCGAGCCGCGTGAGCCCGCCCGCCGGATCGTGCGCGGTCACCCGGCAGGCGAGTGCAACTCCCGCGTCCCGCCGCCCCGCGAGCAGCGGGAGGTCGGTGCGGGCCGAGAGGTCCTCGACCGTGCCCGTGGCAAGGACACGGCCGGCCTCCATCAGCACGAGGTGGTCGGCCAACCGGTCCACCTCGTCCAGCGCGTGCGTGACATAGAGGATCGGCACCCGGAAGCGGTGCCGCACGCGCGCGAGGAAGGGCAGGACCTCCGCCCGGCGCGGGGCGTCGAGGGCGGCCAGCGGCTCGTCCATCAGCAGCAGCCGCGGGCGCGAGAGCAGCGCGCGGCCGAGCGCCACCCGCTGCCGCTCCCCGCCCGAGAGGGCGCCGGGCCGCCGCCCGAGCAGGGGGCGGATGCCCAGCAACTCCACCACCTCCTCGAAGCCGGGGCCGGTGGCCTCGCGCGGCGCGCGGCGCTCGCCGTAACGGAGGTTCGTCCTCACCGAGAGATGCGGAAAGAGGCGCGCATCCTGGAACACGACGCCGCAGCGCCGCCGCTCCGGCGGCAGGGCGATGTCGGCAATGGTGTCCGCCAGCACGGTACCGTCCAGCGCGATGCGGCCGCGGTCGGGCCGCAGCAGGCCCGCGACCGCGGAGAGGAGCGTGGACTTGCCGCAGCCGGAGGGGCCAAAGAGGGCCGTGACCCCTGGCGTGGGCGTCGCGAACTCTGCCTCGATCAGGAAGCCGTCCCTGCCGCCGAAGCGGTGGGACAGCGAGACCTCCAACATCAGCGGGGCAACATCAGCGGGGCAACATCAGCGGGGCGCCCGGCCGAGCGCGAGGGAGAGCCGCCGTCCCGCGAGGTCAGCCAGCAGCAGCCCCGCGACCGCGAGGGCGAGCGACACCGCCGCCAGCCGCGCCGCCACTGCCTCCCCGCCCGGCGTCTGGGTCGCGGCGTAGATCGCCAGCGGCAGGGTCTGCGTCTCGCCGGGGATGTTGGAGGCGAAGGTGATCACCGCACCGAACTCGCCCAGCCCGGCGGCGAAGGCGGTGATGGCGCCGGAGAGGATGCCGGGCGCGATCAGCGGCAGCGTGACGGTCACGAAGCGGTCGAGCGGCCCGGCGCCGAGGGTTCGCGCTGCCGCCTCCAGTCCGGGATCGACGGCATCGAGGCTCAGGCGCACGGCGCGCACGATCAGCGGGAAGGACATCACCGCGGTGGCGAGTGAGGCGCCGGCTGTGGTGAAGACCAGCCGGATGCCGAACCACTCGTTCAGCAGCGACCCCACTGGCCCACGCAGGCCGAAGGTGACCAGCAGCAGCCAGCCAACCACGACGGGCGGCATGACCAGCGGCAGGTGAACAAGCGCGTCCAGCAGGGCCCGCCCGGGGAAGCGGCCGCGCGCCAGCAGCCAGGCCGCGAGCACCGCCGGCGGCAGCCCGAAGGCGACCGAGCGGAAGGCGACGGAGAGGCTCAGCCGGACCGCCTGCCACTCCTCGGGGAGGAGCCCCATTCCCGCGCTACGGCGCCCGCAGCTCGAAGCCGAAGCGCTGGTAGGTCTCCGCCGCCTCCCCGCCGGTGACGAAGGCGAGGAAGGCGCGGGCCTGCGCGTTGCCGGCCGCGCGCCGCGCGAGGGCGAAGGGGTAGGTCACGGGGGGGTGGCTCTCGGCGGGGAAGGTGCCGACGACCCTCACCCCGCGGGAGGCCGCCGCATCGGTCGCGTAGACGATGCCGAGCGGTGCCTCGCCGCGCTCCACCAGCAGCAGGGCGGAGCGGACGTTGTCGGCGCGGGCAAGGCGCGGCCCGATTGCCTCCCAGGCGCCCATCCAGGTGAGGGCGGCCTGCGCGTACTTGCCCACGGGCACGTTGGAGGGATCGCCCGTCGCGAGCCGCCCGTTGGGGCCGAGCAGGGTGAGGAGGTCCATTCCCCTGGCGAGCGCGACCGGCGGCAGCGCCCGGTCGGCCGGGGCAACGAGGACGAGGGCGTTGGCGAGAGGGCTGATCCGCGTCTCCGGCAGGATGAGGTCTCGCTCCGCGACGTAATCCATCCACGGCTCGTCGGCCGAGGCGAAGATGTCGGCGGGCGCTCCCTGCTCCATCTGCCGCGCGAGGGCGGAGGAGGCGGCGAAGGAGAAGCGGGGCAGGGGTTGGCCGCGCCCGCGCCAGGTTTCGCCGAGAGCGCGCATGGCGTCGGTGAGGCTCGCTGCCGCGAAGACGGTGACGGCCTCCTGCGCGTGGGCCGCCGACCGGACTCCCGCCAGGAGGGGCGTCGCGGCGAGGGCCTTGATCAGGCGGCGGCGGGTCACGTCCTTGCTCCGTGATGCTGGCGGCAGTCTGAAACGGCGTCGCGGGATGGGCAACCGCGGCGCACAAGATCGTTACGACAAAAGAGCATTACGAAACTCGACAAATCTCTCCTGACGATAAAGTTTGGCGAGCGGTGGATCATGCCGGGGGGCATGAGCGATGGGGGTTTGTCGTGCAGGCTGAGACGGTGGAAGTTTACGAGGCCGATCTGGCCGATGATCTCGCCGTCGAGGAGGATCTGAAACGGCTTCCCGTAGGAACCGCCTTCTGGGTGATCGGCGGCATCTCGATCCTCCTGTGGGTCGGCATCGTCGCGATCGTCTCCGCCTTCCTCTGACCACTTGGCGGGTCCGGGAGGGGAGCGGCGGGCAGGGGCCTTATTCACGATCCAGTGGGCGGGCATTCTCAGTGGGCGAGCGCGGCCAGATCTTGTCCTATGCTGCAGTGCGTCGTCGCTTCCCGCGCTAAGCGGTGCGAGAGCGATGCCTTGGCCATGCCTGAGCCTTGCCCTGTCGTTGCCCTGTCGTTGATGGACGCGAGCCTTGCCCGACTCCCTCCTCCGCGGCCATGAACCCGGCGGTTTCAGGCCCCTGGCAGCCCCCGACCCGGCTGCCGGCGGTGGGTCGGGCCGTG
>NZ_RCVR01000190.1 GCF_016107305.1 Roseomonas sp. KE2513
ATGCCGCGGCGCTCGAGTGGGCGCGCAAGGCAGCGGAGCCGGTACCAGCTGATGTCGGGATGCAGGCGCATCTCGCCAACGCTCACATGCAGATCGGCGATCTCGACGCGGCGCGGGCGGTGGCGACCCAAGGGCTGGTCCTTAACCCGAGAGCAGCGCAGCTCCTGCGGCTTCTCAGCATTGTCGAGCAGCGCGGCGGCAATGATGCCGCGGCGCTCGAGTGGGCGCACAAGGCAGCGGAAGCGGCGCCGGATGACGCCGGGATGCAGGCGCATCTCGCCAATGCTCACATGCAGATCGGCGATCTCGACGCGGCGCGGGCGGTGGCGACCCAAGGGCTGGCCCTTAACCCGAGAGCAGCGCAGCTCCTGCGGCTTCTCAGCATCGTCGAGCAGCGCGGCGGCAATGATGCCGCGGCGCTCGAGTGGGCGCGCAAGGCAGCGGAGGCGGCACCAGCGGATGCCGGGATTGGGGCGCACCTGGCCAATCTTTACCTGCAACGCGGGGACCTCGTGGCCGCGCGGGCG
>NZ_RCVR01000191.1 GCF_016107305.1 Roseomonas sp. KE2513
GCGCTGCCTCACGCGCGGCGTTGCGGACGGGTGACGTGGTGGTGGCGCTGGCGCTGCTGGGGCTGACGCTGCCGTTGTCGCTGCTGGTGGTGCTGGCGCTGCGGCTGCAGGGCGGCCCGGTGCTGCGTCGCGAGCGGCGCGAGGGATGCGGCGGCCGGCCCTTCGAGCTGCTGACCTTCCGCAGCACCGCGCCCGGACCCTATGGCCGCCCTGTGCCGACACGCCTCGGCCGCCTGCTCCGCCCCGCCCGCATCGACCAGTTGCCCGTGCTGCTGAACCTCCTGCGCGGCGACATGACCCTGGTCGGCCCCCCGCCCGGACCGGGCGAGGCGCGCCCCTCCCCGCGACACCGCCCGGGCCTCACCGGCTGGGCCGGGATGGACTGAGCCCCGCCTAGCCCAGCCACCAGGCCAGCAGGTGCCCGATCAGCGACCAGGTCAGCGCCGAGAAGGCCAGCAGCAGCGCCCCGCACACCGGCCACGACCAGCGATAGTGCCGCA
>NZ_RCVR01000192.1 GCF_016107305.1 Roseomonas sp. KE2513
ACAGATCCTGATCACGGATCTCGTTCACACCCGTATCCTCTCCTTGCTGGTTTGGGTCGCGGCCATTGGCCGGCGCGGTTCTCCGCGCCGCGGCGCTGGCCGCGCATCCTTCCTGTTGATCGTCGTGCATTCGAAGCTTGGGCCAGTAGCTCAGTTGGTTAGAGCACACGCTTGATAAGCGTGGGGTCGGAGGTTCAAGTCCTCCCTGGCCCACCAGTTGATCTGGTGAGAAGGCCGGGAGGCCTGAGGGCGCGCGGCGGTGCTGGTTTGCCTGTTCCTGGTTGGCTTGTGGGGGCGTAGCTCAGTGGGAGAGCGCCTGCTTTGCAAGCAGGGGGTCGTCGGTTCGATACCGACCGTCTCCAAGCCATAGGATGGGCTTAGGGTTGCGGCAGGATGGTTGAGCGAGCGGATGCTTGCTCCTGTCTGTGCTGCGTCGTCTTCGAGAGACAGGGCCGTGCTGGTTCGGGGAAACCCGTGCCGGCGAGCGGTCTCTC
>NZ_RCVR01000193.1 GCF_016107305.1 Roseomonas sp. KE2513
ATGCCATGTTGCGACGCTGATGAAGCGCATGGGCATCGAGGCGATCTACCGCAAGCCGAACACCTCAAAGCCAGCGCCGGGCCACAAGATCTACCCGTACCTGCTGCGCGGGATGAAGATCGAGCGCCCGAACCAGGTCTGGGCCATGGATATCACCTACGTGCCCATGGCGCGTGGCTTCGTCTACCTCGCCGCCGTGCTCGACTGGTTCAGCCGCCGGGTCCTGTCCTGGCGGGTGTCGATCAGCATGGACGCATCGTTCTGCGTCGAGGCACTGGAGGAGGCAATGGTCAGGCATGGCCAGCCTGACATCTTCAATACGGACCAAGGATCGCAGTTCACCAGCCAAGTCTTCACCGAAGTGCTGCTCAAGGCCGGTATCGCCATCAGCATGGACGGCCGAGGCGCTTGGCGCGACAACGTCTTCGTCGAGCGGCTCTGGCGCTCGGTCAAGTACGAGGAGATCTACCTGAAGGCT
>NZ_RCVR01000194.1 GCF_016107305.1 Roseomonas sp. KE2513
GTGCCATGTTGCGACGCTGATGAAGCGCATGGGCATCGAGGCGATCTACCGCAAGCCGAACCCCTCCAAGCCGGCGCTGGGCCACAAGATCTACCCGTATCTGCTGCGTGGGATGAAGATCGAGCACCCGAACCAGGTCTGGGCCATGGATATCACCTACGTGCCGATGGCGCGTGGTTT
Organism: Roseomonas sp. KE2513; assembly: GCF_016107305.1. Taxonomy (GTDB): domain Bacteria; phylum Pseudomonadota; class Alphaproteobacteria; order Acetobacterales; family Acetobacteraceae; genus Roseomonas. Next base: position 181 of record NZ_RCVR01000194.1, read on the forward strand.
CGTCTACCTCGCCGCCGTACTCGACTGGTTCAGCCGCCGGGTCCTGTCCTGGCGAGTGTCAATCAGCATGGAAGCGGCGTTCTGCGTCGAGGCACTGGAGGAGGCAATGTTCAGGCATGGCCGGCCTGACATCTTCAATACGGACCAAAGATCGCAGTTCAGCAGCTAGGCCTTCACCGAAGTGCTGCTCAAGGCCGATATCGCCATCAGCATGGACGGCCGAGGCGCCTGGCGCGACAACGTCTTCGTCGAGCGGCTCTGGCGCTCGGTCAAGTACGAGGAGGTCTACCTGAAGGCC
>NZ_RCVR01000195.1 GCF_016107305.1 Roseomonas sp. KE2513
CACTTGGTGAACGCCCGGTCCCAGCTGGTCGGCATCTCGACGGACCTGTCGAACCAGCTCCGGAGCGTGCTCAAGACCTTCGGTCTGCGGGCCCGCAGACGGGCAGGCGGAGCGTTCGAGGCTAAGGTGCGGCAGTCGCTGGCCAACCGGCGCGAGGTGGCAGCGGTGGCCGAGCCGCTTCTGACGGTGTGGTGGACGGTGCGGAATGAGATCGCTGGGCTGGATCGCTGGATCATGGCGGCCGCCAAGGATGACCCAACCTGTCGGCTGCTGATGACCTGCCCGGGCGTGAGCGCCGTAAATGCCACAAGCTTCAGCGCGGCCGTGAAGGCACCAGGGCACTTCCGGCGCTCGCGCTCGGTAGGCGCCTATCTCGGCCCGACACAGAGACAGCACCAGTCCGGGGAAATGGACCGCAGCGCGGGCGTGTCCAAGCACGGTGACAAGCTCTTGCGCAGCTACCTGTTCGAGGC
>NZ_RCVR01000196.1 GCF_016107305.1 Roseomonas sp. KE2513
CAAACGGCCTCTGGCACGAGCGGTACACTACGGAAGGCGAAGATCAGATAACCGTTTCCGGCGCGGCGATTACGGCGGTGCGGATCCAAAGGTTGAGAGAAGGACGTCTCGGTAATGGTGTGGGCTACTCGGGCAAGACGACGTATTGGCTCGATCGGGGTAACGGTATGCTGGTCAAAGTTGAGTATGAGCATCTAAGCGGTAAGCCCGCACGCATTCAGCCTTTCCAGGTGACGAGGTTCGTTGAACCGGAGGCCTGATAGAGGAGTTGGAGCACGCTCCCCAGAGGCCACTATAGGCCTGTGGGGAGCCTATACCTCCACTAACGGCATAAGCAGTCGTCCCTCGGTCTCAGGCGGCGTGAGGCTCGCGGCCCTTCGCCTCTGCCTCCAAGCGCTCCTTCCAGAAGGTCATGTCAGTCTCCTTGCTGAACATGACCCGAACGGCTGTCGCC
>NZ_RCVR01000197.1 GCF_016107305.1 Roseomonas sp. KE2513
GCCAGTCCTTCAGGCGGCCGAACATGTTCTCGATGCGGTGCCGCTGGCGGTAGAGGGCTTTGTCATAGGGGATCGGGACCTTGCGGCTCTTGCTTGAGGGTATGCAGGGCGCGATGCTGCGCTCGGTCAGGGCCTCGCGGAAGCGGTTGCTGTCGTAGCCCTTGTCGCCGAGCAGCTCCTTGGCGCGTGGCAGGCGGGGCAGCATCAGGGCTGCCCCTTTGTGGTCGCTCATCTGACCTTCGGACAGCAGCAGGACCACGGGGCGGCTCTTGCCGTCACAGACGGCATGGAGCTTGGAGTTCAGGCCGCCCTTGGTGCGCCCGATACGGCGGGGAACATCCCCTTTTTGAGAGGGCTGGCTGCTGTCCGGTGCGCCTTGAGGTGGGTCGCATCGATCATCAGGCGCTCGGGCTCCCCCGCGCGACC
>NZ_RCVR01000198.1 GCF_016107305.1 Roseomonas sp. KE2513
TGGCGGCTGATGCAAGGAGCAGTTTGCGCATGGAAAATTGCCTCTACAGGAGGATTGCATCCGGCGATGATGCCGACATGACCGTCCCTGCAGCAGCAAGCGTGCCGTTTTGCCAAACCCATAATTTCTAAAAAACAATCATTGCGTGGTCGAACCCGGATTCAGCGGGCGTAAAGAATGCAGACAGGTAATTGTAACGAACTTTCTGGTATGAAATCGGAATGAGTTTAGTGAGGCATTGTGGTCCTCTGTTCGGCCGTCGGCTTCCCATCCCAGGATTTGCAAGAAGACCGAGTGCCCACGCACCCAGCCTTTGTTGCGGTGTGGACGGAGAAGTCCGCCGGCGCCACCTTCCCACGCGAGATGATCGGCTTTGTGGCGGAGTGGTTGGTGGAGTTGGG
>NZ_RCVR01000199.1 GCF_016107305.1 Roseomonas sp. KE2513
CAGGCCGCGCCGATCACCGTGAGCCCGGGCGATCTCAGCTCGATGGGTCAGATCACGGCCGTCTTCGTCTACCGTGACGCGGCGGACACGAGCACGCTCTCGCGCGCCGGCGCCTCGGGCATCATCTTCAACAACCAGACGGCCGCCATCGGGACGTCGGTGAATGTCGGGGCGGCCAGCGGGATTGTCAGCTTCCAGCTGAACAACCTGACGCGGGGCACCACCTTCGCGACGGGCGTGGCCGACAACGGCATCTACTACGCCAACTACTCGACCGACTTCTCCAGCTTCGGCGTCGGTCCCCTCTCGGCGGCCGCCTCGGCGGCGATCGCCCAGCTGCCGAACAACGTGACCTATGTCGGCTTCGAGGACATGCGCGA
>NZ_RCVR01000002.1 GCF_016107305.1 Roseomonas sp. KE2513
AGTTCTGTTCTACGCATCATCACCTGACACGTGTTCTCGGCGTCCATGGCGACTTGCAAAAGCAAGCCAGGCTCCAGCGGAGGTGGCAATGAACAAGGTCTGATACCGACTGCTCGATCGTGCAGTTCTACGCAAAGTTTTCGGAAGCACGGCTTGACGCCGTCAACACGTACCGCTTCCACATACCTTATCAGGCTCGCGCGACTCGACGACTATTTAGCCCGCACGTGAGACAAGGTTTGAAGAGATTGTTACCTATGACGGAGGCCAAGTCCGTAAATCCAGCGCTCGCAGCCGAAATAGAGGGCCTAAACTGTATCTGATCAGGAAGGTTTTTGATACCCACCGTTCAGGCTCCAAATGACCCTAAATGCAATCGTTACAGGGTTAGTGCCCACAAACCGCTGCGCCCGGATCACCACCAAGATTCCTTGTGCGCCTGGCAAATAGGTCAGTAGTTGAGGAGATTCCGCGCGTACTCCAGAAAGGCTTCAATTTCGCAATCTGGCAGAACATCAAGATCAGGCACAAAATCAAACCCCAGCGCTCTTTTAAAAACATAGACGGAAGCTAGGCCCCAGATCATGAGTGCCGAGATCAAGAACAGGGCCACAAGCGTTGAAACGATACCAGGCGCGCGCTCTATAACCCTATCCAGAGCATCCATGAGTATCGTCATTTAGCGTGACTCGCGGGTGTTTCACTTTCAACTTCTTAAGGCGAAGTCGTGAAGAATTAGTTAAACGCAGAAGGATGAGCCGTATCACCCGAGACTCGGGCATGAGGCGAAACGCGCTGTCGACCATCAATTTTAGCTCTCAATGCCCCGGCAAAACCGTGGACGCGGAGCGAGGTGCTACCGTGATCTCTCCTGAGCGGTGGACTTGTGCCGATGGAGGCCGTTGATTTAGAGGAGACACGACAATGGGTTTGAAGATGAGGCAGAAGCTAGAGGAGGCCATCATAAAACTCAGGCAAGCGGGAAAACTGATCGCTGGGCGCAAGTCGGAGTCCGAAGCGATCCGCACGCCGGGGGCGAGCGAGGTGACTCTCACTGTTTGCGCACTGAGCATGGCGAGCGCAATCTGGGTCACACAAAGCGGCTAAAGAAACTGAGTGGAAGAACGCAGGTTTTTGCAAGCGTTTGTCGGATCTGACATTCGAGAAGCTTATCCTGAAGGTGGCTGAGTCAAGATGCCGGTGAACTCAGCCCACAAGCGCGATCGCGTCGAGCGTGCAAAGGAGATCCTCCGCGTCTCGGAGCGCCTCGCCTGCCCCGTGCTAAGCCAGCATAGATCGACTCAACAGAGTGAGCCTCAGATGGTCGGTGACGAGGGCAACGCTTACGGCAGAGGTAACCCTGGCAAAGTGACAGGGAAGGTCATACAGGCCAGGAGGTACGTCATGGTTGCCCGCAGCGCTTGCAGCCCGTCTTGCCGCATCCTCTGCGATCATCCCATGATCGTCCCGGACTACTCCCGGCTAGGGACAGGATTACCTCCGGTTCCTCGATGTCACGGCCGGTCATAACTCCTGCCCCGCCAGCGGTGAGTTATCGAGCGAGCCAAGCGGCGTGAAGGCGAACCGGTAGGAAGCATTACCGCCACTGCCAGCCCCGCTTCCGCTTCTGGCTCCCTCGTAGTCAACTCCTCCCACACGGCCAAAGGCCGGAAACCGGAGGAGAGCCAGGGTCATGGCCATTCAGCGACGTCTTCTGCTCGCGGCAGGGAGCGCATGCTTAGCAGCCGGCGCTGCCCATGCAGCCGAGGAACAGCGCTTCGCTTCAGCGGGCGTGCCGATCCGCTTCATCGAGGCCGGTCGCGGCGAGCCGGTGATACTGGTTCACGGCTACACGGTGGATACCGAGGCGCAATGGGTCGAGACCGGCGTCTTCGGCACGCTGGCCGAAGGCTTCCGCGTGATCGGTATGGACGCGCGCGGACACGGCCGCAGCGGCAAGCCGCACGATCCCGCACAATATGGGCCAGAAATGGGGATGGACGTCGTCCGCCTGCTTGATCATCTCGGCCTGCAGAGGGCGCATATCGTGGGCTACTCCATGGGTTCGCATGTCGTGGCCCAGCTCGTCACCCTGCGGCCGGAGCGCTTCGCGACCCTCACACTCGGTGGGGCTTGCGGCCGCCTTGGCTGGACGGCCGAGGACCAGCGGCGCGTCGATGTCGAATCAGCAGAAATGGATCAGGGGCTGCTCACCTCACAGATCATCCGCCTCTGGCCCCGCAACCAGCCGCCGCCGAGCGAGGCCGAGATCCGCGCGCAGTCGGAGCGCGCGCTGGCCGGCAAGGATCCCCGTGCGCTGGCCGCCGTGCGCCGGTCCAACCCGGCGCAGGTGATCGCGGTGGAGGGACTTGCCGCGGCGCCGGTGCCGATGCTCGGCGTGGTCGGCACCGCTGACCCCTATCTGCGCGACTTCGAGAGGCTGAAGGCGGCGCGTCCCGCCCTGCAGCTCGTCACCATCGAGGGCGCGTCGCACGGCACGGCACCGGGGCGGCCTGAATTCGTCCGCGGCGTCGCCGACTTCTTGCGCGCGAACCGGATTGGCTGACATGAGGGCGCTGCACTCCATCATCCCGGCTACGGCGGTTCTGCTAGGCCTAGCGGGCACGGCCCTGGCTCAGGCGCCCTCCGTCAACCCCGGCACCCCCGCGCCGGATTGCAGGGCGCGTGTGAATTTCGACCGCAATGCCGACCTGCCGGGCTACTTGGCGCAGGAGGGCGGCCAGGCGGTCTGCCTCCCCTTCGTGCCGACGGCGCAGCTCGCCCCGCTTGGCTTCAGCGGCGACTACTACGTGCAGGAGTTCACGGACGCGCGAATAAGGGCGCGCTGGACGGAATGCCGGGCCAACCCGGCCTGCGCCGACCCCGCCCGCGCCGGCGCCGTGACTTTCACTGCAGCCGAGCGGCGCCGCACAGGTACGGTCGATCCGCAGGGCCGGGTGGACCCGCAGGGCGAGGTGGACCTCCACGCCATCCGCCGCCCGGGCTTCTTCGCCCGCTTCGGGGAGCCGATCGCCGCCTCCGAGCCGCACGCCTGGACCGTCGAGTTCACAGTGCCGCGCGACAGCTACGAGCGGCGCCATCTGAACCTCGACGCGCCGATCCGGCTCCGCGGATGGTATCTCGAAGGCAGCGGCATCGAGGATGGCGCGGGTGGGCGGCGCCGTGCGCTGGTCATCCTCAACAACGGCGGCGGCGGCGAGATCACCGGCATCGACGCCCCCGCGGCGACCGGCGTCGTGCGGACAGAGGCGGGCAATTTCGTCGCGGCGGCCGAGGCTGGCGCCTCGGAGCAGCCGGGAATCCGGCACTGGCGTGGCTTCGCGGCCGCGCTGAACGCGGCCGGGCTGGACGTGCTCGTCACCGATCGCCGCGGCAACGGCATCTCCGGCGGCGTGAGCGGCTACAACACGGCCGAGCAGGCGCGCGACATGTTCCGCATGCTCGACGCACTCGAGACCGGGAAGGACCTCCGCCTCCTCTCGCCGGGCGGGGAGTTGCTGTCGGGCGAGGCCGCGCGGGGGCGCCTCCTCGCGGGGCAGCGCGCAACGGAGATCCCGGTGGTGCTCGGCGGCTACTCCCGCGGCTCCTACGCAACGGCCTGGGCGATGCAGCAGAACTTCGTGGCGGACTGCGACAGGGACCTGCCGGACGGCGCCTGTCGCCCGCCGCTCGGCCGCACGAACATCCGCGGGGCCATCCTCTACGGTCCTAATTCGGGCGGCCTCGGCTGGCGTGTCGCGGGGCACGACCTGGTCGAGGCGGCGCTTCGCGTGGAGCGGAACACGACCTACTACCCCGACGGGGACGTGCTCGCCGGTGTGGAGCGGTGGCCGGCGCTGTTGATCGTCAAGGGAACCTGGGATTACGTCGAGGGATTGGAGGGGTCGCTCTCCGTCCTTCGCCGGGCACGAGGCCTGCGGGACATCTTTGTTTTCCGGGGGCCGCATCCGCTGCAAACGCAGCACGAGGAGAACATGCGCCTCGCTGGCCTCCGCATGGCCGCCTTTGCTCGCGCCGCCGTGCTCGGCCAGGGGAGAGTGGAAGGGGCGCATGAACCCGCCGACCTGCGTGCGCTCGTGCTCTCCAGCCCACCCTATTGGGAAGCCACCACCGCGCCCACGAGGTAAACCGACGAACATCCAGCGGGTGGCCCGATCTGCTAAAGCGTCATGCGCCCTCTTCAGGGCGATCGGGACCGGGCCCCCCGGCGGGCCTCCTAGCCCAGTCGCCGGGCGTGTCAGGCCCGGACAGTCACCCGGAAGGCACGCCGAAGATGATGCGGCCAGGGGAGCTGTCCGGTGGCCCGAGTATGGCCGCCACGGCGTGCTCCACAGCCACTTCCGAAAGGACGCTGCCGGCGTAGCGACGGAACTTCGCCAACGCTTCCTCCTCACCCATTGGCCGATCGGGGTCGCCGGTCACACCGGTGACGCCCGCCTCCGTCGGCGTACCGTCCGACAGAACGAGCGCTAGGCGGGCCCCTCGCCGCCCTGCAGGCAGGCCGGGATCCTCCGCCAGTTCCACCATGGCCTCGATCGCCCGTATGCAGGGGTCCGTGAGGGCTTCCTCGGTATAGGAAGCGGGGCCGAGGTCGCCCTGCAGGAGAGCCGCCGCCACCGCCCATGAAAGGCTGAACTGAGCGGAGATCGGCACGGCCGGCGCGCGGTTGCCGGCGTATTGCAGCGCCTCCGCATAGGTTTCCAGCCGGACTGCCCGCGGCAGCGCGCCGCCCAGGGCTGGGCGCAGCTTCAGGGCGGCAGCGGCGGCATAATGGGCGTGCCGCACACCGGCGAAGGGCTTGAGATAGGCCTCCTCCAGCAGCCAGCGGCCGGCGGGTTCCACCGCGGGCGGCTCCTCCAGGCCGAGGGCGAGGCGGCGGGCCACCAGCATGCCGTCCCCCGGCGCGTCCATCCCCGCCAGGGCCGAGGCGGCGGCCAGGCCGCCCAGCAGCACGGCATGCGCGGCGTAGCTGTTGCGGCCGTCCATCCCGGCGGCAATCGGCGCGTAGAGGCTGAAAGGAAGCTGGCAGGCGGCGACCCGAATGGCACGCGCGGTGGCAGCCCTGTCGCCGCCGCTGAGCCGGACCGCAGCCGCCGCGGCGCCGAGGCTATGCCAGGAGCCGTCCACATGCATCCCTGGCCGGATGCGCCATGCCTCCCCGGCCCGCGCGGCCACCTCGTAGCCGAGGGCGTAGGCCGAGAGGGCGTCGCCGAGCCGGGCGCCCGTCGCGAGGGCGACAAGGGCGAGGGGCGCGACCGGCAGGCCGGGCCGCCCGTGGGCGCGCGCCAGCCCCTCGTTCGCCTCGTCCCAGAGAAGGGCGGCGGCCAGCACTGCGGCGGCGCCGGCCGGGCCGAGCGGCGGGCAGCCCGGCAAGGACAGCGTTCCCGGATGCAGTGGGGCGAGAGCCGCCGCAAGCGCGCGCGGCCGGGCGTGGGAGAGCCCCGCCAGCGCGCAGCCGAGACTGTCGATCAGCAGAAACCGGGCCGCGCGCGCCTGCTTCGAGCCGGGAGGCGGCCCGTCCCAGGCCCAGTCCACCACGGCGTCAAGCATCCTCGTCGGCTCCCTCAGTCGGCCCTGACACCCGTGCGGCGAACCACCTCCCGCCAGACCTCCCGTTCTCGCGCGATGCGGCTGGTCAGGGCGGTGCGGTCCCCTGGCAGCGGGTCGGCCTGCCGCTCCGATAGAATCCTCCCCCAGGCTGCTTCCGTCAGCACTGCCTGCATCGCCGCTTCCAGTGCCGCGAGGATGTCCGGCGGCGTCGCGGCGGCGGCGAAGACGCCGTACCAGGGTGTGGCGTCGAAACCCGGTACGGTCTCGGCTACGGACGGCACTTCTGGCAGCAACGGGCTGCGCGCGGCGGAAGAGACGGCGAGCGCGCGCAGGGCCCCGGCCCGCACCTGCGGCAGGGAGGTGCCGAGCGCGTCGAAGGCGATGTCGAGGTTGCCTGCCACGAGGTCGGTCAGCATCGGCGCGCTGCCCCGATAGGGCACATGCGTCATCTCTGCCCCCGTCAGGCTCCGCAGCAATTCCATGGAGAGATGGGTGAAGGAGCCGGCGCCGTTGGAGCCGTAGGAGAGGCCGCCGCTGCGTCCCTTGGCGGCGGCAAGCGCCTCTGTCAGGGAAACGAAGCCTCCGGCGCGGGCCACCAGAAGGTTCGGCTGCTGTGCCAGCATCCCGAGCGGTACGAAGTCGGTGTCCGGATCGTAGCTGAGCCGGGCGTAGAGGGCCTTGTTGATCGCCAGGATGCCCTGCGTGCCCACAAGAAGCGCGTGCCCGTCCGGCGCCGACCGCGCCACCGCCTCGGCCGCCAGGTTGCCGCCGGCGCCGCCACGGTTCTCGACCACCACGGTCTGTCCCAGGCGCGGCGTCAGCGCCTCGGCGGCCTGGCGCGCCAGGATGTCGGTCAGGCCGCCCGGCGCGAAGGGAACCACGAGGCGCACGGGCCGGCTGGGCTTCCAAGCTGTCGGCTGCGCCCGCGATTCGCGAGTCAGGAGGGGGAGTGCCGCCACCCCGGACAGGACGCCTCGCCGCGTGGTCATCAACGCCTCCATGCCTGGCCCGGCACCACCGCCGCGCGCGGCGGGCCGCCCGTCACCGTACCGCCTCGCCCGCCGCCGTCCCGGCGATGCGGCCGAGCGCCACCGCCGTCAGCAGGCCGTTCCCGGAGAGATAGCCCGAGGCCTTGGACCCCGAGACGCCGCAGGCCGCGCCGCCTGCCGCGAAGAGATTGGGCAGGGCCCCGCCATCCCGGCGCAGGACACGCGCCGCGTTGTCCACGACCAGCCCACCTTGGGTGTGGAACAGCGCGCCCGTGACGCGGACGGCGCGGTAGGGCGGCTCAAGCTGGGGAACGCCCGCGAAGTTCCGGCCGAAGCCGTCCGTGGCACCAGCTTCCTTCAGCCGGCGCAGCTCTGACAGCGTCTCCGCCAGGGCGCTTTCCGGCAGGCCAGTGGCGGCGGCCAGCTCTGGCACCGTCTCGGCGGCCAGCACCGCGCCCGCCGCCTCGGCCTGGCGGAAATCCTCGAATTGGCGGGCGATGCCCGCGATGCGCGCGTTGAACACCGTCCAGGCGATGCCGTCCGGTTGCTCCAGCACCTTCGCGGCCTGCTCGGAATAGCCGTGGCTCTCGTCGGAGAAGCGCTGGCCCTGGCGGTTCACCTGCACGCCGCCCTCGGTGATCGTGGCCCAGGTGATGAGGATGCCGGCAGGATGGGCGACCGATCCATGGCCCTGATGGCCGGAGAGATGACGCGTGGCGGCACCCAGCGCCTCGCCCCAGAAGATGGCCTCACCCTGGTTGCCGGGATGGCCGAAATAGGTGGCATCTGCCAGCGCCGGCACGTGCTGCCGGACGAGCGCCTTGTTGCCGCCATAGCCGTTGCAGGCCAGCACCAGCGCGCCGCAGCCCAGCGCGTCCTCCGTGCCGTCCGGACGGCGGAGGGTCAGGCCGGTGATGCGGCCATCGGGCGCTGCGTGCAGCGCGGTCACCTGGGCGTCGCAGAGAATATCGATCCCGGCCGCCTCCGCCGCCTCGCGCAGCCGGTCCACCAGTTCCTCGCCGGAGCGGCTGGGCAGGCCGTGCATGCGGTTCGCGGAATGGCCAGGGTAGCGAAAATCGGTGATGACGGAGAAATTCAGGCCGTGCGCGTCGGCCAGCCATTCCAGCGCGGACGCCACCGCGTCGGTGACGGTTTTCACCGCCGCCGGGTCCGGCTCGCCCCCTGCCTTGGCCGAGATATCGGCGGCGAAGCGCGACGGGTCGTCATCGATCCCCGCCGCGCGCTGCCAGCGGGTGCCGGCCGCCGGCACCAGCCCGGCCGAGAGGGCGGTGGAGCCGCGCGGCACCGGGTCGCGCTCGAGCACCAGCACCTCGGCGCCCGCCTCCCGTGCCGCCAGGGCCGCGCAGAGGCCCGCGGCGCCGGCGCCGACCACCGCCACGGGGATGGCGACCTCGTAGACCTCGCGCGCCGGAAGGATCGTCACACGCCAAGCTCCGCCATCACCTCGGCGACCGTTGCCACCCGCGCGACGGGCAGCAGCGCCGCGATGGCCGTCTCGTGCGCCGCACGGCCAAAGGTGGCGCAACCATCGGAGAGGACGGTGACGTCAATGTCCCGCACATGCGCGTCCCGGACGGTGGTGGAGACGCCGCCGTTGGTGGTAATGCCGCCGACCACCAGCCGCTCGATCCCACACTTCCGCAGCATCCACTCCAGCCGGGTCATGTAGAAGGCCGAATAGGCCACCTTCTCGATCGGGATGTCGCTCGGGCCCAGTTCCTCCACCAATTGCTGCCCCCAGCTTCCCGGCGCGAAGTCTCCTTGGCGCAGGAAGGGGCGCAGCATCTTCAGGTGGGGCGCGATGATCGGCTCCCCTCCCCTTCCCGGCCAAAGGGTGAAGTGGGTGGAGGCGATCCAGCCGCCAGCGTGCCGCATCGCATTTGCCAGCGGGGCCAATCGCGCCGGGAGGGCCGTGATATCGGGATCGCCCTGTCCACCGCGAGCATAGGCGCCATCGGGGTGGATGAAGTCGTTCTGCAGGTCGAAGAGCAGCAGGGCCGTGTTCGTGGCGGGGATGGGTGCGTGGCTCATGCCGCAGCCTCGACAATGACGTTGCCCAGGCGGTCCACCCGCGCGGTCAGGCCAGGGTCCACCACGGTGGTGGCGTCGGGCTGCTCCAGGATCGCGGGGCCGGGGATCACGGCACCTGCCGGCAGGTCGAGCCGCGAGAGGATCGCCGTCTCGTGCCAGGCGCCGCCGAACCAGACCGGCCGCGTGCCGCGCCGCGCGCCCTCGACTGTCGCGTCGGGCTCCGGCGCAAGGCTGGCGAGGTCGAAATGCGGGCGCCGCCCGACCGCCGCCGTGCGGAGATTGACGATGCGCGCGGGCACACCGTGCAGCAGGCGGCTGAAGCTCGCCTGATAGGCCGCCTCGAAGGCCGTGCGGATCACCGCCTCGCTCACCCCTGCCGTTCCGCCCGCGACCTCCAGCGGCAACGGCACGGAGACCGTGTGCGTCTGGCCGGCATAGTGCATGTCCAGCTCGAAGAGCGTGTCGATGCGCTCGACCGGCAGCCCCGCTTCCGCCACCACCTGCCGGACCGCCTCCGCCTCGGTCACCATCAGCGCGTCCAGTGACGAGGCGTCGATACCTTCGAGCGAGAGGTTCACCGTCCGCACCTGATCGTGGCGGATGTCGGCGATGACGCAGCCCAGCGCCGAGTTGATGCCGGGGAAGCGCGGCACCAGCGCGGCCTTCAGCCCGACCTCTCGGATCAGCGCGCCCGCGTGCAGGGCGCCGCCGCCACCGAAGGGCACGGCCGCGAAGCGTGCGGGATCGTGCCCGCGCTCGATGGAGACGAGGCGGATCGCCTTCGCCATGTGGCCGTTCGCCACGCGCAGGATCGCCTCCGCCGCCGCCATGGCGTCGAGCCCCAGCGGTGCGCCTACATGCTCGAGGATCGCGGCCTTGGCGGCCTCCACGTCGAGCCGCTTGAGCCCGCCGCCGATCGGCCGCTCCGCGTTGATGCGGCCGAGCACGACATTGGCGTCGGTGAGCGTCGGCCGCGTGTTACCCCCGGCATAGCAGACCGGTCCGGGGCGTGAGCCCGCGCTTTCCGGCCCCACCTGCAGCAGCCCACCCACATCCACCCGCGCGATGGAGCCGCCGCCGGCGCCGATCGTGGTGATCTCAATCATCGGCGTGCGAATGACGAGGCCGAAGTCGATCGTCGTCTGCGCCGCCAGCGCGGTCTCCCCGCCAACGACAAGCGAGACGTCGAAAGAGGTGCCACCGAGGTCGCCTGTGACCACGTCGGGGTATCCTGCCGCGCGCGCGATGGCCGCCGCCGCGATCACGCCCGCTGCCGGCCCGGAGAGCGCCGTCCGCACCGGCAGCTTGCGCGCCGATTCCGTGGACATGACCCCGCCGTTGGACTGCACGATGTGAAAGCGACCGGCGAAGCCGTCCCCCTTCAGCGCCGCGTCCAGCTTGCCGAGATAGGAGCCGACCACGGGTTGAAGATAGGCGTTCAGCGCGGTGGTGGAGGTGCGCTCGAACTCGCGGATTTCGGGCAGAATGGCGGAGGAGCAGGCGATCGCGTCGCTTTCCCATACCTCCTCCGCCGCCGCCAGCGCGGCGCGCTCGTTCGCCGGGTTGGCGTAGGCGTTGATGAAGATGATGGCGAGCGCCTGAGCGCCCATGTCCCGCAGGCGTCGCGCAGCGTCGCGCACGGCATCAAGGTCCACGGGCTGGCGCAGCGTGCCGTCCGCCAGCGTCCGCTCCGGCACTTCCAATCGAAAGTTGCGGTCCACCACCGGCACGAAGTCGCCCCAGAGGCCCCAGGTGCGCAGACGGTCGCGCCGGCGCATCTCCAACACGTCGCGGAAGCCCGCCGTGGTGATGAGGCCGACTTTCGCACCCTTGCGCTCAAGCAGCGCGTTGGTCCCGACAGTGGTGCCGTGCACCACGGAAGCGAGCTCGGCCACCGCCCCGAACTGGCGCAGGCCGTTCAGGAAGCCCACGGCCTCGTCGCCGCGGTTCGAGGGCACCTTGGCCGTGCGAAAGCTGCGCGCGGCCTCGTCGTAGAGGAAGAGGTCGGTGAAGGTGCCGCCCACATCGACGCCGACGACCTTGGCAGGGGCGCTCACTTCACGGCACTCACATACCCCAGCTTTATGTCACGCGCGGTCGCGGCCGGGTCGCGCGACGCCGGGTCACCCCAGCCGCCGCCGCCCGGCGTCTCCAGCCGCACGCGCTGCCCTGCGGCCAAGCGGACATCCGTCACCTTGGAAACCATGGGCGGGTTCCGCGGCCCCTCCGGCGTGTCGTAGGTGAAGCGGTTCGGCGCGGCCGCCCCGCCACCGCCCACGCCGAAGGGCGCGACCTTGCCGCGCTCCCCCAACAGCGAGACGGAGGCCGGCACCAGCGCCTCGACTTCGTAGACTGCGCCAAGCCCGCCACGATGCGTGCCGGCGCCAGCTGAATCCGGCCGCAGCGCCCATTGCGTGAACATCACGGGATAGGCGGCTTCCAGGATCTCCACAGGCGGGATGGTGGCGGTGGAGATGGGGTTGTTCGCGTGGTTCAGCCCGTCGCTCTCGGGATTGCCGCCGAGGCCGCCACCGAAGAAGGAGAACATGACAAAGCGCGAGCCGTCCGCCCGGTGTCCGGCGATCGAGAGGGCGTTGATCGTGCCGAAGGGTGCGGCCGTGGCGCGGGCGGGGTCGGCCTTGGCCAGCGTGCCGAAGATGACCCCGATCAGGCGCAGCACCGTCTCCGTGTAGCCCGCCACGGGATGCGGCGCGCCGGCACCGAGGAGGGTAGTGTCGGGCACCACGAAACGGATCGGCCGCAGGCAGCCCGCATTCGCCGGCACCTCGGTGAAGACATGCTTCAGCGCCACGTAGCAGCCCGCGATGGTCGTCGCTCGGCTGATGCTCACCGGCCCCTGCGCGGGCGGGGAGGAACGGGAGAAGTCGAGCACCATCTCCTCCCCCGCAATGGTGAGGTCGAGCGCGATGGTCAGCACCTCGTCCGTGATGCCGTCGTTGTCGAGCACGTCCTCAAAGGTGTAGGTGCCGTCGGGGAGGCCGGCAATGGCAGCGCGCATCAGTGCCTCCGCCCGCGCGGAGAAGGCGGCGAAGGCGCCCTGCACAAGCTCCTCCCCGTGCTCGTCCACCAGCGCGTTGAGGCGCCGCTCGCCGAGGTCGAGCGCGTTGATCTGGCCGTTCAGGTCGCCCCAGTTCGAGGCGGGAACGCGAGAGTTCGCGGCGAGGATGTCCACGATGTCCGAGTTCAGCACCCCGTCCCGCATCAGGCGCACGGGCGGCAGGCGGAAGCCCTCCTGGAAGCTCTCCGTCGCCTTCGGGTTGTAGCCGCCGGGCACGTTGCCGCCGACATCGAGCCAGTGACCGACGCTCGCGATCCAACAGAAGAGCTGGCCCCTGCGGAAAATCGGCCGCACCAGGCGGAAGTCGTTCAGGTGTGTGCCGCCCTCGTAGGGGTCGTTGAACAGGAAGGTATCGCCGGACCTGAGATCGCCGTCGCGCGCGACCTTGTCGATCACCACCTTCACCGCGAAGGCCATGGCACCGACGAAGATCGGCAGGCCGCTGGTGCCCTGGACCAGCGTCTCGCCGGTCGTCGCGTGATACAGGCCGTGGCAGGCATCCTTCGCCTCCGCGATGATCGGATTGAAGGCCGAGCGGAAGAGGGTCGCATCCATCTCATCCGCGATGCCCTCCAGCCGCCCTTTGAGGATGGCGAGGGTGACGGGATCGGGCGTCATTCGGCGCCCTCCTCGTAGCGATGCCCGAGTTCCAGCATCTCCGGCGTGCCAATGAGCGCGTTCAGGCCGCCGAAGTCAAACATGCGATCCGCGAAGGGCTTGTTGGAGCCGTGCTCCGCCAGCGACCGGTAGTAGTCCTGCGCAGTGCGGGCGATGGCGCGCACGATGCCGCCGGGGAAAATCACCAACCGGAAGCCCATTCGCCCGAGTTCCTCGCCGGTCGAGATCGGCGTGTCCCCGCCCTCCACCATGTTGGCCATCAGGGGCAGGGTATCACCGAGGGCGGCCACGATGCGCTCCATCTGCGCGCGGTCGCGCGGCGCCTCCACGAAAAGCACGTCCGCTCCCGCCTCGGCGTAGCGGGCGGCGCGCTCCAGCGCGGCCTCGAAGCCCTCCACAGCCACCGCGTCGGTGCGGGCGATCACGAGGGTCTCCTCGCTCGCGCGGGCATCCACGGCGGCACGGATCTTTCCCACCATCTCGCCCGTCGTGACGAGCGACTTGCCCTGAAGATGGCCGCAGCGCTTCGGCAGCGTCTGATCCTCGAGTTGCAGCGCGTTCGCACCGGCGCGCTCAAAGAGGCGCAGGGTACGCTGCACGTTCAGCGCGTTGCCGTGGCCGTTGTCAGCATCGACGACGAGCGGAATGCCCACGCGGTCCCGGATCAGCGAGACCGTCTCCGCAACCTCGGTCATGGAAACGAGGCCGATATCCGGGCGTCCCAACCGCGTATAGGCGATGGCGGCGCCGGAGACATAAGCCGCCTCGAACCCCGCCGCCTCGGCCAGGCTCGCGGTCAGCGCGTCGTAGATGCCGGGCGCGGTCACCGGTCGCGCCTTGGCCAGGCGGCGCTTCAGGGATGGGATCATAGCGTCCTCACAGGCCGAGATAGACCCGGCGCAATTGGGGATCGTCGCGCAAGGCGGCGGCGGGGCCGCTCATCGCGAGGATCCCGTTCTCCAGGATGAAGCCACGCGAAGCGATCCCGAGGGACTGCACCACGTTCTGCTCCACCAGCAGGATCGGTAGGCCCGAAGCATTCAGGCGGAGGATGAGCGCGAACATTTCCTCCACCAGCAGGGGCGAGAGGCCGAGGGAGGGTTCGTCGAGGATCAGCAGGCGCGGCTCGGCCATCATGCCGCGGCCGATCGCGAGCATCTGCTGCTCCCCGCCCGAGAGGGTACCCGCCATCTGCCGTGCCCGTTCCCGCAGCCGGGGGAAGGTGTCGAACACACGCTCCAGGTTCACGCGCCGGTTCGCACGTCCGCGGCGGTAGGAGCCGAGCTCCAGGTTCTCCCGCACGCTCATGTTGGGGAAGATGCGCCGCCCTTCCGGCACGTGGATCAGCCCGGCCTCGACGATGGCGTCCGGCCCAGCGCCGTCGAGCCGCCGACCATCGAAGTGGATCTCGCCCGCGCGCGCTGGCAGAACGCCGGAGAGCACCTTGTTGAGCGTCGTCTTGCCCACGCCGTTGGCACCGAGCACCGCCACGATCTCGCCGGTGGCCACCGCCATGTCGAGCCCTCGCAGCACCTCCACCTGGCCGTAGCCCGCGCGAAGTCCCCTGACCTCAAGCATGGGCGGACCCCGCCGCGATGCGCGCCGCCGCTCCGTGGCCGAGATAGGCCTCGATCACCCGCGGATCGGCTGTCACCGCCTGTGGCGGGCCCGCCGCGATCATCCGCCCGCCCGCCAGCACGTGGACGTGGTCGCAGAGGTTCATGACCGCCTGCATCACGTGCTCGATCATCAGGATCGCCACGCCGCGCTCGCGGATGGCGCGGATGACGGGGATGATGTCCCGCACCTCCGAGGGATTGAGCCCGGCCAGCACCTCGTCCAGCAGCAGCAGGCGCGGCTCGGTCGCCAGCGCGCGGGCGAGTTCCAGCCGCTTGCGCCCCGCGACCGTCAGCGCGGCGGCCTGGCCGTCGAGCATCGGCCCCAGCCCCACCTCCTCTGCCACCGCCTCCGCGCTGCGGATCGCCTCCCGCCGAGCGGAGTGGCGAAGATAGGCGCCGACGGCGATGTTCTCCCGCACGGTCAGGCCCGCGAAGGGCTGCACAATTTGGAAAGTGCGGGCCATGCCGCGCAGGGCGCGCCGGTGCGGCGGTTCCGCCGTCACATCTGCCCCCGCGAACTCCACGCGCCCTGCGCTCGGCGCCAGGAAGCCGGAGAGAAGGGCGAAGAGCGTCGTCTTGCCGGCTCCGTTCGGCCCGATCAGGCCGATCAGCCCGCCCTCCGGCACCTCCAGCGAGGCGCCATCCACTGCAAGCAACCCGCCGAACCGGCGGGAAAGGCCCTCGGCCCGCAGAAGGCTCATCGTGCCAAACCCCGCGTCAGGCGCTGCAGGCCGGCCATCATGCCGCGCGGAAGGAAGGCAACGGCGAGGATCAGCAGGGCGCCGAATACCACCAGGTCCACCCCCGGCACCGGGCCCGCCACGCGGCCGAGTGCGAGTTTCGCCAGTTCCCCCACCCCGTGCAGGGCCAGCGCCCCGACCACCGGCCCCAGCACCGTGCCCGTGCCGCCGAGCACGCAGGCGATCAGCACCTCGATCGAGATCCAGGTGCCGTAAGCGATGTTGGCGTCGAGATAGAGAAAGTTCTGCGCGTAGAGGCACCCGGCCGCCGCCGTGACGCCGCCCGAGAGCGCAATGGCGCGGAGCTTCGTCCGCAGCACGTCCACGCCCAGCGCGCGGGCCGCATCCTCGTTTTCCCGCACCGCAACCAGGTGCGCGCCGAAGCGGTGGTGGGCGATCCATGCCGTCAACAGCAGCACCGCTGCGACGGCGCTGGCCAGCAGCCAGAGGAAGGCGGCACGCGATGCGAATTGCAGGTTCTCCACGCCGGGGGAGAGCCGGATCAGCAGCCCCGACGCGCCGCCCGTGAAGTCCGCGGCGTTCGCGAGGATCCGCAGCACCTCCGCGAAGGCGAGGGTCACGAGCGCGAAGTACGAACCGCGCAGCCGCGCCCGGAAGGAGAGCGCGCCGATCACCCAGCCCACGGCAGCCCCGAGCGCGATCCCCACCGCGAGGCCCACCCAGGCATTCACGCCGTAGCGGATCTGCAGGACCGCCGTGGCGTAGGCCCCGGTGCCGAAGAAGGCCGCATGCCCAAAGGAGAGCTGGCCGGCATAGCCGCCGAGCAGGTTCCAGCCCTGCGCCGCCAGTGCGACGATGAGGGAGGAGAGCAGGAAGTTCAGCACGACGTTGGAGGCAACGAGCGGCAGGACCGCGATCACCGCCAGCAGCACCAGCCCGGGCAACACCTCCCGCGGGTTCATGCCCTGGCTCCGAACAAGCCGGTCGGGCGCAGCAGCAGCACCAGGATGAAGATGAGGAAGATGCCGAGCTGCCCCAGGCTCTCGCCCAGCAGCAGCCCGCCGAGGCTTTCCACTAGCCCGACGAAGAGCCCGCCGACCAGCGCGCCGGGGATGGAGCCCATACCCCCCAGCACGACGATGGTAAAGGCCACGAGCACGAAGGCGTTGCCCACGCGCGGGTTCACGTAGAAGGTCGGCAGCAGCAGGCAGGCGGCGACCGCGAGACAGGCGCAGCCCAGGCCGAAGGTCACGGCATAGACGTGCCGTGGATCGATGCCGCAGAGCTGCGCGCCGAGCTTTTCCTTCGCCACGGCGCGGATGGCGCGCCCCGTATCCGTCAGCGCCAGCAGCGCCCAGAGCAGCGCGGCCGTCACGAGCGCCACGCCGAAGCCGATCAGCCGCGGGCGGGAGAGCAGCATGGGCCCGATCTCCACCACGTCGAACCCTGCATCGCCGCCCAGCGTCCGCGTGTCCGAGCGAAACAGCGCGAGCAGCGCGTTCTCGATCACGATCGAGAGCCCGAGCGTGACCAGCAGCGTGTTGCCGTCGTCGCCGTGGCTCGCGGGCCCGATTACCCAGCGCTGCAGCGCGTAGCCGAAGCCGAAGAAGGCCACGGCCAGCGGCAGGATCGCCGTGTATGGGTCCAGCCCGAAGGCGGCGTGCAGCCCCCAGGCCGCGAACATGGCAACCGAGAGCAGCGCCCCGTGCGCGAAGTTCACGATGTGCAGCACGCCATAGACAAGCGTGAGTCCCAGCGCGACGAGCGCGTAGGCTGCGCCGGCGAGGAGGCCGTTGGCAACGGCCTCCGCGATCAGTTCGAGCGGCACGTCAGCCCTGGATCGGGAAGACGGGCCGGGCGTCGGCCACCTCGGTGGGGAAGATCACCTTGATGTCGCCGTCCTGGACCTGGGTGTTCACGGGCCGCGCGCCCTGGTTCTGGCCGCCCACGAAGCGCGTGGCTCCGTAGGGCATGATGTGACCCGAGTAATCGGAAGCCGCGAGCGCCGCGATAACCTTCGCCCGGTCTGCCGCCCCGGCGCGGTTCACCGCATCAGCCACCAGCTTCACGCAGGAGTAGTTCAGCGGGATGTTGTAGGCCCAGAACTTGCCAGCGGCGTCCACCTGCGCCTTCAGTGCCACGGCCTCAGGGTTCTTCGGGTCGTGCCAGTGGTTGCAGTCCATCACGCCCAGCGCCGCGTCCGGGAATTCCTTGACAAACCGGTAGTTCGAGGCGGCGCCGTTCAGAACGGCGTAGATCCCCTTCGGCCGGATCCGCTGCTGCCGCATGGTGCGGGAGAGCAGCACGAACTCCCCGTAATAGGAGGAGGGGATCAGCAGGTCCGGCCGCAAGGAGCGCAGGCGCAACGCAATGTTGTTCATGTCGCGCGCGGGAGTGGGATGCGGGATCGTCTCCAGCACCTCGAAGCCGTGCTTCGGCAGCTCCGTTGCCATCAGCCGCGCCAGGCCCGAGCCGAACAGCCCGTCCTCGTGCACCAGCACGACGGTCTTGCAGGGTTTGCCCGCAGCGTCGTTCAGCCGGATAAGGTTCTCCACCGCCGCCGAGGTTACCGTCCCGAAGCCTGGCGCCAAGCGGAAGGTATTGGCCAGGCCACGCGTGACGATGCTATCCGCCACCCCGACATCGACCACATAGGGCAGGTCGTAGCGCGCGGCGGCCTGGCTGGCGGCCAAGCAGATCGGGCTGGCAAAGCCGCCGACGATCGCGACCACTCCCTCCCCTTGCAGCTTCTCGACCTCCTGCGCCCCGGCCTCGGGATTGGAGCGCGCGTCGGCCACCACCAGCTCGATCTTCGCCCCGCCCAGCGCCGGCAGGCCACCATCGGAGTTGATCTTGGCAACGGCTGCCTCCGCACCCAGTCGGCCAAGCTCCCCGTCCTGCGCCAGCGCGCCGGTGAGGGGTTGCAGCAGGCCGATCTTCACGGCAGCGGACTGGGCCCGCAGCACGGTCGGCATCGCCAGGAGCGCGGCGCCCGAGGCCGCGGCGCCAAGCAGAGCGCGGCGGTTGATGGGATAAACTGTCATCGGCTCGTCCTCTTGCGCTCTGATGGGGAGGTCTTCGTGGAACTTAGCGATGCCGCCTTTGTATGGGCGGCATCGGCCGCGTTCGCTGCGGGCGGCACGCTCATCGGGCTCCAGCGCCGCTCGCCCTCGGCGCCGGTCCGCTGGAGCTGCATTTCGAAGGAGAACCGGTCCGGGCGGTACAGGGCGCGCAGGTGCTCCACCGGCCGCCCCTCCTCGTCCTGCACCAGCCGCGTCAGCGCGATCAACGGCGCGCCGATCTCAACCTCCAGCGCCTCGGCCAGCTCCGGTCCGGCGAGCGCCGCGCCGATGCTCTGGCGCGCCCGGCCGATCCTCAGCCCCGACCGCTCGAGCAGCGTCAGCAGCGGCTGGCTCGCCAGTTCCGCTTCGGAATAGGTCCGCCCGATCTCCGCGGGCACGTGGGTGGTGAGGTGGGAGAAAGGCCCGCCGCCCATGCGCCGCACGCGCACGGCCCGCTGCGCCGCCTCGCCCGGCACCAGTTCCAGCGCCTCCGTCACGGGCGGCGGCGGCACGGCATATGCGAAGGACAGCAGCCGCACCTCGGTGCGCCGCCCCATCTCCTTCAGGTGCAGGAAAACGTCCGAGAAATCGACGATCGTCGGCGGCAGCACCGCGCCGGCGCGCACGAAGGTGCCGACGCCGGGGCGCCGCTCCACGAGTTGTTCCTGCGCCAACTGGTCCAGCGCGCGACGCACGGTCACCCGCGCCACGCCATGCTCGGCGGCCAGGTCCGGCTCCCCCGGCAGGCGCGCGCCGGGCGGCAGCACGCCGCCCGCGATGCGGTCGCGAAGCACGAGGTAGATCCGGCGCGCCTTGAAGGGTTCGACCGCCGCGCTCAAACGTCCGCTCCTTCGTGCCCGCCTGTCCTGTCGGTAGGACAGCCTCCTGTCTAGGTTACAGAACAGGAGGATTGCATCAAGCCTCATCGCAAGCCTATCGTTCCGAAGCACAGGGAGGCCAGGACAATGGCGGACCAAGCGCCGCGCACGCTGTTCGACAAGGTGTGGGACGCCCACGTCGTCCTGACGCGCGAGGACGGGCAGGCCCTGCTGCTCATCGATCGGCACTTCTTCCACGAGGGCTCGCACCACGCCTTCAACCAGCTGGCGGCGCGCGGCGCGCGGGTGGCCCATCCCAGTCAGAATATCGGCGTGGT
This sequence comes from Roseomonas sp. KE2513, assembly GCF_016107305.1. Classification (GTDB taxonomy): domain Bacteria; phylum Pseudomonadota; class Alphaproteobacteria; order Acetobacterales; family Acetobacteraceae; genus Roseomonas. The sequence continues at coordinate 18,848 of NZ_RCVR01000002.1, forward strand.
GGACCACTACATCCCCACGCGCGGCCCGCGTCATGCGGGTGCCGGGACGATCGTCGATCCCACGATCCGGCGCATGGTGGAGCAGGTTACAGACAACGCTTCGCGGCACGGCCTTCGCCTCTTTGGCCTCGACAGCCCGGGGCAGGGCATCGTCCACGTCGTCGGCCCTGAGCAGGGCCTCACCCTACCCGGCCTCACGATCGTCTGCGGCGACAGCCACACCTCCACCCATGGCGCTTTCGGCGCTCTCGCCTTCGGCATTGGCGCGAGCGAGGTGGCGCATGTGCTGATGACGCAGACCCTCTGGCAGCGCCGCCCGGGGCGGATGCGGATCGCGGTGGAGGGGGAGCTGGGCCCGGGGGTCGGCGCGAAGGACATCGCGCTCTCCATTATCGCCCGTATCGGGGCTGACGGCGCGGCACGCCACGCGGTGGAATATGCCGGCTCCGCCATCCGCGCCCTGTCGATGGAAGGGCGGCTGACCCTCTGCAACCTTGCGATCGAGTCCGGGGCGCGGTGCGGCATGGTGGCGCCGGACGAGACCACCCTCTCCTTCCTCCACGGCCGCCCCCTTGCGCCGCAAGGCGCTGAATTCGAACGGGCGGCAGAAGCCTGGTTGGCCCTGCACGGCGACGCGGATGCCGCCTTCGACCGCGAGGTGACGCTGTCGGCGGACGAGATCGCGCCGATCGTCACCTGGGGCGTGAGCCCGGAGGACGCGCTGCCCGTCACCGCCACGCTGCCCGATCCCGACCGCACCCAGGACCCCGCCCGCGCCGCCGGGATTCGCGACGGGCTGGACTACATGGGCCTCCGCGCCGGGCAGAAGCTGTCAGACATCACGGTGGACCGCGTCTTCATTGGTTCCTGCACCAACAGCCGCATCGAGGACCTGCGCGCGGCCGCCGCCGTGCTCGCCGGCCGTCGTGCCCGCGTGCCCGGCCTCGTCTCCCCTGGCTCTACCCTCGTGAAGCACCAGGCGGAGCAGGAGGGACTGGACCGCATTTTTCGCGACGCCGGGCTGGAGTGGGTGGAATCCGGCTGCTCGATGTGCGTGGGCATGAACGGCGACCTGCTGGCCGCCGGGGAGCGCTGCGCCTCCACCACCAACCGCAACTTCAAGGGGCGGCAGGGCAAGGGCTCGCGCACGCACCTCATGTCGCCTGCCATGGTCGCCGCCGCTGCAGTCACCGGCCACCTGACCGACGTGCGCCCCCTGCTGGAGGGCCGCTGACAGTGCAGCCCTTCCGCAACCTGACGGCCACCGCCTGCCCGCTGCCGCTGGCGAACGTGGACACCGACCAGCTCATCCCCGCGCGCTTCATGAGCCGCCCGCGGAGCGCCGGCTACGGCGATGTGCTGCTCCACGACCTCCGCTTCGACGCGGACGGCGCGATGCGCCCTGGCTTCCCGCTCAATGATCCGGCGCGCGCCGGCAGCGGCATCCTCGTGGCCCGCCGCAACTTCGGCAGCGGCTCCTCGCGCGAGGCGGCAGCTTATGCGCTGGTGGACCACGGCATTCGCTGCGTCCTCGCGCCCAGCTTCGGCGACATCTTCAGCAGCAACGCCGTGAACAACGGCCTTCTTCCGGCACGGCTGGAGGAGGAGGCGGTGGAGTGGATCCTCGCCTGGCTGCAAGCGGGCAATACTGAGATTACGGTCGATCTTGAGGCCTGCAGCGTATCGGCCGCTGGCCGCAGCTGGAGCTTCGCCATCGATCCGGTCTGGCGCACGAAGCTGCTCAACGGCTGGACGGACGTGGACCTCACCCTCAGCCACGCCGCCGCGATCGAAGCCTTCGCGGCCGCTGACCGGGCGCGCCGCCCCTGGGCGTGGTTGCCGGACGTGCCCCCGAAAGAAACAAGCCAGGAGACGCCAGCAGCATGACGAGCCCCGGGCCGGCCGCGCCGGATTTCACGCGAACTGGCACCCTGCCCCGCGCCATCACGCCGGACTGCCTGTGGACGGGGCGCTGCCTGCCGAGCAGCGTGCCCGACATGCACGCGCATTACGCGCTCTACCTGCTGAAAGGCAGTGAGAAGACGGTGCTGATCGACACCGGACATCCCATCCACTGGGCAGAGGTACGGCGCGACGTGGACGCCTTCCTCGACGGTCGCCCCCTCGACTACATCTTCCCGACGCACAGCGAGCTGCCGCATTCCGGCCTGCTGGAGCGCTGGATGCGCGAGTTCCCGCAGGCGGTTGCGATCGGCGACATGCGGGACTACCCGCTCTACCATCCCCAACTCGCGCACCGCTTCCGCCAAGTCGAGCCCGGCGACCGCCTGGAACTGGGCGACCGCGAACTCCTCTTCCTGCCGCCCGTCTGGCGCGACCTGCCAGACACGCTCTGGGCTTTCGACACAAAGGACCGGATCCTCTTTCTCTCGGATGCCTGCGCCTATTTCCACGCGCATGTTCCCGGCCAGTGCGACCATTTGAGCAGCGAGATTGCGCCCCCCGACCTCGCGATTATGCAGGACTTCAACGACAAGGCCCTGCACTGGCCGAAGTTCACGGACAGCCGCCCGAGTTTCCCGGAGATCGACGAGCTTCTCGTGCGCCTTCGGCCGCGCTTCCTCGCCGGCGCGCATGGCTGCGTTGTCGATACGCCGGCGGAGGCGCTGCCGCTCTTCAAGAGGGGCATCGCCATGGGCCCCGGGGCGGCAGCGGCATGACCGAGACCGAGGGCTTTGCCGAGATCATTCCCGGCACACTCGCCGCCACCGGTGGCTGGCTGGACGTGGCCGCGCGCCCCATCAGCTGGATCCCGCCCGCAGGGCGCGGCCTGCTGCCCGTGCAGGGCTATATCCTGCGCGACGGCGGGAGCTGGCTCATGGTGGATACCGGCCTTGCCGTGCACTGGCCCCTCGTGGCCGAAGGCATCCGCCGCATGCTGGAAGGCACCACCGAGCGCCGGCTGATTACCACGCGGCGCGAGCAGGACTGCATGATCAACCTGCCGGCAGTCCTCGGCGAGTTCGGCGTGCGCGAGGTGCTCTACGCAGGCGTCCTCAACCCGCTCGACTTCTTCGAGGGCGTGGAGGAACGCGACGCGGTAGCCCGGATCGAGGCGACGCCCGGCCTGCGCGCCACGCGCATCGCCCCCGGCGCGATCACGGCCATCGGAAGCCTGCGCCTGGAAGTCCTGCGCGTGGAGCTGCGCCTTCTCGCGACGAACTGGTTCTATGAGACTGAGACAGCGACGCTCTTCACCTCCGATGCCTTCGCTTTCCTCGCCCGGCCCGCGCAGGCCTGGAGCCCCGGTCTCTCGCGCCTGCGCGACCCCGACGAGGCACCGATCCGCGCTGAGGACGCCGCGCTCTATCTCTCCGCCAAGATGGACTGGCTGATCGGCATCGACCCCGCTCCGGTATTGGCCGACCTGGACGTTATCCAGGCCGCACGTCCGATTGCCCGCCTCTGCCCCGGCTTCGGCCTGGTGATCGAGGGCGAGGCGGCGGTGCGCGAAGCCTTTGAGGCAGTTCGGGAAGCGCTGCGGATCCTCGGCGCGCGTCCACGGAAGGCGTGGCGCTTCCCGGATGCGCTGCGCGAGGAGGCAGCGGCATGAGTGGCTATCCCGGCAGCACCTTTCGCGCCCGCATGCGCTCGGGAGAGCTCGCCCTGGGCAGCAACCTTCGTCTCTCCCGCAGCGCGGAGGCCGGGCCCATCCTCGCGGCCTGCGGTTTCCATTGGGCGATGCTCGACTTCGAGCACAGCCCGGCCTCGCCGCATATCGCACACGACGTGGCGCTCTCGGCCATCCGCGCCGGCATCCTGCCCCTCGCGCGCCCTGCCAGCCACGACCCGCACGAGATCGCCGGCCTTCTCACCAACGGCGCCCTCGGCCTCGTCGTGCCGCATGTGGACACGCCGGAGCAGGCGGCGGCCGTCGCGCGGGCCGCGCGCTTCGCACCGCGTGGCAATCTCTCCGTCCCCGGCACCCTCGCGCATTTCGGCTACGATAAGGGCCTCCCGGAGGCCTGCGCGATCTTCAACGAGGAAGTTGTGGTCGCCGTGATGATCGAGAGCCGCACGGCGGTCGCGAATGTCGAGGCGATCGCGGCGGTGCCGGGCGTGGACGGGCTGTTCATCGGCGGCTCGGACCTGCTCTGGGATCTCGGCCTGCCCGGCCGCTACGACGCGCCCGAATTGCTCGACGCCGTGGAGCGGACCTGCGCCGCGGCCGCGCACGACGGGCTCTTCGCCGGCATGGGCGGGCCGCGCGACGAGGGCCCCTGGCACGGTTTCCTCCGCGCGGGGATGCGCATGATCCTGACGGAGAACGATCTCTCGCTGATGATGCGCGGCGCCCGCGACCGCCGCGCCTTCTTCGAGGGCGTGCTCGCGGGCGGCGCGGCGGTGGGAGCCTGATGGAACCGCCGGCTTCAGCGTTGCGGGGCCGGCACCCCCTCCAGGACGAGCGGCCCCTGGTCGTCCACCGCGGCCCAGGCGGCGAAGGCGGGAGAGGGCAAGACGCGCCCGCTCCGCAGAAGGCGGAGCCAAGTTTCCGCTGCGCGCACGAAGGGGTTTACCCCGCGCGGCCAAATGATGAGGCTGATCGCCTCGGCCATTTGCCGCTCGTCGATGCCCACGCCGTAGGCTGCTTCCAACTCGACCTCCAGCGCCCAGAGCCTTCCACGCGCGGCATGCGCGGCAAGGCGCGCCAGCCGCGCTGTCCCATCCGGCAGGTCGCCCGCGGCATTCAGCGCGGAGGCGGCTTCGAGATAGGCGGCGGCAGGATCGTACCCCGGGAAGTGCGGCGCCCATTCCCCGCGCAGGAAGCCGAGTGCATCCGCGCCCATAGCCCAGGCCGTCTGCCGGAAAAGTGCCGCCGCCTCGCGATCGCTGCCGCCGCAACGGCGGAAGGCGGCCACATGGTGCGTGCCCACCGGCTCGTCGCAGGCCACGAGGATGGCGAGCCACACGCACTCCCGTGCGAGCGGAGTCATGTGGCGTTCATCCACCGTCAGCGCGCGGTACATTGTGCCGTAGGCGCCGTGCAGCTCCGGCAGCGCGGCGGCGAGAAGCCCGCGATGCGGCAGCACATAGCCGCGCTCCGCCTGGAGCGATGCCAGCGCCTGGCGGACACCCGCCGCGGCCTCGTTCTTGCTCATCTTATCGCGGCCCTCCGTGCCGCAAACTCCCGCGCAGCATCGCGCCGGTCAATGGATGGCAGGGCGCCCGAGCAACAAACGTGAGGAACATCATGCGTCGCCGCACCGCGCTCAGCCTGCTGTCCGCCCCGCTGCTGCCTCTGCCGCACATCGCACAGGCGCAGGTGACATGGCGCCCGAGCCGCCCCGTGACGCTGCTCGTTCCCTTCCCGCCCGGCGGCGCCACGGATCTCTGCGCGCGCGCCCTTCAGCCCGGGCTTCAGGCGGCGCTTGGGCAGAACGTCGTCATCGACAACCGGCCGGGCGCGACGGGCGTGATCGGCACGCGCGCGGTGGCCGCCATGCCCGGCGACGGGCAGGTCCTCCTCGTTAACGCCAGCGGCACGATGACGATCCAGCCCGTGGTCATGCAGTCCGCCGGCTTCGATCCCGAAAGGGACTTCAAGCCGATCATCCTGGCAATGAGCGCGCCGAACGTCGTCGTCGTCCATCCCTCCGTGCCGGCGACGAATGTCGCGGAGCTACGGAACTGGATGCTGCAGAAGGGCGATGCGCTCTCCTTCTCCTCTTCCGGCATCGGCTCGTCCGAGCAGCTCGGGCTGGAGCTTTTCCTTCTCCGCACCGGCACGCGTGCCGTGCACGTACCCTTCGCCGGCGGCGCGGCGGCGATCACGGCGGTAATTCAGAACACGGTGCCGCTCTCGATGGTGAATTCAGGCACGGCCGCGCCGCAGATCATCTCGGGCCAGGTCCGCATGATCGCCGTGGCCGGCCCCCACCGGCTGACTTGGGCGCCCGACGTGCCGACCATGGCCGAGCAGGGGCTGGAAGACCTCACCTCCCAGTCATGGACCGCCCTCTTCGTGCCGGCCGCTACACCCGAGCCGATCGCCGAAGCACTGCATCAGGCGCTTGCCGCCACGCTGCGCCAGCCGGAAGTGGTGGAACGGCTGGAGAGGATCCGCTTCGTCGTCGGGGGCGGCAGCCGCGCGGATCTCGGAAAGCTCGTCTCCGACGACCTCGTCCGCTGGCGCGGCGTGGTGCGGGACGCCCGCATCGCCGTGAACTGACGCGACCCGGACGGAGACACGCCCCATGACCGCTTCCCGCCGCTCGATCCTTGCCGCGCTGCCGGCCGGAGCCGCCCCGTTCCTCTTGCCCCGTCGCGCCGCTGCCCAGCCTAGCTGGATGCCCGCGCGACCTGTGCGGCTCGTCGTGCCATTCACGCCCGGCGGCACCACGGACCTCCTCGGGCGCCTTGCCGCCCGGGGAATGGAACCCTCGCTCGGCACCTCGGTCGTCGTCGACAATCGTGGCGGCGCCGGCGGCGTGATCGGCAGCGACCTCGTGGCGAAGGCGGTTCCGGACGGGTACACCATCCTTCTGTCGAACATCGCCTCCCAGGCGATCGGACCGGCGGTGTCGAAGCACGTGCCCTACGATCCCGTGCGCGACTTCACGCCCATCGGGCTGATCGCGGCGGTGCCGAGCGCTATCGTCGTGGCGACGGACGGGCCGATCCGCAGCCTACCCGAGCTGGTGGCGCGCGCTCGCACCGGCAACGTGAAGTTCGGCTCCACGGGCATCGGCACCTCGAGCCACGTGAAGCTCGAACTGCTCAACCGCGCGGCCGGTGTGGCGATCTTGCACGCGCCTTATCGCGGCTCCGCACCGGCCGTCGCGGACGTGCTGGGCGGGCAGATCGACGGCCTGATCGCGGCGGTTCCCGATGTTGGGCGCAACGACCGGCTGCGCATGCTGGCCGTGACCACGCCGGAGCGCGCCGCGCGCTGGCCCAATGTTCCAAGCGTGCGCGAGTTCGGCTTCGAGACGCTCGTCGCCACCAATTGGTTCGGCCTTTCCGGCCCCGCAGGCATGCCAGATGCCGCCGCAGACGCACTGCACGACGCCCTCGCGAAGGGCCTCTCCGCTCCGGACGCGCAGGAGCGGCTTCTCGACTTCGGCGCAGGGCCCCACAGCCTCTCGCGCCGTGACTACGAGGCCCTCATCGCCTCTGATGTGGCCCGTTGGGCCCGGGTCGCGAAGGAGGCGGGCATCGAGGCGGAGTGAGCCACCCCCCCGCTCAGTCCGCCCGCACGCCGGCCTCGCGCACCGCCTTGCCCCAGCGCGCCAGCTCCTCCGCGACGTAGCCCGCATACCAAGCGCGGTCATGAACCGGCGGCACGGCGCCGAAATCGGCCAGCCGTACGCGCACCGTCTCCGTTGAAAGGGCCTCCACCGCCGCCGCGCTCATCCGGTCCGCGATCACGTGCGGCAGGCCGGGCGGGCCGGAGAGGCCGAACCAGGTGGGTGCCGTCATTTGCGGCAGCCCCAACTCGGCGAAGGTGGGCACGGCATCCCAGCCCGGAGTCCGGCGCTCGGAGGTGATGGCGAGGATGCGCACGCGGTCGTTGCGTCCGGCCTCAGCAAGGGTGGTGATCATTGCCTCCACCGTTCCGCCCATGACATCCGAGATGCCGGGCGCGGAGCCGCGGTAGGGCACGTGGACAAGCTGGGTGCCCGTGAGCCGTGCGAGGGTGGTGGTCAGGACATGCGAGGTGGTTCCATTCCCTGGAGAGGCCACGGTCACCGGCCGCGCCCGCGCCGCCACCAGGAAGCCGGCCAGATCACGGGCCGGGGAGGTCTCGCCGACAACGAGCACGGAGGGCACGTCCGCGAGAAGCGCGATATGTGTGAAGTCCCGCACGCTGTCATAGGGCACGCGGGGGTAGACGTTCGGCCCCACGGCATGGGAGGCGATGTTGGACATCACGAAGGCATAGCCGTCCGGCGGCGCTTTCGCGACGACGTCGCTGCCCACCGTGCCGCCCGCGCCGGCACGGTTCTCAACCACCATGGGCTGGCCGAGCGTCCGCGTCATCCGCTGGGCGTAGACGCGAGCCACAATGTCCGTGGTGCCGCCGGGCGGGAAGGGAACGACGAAGCGGATGGGGCGGGACGGCCAAGCGCCCGCTTCTTGGGCGCGAAGGGCACGAGGAGTGGCCAGCGCAGTGGCGGCCGCGAGCAGGATGCGTCGTTCCGTCATGCCCTCACTCCACCCGCGCGGCCTCGCGCAGGCCGGTGATCATGGATGTCCGCAGCAGGTGTTCGCGCAGCCGCACCGGATCGGCGCAGAGCGCCTGCATGTCGGTGAGCATCGCGCGCCGACGGGCCGGATCGGTTTCGCGCATGCGGGCACGGTTGCGGTCGGCCTGCGCGATGATCTCCCGCTCCGCGACCGGCCGGCGGCGGCGGGTGTAGCGGTCGAGCAGCCCCTCCTCCGCCTCGGCGCGCAGCACGGGCAGGAGGGTCGCGGCGAGTTCAAAGGCATCCTGGATCCCGCCGTTCATCCCCATGCCGCCCGAGGGAGAGTTGAGATGCGCGGCATCCCCCGCGAGCAGGAGGCGCCCCTTACGGTAATCCGCCACAATCCGCTGGTGGATACGGTAGGGCCGGAGGTCCGGCACGTCGTAGGGCGTTGGCTTCGGATGAATGGCCTGCAGCTTGCGCTCGACCGCCGCGGCTTCCAGCGCCTCCTCCACGCTCTCCCCCGGCGCGGGGTAGAGGCTGGCGCGCCAGCGGCCGGGCACGCGCAGCAGCGAGAAGGTGCCGGAGAAAGCGGGATGGCTCGTCCAGACATAGTTCACGTTGGACAGGTGCGGAAGGTGCTCGTGGAGGGGGAAGGTCGTCGTCGCGAGGATGGTGGTCTCGGGATAGGTGTCGCCCGGAAAATCGAGTTCCATGGCGTGGCGGACCTTGCTGCGCGCACCGTCGCAGCCGATGACATAGTCCGCAGATACCGTCTCGTCCCCTTCCAGCGTGAGGACCGCCCCGTCTGCGTCCTGCACTACCATCGTGACGGGGGCATCGAAGCGCACCGTTCCCGCAGGCAACAGCGCAAGCAGAAGATGCGATAGCCGCTGCTGCTCGCATTGCAAGCGATGCGGAAAGGCCGTGTCCTCGCGGAGCACGGATAGGTCGAAGACCGCGCGATCGCCTGTCTCGTGCAGGCGGATCTGCCATTCCGGCGTTACCAACCCCTGCGCGATCAGCGGCCGGGCGACGCCGATCGTATCGAGCATGTCGAGCGTCGGCGGATGGAAGGTGGAGGCGCGCAGCTCCTCCGCGATCGCGGAGCCCGCCTCCAACACCACGGGCGTCGCGCCGGCACGATGCAGCAGCACGGCGAGCGTAAGGCCAACCGGTCCGGCGCCGACGATCACGATGCGGGAGGAACGATGCAGGGCGAGGACTCCGCTGGTTCGGCTTGCGCAGTCGGCCATGACCTGCCCAACTTGTCCATCACTCAACCTGAGAGGCGGGGCCATGCCGGAGCGCGAGCCGGAAGCGGGATCCCAGCCTGAACGAGGCTGACCCGTGGCCCTGGAATATGCACCCCGCGGACTCATCGGCGTGCTGACGCCGCAGGCGAACACGACGGTCGAACCGGAACTGGCGGTGCTCCTGCCGCCCGGCGTCGCGATGATCAACGCACGCCTCACCAGCCCGAAGCCGACGATCGTCGCGCGGCTGCTGGATTATCTGCGCGATCTGGAAGGGGCCGTCGCGCAATTCGCCAATGCGCCGCTGGCCGCCGTAGCCTTCGCTTGCACCGGCGCCTCCTACTACGCCGGCGCCGAGGAGGAAGCGGCGATCGTCGCCCGCATGGAAGCCGCGCGCGGCGTGCCGGTCGTAACGGCGGGACAGGCCGTGCGCGACGCCCTCCAGGCCCTGTCAGCGCGCCGCATCGGCCTTGTCTCCCCCTATCCTGACGACCTGACGCGCGCGGCCATCACTTACTGGGAGGCGCAGGGCTTCGAGGTCGTCCGCATCTCGGGCTCGGCGCTGCAGGACGGTGTCTTCCACCCGATCTACGCGATGGACAGCGCGGGCGCCCAAGCGGCGCTGGAGGCGCTGGACCCCGCGGGGCTGGACGCGATCGTCATGCTCGGCACCGGCATGCCGACGCTGCGGCCCATTATCGCGCATGGATACCGCGACGGCGTGCCCGTGCTCTCATGCATGCTCTGCCTCGCCTGGCGCAGCGTGGAGGCGGCCGCCAACGGCCCGGCCGATGCCGCAAGCCTTCAGGGATGGCTAGGTGGGCGAGACTGGCAGGCGCGCTGGCGGATGCGCCAGCACGGCGGGGCACCTAGCGCCTGATCCAGCCCGCCACTGCTCTAGACCATCTCGGACAGACGGTTCGTCTTGAGCGTGACCTTGTTAGAAACGGAACCAATGACGTTTATGATTTGTCCGGAATTCTTCTGGGCATTCTGGCGCGAGACGATCGCGGTGGGCTGTTTTTCAAAGCCTGAATCGGTGCGCAGCCAACCAACACTGGCGCATCGCCAGTGGCAGGAACGCTCATGACCCTCCTAGCTGTAGAAATGCCAGAACGAAGGAGGTTCCCGCCGCCGCCGGCCGTCAGACCGCCATCAGCCGGTTGCGGTCGCCGCTGGCCGGCAGAGCCTCCGCCGGCGAGGATTCAAGCGGCATCTGGATCTCGCAGACGAGCCCCTCCGGCTCCCATAAAAGGGCGACTTCGCCGCTCAGCTGCACACGCACCGCACTTTCCAGCATCCGCCCCCCGAAGCCGCGACGCTTCGGAACATGGTGCAGTGGGGGGCCTCCCGACTCCGCCCAGCGCAGCTTCAGGCGCGCCAGATTATCGTCACCGCGCTCCACCTGCCAGGAGACGGAGACGCAACCCTCCGCGGCCGAGAGGGCGCCGTACTTCACCGCGTTGGTGGCCAGTTCATGCGCGATCATGGCGAGCGGCTGCACCGCTGAGACGGGAAGCGAGACACGCGGCCCCTGCAGCACCGCGCGCCCGGGCTCTGTCCCCAGGAAGGGCAGGAGTTCCCCTTCCAGCAGGGCACGAAGGTCAGCCCCGGCCCAACGATCCTCGACAAGCAGCGCCTGTGCCCGGACCAGAGCTGCCACCCGCCCCTCGACCGCGCGGATATAGCCAGGCACGTCCGCCACCTTCGTCAGCCGCAGCGTGGCCTGCACGACCGCCAACGCGTTCTTCGCGCGGTGATCCACCTCGCGAGAGAGCAAGGTCTGCCGCTCCTCGGCCAGCTTTCGCTCGGTGATGTCGAGCGAGACGCCCGCCAGACCCAGCGCGGTTCCGTCGGGCGCGTGGACCGGGCGCCCGCGCACCTGCAACCAGCGCACCGTGCCGTCGGATTGGACGGCACGATATTCGACATCGTAGTCGGCGTGCTGCGACACCGAGCGCGCCAGGGCCGACTGCACGCACTCGCGGTCCTTGGCGTGGATGGCGGCGAGAAGATCCGGATAGGTGAAGGGCCCCTCCGCCCCCCCGCCAAAGGCGGCGTGGAAATGCGCCGAGGCGGTAAGAGCTCCGCTACGGAGATCCAGTTCCCAGGTGCCGAGCCGCCCGGCCTCCAGCGCTAGGCGCAGCCGCGCCTCGCTCTCGCGCAACGCCGCCAGTGTTTCCCTCTGGCCGTCACGGGCACGGGCATCGTCCTGCGCGCGCCTGACGGCGATTGGCAGCCGGGCGAGGCGCTGCTTCACCACGTAGTCCGTGGCGCCCTGCCTCACCGCCTCGACGGCGGCTTCCTCGCCCATCGTGCCCGAGACGAAGATGAAGGGCGTATCGGGCGCGATCTCGCGCGCGACGGAAAGAGCCGTGAGACCGTCGAAATCCGGAAGGACGAAATCGGCCAGGATGAGGTCGATCTCGCCCCTGAGCAGGGCCGCGGTGAACTCCGCGCGGCCGACGACGAGCTGGATGGTGCTGGCGAGGCCCGAATGCGCCAGGTACTCCGCGATCAGCTCAGCATCGATCGCGCTGTCTTCCAGGTGCAGGATGCGGCAGTCGGCGCTTTCCGTCGCCGGGGCAAGTCGGGCTTCCGTCACGTCCCCTCGCCCGGATTCCCCGAAGCGGCCTGATCCGGCGGCGGCTCGTTCAGCACGGCCCAGAAGGCGCCTATGTCGCGGATCGCCTCGAAGAACTCGCGGTGGCCGACCGGCTTCACCACGAAGGCGTTGACGCCGAGGCCGTAGCTCTTGATCAAGTCCTGCTCCTCGCGCGAGGAGGTCAGCATCACCACCGGCACGTTGCGCGTGCGCTCCTCGCGCCGCATCTCCTCCAGCACCTCCAGCCCGTCCATTCGCGGCAGCTTGATGTCGAGCAGCACCACGGCCGGCAGCTGCGGCTCGTCTGGCGAATTGCCGCGGCGGAACAGCATGTCCAGCGCCTCGACGCCGTCCCGTGCCACGAGGACCGGATTGGCCAGCCGGCTTTTCTCCAAGGCGGCCAGGGTCAGCTCGATATCGTTCGGACTGTCCTCCACGAGCAGAACGGGCCTGAGCTGCGCCATCTCAGATCGACTCCCCGGTCGTTGCGTCGGAGCGGGGCAGCGAGAAGCTGAACACCGCCCCCTTGCCTGGACTGCCCTCGGCCCAGATCCGGCCGCCATGCCGCTCGATGATGCGCTGGGCATTGGCGAGGCCGATGCCGATACCCTCGAATTCCTCGGCCCGGTGCAGCCTTTGGAACACGCCGAAAAGCTTGTGCGCGTAGGCCATCTCGAAACCGACCCCGTTGTCTTTCACGTGGAAGACGAACTCTTTCTCCGCCGTTTCGCAACCGATCTCGACGACCGCTGGATCCCGGCCGCGCGTGTACTTGACGGCGTTCGAGAGAAGGTTCTGGAACACCTGCCGCAGCATGGCGGGGTCGGCGTGGATCAGCGGCATCGGCGCGACCCGCCATTCGAAGGGCCGCTCGCCCTGGTCCGGCTCCAGCGCGCGGCGAACCTCGGCCACCAGCGCCGCCGGGTCGAATTCCACGGGAACAAGAGACGTTCTGCCCATCTGCGAGAAGTTCAGCAGCGCGTCCACAAGGCGGCCCGCATTCTCTGCCGCCTCGATGACGGTGGTGAGATACCGGCGCCCCCTGTCGGTCAGCCGCTCGCCCTCGCGCTCGCGCAGCATCTCGGAGAAGCCGACGATGTGGCGGAACGGCGCGCGGAGATCGTGCGAAACGGAATAGGAGAAGGCCGCCAGTTCCTTGTTCACACGCTCCAGCCGCCCGGTCAGCTCCGCCCGCTCCTCGGCGGCCCGCAGCACGCCGCCGACGATCGCCGTGCGCAGGTCGCGCGCGGCCTCAACTTCCGCCGCGCTCCAGGGCGCCGAGCGTTGGCGAACAGTTTCCGCCCAGGCGGCGAAGGAGCGCCGCGGATGCAGGCGGCTCGGCGTCGGCTCCATCGGCTTGCGGGGATCGCCGCCCCATTTCACCGTCCGGACCAGCTCGGGCCGGAACCACAGGACGAAGCTCGGGTGGAGCTTGGAGATCGAGACGGCGAGGAGGCCACTGGCGGTGTCGGCGATGGCCTCGGCCGATGGCAGCAGCTCGGAGAGGGCGCCGGTCTCCAGCACCTCCTCCACCCCGCGCTCGGCCAGCCAGGCCGCGACGCGCCGCACCTCCGCTTCCGGCGGCGTCCGGCCGGTCAGGACGCAGGCCCCCTCCGTCAGCACCGCCGCCCCCTCTGCCCCGGTCAGTTCGAGCAGGTCCCGAGGCACGGCCATGAGGCCATCGACAAATTGCTTCGCCTCCGCCATCCGCGCCAGCAGGCGTCCCTCCAGGCCCTTGAGCCTGGCGCGCGCCTCGGCATGCGCCATCTCCTCGCGGGCGGCGATGCGGACGGCGAACATCTGCGCCACCAGGTCGCAGGCGTTCCGTGCAGCGAACGATACCCGCCGCGGCGTGCTGTGGTGACAGGAAACGAGGCCCCAAAGCCGCCCGTCGCCGCGGATCACGGAGACGGACATGGAGGCCGGCGTTCCCATGTTGCGCATGTATTCGAGATGCACCGGCGACACGCTGCGCAGGCTCGAGAAGGTGAGGTCGAGCGGCGGCCCGTCCTGCGCCTGCAGGATGGTCACCGGCCGGTAGCCGGCATCGGCGATCAGCCGCTGCGGATTCAGCTCATAGAGCCGCCGGGCCTGCGCGGGAATGTCGGAAGCCGGGAAACGCAGGCCGAGATAGGAGGGCAGGCGCTCGCTCCGGTCCTCGGCAATGACCGTCCCGTCCCAGTTCTCCTCGAAACGATAGACGAGCACGCGGTCAAAGCCGGTGATGCGTCGCACGGCCGCCGCGGTGGTGGCCGCCAGCAGCTCCGGCGTCGCCACCCGGCCGAGGCGCGCATAGGCGTCGCGCACGCCGGGGTAGAGTGCCTCAAGGGTGCTCTGCGCTTCCGGCCCCTCGTCGTCGCCTTCCACTTCCAGCTCGAGCACGACCTGCCCACCGGTAGAGCGATGCCCCACCGCCTGGAAGGCCGCGCCGGAGGTTGCACGGAAACGGCCGAGTTGCATCGGGCCGACGCTCGGCAGGCCACGCAGCTTAGGGCGCAGCACCTTCACCCAATCGTCTGGGAGAAGGCGCTCGACGGGCTCTCCGAACGCTGCCGCCAGGCCCGTCGTGAGAACCGCCTCCGAGGCAGCGCTGGCATGGAGAAGCCGCATCTCCTCCGCCCCAAAGGCAAGCAGGTGGCCGTGCGGCTGGATGCTGCCGGGGATGTGGATCGGCTCGTGCTCGCATCCCACCACGGGATCGGTGGGTCGGTCAGCCTGGTCGAGCGGCATCAGAGCGGCCTACATCCCCAGGACTCGTGCGCCGCGCGCCCGTCCCACAAACTCGCACCACCGCCTGTGCCGAGTGGTGCACGCGTCCCCGGCGCGAACAACGTGCAAAGCCGCAATTCCGCTCTCACAGAGGCAGCTTCTGGAGCGGGCTCAAGGCGAGGTTCCGGAGAGGACAGGAAATAACATCCGAAGAATGATCATTTGATGCTTACGATAACGTTTCACGCCTGTCTACTGAATGGTTGCAAGCCAAATCGGCCCACTCCCATAAGTAGAGAGATGTGGCTTCTGCGACTTACCCGCGCATAGTGAATTTTTTACAGCGTCCCTCGTAGGACCAGCGGCCAACGCCCGTCTCGTGTCCGGCTTCGGATTGGACGTGACAAGGGCGCCGCTTCTCGCGCCTGGCCCTGGCGGACAGGTCGGCTTCTAGGCCTCCTCGCCGAATCGGTAGCCCACGCCCGGCTCCGTGCGTATCAGCCCCGCCGCGGCACCGAGCTTATGGCGGAGATGGCCGACATAGACGCGAAGATACTGGGTGTCCTCCACATGGGCGGGACCCCATACGGTGCCGAGCAACTGCCGCTGCGTCACCACCCGCCCCTCGCCCCCGCGCATGAGCGCGACGAGAAGATCCCATTCCCGCGGGGTGAGCTTCAGCGGCTCGCCTCCCTCCACCCGCGCCGTGCGGCGAGCCAGGTCCACCTCCAGCGGCCCGCTCCGCATAACGGCCCCCATCGCTTCGACCGCCCCGCCGCCCGCGCGCCGCAGCACCGCCCGCAGCCGCGCCAACAGCTCGCCCAGGGCGAAGGGCTTCTCCACGTAGTCGTCCGCCCCCGCGTCCAGCGCGGCCACCTTCTCCGTCTCGCGGTCGCGGGCCGAGAGGATGACCACCGGCGCCGGGCTGAAGGCGCGCAGCCGCGGGATCAGCAGCTTGCCGTCGAGATCCGGCAGGCCGAGATCGAGCAGCACCAGCGCCGGCGCGCGCTCCGCCGCCAAGCGTATCCCGTCGGCCCCCGTTTCCGCGCGCAGTGCCATGTAGCCGGCGGCCTCCAGCGCAGGGCCGAGGAAGCGATGGATCTGCGGCTCGTCGTCGATGACGAGGACCACGGGCGCGGTCGTGCTCATGCGGCGGGAAAGCGGACTGTCACGCGCGTGCCACGCCCGCTGGACGTTACCGGGCTCTCCGCCGCGATGCGCCCGCCCATTGCGTGCACGAGGCCACGGCAGATGGAAAGGCCAAGGCCGCTGCCCGCCGCCACACGGTCCGTGCGCGTCGCGCGGAAGAAGGGATCGAAGACGCGGTGCAGGTCGGCGGGCGGAATACCCGGTCCGTCATCCTCCACGCTCACCAGCAGCTCCGTTCCCTCGCGCGCCGTCCGCATCCCCACCTTTCCCTTCGGCCCCGAGAACTTGAGCGCGTTGTCGAGCAGGTTTGAGAGCACCTGGTCCAGCAGCACCGGGTCGAGACGCGGCGCCACCGGCCGCCCGCCGGGGTCGAGCGCCACGGCGCGGCCCTGCGCCCGGAAGACGCGGGCGGCAGCCGTCTCTGCCGCTTCCGCGAGGTCCACGGCCTCGCGCCGCGGCTCGATCTGCCGGTTCTCGATGCGGACCATGTCGAGAATGTTCGCGATCCAGCGGGAAAGCCGTTCAGCCTCCTCCTCTGCCGTCGCCAGCAGGTCGGCGCGGGTTTCCTCCGACAGCGCGGCGCCCGAGGTGCGCAGCGTGCCGATCGCACCCCGGATCGAGGTGAGCGGCGTTCGCAGGTCGTGGCCGAGGGAGGTGAGGAGGGCGGCCCGCAGCGCCTCCGCCTCCGCCCGTGCCTCGCCGCGGGCGCGCTCCTCCATCAGCTCGGCCCGCTCCAGCGCCACGGCGGCCTGATCCAGCAGCGCGTCGAGCGCGCGGCCGCCCTCGCCCTCCAATCCCGCATCCCCCGTCAGCGGGCGCAGCCCAACGAGGCCGGTCAGCCCGCGCCCTGTCCGCATCGGCCGAAACTGCCAGGCCGTCCCCGGCAGCGTATCGGTCCCGCGGCCCGCGCGGCGGGCATTGGCCATCGCCCAGCGCGCGGCGGCCATGGCGGCCTCGTCCGGCTCGGCGTCGATCGGCACGGCCGCGCGGAGAACCGGCTCGGGCACCGTCTCGCCCGGGAGGGGCGGAAGCGGCAGCAGCACGCAGGCGGGACCGCCGGCAATGCGCGACGCCTCCTCCGCAATCGCCTGCACGAGGTCGCCGCGGTCGCCGCGCGCGCCCAGCCGGCGACTGAACTCGACGAGGCGGCGCAGGCCGAGCATTCGCGCCCGCGCGGCGCGCACCGAGCGGCCGAGCCCGCCCGTCGTGCCCGCCAGCAGCAGCGCGACGAGGGCGAAGACCACCACGCCGACCACGTCCTGCGGCCCCGCGATGGCCAGCGTGTAGCGCGGCGGCAGGAAGAGGAAGTTCCATGCGAGGAAGGAGAGCAGCGCGCTCGTCGCGCCCTGCAATGGCCCGAACCACACCGCCGCCGCCACGATCGGCGGAAGATAGACCATGCCGAGCGCACCGTCCGGCACCACACCGTCCGTGGCGAAACCGATCGCGGTCGCGCCCATGACGAGCGTGGGCGTCGCGGCCCAGCCCAGCCAGCGCGGCCCCTCCCCGGCCTCCCGCCGCTCGGCCCGTGGCGGCCCCGCGGGTTCGGGAACGAGGTGAAGGGTGAAATCCGCCGCGTGACGGAGCAGCACCGCGGAGAGGCTGCGCCCGGCCAGCCGCCGCAGCAGCCCCGGCCGGCCACGGCCGATGACGAGGTGCGTCACGTTCCGCGCCCGCGCCTCGCGCAGGATGGCCGAGGGCAGGTCGGTGGCGACGACCGTCTCGGTCGCGGCGCCCAGCGCCTCGGCCAGCCGCAGCGCCGGGCCGGGATCGGTGCTGCCCCGCGCAGCCGGCCGCTCGACATGGAGGGCGACCAGCGGCGCCTTCAGCGCGTCCGCCACGCGCCGCGCCTCCCGCACCACGCGCTCACCGGTCGTGTCCGCGCCGATGAGCGCCATCACCCGGTCGCCCGCCGGCCAGGGACCGCTGATGGCGTGGGCGCGCATGTAGCCCGTGAGGTCGGCATCCACGCGCTCGGCGGTGCGGCGCAGCGCCATCTCGCGCAGGGCGGCCAGGTTGCCCTCGCGGAAGAAGCCGCGCAGCGCGCGTCCCGCCTGGTCCGGCCGGTAGATTCGGCCTTGCCGCATCCGCTCGATCAGCTCGGCGGGCGGAATGTCCACCAGTTCCACCGCCTCGGCCTCGGCCAGCACGCGGTCCGGCACCGTCTCCGCCACGCGCACCCCAGTGATGCGCGCGACCGCCTCCGAAAGCCCCTCCAGATGCTGGACGTTCAGCGTCGTCCAGACCTCGATTCCGGCCTCCCGCAGCTCCTCCACGTCCTGCCAGCGCTTGGGATGGCGGCTGCCCGGCGCGTTTGCATGGGCCAGCTCGTCGAGCAGGAGGATGGACGGGCGACGGGCGAGGGCCGCGTCCAAGTCGAACTCCTCCAGCATCTGGCCGCGATAAGGCACTCGCGCGCGGGGCAACACGGGCAGGCCGCCGATGGCTGCCACGGTCTCGGCGCGGCCATGGGTCTCGACGATGCCGATGACCACATCCGTGCCGCCCGCGTGCCGCCGCCGCGCCTCGGCCAGCATCTCGTAGGTCTTGCCCACCCCGGGAGCGGCGCCGAGGAACACCTTCAGCCGCCTGCGCCCTTCCCGCTGCGCCAGGGCGAGCAGCGCATCGGGGTCCGGCCGGGCGAGTTCGTCGGTCATGCCACGCAGGATACCAGCCCACGTCGGTTGGCAAGAGGGAGCGGTGGCGGCCTCATTCCTCGTCCCATCGTCATGGCGCCAAGCCTGCCCCGCCATCGCGTAAAGGCGCCATGCGCCATCGCCATGCAGGCCGTAAAGAACGCGCAAAGACGCGGCACGCTTTGCACGGCTTTTACGCGCGCGCCCCGCATCTCGCATGGAGGCTTTACGGCCACGCGGCGCAGCTTCAGCGGGCAACGTCACCCGTCGAGGAATCCATGCCCGACCTCATCCTGCCCCTTCTCGGACTGGGCAGCTTCGCCCTCATGGCCGCCTACGCGCTCGGCTGCGAGCGGGTCTGACCGCCATGGCCGAACTCGTCCTGGGCGGCACCGTCACGGCGGGGCTGCTCCTCTACCTCCTATGGGCGCTGCTGCGCCCGGAGGATCTCTGATCCATGACCCTCAACGGCTGGGCGCAGATCGCCCTCGTCCTCGCCCTCGTAGTCGCCGCCGCGCTGCCGCTCGGGCGCTATATCGCGGCCATCTCCGCGGGGCGCGTCACCTTTCTTGCCCCCATCGAGCGGCTGATCCTGGGCGTGGGCGGCATCGACCCGGCGCGCGGCATGGGGTGGCGGGCCTACACGCTCGCCATGCTCGCGGCGAACGCGACCGGCTTCGTCCTTCTCTACGCGCTCCTGCGGCTGCAGGGCGTGCTGCCCTTCAACCCGCAGGGCTTCGCCGGCCTCTCACCCTGGCTCGCCTTCAACACGGCGGTCAGCTTCGTCACCAACACCAACTGGCAGGCCTATAGCGGCGAGTCCGCCATGAGCTACCTCAGCCAGATGGCGGGACTAGGGGTGCAGAACTTCCTCTCGGCCTCGACCGGCATCGCGCTGGCGCTCGCCGTCTCGCGCGCCTTCGCCTCGGGCGGGCTGCGGGACCTCGGGAACTTCTGGGCGGATTTCACCCGCATCACCCTCTACCTCCTCCTGCCGCTTGCCATCGCCCTGGGCATTGCCTTCGTGGCGATGGGCATTCCGCAGACCCTCGCGCCCTATGCCGAGGCGACCACGCTCGAAGGGGGCCGCCAGGTCATCCCGCTCGGCCCCGCCGCCTTCCAGGTCGCGATCAAGCATCTCGGCACGAATGGCGGCGGCTTCTTCGGCGCGAACTCGGCGCATCCGTTCGAGGGCCCCTCGGCCCTCGCGACAGCGCTGCAGATCTGGGCGCAGGCCGTGATCCCCTTCGCGCTGGCCCTCGCCTTCGGCCACATCGTCGGGGACCGTCGTCAGGGCCGCGCGCTGATGCTCGTCATGCTCGGCTATGTCCTGCTGGGCACAGGCCTCATCTACGCGGCCGAGGCGGCGGGTAACCCCCTGCACATCGCCGCTGGCCTGGACCCCGCCATGGGCAACATGGAGGGCAAGGAGGTCCGCTTCGGCCTTGCCCTCACAGCGCTCTTCACCGCCACCACAACGGGCGCCTCCTGCGGCGCGGTGAACGCGATGATCGACAGCTTCACGCCGCTCGGTGGCCTCGTGCCGATGTTCCTCATCCAGCTCGGCGAGGTGCTGCCGGGCGGCGTCGGCTCCGGCCTCTATGGCATGCTCGTCTTCGCGCTGCTCGCAGTGTTCGTGGCGGGACTCATGGTGGGGCGCACGCCCGAATACCTCGGCAAGAAGGTGCAGGCGCGCGAGGTGAAGCTCGCCATGCTCGCGGTGCTCGTGCTGCCCGCAACGATCCTCGGCTTCGCCGCCGTCTCACTCGTCCTCCCCGCCGCCATCGCCTCCATCCAGGAAGCAGGGCCGCACGGGCTGTCGGAAATGCTCTACGCCTACACCTCGGCCGCCGGAAACAACGGCTCGGCCTTCGGCGGGCTCACCGCCGACACGCCCTGGCTGAACACCACGCTGGGCATCGCCATGCTGCTCGGGCGCTTCGCCTATGTCGTGCCCGTCATGGCGATCGCGGGCGCGGTGGCGGCCAAGCCGAAGCTGGCAGCCTCCTCCGGCACTTTCCCTACCCACGGCCCGCTCTTCGCCGGGTTGCTGGCGGGAGTGATCCTCATCCTCGGTGGGCTGCAGTTCATGCCCGCCCTCGCCCTTGGCCCGTTGGCGGAGCACTTCGTGCTCCTCGCCGGCAAGACCTTCTGAGAACCAATCCCATGGACATGATGCCCGCAATGGCCGAGGCACCGGCGCGACGCGGCGCGCGGAACGCAACCGCCCTGGCCGATCCCGCCATCCTTCGCCACGCCTTGGCCGAGGCCGTGCTGAAGCTCGACCCGCGCCGTCTGCTGCGCAACCCCGTGATCTTCGTCACCGAGATCGTGGCCCTGCTCGTCACCGTCCTGGCCATCCGCTCGGCAGTGCTCGGCCAGGCCTGGAGCTTCGGGGCGGCGATCGCGCTCTGGCTCTGGCTGACGGTGCTCTTCGCCACCTTCGCCGAGGCCGTGGCCGAGGGCCGCGGCCGCGCTCAGGCCGACAGCCTGCGCCGCGCCCGCAGCGAGGCGCGCGCGAAGCTGCTGCTGCGCCCCGACGAACGCAGCCTCTGGCAGCCGCGCGACGCGACGGAGCTGCGCGTTGGCGATCACGTTCTGGTCGAGGCCGGCGACCTCATCCCCTCGGACGGCGAGGTGGTCGAAGGCATCGCCTCGGTGAACGAGGCGGCGGTCACGGGTGAGAGCGCCCCCGTCATCCGCGAGAGCGGCGGCGACCGCAGCGCCGTCACGGGCGGCACGCTCGTCGTCTCCGACTGGATCGTGGTGCGGATCACCGCCGCGCCCGGCTCCACCTTCCTCGACCGCATGATCGCCCTCGTCGAAGGCGCCGCGCGGCAGAAGACGCCGAACGAGATTGCGCTCGACATCCTGCTGGCCGGGCTGACCATCGTCTTCCTCATCGCCGTCGCAACGCTGGTCGGGCTGGCGAGCTGGAACGGCCAGCCGCCCTCCGTCCCCGTCCTCGCGGCCCTGCTCGTCACGCTCATCCCGACCACCATCGGCGGCCTTCTCTCGGCCATCGGCATCGCTGGCATGGACCGGCTGGTGCGCTTCAACGTGCTGGCCACCTCCGGCCGCGCCGTGGAGGCGGCGGGCGACGTGGACGTGCTGCTGCTGGACAAGACCGGCACGATCACCCTCGGCAACCGTCAGGCCGCCGCCTTCATCCCCGCGCGCGGCGTGGCGGAGCGCGACCTGGCCGAGGCGGCTGCCCTCGCTTCCCTCGCCGACGAGACGCCGGAGGGCCGCTCCGTCCTCCTCTTCGCGCGTGAGCGGCACGGCATCGAGGCGCGCACGCTACCGGCGGGCGCCGTGGTCGTGCCCTTCACGGCCCAGACGCGCATCTCCGGCCTCGACCTGCCGGAGGGCCGCTTCCGCAAGGGCGCCGTGGACGCGCTACTCAGGTCGCTCGGCGGCGAGGTGCCGGAGGGCTTCCGAGAGGCGGTGGACCGCATCGCCCGCGCCGGCGGCACGCCGCTGGCGGTGGCAAGGGACGGCCGCCTTCTCGGCGCCATCGAGCTGAAGGACATCGTCAAGCCCGGCATCCGCGCCCGCTTCGACGAGCTGCGCCGCATGGGCATCCGCACGGTGATGGTCACCGGCGACAACCGCCTGACCGCCGCCGCCATCGCGGCCGAGGCCGGGGTGGACGACTTCATCGCGGAAGCCACGCCGGAGGACAAGCTCGCCTATATCCGCCGCGTGCAGGGAGAGGGCCGCCTCGTCGCCATGGCCGGCGACGGCACGAACGACGCGCCGGCCCTCGCCCAGGCCGATGTGGGCCTGGCGATGCAGACGGGCACCCAGGCCGCGCGCGAGGCGGGTAACATGGTGGACCTCGACAGCGACCCCACGAAGCTGATCGAGGTGGTGGAGATCGGCAAGCAACTGCTGATCACGCGCGGTGCCCTGACCACCTTCTCCATCGCCAACGACGTGGCGAAGTACTTCGCGATCCTGCCCGCGATCTTCGTGGCCAGCTATCCGGAGCTCGGCGCGCTGAATGTCATGCACCTCGCCTCGCCGGAGAGCGCGATCCTCTCGGCGGTGATCTTCAACGCGCTGATCATCGTGGCGCTCGTGCCGCTCGCACTGCGCGGCGTGCGCTACGTGCCCATCGGCGCCGCGGCGCTCCTGCGGCGCAACCTGCTGATCTACGGGCTGGGCGGGATCGCCGCGCCCTTCCTCGGCATCAAGCTCGTCGATCTCCTGCTGCACCTTATCGGAGTGGCCTGACCGTGACCTCCCCTCTTCGCCCCGCCCTCGCGACCGTCGGGCTCTTCACCATCCTTCTCGGCCTCGCGGCGCCGCTCGCCATGACCGGCCTCGCCGCCGCGGCTTTCCCGGAAAGGGCCAAGGGCAGCCCGGTGATGCGCGACGGGCAGCTCGCCGGCTCTGCCCTGTTGGGCCAGGATTTCCACGCGGATCGTTACTTCCACCCGCGCCCCTCTGCCACGACCGAGGCAGACCCGGCCGTGAGCGGCGGCACCCGCCCCGCGCCCTACAACGCCGCCGCTTCCGCCGCCTCGCAGCTCGGGCCCACCTCGGCCACCCTGCTGGAAGCGGTGCGGCAGCGCGCCGCGGGGCTCGGCGGGCGCGCGGTCCCGGCCGATGCCGCAACCGCCTCGGGTTCCGGGCTAGATCCGGATATCAGCCCGGCGAATGCTGCCCGCCAGCTGCGGCGCGTCGCCGAGGCGCGGGGCCTGCCGGAGGCCCGCGTCGCGGCGCTGCTGGCGGCGGAAACCAGGGGACGCGAGTTGGGCATCTTCGGCGAGCCCCGCGTCAACGTCCTCCGCCTCAACATCGCGCTGGACGCCACGGGCCCGGGCCGTTGAGCGGCTAGGCCGCCGCGCGCACCGGCTGCACCAGCGGCACTGCGAACACGTCGTAGCCGAAGACCCAGGCGGGATCCTCGTGCGTGCGGAAACAGGTGTTGTCGTGCAACATCTCCTGCACGCGCGAGGCCCGCTCGATCCGGTTGGCGCGATAGAGGACGAAAGCGGTTTGTAGTCCTCCACGCCCACGGCCCTGAAGCAGCGCGCCAGCATCGCTGCGTCTCGGCGGCGCCGCCTCATCGCCGCCTCGGCGTCGATGAGGCGGCGCATGATGTGCCGCACGCGGTTGCGCCCAGCATCGATCGCGAGCTGCACGGGGCGGAAGCCGCGGTTCAGCGCCGCATAGCCCGGACCGAAATGCAGGACGTGACGGTGGTCGATCTGCTACTTGCCGCTCTCAAACCGCTGGACACTTGCCAAGTACCTGCAGCGCGACGTTAGGCAGCACGCGGCCGGCGAGGCCTGGCTGGACCGTGCGACCCGGCTGGTGCTCGTTCACCGGGGATGCCGGGCCACACCGGGCAGTGAATAAGCCGTGATTGCGTCGGATGGCCGCGCCCCCGGCCTTCACCGTCGCGCCTTTCTATAGGATGGACCGTTCCGGGAACTTGCGGGGCCGCTCCATGGTCGCTTGGCGACACGAGACCGAACGGGCGCAGGCCGCCGAGGGCACGGGCCCCCTTGCAGCAATGGCCGGCGAGTTGACCGAGGGCGTGGCCTCCATCGCGCCGGGTAGGGCGGACCGGCTCGCCCGCCTTCTCTCCCGGCTCGCGGCGCCGCCGTCGCTGGGCGCGCTCGTGGTCGCGCTGCTGTTCTGCCTTCCCCTGCCGCTGCTCTCCGCCCTCGCGCCCAGGGCCGCGGTGAACTACACGCTGCACGACGTCTTCATCCCGATCGACGCCGCGTGGCGCAGCCTGCAGGGGCAGCACCCGCATTTCGACTTCTACACCCCGCTTGGCGTCGTCTATTTCTGGCTGCACGGCGCTGCCGCCTGGCTCTGGGGCATGGACGCGCGGGTCGTCATCTGGGCGAGCCTCCTCGCTCTGCCCCCCATCCTCATTCTCGGCGCGGTGCTCGCCTGGCGGCGCCTCGGCACCCTCTCCGCCGTGCTGCTGCTGCTGATGTTCACGGCACTCGTCGCAGCGCCCACCTTCATCGACGGGCCGCCCTTCCTGGTCGCCCACCTCGCCAACTACAACCGTCTGGGCTGGGCGCTTTCCTCGCTGGTCTGCCTCTGGGCGCTCTGCGGCGCGCGCCGGGAATCGCGCGGCTGGAACACGGCCGAGACCCTGGCAATCGGTGGCGTTCTCTTCCTCCTCTTCTATCTCAAGCTCACCTACTTCCTCTATTCCGTCTGCGTGCTGGCGATCGGCTGCGTCATCACGCGCGGTCTCTGGCGGCGCGCGGCGCTCGCGCTCGCGGCCTGCGCGGCCGGCGGGATCGTGCTGGAACTCCTCCAGCCCGGCCTCCTTGGCGCCTACCGTGCCGATGTCGCGCGGGCCGCCGCGGCCAACACCGTCCTGATGCGCGGCTACGCGGTGGAGCGCGCGATAGAGTACAACGCGACGCTCGGGCTACTGGCCTGCCTGCTCGTCGCGCTTGCCTTGTGGCTCCTGCCGGCACGGCGCCTCGCCGTCCTCGGCGTCGCGGCCGCCACCGCGGGCAGCGTGCTCCTCGCCACGCAGAACTGGGGCGGCTTCGCACCGCCCCTCGTCGTCCTGGTCATGATCCTGGCCGAATGGCTTCCCCAGGGTGCCGGCCCGAGCCGTGCGGATACCCGGGCGGCCCTGCTGACCCTCGGGGTTGGCACGGCAGTCCTCGCGACGCTGCCTTTCGTGCTCACCCAGGCAAATGGCACCCTGACCCATGTCGTGCTGGCGCGCGGCGGCGGGGGCGGCGGCCACCGGGTGGATGACGGCAGCACCGAGACCTTCCGCAACATGCGCTGGTATACGAACAGCCTCGAGCGATACGAGTTCCCCAGGGACTTCGATGCGGAGGAGGTGCGCCGCTGGGGGCTGAAGCCGCAATCCGACGCGATGCAGGCGGTCCTCGCGGACGGCTACGGTCTTATTGCCCGGCTCGGCGTGCAGCGGGCGCGCATCGAGAACGTCGCCTTCTCCAACCCTTTCCCCGCCGGCCTGCGCTGGCCCTCCCCGCGCGGCGTCGCGCTGTGGTGGGACGTGGACCGCACCTTCGTGCCGGGGAAGCTCGTGCCCGAGCAGGTCTTGGGCGACGCCGACGTCGTCATGGTCCCGAAGGTCTGGCAGGACATCGCCAACAGCACCGCCCTGGAAGCTGTCATCCATCCGGCGCTTGAAGCGGGATTTGCACCGCATGAAAGCCGCTACTGGACGGCCTGGGTCCGGAGATAGGCTGGAAGGCACCGGCCCCGTTCGGAATACCCGGCGGGGGCAGGCCACCGCGCGGCCACCTGCACAGGAACTTCCTCTCCAGCCCGCTGTTTCTCCGCTGGCCCTTCCCGCCAGCACATCGAGGCACCCATGCAGCACCCACCGCGCGCCGCACTCGTCAGCGGAGCCACCAGCGGCATCGGCGAGGCCTTCGCGCACGCCCTGCCACCGACGACCAACCTCCTGCTGACGGGCCGGAACGAGGAAGGGCTGGCCCGCGTGGCCGCCGCTCTCCAAGAGGCCGGGCCGGGGCGGCGCGTGGAGACGATCGCCGCCGACCTCTCGACCGACGAGGGCCTGGACGATGTCTGTGCGGCCGGCGAGGCCTTCGGCATCGATCTCCTCATTTGCGACGCAGGCGTCGGCCCCTTCGGCGACTTCCTCTCCGCTGCCGAAACCGACCTGCGGCAGACGGTGCAGGTCAATGCGATGGCCCCGCTCGTGATGATGCGTCGCCTGCTGCCGGGCATGCTCATGCGGGCAGAGGCGGAGGCGCGCCGGGCCGGGCTGATCGTTGTCTCGAGCGGCCTCGGCTTCCTGCCGGTGCCACGGCTGGCCACCTACGCCGCGACCAAGGCCTTCGACCTCTCGCTGACCGAGGCCCTGGCCGCGGAGCTTTCATCCCGCCCCGTGGACATCCTCGCCCTCTGCCCCACCGCCACCCGCAGCCGCTTCGCCGAACGTTCGGGCTTCGGGCACAACCTGCCGGGCGCGCAACGCCCCTCCTACGTCGCCCGCCGCGCCCTCGCGGCCCTCGGACGGCAGCGGACCCTCGTCCTCGGCCCGCTCTCCGGCTCGATCCTCACCGTCCCGGCCCTGGTCCGCGCTGCGGCGGCCCAGGCACTTCAGGCCGTAATGCCGCGGGGCTGATCCTTCCACCCTGGTGGCACTTGTGGCCCTGAGGAGAGGAAGCAAGGGATTCTGCCTCTCCCCATACTCGTCGGAGGCGGTGACTCCGACGGGTCATCTTTTCATTCTAGTTTGAAATGCTTCGCAGCCCGTGCGCCTCAGGCCACTGCCCCGAACGCGACTGCACGCGCAGGAAGGGCGCCGGGAGGGAACCGGCCTTCAATCGCCGCATCCGCGACAGACTGATGGGATCCAAGGGCCTCAGGCCCTTTGCCGGTGAGGTCTGGAGAGGGCAGCGCCCTCTCCAGGACCCAGGGTCCCGGAACCACCCAGCAACCTCCCCCCCTTCCGCCCGAACGAGCGACGCAGGCATCATCGGCGAACATGACCGGGGAGGAAGCGGGATGGGCGCGATGACCGCACGGGCGGAGGAGTTCTGCCGCCGCTACGGGATGAGGATGCCGATCCTGCTCGCGCCGATGGCCGGTGTGCCCGCGCCCGCGCTTTCGGTGGCGGTGGCGAATGCGGGAGGGATGGGCTCCTGCGGCGTGCTGCTCATGGCGCCCGACGCCATCCTCGGCTGGGCGCGGGGGGTGCGCGCCGGCACGAACGGGCCCTTCAACCTCAACATCTGGATTCCCGACCCGCCGCCGGAACGCGACCGGGGGAGTGAGGACGCGGTGCGCGGCTTTCTCTCGGCCTGGGGGCCACCGGTTCCCGAGGGCGCGGGCGACGCGACGCCGCCGGATTTCGCCGCCCAGTGCGAGGCGATGCTGGAGGCTGGCCCGGCCGTCATCTCCTCCGTAATGGGAATCTTCGCCCCGGATTTTGTCGCTCGGTTAAAGGCGCGCGGCATCGCCTGGTTTGCCAATGTCTCGACCGTCGCCGAAGCCCGCGCGGCCGAGGCCGCCGGCGCCGATGCCGTGGTCGCTCAGGGAATGGAAGCGGGCGGCCACCGGGGTTGCTTCGATGCGGCGGCGGCCGAGGCCGGGATGGTCGGCCTTTTCTCCCTCCTGCCGGCGGTGGTGGATGCTGTTCGCATTCCCGTGGTCGCGACCGGCGGCATTGCGGACGGGCGCGGCGTGGCAGCGGCCCTGGCCCTCGGCGCCTCGGCGGCGCAGATCGGGACCGGCTTCCTCCGCTGCCCGGAGGCGGGCATCCCGCGCGCCTGGGCCGATAGCCTGACCACAACGCCGCCCGAGGCCACGGTCGTCAGCCGCGTCTTCAGCGGGCGAACCGGGCGGAGCCTTCCCACCGCCTATGTGCGGGCCGCGACGGCGCCCGGTGCGCCGCGGCCCGCGCCCTACCCGGTGCAGCGGGGCCTGACAGCGGCCATGCGGGAGCAGGGCGTCAGGACGAACGATCTCGACCGCCTGCAGGCATGGGCCGGCCAGTCCGCCAGCCTTGCCCGCGCCGAGCCGGCCGGCGAACTCGCGGGTGCCATCTGGGCCGACGCGCGCCGCCTGTTGCCGGCCGGTGCAGACTGATGTGTGCAAGCCTGGCACGGGGAACGGGATGACCGGTCAAGAGGAAGATCGACAGGCCCAGGCGGAGGCGCCGCCATGGCGCGAGGCGGTGCCCTTTGATCTCCGCGCGATCGACCTCGTCGCACGCGCCGTCCACCCCCTTCTCCCGGAACGTCCGGAGGTCTTCGCCGAGAAGCTCCGGCTCTTCCCTTCCGGCTGCCTCGTCGCCGAGCGCGGAGAGGAGGTGGTTGGCTACGCCCTGTCCCATCCCTGGCCATGCGGCGCGGTGCCGCCCCTCGACCACTTCCTCGGCGCCCTGCCACAACAGGCGGCCTGCCTGTTCATCCATGACGTGGCGCTCATGCCGGGCGCGCGCGGCCTCGGTGCGGGACGATCCCTGCTGGCGCGGCTCGACCCCGTCGCGCGGCGCCACGGCCTGGGCGCAATGGCGCTGGTCTCGGTCTATGGGACGGAGCCGTTTTGGCAGGGGTTAGGTTTCACCACGGAACCGGACGGGCTCGCCGAGGGTTACGGCCCCTCGGCCCGCTACATGACCCGTCCGCTGCCGCTGGCTGCCTGACGAGGGAAAGCCTTCAGGAGTTTTCCGGCTTCTTCGGTGTGAAGGCGGTCCCGAAGAGGCTCGACATCGCATCCTGCATCGCCCCGGGCGTCCAGCTCGCGCCGGAGGTCCAGGGCGCCATGGGTAGCCAGGTCCGGAACACTGCCTCCGGTGTCATCCCGGAGACGGCATCGGCCATCTGCTGGCTGATCTTCGCCATGGCCGCCTCCTGCATCGGCTTCACGTCGGGAAGGCCGAAGAAGCTGCGCGCCTCCTCGGGCGTGCAATCGACCTCGATCGTGAACTTCATCCCGCCGCCCCTCCTCGCGTCACGCCGCGACCGCCCGCTCCGCCGCCACCTCGGCCAGGATGGCAAAGGAGCGCTTGCGGGCCGCGTGATCGTGGATCTGCCCGGTGACCATCAGCTCGTCTGCGCCGGTACGGGCCACCAGATCCCGCAGACCCTGCCGCACGGTGTCCGGCCCGCCGACGATCGAGACCGAAAGGGAGTTGCGGATCATCGCCTGGGCATAGGGGTCGAGCCCCTCGAAGAAGCCCTCCTGCGGGGCGGGCAGCTTGCCGGGCCGGCCGCTGCGGAGATTCACGAAGGCCTGCTGGTGCGAGGAGAAGAGCAGCCGCGCCGCCGCGTCCGTCTCCGCCGCATGCACGTTCACGCCGAGCATGACATAGGGGCGTTCGAGGTGCCCGGAGGGCCGAAAGCGCTCCCGGTAGATGGCCACCGCTTCCTCCATGGAGCCGGGAGCGAAGTGCGAGGCGAAGGCGTAGGGTAGGCCGAGCGCCGCCGCCAGCTGCGCGCCATAGGTGGAGGAGCCGAGGATCCAGACGGGCACATCGAGCCCCGCACCGGGAACCGCCTGCACGCGCTGGCCGGGCTGGGCGGGGCGGAAATAGGCCATCAGCTCCATCACGTCCTGCGGGAAGGAATCAACATCCCCCTGCAAGGTCCGGCGGAGCGCATGGGCGGTGACCTGGTCCGAGCCCGGCGCGCGGCCGAGGCCGAGATCGACCCGCCCCGGATAGAGCGAGGCCAGGGTGCCGAACTGCTCGGCAATGGCCAGGGGGGCATGGTTCGGCAGCATCACGCCGCCCGCCCCGATCCGGATGCGGGAGGTGCCGTGCGCGACATGCGCGAGCGCCACCGCCGTCGCCGCGCTCGCGATGCCCGGCATGTTGTGGTGCTCGGCCATCCAGTAGCGGTTGTAGCCGAGGCTGTCCGCGTGGCGGGCGAGGTCCGCGGAGTTTCGCAACGCCTGGCCGGCGTCGCTGCCCTCTGGGACGGGGGAGAGGTCGAGGACGGAGAGCGGGATCATGGGCTGCATATGGGTGGTGCATCCTCGACTTCAGCAGGGTTGCCCCCGCCTGAGGGGCAGGATGGTGCCGCGCGCAGGCTAGTCCGGGAAGAAGCGGTTCCGCGGCCGCGAGAGGCCGAGATTCTCGCGCAGCGTCCGTCCGTCGTACTCCGTGCGGTGGATGCCCCGGCGCTGGAGTTCCGGGATCACCCGATCCACGAAATCGTCCAGCCCGCCCGGCAGGTAGGGAAACATGACGTTGAACCCATCGCAGGCACCCGTCTCCAGCCATTCCTGCATCGCGTCCGCAATGCTCGAAGGTGTGCCGACCATGGCAGCGCCGGAATAGCCACCGAGGCGCTGGGCGAGCTGGCGAACTGTCAGGTTCTCCCGCCGGGCGAGGCCGATGGCGCGCTCCCGGCCGGACTTGCTGGCATTGGTTTCGGGAATCCTCTCGGGCAGCGGCCCGTCCGGGTCGAAAGCCGAGGCATCGGTGCCGAGGGCCACGGAGAGGGAAGCGATGGCGCTGTCGTAGTGGACGCCGGAGTCGAGGAGGGCGCGCTTCTCCCGCGCCTCCTCCTCGCTGTCGCCGACGATGACGAAGGCGCCGGGGAGTACCAGGAGATGGTCCGGGTCCCGCCCCGCCTTCTCGGTGCGGGCCTTCACGTCGGCGTAGAAGCCGCGCGCGAGCTCGATCGTGCCGCCGGCCGCGAAGATCACCTCCGCCGTCTCGGCCGCAAGTTGCCGCCCGTCATCCGAGGCGCCGGCCTGGACGATCACGGGATGTCCCTGGACCGGCCGCGCGACGTTGAGCGGCCCACGAACGGAGAAGTGCTCCCCCTTATGGCCGAGGACGTGCATCTTGTCGGGGTCGAAGTAGGTGCCGCTCTCGACGTCGCGGATGAAGGCGTCGTCCGCCCAGGAATCCCAGAGGCCCTTCACCACGTCGATGAACTCATGGGCGCGGCGGTAGCGGGCGGCGTGCTCCCAGTGCTCCTCGCGCCCGAAATTCATGGCCTCGTCCGGGTTGCCCGAGGTGACGACGTTCCAGCCAGCCCGGCCGTGGCTGATATGGTCGAGCGATGCAAACTTGCGGGCGACGTGCCAGGGCTCGTTATAGGTGGTGGAGGCCGTGGCGATCAGCCCGAGCCGCTCCGTTACCATGGACAGGGCCGGCAGGAGCGTCAGAGGGTCGAAGCTGGTGGTGGTCGCGCTGCGCTTGAGCGCCTGAATGGGCATGTTCAGCACGGCTTGGTGGTCGGCCATGAAGAAGGCATCGAAGCGCGCCTCCTCCAACCTCCGTGCGAAGCGGACGAGGTGATCAAGGTTGAAGTTGGCGTCTGCATAGGCGCCCGGATAGCGCCAAGCGGCCGTGTGAATACTCACCGGGCGCATGAAAGCGCCCAGGCGCAGGCGACGGGAGGAAGGCATCGGCGCTCAATTCACGAATTGTTTTCGTGCATTCATATGATCCTCTCCTGGCGGCAGTGCAAGGCACCCTTAGGAGCGGGTGGCGGCGAGGATCGTCCTCTCACTACTGGAACAACATGGCCAGATGCACGTAGTCCGGTTTCGAACATTGGAACAAAGGAGTCAATGCGGTCGATCAATGTTCCGCCACGCTCGCCTGTCTTCCGTGCTAGAGGTCGCCGCGATGTCGTGACGAGACGCTGCGGAAAGCCATGGCCGCCGCTGCCCGAGCGGTCCTGAAGGAGGGACTGCGAAAGGCGGAGGATCCCGTGACCTATCTCCGCTCTGCCGCTTCCGAAGTTCGCCAGCTCGTCACGCTCTTCGAGCAGGAGGTGGCCGCTTCCGACGAATCGAACGCCGCCGCCGTCCGCGCCATCCTGGCCAAGGAAGTGGAGGCCGCCGCCGAGGAGTTGATCCGCCGGCTGCGTCACTAGCCCGCGGCCGCGCCCCTCAGCGCGCCTTCACGTTCCAAATGTCGGCCGCGTATTCCCGGATCGTCCGGTCGGACGAGAACCAGCCGACATGGGCTGTGTTCAGCACGGCCGCCCGCCACCAGGAATCCGGCTTCCGCCAGCGCGCCGCGACATCGCCCTGGCGCGCGTTGTAGGAGTCGAAGTCCGCCGTCACGAGATAGCGGTCGTCGTGCAGCAGGCCCTCGACCAGCCCCCGGTAGCGGTCCGGCTCGCCCGGGGAGAACACCCCCGAGGCGATGGCGTCGAGCGCCCCCTGCAGGTCCGGTGAAGCCGCAGCCGCCGCGCGGGCGTCGTGGCCTGCGCGCTTGCGGGAGGCGACCTCCGCTGCGGTGAGGCCGAAGATGAAGATCTCGTCCCGCCCGACGCGCTCGTCGATCTCGACATTGGCGCCGTCCAGCGTGCCGATCGTCAGCGCGCCGTTGAGGGCGAGCTTCATGTTGCCGGTGCCGGAGGCCTCCAGCCCCGCGGTCGAGATCTGCTCGGAGAGGTCGGCCGCCGGGATGATCGCCTCTGCAAGGCTGACATTGTAGTTCGGGATGAAGGCGACCTTCAGCAAGTCGCCCACCGAGGGATCGTCGTTGATCACGGCGGCCACGTCGTTGGCCAGGCGGATGATCAGCTTTGCCTGATGGTAGCTCGGCGCCGCCTTGCCGGCCAGGATCTTCACCCGCGGCACCCAGTTGTCCGTGGGGTGCGCCCGCATCGTGTTGTAGAGCGCAACCGTCTGCAGGATGTTCAGCAACTGGCGCTTGTACTCGTGGATGCGCTTGATCTGCACGTCGAAGAGCGCGTCCGGGTCGATCTTCAGGCCCATGCGGCCGGCGACCAGCGCGGACAGCCGCTCCTTCGCGGTCCGGCGCTGGGCGGCGAAACGCTGGCGGAAGCCGGCATCATCAGCGAACGGAACCAGCGCCTCCAGCCGGTCCGGATCGTCCAGCACGGCCGGGCCCACCGCCTCGACCAGCAGTTGCGTCAGGCCGGGATTGGCGCGGTGCAGCCAGCGGCGGAAGGTGATGCCGTTCGTCTTGTTCGTGATCCGGTCGCCGCAGACATGGTTGAGGTCGGCGAAGACCGTGTCCCGCATGAGCTGCGTGTGCAGCGCCGAGACGCCGTTGATCCGGTGCGAGCCGACAAAGGCGAGATGCCCCATCCGCACGCGGCGCCCGTTGCTCTCGTCGATGAGCGAGACGGAGGAGAGCAGCGCGTCCCGCGCCCCGTCCGCCCGTGCGTGGTCGAGGTGGCGCGCGTTGATGAGGTAGATGAGCTGCATGTGCCGGGGCAGCACACGCTCCATCATCGGCACCGCCCAGGTCTCCAGAGCCTCGGGCAGCAGCGTGTGGTTCGTATAGGAGAAGACGGCCTGGGTGATCTTCCAGGCCGGATCCCAGGCGAAGCCGTGCACGTCGATCAGCAGCCGCATCAGCTCGGCCACGCCGATCGCGGGGTGGGTGTCGTTGAGCTGGACCGCGACCTGCTCCGCGAGGCTCGTCAGGTCCGGGAAGCGGGAGAGGTGCCGCCGGATGATGTCCTGCAGCGAAGCGGAGGCAAAGAAATACTCCTGCCGCAGCCGCAGCTCCTGCCCCGCCTCCGTCTCGTCACCGGGATAGAGCACGCGGGAGATCGCCTCGGCCCGCATGCGCGCGGTCTGGGCGCCCACATGGTCGCCGCGGTTGAAGTCACTGAGGTGGAGCGGGTCCGTGGCGCGCGCCGACCAGAGGCGGAGCGTGTTGATGCGCTGCCCTCGCCAGCCCACCACCGGCGTGTCGTAGGCCAGCGCGTTGACGATCTCGCCCGCGTGCCAGACGAAGCGCGAGGAACCGTCCGGCGCCACTTCCGAGCGCACGTGGCCGCCGAAGCGCACCTCGTAGACAAGGCCGGAGCGCTCGAACTCCCAGGGATTGCCGAGGGCGAGCCAGTCCTCCGGCACCTCGTGCTGCAGGCCGTTCGCGATGATCTGGCGGAACAGCCCGTTCTCGTAGCGGATGCCGTAGCCGTAGGCGGGCACGTCGACGCTCGCCATGCTCTCCATGAAACAGGCCGCCAGGCGCCCGAGGCCGCCATTGCCGAGCGCCGCGTCCGCTTCCTGCCCGGCCACCGCATCGAAATCGACGCCGAGCCCCTCCAGCGCCAGCCGCGCCGTCTCGGTCAGGCCGAGGTTGCCCAGCGTGTCCGAGAGGAGGCGCCCGATGAGGAATTCCATCGAGAGGTAGCAGACGCCCTTGCGTCCCTCCGCCCGCGTCGCGTCGTTCGAGCGGCGCCAGGCGTCCACCACGTGGTCGCGGGCGGCAAGGGCGGTCGAGACGAACCAGTCGCGCTCGCTCGCCCGCTCCCGGCGGCCACCGACATGATAGGCGAGCTTGTCCAGGATCGTCCGGCGGAAGGCCTTCACCGCCGCTTCGTCCGGCACCTGGCCGGGAGCGAAGCTCTGAAGGGCTACGGAGGGGAGACTGTCGGTCATGGATCTCTTGATAAGCGATTTCCGGGCGCGGGAGGACCGATGTTTGACAGATTGTCCAGGCGCCGCACACGAAAATTTTATCCTTGTGGCGGACGTGTCAGCGGCTCGCCGCCACCTCCCGATAGAGCGCCGCATATCGTTCCGCCGAGCGGGCCCATCCGACGGGCGCGCGAAGGGCATTGGCCTGGATCCGTGTCCAGGCGTCGCGATCCGCCCAGAGCGCGGCAAGGCGGTCGAGCGCTGCCTCGAGCGCCGGCACGGTGGTTGGCGCGAATTGCAGGCCGGTCGCCACCCCCGTGGCAAGGGCGGCCTCGTTCGCGTCGATCACGGTATCGGCCAGACCGCCCACCCGCGCCACCACCGGCAACGCGCCGTACCGCAGGGCGCAGAGCTGGGTCAGGCCGCAGGGCTCGAAGCGGGAGGGCACGAGCAGGGCGTCCGCCCCTCCCTGGATCAGGTGGGCGAGGGCTTCGTCGTAGCCGATATGCGCCGCGATGCGGCCGCGATGGGCCTCGGCGGCCGCGCGGAAACCCGCCTCCAGCCCTGCCTCGCCAGCGCCCAGGACCGCGAGGTCCATTCCCAATCCCAGCAGCCGCGGTAGCGCCTGAAGAAGAAGGTCCATTCCCTTCTGCCCCGTCAGGCGGGTGATGACGCCGAGCAGAAGCCGCTCTGGCCGCGCCTCCAGCCCCATGCGGGCGCGGAGCGCGGCGCGGTTCGCCTCCCGCGCGGCGGGATGTCCGGCGTCGAAGGGGGCTGCGAGGTGCGGGTCGGCGCCCGGGTTCCAGGCCGTCTCGTCGATACCGTTGAGGATGCCGGTGAGCGCCCCCACGCGCGTGCGCAACAGCCCGTCTAGCCCCTGCCCTTCCTCGGGGGTCGCGATCTCCCGCGCATAGGTGGGGGAAACGGTCGTGATGCGATCCGCCAGCCGCAACCCAGCTTTCAGCGCGCCGATGCCGCCGAAGAACTCCACCCCCTCGATGTCGAAGGCATGCGGCGGCAGGCGGAGTTCCGACAGCAGGGCGGCCGGTGCCCATCCATGGAAGGCGAGGTTGTGGACAGTAAAGACCGTGCCCGGCCGCGGCTCCTGGCCATAATGCAGGTAGGCCGGCAGCAACCCGGCCTGCCAGTCATGCGCGTGCACGGCATCGGGGCGCCAGTCCGGCAGGACGCCGCGGCCGATCTCCGCTGCCGCCCAGCAGAGGGCCGCGAAGCGCTGCGGGTTGTCCGGCCAGTCGCGCGACCAGGGATCGGCATAGGGGCCGCCCGGCCGCGCATAGAGATGCGGCGCATCCAGCAGGAGGAGGTCGAGCCCCGCCTCACGGGTGGCGAGAAGGCGGGCGGGGCCGCCGAAGAGATCGTCGAAGCCGTGCACCGCCTCCGCCCCCGCCGCGCGCGCAAGAACGGCGGGATAGGCCGGGATCAGGGTGCGCACCTCGACGCCGCACCCCGCCAGGGCGGCGGGAAGCGCGCCGACCACGTCGGCCAGGCCGCCCGTCTTGACCAGCGGGAAACACTCCGAGGCGACGGAGAGGACGCGCAGCGCGCTCATGCGCGGAGTGCGTCGATCATCGGCTGGGTGATGAGGCAGACGCCGCCGGGGGAGCGGCGGAAGCGCCGGGCGTCCTCCTCCGGGTCCTCGCCCACCACCAGCCCCTCCGGCAGCACAACGCCGCTGTCCACCACCACCTTCTCGAGGCGCGAGTGGCGCCCGACGATGACGCCAGGCAACAGCACCGCGCCTTCCACCGTGCCGTAGGAGCGCACGCGCACATGGGAGAAGAGCAGCGAGCGCCGCACATGCGAGCCCGAGACGATGCAGCCGCCGGAGACGAGCGAATCGACCGCCATGCCGCGCCGACCGTCATCGTCGAGGACGAACTTGGCGGGGGGCGTAATCTCTCCGTTCGTCCAGATCGGCCAGTCGCGGTCATAGATGTCGAGGGAGGGAACGACGTCGGTGAGGTCGATATTGGCCTGCCAGAACGCGTCGATGGTGCCCACGTCGCGCCAGTAGGCCTCAGCCTCGTCGCCGGAGCGCACGCAGGAATCCGCGAAGCGGTGCGCGACCGCCGCGCCGCGCGCGACGAGGGCTGGGATGATGTCCTTGCCGAAGTCGCGGCTGGAGGCCGGGTTCTGGGCATCGCGCCGCAGTTCTTCCGCCAGGAGGCGCGTCTCGAAGACGTAGATCCCCATGGAGGCGAGGGCGACATCCGGGCGGCCCGGGATGGAGGGCGGATCGGCCGGCTTCTCGAGGAAGGAGATGATGCGGTCGGAGTCGTCCACATGCATGACGCCGAAGGCGCTCGCCTCCTGCCGCGGCACCTCGATGCAGGCGACGGTCACCTCGGCGCCAGAGGATACGTGCCGCTGCAGCATCACCTCGTAGTCCATCTTGTAGACATGATCCCCGGCCAGCAGGACCATGTAGCGTGGGCCGTAGCTCTCGATGATGTCGAGGTTCTGGAAGACCGCGTCGGCCGTGCCCGCGTACCACTCCGTCTCCGACACGCGCTGGCTGGCGGGCAGGATGTCGAAGCTCTCGTTTCGCTCGGGCCGCAGGAAGTTCCAGCCGCGCTGCATGTGGCGGATGAGGCTGTGCGCCTTGTACTGAGTCGCAACGCCGATCCGCCGAATGCCCGAATTGATGGCGTTTGAGAGAGCGAAGTCGATGATGCGTGACTTCGCCCCGAAGAACACGGCAGGCTTCGCGCGCCGATCGGTCAGCTCCATCAGGCGGGAGCCGCGGCCGCCGGCCAGCACATAGGCCATGGCGTAGCGCGCCAGGGGCGCGGCGTGCACCGGGCTCTTTGCCATCGTTGTTCTGTCTCCCTCTCGTCGCAGGACTATGACAGCTTCCCTGCGCCCGGAAACGGGGGGCGGGCGGACACGGCCGCGCGAGCCGCGCAGGTTGAAACGAAAATGGACCGCCCCCTGCCCGCGCGCTGCCCTCAGATCGGCGTTCCCGCCCCCGTGCCGTGGCGGGGCGTGGGGAAGGTCCATTCCTCGCCGCGCGGCGTGGTGACGTATTCGGGCCAGCGCAGGTCCACCGGCGGGTCGAAGTCCGGCGGCAGCAGTGGCCCAACCCATTCCGTGCCGCCGACGCCGCCGCCCGTGCGCTCGCGGAACTCGGCCTGCGTGGCCTCCAGCGCGCCGGGCTTCGTGGCCAGGTCCACCATCGTCAGCGCCATGGTCTTGGCCGCGACAAACATCCCGGGATCGACGGCGGCGGGCAGGCCGCCGAGCGCGTTGTAGGCCCAGTTGGGATAGGCATAGCCTGCGGAGGGCGACCGCAGCCTCGGGCGCGCCGCCAGCAGCCGCACCGTGGGGCAGTGCCAGGAATACTCCACGTAGTCGTCGGCGCTGAGATGCGTCTGCCATCCCGCGAGGCTGCGGCGCAGCCCGGCGTCGTTCTCGGCCGGCGTCGTCAACGTGCTCACACCCGGGATGAAGGGATCCTCCATGGGCTCCAGGCCAAGGTTCCTCTGGATCTCGCGCGCGAAGCCGAATGCGTCTTCGCCATAGGTAGGAGCGCCCACCGCCTGCAGGTTGGCCCAGGTCAGCTCCGTCAGCGCCGTGTTCGGCAGGCCCACGCGCGTCTTCGTCACCCAGCGCACATGCGCGCGGCACCCTGTCGCCATGGCCGCCGACTTCGCGTTGTTCGCCAGCACGCGCCAGATCTGTTCCTGGATCGCCAGGGAGGATGAGCGCCAGGAGTACTGGATCTGGCTGAAGCGCGGCGCCAGGTTGTCCGAGGTGGCGCCAGCATCGCCCAGCACGTATTCGTTCAGCGTCCAGGACCCGCTGTGCGGGAACATCGCCTCCTTCGTGTACTTCGTCGTCGTGTACATGAGGCACATCGCGTCGAGCGCGCCCGGCGAGCGGGCCACGGCATGCGCGGCCTGGGTCGGCATCAGCGAGGGATCGACCCAACCCTCCGGGTTCTCCGCCTCGAAGGTGATCACGGCGCTCCAGTAGCTGCCGAAATGGATCTCGCCCGTGACGGTGTTGCTTGGCCAAGGGTGCCAGACCACGGCCGCGTCCAGCCCGTCGTAATAGCCCTTCGCGGCATGGATCGGCTTGGAGCCGCAGACCTTCTCCGCCGGTTCCCCGAAGAGCTTCAGCGTGGCCGGGACGCCGTGCTGCTCGAAGGCCGCCTTCGTGCCGAGCATGGCGGCCAGCGCCGCCGTGCCGAGCACGGAGTGCGGATCGGTATGCCCGGCCGCGTAGGGGTGCAGCCCCGCGCGCGGCGCTGGATAGGGCACCACCCTCTGCGAGTTGCCGGGAACCGCATCGTATTCCGAGAAGCCGGCCAGCACCGGCCCGCCCTCCCCCCAGCGCGCGGCAAAGGCCGTGGGCATCTCGCCCGAGCCCTCCTCAACCGCGAAGCCCTCCGCGCGCAGGATCTCGGCATAGGCTTGCAGCGAGCGGTACTCGCGCCAGGCGGGCTCGGCGAATTCCCAGATGCGGGCGCAGAAGGCGGAAAGCCGCGCCTCGTTGCGCCCGATCCAGTCGAGGGCGGATTGGCGGACGGCGTTCGGGTCGGTCATCGCGGGGCGCGGCTCCTTCTCAGCGGGCACCGCTCCCGGGCGCCCGCCGCAGGCTAGGGCGGTCCGCGGCCGGGGTGAATCCCCGCTCAGCCCGCGCAGCGCGTCTCCGTGATGCGGCAGGAGGCGCCGGGGCTGATCCTTGCGCAGCTCCGCGTCGCCTGGCGCTCCGCCTCCTCGCGCGTCGGGCCGGTGCCGACAGCCGCGCCGGCGACGATGAAGGTGCTGGGATGGTCGGTCATCACCAGGGCGCCCCTGTTGCGCAGGGCATGGGCGACGGAAGCGCAGCGGTCGGTGAAGTCGGCGGCGGTGCGGCAGGCGACGCCGACCGCGCCGAGGCAGGCCGCCTCCGCGCCGCGATGGGCCGCGAGGCGTTCGGCCGCCCCCACCACCAGCCCGTAGTTGCGCGAGGGCGCCGGGGCCAGGTGGATGGCGCCGAAGCCCCCGGACCAGCCCTCCGTCCCGGCCGCTGCGGCGGTAGCGGCCGGGACGGCCGCCTGCGCCCCCATGATCGAAGCGATCAGCGAAGGGGCCGGCGCCGCCTGGGCGGAGCGCGGCGTGCCCCCTGCGGCGGCCGTCGCCTCTCCCCGTGCGCCGGCACGCCGCGCGCGCGCCGCCTCCTGCCGCTCCCGTGCCCGCTGCGCCGCCGTGCGCGGCCCGGGCTCGGGCGCCGGGGCAGAGGCCTGGCGGCCCGTACCCGGCCCGATGGTCCAGGGCGTCTGCGGCATGGGCATGATGGTGGCGGCGGTGACATTGGCGCTGCCCAGCGCCGCGGCGCGGGCCGCACAGCGGACAAGGCAGGTCTGGACGCTGATCGGGTTCTGGGTGGGCTCAAGAAATTGGGCGCCGCACTCCATCCGGCACATCGCCGGGTCCGGGGCCGCAGCGGCCGGCGCTGCGAGAAGGCTGGGGAGAAGCGAGAGCCCGAAGGCAAGCCGCAGGGCCGCCCTGATCGATCCCCTGGCGGGACCCTCCACACTCATCCGGCGCATCCTGCACCTCTTCCTCATGCGATGCGGTCGCCCGTCGCGTATGCGGGGTTCGCGGCGCCATGCTAGGATCGGTGTGCCATGCCACGGGCCACGACCGCAACTATTCCGCGTCCGGTTGGATCGCGACGCGCGCGCCAAGCGGCCCCTGGCCCTGGTCCGCAGCCTCCCTCGGCGCCCCTGCCTCCGGCGGTGCGATCGCGGCGGCGCGTCGCGCGCCGGATTGCCGCCTGGGCGCTGATGCTCACCATCTGGGGCGGGCTCGCGCTCGGCCTCCTCCTCCTCATCTTCGCCTGGGACCTGCCGCGGCCAGAGGCGGCGCTGGAGACCACGCGCCGCCCCTCGGTGACGCTGGAGGCGGCCGATGGGCGGCTCCTCTCCACCAGCGGCGACCTCTACGGGGAGACGGTGCGCCTGCGCGACCTGCCGCTTCACCTGCCGACCGCGCTGCTCGCGATCGAGGACCGGCGCTTCCGCTCCCATTTCGGCCTCGATCCCCTCGGCTTGCTGCGCGCGGCCTGGGTGAACATCACCTCCGGCCGCGTGGCGCAGGGCGGCTCCACCCTCACCCAGCAGCTGGCGAAGAACCTCTTCCTGACGCCTGAGCGCTCCCTCCGCCGCAAGGTGCAGGAGGCGCTGATGGCCCTCTGGCTCGAGAGCCGCTTCACCAAGGACCAGCTCCTCGAGATCTACCTCAACCGCGTCTATCTCGGCGGCGGCGCCTATGGTGTGGACGCGGCGGCGCGGCTCTACTTCGGCGTGCCGGCCCGGCGGCTGGCGGTCTGGCAATCGGCCGTCCTCGCGGGCCTGCCCCGCGCCCCTTCCCGCCTGAATCCCCGGTCCAACCCGCGCGCGGCGGCGGAGCGGGGGGCGGAGGTGCTGCGCGCCATGGCCGCGACCGGTGCGCTGACCCAGGCACAGGCAACGGCGGAGGCCGAGCGCATCGCCTTCCCCGCGCGCCCTTCCCGCGACTCCGGCTGGTTCGCGGACTGGGTGAACGAGGACCTGGCCACCCGCTTCCCGGGCTCCGCCGACCTCACGCTCCGCACCACCCTCGACCTGCGCATCCAGGCCCTGGTGGAGGCCCGGCTGGAGGCGATGCTGGCCGGTCCCGGGGCGGCGGCCGATGTTGGCCAGGGCGCCGTGGTGGTGCTCGACGCATCCACGGGCGCGGTGCGCGCCATGGCGGGCGGGCGGGATTACCGGCGCGGCCCCTTCAACCGGGCGGTCTCGGCGCGTCGCCAGCCCGGCTCGGTATTCAAGCCCTTCGTCTACCTCGCGGCGCTGGAGCACGGCCTCGCCCCCGATTCGACCGTCTCGGACCTGCCGCTGACACTCGGCCGCTGGTCGCCGGGGAATGGCGGCTGGCGGTCCCGTGGCGACCTGCCGCTGGAGGAGGCGCTGGCCCACAGCGTGAACACCGCGGCCGTGCGCGTCCTCGCCCGCGCGGGCGGGGCGCGGGAGGCGGCCGGCGTCGCCCGCCGGCTGGGCCTCGCCGGCCCCTTCCCGAACGACGCGACCATCGCGCTCGGCACCGGGGAGGCGAGCCTGCTTGAGCTGACATCCGCCTTCGCCGCCTTCGCCAATGGCGGGATGCGCGTGGTGCCGCACGGCATCGCCTCCGCCCGCGCGGACGGGCGCCCCGTATCGGCAGGGCTGATCCCTCCCGCGCGCGGCATCGGGTCGGACGATGTGGCGGCCATCCGCCGGATGCTGGAGGTCGTGGTCTCCCGCGGTTCCGGCCGCGCCGCCGCCGTGCCGGGCCGTGCCGTTGCCGGAAAGACCGGGACGACGCAGGATTCCCGCGACGCCTGGTTCGTCGGTTTCTCCGGCAATACCGTTATCGGCGTTTGGCTTGGCAACGACGACGCCACCCCGATGGACGACGTGCGCGGCGGAACGCTGCCCGCGCGCCTGTTCCGCGACATAATGGAGGGACTTCCAAGATGACCACCACCCTGGGCCGCCCCGCACGTGGGCATCCCTGATGCCCGTCGACGACGCCGCGCGCGACGAGCTTCCGGCCGGCGAGCAGGCCATGGCGCTGCTGCTGCGCCCGGTGCGCCATGCAGTGAACAACCTGTCGATGGTGATGAACGCCAACCTCGATGCGGCCGTGCCCCAGCTCGTCGAAGGGGAGCGGCTGACGCGCCAGGTCCTGCGGGCGCGGGAGGCGGCGGTGGCCTATGACGGCCTCGTCCGCGGCTTTCTCTCCCTCGGCCGGGAGGAGGGGATGAAGGGCGCGGTCGCCGGGCGCTTCCTGCAGGACCTCATGCCCCTTCTCTCCCTCGCCGCCGGCGGGCCGCTGGAGCTGGAGGGCAAGGAATCCGCCACCATCCTCCGGCGGCGCACGCCGACCCTGGAGGGCGCGCTCATCCTCGCCGCCTCGGGCGGCAGGTCGCTCGTCACCGGGCCGCTGCCGCCGCTGCGGCTGGAGGGCGCCCGGCTTGGCATGGGCTGGCCGCTGCCGCCCGAGGCCAAGGCAGCGCTGGAGGGCCTGGGCGCGGCGGTCGAACCCGCCGGCGAGGGCGTGGTGATCGCCCTTCCCACGGAATAGCGCCCTATTCCCGCGCCGCCCCATCCACCGCGCCCTCATAGGCGAGGATGGCGGCCGCCAGGTCCTCGCCCGCCCAGCCGACCGATTTGAAGACGGTGACCTCCTCCGGGCTCCGCCGGCCCGGATGCTCCCCGCGCACGAGTTCTGCGAGGTCGGCCGCAATGTGGGCGGCGTCGAAGGCCCCCTCCGCGATCGCCTGCACGACGTCCCCGGCCTCGGCCAGCGCGCCCGCGCGGGTGTCCACGGCGAGGATGGCGCGGGCGAGGAGGGCCGCATCCGATTCGCGCATCTCCGGCCGGAAGGCACCGACGAGGTCCACATGCGTGCCCGGCCGCACCCCCTCGCCCCGCACGAGCGGTGCGCGGGAGAGGGTAGCCGCCGAGACGATGTCGGCATCGTCAGGATGCGGGTCCGCCACCGCCCGCGCCGGATGGCCTTCGGCGCGGAGGCGCGCGGCCAGCCGCTCCGCCCGCCCGGCATCGCGCGACCAGATCGAGATGTCCTCGATCGGGAAGGCGGCGGGATAGGCCGAGCCGAGGGCATGGGCCACCTTGCCGCTGCCGAGCAGCAGCAGGCGCCGGCTGTCCGGCCGCGCCAGGTGCCGCGCCGCCAGCACGCTCGCGGCCGCGGTGCGGCGGTCGGTCAGTGCCCCGCCGTCGAGCAGCGCAAGCGGCGCGCCGCTCCCTGCGTCCGATAGAAGATAGGCGGCGTTCACGGCCGGCGCATGGCCGGGCGCCACATGCACGATCTTCACCCCGGTGTAGCGGCCCGCCTGCCAGGCGGGCATCAGCAGCAAGCTGTTCCGTTCCGCTCCTTCCGCCCAAGCATGGGCATGGCGCAGTGGCGCCTCGCAGCCGGTGCGGAACATCGCGCCAATCGCCTCCAACAGGGCGGACCAGGGGAGAAGGGCCTCCACGCGGGCATGGTCGAGATGAAGCAGCCTGGCCTCCTCCGTCATCGGCCACGGCATGGCACTTGCCTCAGCGCATGCCGTGACCGATCCGAACAACGACAGCTCCAGCCTGCCTCTCCCTGCCCCCCGCCGGAAGTCCGGCGGGGCGGATTTGCCGCGAGCACGCCGGGACGCTAAGGGGCTGCCCCGCGATCCGCGCAATCCCGCGTTGATCGAGGCACATCCCTGGCGCAGCATGCGCCGAGGGGCGACCCTTACGCGTTTCACGGAGATACGGATGAATTTGCAGCCCTTGCGGCTCGCCACGTTCGGCTTTTTCGGCGCCGTCGCCCTGACGGCGCTGGGCGCGCTGCCGGCCGCGGCCCAGGCCCCGGCCGCGCCCGGCGCGTCCACTCTCGACGCGATCAAGGCGCGCGGCACCCTCGTCTGCGGCACCAACACCGGCCTGGCGGGCTTCGCCCAGCCGGACAGCCAGGGCGTGTGGCGCGGCTTCGACGTGGAGTACTGCCGCGCCCTCGCCGCGGCCATCTTCAACGACCCGAACAAGGTCCGCTACGTCCCGACCACCGCGCAGAGCCGCTTCACCGCCCTGCAGTCGGGCGAGGTGGACGTCCTGGCGCGCAACACGACCTGGACCCTCTCGCGCGACACGAGCCTCGGCCTCGATTTCGCGGCGGTGAACTTCTTCGACGGCCAGGGCTTCATGGTGAAGACCTCGACCGGCGTGAAGACCGCCAAGGAGCTGAACGGCGCCACCATCTGCGTCCAGCCCGGCACCACCACCGAGCAGAACCTGACGGACTGGGCCCGCGCCAACAACGTGCAGTTCACCCCCGTGGTGATCGAGCGCCTGGAGGAGCTGGTCAGCGCCTATGCCGCCGGCCGTTGCGACGCCTTCACGACGGACGTGTCCGGCCTCGCCGCCACCCGGTCCAGCCAGCCCAACCCCGCCGAGCACACGATCCTTCCGGACGTGATCTCGAAGGAGCCGCTCGGCCCGCTGATCCGCCACGGCGACCAGCGCTTCACCGACCTCGTCCGGTGGACGCACTTTGCCCTCGTCGCTTCCGAGGAGCTGGGGATCACCCAGGCCAACGTCGCGCAGATAGCCGCCAGCGACACCCGTCCCGAGGTGCAGCGCATGCTCGGCAAGAACGGCGGGCTCGGGCAGATGCTCGGCGTGCCGAACGAGTGGGTGGTGAACGTCATCCGGGCAACCGGCAACTACGGCGAGATCTTCGCGCGCCAC
Organism: Roseomonas sp. KE2513; assembly: GCF_016107305.1. Lineage (GTDB taxonomy): Bacteria > Pseudomonadota > Alphaproteobacteria > Acetobacterales > Acetobacteraceae > Roseomonas. The sequence continues at coordinate 63,439 of NZ_RCVR01000002.1, forward strand.
CTCGCCCCCATCGGGATCCAGCGCGGCCCGAACGCGCTCTGGTCCACGCCGGGCGGCCAGCAATACGCGATGCCGTTCCGCTGACCCGACCCCCGGGAGGGCCCCAGGCGGGCCCTCCCGGACACGACCCGGCCGTAGAATAGAGAAGACGAGGCCCCTGGATGTCGCAGAGCGCCACCGACCCGCGGCAATTCCGCGCCCCGCCAAAGAAGCCGCTGCGCCTTTCCTGGGCGGACGAGCGGGTGCGCGCCATCTTCTGGCAGGTGCTGATCGTCGGCATCGTGATCGCCGTCGTCTGGTGGCTGGTGCGGAACACCCAGCACAACCTCGAGGTCCGGCGGATCGCGACCGGCTTCGGCTTCCTTCAGCGCGAGGCGGGGCTGCCGATCGGTGAATCGCTGATTCAGTACACCCCGGCCAGCACCTATCTCCGCGCCCTGACCGTCGGCGTGCTGAACACGCTGAAGGTGGCCGTGGTCGGCATCATCCTCGCCACCATCCTCGGCACGCTGATCGGCATCGCGCGGCTCTCGAAGAACTGGCTGCTCGCGAAGGTCGCGGCAGCCTATGTCGAGGTGATCCGCGACATCCCGCTGCTGCTGCAGCTGCTGTTCTGGTACACGATGCTTCAGGGCCTGCCCGGGCCGCGCCAGGCGCTGAACCCCGTCACGGGCGTCTTCCTTTCCAACCGCGGGCTGCGCCTGCCGTTCCTCGACTGGGAAGTGGGGCATAGCTGGGGGCTTCTCGCCTTCGTCGCGGGCTGCTGCGCCACCTATGTCTACGGCAAGGCCATGCGGCGGCGGCAGATGCAGGACGGCCAGCCGCGCCCGGTCTGGCCGGCGGCCCTCGGCTTCCTGATTGGGCTGCCGCTGGTGGCCTGGTGGATCGGTGGCGCGCCCTCGGGCGTCGAGTGGCCGGCGCTGCGCGGCTTCAACTTCCAGGGCGGCATGTCCGTCAGCCCCGAGTACTTCGCCCTTCTCGTCGGCCTGACCACCTACACCGCCGGCTTCATCGCCGAGATCGTCCGCGCCGGCATTCTGGCGGTGGCCAAGGGCCAGTGGGAGGCGGCGCAGGCGCTGGGCCTCAAGCCCGGGGTGGTGCTCCGCCAGATCGTCCTGCCCCAGGCGCTGCGGGTGATCATCCCGCCCATGACGAGCCAGTTCCTGAACCTGACGAAGAACTCCTCCCTCGCGGTCGCCATCGGCTACCAGGACATCGTCTCGATCGCGAACACGACGCTGAACCAGACGGGCCAGGCGATCGAGGGCATCGCCATTATCATGCTCGTCTACCTCACCATCTCCCTGTCCATCAGCCTCTTCATGAACTGGTACAACTCGCGCATCGCGCTGATCGAGCGCTGAGGAAGGCCCCGCATGAGCGACATCTCCCTCGGAAGCTCGGTGGCCGGCGTGCCGGAGGCGGCGCCGCGCCAGCCGCCGGCCATGACCACCGGGCCCGCCGCCTGGCTCCGCGCCAATCTCTTCTCCTCATGGCTGAACACCGCGCTCACGCTGGTGCTGGCCTATTTCATCGTCCGATGGGCGATCGGCTTCATCGACTGGGCCTTCATCAACGCCATCTGGTCGGTGCCGAACAACCAGACCCAGGCGTGCCGCGCCCTCAAGGCATCGGACCACCCCGGTGCCTGCTGGGCCGTGATCACGGAGAAGCACCGCTTCATCCTCTTCGGCACCTACCCCTACGAGCAGCACTGGCGCCCCGCGCTCGTCTGCGTGCTCTTCACCGCCCTCTACATCGTGTCGGCCATGCGCCGCTTCTGGCGCTGGGAGCTGGCGGTGGTCTGGGCCGTCACTCTCGTCGCCATCGGCGTGCTCATGTGGGGCGGCGTGCTCGGCCTCGAATACGTGCCGCAGGAGCGCTGGGGCGGCCTGCCCATCACGCTCATCCTCTCCACCTTCGGTCTCGCCTTCGCCTTCCCGCTGGCCATCATGGTCGCGCTCGGACGCCGCTCCTCGATGCCGGCCATCCGCGTGCTCTGCATCGCTTATGTCGAGCTCATCCGCGGCGTGCCGCTGATCAGCCTTCTCTTCATGGCCAGCGTCATGTTCCCCCTCTTCCTTCCGGAGGGGATCAACATCGACAAGCTGCTGCGCGCCCAGGTGGCCGTGATCCTCTTCGCCGGCGCCTACCTGGCCGAGGTGGTCCGCGGCGGGCTACAGGCCCTGCCGAAGGGCCAGTACGAGGCGGCCGACGCGCTCGGCCTCAGCTACTGGCACAAAACCGGCTTCATCATCCTGCCCCAGGCCTTGCGGCTGGTGATCCCGCCGCTGGTGAACACCTTCATCGGCTTCTTCAAGGACACGTCGCTGGTGCTGATCATCGGCATCTTCGACCTGCTGACGGCCGGCAAGACCTCGATCGTGGAGCCCGCCTGGCAGGGCTTCGGCGTGGAGGTCTACCTCGCCATCTCCGTCATCTACTTCGCCTACTGCTTCGCCATGTCCCGCTACAGCCAGAACCTGGAGGCGGAGCTGAACCGCCACCGCGTCCGCTGACCCCCCTCCTCCGCCCGGATACCAGGAACAGCCCATGAGCGCCGCCCTCGCCGAAGGCCACATCGCATCCGCTGTCCGCACCGATGGCACGCCAGCCATCCAGCTCGACAAGGTCAACAAGTGGTACGGCTCGATGCACGTGCTGCGCGACATCTCCCTCCAGGTCGCGACGGGCGAGCGGGTGGTGGTCTGCGGTCCCTCGGGCTCGGGCAAGTCCACCATGATCCGCTGCATCAACCGCCTGGAGCAGCACCAGGAGGGGCGCATCCTGGTCGATGGCACGGAGCTGACCGACGACGTCCGCTCACTGGATGCCATCCGTCGTGAGGTCGGGATGGTCTTCCAGTCCTTCAACCTCTTCCCGCACCTGACCATCCTCGAGAACTGCACCCTGGCCCCGATCTGGGTCCGCCGCATGCCGAAGAAGGACGCGGAGGAACTGGCCATGGAGTACCTCCGCCGGGTGAAGATCCCCGAGCAGGCGAAGAAGTACCCTGGCCAGCTCTCCGGCGGTCAGCAGCAGCGCGTGGCCATCGCCCGGGCGCTCTGTATGAAGCCCAAGATCATGCTCTTCGACGAGCCGACCTCGGCGCTCGACCCCGAGATGATCAAGGAGGTGCTGGACACCATGGTCGGCCTCGCCGAGGACGGCATGACCATGGTGGTGGTGACCCACGAGATGGGCTTCGCCCAGCAGGTGGCCGACCGGGTGATCTTCATGGACCGGGGCGAGGTGGTGGAGCAGGGCCCGCCGGAGCAGATCTTCAACCGCCCCGCGACCGACCGGCTGAAGCTCTTCCTGTCCCAGATCCTGCGCGGACACTAAGCCCGGCCGCCCCGCACCGGGCCGGCCCCCTGCAACCCTGCGGCGGGGCCGGGGGTTGCAGCGTCCTGGGTGGCGGCCCTATGCCGCCGGTGACAAAGCATTGCAGGCAACCGACGTGACATCAGAGGCCACCCATGGCCAGCGGCAGCCGATCACCGCGGCGGCCCTGTTGGGCGTACTCGGCATCGTGTACGGCGATATCGGCACCAGCCCGCTCTACGCCATGCGCGCGGCCCTGTTGCACTTCTCCTCGGATGGGCTGGAGCGCTGGGAGATCCTCGGCGTCCTCAGCCTGATCATTTGGTCGCTCATCATCGTCGTGACCGTGAAATACGTCTGGTTCGTGACCAGAGCCGACAACAAGGGGGAAGGCGGCATCCTCGCGCTGATGGCCCTCGCCCAGCGCGCGGCCCGGACCGAGCGGGGACGGTGGTTCATCATCCTCGTCGGCATCGCCGGCGCCGCCCTCTTCTTCGGTGATGGAACCATCACCCCCGCCATCTCCGTCCTCTCGGCCATGGAAGGGCTGAAGGTCATCTCGCCGGCTTTCGAGAGCGCGGTGATCCCCCTGTCTCTCGCGGTACTGCTGGCCCTCTTCCTTTTTCAATACCGCGGCACCGGCAGCATGGGCGCGGTCTTCGGGCCGGTAACCGTGGTCTGGTTCGGGGCCATTGGCCTGCTCGGGTTGATTGAGGTGGTGCGGGAACCAGAGGTGCTCCTCGCCCTCTCGCCCCACTACGCCGTGCAGTTCTGCGTCGCCTATCACCTCGCCGCCTTCATCGCACTCGGCTCCGTCGTGCTGGCGGTGACAGGGGCGGAGGCGCTCTACGCGGATATGGGCCATTTCGGACGCCGGCCCATCCAATTCGCTTGGCTGGCCTTCGTGCTTCCCGCCCTCGCCCTGAATTATCTTGGCCAGGGGGCGCTCCTGCTCGGGGACCGCGCGGCGCTGGAGAACCCATTCTACCTCCTCGCGCCGGAATGGCTGCGGCTTCCGCTGGTCATCATCGCGACGGCCGCGACCATCATCGCCAGCCAGGCCATGATCTCGGGTGCCTACTCCATCGCCCGGCAATGCGTGCAGCTTGGCTTCCTGCCGCGACTGGTGGTGCGGCACACCAGCGAGACCGAGGAGGGGCAGATCTACATGCCCCAGGTGAACTTCGCCCTTCTCATGGGCGTCCTCATCCTCGTGGTCTCCTTCCACAACTCGGACAGCCTCGCCGCGGCCTATGGGCTGGCCGTCACGGGCACCTTCGTCGCGACCTCCATCCTGGCGGGTCTCGTCTTCCGCCGCATCTTCGGCTGGGCGCTGCCGCTGGTCATCGCGGTCTTCACCCCCCTCTTCCTCCTCGACCTCTCCTTCTTCCTCTCGAACGTGCTGAAGATCCCTGACGGCGGCTGGGTGCCGCTCGTGCTGGGCGGCGCGATTTTCACCATGATGCTCACTTGGCACCGCGGCCGGAACTTGCTGTTCAGCCGCTTCCGCCAGGACAGCCTGCCGCTGAAGTCGTTCCTCGCCCGGTTGCCGCAGTCCCGCACTACCCGGGTGCCGGGCATCGCCGTCTTCATGACCAGCCAGGCCGACTACGTGCCGAATGCGCTGCTGCACAACCTCAAGCACAACAAGGTCCTGCACGAGCGCGTTCTCTTCGTGACCGTCTCGGTTGAGGACGTGCCGCAGGTGCGTAACCGCCGCCATGTGGAGGAGCTGGCGCCGGGCATCCACCGCATTTCCCTCTGCTACGGCTTCCAGGAGAGCCCGAATATCCCGAAGGAGTTGGAGGACCTGCGCGAGGTCGGCGTGAACTACGACCCGATGCAGGCCTCCTACTTCCTCGGGCGGGAGACGGTCGTGGCTTCCGCGATGCCGAAGATGGCGCGTTGGCAACAGTGGCTTTTCGGCATCATGTCGCGCAACTCGGTTCCCGCAACCGAGTTTTTCCGTATTCCCAGTGACCGCGTAGTGGAGCTGGGCGTTCGAGTCGCGATTTAGCCGGCCGAGAGGCCACGGAGGTGCCAGATGCCGCTCGTCGTCCTTTCGCCGAGCGGCGGGACCGGCCTGCCAGAGGGCAGCCCGCAGTACCGCTACGAGGTTCGCCTGTCGCTAGACCCGCAGGGTTATCCTGACCCGAAGGCTTGGTATGCCGACCCTGCTCCCTGGCCCGCGCGCCGGTTCTGGCCCGACCAAGGGCTCATGGACGGGGATGTGATCTACGACGAGGACAGCGGCTGGGCGCTGCGCTTCTTCCGCCGCGACGATAGCCCGATTGATGCGCCGATCCAGGCAGTGATCCGCGGCAGCGGCCCGTGCCGCCCCGGCGAAAACCTCACGATCACCGAGCCCGATGGGCGGGACTTTGCCTGGAGGATCGTTGGCGTCGACTGAGTGGGACGATGGCATTGGACGGACCGGCACGACATTGCAACAGCCATCCCTAACCAGGGCCGACTCCACCCAATCAGGGTTGACCGCACGACTTCGTGAGGCGACAAATAACGTCGGGCCAGAACCCGGCCATTCGGCCGGCGCCCGGGAACATCACCGATGTCCGCGACCATCCTCCCCTTCGCGCGCCCAGCGGCCACGCACCGGAGCGTGACCCAGGCAGAGCGTGCCCTGGCTGCTGGCTGGGCAGCCCATCAGGCCGCCCGCCGGGGCGGCTCCTGGTGGGTCGAGACGCATGTAGGCGAGGACAACGAGGTGTGGCTCGGCATAGTAACTCCGTCGAGCCTCGGCCGCGCGCCCGAAGACCGGACGCTGACCTGGATGATCGCACGCCGTGCGGAGGGCTTCGCCCTCATCGCCATGCCGTCCGGCCGGACCATGGGAGTTTTCTACGGTCTGGGCAGACTTCTTTCTACGATCGAGCAGCGCGAGGAAACCCCGCGCGAAATTGCTTACGCCCCCTGATGTGAGACGCGGCGCGGCTCTTGGCGTTCCTGCAGGGGCGGCTGCTCCGAGGCCGTCGCGGTCATCGCGGCCTCACCCATGATCGTATGCATCTCGCGCAGGAGCGCCGCGCCCTTGACGGTGCGCTGCACCAGCACGGAGCGCCGGTCCTTGGGGTCCGTCTTGCGCCGGGCCAGGTCGAGTTCGCCCAGCCGGTCGAGAGCCCGCGTGATCGCGGGCTTCGAAACATTCAGGTCCTTGGCAAGCCCGCGCACCGTGTGCGGCCCCTCGCCGAGATAAACCGTCAGGAATACGCCGAGCTGCCGGGCCGAAAGATCTGGCCCGTCCCGGCGGACAAGGGCCACAATTGTGTCCCGCAGCATGACGACGAACTCGTCCGGTATGCCTTGCACTGGCATGGGGGTTCCTTCCCGCGGCTGTTTGCGTCGCTCCCGCACCATAAATGATCGGTCGATTACATCAACAAGTCCCGATGCCTGGTTCAGAGCATAGAACGGCCATTTTTCCGCCAGAAGTCGAAAACACACGAAAAAACGTTAATGGCGTCCTTCCGACTCAGCCCCGACTCGGTCAGCCCGCGAGCGCCAGGCCGAGTTCCCGCGGAGGCTGTTAACCGCCGCCCCATCCCTCAGCGCCACCTTCTGCCGGACGCCGACGACGCGTTGCCGCAGCGCCGCCTCCAAGGCCAGGATATTGGGGCCGACTCCTTCGAAACGGCTCGCCTGGATCACGGGCAGGAGCTGCGCCTCCGGCAGAAAGGCGAGCAGGATATCTACGCCTATCCGCACTAGCCCTGCCTGCACGCGCTCGACATGGACGATGTCCGCCCCGTCTAGCACGCCGAGGCTCGCCGCCTCGTTCACCTCGCCAACGAGGCTTCGCGGCAGGGGCCCAGCGTCGTGCTGGATTCAGGACAAGGCCGCGATCCGGAACCTTCGCACCCGCTCCGACATCGCGTCCGCCAGCGCGCCGCAGGCGAGGAATGCGGGCCGCCCCGCAGCTCGAAGTCACGTAGGGCTGATTGGCGGCGGCGTCGGCAGCGCCAAAGGATTGCGGAACGGGTCGCGTGGCTCGCCGCCCTCTGGCGGGTCGTCACCTCGCGCCCGGTGCATCCGGCCGGCTGCACCTGCATGGGCCATTTTCTCGTTCCCGCGATGAACGAGCGGGGCATGGAGGCCGACATCCTCGACTACATGCGCGGCCGCTACGCCGCGGAAGGCATCGGCACCCTCGTCACGCTGCTGGACGCGCGGGAGGCGGAGCTGGAGGCGACGAACATCCCTGCCCCGCCCCTTCGCGCCTGGCTCACGCGGCTACCCACGGCAGGGGCGGAGGAGAGCGCGCTTGAGCGCTTCCTTGATGACCTGACGGCCGCGCTGGAGTCTTCCGACGCGGGCCCCGGAGATCCGCCTCGGGCGGGCTGATCTGTACCTGAGGCCCACCCGCACGCGAGATTGAGGAAGCGGCGCGGTCGGCCCGCAGGCCATAGTGACAAAGAAAGGCCCGTCGAGGCCGGGGGAGGAGTCGCGAATGCGCAGGAGAGACCTCGTAGGCGGCGCTGCCGCGATCGGTGCGGCGCTCGCCACCCCGGCGATGGCGCAGCCGGCAGCTTATCCCAACCGCACCGTCCGAATGGTCATCCCCTTCGCGCCGGGCGGCGGCGTCGATGCCGTGGGCCGCGTGGTGGCGCAGCGCCTTTCCGAGCGGCTGAGCGTGCAGGTCGTGGTCGAGAACCGCGCGGGCGGCAGCGGCACCATCGGCGGCCAGTCCGTCGGCTCCTCACCGCCGGACGGCTACAGCCTTCTCTTCAGCGCCTCGACCCACATCATGGCGCGGCAGGTCCTCCGCCGCCCGCCCTACGATCCCGTCGCCGACTTCACGCCCATCGCCCTTCTCGGCGGGGCGCCGCTGATCCTCGTCCTCTCCCCCAACCGGCCTCAGACAACCATCGCTGAGATCGTCGCCGACGCGCGTGCCCGACCGGACAACTGGACCTTCGGCGCCTCCGCCCTTGGATCGCCCGGCCATCTCGCGACGATCCTCTTCCTGAAGCTCGCCGGACTCGACCTCGTCGTCGCACCTTATCGCGGCACCGCACCGGCCCTCGCCGACGTGGCCGCGGGCAACGTGCAGATGATGATCGACCCTGTCCTCGCCCTGCTGCCGCTCGTGCAGAGCGGCGGCGTGAAGGGCATCGCCGTGACCGCTCCCAAGCGCAGCACCCTCGCCCCCTCCATCCCCACCACTGCGGAGGAAGGCATGGCGGGACTGGTCTTTTCCAGCTGGTACGGCCTCTGGGGTCCGAAGGGCCTGCCCGACCCCATCGTCTCGCTGCTGAACAGCCACCTCGGCGAGATCATGCGTGAACCCGCCACGGTGGAACGGTTCTCCACCCTCGGCCTGGAGCCGATCTATTCCCCGCAGGCGGAGTTCGCGCGCTTCATCGACGCGGACCTAGCGCGGAACGCCGAACTTCTGCGAAGCGCCAACTTCCAGCCCGAGTGAGATCGAGGGCGATGACCAGAGGCTGGTTCTGGTTGTTGTCGCCCTTCCTGCATGTGCAGTCGCCTCAGGTCGCGACCCGAGACGCACCGGCCGTAAGAGATTTCCAGCAGATATAAGGGGAAAATGGTGAGGGGCTCGGAGAGAGGAAGAATTCCTTCCTTCTCTCCCCGCCGTCACGAGCGTCGGCCCCGCGGGCAATGCCGCCTACCGCTCGATGTGCCGCGCCGCCGCAAGCCCGAGGATCATCCCCTGCAAGCGCCGCGCGACCTTGTCCCAGGACCGCGCCGCCAGCCACGCGCGGGCCGAAGCCTGCACGGCCGCCCGCTCCGCCGGGTTCGAGAGGAGGGCACCGAGGCCTCTGGCCAGGGCGGCCGCGTCCGTTCCCTCGGCACGGAACGCCGCGTCGCCGGCCTCCTCGAAGATGGGGATGGGCGTGACCATCACCGGCGGCCCGGCCACGAGCGCATCGCTCAGGGAACCGCTCCAGCTCTCCTTAGATGCGGGGTTCGGAAGGGCGATGACGGTGCAGCCGGAGAGGAGGAGGAGAGATTCGGCTGTCGGCAGGAAGTCCGTGTGCCAGTCGATCGCGTCGGCCACGCCCTCCTCCTCCGCGATGAGGCGGCAGAGGGCGATTTCCTTCTCGGAGTCCGCCGTGCCGTAATCCGCGTTCACGAGGCGCAGGCGCAGCTCCGGCCAGCGGCGGCGAAGGATCGCCAGGGCCCGGATCAGCTCGCCGATGCCCTTGCCCGGCAAGAAGAAGCCGTAGCAGCCGATGACCGGCGGCCCCGCGGTTTCGGGCGGCAGAGGCAGCGGCGCCTTCATCCCGTGCGGCAGCAGCGCGACGTTGTCCGAAAGGCCGAGCATGCGGAGGCGCCCGAGATCGGCCACCGAATGGACCAGCACCCGGCCCGCCGCGGCCAGCACCCCGGCCACCCGGCGCCGAAGCGGCTCCTCCTGCTCCAGCAGGTGCTGCGTGTTGTGCAGGGCCACGAGAACGACGCGGTCCGCCACCGCGGGATCGGCGAGAAGGTCGTGCAGCGCCTCCCAGGGGATCAACCCTGGCTGGTGCTCCACGACCACGGCGTGCGGATCCTCCGTGACGATGGCGGCGGCCAGCGCGGAAAGGCTGGCGGAATCGCCGATGGTCCAGCAGGGCCGCGCCTCGTGGACCGGCGTGCCGGATGGCTCCTCCTCCGCCTTCCAGCGCCGATCCGGCAGGATGACATGAGAGGCGATGTCCGGATGCGCGGGCATGGCGTGGACGAGCTGGCGCGTATATTCCGCGACGCCGCAGCGCACCCCCCAGCTCGTCACCCAGGCGACGCGCAGCGGTGGCTGGGGCGGTGCGAGGATGAGGTCGAGCGACAATTCCTCCAGGCGGCGCAGCAGCGGCGCGCGACGCAGCCGCTGCATCACCAGCTGGCGCGCCCGGCGCGTCCGCTCCGCCAGCATCGCGCGCCCGGCGGGGCTGCGCAGGTCGGCGGCCATGCCGCGCAGCGCCTCCACCAGATCGTCCTTGTCCGGCTCAACCCAGAGCGAGCCGGGAGCCGCGACATGGCTGCCAGAGGGCGCGAAACGCCAGGCCAGCAGCCGCGCTGTCTCCTCATCGCAGAAATCCATCTGCCCGCCATGGCCGGTGACGATCAGCGGCACCCCCGCCGCCATGGCCTCCGCCGCCGGCAGGTTGAACCCCTCCCCGCGCGTCGGCAGCACCACGGCATCGGCCGCTTCGAAAAGGGCGCGCATCTCCTCCACTGGCAGGTCACGGTTGATCAGCTCGATAGCCGGCCCGTCCGGATCCGCTGCGCGCAGGGCGTCCAGGTCCTCGGGCATGGTGTTGTGCGGGTTGGGAAAACCTTTGATCACCAGCCGCACGGGATCTCCCCGCCGGAAGGCGCGGGCGAAGGCCCGCAGCAGCACGTCGGCCCCCTTCCGCGGAAAAAGGGAGGAGACGTGCAGGAAGGTGACCACGCGCGCGGGATCGGCCGGGCTCTCATCCAGCCGGCCGCGGCGCCGCCCGCTCTCCTCCATTCCCGTCAGGTCCGGTGCGTGGCCGATGAGGCGGACCGGGATCGGCAGGCCGGAATCCACCAGCGCCTTCGCCACGACCGCGGTCGGCGCCAGCACCGCGCGGAAGCCGGCGGCAAGCGCATCGATGGTGGCAGCGGGCAGGAGCGATTCCTCCCAGAACAGCATCGCGAGCGGCAGGTCGCCCGGCTCCTCCGGCAGGTGGACGGGGTAGTGCTGGCTGATCACCACCTCTGGCCCCGTCTCCGCCGGCCCGCGCTGCACGAGCGACCCGACCAGCGGCAATTCCTCCGGCGGAATGCCCGAGAGGTCGTCGGTCCGCGCGCCCTCTACCGGGCGCAGCCGCACATGGCCGGGCCGCTCCGCCTCTATCGCGAGGGCGAGCGTGCGGTTCACCGCCGCCAGGCTATAGCTGCCGGAGGCGTGGCCGGTGACGGTAAAGCGCAGGTTCGGTCGAACCGCCTCCCGCGCCGAGCGGTCGAGCGGCGGCACCGCGCCCGCCATCGCCAGCGCCTCGTTCAGCGCCGGAAGCTGAAGTGGGAGGGCGAAGCGCTTGATCGCTGCCCGCTGCGCCGCGACGAGCGCAGCGCGGGCTTCTGGATCGCGCACGAGTTCCAGCATCCGCGCGGCAACGCGCTCGGGGTCGCGGCTCTCGAGCAGGCCGCCGGCCCCGCCGAGGATGTAGGGAATGGCGCCGCCGGGCCAGGCGAGCACGGGCAGGCCATGCAGGATCGCCTCCACCAGCGGCAGGCCGAAGCCGTCGTACTGGCTGAGTGATACGAAGAGATCGGCCTCCGCGAGCCGGGCGTGCAACTCCTCCCTCGGGATACGGCCGGTGATCACCACCTCTTCCTCAAGCCCTCCCTCGCGCAGCGCGTCGTCCAGCGCACGGAAGAGCGGCGCACCGGCCAGGTCGGTCCGGCCGACGAGCACGAGCTGGCAGGGCCGGTCCATGAGCGCCCGGAAGCGCGCGTAGGCCTCGATCAGCTCCCGCTGTCCCTTGGAGGCGCTGACGCGGCCGGTGAAAATCACGGTGAAAGGCCGCGCGCCGCCCGTGTGGCGCTGTGCCGCCGCCTCGCGCCGCAGTGCCTCCAGGTCGAAGTGCAGCGCGCAGGCGCGCACGGGCGAATAGCCGAGCGCGCGCAGCTCGTTCGCGTGGAACTCGCCCTCGGCCAACGCCGCGACGACCTGCGGCCGCAGCGCTACGAGCTGCCCCCGCCCGAGGCGCGCCGCCGCAGCGGGCCCGCCGGTGAGGAAGGCCGGCGGCGTGATGCTGTGGGAGAGAAGAACCTTCGGCGCCGCGGAAGCAAGCACGTGGCCGAATTCCTCATCGCCGCCGGCGTGCCGCACGATCAGCACGTGGTCCGCGTGCAGTGGCAGTTCCTCCAGCAGCCGCAACTCGCCCTTCAGCCGCTCCGGGCGTTTTTCCACAAAGATCTCGCTGCGATAGCCCATCCCGCGCAGCAGGCGACGCAGCATGAGCATCGCATCGAGCGCCCCGTCGTCGATCGCGGAGGAGGCGTGGACCTGGTGCACCGCCGTCAGCGGGCGCGGGGCGCGTCGCGAGGGCACCACCGGGCTTTCGACCACTTCGGCCCGGAGCTCCGTGGGCGGCGCCTCGGGCGCCGGCAGCGCGGGCTCGGCCGGCTGAAGGGCAAGCGCCGGGCCCGGCGCGGGCCGCAGCGCCCGCCGGGCCACGCGGATGGACCCGCGCAGGACCCAGGAAAGGCCTCTCCGCACGATCCGCCGCTGCGCCACCGCCTCACGCTCCATAGCCGCCAGGCTCTCGGTCAGGCCCCGGATATGCGCGTCCATCGCGTCGTTATGGGCGCTCATGGCCGCAAGCTGCCCGTCGCGGAGGCGGATGGCCTCCTCCTGCTCCCTCTCGCGCAGGGCCGCGGCCTCGCGCAGCGCCGCCGTCTCGCGGGCGACGTCCAGGGCCTGGGCATAGGCCGCGCGGGCCGAGGCCTCCGCCACTGCCGCCCGGGCCGCCACGCCCGCCCTTTCCCCGGCCACGCCCCGGTCCGCCGCGCGGACGAAGTCGTCGAAGACGTTGGCGGGCGTCGTGAAGTGCGGCGCGAGTTCCGCGAGCTTCTCCCGCGCGACATAGTAGCGGTTCAGCCCGTCGAAGAAGACATGGGCATAGCGGGCCTCGAGAAGGATCGGCTCCCATTCCTCGTGAGATGGACGGGTGGACATCGGCCGCGTCGCCTCGACGAGCACGATCCAGGGACGGAAGAGATCGAAGTCGCAGCCGGCCAGCACCGCCCGCTCCGCACCCTCCGCGTCGATCTTGATGAAGTGGATGACGGTCGGCGCGTGCTCGGCGAGAAGCGCCGAAAGCGGGCGAACGGGCACCTCCATCCTCTCGATCGCGAAGCCCTGGGCTGCGATCGCGGCGGTCAGGTCCCCGCGCATCGTGGAAAGCCCGGTGCCGGGTGCCGCGTAGAAGGTCGTTACCTCCTCCCGCTCCCCCGCGGCGAGCTGAAGGTTCGTGTCCCGCGGCCGCGCCTGCCGCAACCGCTCGGCGAATTCGGGCAGGGGCTCGATGTTCAGGCCGTGCCAGCCGCGGTCGTAGAAGGCACGGGTGACCGAATCATCCTCCGGGTCGGCTGCGCCCACATCCACGTAGAAGCCCGGCGGCTCGTTCCTCAGCGCTCGCCAGAGAAGCACGTCCTCGAAGTTCTGGGCGTATGAGACGAACGGCATTCTTCTTCCCCGACCGGCGCCCCTTATAGGCCGTGGAGAAGATTATCGATCAAGCCGCCGCGCCCTTGCCGAGGCCTCTGCCACCGTCATCTGGCGAGCCTTCCCGGACGGGCAGCTCATGGACTTGGAGGGCGAGGCGGCACCGCCTCCGGGAACCGGAGCTGGTGCCACTCCCGCACCGTCCCGATCGGCCCCGGCGTGCTCGAGCACGTGGACGACCGCCGGCGTGCGGAGGAACACCACCAAGGATCCGAGCCTCTCTTCCCCGTAGCAAACAGATCAGACGAAGGTCCCGCCCGCATCGACCAGCCGGGTCCGCGCGGCCGCCAAGCGGGCTGCGGCCGGCGCCACGCGGGCCGCCAGAGTGAGGGCCCTCGGCGCGGCCTCCAGCAGCCGCGCGAGGAACCCCGCCCAGCGCATCGGCCGGTCGAGGCGCCGGTCCATTACCTGATGAAACTCGGAGGCGGGAACACCGCCAAGAATCGCCCGCGCGGTCGCCGTGCCGCCCGCCAGAGCCATCGCCATGCCATCGCCGGCAAGGGAGGGCACCACGGCGAACTGGTCGCCGACGCGATAGAGGCCGGCCGGGGCGGCACGCGCGTCGCGGTGGCGGAAGCCGTAGGGTACGCCGGCGACGGCGAGCGGCCGGTCCAGCAGGGGTTCCGCCCCCCGCAGAAGCCCCGATGCGAGGGCTGAGCCGGCGGCCACACGAGCGAGCAGCGCCGAGGCATCCCGCGCCTCAGGACCCGCCGCGTGAAGGGCGGCACAGAGGTTCGCCTCCCCTCCCGCGCCCTCCCCGCCGCGCGGTTGCAACCCGGCATAGCCGCCGGCGAAGGGCAGCAGTACGACCGCTTCCTCCATCGGCGCCGCCAGCCGCAAGGGCAGCTTCAGGCCGAGGGATCCGCCGCGCACGCCCCGCGCCTGGCCGCGAAGCTCGTGCTTGCCGGTGGCGAGCACCACCGCCGCGGCACGCAAGGTGGCGCCATCGGAGAAGCGCAGTGACCAGCCGTCCCCTTCCGGCGCAGCAGCAGCCACCGCCCGCCCACGCAGCAGCACGGCACCCGAGGCGGCGGCGGCCGAGAGCAGCGCCTCGTCCATCACTGTGCGGGGCAGGCTCCAGGCGGGGAAGGGCAGCGCCCAAGCGGCGTCCCGCGCCCCTGCCGCCAGCCGCCCCCGGCGGATGGGCACGGCGCCCAACTCCGGCAGAGGCAGCCCGAGGCCTTCCATCAGCGCCGCGGCGTCCGGCCCGAGGAACTCGCCGCAGACCTTCTCCCGCCGCCCCGCCTCACGCTCCACCAGCGTGACGCGCGCCCCCGCCCGCGCGAGGGTGATGGCCGCGGCGGCGCCCGCGGGCCCGCCGCCAATCACCACGACCCCGCTCAAGCCGCGCCCTCTCCCGCTACGGTCCAGCGGAAGGGAAAGGCCCAGTGCAATTCGGCCAGAATGCCCGCGCGGGCGATCAGCCCTTCCCAATCCTCCCGAGAGAAGCCGCGAGCGATGGAGACGGTGCTGTCATGCACGACCATCGGATCCATCCGCAGCAGCCGCACCCCCACCCAGACTGTCGCCCAGGGCAGCGGATGGCGGTGCAGGTCGCTGATGAACCAGCCGAGCCGCGCCCGCGCCTGCATCCAGCGCAGGAAACGCACGAGGGTCTCGTCAGCGAGGTGATGGGTGAAGAGGGCGCAGATCACCGCGTCGAACCGCTCCTCGGCCGGAAGGTCGAAAAGGTCGGCCGTGATCCAGCGGACGGGAAGCCCCGCATGGCGCGCCCGCGCATGGGCCGCGGCGTGGGGCGAACGGTCGAGCGCCGCCAGCTCCACCGCCACGCCGCGCCGGGCGCCCCAGGCCGCCACCCTCGCCAGCATATCCCCGCCGCCCGCCCCGACATCGAGCACGCTCATCCGCCGCGCGCCCGTCCGCCGCGCCAGCGCGTCCAGCCAGCGGAGCGTCGGCCGATAGGCGAGGCTCATGCGATTGATGCGCTCGAGGTCGCGCAGCGCCGCGGAGAAGGCGGCGAAGTCCTGCGCGGCATCGTCCATGATCTCCGCGGCGGAGGAGCGGGCGCGCAGCATCTCCGGTACGCTCAGACCGTCGCGAAGCGCATCGTCTCGGCCGAGAGGCCCGGCCCGAAGGCCATGGCGATCCCGCGCCGCCCCGGATCGCGCTCCGCCAGCATGGCGGCGAGCACGAACATCACTGTGGGGGAGGACATGTTGCCGTGCTCGGCCAGCACGGCGCGCGACTGCGACAGCGCGCCCTGCGGCGGGTGGCAAGCCTCCTCGACGGCATCGAGCACAGAGCGCCCGCCGGGATGCACGGCCCAGAGATCGTAATCCCCGGCATCCAGCCCCGCGAGCAGCGCGGGCAGGCGCGGCGGCAGGGCGCGGAGAAGACTCTTCGGCACCTCGCCCGAGAGTACCATGTCGAAGCCGTTGTCGCCGACCCGCCAGGCGATCTGCTCCTCCGCTTCCGGCATCAGGGCGCAGCGGAAGCCGTCCAGCCGCAATCCCTCCGGCTCGGCGCTGACCAGGGCGGCGGAGCAGCCGTCGCCGAAGAGCAGGAAGCAGAGAAGCTGCTCCACCTCCGGCCGCTCCTGCAGATGCAGGGTGCAGAGTTCGAGGTTCACCACCAACACGCGCGCGGAGGGATCGGCGCGCACCGCGTCATGCGCCAGCCGCAGCGCGACGATCGCAGCCTGGCAGCCCATAAAACCGACATTCGTCCGCGCGACGCTCTCGTTCAGCCCGAGATGCGCGCTGATCGCGTGATCCAGCCCCGGCGCCGCGAACCCCGTGCAGGAGGCGACGACGAGATGCGTGATCCCCTCCCCCGGCGCCAGCGCATCGATGGCGCGGAAGGCAAGCGCCGGCGCCTCAGCCTCCCAGCGCCGCATGCGGTCGCGGGTGGAGGGAAAGCGCCCGGATTCGTAGAAGCCCTCGGCATCGACGAGGCCCGGCCGTCCGTCCGGCTCCAGCACGCTCCAGCGGCGCTGGATGCCGGCGCGGTCCGCCATGCGGGAGAAGAGGCGGCGCTCCCGGCCCTCGGGGATCAGCCCCTCCGCGAAGGCGCGGAAGGTGCTGTGGACCTCGTGGACCGGGTTGGCGGTGCCGATGCGATTGAGGAAGACAGGATGCATACCCGATGCAACGTCGGGCCGATCCACCGATTTGCGAGGGCGGGACAACATTCCCGCCGCACACGAGGGCGGCACCGCGGCCCCGGCGAGCGGGGCCGCGATCGGGACTACCGGAAGCTCGGCCCCGGCGCCTTGCGGACGCGGCGGTTGACCTCCTCGGCGGAGGCGATGCCCCCCTCCCAGAAGTCGTCGATCAGGTCACGGTTCGCCATCACCCAGGCCGAGACGCGCTCGAAGTCGCTCTGCCCCAGACCGCCGCTCACCTGCATGATGATCGGCTCCACCATGAGGATCGTCAGCCGGTCCGTGTCGAGGCGCGCGCCGGGCGTCACGCCGACGAGGATGTTCTCATCCCCATGGCCGCGGCGCAGCCAGACCACCTGCGGCAGGCCCGTGAGATGCGAGCGCAGCCGGATCATGTCGTCGTTGATCTGGTCCACCGACCCGTGGTCGGGCTGGTCGTCGCGGCGGTGACGGCGGTCCTCGCGCGGGCGGTCGTCGCGCAGACGTTCCTCCCTGGGCCGGTCCTCGCGGTAGCGCTCCTCGCGCGGGCGCTCGTCCCGGAGCCGGTCTTCCCGGATCCGATCCTCGCGCGGGCGGTCCTCACGCGGACGTTCTTCGCGAGGCCGCTCCTCGCGCGGCCTGTCCTCGCGCGCGCGGGGCTCGTCGCGCGGGCGGTCCTCAGGCGCGGTCGGCTGCACGGGCGCGGGCGGCGGCTCGGGCGTAACAACCGGCGCGGGCGGCTCGGCAGCCACCGGCTCGGGCGCCGCCGGTCGCGCGCGGCGGACGCTCACCCCGTCGTCGTCCACCGCCAGTTCGATCGACAGGTCGGCCTCGAAGACAAGCCGCAGCGCCGACTCGAATGCCTCGCGGAAGCCCGCGGCATCGGTGCCGGGCGCGCCGAAACGCGCCATCAGGTCAGCCCACGGCGCGGTGAAGGTGCCGTCCTCGCCCGCGCGCGCCAGCACCTCCCGCGTCCAGGCATGGGCGTCCATCGCCTCGGCCGAGGCGGAGAGAGCGCGAAGGATGCCGCGGTCGAGCGCCACCGCGTGCTCCCCGAGGCTCGCGAGGAAGCGGGCGTTGAGCTTCACCGAAGCTGGCCAGGTGCCGCCGCGCGGGCGGCTGCGGGCATCGAGCACCGAAAGCTCCGGTCCGTCATCAACGCTGACAACGATCCGCGCAGTCAGCATCCGCTCCGCCTGCTCGGCCAGCGGCGCCGCCGCGCCCTCGCTCAGCCCCATGCGCGCCGCCAGGGCCGCGGCGTCGGCACCGAGCGCGACCGTCGGGCTTCCCGCGCGCAACGCGGAGTCGCAGAGGAAGGAAAGCAGCAGGCGAAGGCCCGGCCCGTCCGGCAGCATCTCGCCGGCCGTGCCCGGGGAAATCCGGAGAGCGGCGTCGCTTCCCTCGCGCCGCCACGCCTCCTGCCCGGGTGCAACGGGGAGGCCCAGGCGACAGAAAGCAGCGTGCTGCCAGAGCACGTTCTCGGGCGCGGACGCGCGATCGGTTTCCGCCGCGACGGGAGGATCGTTACGTGTCGTCATGGGCGGGCGGGATTCAACTCAAAGTGAGGAAGGATGGCCGCAGGACAGGCGGCGGAGTCGAGCGGCCTGACAGGGGCCAGATAATTGCCGCAGGGCCCCGGGGCAACCCCGCCGCGGGCAAATCCGGCGCTCCCCCCCGGCACGGGGCCTGAAAATTAGTACCAGAAACAAAGCGAGCCCCACCGGAGGATGGGGCTCGTCGAAGCTGGCCAGAACATTTCCGCCGAAGCGAGGCCTCAGACGGCCTCCTTCAGCTCCTTGGCCGGACGGAAGGCGATCTTCTTGCTCGCCGCGATCTCGATCTGCTGGCCGGTTGCCGGGTTGCGGCCCATCCGCGCCGGGCGGGACTTCACCTCGAGGATGCCGAGGCCATTGATGCGGATCTTGTCACCGGCCTTCAGGTGATCGGCAAGCGACTGCACGAAGTCGTTCACCAGGGTCTCCGCCTGCTTCTTCGGCATCTCATGCGTCTCGGCGAGGCCGGCCGCGAGCTGCTTCAGGCTGACCACCGCCGCGGCCGCCTTCGCCGGAGCCTTGTCTGCCGAAGCTTGGGCCGCCGGAGCCTTCGCCGCCGCAGGCTTCTTGGGTGCCGCTGCCTTCGCCATGTGAAACCGCCTGTCTGTTGCGCTTAGTCGGCGAAGTCACCACGAAGTCCGCAGCCCAACAAGGGCCAAGGCGGCCTTTCACCTCAGGCCGCGCCGAAAATCGACATCCGCGCCACAGTGTGGGACATCACGCTTCCGGCACGTTCTTCCGGAGCTCCGCCAGCCAGGCCGCGGCGTTCCCATCCGAAGGTGCCCGCCAGTCCCCGCGGGGGGAGAGCGACCCGCCGGCGGCCACTTTCGGCCCGTTCGGCAGGGCGGAACGCTTGAACTGGCTGAAGCCGAAGAAGCGGGAGAGAAACACCTCCATCCAGTGCCGGATCTCGGGCAGCGCGAAGGCCCGGCGGCGCTCCTGCGGGAAGTGCGGCGGCCAGGAGCCGCGGGCCGCGTCCGACCAGGCGCGCTCGGCCATGAAGGCGATCTTGGATGGCAGGAAGCCGTGGCGCAGCACATAGAACAGGGTGAAATCCTGTAGGGCGTAGGGGCCGATCTTCGACTCGGTGCTCTGGATCGCCCCGCCCGCATCGGCCGGCACCAACTCCGGCGAGATCTCCGTGCCGAGGATATCCACGAGCACGGAGGAGACCTCCGCGTCGAAGAGCCCGGTCTCCGCCACCCAGCGGATGAGGTGCTGGATAAGGGTCTTCGGCACGCCGCCATTGACGTTGTAGTGCGACATCTGGTCGCCCACGCCATAGGTGCACCAGCCGAGCGCGAGTTCGGACAGGTCGCCGGTGCCGAGCACGATGCCGCCCTCGTTGTTCGCGGCACGGAAGAGGTAGTCGGTGCGAAGCCCCGCCTGCACGTTCTCGAAGGTCACGTCATAGACCGGCTCGCCGCCCGCGAATCGGTGGCCGAGGTCGGAAAGCATCTGCCGCGCCGCGGGCCGGATATCGAGTTCCCGCACGGTGATCCCGAGCGAGGCCATCAACCGGTGGGCGCTGCTCTTCGTGCCCTCGCTCGTCGCGAAGCCGGGCATGGTGTAGCCGATGATGTCGGTGCGCGGCCGCCCCATGCGGTCCATCGCCCGCGCCGCCACGATCAGCGCCTGCGTCGAGTCGAGCCCGCCCGAGACCCCGATCACGATCTTCGGGTTCCCGATCGCCCCCAGCCGCTGCATGAGGCCCGAGACCTGGATGGCATAGGCCTCGTAGCAGTCCTGCGAGAGGCGGGCGGGATCGGCGGGCACGAAGGGAAAGCGCTCGATCCGGCGCTCGAGGCCGAGGTCCTCCATCGGGGGGTCCAGCCGGAAGGTGATGCGCCGGAAGGGCCGGGCGTGCAGGCGACGGTTATCGTCGAAAGTGCCCTGCCGCGCCCGCTCCTGCCGCAGCAGGTCGAGGTCGGCATCCGCGATCGCGACCTGCTGACCCGAGGGGAAACGCTCGCTCTCCACAAGGGTCGCGCCGTTCTCGTAGATCGAGACCTGCCCGTCCCAGGCGAGGTCGGTGGTCGATTCGCCCGCCCCAGCCGCGGCATAGACATAGGCCGCGAGGCAGCGCGCGGATTGCGAGGCGCAGAGCAGCCGCCGCGTATCCGCCTTGCCGATGGTAATGTTGCTGGCCGAAAGATTGGCCAGGACGGTGGCCCCGGCCAGGGCCCCGTCGTTGCTCGGCGGGCTCGGCACCCAGAGGTCCTCGCAGACCTCGGCATGGATCACCAGGCCGCGGATGTCCTCGGCCGCGAAGATAAGGTCAGGGCCGAAGGGCGCGTCCAGCGTGCCGATGCGGACCGTGCCGCCCTCGGTGCCCGTGCCCGAGGCGAAGTGGCGGCGCTCGTAGAACTCGCGGTAATTCGGCAGGTGGATCTTCGGCACCACGCCCAGCAGCCGGCCGCGATGGATCGCCAGCGCGCAGTTGTAGAGCCGCCCCTCGTGCCGCAGCGGCGCGCCCACCAGCAGAACCGGCAGCAGCCCCGCCGATTCCGCGATGATCCGCTCGACCGCCGCCTCCACCGCGTCGAGCAGCACGTCCTGCAGAAGCAGGTCGTCGATGGAGTAGCCGGACAGGCCGAGTTCCGGGAAGACGGCGACCGCCACCCCGCGCGCATGGAGGTCCCGCGCGGCGGCGAGGACCGCCTCCGCGTTTGCCGCCGGGTCGGCCAGCGAGACCTGGGGGGTGCAGGCCGCGAGGCGCGCGAAGCCGTGACGGTAGAGGGAGTGGAAGCTCATGGTGAGAGTTGAACGATCCTGAAGGCAGGGCGTTGGCCAAAAAGGAGCATCGCCGCCCGCCCCGGCGCAGCACAACCCCGCCGCGGCACAACCCCGCCCCGGCCCCCGCCGCCGCGCCGGACGGCAGCCGCGCCTGGACCGGAACACCGCCGCATGCCAGATTCCCTCGCCCTGACCCGCCCGATCCCCGATACCGCCGAGCCCGCCCCGCCCGGGCCGCGCCCCGAGCGCCCGGCCTCCCGCCGGGTGGTGATGACGGGCGCGCTGCTCTCGATCCTCCTCGCCTCGCTCGACCAGAACATCGTCAACACCGCCCTCCCCCGCATCGTGTCGGACCTGGGCGGCATGGCGCATCTCTCCTGGGTAGTGACGGCCTTCATGCTGTCCTCCACCGTCACAACACCGCTCTACGGAAAGCTGTCCGACACCTATGGGCGGCGGAAGATGTTCCTCGTGGCCATCGGGCTATTCCTCGCAGGGTCCCTTCTCTGCGGCACGGCGGGGTCGATGGGGCAGCTCATCCTCTTCCGCGCGCTGCAGGGGCTGGGCGCCGGGGGGCTGATGGTGCTCGCCCAGGCCTCGGTCGGAGACGTCGTCTCCCCGCGGGAGCGGCCACGCTATCAGGGCCTCTTCACCGGGACCTTCGCGCTGGCGAGCGTTGCGGGGCCGCTGCTGGGCGGAATTATCACCTCCACGCTCTCCTGGCGCTGGGTCTTCTACGTGAACCTGCCGGTCGGTGCCGTCGCGCTGCTGCTGATCGGGTTCGGCCTCCGCACTCCGGTAGCGAAGCGCAAGCGGCCGCTGGACATCCTCGGCACGGTCCTGATGGCCGCCGGCACGACGGCGTTGCTGCTCTTCCTCGCCTGGGGCGGGGTGGAGTTCCCCTGGGTCTCCGCCGCCTCCGCCGGTGGCGCGGCCCTGGTCATTGCCCTTTTCGCCGCCTTCCTCTGGCGCGAGACGCGGGCGGAGGACCCGCTCGTCCGCCTCGGCCTCTTCCGCAACCCGGTCTTCGCGCGCGGCGTCAGCGTCGGCGGGATGATGGTCTTCGCCATGCTCGGCTCGACCGTCTTCCTGCCGCTCTACTTCCAGCTCGTCCTGGGAATGAGCCCGGCGCGGGCGGGGGCGATGATGCTGCCCCAGGTGATCGGTATGGTGCTCACCTCCGTCTTCGGCGGCCGCGCGGCGGCCCGGCTCGGGCGCAACAAGGGCTTCCTCATGGCAGGCTTGGCGCTGGAGGCGGTAGCGCTGGCCGGGCTGGCGGGTCTCGCCTGGCTCGCGGCACCGGCCTGGACCTTTCTGGTGGCCATGGGCGCCCTCGGCCTCGGCATGGGGATGGGGATGCCCAACCTGACCACCGCCGTGCAGAACGCGGTCGCCTACAAGGAACTCGGCGCGGCGACGGGGGCCATGACCTTCATGCGCTCCCTCGGCGGCGCGGTGGGCGTGGCCTGCTCGGGCGCCATCCTCTCGGCGCGGCTGGCGGGGCCGGTGGACGTGGAGGGCCTCACCCGCGGCGGCGCCGAGGCGCTCGCGGCCCTAACCCCCGCGCAGCACGCCGTGCTCGCCGAAGCCTACCGGACCGCCCTGACCGGCTGCTTCGCTCTCAGCGGTGCCGTGATGACGGCGGCTTTCCTGCTGGTGATCGGCCTGCCCGAGCAGAAGCTGCGCAGCACCGTCGAGGAAGGGGCGGCCTGACCGGGCGATACCCGCCGCTCCCTCGTGCGTTTCCTGCGGGCATCGGAAGGGCCACCCCATGAACGGGCGCGAGAAGGACGAGACCCTGGAGGAGCGGACGCGCCGGCTGGAACGTCAGGCGGTTCACTCCGAGGACGAGTTGCGCAAGTCGCCCGAGGAGGCCGAGGAGCGCGTGGAGCAATCCGGGGAGCCGCCGGACGCGCAGCCCGCCCGGCGCTGACCCGCGGGCGGCGGTGTCGCCGCCCCGCTGCGCCCGTGGTAGGGCGGCGCCATGCTGCCGCCCGACCTCGCCACCGCCCGC
The DNA here is from genome assembly GCF_016107305.1 of Roseomonas sp. KE2513. Classification (GTDB taxonomy): domain Bacteria; phylum Pseudomonadota; class Alphaproteobacteria; order Acetobacterales; family Acetobacteraceae; genus Roseomonas. The sequence continues at coordinate 86,385 of NZ_RCVR01000002.1, forward strand.
CGCATCGTCGTCAAGATCGGCTCCGCCCTCGTCGTGGACCCGGCGACCGCGGCCCCGCGCGCGGACTGGCTCGCCTCCGTCGCCGAGGACGCCGCGCGGCTGCGCGCCGGGGGTGCGGAGGTGGTGCTTGTCTCCTCCGGCGCGGTCGCCCTCGCCCGCCACGCCCTCGGCCTCACCCGCCGCTCCCTCCGACTGGAGGAGAAGCAGGCGGCCGCGGCGGTCGGCCAGATCCGCCTCGCCGGCGCCTGGCAGGAGGCGCTGGCTGGCCACGGCATGACCGCCGCCCAGGTGCTGCTGACGCTCGAGGACAGCGAGGACCGCCGCCGCTACCTCAACGCGCGGGAGACGCTTCGCACACTGCTCGGACTCGGCTGCGTGCCCGTGATCAACGAGAACGACACGGTGGCGACGGCCGAGATCCGCTTCGGCGACAACGATCGGCTTGCCGCTCGGGTCGCCGAGATGATCGAGGCGGACGCGCTGGTGCTGCTCTCCGACATCGACGGCCTCTACACCGCCGACCCTCGCCGCGACCCCAAGGCGCGGCACCTGCCGGTGGTGGAGCGGATCACGGAGGAGATCATGGCCATGGGGGGCGAGCCGCCGCCCGGCTACTCCTCCGGCGGGATGCGCACGAAACTCATCGCGGCGCGGATCGCCACCGGTGCAGGCTGCGCCATGGCGATCGCGCTGGGCTCGGCGCCCAACCCCCTCTCCTCCATGCTGGCGGGCGCGCCCTGCACTTGGTTCTTGCCCGCGCCTGAGGGCCGCTCGGCGCGGAAGAGCTGGATCGCGGGCTCCCTCGCCCCGCTTGGCCGGCTGGTGGTGGACGAGGGCGCCGCGCGGGCGCTCGCGGACGGCCGCTCCCTCCTCCCCGCCGGGGTGCGGGAGGTGGAGGGCCGCTTCGACCGCGGCGATCCCGTCTCGGTGCGGAACAGCGAAGGGCGCGAGCTGGCCCGCGGCCTTTCGGCCTATGATTCGGAAAGCGCCCGCCGCATTGCCGGCCGCCGCAGCGCCGAGATCGAGGCGATCCTCGGCTGGCGCGGGCGCGACGTGATCGTGCACCGCGACGACATGGTTCTCATCTAAGGAGCGCGCCGGATGGATAAGGAAGAGCTGACCGCCTGGGCCCTGAAGAACGGCTGGCAGGTGATGGCCGGCGCCCCGAGCCTCACCAAGCCCTCCAACCCCAAGGAGGCCATCGTCCGCATGGCCTTCAAGGCGACGGTGGTGAACCTTGAGGTGAAGAAGCCCGCCGGGAAGTGGGAGAAGGTCTCGGGCGAGGCCTACGGCAAGATCCAGCCCGACCCGGAGACGGGCGTGCCCCAGGGGCTCGGCTTCGAAAAGATCCCGAGCTTCTCGATGCTGATGCAGGAGAACAAGGACGCCCAGGTCTTCGCCAGCATGGGCGGAATGGGCAAGCGGCGCTGAGGCGCCCTCAGCCCGCCAGCAGCTTCACCCGCGCGGCATCCAGCGCCAGCGCCGCGCGGCCGCCGACCGCCAGATGCCCCTCGCCGCCGGTATGCGGGGCATCCACCAGCACCTCCGCCCCCGCCACGCGCACGCCGTAGCGGATGGAGGCGCCGAGGAACTCCCGGTGCGTCACCTCCCCCTCCAGCAAGCGGCGGCCGGGGGCCTCGGCGCCCAGGGGAAGCAGCGCCACGTCCTGCGGGCGGAACATCAGCCGCGCGCCGGCCGGCACGTCCAGACCGGGCGGCAAGGGGATGCGCGTGCCGCCGTCGATCTCGAAGGCGCTCGCCGCACCATCGCGCAGAACCTTGCCCGGCATGATGTTGGCGGTGCCGAGGAAGCTCGCGACGAAGAGGTTGGCGGGATGGTCGTAGAGCTCCATCGGCGTGCCGACCTGCTGCACCACGCCCTCGTTCATGACCGCGATCCGGTCGCAGACGGTGTTCGCCTCCTCCTGGTCGTGGGTGACGAAGATGGTGGTCAGGCGCAGCCGCTGCTGCATCTCGCGCAGCTCCCGCCGTACCTGCACGCGAAGGCGCGCATCGAGGTTCGACAGGGGCTCGTCCAGCAGCAGCACCTTCGGCCGCACCGCGACGGTGCGGGCCAGCGCCACGCGCTGCTGCTGCCCGCCCGAGAGCTGCGAGGGGCGGCGATCCCCCATCCCCTCCAGCCCGACAAGTGCGAGCGCGGCGTCCACGCGCCCCGCGATCTCCGCCCGCGCCACGCGCCGCTCCTCCAGCCCGAAAGCGACGTTGCGGCGCACCGTCATGTGCGGCCAGAGGGCGTAGGACTGGAACACCATCCCCACGTCGCGCTTCCAGGGCGGAAGGTTCGAGATATCGGTGCCGCCCACCAGCACCCGCCCGCGCTGCGCCGTGTTGAACCCCGCGATCAGCCGCAGCAGCGTCGTCTTGCCGCAGCCGGAGGGGCCGAGAAAGGCGAAGAACTCGCCCGGCCGGATCTCGAGGTTCACGTCCCGCAGCACGCGGGTGGCGCCGTAGGAGAGGTCCACCCCCTCCACCCGGATGCCCGCGGGCTCGCGCGCCAGGATGTCGCTCATGCGCTCTCCTTCCCGCCGCGGGCGGTCACCAAGTGCGAGACGAGGGTGGACAGGCCGACGATGACCACCGCGATGATCCCCAGCGCCGCGCCCGCCCCGCGACCGGCGGGCGACTGCATGAAGACGTAGAGCCCGTAGGCCAGCGGCGCGTCCGCGTTGGACTGCACGAGCATCAGCGTCGCGGACAGCTCCACCGCCGCCGTCGCGAAGGAGGTGACGAAGCCGGCCGCAATTCCGCCGGCCATCAGCGGCAGCACGATCCGGCGCACCACCCGCAGCCGCCGCGCGCCGAGGTTCTCCGCCGCTTCCTCCAGGCTCGATGAGATCTGCTGGAGCGCCGCCGTGCAGGCCCGCAGCGCGTAGGGCAGCCGCCGCACGGCCAAGGCGAGCACGATGATCCCCCAGAAGGCCGCGAGCGAGGTGCCGCCGGGAAGAGTCACACCGAAATAAGTGCGGAGATAGCCGATGCCCAGCACCAGCCCCGGCACCGCCAGCGCCGACATGGCGAGATAGTCGAGCCAGCGCGCGCCCGCCATGCGCGTGCGCAGCACGAGATAGGCGATGGCCGTGCCGATCACGACGTCGAGCAGCCCGGCCAGCCCGGCATAGATCAGCGTGTTGGTGATGTACCCCGAGCTCTCCGCGAAAACCCGCGTGTAGTGCGCCAGCGTGTAGCCGTCCGGCAGTGGCGCAAAGGACCAGATGGTCGCGATGGAGAGCAGGAACAGCCCGAGATGCGGCGCCAACACCAGCGCGAGGATAGTAAGGATCAGGGCATAGGCCGCCACCGCCTGCCCGCGCGGCAGGCGCCGCCGCGCCAGCCCGCCCCCGCCCCGCTGCACCGTCGCGTAGTCCCGCCCGCGCAGCGCCAGCGAGGACACCCAGAGCGACAGCACGGAGAACAGGATCAGCACGACGGAGATGACGTAGCCGATCGGGTCCTCCAGCCCCACGGAGGTGATCCGCAGATAGGCCTGGGGCGCCAGCATCTCCCGCACGTTCAGCAGCAGCGGCGTCGCCAGGTCGTCGAAGACCTTGATGAAAACAAGGCTGGCCCCGGCCACGTAGCCGGGCATGGCCAGTGGCAGCACGATGCGCCGGAACAGGCGGAATCCGTGGCTGCCGAGGTTCTGCGCCGCCTCTTCCATCGAACGGTCGATGTTCCGCAGGCTGGCGGAGAGGTTGAGCAGGATGAAGGGGAAGTAGTGGACCGACTGGACGAAGATCACCCCGTTCAGCCCCTCCATGAAGGGGATGTTGATGTCGAAGTAATCGCCTAGCAGCAGGTTCACGCTGCCGCTCCGGCCAAACAGCAGCCCCATCGCCACCGCGCCCGCGAAGGGCGGCATGATCAGCGGCAGCACGCCGAGCGTCTGCACGAGCACCGCGCCGCGGAATTCGAAGCGCGTGGTGAAATAGGCCAGCGGCAGTGCGATCAGGCTCGCCACCACCACGGACATCAGGGAGACGTAGAGGGAGTTCCAGAAGCTCCGCATGAACAGGTCGTTGGACAGGAAGTCCCCGACATGCGCGAGGGTGAAGCCGCCCGTCGCCCGGTCCTGGAAGGCGACGGTGATCACGGTCAGCACAGGCACCACCAGGAAGGCGATGAGGAAGATCGCGACCAGCCCGAAGGCCACCGCCTCCCCCGGCCGCGCCGCCCAACGGCGCCCGCGGGATACAGGCGGGGTGGCGGCGGTCGCCTCGGTGGTGGCGAGGCTCACCCGGCAGCCTTCGCGGCGTCGGCGGCCTTGGCAGCGGCGGCCGTGTACTTCTCCCGCGCGAAGCCGGCCCAGCGCTGCTCCAGCTCCGCTTGGCGCGGACCGGGCCCGCCGCGGCCGGAGAAGGAGCCGGCCACCGCGTCCGACGCCGCTTCCTCGGCCGTCACGGGCATGGCGGAAATCAGCGCCCGCGCCTCCTCCAGCAGGGCGCGCGCCTGCGGGTTGTCCCGCCGCGCCAGCCGCGTCTCCACATCGCCGATCGCCTTGGTCGCGCGCTTCAGCCCCTCGAGATTGGTGCCGACGAGCTGGTCATACAGCGCATCCACGACGGCGTAGCGCCGCTCCGACACGCCGAGGTCGAAGCGGAAGTTCGGCAGGCCGATGGTGCCGTTGAACGGGTTGGGATAGCCGGGAGGCGCCTTCGCATAGACGGCCGGGTTCACCGGGAGTCGCCGGATCGTCGGCTCCAGCAGGATCTCCTGCCCCTGCACCGAGAGCAGGAAATCGATGAAAGCCCGCGCCCCCGCCATGTTCGGCGCGTTCTTCACCACCGCGATGTTGGCCGGCACCACCGTGGTGACGGAAGGATAGGCGAACTTCACCGGAAAGCCCGCGCCCTGGGCCGAGAAGGCGAAGAAGTCGATCACGATGCCGATCCCGACCTGCCCCGAATTAACCGCGTCCGGCACGCCGAAGGAGCGCTCGGTGATCTGACGGAGGTTGCCGGAGAAGCCTTTGATCGTCGCCCAGCCCTTCTCCCAGCCCTCGCCCTGCAGGATCGTCTCGACCGTCAGGTGCGTGGTGCCGGAGCGCGATGGGGCGGTGATGATGATGTGATCGTGATAGGCGGGCCTCGCCAGGTCTGCCCACTCCTTCGGCTCCGGCAGGCGGTTCGCGCGCATGTAACGCTCGTTCCACATGATGCCGTAGCCCGAGGCCGCGAAGCCCGTGACGAAGCCCTCGGGGTCGTTGATCGCGTAGGGCCCGATGGTGTCAGGGATGCCCTGCGCCTGTGGCTTATAGGCCTCCAGCAGCCCCGCCTTCTTCAGCACCTCGAAGGCATCGGGGGCGGAGGCCCAGAAGAGGTCCACCGCGTTGTTGCTGCGCGTCTCCTGCACGAAGCGCACGCCGGCGGTGGTGTTGCGGCTCTGCACCTCAAGCGTGGTGCCGGGATGGGCCGCCTCGAAGGCGCGCTTGAAGGGGGCGGTGACGTCGTTGGAGAAGGAGGTGACCACCGTCACCTTGCCGGACACGCCCTGGGCGCGCGCGGCGCCGGAAAGGGACGCGGCGGCCGCGGCGGCGAGGGCGCGGCGGCCCAGCACCGGTTGGGTGAAGCGCATGGTTCCCTCCGTTGCATTCTCTGATGCATTCCGGTTCTCGGGCAGGCCGGCGGCGCTGGCAAGCCTGGGTGACGGGGCAGCCCCCGCCGCGCCGCGCTTCCACCGCGCGCGCGGCGGCGCTACCGATACGCCCATGAACGCGATCACCGATCCCGCGGCCGATACCGCCGCCATCGCCCGCGCCGCGCTGGAAGGGGCCGCCCAGGCCGCCCGCGCCGCCGCAACCGTGCTCTCGCGTGCCCCGCGACCGGTGAAGGACCTCGCGCTCATCACCGCCGCTGCCAGCCTCCGCGCCCGGAGCGCCGAGATCCTGGCCGCCAACGCCGCCGACCTCGCCGCCGCGCCCGACCTCACCGAGGCGTTCCGCGACCGCCTCACCCTCACCCCCGCCCGCATCGAGGCCATGGCCGTGGGGCTGGAGGAGGTGGCCGCGCTGCCCGACCCCGTGGGCCGCGTGCTGGCGGAATGGACCCGCCCCAACGGCCTCATCTTCCGCCGCGTGGCGCAGCCCATCGGCGTGATCGCCATGATCTACGAGAGCCGACCGAATGTGGGCGCCGATGCCGCAGCCCTCTGCCTCAAGGCGGGCAGCCCCGTCATCCTCCGCGGCGGGCGGGAAAGCCTCAACAGCGCCGCCGCCATCCATGCCTGCATCCTCGACGGCCTGCGCGCCGCCGGCCTGCCCGAGGCCTGCGTCGCCACCGCCCCGAATACGGACCGCGCCTTCGTCGGCGCCATGCTGCGCGCCGCGGGGCTGATCGACCTCATCATCCCCCGGGGCGGCAAGGGCCTGGTGACGCGCGTGCTGGAGGAGGCGCGCGTGCCCGTCCTCGCGCATGCCGAGGGCCTCTGCCACACCTATGTGCACGAGCGCGCCGACCACGGGATGGCCCGCAGCGTCCTCGCCAACGCGAAGATGCGCCGCACCGGCGTCTGCGGCTCGACCGAGACGCTGCTGATCGACCGCGCGATCGCCCCTTCCCTCCTGCCGCGGCTGGTCGACGATCTCCGCACGCTCGGCTGCGACTTCCGCGCGGACGAGGCGGCGCGCGCCATCCTGCCGGAGCTGCCCGCCGCTTCCGAGGCCGACTTCTCCACCGAGTGGCTCGCCCCGGTTCTCAACATCGCAGTAGTGGACGGCGTCGAGTCGGCGCTCGACCACATCCGCCGCCACGGCAGCGAGCACACCGAGGCGATCATCACCGAGGACGCGGCGGCCGCGGGGGCCTTCCTCGACGGCCTCGGCTCCGCGGTCGGGCTCTGGAACGCCTCCACCCAGTTCTGCGACGGCGGCGAGTTCGGCTTCGGCGCCGAGATCGGCATCGCGACGGGCCGCCTGCACGCCCGCGGCCCCGTCGGGTTGGAGCAGCTCTGCACCTGGCGCTACCATGTGATCGGGACCGGCCAGGTTCGCCCCTGATCGCCCGCCACGGGAAGGAAAGAGAACCATGCGCCGCCCTGCCCTGCTCGCCGCAACGGCCCTCCTCGCCGCGCCCCTGACCGCGGCGGGCGCCCTCGCGGCCTGCCCGAGCGACGCGGATGTCGCGCGCATGGCCGGCGACATCCTCGCCAACCGCCCCGCCCAGGGCTACGGCCCGAACCTCTCGATGGAGGACGCCACCTGCGCGCGGGAGAAGCTCGTGCCGATCCTCGCGCGGGAGCTCGGCGCGCCCGTCGGCTACAAGGTCGGGCTGACCAACGCCGCCGCCCAGCAGCGCTTCGGCCTGCCGCACCCCATCCGCGGCACGATCTACCAGGCGACGATCCGCGCACACGGCACGGCCGCGAGCCCGGCCGAGGTGCGCCACGATTTCGGTGCCCTGCCGAACGTGGAGGCCGACCTTCTCGTCCGCGTGCGGGACGAGGGGATCAACGCCGCCGGCACGGACCGGGTGGAGATCCTGCGCCACCTCGACCAGGTGATCCCCTTCATCGAGATGCCGGACCTCGTCTTCGCCCAGGGGCAGATGACCGGCACGAACCTCGTGGCGGCGAATGTCGGCGCCCGCCTCGGCGTGCTCGGGGAGCCCATCCCGGCGGTGGCCACGCCCGACTTCGCGGCGCGGCTGGCCAGCATGACGGTGATCCTGGCCACCGATCAGAAGGAACTCTCCCGCGCCCCCGGCACCGCGCTGCTCGGCCACCCGCTCGACGTCATCCCCTGGCTGGTGGAGGACCTGAAGCGCGACGGGCGCCGCCTGCGGGCGGGCGAGATCATCTCGCTCGGTGGTTTCTCCGCCGCCACCCCGACCGAGGCGGGGCGCACCTTCACCGTGACCTACCAGGGCCTCGTCGCGCAGCCCGTCACCGTCGCGGTGCGCACGCCCTGAGCCTTCCCTCTCCCGGCGGCGTGGGCTGAGGCCTTGCCGCCACCCGTCCTCCCCTTCGACCGCGCCCTGGCGCCGCGCCCCTCTACCCTCTCCCACCGCAAACCAGGGCGATGGGGCGACGGGCGGCGCGTGCGCATTGGCCTGCTCGGCGGTTCCTTCAACCCCGCCCATCCCGGCCACCGCCACGTCGCGGAGATGGCCCGCCACGTCCTGCGGCTGGACGAGGTCTGGCTGCTCGTCTCCCCCGGCAACCCGCTGAAGTCCGTTGATGGCATGGCTCCTTTCGCGGAGCGCTTCGAGTCGGCCCGCCGCATCGCCGACGGCCGCTACGTCATCGCCGCCGACATCGAGGCGCGGCTCGGCCTGCGGCAGACGGAGCGAACCCTCGCCCGGCTCCGCCGCCTCTTCCCGCGCGCGCGCTTCGTCTGGATCATGGGGGCGGACAACCTCGTGCAACTGCCGCGCTGGCGGCGTTGGCGGCGGCTGGCGAAGCGCACGCCCATGGCCGTGCTGCCGCGGCCGGGCTACACGCGCCGTGCCCTGCACGGGGCGGCGGCGACGGTGCTGCGCCACCATCGCAGGGCTTGCGGCGCGCTGCTGTTGGGGGCATCCCCCTCCGCCATCGAGCAACCTGGGCGCGCCCATGCCTCCTGGTGCCTCGTCCCGGCGCGGGAACACCCGGCGAGCGCCACCGCGATCCGGGCGCTCCGCGCCATCGCAACCGCGCCCGCCGCGCCCCATTCAATAAACGACCCCTCGGCCCCGGCCCTCCGGCCGGCCGAGGCCTGACGAAGCCGTCGCACCCTGGCCATCGTGTCCTGGGCGCGTAGAAATCCAACGCGCCCCGCGCGCATCAAGAAAGGAGCCGGACATGGCCCGCCCCCCGAAGGACCCGCCCCGCCCCGCCGCCCGCGGCACCGCCTCGCGCGCAGGAAGCCGCGCGGCCGGCGCCACGACCACCCGCAAGACGCCCGCCGCCCGCGGCACCGCCACGAAGGCGCCCGCGCCGGCCAAGCCCGCCGCGCGGAAGGCACCCGCCAAGCCGCCAGCCAAGGCGCCGGCGCGGGCCGCTACCAGGGCGCCGGCGAAGGCACCCGCCAAGGCCCCGGCGCGCACGAGGGCAGCCGAGGCCAAGCCGGCCGCGAGCCGCGCGACCGCCCGGCCCGCAGCGAAGGCCGCCGCGCCCAGCCGCGCGAAGGCCGCCCCTGCCCGGACGAAGGCTGCCGCGCCCGCCCGCGCGAAGACCACGCCAGCCCGGACGAAGGCTGCGGCGCCCACCCGCGCCCCCGCGCGTACCGCTGCCGCCTCCACCACTCGCGCGAAGGCCCCGGCCGCCACGACGCGCGCGAAGGCGCCCGCCGCGACCGCGCGGGTCAAGCCGGCCGCCCCCGTGCGCGCGGCGAAGCCCGCGCCGAGTCGCGCCGCCAAGCCCGCCGCTGAGCGGAAGGCGCCCGCGCGCGCCGCGGCCCCTGCCGCCCGGACAGCGACGGCCACCACCCGCGCCAAGCTCGCCGCGCCCCGCACCGCCCGCGCGGCCGCCCCGGCCGAGCGCGCGCCGGCCAGGGCACCGCGCAAGTCCCTTCGCACCACCGAGGACGCCCTCCGCCGCCGCCCCGCGGCCGAGCCGGATCCGCTGGCCGAGCGGATCGCGGAGCTGGAGGCCGAGTCCGCCCCCACCCCGCGCAAGCGGGAGGTGGCTGCTGGCCCGAAGAAGCGCGGCCGCGCCGCCCCGCGCCCCGCGCCGAGCCCGGACCGCATCGACGAGCTGGTGCGCGCCGCCGTCGCCAGCCTCGAGTCGGATGGCGCGGAGGACGTGGTCGTGCTCGACGTCGCCACCCGTTCCTCCTTCGCCGACCGCATGGTGGTCGCGACCGGCCTCGTAGAGCGGCAGATCGAGGCCATGGCAGGCCATGTGGAGGACGCGCTCGCCGAGCACGGCATTCGCCGCCTGCGCCGCGAGGCCTCGCCCGACTGGGTGCTGCTCGATGCCGGGGACCTCGTGATCCACCTCTTTAAGCCAGAGGCGCGGGCGAACTACGCGATCGAGCGCATGTGGGGCCCGGACAGCCCCGCCGCCGAGAGCATGATGCCAGAGTCAGGATCGGAGTCGGGTCCGGAGGCAGGGCCGGAGTCGGCACCCGAGGACGGCGAGGCCCTGCCGATCGACGAGGTGCTGGACGGCCCCGACGACGGCTCCGACGACGCCATCGACCTCTCCACCGACGAGGAGGGGGACTAACCCCCGGTGGCGCCGCCCCTCCTGCTCGCCGTGGGCCGCGCCCGGGGCGGGCCGGAGGCGGCGCTTTTCGAGCAGCACAACGCCCGCCTGCGCCCGCCCCTCCTCCTGCGGGAACTGCCCGAGGCGCGCGGCACCCCCGCCGAGATGCGCCGGCGGGAAGGCGCGGCCATCCTCGCCACCCTGCCGGAGGGCGCCTTCGTCATCGCCCTCGACCTCGGCGGCGAGATGCCGGACAGCGAGCGGCTGGCCGCCCTCACCGCCCGCTGGGCCGAGGCCGCGCGCCCCCTTGCCTTCGCGATCGGTGGCGCGGAGGGGCTGGACGAGTCGGTGCTCTCCCGCGCCGACCACCGCCTTTCGCTCGGCCGTCTCACCTGGCCGCACATGCTCGTGCGCGGGCTGCTGGCCGAGGCGCTGTTCCGCGCGCAGTGCATCCGCACGAACCACCCCTATCACCGCGCCTGGCGGCCCCAGTGAACGCACCTGGCTGCGGGATCCGTTGCGGCGTACCGGCCGGAGGGGGCAGCCTTCCGGAATGATCCCCCTGGTTCTCGCGGCCCTTCTCTGGGTCGGCCTCCATGTCGGCATCGCCGGCACCCGCGCCCGCGTGGCGATCGTTGCCCGCCTCGGCGAGGGACCCTTCCGCGGCGCCTTCTCCATCGCCTCAGCCATCGCGATCACCCTGCTGGTCCTCGCCTGGCGCAACGCGGAGACAGTGCCCCTCTGGTTCGCCCCGCGCCCGCTCGGCTGGCTGCTGGTCGCGGCCATGCTGCTCGCCTTCATTCTCTTCGCGGGCAGCCTGATGACGCGCAACGCCACCTCCCTCGGCCAGGAGGCGGCGCTCTCGGCGGAGCCGCGGGGGATGCTGCGGATCACCCGCCACCCGATGCTCCTCGCCTTCGCGCTCTGGGGCGCGGTGCACGTGATCGGCAACGGGGACAGCGCCTCGGTCGTCTTCTTCGGCGCCTTCCTCCTGACGGCGGCGCTGGGCATCCCCTCACTGGATGCCAAAGTGGCGGCGCGGAACCCGGCGGCATGGAAGGAATTCGCGGCGCGCACCTCGGTCCTGCCCTTCGGCGCCGTCGCGGCGGGGCGGAACCGCGTGGTGTGGCGCGAGCTGCTCTGGCCGGTGCTCGTCGGCACCCTCGCCTGGGCGGCGCTGCTGCACCTGCACCCCGTGATCTTCGGCGTCTCGCCCATTCCGCGCTGAGACCGGTCTTGCGCCCGATGGAACGCCTTGCCATCCCTGCACCCGCGACGGACAGGAGGCGCCCGGCATGACGCAGCACCAGCAGGAGGCCGCTCCTCTCGGAAGCCCGGGCGCCGCCCCGCACCCCGTGCTCGCCCACCGCTACGCGCGGGCGGAGGAGCGGGAGGGCTTCGTCCGCACCCTCTTCGACCAGACGGCCCCGCATTACGACCGGATCGACCGCATCTTCTCCCTCGGCACCGGCCCCGGCTACCGGCGGCGTGCGCTGCGCGAGGCGGGACTCCGGCCGGGGATGCGCGTGCTGGACGTGGCCGTCGGCACCGGCCTCGTCGCGCGCCAGGCGGTCGCGATCACGGGTGATCCCGCCCTCGTCACCGGCCTCGACCCCAGCGAGGGAATGCTGGCCGAGGCGCGGCGCTCCCTTCCGGGCGTCACCCTCATCGAGGGCCGGGCGGAGCGCATCCCGCTGCCGGACGCGAGCGTCGATTTCCTCTCCATGGGCTACGCGCTGCGTCACGTGGCCGATCTCGGCGCCGCCTTTGCCGAGTACCGCCGAGTCCTGCGCCCCGGCGGGACCGTGCTGATCCTGGAGATCGGCCGGCCCGAGAGCCGCCTCGCGCGCGCCATCGCGCGCTTCTACATGGGCGCCGCCATCCCCGCACTCTGCTGGCTCGCGGCCCCCCGCCACCGCTCCGGCGAGTTGATGGCCTATTACTGGGAGACGATCGAGGCCTGCGTGCCGGCCGAGACCATCCTCGGCGCGATGCGCGCGGCCGGCTTCTCCGAGGTCGGCCTCACGACGGAACTGGAGGTCTTCCGCGCCTATACCGCGCGGGCCTGATCCCGCCGTGCTTGCGCCCGCGGGCGTGCGAAAGGGAGGACGGCGCGGAGACAGGTTCGGAGACTGCGGCGGCCCCGTGGACCATCGGCGCCCGGCGCGTTAATCCGCCCGGAGTCAGCGCGCACGAGGTCTCGATGTCCCATCCCAAGCCCGTCATGCTTGTCATCCTCGATGGCTGGGGTTGGCGGGAGGAGACCGCGGACAACGCCGTCGCGCAGGCGAACACGCCTACCTTCGATGCGCTCTGGGCCACCTGCCCGCGCGCCTTCCTCCGCACCTGCGGGCCGGATGTCGGGCTGCCGCAGGGGCAGATGGGAAATTCCGAGGTCGGCCACCTGAACATCGGCGCCGGCCGCATCGTCATGCAGGACCTGCCGCGCATCGACGCCGCGATCGCGGACGGCACGCTGGCCGGCATGCCCGCCATCGTCTGGCTCGGCGAGCAGCTCCATGCCAGCGGCGGCGTGCTGCACCTCTGCGGGCTGACCTCCCCAGGCGGCGTCCACGCGCACCAGGACCACGCGGTGGCCGTGGCCGAGATTTTCGCGGCCAAGGGCATCCCCGTGGCCGTCCATGCCTGGACCGACGGCCGCGACACCCCGCCCGAGGCCGCCGCCGAGACCCTTCCCGCCTTCGAGGCCGCGCTGCCCGAGGGCGCGGTCATCGCGACCGTGACCGGCCGCTACTTCGCCATGGACCGCGACAACCGCTGGGAGCGCGTCTCCCAGGCCTGGCGCGCCATGGTCATGGGCGAGGGCACGGAGGCCGCCAGCGCCATCGACGCGGTGCGCGCCGCCCACGCCGCCGGCCAGACGGACGAGTTCATCCCCCCGAGCGTCATGGCCGGGTATGACGGCATGCGCGACGGCGACGCCGTGCTCTGCTTCAACTTCCGCGCCGACCGCGTGCGGGAGATCATGGCCGCCCTGCTGGACCCCGACTTCACCGGCTTCTCCCGCCCGCAGGACCCCGCCCTCTGCGGCGCCGTCGCCATGACCGAGTACTCGGAGGCGCTGAACCCGCTGCTGGAGACGATCTTCCCGCCGCAATCCATGGCGGGGCTGCTCGGGCCGACGGTATCGGCCGCTGGCATGACCCAGCTGCGCATGGCCGAGACGGAGAAGTACCCGCACGTCACCTACTTCCTGAACGGCGGGGTCGAGACGCCCTCCCCGAGGGAAGAGCGGCTGATGATCCCCTCCCCCAAGGTCGCCACCTACGACCTGCAGCCGGAGATGTCGGAGCCCGAGCTGGCGGAGAAGGCCGAGGCCGCGATCCGCTCCGGCATCTACGACATGATCATCCTCAACTTCGCCAACGCGGACATGGTCGGCCATACCGGCGTGCTGGAGGCCGCGATCCGCGCCTGCGAGGCGGCGGACGAGGGGCTCGGCCGCGTCGCCCGCGCCATCCACGACATGGGCGGCGCCCTTCTGGTGACGGCCGATCACGGCAATGCGGAAATGATGCGCGACCCCGTGACCGGCGGCCCGCACACCGCGCACACGCTGAACCCGGTGCCGGTGCTTCTCTACAACGGGCCTGAGAATGTTACGGCCCTGCATGACGGCCGGCTGGCCGACCTCGCGCCAACCATCCTCGCGCTGCTGGGCCTGCCCCAGCCCGCGGAGATGACGGGGCGGAACCTGATGGAGGCCCCTGCCGGGTGAGGCCGCGCGGGCCCCGCGCCGGCGAAGCCCTGCGCCGCGCGGCGCTGGCCGTGTTCGCCCTTTCCCTCAGCCCGCTTCCCGCCAAAGCACAGCCCGCGACGGCGATCGACCGCCAGTCCCTCGGCGAGGCCGAGCGGGATGCCCGCAGCGCGCGCGACGACGCCGCCGGCATCGCCCGCGCCGCCCGCGCGGCCGAGGCCGCGGAGCGGGGCCTGGCGGAGCGGCGGGCCGAGGCCGGGCGGCGCGCCGTCGCGGCCGAGGCGGCGCTGGCCGCGGCGGAGGCAAGGCTGGCCGCCGCCGGGGCCGCCCGCGACGCCGCCGAGGCGGACCTGACCCGCCGCGCCGAGGAGCTGGCGCCGCTGGTCCCGGCGATGCGCCGCCTCAGCCTCTGGCCCGCCGAGACGCTGCTGGTGGTGCCCGCCCCGCCCGAGGAGGCGCTGCGCGGCGCGCTCGTCCTGCGCGGCGTCGCCCGGCGGCTCGCCGGGGAGGCCGCCGAGTACCGCAGCGCCCGTGAGGCCGCTTCCCGCGCCGCGGCCGGCCTTGAGGAGCAGCGCCGACGTCTCGTGACCACCCGCGTGGCGGCGCGCGAGACCTCTGAGGCTGTCGAAGTCGCGCTGAACGAGGCCCGCACCCGCCGCGACGAGGCCCGCGACGCCGAGGCAGCCGCCACCCGCCGCGCCGCCGCCGCCGCCGCCCAGGCCCGCGACCTTCGCGGCGCGCTGGAACGGCTGGAGCGCGAGGCCCGGGCCCGCGAGGCGAGGGAGCGCGCCGAGGCCGCCGCCCGCGCCCGGGAAGCCGAGGCGCGCGAGCGGCAGGCCGAGGCCCGTCGGCGGGAGGCCGAGGGCCGCGCGCGAGAGGCCGAGGCGCGGGAGGCGGCCAGGGACGCCCTGGCCCGGGACACGGCCCGCGACCGGACCGCCCAGGAAAAAGCGGCGCGTGAAATGCAGGATGCCGACCGCGACGCCGAGCGGGCGCGGGAGAGCCTCGCCGCCGCGCGGGAGCGGGCGCGGGACACGGGCCGGCCGCGCCCCGGGCGGGCCGCGCCCGTGGCCGGCAGCGTCCAGCGGGACTTCGGCGAGCGCGGTGCGACCGGCCAGACCTGGCTCGCCAGCCCCGGCGCTCGGGTGGTCAGCCCCTGCAGCGGGCAGGTCGTCTTCTCCGGCCCCTTCCGTTCCTACGGACGGATGTTGATTGTCGATTGCGGCGGCGGATACCATTTCGTCCTGGCCGGTCTCGACCGGCTGGACGCGGAGCCCGGGCAGCGCGTGCTGGCCGGTGAGGCGGTGGGAACACTTGGTAACGCTGTGTCTGCTGGCGGAGGCCGCGCGTCGCTCTACGTTGAGTTGCGCCGCCGCGGCCAGCCGGTGGATCCCGCGAGTTGGATGAGACGCGGCTGAGGCCCCCGCCGGGCCGGGCGCGGAACTGGGTAACCGTTGGGCAAGCCGCCCTGCGGCAATATGAGAAGCCGCGCGGTGCGCCGCGGCAGAAAGGGTGCCTGACCGATGCAAAACCCTGCCGGACCGTCGGACACGCCCCGGACCCAGTTGCGGAGTGAAAAAGCCCGCGCGGCCGCCCGGCGGTCGAGGATGCGCCTTGTCGGCCCGGTCATGGCCGCCTTTACCGCCGGCGTGGTCATCGGCCCCGTGGTGGCCGCCTGGGCGCAGGACGGCTCGCGCGCCGAGACCTACCGGCTGCTGAACCTCTTCGGCGACGTCTTCGAGCGCGTCCGCGCCGAGTACGTGGAGCCCGTGAACGATCGCGACGTGATCGAGAACGCGATCAACGGGATGCTCCAGGGCCTAGACCCGCACTCCTCCTACATGAACGTCCGCAGCTTCCGCGACATGCAGGTCCAGACGCGCGGCGAGTTCGGCGGCCTCGGC
This sequence comes from Roseomonas sp. KE2513, assembly GCF_016107305.1. GTDB lineage: Bacteria > Pseudomonadota > Alphaproteobacteria > Acetobacterales > Acetobacteraceae > Roseomonas. The sequence goes on from NZ_RCVR01000002.1 coordinate 102,146, forward strand.
ATCGAGGTCAGCCAGGAAGCCGGCTACGTTAAGGTCATCTCGCCGATCGACGAGACGCCCGCCGCCCGGGCCGGGGTGAAGCCCGGCGACCTCATCACCCATATCAACAGCACCAGCACCCAGGGCCTGACCCTGCAGGAGGCGGTGGACCAGATGCGGGGCGAGCGCGGCAGCAGCATCCGCCTGACCATCCGGCGCGAGGGCACGGCCACGCCGATCGAGCTCTCCCTCACCCGCGACGTGATCCGCCCGCAGGTCGTGCGCTCCCGGCTGGAGAGCGGGGACATCGCCTATATCCGCCTCACCTCCTTCAACGAGCAGACGGAGGTCGGCCTGCGCCGGGCGCTGTCGAACCTTCGCAGCCAGACGCGCGACGGGCTGAAGGGCATCGTGCTCGATCTCCGCAACAATCCGGGCGGGCTGCTCGACCAGGCGATCCAGGTCTCGGACGACTTCCTCGACCAGGGTGAGATCGTCTCCACCCGCGCCCGCCGGCCCGAGGACGCGCAGCGCTGGAACGCCCGCACCGGCGATATCGCCCAGGGCCTGCCGGTGGTGGTGCTGGTCAACGCCGGCTCAGCCTCGGCTTCCGAGATCGTGGCGGGTGCGCTGCAGGACCACCGCCGCGCGATCGTCATGGGCATCCGCAGCTTCGGCAAGGGATCGGTGCAGACCGTGATGCCGCTGCCGGGCAACGGCGCCATCCGCCTGACCACGGCGCGCTACTACACGCCCTCCGGACGCTCCATCCAGGCGACGGGCATCGAGCCCGACATCGAGGTGCTGGCCCAGCGGGAGGACGCCGCCCAGAACCGCGAACGCGACCGCGAGGCCGACCTGCGTCGTGCGCTGCGGAACGACAACGGCGGCACCCCCGGGCCCGCGCAGGGGGTGAATGCCCGCCCGGCCGCGCCCCTGCCGCCGCTGAACCTGCCCGCGGGCGTGGCCGACCGCGTCCAGCGCCTGCCGGCCGAGGGCGCGCCCGCCTTCGACCCGACGAAGCCGGAGACCGACCATCAGCTCCAGCAGGCGGTCGGGCTGCTGCACGCGCTGGCGGCCAACCCGCCCCAGCGCCGCGCCAGCCGCTGAGCCGCGAGGGCGCCGAAGCCACGCATGAGGGCACTCGGCGTCTTCTGGCTGGTCGTGCTCGCCGCCATGGCAGGCGGCGCGGCCGTTCTGCAGTGGCTGGGCCCGCCGGAGAGCGGGGTTCCGCCGGGCCTCACACAGGCGGCGACGCCGGCCGAGCCCGCTGCCCCTGCCGAACCGGCGGAACCCGCACCCGCACCGCCGCCTCCCGCCGTGGCCGCAGCGCCGGAGCCTGTTCCGCCCGCCCCGGCTCCACTGCCGACAGCGGAGCCCGCTGCGGCGCAGGCCGAACCTCCCGCCCTTCCCAGCGCGCCCGAGCCGCCGCCCCTGCCCACCCCGATGCGCCGCGCGGAGGCGCAGCCCAACCGGCCGATCCCGCCACCCGACCCGGCGCTGCAGGAGCCCTCCCGTTACGGCCCATTGCCGAAGGTGGGACCGGAGGGCCGCACCTCGATTCGTGCCTATGGCCGCCCCTTCGACCGAAGCGAGACCCGGCCGCGCGTGGCCCTGGTGGTAGGCAACCTCGGCCTCTCCGCCGCTCTGTCGGAGGAGGCGATCGCGCGCCTGCCTCCCGCCACCGGTCTTGCCTTCTCGCCCTACGCACCCCGGCTAGACCCGCTGCTGGAGCGCGCCCGGCTCCGCGGCATGGAGGTGCTGAGCGCCATTCCGATGGAGCCGGCCAACTACCCCGCGAACGATCCCGGTGAGCGCGCGCTGATGACCACCCTGCCCCCCGCCGAGAATGGCGACCGGCTGGCCTGGGTCATCTCGCGCCTCTCCGGCCAGGTGGGGGCGATCGGCGCGCTCGGGCCCATGCGGGGAGAGCGCTTCGCAGCGCTGCCGGAGCTCATCGGCGGTGTGCAGGATGTGCTGCGGCAGCACGGGCTGCTCTACGTCGATCCCCGCCCCGGCGCCCCCTCACCCGCCCGGGCCTGGGGCCGCAGCGTGGACATCGTGGTGGACGAGCCCGCCACGCGCGGCGAGATCGACCGACGCCTCGCCGAGCTGGAGCGAATCGCCCGCGAGCGCGGCTCGGCCCTCGGCCTTGCGGGGGACGTGACGCCCGTGCTGGTGGACCGCGTGGCCGCCTGGGCCGCGGGGCTGGAGTCTCGTGGGCTGGTCATGGCCCCCGTCACCGCCCTCATACGCCGGCCTGAGGAGATTCCCCGCTAGCATGGCCCCGCTTCCGCTTCGCCCCAACGTGGGCGCCTGCCTCTTCAATCGCGACGGCCTCGTGCTGATCGCCCGCCGCGCCGACCTGCCTGCGGGTGAGGCCGCCACCGGCGCCTGGCAGCTTCCCCAGGGCGGGTTGGACCCCGGCGAGGACCCGGAGGCTGCCGTGCTGCGCGAGCTGTCGGAGGAGATCGGCACCCGCAACGCCGCAGTCATGGGCCGGATGCCCGAATGGCTGGACTACGACCTGCCTACCCCTCTCATCGGCAAGGCGCTGGGCGGGAAGTACCGGGGGCAGACGCAGCTCTGGTTCGCCTTACGCTTCCTCGGCCAGGATGCCGAGATCCGGCTGGACGCCGACAAGCACCAGGAATTCGACGCTTGGCGCTGGGCGCCGCTCACCGAGCTGCCGGAGATCGCCGTCGCCTTCCGCCGCCCCATCTACGCGCGGCTGGCGAAGGACTTCGCCGCCTACGCGGTGCCGGGCTGAACTCAGGCGGCGGAGAAGGCGCGGGCCATGGCGCGCCACATCTCCTTGCGGTTGTACTCCCAGTCCAGAGGCAGGCCCCGGTGCAGCTTGCCGTCCGGCCGCGCGACGCCTGCGGAGGTGACAAGCCAGGAGTGCCGGTCCGCCAGCCCCCAGGTTAGAAAGGTCTTCACCCCCGCGCCGATGGCGGATTCCATGAAGGCGGTGACGCGATCCCCCACCAGCCGGTCGCGGGCCAGGTAATCCTCGGGCAGGGTGTTGCCCTCCCGCACGTCCAGTTCCGTCACCAGCACCGACAGGCCCTCGGCCCTGAGCGCGTTGACGAATGAGGCGAAGACCGCGCCGCTGAAGGGCCGCACGAGCTGCAGATGCGCCTGGATGCCCACCGCGTCGATCGGTACGCGCCGTTGCAACATGCCGCGGACAAGGGCGAGCAGGCGGCGACGCTTCTCCTCGGCCCAGGGCGTGTCCTCCTCCACGCCGTATTCGTTCAGCACGAGGCGGAGCGTGGAGTCTTGCTCGCGCGCCAGGCGGAAGGCGGTGTCGATGTAGGAAGGGCCGAGGGTGCGGAGAAAGGGCGTGTCCCGCAGTTCGCCTTGCGCTTGGGGCGTGTCGCTGCCGGGCGGATCCGCGACCACCTCATTCGCCACGTCCCAGTCGCGAATGCGGAGGCGCGTGGTGGAAAGGACACGAGCGATATGGGCAGCCATGACCGCGCGGGCGCGGGGCGCCCCGTCGGCCACGGCGGAGACGGCCCAATCGGGGAAGGCCTCGTGCCAGACGAGCGCGTGGCCCCGCGTCGGCCGGCCACGCGCCGCGCCCCACCCCACCACGCCGTCGAGGGCAGTGAAGTCGAACTCGCCCTCCCTTGGCTGGAGGGTAGACCACTTGCCCTCGTATTCCGGGACGAGGAGCCCGGCCTCGTTCTCGTAGATGGCCGCGTAGGACGGGTCACCAGCGAGAAGGCCGGACTGCACCGCCGCCCCGAAGGTGAAGCCCTTTGCGCGCGCGATCTGGTAGAGACCGGGCCCCTGGCCCCGTGCTTGCCCCCAGGCCACGCCGCCACGGCCCAGCCCGGCGGCAAGGCCGGCGCCGAGCACGAGGCGGCGGGAGGCGCGCCCCGCCGGGCGCTGCGGAAGGCGGGCCATCTCAGGCCGCGGCGCGCGGGGAGGCGTTCTCGTTCGCCGCGCTTGAGCCTGAGCCTGAGCCCTGGGCGTACCTGCTACGCCGCCATTGCAGCAGCTTCCAGGCGCCCTTCGCCGCAAGGTCCGAAAGCCGCCCGCGCGGCTCCAGCCCGATCGACTTGAAGATCATGCCCATGCCCCGCTCGATGTGGCGGAAGCGGTAGTAGGACATGGAGCGGCCCATGTAGCTGCGCATGCAGCGCTCGTGGCTGTAGGGCAGGTTCGCCGGCTCGTTGCCGCAGTGGTAGGCAAAAGCCAGCTCGTCGTCCTCGGACTCGCCGATGCGCCCCGCGGCCACGCGCAGGCGTTGCGGGAAGGAGAGCTTCTCGCGCGCCAAGTAGCGCTTCATGTGGTCGTAGAAGAGCTTGAAGTGCCGGTACTCGTCCGCCGCGATCAGGCGGCAAACCTGCTTCAGCACCGGCTCCTCCGTGCTCTCGCCGAGCGCGGTGTAGTAGGAGGAGGTGCCGGTCTCGACCATGCAGCGCGCGATCAGCTCGCCCGTGCGGGAGCCGCGGATGGAGGCGTCGGCCTTCACGTCGATCTTGAAGCCCTCGCGGTAGCGGGCGAAGGCGTCGTCGAAGGACCAGCTGGGATCGGCGATTTCCGCCCAGCGGCCGAGGGCGTCGCCGTGCTGCACTTCCTCCACCGCCCAGTTGTCGGCGGCCTGGCGGAAGTCTGGATCGCCGGTGAAGACGTTGTTGAGGTAGATCGCGTAGTCCACCCCGTTCTTCTCCACGAGGGCGGCGGCCTTCACGAGCGACAGGATGCCCGGATCGACCTTCGTGGGATCGAACGCATCCCAGGCGACCTGGTCGAGGGTCCAGTGCTTCATGAGTTTCGTGGTCTCGCGCTAGGTGATCGGGGCTTGCAGCCCATTTGCCGGTCCGGGGGGGCGGCTTTCAAGCCCCGACCCGATCTTATCCGCGCCTTGCTCACGTTGCATCGGCGCCTCATCCTCCCTCCTAGGCGGCGAAGACCGCCTCGGAGAGGGGATCACCGCATGAAGGCAGCAAGGCGTGTGGCGGCCCCCTTGGGCCTGCTCCTCTCGGCTCTGGCCGCCACACCGGCCGCGGCGCAGATCGACCGCCTGCCGCACGATGTCGGCGCACGGATCGCGGGGATGGGTGCCAGGTTCGACGGCGACGTGCTCGCCGTGACCCGTGCCCTCTTTGGCCTCATCCCTAATGCCTCGACGGAAGGGCTGACCGTCACCAGGGACCAAGCCTATGGGCCGGACCCGCGGCACCTGTTGGACGTCTATGCCCCCGGCGCCTCCGGCACCCCGCAGCCCATCCTTGTCTTCGTCCATGGCGGCGGCTTCGTGCGCGGCGAGCGGGAGGCGAACATCCCCGCCTATGCCGCGCGGAATGGGCTGGTGGGCATCTCCATCACCTATCGCCTGGCGCCGGCAAACCCCTGGCCGGCGGGGGCGCAGGACGTGGGCGCGGCCATCGCCTGGGTGCGGGCGAATGCGTCGCGCTTTAGCGGCGACCCCGCCCGCATCGTGCTGATGGGGCACTCCGCCGGCGCGACCCACGCCGCCTCCTACGCCTTCGATCGCGCGCTCCACCCGGCGGAGGGGCCGGGCATCGCCGGGCTGATCCTCGGCAGCGGCTTCCTGAAGATGACGGCGGAGGACAAGGCGCCGGGGAACGTCGCCTATTTCGGCACCGATCCCGCGCAATACGCGGCACGCTCCCCGATAACGCATCTCGGCCAGAGCCGGCTGCCGATGCTGCTGTTCAACGCGGAGTACGATCCGGCCTTCCTCGGCGCCCCCACGATGGAGTTGGCGACCAGCGCCTGCTGGCGGGACGAGAAATGCCCGCGCACCATTCAGATGCGCGGGCACAACCATGTTTCGGAAATCTTCTCGGTGGGCACCGCGGACGATCAGCTCGGGCAGGAGATCCTGCGCTTCGTCCGCGAGCTTCGGTAAGCCGGCGAGAAACGGCGAGCCGTTCCCCGCACTAGGCTGCCTGAGCGGCGTCCTGCATCGCGCGGGCGGCCATCAGGCGGTCGTTGGCGCGCTCGCGGATTTCCGGCGCATCATTGGCGGCGGCGGCCAGGGCTGCCTCGGCCTCGGTCACGCGCTGAGCGGCGGTGGCGCGGGAGAGGTTGGCGAGCGGCGTCGCCTCGTCCGCAAGCACCGTCATCCGCGCGGGCGTGATCTCCGCGAACCCGCCCATGATGAACAGGCTCTCGGTCTCGCGCCCGCCCTCAGTCACCCGGATGACGCCGCCCCGAAGGGCGACGATCATCGGCGAATGGCCGGGCAGCACGCCCATCTCGCCCTCATAGGCCGGGATGACCGCCATCTCGACGGGACGCGAGAGGAGCAGGCGCTCCGGGCTCACCAGCTCGAGGTCGAAGGTGGCCATGGGATCAGGCCGAGACCTTGAGGGTATCGGCCTTCTTCACGGCCTCCTCGATGGTGCCGACCATGTAGAAGGCGGCCTCGGGGAGGTGGTCGTAGTCGCCGGCCACGATGCCCGCGAAGGAGCGGATCGTGTCCTCGAGCTTCACGAAGACGCCCGGCGTGCCCGTGAAGACCTCGGCCACGTGGAAGGGCTGGGAGAGGAAGCGCTGGATCTTGCGCGCGCGCGCCACGACCAGCTTGTCCTCCTCGGACAGCTCGTCCATGCCCAGGATCGCGATGATGTCCTGCAGCGACTTGTAGGTCTGGAGCACGCGCTGAACCTCGCGAGCCACGCGGTAGTGCTCCTCGCCCACCACGCGCGGGTCGAGCGCGCGGGAGGTGGAGTCCAATGGGTCCACGGCCGGGAAGATGCCGAGCTCGGCGATGGAGCGGTTGAGCACCGTCGTCGCGTCAAGGTGCGCGAAGGAGGTGGCCGGCGCCGGGTCGGTCAGGTCGTCGGCGGGCACGTAGATCGCCTGCACTGAGGTGATCGAGCCCTTCTTCGTGGAGGTGATCCGCTCCTGCAGCGCGCCCATGTCGGTGGCCAGCGTCGGCTGGTAGCCCACCGCGGAGGGGATGCGGCCCAGAAGGGCGGACACTTCCGCGCCGGCCTGGGTGAAGCGGAAGATGTTGTCGATGAAGAAGAGCACGTCCTGGCCCTGCTCGTCGCGGAAGTACTCCGCCATCGAGAGGCCTGAGAGGGCGACGCGGGCGCGGGCACCCGGCGGCTCGTTCATCTGGCCGTAGACGAGCGCCACCTTGGAGCCGGCGGTGTCGTTCTCGCCGAGCTTGATGACGCCAGCGTCGATCATCTCGTGATAGAGGTCGTTGCCCTCGCGCGTGCGCTCACCGACGCCCGCGAAGACGGACACGCCGCCGTGGCCCTTGGCGATGTTGTTGATCAGCTCCTGGATCGTCACCGTCTTGCCGACGCCGGCGCCGCCGAAGAGGCCGATCTTGCCACCCTTGGAGTAGGGGGCGAGCAGGTCGATGACCTTGATGCCCGTGACCAGGATCTCGGCCGCGGTCGCCTGGTCCTCGAAGGCCGGGGCGGCGCGGTGAATCGTGTAGGTCTTCTCGGCGGGAACCGGGCCGCGCTCGTCGATCGGCTCGCCGATGACGTTCACGATGCGGCCGAGCGTGCCCTCGCCCACGGGCACGGAGATGCCCTTGCCCTGGTCCACCACCTCGGAGCCGCGGACGAGGCCGTCCGTGGTGTCCATGGCGATGGCGCGCACGGTGCGCTCGCCGAGGTGCTGCGCGACCTCGAGCACGAGGGTACGGTCGCCGACCTCGGTGGTCAGCGCGTTGAGGATCTGCGGCAGCTCGGCGGGGAACTGCACGTCCACCACGGCGCCGAGAACTTGGGTGACCTTGCCGACGTTGTTCTTCATGGTTCGGGGTTCCTCAGACAGCCTCGGCACCGGAGATGATCTCGATCAGCTCCCTGGTGATGTTGGCCTGTCGCGTGCGGTTGTAGTTGAGCGTCAGCCTGTTGATCATGTCGCCGGCGTTGCGGGTGGCGTTGTCCATCGCGGTCATCTGGCTCCCGTAGAAGCCGGCCGCGCTCTCCAGCAGCGCACGGTAGATCTGAATGGCGAGGTTCTTCGGCAGCAGCGCCGAGAGAAGCTCCTCCTCGCCGGGCTCGTACTCGTAGAGGGCCTGGGCGCCATCGGAGGCGCCGGTGTCGTTGGCAGGCAGCGGCGCCGGGATCAGGCGCTGCTCGCTCGCCACCTGGCTGATCACGCTCTGGAAGCGGTTGTAGATCAGCGAGCAGACATCGAACTCGCCCGCCTCCAGCATCGCGGTGATGCGGGTGGCGATCTCGTCGGCCTGCTCGAAGCCGATGCGCTTGATGTTGGCGTAGCTGATCTCGCCCACGAAGCGGCTGGCGAGCTCGCGCTTGAGGTAGGTCGCGCCCTTGCGGCCCACCGTCAGCACCTTCACCGTCTTGCCCTCGGCCTCCAGCGCGCGAATGCGGGCGCGCGCGAAGCGGCCAGCATTCGTGTTGAAGGCGCCGGAAAGCCCGCGCTCGGCGGTGACGACGATCAGGAGGTGAACCTGATCCCGCCCCGTGCCGACAAGCATCTTCGGCGCGTCCGGGCTGCCCACCACGGCCGCGCCCAGGGACGCCAGCATGCGCTCCATCCGCTGGGCATAGGGCCGCGCCGCCTCGGCCTGCGCCTGGGCGCGGCGAAGCTTGGCGGCGGCGACCATCTTCATCGCCTGCGTGATCTTGCGGGTCGACTTCACGCTGTTGATGCGACCGCGCAGGTCCTTGAGGCTGGCCATGAGGGTGCTCCGCTACCCCCGGGTCAGCCGAAGGACTTGGCGAAGCCGTCGAGGAAGCCGACGAGCGCCTTGTCGTTGTCGCCGGTGATCTGGCCGCTGGTGCGGATGCTCTCCAGGATCTCCGGCTTGGCCGCCTTCAGCTCGCCGAGCATGCGACGCTCGAACTCGCCGACCTGGTTCACGGGCACCTTGTCCAGGTAGCCGCGCGTGCCGGCGAAGATCGACACCACCTGCTCCTCGACCGGCACGGGCGCGTACTGGGGCTGCTTCAGCAGCTCGGTCAGCCGCGCGCCGCGGGCCAGCAGCGCCTGGGTGGAGGCGTCGAGGTCGGACGCGAACTGCGCGAAGGCCGCCATCTCCCGGTACTGCGCGAGCTCGAGCTTAATCTTGCCCGCGACCTGCTTCATCGCCTTGATCTGCGCGGCGGAGCCGACGCGCGACACCGAGAGGCCGACGTTCACCGCCGGGCGGATGCCGCGGAAGAACAGCTCGGTCTCAAGGAAGATCTGCCCGTCCGTGATGGAGATCACGTTCGTTGGGATGTAGGCGGACACGTCGCCCGCCTGCGTCTCGATCACGGGCAGCGCGGTCAGCGAGCCAAGGCCGGCATCCTCGCCCATCTTCGCCGCGCGCTCGAGCAGGCGGGAGTGCAGGTAGAAGACGTCGCCCGGGTAGGCCTCGCGGCCCGGCGGACGGCGCAGCAGGAGGGACATCTGGCGGTAGGCAACGGCCTGCTTGGAGAGGTCGTCATAGAAGATGACCGCGTGCATGCCGTTGTCGCGGAAGAACTCGCCCATGGTGCAGCCCGTGTAGGGCGCGAGGAACTGCATGGGCGCCGGGTCGGAGGCGGTGGCCGCGACGACGATCGAGTAATCCATCGCGCCGCGCTCCTCGAGGGTGCGGACGAGCTGGGCGACGGTGGAGCGCTTCTGACCGACGGCGACGTAGATGCAGTAGAGCTTCTTGCTCTCGTCCGTGCCGGCGTTGATCGTCTTCTGGTTGAGGATCGTGTCGATGATGACGGCGGTCTTGCCGGTCTGGCGGTCGCCGATCACCAGCTCGCGCTGGCCGCGGCCGATCGGGATCAGGCTGTCGATCGCCTTGATGCCCGTCTGCATCGGCTCGTGCACGGACTTGCGGGGAATGATCCCCGGCGCCTTCACCTCGACGCGGCTCCGGGTCACGTCGACCAGCGGGCCCTTGCCGTCGATCGGGTTGCCGAGGCCGTCCACGACGCGGCCGAGCAGGCCGCGGCCCACCGGCACGTCCACGATGGTGCCCGTGCGGGAGACGGTGTCGCCCTCTCGGATGCGCGTGTCGTCACCGAAGACCACGACGCCGACATTGTCGGATTCGAGGTTCAGCGCCATGCCGCGCACGCCGGCGGAGGGGAACTCCACCATCTCGCCGGCCATGACGTTCTGCAGGCCGTAGCAACGGGCGATGCCGTCGCCGACCGTCAGCACGGTGCCCACCTCGGCCACGTTGGCGTCGGTGTCGAAGCCAGCGATCTGCTGCTTCAGGATGTCCGAAATCTCTGCGGGACGGATGTCCATGGTCAGGCGGCCCCCTTCATGGCGTAGCTCAGGCGCTGAAGCCTGGACTTGATGGATGTGTCGTAAAGGCGGGACCCGATCTTGACGATCAGGCCGCCGAGGATGGACGGGTCCACCGTCTCGGAGAGGCGGACGTTCGAGTACCCGGCCTCGGTGAGGCGGGCGGCGATCTGGGTGCGCTGGGTATTGGTCAGCGGGTGGGCGGTCACGACCTCGGCCGCCTGCTGCCCGCGCTGCTCGGCAAGCAGCGTGTCGAAGGCGGCCAGCACGCCCGGCAGCAGGTTCAGGCGCCGGTTGGCGATCATCACGCCGACGAGGTTCTTCACGTCGCCCGAGATCCCCGCCCGGTCGAGCACGGCGAAGGCGCCGTTCCGCTGGGCATTGGCGTCGAGGCGCGGGTCCTCGATGAAGGCGCGGAAGCCGGGGTCGTCGCGCGTGAGGGTCGCGAGGTTTTCGACATCGGTGGCGACGGCGTCCACCGTCTTCTTGTCCTTGGCCAGGTCCAGCAGGGCAAGCGCGTAGCGCTGCGCCGCGCCGCCCGTCTGGGGGGCGGAATTCTGGACGTTGGCGGCTGCTTCGGAGGCCACTGGCGATCCCGTTCGAGGGTTGGTGAAGACCCGTCGGCCCGTTCCCGCCCCGGTTCAGCGGGGCGCCTCGGGCCTGCACGGAACGCCCCGGGAATCCCCCGGGCGTCGGCGCGGGCCCCTTAACACGGTGCAATGCGGGGCGGCAACCGCCCTGCGCCGCGGAGAGGGCGTTGCAACGGTCACATGGTGTTCCGCCCGTTCGGATGGAACCCTCGGCGGGTCTCTCGCGCTCTATCCCCGACCGAAAGCGCCATGCGGCGCGAATCCGGCCAACACAGACACCTCGAGAGGGGGAAGCAGCGATGGACAAGGACAAGACCGACCAGAAGCGGGATCAGGAGACCGGCGACTGGGTCTCCGACCTCAAGCCCGGCGCCTCTACGAGCGCCAAGGTGGACAAGGGCGTGGAGGACACCTTCCCGGCGTCCGACCCGGCCCCGAAAAGCGGCGCCACGGGCTTCATTACCCCCGCCGGCGAGGACACGGCGGCGTCCACAGATCAGGGCCAGGGCCAGCCGGGCACCACTGCCGGCGGCAAGCCCTGATCGCGGGGGACTGACCCATGGGCGGGCGCGTCGGGCCGGAGCGGCCGGAAGAGAAGGGCCTGCGCGAGACGGGCGGCTGGAAGCCGGGCCTTCAGCCCGGCACCGGCCGCGGGGCAGAGCTGGATAAAGGGCTGGAGAGCGGCGTGAACGCCGACCCGGCCGTCCAATCCCCCATCCCCGGCTTCGTGGACCAGGCTGACCCGGTGGAGCAGGCGATCGAGGGCGCCGGAGTCGCGGAGGCGCGCAACGCCGTCGAGGACCTGCCCCGCCAGGGTTGATGCGTCTATGAACCCGCCCCGGCGCACGGCCCGGGGCGGGTTCGCGTGTGCCTAAAGGACTTGCTTAGAGGAAGCTGACGGGGTCCACGTCCACCTGTACTCGCACGGCGTTCGGCACCTCCACGCGGGAGAGCCATTCCCGCAGCAGCGGCTGCACCGCGACGTCCCGCCGTGCCTTCAGCAGCAGGCGCCGCCGGTGCCGCCCACGCAGCATCGAGAGCGGCGCCGGGGCCGGGCCGAGCACCTGCACCCCTTCCCCGCCCGGTGCCGCGAGGCCGAGGTCGCGCGCCACGCGGTCAGCCGCGCGCTCGTCCTCCGAACTGACGATCAGCGCCGCGAGACGGCCAAAGGGCGGCCAGCCGCCCGGGCGCCGCGCCTCCGCTTCCTCGGCCATGAAGGACTCGAGGTTGCCGGAAACGAGGGCCTGCATCACCGGGTGGTCAGGGTTCCAGGACTGCAGCATCACGCGCCCCGGGCTCTCCGCGCGCCCGGCGCGGCCGGCCACCTGGTGGAGAAGCTGCACCGTCCGCTCCGCCGCCCGCAGGTCGCCACCGGCAAGGCCGAGATCGGCGTCCACCACCCCCACCAGGGTCAGGTGCGCGAAGTGCCAGCCCTTGGCGACGATCTGGGTGCCGATCAGCAGGTCCACCTCGCGGTCCTGAATCATCCGCGCCGCTTCGGCGGCGGCGGCCGGGCCCGGGATGGTGTCGGACGCCATGACGAGGCGACGCGCGTCGGGAAAGAGCTGCGCCGCCTCCTCCTGCACCCGCTCCACCCCGGGGCCGATCGCGGTCAGGCTGCCCTCCGCGCCGCATTCGGGGCAGTGCTGGGGGATGGGTTCGGCGTGGCCGCAATGGTGGCACTGGAGGCGCCGCTGGGCGCGATGCTCGACCAGCCAGGCCGTACAGTTAGGGCAGCGGATCCTGTGGCCGCAGGCGCGGCAGAGCGTCATCGGCGCGTAGCCGCGGCGGTTGAGGAAGAGCATCGCCTGCTCCCCGCGCGCCAGCGTCTCGTTGATAGCCTCGATCAGCGGGGGGGAGATGAAGCGGCCGCGCTCGGGCGGAATCTTGCGCAGGTCCAGCACCGTGACCTCCGGCAGGCCCGCGCTGCCGTGGCGGCGGGGCAGGTTCTGCGCGGAATAGCGGCCCTGCTCGGCATTGGTCAGCGTTTCGAGACTCGGCGTCGCGGAGACGAGGACACAGGTGGCGCCGGCCATCCGAGCGCGCACCACGGCCATGTCGCGCGCGTGGTAGATGACTCCGTCCTCCTGCTTGAAGGCGGTCTCGTGCTCCTCGTCCACGATGATGAGGCCGAGGTCCGGGAAGGGCAGGAAAAGGGCGCTGCGGGCGCCGACCAGCACCGGCGCCTCCCCGTCGGCAACGGCCCGCCAGGTGGCGCGGCGCAGGCGGCCGGATAGCTCGGAGTGCCAGATGGCGGGGGCGCAGCCGAAGCGCTCCTTGAACCGGTCCAGCCACTGGGAGGAGAGCGCGATTTCTGGCAGCAGCACCAGCGCCTGCCGCCCTTGGCGCAAGCACTCCGCCACGGCGTCGAGATAGACCTCGGTCTTGCCCGAGCCCGTGACCCCCGCCAGCAGCGTGACGCCGAAGGCGCGCGTGGCGACGGAGGCGCGCAGCCCTGCCGCCGCCTCTTCCTGCTCCTCGGCCAAGGACGGGCCGGGGTGTTCGGGATCAGGGCGGGCGAAGCTGCGGGGGCGCGGCAGAAGAGCAGGCTCGATCAGCCCCTGGTCGGCCATGCCGCGCAGCACGCCCGTGGAGACCTCCGCCTCGTCCGCGATGTCGGCGCCCGCACGGGGCTCGCCGGGCTCCATCACGTCCAGCACGCGGCGGCGCTGGGGGGTCAGGCGGTAGCCGGGGGCGCCGCCCTGGGCCAGCTCGCCCGCCGCGGAGAGCTTCCACCCGGCCTGCTGCCCCGCCGGCTCCAACGCGGAGGGCACGGACATGGCCATCCGCAGCACGGCCCCGGGCGGCGCCAGCGTGTAAGCGGCGACCCACTCAACGAAGCGGCGCAGGCTCTCCTTCATCGGCGGCGCGGGCAGCACGCCGAGGATGTCGCGCAACCGGCCCTCGGCAAGCTCCGCGTCGGGCTCGCCGTCCCAGACCACGCCCAGCACCTCCCGCCCGCCCAGCGGCACGGCGACGAAGCTGCCCGGCTCCGGCAGGGGCGTGCCGTTGGGCACGCGGTAGTCGTAGGCGCCGCCATTGGGGCTATCGAGAGGGATGGGAAGCAGCACGCGGACGCGGCGCGACGGCGGCCCGGCGGGCGCGGCGCGGCGCTTCCCCTTGGCCGTTGCCGGCGGCGCGGAGACCAGCCCGTCCCCGAACAGCCCGCCGTCAAATGATGCGGCTTTGTCGCTGGACTCCACCCCTGCCATGGCTATTGATCCACCCCCGAGGCGATCTGAACGCCTAACTCGGGCCCCAGGACCATATTCATGAAATTCTTCGTCGACACCGCCGAAGTCTCCGAGATCCGCGCCCTCGCCGAGAGCGGGCTGCTCGACGGCGTCACCACCAACCCCTCCCTGATCGCCAAGTCCGGCCGCCCGATGGCCGAGGTGATCAAGGAGATCTGCGACATCACCCCCGGCCCCGTCTCCGCCGAGGTCACCGCCACCGATTACGACGGCATGATGCGCGAGGGCGAGCACCTCGGGCGCATCGCACCCAATGTCGTCATCAAGCTGCCGCTGACCGAGCCGGGGCTGCGCGCATGCAAACATATGGTGAACAACGGGGTCATGGTCAACGTGACGCTGTGCTTCTCCGCGGCCCAGGCGCTGCTCGCGGCGAAGGCCGGGGCCACCTACATCTCCCCCTTCGTCGGGCGGCTGGACGACATCGGCCAGGACGGCATGACGCTGATCGCCGACACCGTTCAGATCTACAAGAACTACGACGCCATCCAGACCGAGGTGCTGGTCGCCTCCATCCGCCACCCGATCCATCTCATCCAGGCCGCGAAGATGGGCGCCCATGTGGCCACCTTGCCGCCGGCGGTGATCAAGTCGCTCTACAAGCACCCGCTGACCGACCGTGGGCTGGAGAGCTTCCTGGCGGACTGGAAGAAGACGGGCCAGTCCATCCTCTGAGGACCGGCCTGCCCCGGCGCGGACCCTATCCGGCCGGGGCGGGCACCAATCCGTGCCGCAGCATCACCTCCCGCATCCGGGCAGGGTCCGGCGCGCCCCCCGCCACCAGCGCTGCCAATTCGCGGAAATAACCCGGCCCGAGGACGCCAGGGGTGAGGATGCAGAGGCAGGTCGCGGCCTCCTGGGTGTCGTTCCGGAAGCCGTGCACCACGCCGCGCGGGATGAACAAGGATTCGCCGGCGGGCAGCTCCACGTCGCGCCCCGCCACCTTCCAGCTGGTTGTGCCGGAGAGGCCGAGGATCGTCTCTTCCCAGCTCTCGTGATAGTGCGGCACGGGCATCCGGGCGTTCGGCAGCACCGTCATCTCGAAGAGGTCGAGCGCGCCGCCCGTCCCCTCTCCGGTCTGCTTGAACCGCAGCTCAAGACCACCGAGGCGGATGGTCTCCATGCCAGGCTCTCCTCCCGAGTTAGGCCCGCACGATGACGGGCGCGGCCCGGCGGCGCAACAACCTTCCCCGCGCCGGCCCGCGCTACAGCGCCGGCTTCAGCAGCGTGGCCCGGCCGCCATGCGCCGCGGACCAGCCAATAGGATCGGCCAGGAAGCGCTCCAGCACCGTGCGGTCGGCCTCCGGCAGGGCCGAGGCGCCGCCCGCGTCCAGCACGTCCCGCCAGTTCGCGAGCGCGACGAGGGAGAGGCCGAGCTTCTCCATCCGCTCCGCGCCACCCGGAAAGGTGCCGTGCTGGAAGAGGCAGAGCGCCTGGTCCACCACCGCCCCGGCCGAGCGCAGCCCTCGCGTGAAGGCGACCTTGCTGCCGCCATCCGTCATCAGGTCGTCCACCAGCAGGACGCGCATCCCCTCGACCGAGCCGCCCTCCACCTGGGCGTTGCGGCCGATGCCGAGGGGGCGCTTGCGGACGTAGCGCAGCGGCAGGTCCAGCGCCTCGGCCAGCCAGGCGGCCCAGGGGATGCCGGCGGTCTCGGCACCTGCGATCGCTTCGGGCGGTGCCCCTGCGAAGTTCGCGCGGATGGCCTCGGCCGCCAGCGCCACGGCTGCCCGGCGCAGGCGCGGCTCGCCGATCAGCAGGCGGCAGTCGATATAGGCAGGGCTCGCCCAGCCAGCCGCGAGAATGAAGGGCTGGCCGTGGCTGACCTGCACGGCGTTACCCTCCAGCAGCAGCCGGGCCATAGAGGCGCCGCTCATGCCGCGGCGTCCCGGAGGCTGCGCTCCAGCAACTCGGCGCCGAGCATGAAGTCCTCCATCTCCATGGCCTCCGCCGGGTTGTGGGAGCCGTGCTGGTTGCGGATGAAGATCATGGCGCTCGGGATGCCCGCCTGTGCGAAGACCGCGGCGTCGTGGCCGGCGCCGCTCGGGATCGGCTCGTCCGGCAGGCCCATGGCGCGGAGGCCGGCGCGCAGCCGCTCGATCCATCCCTCATCCATCCGGGCGGGCGCGGAGTCCAGACGGCGATCAAGGCGGAACTCCACCCCCCTCTCCTCCCCGATCCCCGCGCATTCCGAGAGAAAGAGGTCGTAGAAGGCCTCCAGCGTCTCGATACTCTGGCTGCGCGCCTCCATGGAGAAGCGGAGGCGGCCGGGGATGCGGGCCAGGGCGTGCTCGGCCGGATCGGTGCCGATGATGCCCGATGTCACCACCAGGTCCCGCCCGCGCTCCAGCAGGGTGCGCCAGTGGCGGTCGAGGCGCGTGATCAGCTCGGCGGTGGCAAAAACGGCGTCGTGGCGCAGCCAGCGCGGGATGGTGCCGGAATGGCCGGCCTCGCCGATGCACTCGATGGCGCGGTGGCGGATGTTGCCGCGAATGCCGGTGACGATGGCAACGGGCAGGTTGCGCGCGACGAGCACCGGCCCCTGCTCGATATGGATCTCGAGCCAGGCCGCGATGCTGGCGGGGTCGAGCAGCTTCTCGCCCCGCGCCACGCGCTCCACCTCAACGCCCGCCTCCCGCATGCAGTCGATCAGCGGGCGGCCGTTGACCACGTGCGGCGTCGCCAGATCCTCGGTGGAGAGGCGGCCGAAGAGTGCGGCGGAGCCCATATAGGCGCGCCCGAACCAAGCGCTCTCCTCCCCGCGCAGGGCGTAGAGGGCGATGCCGCGGTTCGGCACGAATCCTTCCGACTTGAAGCGGGAGAGCGCCATCAGCCCCGCGATCACCCCCGCCGCGCCGTCGTAGTTCCCGCCCTGAGGCACGGAGTCGAGGTGCGAGCCGCAGGCGATCACCGGCAGCGACGGGTCGCGCCCCGGCAGGGTGACGACAAGGTTCGCGCCGGCGTCGCGCAGGGTCTCTAGCCCCTGCGCACGGGCCTCGGCTTCCACCATGTCGAGGGCCAGCGATTCGCCGGGCCCGTAGCTCTCCCGCGTGATGCCGACGCCGTCGCTCGTGGTTTCCCGCAGCCGGTCGAAGAGCCGCTCGGCGAGGTCGCGGCCGAGGCTTGGTGCGAGGGTCGCGCTCATGGCGCGGGCTCCGCCCATTCGAGTTCCGCCTCGTCCGTTTCCTCGCGGTGCAGGGCGCCGGTGAGGTCGGCGACGCGCGCGATGCCGCGGCCGGCGCAGAAGCGGGAAAGGCCCCCGATCACCGCCTCCATCGCGCCGGGATGGAGGAAGGTCGCGGTGCCCACCTGCACGGCCGTTGCCCCCGCGATCATGTACTCCGCCGCGTCCTCCGCCGTGGAGATGCCGCCGCAGCCGATCACGGGGATGCGGACGGCGCGGGCGCATTGATAGACCTGCCGCAGCACGATCGGCTTGATCGCGGGGCCGGAGAGCCCGCCCATCACGTTGCCCAGGCGCGGCTTGAAGGTGTTCAGGTCCACGGACATGGCGAGGATGGTGTTGGCCACCACCAGCGCGTCCGCCCCGGCCGCCTCCGCTGCCCGCGCCACTTCCGGCACGTCGCCGGTATTGGGCGTCAGCTTCGCCCAGAGCGGAAGCGAGGTCGCGGCGCGGAGGCGGCGGATCACCGCCTCCGTCGATTCCGCGCGCATGGCGAAGGCGCGCCCGTCCTCCTCGATATTGGGGCAGGAGATATTCGCTTCGATGGCGGCCACCCCCTCCACCGATACCTCGGCGGCCAGCGTCGCGAAGCCTTCGGCCGTGGGGGCGGAGATGCTGACCACCAGCGGCGGCGCGAAGGCCCGCATCGCCGGCAGCGTGTGCTCCAGGAAATAGGGCACGCCCTTGGAGGGGATGCCGATGGCGTTCAGCATCCCGCCCATCGTCTCTGCCACGCGCGGCAGCGGGTTGCCGGCGCGCAGCTCCCGCGTGATCGTCTTCGTCACCAGCGCGCCGAGCGCGTTGAGGTCGGCGGCCAGCGCCAGCCCTTCGGAAAAGGTGCCGGAGGCCGGCATCACCGGATTGGCGAGCGTCAGGCCGCCGATCCGTACACTCATATCCGTCATGTCGCCCTCCTTCATGCCACTGCCTCCAGCATGTCGAAGACAGGCCCGTCCCAGCAGACCCGCTTGTGAACGATTTCGCCCCCTTCGTTGAAGTCGCGCACGCAGCAGAAACACATGCCCAGCCCGCAGGCCATCTGCTGCTCCAGCGCTACCTGTCCGGGAATGCCGAACTCGCGCCCCAGCCTCTGCTGCACCCGCAGCAGCCGGGCGGAACCGCAGGTGAGAAAGGCGTCCACGCCCCCTTCCGCGATCAACCCCCGCAGTAGGCGCTCCACATGGGCGGGGCCGCTCGTGCCCTCCTGGTCGGTCACGGTGATGACGCGGGCACCCTGCTCACGGAACAGGCTTTCGGAAACCACCAGCTCCGGCCGCCGGGCGCTGAGGACGGCGGTGACGCCGATGCCTGCCGCCCGCGCCGCTTTCGCGATGGGCGCGAGCGTCGCGAGCCCCGCGCCGCGCCCGATCGCCACCACCCCGCGCCAGGCGGGATAGAGGGCGAAGCCGCGGCCCAGCGGCCCCATGATGTCGAGCGTGTCGCCCGCCGACAGGGTGGCGAGGCCCCGCGTGCCCGCCCCCGTCACCTTGTAGAGGAATTCCACCGTCCCCGAGGCCGGGTCGGCGCCATAAAGGCTCATCGGCCGCCGCAGGAAGGGCGCCTCCCCGGGCGGCGCGGGGCAGAGAAGCTGGAAGAACTGCCCCGGAAGCGCGCCGGAGGCCGGCGCCCCCGCGCGCAGGACGAGGTGGCGGTACTCGGCGTTCAGGGCGTCGTGCGACAGCACCTCCGCCTGCTGCGTGGCGACGCTCGTCGGGGCTGGACCGTGCACGGGGTCTTCTCCGCTAAAGGAGAATAGAAGCCGGTCACGCCCGCTCGCAAAAGAGCAGAATTTCGTGCGAGATGATGCCGAAATGGCAGCACCCTCTCCCACTCGCGCCCTCCGCATCCACGCGCCGGGTATCGGTTACTTCGACGCGGTGCGCCGGGCCGGCTCCATCCGGGAGGCGGCGCGGCGGCTGAACGTCGCCTCCTCCGCGGTGAACCGGCAGATCCTCAACATGGAGGCGGAGCTCGGCGCGAAGCTCTTCGACCGCCTGCCCGGCCGGCTGCGGCTGACGGCGGCCGGCGAAATCCTCGCCCAGCACGTCATCACCGTGCTGCGGGACGCGGAGCGGGCGCGCTCGGAACTCGACGCGCTGGCGGGGCTGCGGACCGGCCATGTGGAACTCGTGACGCTGGAAGGCCTCTGCCACCGCGTGGTGCCGGAGGCCGTAGCGGCGCTGCAAGGGCGGCAACCGCGGATCACGGTCAGCACGTGCATCCTCGGCAGCGGCGACATCCCCGGCGCCATCCTCTCCGGCGACGCGCATCTCGGCCTCGCCTTCGAGGTGCGGCGACACCCGGGGCTGCGGCAGCTCGCGGTCGCCCGGCTGCCGCTCGGCGCGGTGGTGCCGCCGGACTCCCCGCTGGCCGATCGCGCCGCCATCACCATGGCCGATTGCGCGGGCCCTTCGCTCATCCTGCCGAGCGCCAATTTCGCCAATCGCGACCAGATCGACGCCCTGCTGCAAGGCGCCGGCCGGGCCGAGGGGATGCGGGTGGGGTACGAGGCCGGCTCGGTGGAGCTGATGAAGCGGATGGTGCTGCTCGGCCTCGGCATCGCCTTCATGACCCGCGCGGGGCTGGAGGCGGAGCTGGAAGCCGGGCGGCTCGTCCATGTGCCGCTGCACAAGGGGCGCGCGCCGATCCTCAGCGAGCTCGGCCTCTACGCCCGGGCGGAAACCGCGCTTCCCGCAGCGGCGGCCGCCTTCGCCCAGCACATGGGCGATGCTCTCGGCCGGTTGCATGGGCCGGGCGGGTGATTCGCGCTTCGCGCGAGGCCCTGGCAAACTGGCAGGGATGACCTTTCCTGCACCGCAGACGGAGGATGGCCGCGAGGCCGAGGCGGCCCGGGTGGCGGCCTATCTCTCCGCCCATCCCGGCTTCCTGGCGGAGCGCCCCGCCCTCTACCGCGCGCTGCATCCCCCCAAGCGCGTGCATGGCGAGACGCTGGCGGACCACATGGCCGCCCTTCTCGTCGCGGCGCGGGCGGAAACGGGGCTGGTGGCCGATGCCGCGCGCGGTGGCCTGGACCTGACGATCCGGGTGGCGACGGCCATCGCGGCGCTGATCGGGGCCGCGGACGTGCTTGGCGCGGTCTCCGCCGAATGGCCGGCGCTGCTCGG
Organism: Roseomonas sp. KE2513; assembly: GCF_016107305.1. GTDB lineage: Bacteria > Pseudomonadota > Alphaproteobacteria > Acetobacterales > Acetobacteraceae > Roseomonas. Next base: position 122,496 of record NZ_RCVR01000002.1, read on the forward strand.
CCTCGAATGCGCGTCCCTTGTGGCGGAGGGCGCCCCCTCCCCCGGCCTGCGCGATCTTCCGGCCGGCACGGTCGCGCGGATGATGCAGGGGCGCGAGATCCTGGTCCGCGACCACCCCGCCGAGGCCGCCCTTTTCCACGGCGAGGCCCATGCGCTGATCAGCCGCGACGCCCTGGTGGTCCTCCCCGGCGCCCGGCCGCGCCTGCTGGCGCTGGGCGCGCGGGAGGCCGGGCGCCTGCCCCTGCGCGGCGCGACCGCGCCGCTTCGCCTCCTTGCCCACGCCCTGGCCCGCGCGCTGGACGGCGCGGTGGGCGAGCCGTGAGCCCGGCGCTCGCCGCCCGCGAGGAATTCATCGACTGGCTCTCGCGCGAGCGGCGCGCGAGCCCGGAAACGGTCGAGGCCTACGGGCGCGACATCGCGGACCTCCTGGGCTTCCTCTCCACCCATCAGGGCGGGGAGCCGGACTTGGCCACGCTCGGCCTGGCCGACCTACGGGCGTTTCTCGCGCAGCGGGCCATGGCGGGGATCGGCGCCTCCTCCCGCGCGCGGCAGCTCTCGGCGATCAAGACCTTCCTGCGCTTCCTCGTCCGGCGGCACGGGCTGGCGCCACTGCCGCTAGGCGGGCTGAGCGGCCCTCGCCGCAAGCCGCCGGTGCCCCGCGCCCTGACCGAGCCGCAGGCCCGCACCGCGACCTCCGACAGCGCGGCCGACACCCCTGCCATGGCCGCGCGGGACAGGGCGCTCTTCACCCTTCTCTACGGCTGCGGGCTGCGCATCTCGGAGGCGCTGGCGCTCGACATGCGCGACGCCCCGCGCGCCGGAACCGGCCTTCGCGTGCTCGGCAAGGGCCGGAAGGAGCGGATCGTGCCCGTGCTGCCGGCGGTGGAGGCTGCGATGGCCGAGTGGCTGCGCCACCGCGGCCCCGCCACCCCCGATGCCCCGCTCTTCACGGGGGCCAAGGGCGGGCGGCTGGACCCGGCGGTCGCCCAGAAGGCCCTGCGCGACCTGCGGAGGGCGACGGGCCTGCCGGAGCACACCACCCCGCACGCCCTGCGCCACTCCTTCGCCACGCACCTTCTCGGTGGCGGGGCGGACCTGCGCGCGATTCAGGAATTGCTGGGGCATGCCAGCCTTTCTACCACGCAGCGCTACACGGCGGTGGACCAGGCGGGGCTGCTGGAGACCTGGCGGCGGGCGCATCCGCGGGCGGACTAGGGGTCGGACCGCCGGGGCAAGGCGGGTTCCGTTTCCGGCCCGCAGGGGCCTAAGGCGTCCTCCTCCGCCCAGCGGAAAGGGCGTCGAAGTAGTCCTAACCAGGAAGGCATGGGCAACATGGCGGACGACACGAACCTCCGGACTGGCGGCTGCCATTGCGGCGCGGTGCGGCTCGAGGTGACGCTCAGCGACGGCTTCGATTCCATCCGCCGCTGCACGTGCTCCTACTGCCGGATGCGCGGCGCCGTCGTCGCCATGGCGGAGACGGGCGGGATCAGGATCCTCCGGGGCGAGGAGGCGCTGACGAACTATCGCTTCCATACCGGCGCGGCGCAGCACTTCTTCTGTTCGCGCTGCGGCATCTACACGCATCATCAGCGCCGATCGAACACAGCGCTCTACGCCGTGAACGTCGCCTGCCTGGACGGGGTAAGCCCGTTCGACTTCCTCGAGGTGCCGGTCATGGACGGCATCAACCACACGAACGACACTGGCAAGCCGACGCGGCGGGCAGGCACGCTCCGCTTCATCCCCGCTGACGAGCCGCCGCCGGACGGCAGCCGCACGGCAGGGTTCCCACCGGAAAGCTGACAGCTTCCCGCCGTATGCCACGCCTCAATGCCGACGCGCGGTCAATCTCGGGGGCACATGGCGCCGTCAGCATGGCCGCAGAGGCGTTGTTCCGTCCCGGTGCCCCTCGCTTCCTGCTTCCACCACCCCCCGCCATTCCTCAATACTCCCGGCAGAGGAAACGAACCGGGAAGAAACGCCATGAACGTCACCCGCCGCACGCTCGGCCTGGGCGCCGCCGCGCTCGCTACGCCCCTGCTTCCAAAGCCCGTCCTCGCCCAGCGCGGCTTCCCCGACAAACCGATTCGCATGCTCGTGCCCTGGGCGCCCGGCGGCACCACCGACGTGCAGATGCGCGCGGTCTGCGAGCAAGCGGGCAAGCGCCTCGGCCAGCCGGTGGTGGTTGAGAACAAGGCCGGCGCGGGCGGCATCCTCGGCGCACAGGCGCTGCTGAACGAGCGGCCGGACGGCTACACCCTCTCCCAGATGCCGATCAGCGTCTTCCGCGTGCCCTTCATGAGCCAGCGCCCGCCCTTCGACCCGCTGGCCGACTTCACCTACATCTCCCACCTCACCGGCTACCTCTTCGGCGTGGTGGTGCGGGCGGACGCGCCCTGGCCTGACTTCAACGCCTTCCTGGCGGAGGCGAAGGCCAATCCGGGCCGGTTCAACTACGGCACGCCGGGCGTCGGCACCTCGCTGCATATCACCATGGAGCGGATCGCGACGGAGCGGGACGTCAACTGGGTCCACGTGCCCTTCCGGGGCGTCGCCGAGAACATGCAGGCCCTGCTCGGCGGCCAGATCCACGCGACGGCCGATAGCTCCGGCTGGGCCCCGCTGGTCGAGGAGGGCCGGCTGCGCCTGCTGGTCACCTGGGGCCCGGAGCGGGCGAAGCGCTTCCCGGCGGTGCCAACGCTGAAGGAACTCGGCATGGATATCGTCTCCACCTCCCCCTACGGGATTGCGGGGCCGAAGGGGATGGATCCCGCGGTGGTGCGGGTGATCGACACCGCCTTCCGGGGCGCCGTCGCCGATCCCGCGCACATGGCGGTGCTGGACAAGTTCGACATGCCCGCGATGGCCATGGGACCAGAGGATTATACTGCCTTCGTGCGCCGTCAGGTGGAGGAGGAGTCCGCGATGATCCGGCGAATGGGGCTCAGGCTTTAGGCGCGGCGGAGGGGCTGGTGGCACCGGGCCGCGCCGCCCAGACGCCCGGGCGTACACCGGCGGCCGTCACCAGCCCATAGGCGGTGATGCCGAGGGCGACGGCCAGGAACTGCCCGTCGAGCCCCATGCCCAGCACATCCCCCAGGAGCCAGCCGCCGCCGACCGCGACCCCGATGCGCGAGAGGCCCGCCGCCACCGGCCAGCCCATCCGCCCCGCCCCCTGCGAGGCGAAGTAGAGCGCCATTCCCAGGCCGAAGCCCCCGAAGGCGAAGCCGGTGTAGGAGAGCGCCCGCGAGGCGATGGCGATCACCGCGGGATCGGCGGTGAAGAAGCCCGCGAAGGCCACCGGCGCCATGGCGATCACGAGGCCGATCACGCCGGTGATCGCCAGCGCCATCACGCCGCCTGTCCAGGCCAGGCGCAGCCCCTCGTCCCACCGCCCCGCCCCGACGGTGCGGCCCACCAGCGCCGTGAGGGCGGAACCCACCCCGAAAGCGATGGGGATCATCACGAATTCCAGCCGTGCGGAGATGCCGTAGGCCGCGACCGCTGCCGCTCCGTGCGAGGCCACCCGCGCCGTGACGAGCATGGTCGTGAGGTTCGCCACCCCCGCCAGCAGGCTCGCGGCCAATCCGACCGAGAGGATGCGGCGGAACATCTCCCAGGAGGGCCGCACCCGCAGCGCCGGGCGGAACCCCGCCCGCCCCCGCAGCACCGCGGCGCCCATCACGAGCGTGGAGACGAGGAACACGATCCCCAACGCGGCGCCGATCCCCGGCAGCCCCATGCCCAGCGGCTCCGCGAGTACCCAGGCGAGCGGCGGATGGGCGCCCCAGGTGAGCAGCAGCACCCGCGCCGCCAGCGCGTGCTGCCCGCCGCCGCGGAGGACCGAGGCGAGGGTATTGGCCAGCCAGAGCGGCACGGCGCCGAGGCCGAAGAGCCACATGGCATAGGGTGCCGCAGCTTCCGCGGCCGTCGGCCCCCCGATCGCGCCCAGCACCGCCCGCGGGAACATCGCAAGCGGCAGGACGAAGACCAGGCCGGCGACGACCGCGATCAGCACGGCATGCAGCACGAGGTCCGAGGCCTCGTCCCGCCTGCCCGCGCCGAGCGCCCGCGCGGTGGCCGAGGCGACGCCGCCGCCCATAGCGCCGCCGGACATCTGGCTCATTAAAAGGCTGAAGGGCAGCACCACCGACCACCCCGCGAGCGCCGCCGTGCCCTGGCGGGCCGCGAGCCAGGTTTCGGCCACCTGGGACACAACCTGCAGGATGGAGCTGAGCGCGGTGGGCGCCGCCAGCGCCAGGATCCGCCGCGCGGGGGAGACGGTGGGCAGCGAAGCGGCGAGGCTTTCAGCCATGGGCCACCTCCGGCGCCAGGCGGCGGCGCATGACTTCGCCCGCCCCGGGGCCGGGCAGCAGGCGGACCGATTCGGGGCGCAGCGGGGCGCCATCGGCCCCGCGAGGGGGCTCGGCCGTCACTTCCTCCCCAGTCTCGGCATTCACGAGCTGAACGACGGGGCCGTCTGGAGCCATCCAGCGGTCGCTCCAGGCCTTGAGGGCGAGGAAGGCGGGGAAGAAGTCGCGGCCCTTCTCGGTCAGACGGTAGGCGTGGCGGGCGCCCTCCGGCACCCGCTCGAGCATCCCGTGCTCCACCAGCTTCGCCAGCCGCGCGCTGAGGATGTTGGAGGCGATGCCGAGGTGGCGCTCGAAGTCGTCGAAGCGGGTGGTGCCGTAGAAGGCCTCCCGGAGGACGAGGATCGCCCAGCGCTCCCCGAGGACCTCCATGGAGCGCGCAATCGGGCAGCGCATTCGCGAGAAATCGGTGCGGGGCATGGGGCGCCTCTGGGTAACTTGCATGATGCAAGCCTATTCGCTTGCATCATGCAAGCTAATCCACGGCGTCGTTCTCCACGGCCAGGACGGTGAAGATGCGGCCGCCGGGACCTTCCACCTCGTTGCCGGGTTCCGCGCCCTCCAGGGCCAGGGCGAGTGGGGCGCGCCAGCCGATGAGACCGGCCGACGGGTTTGCCTCATCCTCGCCCACGATCCGGAGGCGACAGGGCGCGGCGCCTCCATCCGCGACGGTCAGCCAGGAGCCGAAGCCGGCCGCCCTTCCCTTCGGCGGCGCGGTGAGTTGCGCACTGGCACGGCGCTGCCGCCAGTAGTGCAGGTTCCGCTGCTCCATGGGATCGGGCGAGGACAGGGCCAACAGGCGGGCGAGTTCGGCCTCCATGCGGACGAGGCCGCTGGCCGTCACCGGATTGGGGCCAGGCGGAACGGGGCGCTCGGGCGGCGGCTCCGGCGGCTCGCTGCCATCCGGCTCACGGACGAAGGCGCGGCTCATCTCAGCCGCGGCCGATCGCCCGCCGCAACCCCGCGCTCCAGCCGGCGACGCGCGCGGACATGGAGACCTCCAGCGCCTCGATCTTCGAGACCGCCCCGGGCCAGCGGCCCTGCACCCAGGACCAGCGGTTGGCGGCCCAGAGATACTGGTCCCGCAGGACGAAGACGCCCAGCGCGAGGAAGAGGAAGCCCTGCAGGAAGGGCAGGATGCAGCCGAGCACGCCGAGCACGATGAAGCCCCAGCCGAGGCGCTTGCGGCTCCGGTCCGGCTTCAGGGCGATGTAAGGGGGGCGGGCGTTTTCCATCGCCCGCCAGATGGCCCAGGCGCCGCGCGGATCAAGCGCGGCGCGCGGCTTCGTCAGATGTGGATGGGGCGCCCGTCCACGGCCAGGGCCGCTTCCTTCACCGATTCGCTCAGCGTCGGGTGGGCGTGGCAGATGCGGGCCACGTCCTCGGCGCTGGCGCCGAACTCGATGGCCGTCACCATCTCCGCGATCAGGTGGCCGGCATCCGGGCCCAGAATATGGGCGCCGAGCACGCGGTCGGTCGTCTTGTCCGCAAGGATCTTCACGAAGCCGTCCGTATCGCCCATGGCGCGGGCACGGCCATTGGCGGTGAAGGGGAACTTGCCGGACTTGTAGGCGGTGCCGGCGGCCTTCAGTTCCTCCTCCGTCGCGCCCACGGCCGCCACCTCGGGCCAGGTGTAGACGATGCCGGGGATGGCGCCGTAGTTCACGTGGCCGTGCTGGCCGGCGAGGATCTCGGCGACCGCGACGCCCTCGTCCTCGGCCTTGTGGGCGAGCATGGCGCCCGCGATCACGTCGCCGATGGCGTAGATGCCGGGCACGTTGGTCGCGAAGTGCGCGTCGGTCTTCACCCGGCCGCGCTCGTCCAGCGCGACGCCGACCGTCTCGAGGCCGAGATCCGCCGTGTAGGGGCGGCGGCCGATGGCGACGAGGACGGCGTCGGCCTCGATCGTCTGGGCCTCGCCGCCCTTGGCGGGCTCCACTGTCAGGGTGACGCCGGCATCGGTCTTCGTCGCGCCGGTCACCTTGTGGCCGAGCTTGAACTTGAAGCCCTGCTTGCCGAGCACGCGCTCGAAGTTCTTCGCGATCTCGTTGTCCATGCCGGGCAGCAGGCGGTCGAAGAACTCGATCACCGTCACCTCGGCGCCGAGGCGCCGCCAGACGCTTCCCAGCTCGAGCCCGATCACGCCGCCGCCGATGACGACGAGGTGCTTCGGCACACTCTCGAACTCCAGCGCGCCAGTGGAGGTGACGACGCGCTTCTCATCGATCTCGACGCCCTTGAGCGGCACGCTCTCGCTGCCCGTCGCGATGACGATGTTCTTCGTCTCGTAGGTCGTGCCGGCCACCTCGACCTTGCCGGGGGCGGTAATCTCCCCCGAGCCCTTCAGCCAGGTGACCTTGTTCTTGCGGAAGAGGAACTCGACCCCCTTCACGTTGGCCGAGACCACCTCGCCCTTCCGCGCCTGCATCCGGGCGAGGTCGAGCTTCACGCCCTCCACGTTGATGCCGTGGTCGGCGAACTTGTGGGCGATCTCCTCGAAGTTCTCGGAGGACTGGAGCAGCGCCTTGGAGGGGATGCAGCCAATGTTGAGGCAGGTGCCGCCCAGCGTCTCCCGCTTCTCCACGCAGGCCACCTTCATGCCGAGCTGGGCCGCCCGGATGGCGCAGACATAGCCGCCGGGGCCGGAGCCGATGACGATGAGGTCGAAGGAGTCGGGCATGGCGGGCGGGTCCTGCAATGATCTTGAAGGGGCAGGTAGCAGGCCCGGGGCCCGGCTTGAAGGGCGGAGGCGCCTTCAAGTGGTGTTCTGGCAGGGTTGTTCCGACCGCAACCCCGGCCGACGAGCGCGGTCAGGCCGCGCCGTCCAGCCTCGCCAGCGGGTAGATGGCGCGGTGCCCGCCCTCCACGGCCATGATGTGGCAGTCCACCCCGTAGATGCGGGCGAGCCTTTCGCGGGTCAGCACCTCCGCCACCGGGCCGGCATGCACCGGTGCGCCCTCCTCCAGCATGAGGGCGGAATCGGCGTAGCGGGTGGCGAGGTTGAGGTCGTGCAGGACCATGACCGTCGCCATGCCCGAGCGCCGCGTGTGGGCGCGGACCAGTTCCAGCAGGTGGAGCTGGTTGGCGAGGTCCAACGCCGAGGTCGGCTCGTCCAGCAGTAGCACGCGCGGCCGGCGCACCAGGGCGAGGGCTAGCGCCACCATCTGGCGCTGGCCGCCCGACATCTCCCCGGGCGTGCGGCGGGCGAGCGGCTGAAGGCCGAGCATGTCCAGCATCGCCTCGGCCCGGCGCAGGCTCTCGCGCGGGGCGGCCCAGGAGAACTGGCCGCCGTTCTGCGCTAACAGCAGCAGGTCGAAGACGGTGAGCTGCGCCGAGAGCTGCGCCACCCCCTGGGCCACGTAGCCGATCCGCCGGCTGCGCTCCGCGGGGCCGAGGGTCGTCAGGTCCTGCCCCTCCAGCCGGATGGTGCCGCTGACCGGCAGCAGGCCCGCCAAGCCGCGCACGAGGGAGGTCTTGCCCGCCCCGTTGCGGCCGAGCACCGCCAGGCATTCTCCCGCTTCCACCGCGCAGGAGACCCCGCGCACCGCCTGGTGGCGCCCGATGCGGACGCCGAGGTCTTCGATCCCGAGAAGGCTCATCGCACCGCCCGCCGCCGGCTGTGGAGGATCTGCGCGAGGAAGACCGGCAGCCCAAGCAGGGAGGTGATCATCCCGATCGGCAGCACCGCCCCCGGCAGGATGAGCTTGCTGGCCAGCGAGGCCAGCGTCAGCACCAGCAGCCCGCAGGCCGCGGTGACCACGAGGGAGAAGCGCTGGTCCTCCCCCACTAGCATCCGCGCCATGTGGGGCGCGACCAGCCCGACGAAGCCGACCACGCCGATGGTCGCGGTGGCCGAGGCCGCGAGGAGGGCGGCCGCCACCAGCATCATGAAGCGCAGCCGCTCCACCCGGATGCCCAGCACCACGGCGCCGTCCCCGAACCCGCGCAGCGCCGTCAGCGCCCAGGCGCGGGCGAGCAGCAGCGGCAGCACGAGGGCGAGGATGGCCGCGTTGATCGCCACCTTCGTCCATGTGGCCTTCAGCAGCGATCCCAGCAGCCAGAAGACGAGGGACTGAAGCTGGTTCACGTCCGCCATGTACTGCGCGACCGCGAGAAGCGCGGAGAAGGCGAAGTGGACAGCGATGCCGAGCAGCGTGACCGTCTCCACCCCCATTCCCGTCCGCCGGGCGAGGAGGGTGACGAGCACCACGGTGGCCAGCGCAAAAAGGAAGGCGTTGGCGGAGATGAACAATTCCGCCGGGATCCAGTCCGCGGCGGCGCCGAGGACGGAGGAGCCGAAGACGATCGCCATGGCCGCCCCGAAGCCGGCGGCGGAGGAGATGCCGAGGGTGAAGGGCTCGGCCAGCGGGTTGTTCAGCACCGTCTGCATCAGCGTGCCCGCGAGCGCGAGGGCGATGCCGGCCAGCGCTGCCGTGAAGGTGATGGGCATCCGGAGTTCCCAGAGCACTACGCGCACGGTGGGGTCGGCGGTGCCGGGGGAGAGCAACCCCTCCATCACCTCCTGCGGGGAGAGGGTTCCGGAGCCGACGACAAGATCCGCCAGCAGGGCCGCGCTGCCCGCCAGGAGTAGGGCGGCCAGGAGCAGCGCGCGCCAAGTGACGGAGCGCCGGTAGTCGCGAACCGCGACGCCCTCCCCGCCCTCCAGCTCCGGCGCGGCTATGACGGCGCCGGCGAGGCCCAGCCTCTGCGACACCGCTGCCCTACCCGCCGACCCGCGGCGCGGTGGCCGAGATAAGGAAGGGCTGGGCCGGGATATGGGTGAAGCGGGCGAGGATGGTGCGGTAGGTCTCGTCCGGGTTCAGGTCGGCGAACTGCTGGGGATGGAAGGCCTTCGCCAGCGCCTCCAGCCCCACGATGTTCAGGACATGGTTGTAGAAGCCGTGCCAGACGCCGAAGACCTGGCCTTCCCGCGCGGCCTCGACCTGGGCAAAGCCGGGGCGCGCCTCGAGCCGGGCGAGGGACTTGGCGACGGCCCCCTGGTCGCCGCCATAGCCGAAGGGCAGGGTCACGGCGCCGCGGCCGCGCCAGTTGGCACCGGTCATCACGTAGATATCCGGGCGGCGGGCGATGACGGTCTCCATCGTCACCTCCCCGGAGGCGCCGGGGACGAGGTCGGCGCCAATGTTGTGGCCGCCGGCGGCCTCGACCAACGGGCCCCAGCCGACGCGGCCCTGGGTGAAGCAGCAGGCCTCCGGGCCGGAGAAGCCGGCGCGGGTCTCGATGAAGACGTTCGGGCGCGTGCCGGCGGCGGCGATCCCGGCTTGGACACGAGCGAAGCGCTCGCGGGCGAAGCCGGCAAATTCGGCGGCCTCGGCCTCCCGGTCCAACACTTGGCCGAGGAGCTCGACGGAGCGGACGGCGTTGGGCACAGGGTCGTCGAAGCTGTCCACGAGGAGCAGCGGGATGTTGAGCTGTGCCAGCCGCTGGTCCACCCCCGCCTCCTTGAGTGCCCCCAGGGCGCGGGCCTCGGCCACCACCAGCTGCGGGCGGGAGGTCATCACCTGCTCGGCGTTCACCTGGCCGTTATCGCCGAAGCCCATGTCGGGAATGGCGGCAGCCTTGGGCCAGGCGCTGCGGAGGATGTTCCAGAAACCCTCGTCAGCCCGGCTGGGAATGTTGTTCCAGAGCACCACGCGGCCAAAGGGGTCGTCCCGATCCAGCATGGCGAGGATGGAGATGTTGCGGCCGTCCTGCAGGACGATGCGCTCGGGCTTGCGGGGAATGGTGACCTGCCGGCCGGCAAGGTCCGTGACCGTCAGAGGGTACTGCGTGGCCTGGGCGGGAGAAGCCAGGGCGAGGAGCGGCAGCACGGCGGCCGCCGCGAGGCGGCGAAGAGATGGCAGCGTCATTGGATGATCCTGTCGGCCAGGGGCCGTTTCAGGCTCATTGAGAATGACTTGCAATGTAAATTCCCGTCATGCCAGGGCCATGCGCCGGACATGGCAACCTCGGCCCACAAAAGCGAAGCGCGCCGGAGGGTCTCCCCTCCGGCGCGCTCCAACAACTCAGCAGGGTGGGATCAGAGCCCGAGCAGCAGGCGCCGCGCGTCCTCCACGCCCTCCTTCACGCGCACGAGGAAGGACACCGCTTCCTTCCCGTCCACGATCCGGTGGTCGTAGGAGAGCGCGATGTACATCATCGGGCGCACCTCGATCTTGCCGCCCACGACCATCGCCCGCTCCTTGATCGCGTGCATCCCGAGGATGCCGGACTGGGGCGGGTTGAGGATCGGAGTGGACATCAGGCTGCCGTAGATGCCTCCATTGGTGATGGTGAAGCTGCCGCCCGCCATCTCCTCGAGCTTCAGCTGGCCGTCGCGCACGCGCTTGCCGAAGTCGCCGATCGCCTTCTCGATGCCGGCGAAGGACAGGTCCTGGGCATTGCGCAGCACCGGCACCACGAGGCCCGAGGGGCCGCCGACCGCGATGCCCATGTTGACGAAGTGCTTGTAGACGACCTCGTCACCATCGATCTCGGCGTTGACGGCCGGGAACTCCTGCAGCGCGGCCACGCAGGCCTTCACGAAGAAGGACATGAAGCCGAGCTTCACGCCGTGCTTCTTCTCGAAGGCGTCCTTGTACTCGGCGCGCAGGGCCATCGCATTCGTCATGTCCACCTCGTTGAAGGTGGTGAGCATGGCGGCGGTGTTCTGCGCCTCCTTCAGGCGGCGCGCGATGGTGATGCGCAGGCGCGTCATCTTCACGCGCTCCTCGCCCTCGCCGGTGGCGCGCGGCGCCTTGGCGGCGGGCGCGGTGGCAGCGGGGGCCGGGCGGGAGAGGAATTCCAGCACGTCGCCCTTGGCGATGCGGCCGTCCTTGGCACTGCCCTGGCCGATCTGCCCGGCCGAGATACCGTTATCCGCCATCATCTTGGCGGCCGCGGGCAGCGGAGCATGGGAGGTGGCGCTCGTGGGCTCCGCGCCGCCGGGGCGGGCAACGGGGCCGGCGACAGAGCGCGGCTCCTCCACCTTCGGGGCGGCGGGGGCGGGCGCCTTCGGCGCGGGGGACGCACCGGAACCGGCGCCCAGCGTGCCGAGAAGGCCGCCGACCTCGACCTCGGCGCCCTCGTCGGCCGCGATGCTCTCGATGGTGCCGGCGGAGGGGGCGTTCACCTCCACCGTCACCTTATCGGTCTCCAGCTCGACCAACGGCTCGTCGGCGGCCACCGATTCGCCGGCCTTCTTCAGCCAGCGTGCCACGGTGGCCGTCGTTACGCTCTCGCCCAGGGTGGGCACCAGGATCTCGGTCATCGTCTTTCCTCTGCCAAGGTCCGGCTCAGCTCAACCCGAGCGCCTGGCGAACGAGCGCTTCCTGCTGCTGCGCGTGCACCTTGGCAAGCCCCGTTGCGGGGCTGGCGGCCGCGGGGCGGCCGACATAGCCCGGCCGGCGCGCCTTACCGCCCGCCGCGACCAGCACTTCCTCGATCTTGCGGTCGACGAAGTTCCAGCCGCCCATGTTCTCCGGCTCCTCCTGGCACCAGACCACCTCGGCCTTGCTGTAGGGGGCCAGCACCTTCGGCAGGGAGATGCGCGGGAAGGGGTAAAGCTGCTCCATCCGGATGATGGCGACGTCCTTCACGCCCTTGTCGCGGCGCTCCTGCAACAGGTCGTAATAGACCTTGCCGGTGCAGATCACGACGCGCCGCACCTTCTCGGGCGCAACCAGCTCGTCGGTCTCGGGGATCACCACTTGGAAGCGGCTGCCCGGCCCGAACTCCGCGAGGGAGGAGGTGGCCAGCTTGTGGCGCAGCAGCGACTTCGGCGTCATCAGGATGAGCGGCTTGCGGTAGTTCGCCTTCATCTGGCGGCGCAGCGCGTGGAAGTAGTTCGCGGGCGTGGTGATGTTGGCCACCCGCATGTTCCGCTCGGCGCAAAGCTGAAGGTAGCGCTCGAGGCGGGCGGAGGAGTGCTCCGGCCCCTGCCCCTCGTAGCCATGCGGCAGAAGCATCACGAGGCCAGACATGCGCAGCCACTTCGTCTCGGCGGAGGCGATGAACTGGTCGATGATGACCTGCGCGCCGTTGGCGAAGTCGCCGAACTGCCCCTCCCACATCACCAGCGTGTTCGGGTCGGCCAGCGAGTAGCCATAGTCGAAGCCCAGCACCCCGAACTCCGAGAGAAGGGAGTTGAAGGCCTCCAACCGCTTCTGCCCGTCGCGGATGTTGTTCAGCGGGACGTACTCGGCCTGCGTCTGCTGGTCGATGAGGTAGGCGTGGCGCTGAGAGAATGTGCCGCGCTGCACGTCCTCGCCGGAGATGCGGACGCGGTGGCCGTCAACCAGCAGCGTGCCAATGGCCAGCGCCTCGCCGGTCGCCCAGTCGATGCCCTCGCCGGTGTCGATCGCCTGGCGCTTGGCCTCGAGCTGGCGCAGGATCTTCGGATTGGCGCCGAAGCCCTCCGGCACGCGGGAGAGGGCGGCGCCCACCTCGCGCAGCAGGTCCGGCTCCGCCGCCGTGTCGGTCTCGGCCTCCGGCTCGTCGTTGCCGGCGGCCTTCAGGCCGGACCAATGGCCCTCCAGCCAGTCGGCCTTGTTCGGCTTGAAGGTCTGGCTGGCCTGGAAGGCCTCGTCCATCTTCGCGAAGAAGGCGTCCTGGATGGCCTTGGACTCGGCCTCCGGCACCGCACCCTCGGCCGCCAGCTTCCCCGCGTACTTCGTGCGCGTCGTCGGCGTCTCCTTGATGCGGGCATACATCAGGGGCTGGGTGAAGGCCGGCTCGTCGCTCTCGTTATGGCCGTGGCGACGATAGCAGACGATGTCGAGCACGATGTCCGTGGAGAAGCGCTGGCGGAACTCGGCGCAGATGCGGGCACAGAAAACCACCGCCTCCGGGTCGTCGCCGTTGACGTGCAGGATCGGCGCCTGGACGGACTTCGCGACGTCCGTGCAGTAGAGGCCCGAATAGGCGTGCGCCGGCGTGGTGGTGAAGCCGATCTGGTTGTTCGTCACGACATGGATCGTGCCGCCGACGCGGTAGCCGATGAGCTGGCTCATCGCCATCGTCTCATAGACCACGCCCTGGCCGGCGAAGGCGGCGTCGCCGTGAAGCAGGATGCCCATGACGCTCTTCCGCGCCTTGGTGTCGCCGGCCATGTCCTGGCGGGCGCGCACCTTGCCGATGACCACCGGGTCCACCGCTTCCAGGTGGGAGGGGTTGGGCTGGAGGGAGAGGTGAACCTGCCGGCCCTCGATCTCCACGTCGGTCGAGGTGCCCAGGTGGTACTTCACGTCGCCCGAGCCCTGCACGTCCTCGGCGTGGCCGGCGCCCTTGAACTCGGCGAAGACCTGGGTGAACGACTTCTTCACCACGTTCACGAGCGTGGAGAGGCGGCCGCGATGGGCCATGCCGATCGCGATCTCGTTCACGCCGTCCCGGGCGCCCTGGGCGATGATCTCCTGCAGGGCGGGGATGGTGGACTCGCCGCCCTCAAGGCCGAAGCGCTTCGTGCCCACGAACTTGCGGGCGCAATAGGCCTCGAAGCCCTCGGCCTCGGTCAGCTGCTGCAGGATGGTGCGCTTGCCGTCCTTGTCGAAGGCGGCCTTCCAGGGCGCACCCTCGATGCGCTGCTGGATCCAAGACTTCTGCTCGGGGTCCTGGATGTGCATGAACTCGACGCCGATCGAGCCGCAGTAGCTCGCCTTCACGATCGAGAGGATCTCGCGCAGCGTCGCCGTCTCGCGGCCGAGCACCTTGTCGATGAAGATCGGCCGGTCGAGGTCGGCCTCGGTGAAGCCGTAGGTGGCGGGGTCCAGCTCCGGGTGCGGCTTCTTCTTCTGCAGGCCCAGCGGGTCGAGGTCGGCCTCAAGGTGACCGCGCACGCGATAGGCGCGGATGAGCATCAGCGCGCGGAGCGAGTCGACCACCTGCTGGCGCGAGACGGCAGAGTCCGCGGCCTTTGCGGCCGGGGCGGCGGGCGCCGCACCCTTGCCACCCTTCGCCGGGGCGGGGGCCTCAGGCTCGGGCGCGAAGCCGCCGCGGGGGCGGGGCGCCCAGGACGCGCCGGCGGCGTCGCCGAGCACCGCGCGGGCATCGTCGTTCAGCGCGGCGAACAGCTCCTGGAAGGAGGGATCGACGCTGTCCGGGGCCTGGACCCAGCGGGCGTAGAGGTCGGCGAGGAAGGCGGCGTTCGCCCCCGTCATCGCACTGGCTAGGATGTCCACTCCGGGCATGATCTTCCGCTTCGGCTCTGGGCTGATGAGGGGTTTAGACGGCGAACGGGGCAGGGTTGTGGCAATTTAAGGTCCGGCGGGGCCCCCGGAGCCGCGGGCTCGTCGGGGCCCAAAGCGGCCGGCGCGCAATTTCTGGACCTGCTTCCGTTATCATCTCGTTGCTCTCCCGGCGCTGGCCGGGTCTCCCACGCACCAATTGGTCCGCGACGCACCGCTTGTCACCCGTCTTACCGTCATGACAGGTCGGCGCAAGACACGGGCAACTCATAAGTCCTGGGAAATGGCAAAGAGGGAGGGGCGGACCCGCCCGCCCCTCCCCATCAACCGCTCAGGCCGCCGCGACGAGACCGGCTTGGCCGCCCCGCACCAGGCTGGCGTAGTCGGCGACCAGCCGCTCCGTGATCCGGCCCGGGGTGAAGCGGAGCTCCCCAATCCGCCGCACCGGCGTCACCTCCGCCGCCGTGCCCGCCAGGAACACCTCGCTCGCCCCGGCGATTTCCGTAGGCGCGATGGTCCGCTCTACCACCTTCATCCCAGCCTGGCGGGCGAGATCCATTACGGTGCGGCGGGTGATACCGTCGAGGAAGCCGAACGGGGCCGGGCTGTGCAGTTCCCCGTCGAAAACAAAAAAGATGTTCGCCCCGGTCGCCTCCGCCACGTCGCCCTTGAAGTCGAGCATGAGGGCGTCGTCGAAGCCCTCATCCTCCGCCGTTTGCTTGGCCAGGGTGCCGATGACGTAGAGACCGCTCGCTTTCGACTCCGTCGGTGCGGTCTCGGGCGAGGGGCGGCGCCACTTCGCCATGGCCAGCGAGATGCCGGCCATCCGGTCCGCGCCGAAGAGGTTCGGCCAGGCCCAGGCGGCGATTGCGACATGGATGCTTGTGCCCCGCGCTGCCACCGCCAGCTTCTCCGAGCCGCGCCAGGCGATGGGGCGGAGATACCCGTCGGTCAGACCGTTGCGGACGAGGGCCTCGGTGCAGGCCGCCTCGATCGCGCCCATGCCGTAAGGGATTTCGAAGCCGAGAAGGCGGGCGGAGCGGAAGAGGCGTTCGGTATGTTCGCGCAACTTGAACACGCGGCCGCCATAGGCCCGCTCCCCCTCGAAGACGCCGCTGGCATAATGCAGCCCATGGGTCAGCACATGCAGCTTCGCGTCGCGCCAGGGCACGAAGTCGCCATCGAGCCAGATCCATCCGTCGCGGTCATCGAAGGGAGCGGGAGACATGAGTGTTTTCCTTCCTGAAGGCACCATTGAGAGTAAGTTTATTTCTTCTCGCCAAGAATTTTTAGAAGAAAACTCATGATTACGTCAACAATACTGCCAGAACCAGGGGGCGGAGCTGCCATGTCCGAACGGCCGGATCCCCGTGGTGTGCCCAGTTCCCCTGCCGGCACGCAGGGCGCGGCCGGGCGAAACCTCCTCTTCTTGCGGGAGGAGGAGCTGCGGCTGGCCCAGGACCTTCTCTTCTTCGGCTACCGCGACTTTACGGCGGGGCCGGACGCCATCTTAGCGGAGCTGGGCATGGGCCGGGCGCACCACCGGGTGCTGCACTTCCTCGGCCGGCGGCCAGGGCTGACGGTGGGGGAGCTGCTCGGCATCCTCGCGATCACGAAGCAGTCCCTCGCGCGCGTGCTCACGCCGCTCGTCGCTCAGGGCTATGTCGCCCAGAGCCCGGGCCGGGCGGACCGGCGCCAGCGGCACCTCTCCCTCACCCCGATGGGGGAGGCGCTGGAGCGCCGCCTCTTCGAACGGCAGCGGGAGACGGTAACGCGCGCCTATCGCGAGGCCGGGCCCGCGGCGGTGGAGGGCTTCCGCCACGTCATGCGCGGGCTGATGGGCCCGGAAGCCCGACGCGGGCTGGATCGCCTGGGGGCTCGGGCGGGCGCCCCTCCCAGTCACGACGCGCCGCAGAGGGCCCGGCCGGAGGGTGGTAAAGGGCCGGCGCCCGAGGGCGGCAGCCCTGCCCCCGCCCCTAAAGCTGCGGTGGAGAAGGCGCCGTGACCGACGCCGCACACCTGCTCGTGGTCGATGACGACGCGCGTCTCCGCACCCTTCTCCAGCGCTTCCTGGCCGAGCAGGGCTTCCGCGTCACCGCCGCGGCCGATGCCGCCGCCGCGCGCCAGGCGCTGGAGGGGATGGAATTCGACCTAATGGTGCTGGACGTGATGATGCCCGGCGAGACCGGGCTGCACCTGACGGAAAGCCTCCGCCGCGCGGGGCAGGACGTGCCCATCCTCATGCTGACGGCGGCGGGCGAGCCCGACGACCGCATCGCCGGCTTCGAGCACGGCGCCGACGACTACCTCGCCAAGCCCTTCGACCCGCGGGAGCTGGCGCTTCGGATCCGCACCATCCTCAAGCGCGCCGCGCCGCCCTCCGCCGTGCCCCTTCCCCCGGTGCAGCTCGGCCTGCGCTGGTTCGATCCCGAGCGGGGCGAGCTGCGCGGGCCCGAGGGGGTGACCCGGCTGACCGGCGGCGAGGCCTCGCTCCTCGTCGCGCTCGCCCGGCGTGGGGGCGAGGTGCTGTCGCGCGAGGAGATCGCCACCGCCATGGGCTCGCCCGAGGCTGGGGAGCGCGCGGTGGACGTGACCGTGACCCGGCTTCGGCGCAAGATCGAGCCCGACCCGCGCGAGCCGCGCTTCCTGCACACGGTGCGGCACAAGGGCTATGTCCTCCGCCCCGGCGCCTGAACCGGATCGGCAGGCGCGGGACGGATCGGGGAGGGCCGCCATGGCACCGGACATCGGCGCCGCCGAGATCGGCGAGCGGGGTATCGCGAGGCCGGGGAGCGGCAGGGCCAGCATCGGCCGCGGCGACGGGGCGGCAGAGGCCGAGGCTGGCGCACACCCCTGCTCGCCCCCGGCCTGGACCCGCCGCCGGCGCCTGCGCGGGGTGGTCACGGCCGCGCTGCGTCCCTTCGTGCCGCGCGGGCTGCTCGCGCGCGCGCTCCTCATCATCCTCGTGCCGCTGGTGGTCACCCAGGGCATCGCGCTGCAGCTTTTCTACGGCACCCATCTCGACGTGATCTCCCGCCGGCTGGCAGGGGGCGTCGCGGGGGATATCGGCATGGTGACGGAGGTCCTCTCCCGCCAGCCGGACCAGGAGGAGTGGGGCTGGATCTTCCGCGAGGCCGCTTGGCGCCTTGACCTCTCCCTTGCCTTCGAGGCCGGCGCGACGCTTGGCCCGCCGGCCTCGCGCCCGGCCAGCCTGCCCCTGCTGCCGCTGGAGGAGGACCTGGACCAGGCGATCCGGGAGCGCGTGCGTCTTCCCTTCGACACGGACTGGCAGAGCGACCCGCGCAGCGTGATCATCCGGATCGGCATGCCCGACGGCGTGCTGAGCGTGGAGGCGCCGAGGAAGCGTCTCTTCTCCGGCACGCTTTATCTCTTCGTCATCTGGCTCGTCGGCGCCTCGCTGCTGCTTTTCGGGGTGGCCGCGCTGTTCATGAAGAACCAGGTGCGGGCGCTGCGCCGCCTGGCCGCGGCGGCCGAAGCCTTCGGCAAGGGGCGCGAGACCGGCCCGATCAAGCCAGAGGGCGCGAGCGAGGTCCGCCAGGCCGGCGCCGCCTTCAACGGCATGCGCGCGAATATCCGCCGCTTCGTCACCCAGCGGACAGAGCTGCTGGCCGGCATCAGCCACGACCTGCGCACCCCCCTCACCCGCCTGCGCCTCGGCCTCGCCATGTTGCCGCGCGGCGCCGAGGAGGACGCGGCCGCCATGACCCAGGACGTGGAGGAGATGGAGCGGATGATCGCCTCCTACCTCGCCTTCGCGCGCGGCGAGGTGCTGGAGGCGCCGGAGAGCACCGACCTCGTCGCCCTCGTGCGGGACATGGTCTCGCGCCTTCCCGCGGAGGGGTCGCAGGTGGTGGTGCACGAGGTTCCGCCCTCCCTCACCCTGCCGCTAAGGGCGGATGCGCTGCGGCGCTGCCTGGGCAACCTGCTCGACAACGCCCTGCGCCACGCGGGCTTCGTCGCCGTCTCCGTCCGGCCGACGCCGGGCTGGGCGGAGGTATTGGTGGACGACAACGGCCCGGGCATCCCCGCCCCGGCGCGGGAGGGGGCCTTCAAGCCCTTCGCCAGCTTCTCCGCCGGCGGCACGGGCCTCGGCCTCGCCATTGCCCGCGACATCGCCCGCGCCCATGGCGGCGAGATCGCGCTGGAGGAGAGCCCGATGGGCGGGCTGCGCGCCGTGGTGCGGCTGCCGATGTAAGAGGCGGGGCCTTGCCCCATCTGGCGAGAGGCCTGCGGCTGGACGCGGGCGTTGCCGCGGCCCATTCCGGCACCGCGACGCACCGGAAGCGACGGAGAGGTTGATGAACAGGGCCGGGATCGACATCGGTGCCGAGGCGGCGGAGCCCACCCCGACTGCGCCCGCGCTCTGGGAGGCATTGCGGGAGGAGGCGGAAGCGGCGGCCGCGGGCGAGCCGGCGCTGCGCGCCCTGCTGGAACTCGCCGTCCTCCGCCATGAGGCGCTGCTGCCCGCCCTTGCCTCCCTTCTCGCGGGACGGCTGGCGGAACCGCTGATGCCGGCCGAGCGGCTGGAGGGCTTGGTGCGAGAGGCCGGGGCGGACCTCGTCGGCTTCACTGTAGCAGACCTCGCGGCCACGCGGCGGCGCGACCCGGCGGCGCGCGGCTGGCTCTCCCCTTTCCTCTACTACAAGGGCTTTCACGCCCTCGCCTGGCACCGGGTGGCGCATCACCTCTGGAATGAGGGGCGGCAGGATCTCGCGCGCTACCTCCAGAACCGCAGCTCGCTCGTCTTCGGGGTGGATATCCACCCGGCGGTGCCCGTCGGGCGCGGAGTCTTCATCGACCACGCGACGGGCGTGGTGGTCGGGGAGACGGCCTCGATCGGCAACGACGTCTCCATTCTTCAGGGCGTGACGCTGGGCGGCACGGGCAAGCAGCGCGGGGACCGGCACCCGAAGGTGCGGGACGGCGTGCTGCTCTCGGCGGGCGCGAAGGTGCTCGGCAACATCGTCATCGGCCGAGGAGCAAAGGTCGGCGCGGGCAGCGTGGTGCTTGCCGACGTGCCCCCCTGCGCGACGGTCGCGGGCGTGCCGGCGCGGGTCGTCGGATGGTGCCGGGACGCGGTGCCGGCACTGGCCATGGACCAAAGTATTCCCTCGACCAATTAGTGATCACGTTACCGAGAATTCACGTTTACTTGAAGCCATGTTACGGCATGCTATTCCCACTAAAGGGGAAAGAGGGGCCACAATGCGTTGGATTCTTGGTAGCTTTTTTGTCGTCGCTCTCGCGAGCCTGGCGAGCACGGGTCAGGCGATGACGCCGGGCGCCGTGACGACCTCCGTCGAGTCTGCCCGCGAGGTGGCCTCCGTCACGCAGGACGTCGCCAGCCGTCGTCATCGCCGCCACGTGCGTCACCGCCGCGCCATTACGCGCTGAGGGGAATGCCGGGAGGGAATTCTCCTCCCGTCGGAAGGTTTGAGGGGCCCGGTGGGAGACCACCGGGCCCTTTCCTTTTTCCGGCTTGCTTACAGAACGAAGCCCGAAATACATCAATCGCGAAAGCGAGAGCTAAAGGACGAGAGAGCCGCCCGATACGTATACGCGCCCGGCCCCTCGCCGCGCCCGTGCTGACAAGAGAGGCGGGCGCCTCGCTTGCGGACGCCGTACGCAGCGCTCACCGAGGCTACTTCCGCAGCAAATTCCGCGGCGGCTGGTCTGGGCGTCACAGCACCATTCTCCGCTTCCAATGCCATCCAGGCTGGCTTCGCCAAGAGACCAGCAGGCTCCTTTGCTAGACGTTGAAGCGGAAGAGAAGGACGTCCCCGTCCTTCACGACGTACTCCTTGCCTTCCACCCGCATCTTCCCGGCCTCCTTCGCTCCCTGCTCGCCACCGAGCGCCACGAAGTCGTCGTAGGCGATCGTCTCGCAGGCGATGAAGCCGCGCTCGAAGTCGTTGTGGATGACGGCGGCGGCCTGAGGGGCCTTGGTGCCCTTGGTGATCGTCCAGGCCCGGGATTCCTTCGGGCCCACCGTGAAATAGGTGATGAGGCCCAGCAGGTCGTAGCCGGCGCGGATGATGCGATCGAGGCCGCTGTCCTTCAGGCCGAGGCTGTCCAGGAACTCCGCCCGGTCGTCCTCGCCCATCTGACTGATCTCGGCCTCGATGGCAGCGGAGACGATGACGGCCCGCGCCCCTTCGGCCTTCGCACGTGCCTCGACCGCCGCGGAATGGGCGTTGCCGGTCGCGGCCGAGCCTTCCTCCACGTTGCAGACGTACAGCACGGGCTTGGTGGTCATGAGCTGCAGGCGGGCGGCCGTGGCCTCCTCGCCCTTCGGCACGGCGGTGCGGGCCGGCTTGCCTTCGGTCAGGGCGGCGACGATCGGCTCGGCCAGCGCCACGAAAGCCGCGCTCTCCTTATCGCCGTTCTTCGCCTTCTTCTGGGCGGGGACGAGGCGCTTCTCGAGGCTCTCGAGGTCGGCGAGCATCAGCTCCGTCTCGACCGTCTCGGCGTCGCGCACGGGGTCCACGCTGCCCTCGACATGCGTGATATCGCCGTCCTCGAAGCAGCGGAGGACGTGGACGATGGCGTCCACCTCGCGGATATTGGCCAGGAACTGGTTGCCCAGCCCTTCCCCGCGCGAGGCGCCGCGAACGAGGCCGGCGATGTCCACGAACTCAAGGCTCGTCGGGACCTTCTTGATCGACTTGCCGATGCGGGCCAACTCGTCGAGCCGCGGGTCGGGCACGCCGACGCGGCCGACATTCGGCTCGATCGTGCAGAAGGGGTAGTTGGCGGCCTGGGCGGCGGCCGTCTGGGTCAGCGCGTTGAAGAGGGTGGACTTGCCGACGTTGGGCAGGCCCACGATGCCGCAGTTGAAGCCCATGGTGGCGGGGTGTTCCGTGCGTTTGGGGATACAGCCCTGCCCCTTACGCCGCCCCGTGCCGCGGCGCCAGCAGAGCGCCGGTGGCCGAGCCATGCGTCTGCCTTATAAGCGGAGGCGGCGATCCCCCGCCCCTGCGCCGCAGCGCCCCGTTGGACGAGTGATGACGACCCCCTCTCAGCAAAACCAGCCGCGCCCGTCCGAGGGCGGGGCAAGCGCCGCCCCCTCGCGCGACGGCCACCGGCTGGTCTTCGCCAACCAGCTTCGCGGTCTGGCGGCGCTGGCGGTTATGGTCGCGCATCTCATCGGCGTGTTCTGGGGCAGCCGCGAAGTGGTGGGGATCACCACCTCCTCCCCGCCGCAGCCGGGCGAGCTCCCGGGAATCTTCACGCTGGTCAGCCAGCCCTGGTTTAATTTCGGGCCCTTCGGCGTCGCAGTCTTCTTCCTCATCAGCGGGCTCGTCATCCCGATCTCGCTCGGGGCGCATTCGCGGGCCACCTTCATCCTCGCCCGGCTACTGCGGATCTATCCCACCTATCTCGCGGCGCTCGCAGTGAACCTGGGGGGGGTCTGGCTGGCCTCCCGCTACTGGGATCTGCCCTTCGCGCACGCGGGCTCGACGATCCTGGCCAATGCGCTGCTCCTCCAGGACATCCTGGTGAAGCCGACGGTGGACCTCGTGAACTGGTCGCTGGTGGTAGAGCTGAAGTTCTACCTGCTGATGGCGCTGCTGGCGCCGGCAATCCGGCGGGGCAGCGTCTCGGCCCTCTTCGCCATCGGCTTCGGGGCGCTGGCGGCGAATCTGGCGCTCGGCGCGCCCCTCTTCGCGGCGGCCGTGGCGCCCTGGCAGGCGCCGTTCAACGGGGTCCTCTTCTCCACCCCCTATCTCGTCTTCATGCTCATCGGGGTGCTGTTCAACTACCGGCTGCGCGGGCTGCTCTCGGCGCCGGGGCTGCTGGCGGGGATCGTGGGACTGGGGGCCCTCTTCGTCGCCTGCTGGCGCGGGGGACCCTTTCCGGAGGGCTACCCGCATGTGCTGGTGAACTATGCCTACGCCCTCGCGCTCTTCGGCGGGCTCTTCCTCATCCGCGGGCATCTCCGGCCCTTCCGGCCGCTGGACGCGCTGGCCGCGATCAGTTTCCCGCTCTACCTCATCCACTCGCTGATCGGGTACTCGCTGCTCAAGCTGCTGATGATTGCGGGCGGGCTCGGCTACTACCCGGCGCTGGCGATCACCGTGCCGGCCGTGATGGCGGTCGCGGCCCTCCTCCATTTCGGGGTGGAGCGCTGGTCGATCGAAGCGGGGAAGCGCCTCGCCCGGCGGCCCGCCGCGCCCGGCTGGCTCACCCGCCTCACTGGCCGGAGGGCCGAACTGGTCCGGCCCTGACGCTCAGGATTGGGTGAGAAGGGCGACCTTCGTCATGAACTCCTCCGCCCGGCCCTCGGCCAGCAGGGGGGCAGCGTCCGAGACGGCGTCGAGCAGGCGGTCGAGCCACTCGGCGTCCACTTTGGCGAAGTTGCCGAGGACGTGGCCGTGCACCCGGTCCTTGTGGCCGGGATGGCCGATGCCGAGGCGCACGCGCCCGAAATCCGGGCTGCCGAAGGCGCGCTGCATGTCGCGCAGCCCGTTATGCCCGGCCGCGCCCCCGCCCCGCTTCACGCGCACCTTGCCGGGTGCGAGGTCCAGCTCGTCGTGGAAGGCGGTGATGTCCGGCAGCGGGATCTTGTGGAAGGCGGCCGCGGGCTGAACCGAGTTGCCGCTGTCGTTCATGTAGGTCTGCGGCTTGAGGAGGATGATCCGCTGGCCAGCGATCTGGCCTTCCGACACCTCGCCCTTGAAGCGGCTGCGCCAGGGGGCGAAGCGGTGGCGGAAGGCGATGCGCTCCACCGCCATGAAGCCGATGTTGTGACGCTGGCGGGCGTGCTCCGCCCCCGGATTGCCCAGGCCGACCCAGAGCAGCATCCCTCGTTCCCCAAATGAAAGAGGCGCCCCGCTCGCGCGGGCGCGCCCCAGACAATCCGAGCGAAAAGGGGCCGGGAATACCCGGCCCGCTTTCCTTACTTCTTCTTCGCGGCCGGGGCGGCGGGCTTCGCGGCGCCCTTGGCGCCCTTGCCACCCTTGCCGGCATCCGGCGCGGGCGCCGGGGCGGCGATCACGACCTCGGCCTCGGCCACCGTCGGCGGGGCGACGGTCAGCACCACGAAGTCGCGGTCCAGCGTCGGCACGGCGCCCTGCTGGTCCTTCACGGCGGACCAGCGGATGGTGTCGCCGATCTCCGCGGTGGAGAGGTCCACCTCGAAGCGCTCGGGCACGTTGTCGGGGTCGGCCATCACCTCGAGGTCGCGGCGAACGAGGTTGGCGACGCCGCCGGCCTTGATGCCGGGGGAGACGTCTTCGCCCAGCAGGGCCACGGGCACGCGCACGCGGATCTTCTGGCCAGCGGCAAGCCGCTGGAAGTCCACATGGATCGGCTGGTCGGAGACTGGGTGGAACTGCACGTCGCGCATGAGGCAGCGCTCGGTCGCGCCGCCGGCCACGGCCACCTCATAGAGGTGAGACTGCCAGCCGCCCTTCTGCAGCTCCTTCATCACGTCGCGCGGGTCGAGGGCGAGGAGGGTCGCCTCCTGCTTCGCGCCATAGATCACTGCGGGGACAGAGCCCCCACGCCGGGTCGCGCGCGCCGCCCCCTTACCGGCCCGCTCGCGCGCCGCGGCCTCGATCCGAATGGTCTGGACCATTGCCACAAATTCCTTCGCACGTTGGGTTTGAACGATCCGCGCTGCCATCAGGGCGCGCGAACGGGCGCCAGCCTCCAGGGGTGCCGG
Source organism: Roseomonas sp. KE2513 (assembly GCF_016107305.1). GTDB lineage: Bacteria > Pseudomonadota > Alphaproteobacteria > Acetobacterales > Acetobacteraceae > Roseomonas. The sequence continues at coordinate 146,741 of NZ_RCVR01000002.1, forward strand.
CGCGCCGGGGGATCTAGCGGGGGGCCGGGAAAAGAGCAAGGCCGGAGGAGGCATCCCCCGGCCCTGCCCACCTTCACGCCTCGACGGGCGTCTTCACCTCGGTCATCCAGCCATGCGGGTCGGGCGCCCGGCCGTACTGGATGGCGACGATGGCGTCGTAGAGCTTCTGGGTCAGCTCGCCCGTCTGGCCACCGCCGATGGTGATCTTCTCGCCCTTGTAGCCGAGTTCTCCCACCGGGGAGACGACGGCCGCGGTGCCGGTGCCCCACATCTCCTTCAGGGTGCCGTCGCGGCCAGCGGCCATCACCTCCTCGATGGAGATGCGGCGCTCGTTCACCGCCACATCCCAGTCCCGCAGAAGGGTGAGGATGGAGTTGCGCGTCACCCCGTCGAGGATGGTGCCGGCGAGCGGGGGCGTGATCACCTCGTCGCCGATCCGCATCATGATGTTCATGGTGCCGACCTCGTCGATCCAGCGCCGCTCGACGCCGTCAAGCCAGAGGACCTGGGTGTAGCCGGCGGCCTCGGCCTCCTGCTGGGCGGAGAGGGAAGCGGCGTAGTTCGCGGCCGTCTTCGCCTCGCCCAGCCCGCCCTGCACGGCGCGGACATGGGTGTCGGTGGCGAGGATCCGCACCGGCTTCACCCCCTCCTTGTAGTAGGAGCCGACGGGCGAGCAGATGACGAAATAGGTGTAGCGGCTGGCGGGGTGCACGCCGAGCATCACCTCGGTCGCGACCACGGTTGGGCGGATATAGAGGGAGGTGCCGGGTGCGCGGGGCACCCATCCATGGTCGGCCGCGACGATTGCCTCGAAGGAGCGGCGGATCAGGTCCTCGTCCATCTCCGGGATGCAGAGGGCGCGGCAGGACTTGTTGAGGCGGCGCGCGTGGCGCTCGGCCCGGAAGAGCTTGATGCTGCCGTCGGCTTGGCGGAACGCCTTCAGCCCGTCGAACACCGCCTGCCCGTAGTGCAGGACCGAAGTGGCGGGATCCATGACGAGCGACGCGTAGGGCACCACGCGCGGATCATGCCAGCCGCGGCCTGCCTCGTAGTTCATCATGAACATATGGTCCGTCAGGACCTTGCCGAAGGAGAGCGAGGTGTCGTCGGGGCGCGACAGCGGCGTCCGGGTGCGGGTGAAGGGAATGTCCATGGTCATGGCGCCGATGTCCGCAATATTGTTTCTTCTGGAGCTATCTTAGCGCAACGGGCCGCCCGGCGGAAATCGTGGGCGCGCATCGCACCCATGTGTCTGCGTCAGGTTCCCTGACCCAAGCGGCAAGCGCGCCTCCGGCTCAACGGGCAGCGAGGGAGGTTGAGGGGTCGTTTCGCGGGTCCAGCAGCTTCGGCGGAAGATCGCGCAGCACGACCGCCAGTTCCTTCAGAAGTGGGCCCAGCGCCGAGGTCCGGCGCCAGAAAAGGCCGATCTGGCGGCTGGGATTGCCATTCTCGAAGCGCAGCAGGTGCAGCCGATCCGAGTAGGCGGCCATGCCGGTGGCGGCCAGGGCGGGCATCAGCGTCACGCCCAGCCCGGCCAGCACCATCTGGCGGAGCGTCTCAAGGCTGGTGGCGCGGAACTCAGACCCTTCCTGGGCGCCGGAGAGGTGGCAGACCTCCAGCGCCTGGTCGCGCAGGCAGTGCCCGTCCTCCAGCAGCATGAGATTGTAGCGGGAGAGTTCCTCCATCCGCAGGCTCTCGCGGTTGGCCAGCTCGTGGTTCCGCGGCACGGCGAGGAAGAAGGGTTCCTCGAAAAGCGGCTCGCAGTGGAGGCTGGCGTCGTGCACCGGCAGGGCGAGGATCGCCGCATCCAGCCGCCCTTCCCGAAGGCGGGCGAGGAGCTGGTCGCTCTTCTCCTCCGTCAGCAGGAGCTGGAGCTGGGGGAAGCGGGCGCGAACACCCGGCATCACCTCGGGCAACAGGTAGGGGCCCAGGGTCGGGAAGACACCCAGCCGGGCCGTGCCGGCTTCAGGGCGGGAGAGGCGGCGCGCGGCCTCCCGCATTCCCTCCATCTCCGCCAGGATCCGGCGCGCCCGCCCGACGGCGTCCTGCCCGGCGGGGGTGAGCATCACCTTGCGCGGGGAGCGCTCGAACAGCGCGACGCCCAACTCGTCCTCCAGCTTGCGGATCTGGGTGGACAGCGTGGGCTGGGCGACGAGGCAGGCATCGGCGGCCCGCCGAAAGTTCCGGTGGTCCGCCAGGGCGACGAGGTACTGAAGTTCACGAAGGTTCATGCGGGTGCCGTTCCGCGCCCGCCCCGGGATGGGGCAGGCGCGGGCGGGATCAGGCCGCCTTCGCCTGCTGCGGCGCCGCCTCGGGGGCGGAGCTGCGGATGAGGTAGTCGAAGGCCGCGAGCGAGGCCTTCGCGCCCTCCCCGGCGGCGATGATGATCTGCTTGAACGGCGTGGTGGTGCAGTCGCCGGCCGCGAAGACGCCGGGCAGCGAGGTCTGGCCGTGCGCGTCCACGATAATCTCGCCCCGCGGGGAGAGGTCGAGCGTGCCGCGCAGCCATTCCGTGTTCGGCAGCAGGCCGATCTGCACGAAGATGCCCTCAAGCTTGATCGTGTTCAGCTCGCCGGAGATGCGGTCCTCATAGACGAGGCCCGTGACCTTCTGGCCGTCGCCCTCGACCTCGGTGGTGCGGGCGGAGACGAGCACGGTCACGTTGGGCAGGCTGCGGAGCTTGCGCTGCAGCACCTCGTCCGCACGCAGCTTGGTGTCGAATTCGAGCAGCGTGACGTGCTTCACGATGCCGGCCAGATCGATCGCCGCCTCGACGCCGGAGTTGCCGCCGCCGATCACCGCCACGTCCTTGCCCTTGAACAGCGGGCCGTCGCAGTGCGGGCAGTAGGCCACGCCCTTGTTCTTATAGGTGTCCTCGCCGGGCACATCCATCTGGCGCCAGCGGGCGCCGGTGGAGAGAATGATGCTCTTCGCGTGCAGCGTGGCGCCGCCGGCCATGCGCACGGAGAACACGCCGTGCTCGAAGTTCAGCTCCTCGGCGCGCTGAAGGTTCATGATGCGAACCTCGTTATCGCGCACATGGGTCTCGAGCGCCTGGGCGAGCTTCGGGCCCTCCGTGTGCGGGACGGAGATGAAGTTTTCGATGCCCATGGTGTCGAGCACCTGACCGCCGAAGCGCTCGGCCGCGACGCCGGTGCGGATGCCCTTGCGCGCCGCATAGACCGCCGCCGCCGCGCCGGCAGGGCCGCCGCCGACGATCAGCATATCGAAGGGGGCCTCGGCGTTCAGCTTCTTCGCCTCGCGCGCGGCAGCGCCCGTGTCGAGCTTGACGACGATCTCCTCGACGCCCATCCGGCCCTGACCGAAGACTTGGCCGTTGAGGTAGATGGTCGGAACGGACATCACCTGCCGCTCCTCGACCTCCGCCTGGAACACCGCGCCGTCGACCGCAACGTGCTTGATGGCGGGATTCAACACGGCCATCAGGTTCAGAGCCTGCACCACCTCGGGGCAGTTCTGGCAGGACTGAGAGAAATAGGTCTCGAAGGTGAACTCGCCGTCCAGGTCCTTGATCTGGTCGATCACCGCCTGCTCCAGCTTAGGCGGATGGCCGCCGACCTGCAGCAGCGCGAGGACGAGCGAGGTGAACTCATGCCCCATGGGCAGGCCGGCGAAGCGCAGCGAGATGTCCTGGCCCGGGCTGGTCAGCGCGAAGGAGGGCGCGCGCTCGCCATCGTTCCGGTGCTCCTCGACGGAGATCTTGGGGGAAGCGGCCTGAAGGTCACGCAGCAGCTCCACCATCTCGCGGGACTTGGGGCTGTCGTTGACGGAGGCCGTGATCTGGATGGGACGGACCACGCGCTCCAGATAGGCCTTGAGCTGAGTCTTAAGGTTGGCATCCAGCACGGGGGCAACTCCGGGACGGGGCATTCAGGAAAGGGCAGCCGGGCCCGCGTGGGGCCCGGCCGTTCGGGGCCGGCGGAAGGCCGGCACCTCAGGAGACGCGGATCAGATCTTGCCGACGAGGTCGAGCGACGGGGCGAGGGTCTCAGCCCCCTCCTGCCACTTGGCCGGGCAGACCTCGCCCGGGTGGGCGGCGACGTACTGGGCGGCCTTGATCTTGCGGATCAGGTCCTCGGCGTTGCGGCCGATGCCCTCGGCGGTGATCTCGACGGCCTGGATGATGCCCTCGGGGTCCACGATGAAGGTGCCACGGTCGGCAAGGCCCTGGCCCTCGCGCAGCACCTGGAAGTTCGTGCTGATCTCGTGCGTGGGGTCGGCCAGCATCGTGTACTGGATCTTGGCGATCGTGTCGGAGGTGTCGTGCCACGCCTTGTGCACGAAATGCGTGTCGGTGGAGACGGAGTAGACCTCCACGTCCATCTTGCGCAGCTCTTCGTAGTGGTCGGCCACGTCGCCCAGCTCGGTCGGGCAGACGAATGTGAAGTCGGCGGGGTAGAAGAAGAACACTGCCCAGCTACCGAGCACGTCGTTCTCGGTCACCTCAATGAACTTGCCCTGCTTGTAGGCCTGGGCCTTGAACGACTTAATCTTAGTGTTGATGAGGGACATGCAATCTCCTGTTGCGGTGTGCCGCGGCGCGGCCGTGCCGCTTCGCCGAAACGGAAGGTAGGCTTGCACAAGAGATATGCCAAATAGATAAGAATTCCAGGTTCGATAGATGACATCTATCGAGTGCCTGGATCCGTGCCGGGCGCCCAGCAAATGGGCCTTGGCGGTGCCCTGTGGCACCTGCCCCCTTCCCAACTGCCGCTCGGCATCACTCAGACGAGCGTGAGCACGCTGGCCCATGAACGCAAAAACGCCGCCGGGGTGCCCCCTGGCGGCGCTTCCAAACCTCGGCGATTCACCGCTAGTTCAGGCGGCGATGGCCTTCACCATGGTCGATCCCAGCGCGGCCGGGCTGTCGGCCACGAAGATGCCGGCGGCGCGCATGGCATCCATCTTGGCTTCCGCCGTGTCCTTACCGCCGGAGATGACGGCGCCGGCATGACCCATGCGGCGGCCCGGAGGGGCCGTGGCGCCGGCGATGAAGCCGACGACGGGCTTGTAGTTGGCCGAGCCCGGCTTGTTCTCGCGGCCCAGGAACTCGGCCGCGATGATCTCGGACTGGCCGCCGATCTCGCCGATCATGACGATCTGCTTCGTCTCAGGGTCGGCAAGGAACATCTCCAGCACTTCCTGGAAGTCCGTGCCCTTCACCGGGTCGCCGCCGATGCCGACGCAGGTGGACTGGCCGAGGCCGGCCGCCGTGGTCTGCGCCACTGCCTCATAGGTCAGCGTGCCCGAACGGGACACGATGCCGACCGAGCCGCGCTTGTGGATGTGGCCCGGCATGATGCCGATCTTGCAGGCTTCCGGCGTGATCACGCCCGGGCAGTTCGGCCCGATGAGGCGGGACTTGCTGCCGGAGAGGGCGCGCTTGACCTTCACCATATCCAGCACCGGGATGCCCTCGGTGATGCAGATCACCAGCGGGATCTCGGCGGCGATCGCCTCCAGGATGGAGTCCGCGGCGAACGGCGGCGGCACGTAGATGACGGAGGCGTCGGCCCCGGTGGCCTCGACGCACTCGGCCACCGTGTCGAACACGGGCAGGCCGATATGGGTCTGCCCGCCCTTGCCCGGCGTCACGCCGCCCACGTAGTTCGTGCCGTAGGCGATGCCCTGCTCGGCGTGGAAGGTGCCCTGGCTTCCCGTGAAGCCCTGGGTCATGACCTTCGTGTGCTTGTCGACGAGAATGGACATGGCGTCAGGCCGCCTTCTTCACGGCGTCCACCACCTTCTGGGCGGCGTCGGCAAGGTTGTCGGCGGGAATGATCGCCAGGCCGGACTCGGCCAGGATCTTCTTGCCGAGATCGACATTGGTGCCCTCGAGGCGCACCACCAGCGGCACGGCGAGCGAGAGGTTCTTGCTCGCCGCCACGATGCCCTCGGCGATCATGTCGCACTTGGCGATGCCGCCGAAGATGTTGACGAGGATCGCCTTGACGTTGCTATCGGAGGTGATGATCCGGAAGGCCTCGGTCACGCGCGCCGCGTTGGCGGTGCCGCCGACATCGAGGAAGTTCGCGGGTGAGGAGCCGTAGAGCTTGATGATGTCCATCGTGGCCATCGCGAGGCCGGCGCCGTTCACCATGCAGCCGATCTCGCCGTCGAGCGCGACGTAGTTGAGGTCGTTCTTGACCGCGTCCAGCTCCTTCGGGTCCATCTCGCTGTCGTCGCGAAGGGCCTCGAGGTCCTTGTGGCGGAACAGCGCGTTGTCGTCGAAGGACACCTTGGCGTCGAGCGCCACGATCTCGCCCGCGCCGGTCACGACGAGCGGGTTGATCTCGACGATCGCCATGTCGAGCGCCGTGTAGGCCTCGTACATCGCGGTGACGAACTTCGTGAAGGTGCCGACCTGCTTGCCCTCAAGGCCGAGGCCGAAGGCGAGCTTGCGCGCGGCCCAGGGATAGAGACCGGAGGCCGGGTCGATGGCGACCTTCAGGATCTTCTCGGGGTGGTGCTCGGCCACCTCCTCGATCTCCATGCCGCCCTCGGTGGAGGCCATGACGGTCACGCGGCTCGTCTCGCGGTCGAGCAGGATGGAGAGGTACAGCTCGCGCTTGATGTCGCAGCCGGCCTCCACATAGACCTGGTTCACCACCTTGCCCTCGGGCCCGGTCTGCTTGGTGACCAGCGTGTGGCCGATCATCGCGGCGGCGGCTTCCTTCGCGGCCTCGGGCTTGACGACGCGCACGCCGCCCTTGCCGTTCGGGTCGTCCGTGAAGCGCCCGGCGCCGCGGCCGCCGGCATGGATCTGGCTCTTCACCACGACCACGGGGCCCGGCAGCTTCTTCGCCGCCGCCTCGGCCTCCTCGGGCGTGCGGGCCACGTAGCCGTCGAGCACCGCAACGCCGTAGCGCTTCAGCAGCTCCTTGCCCTGGTATTCATGGATGTTCATGCGGGTCCCGCCTTCCTGATACAGAAAGGGCCGGGGCTGCCCCCGGCCCGCATTCTCAGACGCCGAGCGCCTTGAAGTCCTCGACCAGCTTCTTCACCGCGTCGCAGGACTTGTCGAAGGCGGCCTTCTCCTCGGGGGAGAACTGCACCTCGACGATCCGCTCCACGCCGCCGGCGCCGATCACCACGGGCACGCCCACGTAGAAGTCGTTCAGGCCGTACTCGCCGTTCAGCATCACCGCGCAGGGCAGGACGCGCTTCTTGTCCTTCAGGTAGCTCTCGGCCATCGCGATGGCGGAGGCAGCCGGGGCGTAGAAGGCGGAGCCCTTCTCGAGCAGCTTCACGATCTCGCCGCCGCCGTTGGCGGTGCGGGCGACGATCGCGTCGATCTTCTCCTGCGTGGTCCAGCCCATCTTGATGAGGTCCGGGACCGGGATGCCAGCGACGGTGGAGTAGCGGGTCAGCGGCACCATCGTGTCGCCGTGGCCGCCAAGCACGAAGGCCGTCACGTCCTCGACCGAGACGTTGAACTCCTGCGCGAGGAAGAGGCGGAAGCGCGCGCTGTCGAGCACGCCGGCCATGCCGACCACCATGTGCGCGGGCAGGCCGGACTTCTGCTGGAGCGCCCAGACCATGACGTCCAGCGGGTTGGTGATGCAGATGACGAAGGCGTTCGGGGCGTACTGCTTGATGCCCTCGGCCACCTGGCCCATCACGCCCGCGTTCTTCGTCAGCAGGTCATCGCGGCTCATCCCGGGCATGCGGGGGAAGCCGGCGGTGACGATGATGACGTCGGCGCCCTCGATGGCCGCGTAGTCCGAGCCGCCGGTCATGGCGCTGTCGAAGTCATCGACGGGGCTGGACTGCATGATGTCCAGCGCCTTGCCGGCCGCGACCCCCCCGAACACGTCGAAGAGCACGACGTCGCCGAGCTCCTTCAGGCCGATCAGGTGGGCGAGCGTGCCGCCGATGTTGCCGGCGCCGATGAGGGCGATCTTCTTGCGGGCCATGGGGTGTCCTTCGAGGAGGAGTCTCGCGAGGGCGAGAAAGGCGGGCAGGCATTAGACCCGGATGCCCGGTCGGGCAAGGCGGGCCCGCAATGGAAAGGGGCGGGGCACCCCTCGGCACCCCGCCCCTCCCCGCCCGAAGGACGCCCTCCGGGATCACATCGGCATGCAGCGGAAGGTGTCAGTATGGCCGCGGGCGAGCACGGCCATGGTGCCGGCCGGGCAATCCATCTGCTCGCCGTCGGCGGCGGGCAGGCCGGCGTGCCACACGCCCATGCGGCCGTAGCCACGGCTCTCCTCGGCACCTTCGTCGCGGGTATTGGTATAGGCGGCCTTGGCGTACTTGCCGCCGCGCGCCGGCAGGGTGGAGGCCGCGGCAGGGGCGGCGGAGAAGAGGCTCACGAAGCGCAGGCCGTTGCGCTGGCCGTGCATCGAGGCCGGGCGCAGGTCGGTGTAGCGCAGGGCCTCCCGGCGGGTGGCGCCCCGCACGGCGAAGACCGGCCGGCGCGAGGACCGGACTTCCGCGCTGCGCTGGCCACGAACGGAGCCCGCGGCGCGCCCGCGGGGGGCGACGGCGACCATCCGGCGCGAGGTGGCCGGGGCCGCGGCCGGGCGGGGCGCGAAGGCGGGCCGAAGGGTCGGTGCGGCAGTCGGGCGGGCCGCTGTCGCGCGGGCCGCCTTGCCCGAGGAACGCGCCTCCTGACGGGCTTCCGCCGGATGGACCGCCGCGAGCGCGACGACGGTGCCGAACGCGATGGCAAAGGAACGCAGCATGTTGATCTTTCCCCCTATTGGGCCCAACCCCGGATCGCCACCCGGCGCCCTGCCCCCTCAGGCACGCGCCGAGCAAATCCCGGGCCGGGCGGCTACGTCAGATGTGGCAGGGCCAGGTAGTCCTGGCTCTGCATTTCCATGAGGCGAGAGGCGGTGCGCTGGAACATCGCCGCCCCCTCCCCTTTCTCGTAGAGCTGGTCGGGCACGGCCTCGGCCGAGGCGACCAGCTTGCAGCGGTGCTCATAGAGCGTGTCGATGAGCGTCACGAAGCGGCGGGCCCGGTCGAAGTTCTCCGGGCCCAGCCGCGGCACGCCGTCCAGCACGAGCGTGTGGAAGTGGGTGGCGATCGCCAGGTAGTCCGCGGCGCCAAGATAGGCGCCGCAGAGGGTCTCGAAGTCCGCGCGCGCCACTCCCCGGTGGGCTTGCGGTACTTCGAGCTTTCGGCCCAGCACGGTCAGCGAACAGGGCTGGCCATGGGCCTCGCCGCTCAGCTCGCGGAAGGCCGCGTCGAGCGCGCGCTCGGCGCGGCCGTCAAGCGGGGTGTGCCAGGTGGGCAGGCCCCGGATGCGGTCGCGCCGGTAATCCTGAAGGGCCGAGAGGTGCAGCACCTCCAGCCGCTTCTGGATGAGGGCGATGAAGGGCAGGAAGGCGTCGCGCCCCGGCTTGCCCTTGAACAGGTCGGCGGGCGCGGTGTTGGAGGTGGCGACCACCACCACGCCGCGGGCGAAGAGCGCCTCGAACAGGCGGCCGAGAAGCATGGCGTCCACGATGTCGTGGACCTGGAACTCGTCGAAGCAGAGCAGCGCGGCCTCGGCCACGATCCGGTCGGCCAGCGGCGGGATCGGATCGGCGGCGTCGCCATGGGCCCGGCGCCACTCGTGGATGCGCCGGTGGGAGGCCTGCATGAAGGCGTGGAAGTGCTCGCGCTTCTTCCGCGGCACGTCCGCCGTCTCGAAGAAGAGGTCCATGAGCATGGACTTGCCGCGCCCGACTTCGCCGACGAGGTAGAGGCCGAGGGGCGGACCGTCCGGCTGGTCCTCCACGGGCTTGCGGCGGAAGAAGCGGGCGAGCAGGCCCGGCTCCTCCTTCGCTTCCGGGCGCGGGTCGTAGCCGCGCAGGCGCCGCCAGAGGTCCTGCAGCGTCTCGGCCGCGCGCGCCTGGGCAGGGTCCGCACGAAGGGCGCCGGACGCCACCCGGGCGCGGTAGAGGGGGAGCGGGCCCTTCGCGACATCCGCCGAAACGGCACTGTCTGGGAGGGCTGGCGCGGTCGTGGTGCCGTCCATCGGCGGTCGGTCTAACCCGGTCGCAGGCCGCTCGCAACTTCGCGTGCGCCGTTACATAAACCATTCCGGCCCCGCATCCCCGCTGAAAGGGTGCCGTGAGGAACGGGCAGCAAGTCCCTGGCGGAGCTCGGAAGTCGCCCGCTACTAGTCGGCGGTGATGCCGGCAGCCTGGATCACCGGCGCCCAGCGCGCGCGCTCGGCCGCGATGAAGCGCCCGAAGGCCTCGCCCGCCATGGGATAGGGCACCGCCCCTTCCCGCCCGAGGCTGGAGGCCAGCTCCGGCGAGTCCAGGCTGCCAAGGATGGCGGCCTCCAGCCGGGCGCGGATGGGTTCGGGCGTGCCGTGGGGAACGAGGATCCCGTACCAGGCGGTGGCGCGGTAGCCGGGGATGGTTTCGGCCACGGTCTGCACATCCGGCATGGACGGGAGCCGCTTGTCATCGGTGACGGCCAGCGCCCGCAGGACCCCGCCCTGGACAAGGCCCGCGACGGAGGGAAGCGTGCTGATCATGGCAGCGACCGTGCCGGCCGCCACGTCCGTCAGGCCCGGGGCGGCGCCGCGGAAGGGCACATGGGTCGCCTCCACCCCAGCCTGCTGGAGCAGCAGGGCCATGGCGAGGTGCCCGGCCGCACCGTTGCCGGGGGAGGCGTAGTTCATCCCGCCCCGCTTCTCCCGGGCTTCGGCGATCAGCGCGGGCAGCGTCGTGGCGGCCGTGGCCGGTCCCGCGACGAGCACCAGCGGCGTCTCCGCCACCATCGCCACCGGATCGAGCGCAGTTTGCGGGTTCACCTTCAGGTTTCGGCCGAAGAGGGTCGGGTTCACCGAGATCGGGCCCTGGTTCCCCATCAGCAGCGTGTAGCCGTCCGGCCGGGAGCCCGCGACCAGTTCCGTCGCCAGGTTGCCGCCGGCGCCGGGACGGTTCTCCACCACCACGGGCTGGCCAAGGGTGGCGTTCAGGCGGGTGCCGAGGGCGCGGGCCACGGCATCGGTGCCGCCGCCCGGCGTATAGGGAAGGATCAGCCGCAGAGGGCGGTCCGGCCAGCCGCCCTGCGCCCGTGCCGCGAGGGGCATGAGGGCCGGAGCGGCGAGCAGCGCGCGGCGTTTGATGGGCATGGACCGGCCTCCGGGACGTTTCCTGCGGCCGGCGAACGAAGCGGAAGGCGGCGGGCGATGCAACCCGCCGCCGCGCCGCTCAGTCCGCGCCACCCTCCCCCAAGGGCACGTAGAGGTTGCCACCCTCCCGGAACTTGGCGGCCATGGCTTCCATCCCCTCCTTCTGTGCCTCCGCCCGGATGTCGTGGGAGATGCGCATGGAGCAGAACTTCGGGCCGCACATGGAGCAGAAATGCGCGGTCTTGTGCGCCTCCCGCGGCAGGGTCTCGTCGTGGAAGGAGCGCGCGGTGTCAGGGTCGAGCGAGAGGTTGAACTGGTCCTCCCAGCGGAACTCGAAGCGGGCGCGGGAGAGGGCGTCGTCGCGCAGGCGGGCGGCCGGGTGCCCCTTGGCGAGATCCGCCGCATGGGCCGCGATGCGGTAGGTGATGACGCCCGTCTTCACGTCGTCCCGATCGGGCAGGCCGAGATGCTCCTTCGGCGTGACGTAGCAGAGCATGGCGCAGCCGAACCAGCCGATCATGGCGGCGCCGATACCGGAGGTGATGTGGTCGTAGCCCGGGGCGATGTCGGTCGTCAGCGGCCCGAGGGTGTAGAAGGGCGCCTCCCCGCAAGTGGCCAGCTGCTTGTCCATGTTGGCCTTGATCTTGTGCATGGGCACGTGGCCCGGGCCCTCGATCATCACTTGGCAGTCCTTCGCCCAGGCGATCTGCGTGAGTTCACCCAGCGTCTCCAACTCCGCAAATTGCGCGGCGTCATTGGCATCGGCGATGGAGCCAGGGCGCAGGCCGTCGCCGAGGGAGAAGGAGACGTCATAGGCACGCATGATGTCGCAGATCTCCTCGAAGTGCTCGTAGAGGAAGCTCTCGCGATGATGGTGCAGGCACCACTTCGCCATGATGGAGCCGCCGCGGGAGACGATGCCTGTCACGCGGCTCGCGCTCAGCGGCACATGGGCCAAGCGCACGCCGGCATGGATGGTGAAGTAGTCCACGCCCTGCTCGGCCTGCTCGATCAGCGTGTCGCGGAAGACCTCCCAGGTGAGGTCTTCCGCGATGCCGCCGACCTTCTCCAGCGCCTGGTAGAGCGGCACGGTGCCGATGGGGATCGGCGCGTTGCGCAGAATCCAGTCGCGGATGTTGTGGATGTTGCGGCCGGTCGAGAGATCCATGACCGTGTCCGCGCCCCAGCGGATCGCCCAGACCATCTTCTCCACCTCCTTCGCCATGGAGGAGGTGACGGCGGAGTTGCCGATATTGGCGTTGATCTTCACCAGGAAGTTGCGGCCGATAATCATCGGCTCCAGTTCCGGGTGGTTGATGTTAGCGGGGATGATGGCGCGGCCACGCGCGATCTCGTCCCGCACGAATTCGGGCGTCACGTGGTCGGGGATGGCGGCGCCGAAATCCTCCCCGTCGCGCTCCAGCGCCGCGCGGGCCCTGGCGCGGCCGAGATTCTCGCGGACGGCGACGTATTCCATCTCCGGCGTGATGATGCCGGCGCGGGCATAGGCGAGTTGTGTGACCGCGCGGCCATCCTTCGCCCGCAGCGGGCGGTGGCGGACCGGGAAAGCGGGGGTGAGGCGGTCGCCGGAGACGAAGCCGTTGTCCTCGGGCTTCAGGTCGCGCCCGTCATATGTCTCTACCTCGCCGCGCGACTCGGTCCAGGCGCGGCGGTGGCGGGGCAGTCCGCGCTCGATCGCGATCTCGGCGGAGGGGTCGGTATAGGGGCCGGAGGCATCGTAGACCGTCACCGGCGGCTCGCCCGCGCTCGGGTGCAGCGCGATCTCGCGCATCGGCACGCGCAGCGCGGGGTGGAGGATGCCGGGCTTGAAGACCTTGGTGGAAGCCGGCAGCGGGCCGGTGGTGACGCTCGGCACGCCGGCTATCGCCGGACGCGCGGTGGTCTCGATGGACATGCAGGCAGGCCCCCTTCGGAAGGGATCCAGCGCTGCCAAGGGGGATTGGAGGATCGACGGTCACGGGCGACAGGAATCGCCGAGGGGGCCGCAGGCATCCGCACCGTCCCTACGCCAGCATGAACTGGATCAGGTTCGACGGGTCACTGCGCTGCCCCCCCGCGAACGGGACCGGCCAGCAGTATCTCAGCCCCTTGTCGGGACACCCCTGGTGAGGCGCGAAGCCTCCGCCCGCGGGGTCCGCATTGTCAAGCGATCAGAGGCCCGCGCCGCCATCCAGCGCAATGGCCTGCCCCGTGACGTTCTTCGCGGCGGGGGAGAGGAGATAGGCGGCCATCTCCGCCACCTCCTCCGCCGCCGTGATGCGGCGGGTGGGAGTGCCGGCGGCGGCCTCGGCAGCGGTCATGCCGAGTTCGCCCCAGCGGGCGCGCGCCATCTCGGTGTCCACCCAGCCCGGGCAGAGGGCGTTCACCGTGATTCCGCGCGGCGCCAGCCGCAGCGCGAGTGCCTTCATCAGCCCAATCACCCCGTGCTTGGCGGCGGAATAGGCCACCTGGTCCGGCACGGCGCGCAGGCCGAGGACGGAGGAGAGGAAGACGATCCGCCCCTCCCCGTCCGGCAACCCGGGCGCCGCGGCCTCGGCGCAGCGCCAGGCGCCGTCGAGGTTGGAGGAGACGATGCGGCGCCAGTGCTCCTCGTCCGGCGCGGGTGGGTCGCCGCCGGCAGCGCCAGCCGCCAGGATCACGGCGCCGAGCGGCCCGGCGGCGGCGAAGGTGCCCCGCACGGAGGCGGCGTCGGTCACGTCGCAGGGCAGGTAGCGGACGCCCTCGGGCAGCGGCCCGTCGGCGGGGCGGCGGGCGGCGGCGATGACGCTCCGCCCCTGGGAAGCGAGCAGCCGCGCGCAAGCGAGGCCGATGCCCCGCGTGCCGCCGGTGACGAGGACGGCACTCATGCCGCGGTCGTCCCGCCGTCCACGGGCATGACAATGCCGGTGACGAAGCTCGCGTGGTCGGAGAGGAGGAAGGCGACGACGGCCGCGATCTCCCGCGGGTGGGCGAAGCGGCGCTGCGGCACTGCCTCGGTATAGACGGCGTCGCTGGCGGGGCCCGACCGGTTGCGGGCGGCGAGGTCGGCGATGACCGCGCGCAGCATCGGCGTGTCCGTGCTGCCGGGCGCGATGGCGTTGAAGCGAACGCCCTGTGTCGCGAAGTCGAGCGCCGCCGAGCGCGTCATCTGCGCCAGCGCCGCCTTGGAGGCGCCGTAGGCTGCCGAGGCCGGCTTGCCGATCAGCGCCTGGTCGGAGGCGATGTTCACCACCGCGCCGCCGCCCTTCAGCAGGTGCGGCAGCGCGGCCTGCATCACGGCGAAGGGGGCCAGCCAGTTCACCCGCATGATCCGCTCCGCCTCGGCCAGCGGGGTGTCGATGAGCGTGCCGATCATCGTGTCGCCGGCGTTGTTCACCAGCAGGTCGATCCCACCCATCCGCGCCGCGGCGGCTTCCACCGCTGGGGCGATGGCGGCGATGTCGTGCAGGTCGTGCTCCGGCCGGTCCAGCCCTTCCACCACGACGCCGGAGGCCTCCAGCGCGGCGACGATGGCGCGGCCGATCCCGCCCCGGTGCCCGGTCACGAGGGCGCGCTTGCCCGCTAACCCCGTCTGGCGGAGGTCATTCGGGGCGGGATCCGCGGAGGCAGTCTTTTCCATACCGGTTCGATGACACCGCATCCCCGCCGGGGCAAGGGTGTTTCCTGCTACCGGAGCGGGAGAGGAGCACGGCATGGACAATCAGCGTGATGAAAGCCTCATGCGCCGGGCGCTAGCGCAAGCCGAGGCCGCCCTGACGAAGGGACAGGCGCCCTTCGGCGCCGTGATCGTCGACGCGGCCGGCGAGGTGCTGGGCGAGGGGCACAACACGGTCCGGGCCGACCGCGACCCCGCCGCCCATGGGGAAGTCGTGGCCATCCGCGACGCGCTCCGCCGGCTGGAGAGCGGGAAGCTGCCGCCGGGGACGACGCTCTACACGAGCTGCGAGCCGTGCCTTATGTGCGCGGTGGTCGTCGCGCAACTCGGCATCCGCCGGGTGGTCTATGCCGCGCGCGGGACGGACGTGCCGGGGGCGAAGCGCCTGCTGGACGCCGACCTCTCCCAGGCCGCGCCCTGGGTGAACGCCAATCCAGCCTGGACCCCGATCGAGCTGCGCGGCGACCTCCTGCGGGAGCAGGCACTGAGGAGCATGGCCGCCTTCGATTGGGGATAGGGCGTCCCCTCTCGCGCGCGCCGCGATCCAGGCCCATCTTGGGCGCCTCATGGCCATTCCCCCCAGCATCCCCCGCGCCGCCCTCGTCACCGGGGGGGCGAAGCGGATCGGTCGCGCGATCGCCCTCGCCCTCGCCGAGGCCGGCTTCGACGTGGCAGTCCATCACGCGAACAGCGCTGCGGAGGCCGAGGAGACGGCGGCCGCCATCCGGGCGTTCGGCCGCCGGGCAGTGACCCTGCGGGCCGAGCTGGGACGGGAGGCGGAGGTGGAATCCCTCATCCCCGACGCCACCGCCGGCCTCGGCCCCATCGGGGTGCTGGTGAACAACGCCTCGCGCTTCGAGCGGGACGAGTGGGATACCGCAACCCGCGAGAGCTGGGACACCCATCTCGAGCCGAACCTGCGTGCGCCCTTCGTGCTGACCCAGGCCATGGCCCTCGCCCTGCCGGAGGGGGCCGAGGGAGCGGTGGTGAACATGCTCGACCAGCGCGTGCTCTCCCTCACCCCTCATTTCGTCAGCTACACCGTTTCCAAAGCCGCGCTCTGGGCGCTGACGCAGTCGATGGCCCTCGCCCTCGCGCCGCGCGTGCGGGTGAACGGCATCGGCCCCGGCCCCACCATTGCCAGCAGCCGGCAGACGCCGGAGCAGTTCCAGGCGCAGTGCGAGAGCACGCCCCTGCAGCGCGGCTCGAGCCCGGAGGAGATGGGGCGGGCCGTGGTCGCGCTGCTCTCTCTTACCTCCATGACGGGAGGGATGATCGCCCTGGACGGCGGCCAGCACCTGCAATGGTCGCCGGCCCGGTCGAAGGAAGGGATCGAAGAATGATCTCCTATCTGCCCGATGCCAACGCCCGGCTGCGCCGCGTCTTCGTGCGCGACCTGACGGTGCAGGCGCGGCTCGGCGTCTATCCGCGGGAGGAGGCGGCCCCGCAGCGGGTGGTTATCGGAATTGAGCTTCTCGTCGCTGACGATGCCGCGCCGGCCGGCATCGGGCCTGACCGGCTGGATCGCGTGGTGGACTATGCGGCCGTCACCGAGCGCGCCCGCGCCGTGGCGACGAGCGGCCACACGCGGCTCGCCGAGACGCTGGCGGAGCGGATCGCGGTGGCCTGCCTGGAGGATACGAGGGTGGAATCCGCCCGCGTGACGGTGGAGAAGCCGGACATTCTGCCCCATGTCGGGGCGGTCGGCGTGAGCGTTGAGCGGCGGCGGAGCTGACCCTTCCCTCCCCGCGCCACATCACCACCTTGTCAACGCCCTCTTCGCGATTTGAGAAAAATAATCCCCCGCTGACGAGAACAGGACGCAGTCCTGGCTTGTCGGCGACCGAAGGCTAATGTGAACGAAGCATGAATGCGCAAGATGATGCTAAACGGCGCCAAAACAAACACTTAGCTTGCTGCCCAAGAAATAGGCAGGCGCGTTGCAAGCCCTTGTGGACGGGCCTTCGGCGCGCTGTCGGGCGTATCTCTCCACAAGCTTATCCACAGCTTCGGGGGACAACCGGCAGACACGCCGCGGAAACCCAACGGAAACAAGCCTGATGGCCTTCTCCAACGAGCAGACCACCCCCCTCGCCCCCATGGAGGGGCGAGCGGTGATCGAGACGGCGCTCGCGACCCTTCCCTTCTCGCCGGGCGTCTACCGGATGCTCGATGCGAAGGGGGACGCCCTCTATGTCGGGAAGGCGCGCAGCCTGAAGAAGCGCGTCTATGCCTATACCCAGGTCCATAAGCTGCCGGACCGCCTCAAGCGCATGGTCTTCGAGACCCGGCACCTGGAGGTGATCACCACCGCCTCCGAGGCCGAGGCGCTGCTGCTGGAGGCGAACCTGATCAAGCGGCTACGGCCGCGCTATAACATCGTGCTGCGAGACGATAAGTCGTACCCGTGGCTCGTGATCACGGAAGATCATCCTTACCCGCAGATCACCAAGCACCGCGGCGAGCGCCGGAAGGGCGCCTCCTACTGGGGGCCCTTCGCCAGCGCCTGGGCGGTGAACCAGACCCTCACTGCCCTCCAGCGCGTGTTCCTCCTCCGCTCCTGCCGGGACACGGTCTTCGACAGCCGCTCGCGTCCCTGCCTGCTGCACCAGATCCGCCGCTGCTCCGCCCCCTGCGTCGAGCGTGTCTCGAAGGAGGAGTACGGAGAGCTGGTGCGGGAGGCCGTGCAGTTCCTCTCGGGCGAGACGCCCTCCATCCAGAAGCGCCTGGCGAAGGAGATGGAGGAGGCGGCCGAGCGGCTGGAGTTCGAGCGCGCGGCGGCCATCCGGGACCGCATCCGGGGCCTGACCCATGTCCAGGGGCGCGACCGCATCAATATGGAGAACGTGGGCGACGCCGACGTCATCGCCCTGCACATGGCGGCCGGCCAGGCCTGCGTGCAGGTCTTCTTCTTCCGCGGCGGGCGCAACAACGGGAACCGGCCCTTCTTTCTCTCCGGCATGCGAGCAGATGCGGAGCCGGCAGAGGTGATCACCGCCTTCCTCGGCCAGCTCTACGACGACCTGCCGCCGCCACCTCTCGTCCTCGTTTCCCACGAACTGCCCGAGGCAGCACTGATCGCTGAGGCCCTGGCACTGCGCGCTGACCGCAAGGTGGAGGTCCACCACCCCAAGCGCGGCGACAAGCGCTCGGCGGTGGAGCACGCCCAGACGAACGCGCGGGAAGCCCTGGAGCGCAAGCTTGCGGAGGGCGCGGCCCAGGGCGAGCTGCTGGAGGGGGTCGCGAAGGTCTTCGACCTGCCGTCCACGCCCGAGCGGATCGAGATCTACGACAACAGCCACATCCAGGGCACCAACGCCTATGGCGTGATGGTCGTGGCGGGACCGGCGGGCTTCCTGAAGAACGCCTACCGCAAGTTCTCTATCCGGGGCGATGGCGCCGGGGCGCCCAAGGCCAGGCGCGGCAAGACCGATGCCACGGATCGCGGCCCCGCGCCCGCCGATGCCTCCGGCGTTGAACCACTTGCCGGGGAGGATGTGGAGCTGCTCGCGCATGACGCCGCCGGCCGCGCCGGGCCCGCCACCACCGACCCCGCCCGCCTAGCCAATGCTCCCCGGGGCGGAGGAGCCAGTGCCCCCCGCGGCGGAGGGGCTGGCGCCCCCCGCGGGGGGGATGACTTCGCGATGATGCGGGAGGTCTTCGAGCGCCGCTTCGGCCGCGCCCTGAAGGAGGACCCCGAGCGCGAGAGCGGCACCTGGCCGGACCTGGTGCTGATCGACGGCGGCATCGGCCAGCTCAGCGCTGCCCGCGACATCCTGACGGAGATGGGGGTGCACGACATCCCCCTCGTGGCCGTCGCCAAGGGGCCGGACCGGGATGCGGGACGGGAATGGTTCCACCGCACGGGGGCGGAGCCCATCCAGCTCCCTCCGCGTGACCCCGTCCTCTACTACCTCCAGCGCCTGAGAGACGAGGCGCACCGCTTCGCCATCACCACCCACCGCGCCGGCCGGTCGAAGTCCCTCGTAAAAAGCGAGTTGGACGAGATACCGGGCGTCGGCACGGCCATCAAACGGGCGCTGCTGAACCATTTCGGCTCGGCGCGGGGCGTCCGGAACGCGGCGTTGGAAGATCTGCAAAACAGCCCGGGGATCGGCCCAGCCGTGGCGAAGCGGATCTACGAGCACTTCCACCCCGGCACCACTGGCCCAGTGGAGGCGCAGAAGCCGCGCGGGCGGGCGAGGAAGGCTGCGTCCGTGGCGGTCCTCGCCGAGGCGCCCGAAGCGGCCGCGGCGGAGGAAGGGGCGGAGGCGCCCCCTCCCCTGTCATCGGACGCGCTAGGGCATGAGGCGGAAGGATGAGCCCGCCCCGCGTTCCCCGCGGCGCCTTTCTGGGCTAGGGGTGCCGGCAAGGAGTCGCGTATGCCCACCGACCTGCCGAACCTGCTGACGCTGTCCCGCATCGCGGCCATCCCGCTTCTGGTGGCATTGATGTTCCTGGGCACCCCGCTCGGCGACATCCTCTCCTGCGCCGTTTTCTCGGCGGCGGCGGTGACGGACTATTTCGACGGCAAGATCGCGAGGGAGAGAAAGACCTTCAGCGCCTTCGGCCGCATGCTGGACCCCATCGCGGACAAGCTGCTGGTGGGCGCGGCGCTGATGCTGCTGGCGGGCCTCGGCCGCCTCTCCCTGCTGGGCCTCCTGCCCGCCATCGTCATCATGCTGCGCGAGATCCTTGTCTCGGGCCTCCGGGAATACCTCGCGGGGCTGCGGGTCGGGCTGCCGGTCACGCGGCTGGCGAAGTGGAAGACCGGCTTCCAGATGGGCTCCATCGGCACCATCGTGGCGGGAGACAGCGGTGCCTCGGCAATTGGCCTCGGGTTCCTGCCGGTCTCCTGGCTGGGCGAGGCGGGACTCTGGGTCGCGGCCGGGCTCACGCTCTGGACGGGGTGGGACTACATGACCGCCGGCATGCGCCACGCGGCCGCCGAGGACCTGGCCCAGGCCACCGGAGGCGCGCGGCCCGGTGGAACCACTCGGTAACATTCGGGCAGGTGGCGGGGAGGCGCCGTGGCGCGCATCCTGCGCGGCAAGCTCTACTAACCTGGCCTGCACTATACTCGTTGCGAATCAGGACGACCCGGCACGACGGGCGGATCGGAAGAGGATCTAGCATGCATCGCCACCGCCCGACGGCCGCTGGGCCCTTCCGCCGCGCCGGCCTGCCGCTCGCGCTCCTGCCCGCGCTCGTGCTGGCCGCCTGCGCACCGGAGATCGACTGGGCGCCCTTCGGCCGCACCGACCCGATCGGCGCGCCGGACAGCCTGACAGTGCGCCGCGTGATGGGCGCACCGGAGAACGTGCCGCCACTGCTCGCCGAGGGCGGCGACGTCTGGCCGGCGCAGGAGGCCCCGCGCGCCACGTTGCAGAACCCCGACGCTGTCTCGGACCAGGGCCAGCAGCCCTCCCCCGTGCTGGAGCGGGCGCGCGAGCGCGGGGCGCCGCCGCCGCCACCCCGTCTGCAGAGCGAGCAGCCCGGCAACGGCGCCCCGCCAGAGGCCGCGCCCAACCCGCGCGCCCCGGCGCCCGGCACGCGCCGCCGCGGCAGCTCGGCCGAGGCGCTGCCACCGCTCGACCCGGTGCCCGTCCCGCGCGAAGGCGTGCCGCGCGGCGAGCCGCCGACCCCGCCCTCCCGGGTGGGCGGAAACCGCATCGTGCCGGTGCCGGGCGGCCCGCCCGCCATCATCACCGGCCCCACCGGTGGGATCACCACCTACACGCAGCCGGGCGGCAGCAGCGGCACGGCCATCCAGCAGCCAGGCTCCACCACCCTGTTCGGGCCCACGGGCGGCGTGCAGGTGGTACCGACGCCCTGATGCGCGTCCTCTACTTCGCCTGGCTGCGCCAGCGGGCCGGCATCGGGGAGGAGGAGGTCTCTCCCCCGGCCGAGGTCACCGATGTCGGCGGGCTGATGCGCTGGCTCGCCGCCCGGTCCGCCGGGCACGCCTCCGCCTTCGCGGACCCGGCGCAGGTGCGCTGCGCCGTGAACCAGGAGTTCTGCGGCCCCGACCACCCAGTTTCCGACGGCGACGAGGTGGCGTTCTTCCCACCGGTGACGGGGGGATGACCGTGGAGCCCACCATTCGCGTGCAGGAGGCCGGCTTCGACCTCGCGCGGGCGACGGCGGCGCTCTCGGCCGGGCGCACGGATGTCGGGGGGATCGCGAGCTTCGTCGGCCTCTGCCGCGCCGATGACGGGCTCCAGGCCCTGATCCTCGAGCATTATCCGGGCATGACCGAGCGCGCCATCGCGGGGATCGCGGCCCAGGCGGCGGCGCGCTGGCCACTGACGGGCTGCACCGTGATCCACCGCGTCGGCCGCATCCTGCCGGGCGAGGGCATCGTGCTGGTGCTCACCGCCAGCCGCCATCGGACGGCGGCGCTGGAGGCCTGCGCCTTCCTCATCGACTGGCTGAAAACCGGCGCCCCCTTCTGGAAGCGCGAGGAATTCGCCGACGGCGCCGAGCGCTGGGTGGCCTCCCGGCAGGAGGACGAGGCGCGCGCCAAGGGCTGGGGGTGAGAAGCCTCGGCGCGACTCTCTTCGGCGGGCTGATGCTCGTCTGGCCAGCCTTCCTCAACGGCTACCCGCTCGTGTTCAGCGACAGCGGCGCCTTCCTCCACCAGACGCTCGGGCCGCTGATGATCTGGGACAAGCCCTGGATCTACGGGCCGCTCATCCTGCCGCTGCACCTGCACCGGAGCCTCTCGCCGGTGCCGATCGCTCAGGGGCTGGTGCTGTCTCATCTCCTCTGGCTGCTCGTGCGCGCCTTCGGTGGCGGGGCCTCGCCGGGGCGGCACCTGCTGCTCTGCGCCGTCCTCGCTGCGCTGACGGCGGCGCCTTTCACCGCGGCCACCGTCATGCCGGACGTGATGACGCCGGTGGTGGTGCTCTCCGCCCTGCTGCTCAGCTTCGGGCGGGCGGCGCTCTCGCGCGGGGAGACCGCCTGGCTCTCGGTGCTGGCGGCGCTCGGCGCAGCGGCGCATCTCTCGAACCTGCCGGTGCTCGGCGCGCTGGTGGTGGTCTCCTTGCTGGCGGGGTGGCGGGCAGCAGGGCGCGTCGCGCTGCCGCTGGCCGGGGCTGTCGCGCTGCTGCTGGCGACGAACCTCGTGGGGCACGGCCGGCTCTCGCTCTCCCCCCATGGGGCGACCTTCCTTCTCGCCCGGCTGGTGGCAAACGGGCTGGCGATCCGGACGGTAGAGGCGGAATGCCCGGCGGCGGGATGGTCGCTCTGCGCATTCAAGGGCCGGTTGGAAGCCTATGGTCCCCTCGCCTGCCCCCCCGGTGCCTGTCCGCGCGACCTGCTGGCGAGCGACCTCTTCCTTTGGAACCCCGAGAGCCCGGTCAACCGCGACGAGGCGGGACGGCCGCGCGATTTTGGCGGGCGGGCGCTCTCCGGGGAGGCCGGTGAGATCGTCCGGGCGACGCTGGTGCGGGAGCCCCTGGCGGTCGCGCTCGGCGCGGCGCGTGACACGCTCGCCCAGCTCCTCGCCAACCGCGTGGGGGACACGCTGGAAGGGCGGCATGTCGGCGAGGGGGTATTGCGGCGCCTTGAGGCTTTCGGCCCGGCCGAGGTGGCGCGGCTGCGGGCGGGCGCGCAGTGGCGGGACGCGCTCATGCCGGTCGTCCTGCCGCTCCTCTGGGTGCAAGGGCCGGTGCTGGTGCTGGGTGCGGCGGGCCTCCTGCTGCTGGGATGGTGCGGGCGGCGGAAACAGGCGGTGCTGAGATTCGCGCTCGGTCTGGGCCTGGCCGTGCTGGCCAATGCCTTCGCCACGGGCGCGCTGAGCGGGCCGCACGACCGCTACGGGGCGCGGATCGCCTGGGTTCTGGTGGCGGGAGCTGTCGTCCTCGCTCTTCGTGCGTCGGCCGAGGCGATCAGCGCCGCAGGCAGGCCATCCGCGGCCGCGGGTTCCGTGGAAGCGGCACCGGCCGGTTCACCCCGGGCCGCATGAAGCGCCGCGCCTCCGCCGCGCTCCCGATCAGCAGCGCCGGCTGCAGCCCGGGCGCACATAGGCCAGCGAGGCCGCGCATGGTGGGCAGCGGCACTGTCCCGCCGCGCGTCCAGGCGGCGCCGAGGCGTGCGAGGGCCACGCGGCCGTTATAGGCGGCGCCGCGCTCGGGCTCACCGGAGTGGTAGCGGCCGATCGCTTCCCCCCAGTCGGGCGAGGCGGCGCGCAGGCGGCCGAGGAAGCGGGCGGCGTAGCGCGCGTTGGTGGGCGGGTCGAAAGCGGCCTCGAGGTTCGGGAAGGCGTCCGGATGGTGCAGGAGGTTCACCTGCATGCAGCCCACGTCGATCGAGCGAATCCCGCGCGCCCGCATGGCCGCCACCGCCGCGACGGCCGCAGCCTTGCTCGGGGCGCTGCCCGTTTCGCCTTCCGCATTCCAGCTCCAGGGCCAGGGCTCCGGCCGGCCTGAGGGAGAGGCGCGCCCGGCCTCGACCAGCGCGATGGCGCCGAGGAGGCCGGCAGGAATGCCCGATCCGGGTTCCACGGCGGCGATGGCGCGGCGGCAGACGGACCAGTCGTCGCCCTCCTGGGCACGGGCGGGTGCTGCGGGCGTTGCGGCCGCGAGGATGGCCAGAAGGGCGAGGATCGAGCGCGCGCGGGGCATGCGGGCAGGTCGCGCGTGCCAGCGCGCGCGGTCAAGCTCCAGATCCTACTCGGTGGCAGCCTCGGCGGCCTCGGCGGCGCGGCGGTTGGCGCGTCCACTCGCCTCCTCGGCAGCCTCGGCGGCCATGGCGAGGCGGGCGCGCTGCTCGCAGGTGGCGCGGATCTCGTCCAGCTCCTCCTCGGTCAGGTGCTCGATGCCGATGAAGGCGTTGCCGGCGGCGCTGGTGCGAATCAGCTCGTCTAGCTTCGCCTGGATGGCCGCGCCGTCCCGGTTCTGGGTGTTCTGGATGAGGAAGACCATTAGAAAGGTGATGATCGTGGTGCCGGTGTTGATGACCAGCTGCCAGGTGTCGGAGAAGCCGAAGAAGGGGCCGGAAAGCGCCCAGAGGATCACCACGGCGACCGAGACGACGAAGGTGATGGGCCGCCCGGCCGCGTGGGCGACGCTGCTCGCGGCCGCGTTGAATATCCTGGCGAAATGCATCGCTGGGCAGTGTCCCGAGGGGGCCGGACCGGTCCGGCGTCCAGGGGCTGAACTGGGCATTCTGGCGCTCCCGGGACAAGGGCCGGGGATCAACCTTTCGTTCATTTCACCAAACGGTCTCGGGTCTCAGCCCGCGAGGATCGTCCGGATGCGGTTCGCCAGCGCCGCGATGGCGAAGGGCTTGGTGAGGAAGTGCATGCCGGGCTCGAGGTTCTCCCCGCCGACGGCCGCGTTTTCGGCATAGCCAGTGATGAAGAGCACGTTCAGCCCCGGCCGGGTCACCCGCGCGGCATCGGCGACCTGACGGCCGTTCAGGCCGCCGGGTAAGCCCACATCCGTGATCAATAGGTCGATCCTCGCGGGGGAGCGGAGCACCTCGAGGGCCGCGGGGCCGTCGGCGGCCTCGATGGCGGTGTAGCCAAGCTCCTCCAGCACCTCGACGACCAGCATGCGGACGGTCACCTCGTCATCCACCACCAGCACCGTCTCGCCGCTGCCGGTACGCGAAAGCTCGACCGCGCGGGCCATGCCGCCGTCCTCCACGACCTCGCCGAGGTGGCGCGGCAGGTACAGGCGCATGGTGGTGCCGCGCCCGACCTCCGAATGGATCGCCACATGCCCGCCGGACTGCCGGGCGAAGCCGTAGATCATGGACAGGCCGAGGCCGGTTCCCTTGCCGATGGGCTTCGTCGTGAAGAAGGGCTCGAAGGCGCGGGAGACCACCTCGGGCGCCATCCCCTGCCCAGTATCGGCAACGGAGATGGTGACGTACTGCCCGGGAGCCATCCCGCGGCCCCGCGCCGTGCGCTCGTCCACCTGGGCATTGGCTGTCTCGATGGTCAGGCGCCCGCCCTCAGGCATGGCGTCGCGCGCGTTGATGCAGAGATTGAGGAGGGCGTTCTCGAGCTGGTTGGCGTCGCAGAGCGTGGGCCAGAGCCCGGCGTCGAGCACCGTCCGCACCTCGATCCCCGGCCCCATCGTGCGGCGGACGAGGTCCTCTATCTCCCGGATGCGGCTGTTGGGCTGGGTGGGCCGCGGATCGAGCGTCTGCCGGCGGGAGAAGGCGAGCAGGCGGTGGGTGAGAGCCGCCGCCCGGCTGGCCGCCCCCTCTGCTGCTGCAAGGTAGCGCTCCACCTCCGGCAGCCGGCCCTGGGCGATGCGGGTCCGCGTCATCTGCAGGCTGCCGACGATGCCCGCGAGGAGGTTGTTGAAGTCGTGCGCAATGCCGCCGGTGAGCTGGCCCACGGCCTCCATTTTCTGGGCCTGGCGGAGCGCCTCCTCGGCCAGGCGCAGCGCCTCGGCCTGATCGCGCTCGGCGGTCACGTCGCGCCCGACGGCGCTGACGAGCCCGTCGCCAGAGGCCGCGGACCAGCTGATCCAGCGCCAGCTTCCGTCCTTGTGGCGGTAGAGGTTGTCGGCGTGCAACAGGGCCTCGCCGCGCGCGAGGGCCTCCAGCCGCGCGGCGGCCCTGCCGAGGTGGTCGGGGTGGATGAAGTCCCGGATCTGGCGGCCGACGAGCTCGGTCTCCGACCAGCCGAGCACGGCGGTCCAGGCGGGGTTCACGGCGACGATCGTGCCGTCCGGCCGGGCGACGAGCATAATGTCCGCCGAGAGGCGCCAGAGGCGATTGCGGTCGGCCGTGCGCTCGGCGACCTCCGCCTCCAGCCGCTCGTTCAGGGTGCGCAGCCGCGCCTCGGTGAGCTTCGTCTCCGTGATGTCGTAGATGACGCCGCAGAAGCGTAGTTCCGCCGTCTCGGGGTCGGAGAGGTACTCGCCGCGGCGGGTGAGCCAGCGGGTCTCCCCGGTGTCGGGGCGGCGGATGCGGAACTCGGCCTCGGCCAAAGTGCCCGGGGCGGGCGTGGCGCCGGCCTCGATCAGGCAGGGGTCGCCTGGATGGACGAGGGCGTTGATGGTGCGCAGCGGCAGGTCGGTCGCGGGGCGCAGGCCCAGCAGGGCACAGAACCGCTCCGAGACGGAGGCCGTGCCGTAGCCGGCCACGTACTCGAAGGTGCCGATGCCGCCCGCGGTCTGGGCGATGCGCAGGCGTTCCTGCACCCGCTTCTGCTCGCTGATGTCCACCAGCGTGCCGACGAAGCGGGCGGGCCGCTCGTCGGTGCCCGCGTAGCAGCGGCCGCGCGCATGGACCCAGCGCATCGACCCGCCGGGCAAGAGGACGCGGTACTCCTTCGAGAAGAGGTCCGCACCGCGGAGGATGGCACCGACGGCAAGGCGGACACGCGGCCGGTCCTCGGGGTGGATGACGGAGAAGAAGGTCCCGGGGCCGACGCCGCGCGCCGCTTCCTCGGGCGTGAGGCTGTAGAGCCGGGCGAAGCGCGCGTCACCGGTAATCCGGCGCGTCGCTACGTCCCAGTCCCAGGCGGCCATCACGTCGGAGGCGAGTAGCGCCTCACGGAGTCGCTGGTTCGCCTCGCCGAGCGCTTCCCGCCCGACGCGGAGGGCTGCCTGCAGGGCCGGGATCTCCTGCGTCGGTACGATCTCGGTCTGGGTAGCGAGAAAGAAGCGGGGTGCACCACCCATGCCAGGGACCGGCGTCAGGAACACGGCGTTCCAGAACAGCGTGCCGTCCCGCCGCGCGTTCAGGATGCAGGTATCGAGCGGGCGTCCCTCCTTCACCGCGAGCGAGAAGGCGGCGACGGCCGCAGGGTCGGTCTCGGGAACCTGGAGGAAGCGGCAGTTGCGGCCCAGCACCTCCTCGGCCGAGTAGCCCGTCAGCCGCGTGAAGGCGGGGTTCACGTGGACAATCGGATTGTCGGGCAGATGAGGATCGGTAACGACGACGGACATGCCCGAGCGATCGAGAGCGTCCAGAAAGGGCCCAGCGAGCAGGTGCAGTGCGGACGGCGGCTCGCTGCCAGCCTGAAGGCTGGGGACCGTCGGGGACAGGCACTCGGTAGGCGCTGAAAGGTAGGACATTCGTCAGCGCCAGCCGGTCGCGAGCTGGTTCAAATTGGCCTCATCATGTCGGTTGCGACCGCTTGATGAAGAAATGAAGGGCTTCGATCCTGGGATCAAGATGACGAGTGCGGAATGATCCTGGCCTCCTCATCATTCCGGCCGGGCATGTCGGTTGCGCAACCCCGTGGGCATGCCGAACGATAGGCCCCGAGGAACCTCCCAGGGGCGGCGGCCGGCGCGATGCCCGGACCTCGCCCCAGGTGGTTCGACAGCCGAGAGGGACCCATGCACGCCAAGATTACCGTCCATACCAGCCCCGACCGGCTCTTCGCCTGGCTGTCCGAGCCGGGGAATGCCCGTTTCTGGTTCGCCCATCTGCGCCACGACGCCGACCGGGTGCCAGATCCGAAGCTGAGCGCCGATGCGGGCGAGCGGGTGGTGCGCTGGACCGCGGCGCCGGCCGGGGAGATGCGGGTGACGGATCCCGCGACCCACGACGCGGGGGTTGCCGACCTCTCCCTCACCTTCGCCGAAGGCGGGCACATCGACGAGCCGCCGGCCGAGGAGATGAGCCCCAACGACGACCCGACCAATGCGGGCAACGCGCTGCGGAGTATCAAGAGCCACGTGGAGAACGCCGAGGGCGGCGATCCCGACATGCACACGCCCGGCATCGTCTCGCGCGAGGCGGCGGAGGAGGCTGACCGCGAGATCGCGGAAGATCCCGAGCACGGCGGCAC
Organism: Roseomonas sp. KE2513; assembly: GCF_016107305.1. Lineage (GTDB taxonomy): Bacteria > Pseudomonadota > Alphaproteobacteria > Acetobacterales > Acetobacteraceae > Roseomonas. The sequence goes on from NZ_RCVR01000002.1 coordinate 174,266, forward strand.
GCCGCGGCGGCGCTAGCCAGCCCGCCGGCTGGCCCCCGGGCATTCAGCCCGGGGGAGTGCCCAGCAGCTTCCAGACACCGTCCCCGGCCGCCACCAGCCGGTCGCCCACGCTGACGGTGCCACGGACGAAGGCGACGGAACGGGCGACGCGCAGCACCTCCCCACGCCCTTCCAGGAACTCGCCTGGGTGGGCGGCGGAGAGGAACTGGGTGTTCAGCTGCATCGTCACGCCCGGCCGCTTGCCCGTCGCGCGGTAGACGGTGATGCCGAGGGTGTTGTCGAGCAGGGTGACGAGCATCCCGCCATGGACGATGCCGTGGTTGTTGGCGTGGCGCTCGTCGGCCAGCACGCCATAGGCCCAGCCGTCCCCCTCGGCGCGGGACCAGAGTGGGCCGGTAAAGCCGGAGAAGCCGCTCGGGGGCCAGGGGGACCAGCCCTCGGCGGCCGGGTCGAAGCTCACGCCGCGGCCTTCTCGTCGAGGGCGGCGAAGCTGCCGCCCTCCTCCGCCAGGCGCACGAGCAGGGCGGCGGGCTGCAGGCTCTCATCCCCGGAGGCGGCGGCGAAATCGCGGAGGCGCGCGACGATCCGCGGCAGGCCGACGGCATCGGCGTGGAACATCGGGCCACCGGTGCCGGCCGGCCAGCCGTAGCCGTTCAGCCAGACCGTATCGATGTCCCCGGCGCGGGCGGCGATGCCCTCCTCCAGGATGCGGGCGCCCTCGTTGATCATGGGATAGAGGAGGCGCTCCAGGATCTCCTCCTGCGGGATCGCGCGGCGGGTGACGCCCTGCTCGGCCGAGACGCGCTCGATGACCGCGCGCACCTCGGGGTCGGGCGTGCCGGTGCGGCCATCGCCGGAGTAGTCGTAGTAGCCGCGCTTCGTCTTTTGGCCGAGGCGCCCGGCCTCCACCAGCGCGTCCGCGACCGGGGCCTTCTTGCCGGTGGCCTGGCGGATGCGCCATCCGATGTCGAGGCCGGCGAGGTCGGACATGGCGAAGGGGCCCATGCGGAAGCCGAAGGCGTTGAGGGCGGCGTCCACCTCCTCGGGCATCGCGCCCTCGATCAGCAGGCGCTCGGCCTGGGCGGTGCGGCGGGCGAGCATGCGGTTGCCGATGAAGCCGTAGCAGACCCCTGATACCACCGGCACCTTCGCGAGCTTGCGGCCGAGTTCCACGGCCGTCGCAAGCGCGTCGGGCGCGGTTTCCTTGCCCCGAACGACCTCCAGCAGCTTCATGACATTGGCGGGCGAGAAGAAGTGCATGCCCAGCACGTCGCCGGGGCGGGAGGTGGAGGCCGCGATCTCGTCCACGTCGAGGTAGGAGGTGTTGGTCGCGAGCACGGCGCCGGGCTTCGCGATCTCCTGCAGCTTGCCGAAGATCTCCTTCTTGAGGCCCATCTCCTCGAAGACGGCCTCCACCACCACGTCGGCGCCGGCGGCGGCTTCCAGGCCAACCTTGCCCTCGATGAGGCCTATGCGCTTGTCGCGGGCTTCCTCGGTCAGGCTGCCGCGCTTGACGGAGGTAGCGTAGTTGCCGGCCACCCGCTCCAGGCCGCGCTGAAGGTTCTCCTCGCTCGTCTCGATGAGGGTCACGGGGATGCCAGCATTGGCGAAGCTCATCGCGATGCCGCCGCCCATGGTGCCGCCGCCGATGACGGCCGCCTTCGCCACAGGGCGGGGCTGGGTGCCCTTGGGCAGGCCAGGGATGCGGGCGGCGGCGCGCTCGGCGAAGAAGACGTGGCGCAGGGCCTTGCTGCGGGGATCGTCGCGCAGGCGGAGAAAATGGGCGCGCTCGACCGACATGCCCTCGTCGAAGGGCTTGTCGAAGGTGGCGCGCACGGCGTCCACACAGGCGGCGATGCTCGGGTTTTCCGCGCCTTTCTTCAGCATGGCGGCGGCCGCGGCCTCGAAGGCATCCCGCTCGCCGGTATCCTGGCGGGCGCTGGTGGGAGTGGGGCGGCCCTTATCGGCCAGGCGCAGCGCGAGGGCCTTGGCAGCCGCCAGCACGTCGTCGGCCACCTCGTCCACGATGCGCAGCGACTTCGCCTCCGTCGCGCCGACCGGGTCGCCCGCAACCATGAGCTTCAGGGCGGGCACGGCGCCGATCAGGCGGGGCAGGCGCTGGGTGCCGCCGGCGCCGGGCAGCATGCCGAGCTTCACCTCGGGCAGGCCGAGCTTCGCGGCGGGCGCCGCCACGCGAGCATGGCAGCCGAGCGCCACTTCCAGCCCGCCGCCCAGCGCCGCGCCGTTGATGGCCGCCACCACCGGTTTGAGGAGGGATTCGAGGGCCGCGATGGCCTCGGGCAGGTTCGGCGGCACGGGCGGCTTGCCCAGTTCGGAGATATCGGCGCCGGCGATGAAGGTCCGGCCTTCCGCCGCGACGACGACGGCGCGGACGGCGGGATCGGCTCCGGCGGCCTGCGCCGCGCGCAGCAGGCCGCCGCGCACGGCGGCGCTGAGCGCGTTCACCGGCGGGTTGGCGATGCGAATGACGGCGACGCCGTCCTCCACCGTGCTGGTGACCGGTTCCTGCTGGGCCATCGACCGGCTCCCTCTTCCCTGCAAATCTTTGTTTTCGCCACGAAAAGGCGGCATCTGCGGGGTATGAGGAAAGAACCGGGCGGCGCCCGCGTCAAGCGGAGGGGCGGAGCGGGCGCAAGCGGCGGCGATCGTGACGTCTTGTCTCAGGGCGCCCGGCGGGACTTTCGCCGCCCGCGGCGGTCCCTATCTCTGGGGCATGGCTGCCGGGGTTTACCGGCAATTCCAGCGCGGGCCGCGACGCGCTAATGTTGCGGCAGTCGCAGCCCAATGCCGGGCCAAACACGCCGGGACACCCCCTCCTGACCTCCCCCGCGCCGCTCCTGCACCGCTTCGCCAATCCGGGCCGTTTCCTGCGGGCGACGGCGCGGATCATGCCCTGGGCATGGGGGCTCTCGCTCGCGGTGCTGCTGCCGGCCGCGGCCTGGGCGCTGCTCGTCTCGCCGGCGGACTGGCAGCAGGGCGAGACGGTGCGGATCATGTACGTGCACGTGCCGATGGCCTGGCTGGCCATGGCCGGATATTCCGGCCTCGCCATCGCCTCGATCCTGGCGCTCGTCTGGAAGCACCCGCTGGCGGACCTGGCGGCGCGGGAGCTCTCGCCGGTGGGCGCGGTGGCGACGGCGCTCTGCCTCGCGACGGGCAGCCTCTGGGGGCGGCCGATGTGGGGCACCTGGTGGGCCTGGGACGCGCGGATGACCTCCGTGCTGGTGCTCTTCTTCCTCTGGGTGGGCCACGCCGCCCTCACCCGCGCCTTCGAGGACGAGGAGCGGGGCGCGCGGGCGGGGGCGATCCTCGCCCTCGTGGGTGTGGTGAACCTGCCGATCGTGAAGTTCTCGGTGGACTGGTGGAACACGCTGCACCAGCCGGCGAGCGTGACGCGGCTGGCGGCGCCGGGGATGCACGTCTCCATGCTCGGGCCGCTGCTGGCCTGCGCGGCCGGGTTCTCGCTTCTTTTCGCGACCCTGGTCCTTGCCCGCGTGCGGGCAGCGGTGATGGAGCGGCGGGTGGAGGCGCTGGAGCTGGCCCGCGCCCGCGCAGCCGACCGAGCACCCGCCGAGGCGGTGCCGGCATGAGCGCGCCTCGATGAGTCATTGGATGAGCGTCGGGGCGGCCTGGGGGCTGGCTGCGGTGGGGTTCGGAGGGCTGGCGCTGGGCGCGGCCCTTCGCCACCGCGCCGCGGCCCGGCGGCTGCGCGAACTGGAGCGCGCGCGATGAGCGCAACGACGACCACCTCTCGGCGCGGCCTTGGCGTCGCGGCCTCCCGCCGGCGGCGGCGGATGCTGGTGCTGCTGCTCTGCGCGCTGGGGATCGGCGCCGCGGCGGCACTGGCTCTGACGGCTTTCCGGGACAATCTCGTCTTCTTCCGTTCCCCCTCGGATATCGTCTCCATGGCCTCTCCGGACGAGAGGGCCTTCAGGCTCGGCGGGCTGGTGGAGGCGGGGAGCGTGGTGCGGGACGGTACGGAGGTGCGCTTCCGCGTGACCGATGGGGCGAATGCCGTGGCGGTCTTTTACCGCGGCGTGCTGCCGGACCTCTTCCGCGAGGGGCAGGGCGTGGTGACGCTCGGCCGGATGCGGCCAGACGGGACCTTCGCCGCCTCCGAGGTGCTGGCGCGGCACGACGAGACCTACATGCCGCCCGAGGTGATGGACGCGCTCAAGCGCAGCGGCCACTGGAACCCCGAGCAGGGCGCGGCGCCGCCGGCGCGGGAATGGAACACGCTAGAGCCCGCGGGCGGGACCGGCCGATGATCCCCGAGCTTGGTCATTTCGCGCTGGCGCTGGCGCTGGCGCTGTCGCTCGCGCAGGCGGTGCTGCCGCTGATTGGGGCGCAGCGCGGGGATGCCCGGCTGATGACGGCGGGGCCAGGGCTGGCAGCGGGCGTGCTGCTGGCGGTGGGTTCGGCCTTCGCCGCGCTGCTCTGGTCCTTCGCGGAGAACGACACGACGGTCTCGGTGGTGGTGCAGAACAGCCACTCAGCCAAGCCGATGCTCTACAAGCTGGCGGGCGCCTGGGGGAACCATGAGGGTTCCATGGTGCTCTGGGTGCTGATCCTCGCGCTCTGCGGGGCGGCGGTGTCGGGTTTCGGGCGCGGGCTGCCGGGGGCGCTGCGCGCGCGGGTGCTGGCGGTGCTGGGGATGATCGGCACGGGCTTCCTTACCTTCATCCTGGCGACTTCGAACCCCTTCTCGCGGGTCTGGCCGCCGCCGATGGACGGGCAGGGACTGAACCCCGTTCTGCAGGACCCCGGCCTCGCTTTCCATCCGCCGCTGCTCTACCTCGGCTATGTCGGCACGGCCGTGACCTTCGCCTTCGCCATCGCGGCGCTGATCGAGGGACGCGTGGACGCGGCTTGGGGGCGCTGGGTAAGGCCCTGGGCGCTTGCCTCGTGGTCCTTCCTGACGCTCGGCATCGCGCTGGGGTCCTGGTGGGCCTATTACGAGCTCGGCTGGGGCGGCTACTGGTTCTGGGACCCGGTGGAGAACGCCTCGCTGCTGCCCTGGCTGGCGGGCTGCGCGCTGCTGCACTCCGCCATCGTGGTGGAGAAGCGCGAGGCGCTGAAGACCTGGTCGGTGCTGCTGGCGATCCTCGCCTTCTCCATGTCGCTGCTCGGCACCTTCCTCGTGCGCTCGGGCGTGCTGAACTCGGTGCACGCCTTCGCCAACGACCCGGAGCGCGGGGTGTTCATCCTCGGGCTGCTGCTGCTGACGATCGGGGGCGCCTTCGCGCTCTTCGCCTGGCGGGCCCCTTCCCTCTCGCCCACCGGCCTGTTCGCGCCGATCTCGCGGGAGGGGGCGCTGGTGCTGAACAACCTGCTTCTCTGCACCATCGCGGCCGTCGTGCTGGCGGGCACGCTCTACCCGATGTTCGCGGACCTGATGCTGAAGGCGAAGATCTCGGTAGGGCCGCCTTTCTACCAGGCGACGGTCTTCCCGCTGGCGCTGCCGTTGATCCTGGCGATGGCCGCGGGGCCGCTGATGGCCTGGAAGCGCGCGCGGCCCTGGCCGGTGCTGCAACGGCTGTGGTGGGCGGGGCTGATCGCGCTCGGCGCCATCGTGACCGTCTGGCTGGTGCAGAGGCGGCCGATCCTACCGGCGCTCGGCTTCGGCGCGGCGGCCTGGCTGATCCTGGGGGCGCTAGCGGATGTGGCGGAGCGGATCGCGCTCTTCTCTCGCCCGCGCGCGGCTTTCGCCCGCGCGCGGGGCCTGCCGCGCTCCGCCTGGGGCGGGGCCGTGGCCCATGCGGGCTTCGGCGTCACCCTGCTCGGCATGGCCGGGATGGGGCTGGCGACGGAGCGGCTGGCGGCGGTACGTCCGGGGGAGAGCATTTCCCTCGGCGGCTACGAGTGGAAGCTTGAGGGCGTGCGGGACGTGGTCGGGCCGAACTGGGCCGGGCGGCAGGCGACCGTGACGGTGACCCGCGATGGCGCCCCGGTGACCGTGCTGCTGCCGGAGAAGCGTAACTTCCCCCTCGCCCGGCAGAGCACGACCGAGGCGGCGATCCACACTACCATGGCCTCCGACCTCTATGCCGTGATGGGCGAGGAGGAGAACGGCACGGCGACGCTGCGCCTGCATTACAACCCATTGGCGCCCTGGATCTGGCTCGGCGGCGCGATCATGGCGCTGGGCGGAGGGCTCTCGCTCTCCGACCGTAGGGCACGGGTGGGCGCGCCGGCGCGGCGGGCCGCGGCAGGGGCGGCGAAGGCGTGAGCGGGGTGGAGGAAACGGGCGCCGGGAAGTCGCGGGCACCGCTGGGCCGCCGGGTGCTGCTCTGGGCGCCGCTGGGGCTGGCCGCCGGGGCTGGCGTCGGGTTCTGGGCCATGCTGCGGGGAATGCGGGACGGGTCCTACGACCCTCGCGGCGTTCCCTCCGCGCTGCTCGGCAAGCCGGCGCCGGGTTTCGCGCTGCCGGCCGTGCAGGGGTTGTCCACCCCCGGCTTCGGACCGGAGGCGCTGGCGGCCGGCGGGCCGGTGCTGCTGAACTTCTGGGCCTCGTGGTGCGTGCCCTGCGTGGTGGAGCACCCGCAGCTGATGGCGCTGCAGCGGCGGGGCGTGAAGCTCTTCGGCGTGAACTACAAGGATAAGCCGGCCGATGCCGCGCGCTTCCTGGCGCAGCACGGCAACCCCTTCGGCGCGCTGGTGGCGGATGCCGAGGGGCGCGCGGGGATCGACTACGGCCTCTACGGTGTGCCCGAGACCTACCTGCTGGACGGGCGCGGCATCGTGCGCTGGCGCTGGGCGGGGCCGATGATGCCCGACACCGTCTCGGCCGAGCTGGAGCCGCTGCTGCGGCGGTACGCGTGAGGGCGGCGCTCTTCGCAATGCTGCTGGTGCCGGGTCTGGCGCTGGCGTCCCCGGCCTGGGCGGTGGGCCGCCCGGCCGAGATGCTGCCGGACCCGGCGGCGGAGGCCCGCGCGCAGGAGATCGGGCGCGAGCTGCGTTGCATGGTCTGCCAGAACCAGTCCATCGAGGACAGCGAGGCCGACCTCGCGCGCGACCTGCGGCGTCTGGTGCGCGAGCGGGTCGCAGCGGGCGAGCCGAGCGAGAAGGTCATCGAGGGCATCCACGCCCGCTACGGCGACTTCGTGCTGCTGCGGCCGCCGCTGAACCTGGTGACGGCGCCGCTCTGGGCGCTACCGGTGCTTGTGCTGGGCGGGGCGGGGCTGGCGCTGTTCCTCATGCGCCGCCGGAGCGCGGTGCGCGGCGGACCTGCGCCATTGACGGAGGCCGAGCGCGCCCGGCTCGCGGCGCTGGAGAACGATCCTTGATCTGGCTTCTCGCGGCGGCCCTGGCGCTTCTCGCGCTGCTGCCGCTCGCCTGGGCGATGGTGCGGCCGGCGCGGGCGCTCGACCGCGGCTCGGCCGACCGGGCGCTCTACCGCGCGCAGATGGCGGAGTTGGAGCGGGACAAGGCGCTGGGACGGCTGGACGAGGCGGCCTATGCGGCGGCGCTGCTGGAGGTGCAGCGGCGCCTGCTTTCGGTGCCAGAGCCGCAGGCGGTGAAGGCGGGCGGGCGCGGGGCGCTGATCGCGGGGCTGGTGGCGGTGCCGGCGATCGCCTTCGCCCTCTATTTCATGAGCGGCGTGCCGGCGATGCCTTCCGCCACCTTCGCGGAGCGGCGGGACTCCGCGGCGCGGGACGACGCGTTGCTGGCGCAGCTTCGCGCGCGGCTCACGGCGATGCCGCCGGGCAGCCCCGCCGCGCGGCAGGGCTGGATGCTGATGGCGGATGCCCAGCGCAGCCGCGGCCGGCTGGAGGAGGCGGCCGCCGCCTATGTCGAGGTGCTGCGCGGCGGGTTCGATCCCGAGATCGCGGCTCAGTTGGCACAGGTGCTGATCGAGGCGAACCAGACGGACAAGGCAGCGGCTTTCCTGGCGGATGCCGTGCGCCTGGCGCCGGACCATGTGGGCCTGCGCTTCCTCTCTGGCCTCGCCGAGGCGCAGGCGGGGCGGCCGGAGAAGGCGCGGGAGGCCTGGACGGCGCTGCTGGCCTCCGCCCCGGACGAGGCGCCCTGGAAGGCCATGGTGCAACGACGCATGGAGGCGCTGCCGTGAGCGGGATCGGGTTGCCGGCGCTGGAGGCGCGGCTGCGGCAGGATCTGGAATACCTGGAGCTGCCCGCCAAGCCCTGGGTGCCGGAACGGCTCGCGGAAGGGCGGCCGGTGGTGGATGTGGCCGTCATCGGCGCGGGAATGGCGGGGCTCGCGGCGGCGACCGCGCTGCGGCTGGACGGGATCGAGCGCGTGAGCGTGCTGGACCGCGCGGTGGAGGGCCAGGAGGGGCCCTGGGTGACCTATGCGCGGATGGAGACGCTGCGCTCCCCGAAGGGGCTGGCCGGGCCGGCGCTCGGACTACCCTCCCTCACCTTCCGCGCCTTCTTCGAGGCGCAGCACGGGGCGGCGGCCTGGGAGGATCTGGGCAAGATTCCGCGCGGGATGTGGATGGACTACCTCAACTGGTACCGCCGCGTGATGGCCGTGCCGGTGCGGAACGGGGTGGAGGTCTCCCTCATCCGGCCGCGCGAGGACGGGATGATCGAGCTCGACCTCGCGCACGGGGAGAGCCTCGTCTGCCGCCGGCTGGTGCTGGCGAGCGGGCGTGACGGCTTAGGCGGGCATTTCGTGCCGGAGATGGCACGGGGGGTGGACCACCGCTTCTGGGCGCATTCGCGGGAAGAGATCGACTTCGCGCAATTGCGCGGCAAGCGTGTCGGCGTCGTGGGCGCGGGCGCTTCGGCCATGGACAATGCGGCAACGGCGCTGGAGGTGGGCGCTTCGTCGCTGCACATGTTCGTCCGGCGCGCAGTGCTGCCGCGGGTGAACAAATTCACGGGCATCGGCAGCCAGGGCGTGGTGCACGGCTTCGCCGGCCTGCCGGACGAGTGGAAGTGGCGCTTTCTCCACTACGCGGGCGCAGCCCAGACGCCGCCGCCGCGGGACAGCACCATGCGCGTCTCGCGCCACCCGCACGCCTATCTGCACCTCGGCTGCCCCGTGACGGGGCTGCGCGAGGAAGGCCGCGGCGTGGTACTGGAGACAGCGGGGGGCGAATTCGCGCTCGACTTCGTTATCTTCGCGACGGGCTTCCGCGTGGCACTTGAGGAGCGGCCGGAGCTAGCGCTGATCGCGCCGCATATCCGCCTCTGGCGCGACCGCTTCCCGCAGCCGCCGAGGCAGGAGAGCGAGGAGCTGGCGACCTCCCCCGACCTCGCGCCCGACTTCGCCTTCCAGGAGAAGGTGCTGGGGGAGTGCTCGGCGCTGTCGCGCATCCACGCCTTCAACTACCCGGCGACGCTCAGCCACGGGAAGCTGACGGGCGACATCCCCGCCATCTCCGCCGGGGCGCAGCGGCTGTCGCGCGCGATCGCGGCCGCCCTGTTCGTCGAGGATCGCGAGACCCATTTCGAGCGGCTGGTAGCCTATGACACGCCCGAGCTGCTGGGCGACGAGTGGCCTGAGAGGGAGGTGGCGGCGTGAATCCTGACGATCTTGTCGAGGACATCCTCGGCATCGCCCCTGGCTCGCCGCTCGCGGAGCTGCGCCGCCGGCGGCCGGAGGCGCTGCGCCACGCGGAGGGCGCCTATCGCGAGCTGCTGATGCCTGAAGACGCCGGCAATGTGTCCCACACCGAGCGCGCGGCCCTCGCGCTGCGCGTGGCCTTGCGGGAGGGCGATAAGGCGCTTGCCGCCCGGTTCCACGCGCTCTTGGAGAAGGCGGGCGCGGAGGAGGCGATCATGCTGGCCGAGGATCTCTCGGACGGGGTGATGGAAGGGCGCCTGCCCGCGCTGCTGCGCTACGCCGACATGGTGGCCGCCAAGCCAGCGACAGTGAGCCAGGAGACGATCGACGCGCTCTCCGCCATGGGGCTGACACCGCGCGACATCGTGGCGGTGACGCAGCTCGTCTCCTTCGTGCCCTATCAGGTGCGGCTGATCGCCGGGTTGCGCGCCATGCAGGGGGAGGCCGCCGCATGAGCCGCTTCACGATGGAGGAGGTGGGCTGGACGCCGCGCATCCCGCCCGTGCAGGCCGAGACCGCCTCGCCCGCGCAATTGGCCGCGCTGGAGGCCTGCCCGCCGGCGCAGCGGCGCTCCACCTACTTCCTGACGCTGGCGCAGGACCCGGCTTCGCTCGGAGAGCGCGGGGCGCTGTTCAACAGCGTGATGTACGCGCCGCGCGGGCTGCCGCGCGCGGACCGCGAGTTCTCGACCGCCGTCGTCTCCATGGCGAACGGCTGCGTCTACTGCACATCGGTCCATGCGCGGCGGTTCACGGAACTCTCGAAGCAGCGCGAGGCGATGCAGCGCGTGCTGGACGAGGGCCACGCCGTGGAGACGGACCCGCGTCGCCGCGCCATCGCGGATTTCAGCGAGAAGCTGACGCTGACGCCGGGCGCGGTCACCGTCGCCGATCTGAAGCCGCTGCGGGCGGTTGGGATGGATGACTTGGAAGTGCTGGACCTCATCCACTCCATCGCGATGTTCGCGAATGCGAACCGGCTGATGCAGTCGCTGGGCGAGACGGAGAAGTAGGCGATGTTTCGGGGCGATTGAGGTTGGCGCTGGGCGGCCCCTGCCCTCTCCGGACCTCGCCTGCCAAGGGCCTGAGGCCCTTGGATCTCCATCTGGTTTCGCGGACGCGGCGATCGGAGGGAGGTTTCCTCTTGGCGCCCTTCCTGTGCGTGCAGTCGCCTCGGGTCAGTGACCCGAGACGCACCGGCCGGAGGGTGACTCAAACTCGAAAAAGAAGATGATGGTGAGGGGCCCGGGGAGAGGAAGAATTCCTTCTTCCTCTCCCCGGAGTCACCCATGGCAACAGGGCCCGGCGTGTATCACTCGTTCCGCGCGCCCGAGGCCCGCACCAGCGCGGCGTGGCTCTCGATTTCCGAGTGCAGGAAGGTCGCCAGCCGTTCCGGCCCACCGCCCAAGGTTGCCATGCCGGCCGCCTCGAAGCGAGCGCGCGCCTCGGGGTCGGACAGGACTTCGTTCGAGAGGGTGTTGATGTGCTGCAGGAGCGCGGGGTCGGTGCCCTTCGGCAGGAAGAGGCCGAACCAGGTGCCGAAGACGAGGCCGGGCATGCCGAGTTCGGCGGTGGTCGGCACTTCCGGCAATTGCGGGGCGCGTTCTGGCGCGAGGACGGCGATGGGCGTCACCGCGCCCGCGCGCACCTGGGGCGCAACGCCGGTGATGAGGTTGAACATCGCCTGGATGCGGCCGGAGAGCAGGTCCGTGACGGCGGCGGCGGGCGCGGTGTAGGGCACGTGCGTCATCTGCGCGCCGGTGAGGGATTTGTAGAGTTCCCCCGCCAGGTGCATCGAGGAGCCGTTGCCGGTGGAGCCGAAGTTGATGGCATTGGGGTGGGCGCGGGCATAGGCGCCGAAATCATCCAGCGTGCGCGGGCCGAGTTCCTTATTCACGACGAGGACGTTGGGGACGTTGCCGACGAGGATGACAGGATCGAAGTCGCGCTCGGGGTCGAAGGGCAGGTCCTTGTAGAGGGCAGGGTTGGTGGCCATCGTCCCGGCCCAGGACCAAAGGATGGTGTAGCCGTCCGGCGCCGCGCGCGCGCCGGCGAGGGCACCGATATTGCCGTTTGCACCGCCGCGGTTGTCGATGAGGACGCGCTGATTGACGCGCTTCTCCATCTCCTGCGCGAAGATGCGGGCGAGGGTGTCGGCGGTGCCGCCGCCGCCCGGCGCGGGGACGATGATGCGGACGGGGCGGTTGGGCCAGGGGTCGGCGGGGGCCGGGGCCTGCGCGCGGGCGGCTGGGGAGAGGCCGAGGGCGGCGGGGATCATCAGGGCGCTGCGGCGCGGGATGGTCATGGGACGGTGCTTCCAGCGGGATCGGCGGAAGATTAGGCAGGAACCGGGCCGGGGCGGAAAGGTGGGCTTGCGATCGGGCGGGTTCTGGTCGGCGGTCTCGGCGAGGAGGATAGGCGATGCGGCTGAGCGTGCTGGGGGCGGGCGCGGTGGGGCCGGCGGCGGCGGTGCTGGCGGCTTCGCGCGGGCATGAGGTGACGATCTGGTCGCCCTCCGGCCGCGGCACGGAGGGGATCGAGGGCGGAATGGAGGCGGAGGGGGCGCTCACCGGGCGCTTTCCGCTGGGGGTGGCAAGGGACTTGGCGGAGGCACTGGCCGGGGCGGAGGTCGCGCTGCTGGCGGTGCCGGCCTACGCCTTTCCGGACCTGCTGCCACGGGTCGCGGCGGCGCTGCCGGCGGCGCTGCCGCTGCTGATCTCGCCCGCGGCCTCGCTCGCGCCGCTGGCGCTGGACCGGATGCTGGCGGCGCGGGGCGTATCGGCGCGGCGCGCCCCGATCGGGGCCATGGCGACCACGCCCGCCACGGCGCGGCGGCGGGGGCCGGGGCGGGTTCTCGTCGCGGCGGTGCGGGCAGCCGTGGATGTGGCGGCGGTGCCGGAGGGCGACGCGTCGGCAATGGGGGCGTTGGCGACCGCGCTCTTCGGCCATGCGAGCCCGGCGACCGGCGTGCTGGGCGCGGGAATCGGCAATGCCAACCCGATCATCCACGCCGTGCTGGCGCTGACGAACGTCACGCGGATCGAGCGGGCGGAGGAGTGGCCGCAGTACGGGCTGATGACGCCTGCCGCCTGCCGGATGATGGAGGCGCTGGCGGATGAGCGCGCGGCGCTGGCGGCGTGCTTCGGCTTCCCGGTGCTGAGCCTCGAGGAATCGCTGCACCGGGCGAATGGTGTGCCGCTCGGGCCGCTGGCAGGGATGGCGGCGCGAATCGCGGAGACGCGGGGCGCGGTGCTGGGCCCGGCGGAGATGGAGACGCGCTACGTGACGGAGGACGTGCCCTACGGGCTCTCCTTCTATCTCTGGCTCGCGCGCGGGCGGGGGATCACCATGCCGGTGACGGAGGCGGTGGTTATGGCGCTGGAGGCGCTCTGGGGGCGCGACCTTCGGCGGAACCCGCTGCTGGATGGGCTGGATCCCGCGGGAATCGAGAATGCGCTCGCGGCCGGATACGGGCGGGCCTGAACCGGTTCAGTCGAGGCGAATGTCGAGGGGTGCGGCGACGCGGGTCCAGCGAGCGAGGTCGTCCCGCAGGAGGGCGCCGAAGGCCGCTCCATCGGCGCCGTTGGGAGTGACGCCGAGCACGTCCAGGCGGGAGCGGACGAGGTCGGTGGCCATGGCTTGGCGGAAGGCCTCCGTCAGGCGAGCGACGACCGGCGCCGGGGTGCGGGCGGGGGCGGAAAGGCCGGTCCAGATGCTCGCGTCGAAATCCGGCACACCGGATTCAATGAGGGTGGGAATGTCGGGCGTGGCGGGGAAGCGCTCGCGGGAAGTGACGGCCACCACCTTGAACTGCGCCCCGCCGGCGGCGAGCACGGATGGGACGGAGACGAACATCGTTGCGATCCGTCCGGCCGCGAGATCGTTGAAGGCCCCCGCTGCGCCCCGGTAGGGTACGTGCTCGAGGTTGAGGTGCTCGCGCGCCTTCAGATCCTCCATGATAAGGTGGGTGTTCGTGCCGATGCCGGTGGAAGCATAGGGCAGCGGCCGCGTTACCTCGCGCGCCAGGCGCAGCAGGCCCTGGGCGTCGGTGACATTCAGCTGCGGGGCGGCGAGCAGCGCCACCGGGCTGTCGCTGAGATGGAGGACCGGGGTGAAGTCGGCGATCGGGTCGTAGGGCAGGTGGCGGCCGATGGCCTTGGCGATGGTGAGCTGGCCGGCGGTCGCGAGGAGGACCGTCTGGCCGTCCGGTGCGGCGCGGGCCACGGCCTCGGCGCCCAGCACGCCGCCGGCGCCGGCACGGTTCTCCACCACCACGGTCTGCCCGAGGATCGGGCCGGCGGCCTGGGCGAGGAGGCGGCCCAGCACGTCCTGCGAGCCGCCAGGGGCGAAGGGCACGACCAGCCGCACGGGCCCGTCCGGCGACCAGCGGGGCTGGGCGCGGGCGGCGCGCGGGGCGGCGGGCGCGAGGGCGGCGAGAGAGAGGAGAGCGCGGCGCTTCATAGGCTGGTCCTTGATCCGGGTGGGACCATAGCCCCGGGCGGTCAGGCGGCCAGCCCTCGGTGCCGCTTGCCAGCCCTGGCGGGCGCCCCTCTCATGCCCGGCGGGAGGATGCATGCTCGACAAGCTCGGATTCCTCGTCGCCGTCGCGCGGGAGCGGAACTTCCGGCGCGCTGCCGAGGCCTGCGGGGTGGCGCAGCCGACGCTTTCAGCGGGGATCAAGGGGCTGGAGGCGGAGCTGGGGGTGCTGCTGGTGCACCGCTCCTCACGCTTCCAGCGGCTGACACCGGAGGGGGAGAAGGTTGTCGCCTGGGGCCAGCGGATGCTGGCCGACGCGCGGGCGATGCGGCAGGAGTTGCAGGTGGCGCGCGGCGGGCTGGCCGGACACCTGCGGCTGGCGGTGGTCCCCACGGCCCTGGCGCTGGTGCCGCTGCTGACGCTCGCCTGCCGCAGGCGCAACCCGGGGATCCGCTTCACCATCCTCTCCCACACCTCGGAGGCCATCGTGGACATGCTCGCGAGCTTCGAGGCGGATGCGGGCATCACCTATCTCGGCAACGAGCCGCTGGGCTCGGTGCGGAGTGTGCCGCTCTCGACCGAGCGCTACCGGCTGGTGGTGCCGGCGGGTTCGCGCTGGGGTGGACGGCCCTCGGTGGCCTGGGCGGAGTTGGCGGGAGAATCGCTCTGCCTGCTGACGCCGGACATGCAGAACCGGCGGATCATGGACCGGCTGATGCAACAGGCCGGGGTGGAGCCGGCGGCAAGCGTTGAGTCGAACTCCATTGTCGCCTTGATCGCCCATGTTCGCAGTGGAGAATGGATGACGGTGCTGCCCGAGAGCGTAGCGAACACACTTGGCTCCGCAGCCGGGCTCCAGGCCATCCCGCTGGTCTCGCCGGATGCTGAGTACCGGATCGGGCTGGTGGTGCCGGTACAGGCCCCGACGCCACCCCTGACCGCTGCCCTGATGACGGCCGCGCAGGAGCTGGCGGGCGGCGCAACGCCACCTTGATAGGAATGTTCTATCGCGGCACGGAAATGGCGCCTTGATCCCGGGGGGATCGATCCGGAGAATCGTGCGATTCAGAGAACTGGAGTTGAAGGCGAAGCATGCTGCCCGGCGCCACCCTTTCGCGCGGCCCCGCCCCTACTCCTCATTGGGATGATGCCGTCGCCAGCGAGATCATCGCCGGTCATGCGGGCCTTGAAGGAGCCATGCTGCCGATCCTGCACGCGCTGCAGGAGAGGTTCGGCTGCGTGCCGCACGAGGCCGTGCCGCTGGTGGCCGAGGCGCTGAACCTTTCGCGCGCCGAGGTGCACGGCGTCGTCACCTTCTACCATGACTACCGCGCCACCCCGCCCGGCCGGCACGTACTGAAGCTCTGCCGGGCGGAGGCCTGCCAGGCGATGGGCGCGGAGGCGCTCTCGGCGGGGCTGATGCGGCGGCTCGGGCTGGAATGGCACGGCACCACGGCCGATGGCAGCCTGACGCTGGAGCCGGCCTTCTGCCTCGGCCTTTGCGCTTGCGCGCCAGCGGCGCTGCTGGATGGCGAGCCGATGGCGCGGTTGAACGACGCGGCGCTGGACGAGGTTGTGGCGGAGGTGCGGCGCGCATGACGCGGATCTATCTGCCACGGGACGCGGCTGCCCTGGCGCTTGGCGCGGAGGCCGTGCTGCGCGCGCTGCGGGCTGAGGCCTCGCGACGTGGCGTGGTGCTGGAGGTGGTGCGCACGGGATCGCGCGGCGCCGTCTGGCTGGAGCCGTTGCTGGAGGTGGAGACCGCGGAAGGGCGGATCGGTTACGGCCCCGTGCGGGCGGCGGACGTGGCGGGGCTGCTCGACGCTGGACTGCTGGAGGGCGGCGCGCATCCGCTGCGGATCGGGCGGCCGGAAGAGCACCCCTGGTTCGCCGGTCAGACGCGGCTGACCTTCGCACGATGCGGCATCGTCGATCCCGCCTCGGCCGAGGATTACGTCGCGCATGGCGGCTTCGCGGGGCTCGCGAAGGCGCTGGCGATGAGCGGCGAGGCGATCATCGACGAGGTGAAGCTTTCGGGGCTGCGCGGGCGTGGCGGCGCGGGCTTCCCCACGGGCATCAAGTGGAACACGGTGCGGCTGGCGGAGGCCGATCGCAAATACATCGTCTGCAACGCGGACGAGGGCGACAGCGGCACCTTCGCCGACCGGATGCTGATGGAGGGCGATCCTTTCCTGCTGATCGAGGGGATGGCCATCGCGGGCGTCGCGGTGGGGGCGACGAAGGGCTATGTCTACACGCGCTCGGAGTACCCGCACGCGGTGCGGGCGATGCGCGCTGCGATCCTCGCGGCGCGGCGCGCGGGCTGGCTGGGCAAGGACATCCGCGGCTCCGGCCACGCCTTCGACATGGAGGTGCGCGTCGGAGCAGGCGCCTATATCTGCGGCGAGGAGACCTCGCTGCTGAACTCGCTGGAGGGCAAGCGCGGCGTGGTGCGCGCCAAGCCGCCGCTGCCGGCCATCGAGGGGCTGTTCGGCAAGCCGACGGTCGTGAACAACGTGCTCTCTTTCGCCGCCGTGCCCTGGATCATGGAGCACGGGGCGAAGGCCTATGCGGATTTCGGCACCGGCCGCTCGCTCGGCACGCTGGCGGTGCAGATCGCCGGCAACGTGCGGCGGGGCGGGCTGGTGGAACTGCCCTTTGGCCTGCCGCTGCGCGCCGTGATCGAGGAATGGGGCGGCGGCACCGCGACGGGTCGGCCCTTCCGCGCGGTGCAGGTGGGCGGGCCGCTCGGCGCCTATTTCCCGGAGAGCCTGCTCGACACGCCCATGGATTACGAGGCCTTCGCGCGCGCCGGCGGGTTGCTGGGCCATGGCGGGTTGACGGTGTTCGACGACAGCGTGAACCTCTCGCGCCAGGCGCGCTTCGCCTTCGAGTTCTGCGCGGCCGAGAGCTGCGGCAAGTGCACGCCCTGCCGGATCGGCGCCGTGCGCGGCGTGGAGGTGATCGACCGCATCACCGCCGGCGTCGAGACGGCAAGGAACTTCGCCGTGCTGGACGACCTGCTGGAGGTGATGACCGACGCCTCGCTCTGCGCCATGGGCGGGCTGACGCCCATCCCCGTGGGCAGCGCGCTGAAGCACTTCCCGGAGGATTTCGACGCCACCACCCGCCGCCTTCCCCAGGCGGCGGAGTGAGGAGGATCGACGCATGCCCCTGATCCAGGAAACCGACTTCGGCACGCCGATCCGGCTGGCCGAGAACACCGTGACGCTCACCATCGACGGGCAGGCCGTGGCGGTGCCGAAGGGCACCTCCGTGATGGCGGCCGCGATGACGCTGGGAACGAAGGTTCCGAAGCTTTGCGCGACCGACAACCTGGAGCCCTTCGGCTCCTGCCGCCTCTGCATCGTGCAGATCGAGGGACGGCGCGGCTTCCCGGCCTCCTGCACCACGCCCGTCGAGGCGGGGATGGTGGTGCACACGCAGAACGAGGCTATTGCCAAGCGCCGGCGGGGGGTAATGGAGCTCTACATCTCCGACCACCCGCTGGACTGCCTCACCTGCTCCGCCAACGGCGACTGCGAGCTGCAGGACATGGCCGGCGCCGTCGGGCTGCGCGAGGTGCGCTACGGCTATGACGGCGCGAACCATCTCGACGCGCCGAAGGACGAGAGCAATCCGTACTTCACTTTCGAGGCGTCGAAGTGCATCGCGTGCTCGCGCTGCATCCGCGCCTGCGAGGAGGTGCAGGGCACCTTCGCTCTGACGATGGAGGGGCGCGGCTTCGATTCGAAGGTCTCGCCCGGCGGCACGGACTTCATGGGTTCGGAATGCGTCTCCTGCGGCGCCTGCGTGCAGGCCTGCCCGACGGCGACGCTGAACGAGAAGTCGGTCGTGGCGCTGGGCACGCCGGAGCACTCGGTGGTGACGACCTGCGCCTATTGCGGCGTCGGCTGCTCCTTCAAGGCGGAGATGAAGGGCGACAGGCTCGTCCGCATGGTCCCCTACAAGGACGGCAAGGCGAATGAGGGCCATTCCTGCGTCAAGGGGCGCTTCGCCTTCGGTTACGCAACGCACAAGGACCGCATCACGAAGCCGATGATCCGCACGCGGATCACCGATCCCTGGCGGCAGGTGAGCTGGGAGGAGGCGGTGAGGCACGCGGCCTCCGAGCTGCGGCGGATCCAGCGGGACTATGGGACGGACGCGATCGGGGGGATCACCTCCTCCCGTTGCACGAACGAGGAGACCTTCCTTGTTCAGAAGATGATCCGCGGGGCCTTCGGGAACAACAACGTCGATACCTGCGCGCGCGTCTGCCACTCGCCCACGGGCTATGGGCTGAAGACGACGCTCGGCACCTCCGCGGGAACGCAGGATTTCGCTTCGGTGGCAGATGCCGAGGTGATCTTCGTCATCGGCGCCAACCCGACGGACGGGCATCCGGTCTTCGCCTCCCGCATGAAGCGGCGGCTGCGGGAGGGGGCGCGTCTGATCGTCGCGGACCCGCGCCGCATCGACCTCGTGCGGACGCCGCATGTAGAGGCGGACTATCACCTGCAACTGCTGCCGGGCACCAATGTCGCTCTGATCAACGCCATCGCGCATGTGGTCGTGACGGAGGGGCTCGTCGCCGAGGATTACGTGCGCGAACGCTGCGAACTCGCGGAGTTTGAGAGCTGGGCGCGCTTTATCGCGCAGGAGCGGAACTCGCCGGAGGCGGTGGAGCCGATCACGGGCGTGCCGGCGCGGATGCTGCGCGAGGCGGCGCGGCTCTACGCCACCGGTGGTGCCGCGGCCATCTATTACGGGCTGGGCGTGACGGAGCACAGCCAGGGCTCCACCACCGTCATGGCCATGGCGAACCTCGCGATGGCCACGGGGAACATCGGCAAGCCCGGGGCGGGCGTGAACCCGCTGCGCGGGCAGAACAACGTGCAGGGCGCCTGCGACATGGGCTCCTTCCCGCACGAGTTCTCCGGCTACCGCCACGTCTCGGACGACGCGACGCGGGAGATGTTCGAGGCGATCTGGGGCGTGCCGCTCTCGCCCGAGCCGGGGCTGCGCATCCCGAACATGCTCGATGAAGCGGTGGGCGGCCGGTTCAAGGGCCTCTACGTGCAGGGGGAGGACATCGCGCAATCCGACCCGGACACGAAGCACGTCACCGCCGGGCTGGTGGCGATGGAATGCGTGATCGTGCAGGACCTCTTCCTCAACGAGACGGCGAAGTACGCGCATGTCTTCCTGCCCGGCTCTTCCTTCCTGGAGAAGGATGGGACCTTCACCAATGCGGAGCGGCGCATCAACCGCGTGCGGAGGGTGATGGCGCCGATGGGTGGGCTCGCGGATTGGGAGGGGGTGATGGCGCTCTCCAACGCGCTCGGCTTCCCGATGAATTACCGCCACCCCGGCGAGATCATGGACGAAATCGCGCGGCTGACGCCGAGCTTCGCGGGCGTTTCCTACGCCAAGCTGGAGGAGGTCGGCTCCCTTCAGTGGCCGTGCAACGAGGACGCGCCGCTGGGCACGCCGATGATGCATGTGGACCGCTTCGTGCGCGGCAAGGGCCGCTTCATGATCACGGAGTTCGTGCCGACGGATGAGCGAACGGGGGTCAAGTTCCCGCTGGTCCTGACCACGGGCCGCATCCTCTCGCAGTACAACGTGGGAGCGCAGACGCGACGGACGGAGAACAGCCGCTGGCACGAGGAGGACGTGCTGGAGATCCACCCCTTCGATGCCGAGTTGCGGGGCATCGAGGACGGGGAACTGGTCTCGCTCGAGAGCCGCTCCGGCGACATCTCGCTGCGCGCCAGGATCAGCGAGCGGATGCAGCCGGGGGTGGTCTACACGACCTTCCACCACGCCTCGACGGGCGCCAACGTCATCACGACCGACTACTCGGACTGGGCGACCAATTGCCCCGAATACAAGGTGACCGCCGTGCAGGTGCGCCGGACGAACCGGCCCTCCGCCTGGCAGGAGGAATTCGCCGAGGGCGAGACGAGGCTGAAGCGCATCGAGGCGAGGTTGGATGTCCCTGCCGCCGAGTAGCCGGCCCGCCGAGGTGCTGGCGGTGGGGGCAGATGGCAGCCTCCGCCCCGGTATTCGCGCGGTGCCGGAGGAGGTGCCGGTCAGCCTCGTCTACTCCTCCGTTCCTTTCGCGGTGATGATGCTTACGCCGGGCGATCTCGAGGATTTCGCCTATGGCTTCAGCCTGACGGAGGGGATCGTCACCGATGCCGCGGGCATCCGCGAGGTGGGGGTGGCTGAGGAGGAGCGTGGATTGCGGCTCGACATCCGGCTCGCCCCTTCGGACCTCAGCGCGCATCTTTCGCGCCGCCGCTCCATCGCAGGGCGTACGGGCTGCGGACTCTGCGGCATTGAGGAGCTGGACCAGATGCCGCAGGCGGCACGTCCCGATGGGCCAGCGCCCATAATCGACACCGCCGCGATACGGCGCGCGCTGGCGGCGCTGGAGGCCGCGCAGCCGCTCAACGACGAGACGCGCGCGGTGCACGCTGCCGCCTTCGCCAGCGCCGACGGCACGCTGCGCGCGGTGCGCGAGGATGTCGGGCGGCACAACGCGCTCGACAAGCTCGTGGGCGCGGTGATGCGCGGCGGCATCGCGGCGGCGGAGGGTTTCGTGGTTGTGACCAGCCGCTGCTCCTTCGAGCTGGTGGAGAAGGCGGCCGCCATGGGCGCGCGCACGCTCGTCGCGATCTCGGCGCCCACGGCGCTCGCGCTCGTTCGTGCGCGGGCGCTCGACATGAACCTCGTGGCGGTGGCGCGGCGGGATGCGGTGGCGGTCTTCCATGGGATGGATCGCGTGAAGGAGACGGCGCGCGCGTGAGCGACAAGGAAGAGAAGCTGGCCCGCATGGCGAACGGGATTGCGGACTTCTTCCGCTCCTATCCGGCGGAGGAAGCCCGGGCGGGCATTGCGGACCACATCCGGTCCTTCTGGACCCGCGTGATGCGGGATGAACTGCACCAGTTGATTGCCCATGGGGGCGGAGGGCTCGATCCGTTGGTGCTCGGGGCATTCAGCGGCAAGACCTTGGGCGAGAGCCCGATCCTGAAGGAAACGGGCGGCCCGGATGAGGTCGGACAGCTGGGGAGCGACGCGGGATAGGCCCGACGGGCGCCGCAGGGTGGCTCGTCTTACCGCACTACGCTAAATCGGGCGGAGCTTTCGGCAAGGAGCAGCCATGAAGATCACCTGGTTGGGGCACTCGGCCTACCGGCTGGAGTTCGGATCGTCCGTCGTGCTGATCGACCCCTTCCTGACAGGCAATTCGAGCTTCACCGGAACGGTGGAGGATGCCTCGAAAGGCGCGACCCATGTCGTGCTGACCCACGGGCATGCGGATCATGTTGGCGATACCGTCGCTATCACGAAGGCGACGGGCGCAAAGCTCGTGACGAATTTCGAACTGTGCCAGTATCTCGGCCGCAAGGGCGTGGCGGCGACGGACTCGATGAACACGGGTGGCACGACCGACCAGGGCGAGTTTAGCGTCACGCTCACCATCGCCTTCCACTCCTCGGCGGAGATGGATGCCAACGGCGTGCTGCACAATCTCGGCCTGCCGAACGGCGTGGTGATTTCGCCGAAGTCGGCCTCCGAGCCGGTGGTCTATCACATGGGCGATACGGACGTGTTCTCGGACATGGCAATCATCGGCGAGCTGTACCGGCCGAAGGTCGCGATGGTGCCGATGGGCGACCGCTACACCATGGGCGCGCGCGGCGCGGCGCTGGCCATGCGCCGCTTCCTGCCGGATGTGCCGGTCGTGCTGCCCTGCCACTACCGCACCTTCCTGCCCCTGGCGCAGTCGCCGGACGACTTCCTGCGGGAGATGGGCGATCAGGCCGGCCGCGTGCGCGTACCGGCGGTGGGAGAGAGCTTTGAGGTCTGAAGCCCCCGCCTGTGCCTCCCGCCCGATCCCTCCTATAGCTTGAGCCCGCGGTAGGGGAGGTCTGGGATGCAGGAGATCGAAACGCCGGTGCCGCCCGGCGATCATACCTTTTCCTGCATCGACGGGCATACCTGCGGCAATCCCGTGCGGCTCGTCACCGGCGGCGCGCCGCATCTGCGCGGCGCGACGATGAGCGAGCGGCGGCAGGACTTCCTCACCCACCACGACTGGATTCGCCGCTCCCTCATGTTCGAGCCGCGTGGGCACAGCGTTATGTCCGGCTCCATCCTCTACCCGCCGACGCGCGAGGATTGCGACGTTGCGATCCTCTTCATTGAGGTCTCGGGCTGCCTGCCGATGTGCGGGCACGGCACGATCGGCACGGTGACGATGGCGATCGAGAACGGGTTGGCCAGCCCGGTGCGAGAGGGGGAGTTGCGCCTTGACGCCCCGGCTGGGCGCATCGTCGCCACTTATGAGCGCCGCGGGGAGCACGTGGACAGCGTGCGCATCCGCAACATCGCCTCCTTCCTCGCGGTGCCGGAGGTCGAGGTGGAGATGCCGGGAATGGGCCGGCTGCGCGTGGACATTGCCTACGGCGGGAATTTTTACGCAATCGTGGAGCCGCAGCCCGGCTTCGCGGGGCTCGAGGACCTTTCGGCCGATGATGTGCTGCGGCTGAGCCCGGAGCTACGGCGGCGGGTAAACGCGGCCGTCGCGGTCGTCCATCCTGAGGATGCCACCATCGCCGGCGTCAGCCACGTCATGTGGACGGGCCGGGCGCGGGATGCGAGGGCGCATGCCCGCAACGCCGTCTTCTACGGGGATCGCGCGGTGGACCGCTCCCCCTGCGGCACGGGCACCTCCGCCCGCATGGCGCAGCTCGCCGCGCGCGGAAGGCTCGACGTGGGCGACGAGTTCATCCACGAGAGCATCATCGGCACGCTCTTCGACGGCCGGGTGGAGGACCGGGCAGTGGTGGGCAACCACGCCGCGATCGTGCCGAGCATCGCCGGCTGGGCGCGCACCCATGGGATCAACACGATCTTCGTGAACGAGCGCGACCCGTTGCGCGCCGGCTTCCTCGTCTAGGCGGAGCCAGCCGTCTCGGCCTCGCGCGCGCAGGTCGCGGCGCCCTC
Source organism: Roseomonas sp. KE2513 (assembly GCF_016107305.1). Classification (GTDB taxonomy): domain Bacteria; phylum Pseudomonadota; class Alphaproteobacteria; order Acetobacterales; family Acetobacteraceae; genus Roseomonas. The sequence goes on from NZ_RCVR01000002.1 coordinate 197,320, forward strand.
GGCGGCCTGACCGGCGAAGTTGATCATCCAGGGCACGCCGAAGCGGTCCACGAGCATTCCGAAGCGCTCCGCCCAGAAGGTGCTCTCCAGTGGCATGCGCACGGCGCCCCCTTCGGAAAGGGCTGCGAAGATGCGCTCCGCTTCCGCTGCCGTTTCCGGCATGAGGTTGACGGAAAAGCCGCCCGGTGGGGAGCCGCAGCCCGGCGGTGCGTCCGAGGCCATCAGCATCGTCCCGCCGAGGTCCAGGCAGGCGTGCATGATCTTGTCTCCCCAGCCGGGGGGCATACCCGCTTCGGCCGGGGTGCCGCGGGCAGGAAGCATCGCGGTGATGTGGCCGCCAAGGATCTGCTGGTAGCGCGTGAAGGCCTCCTCGCAGGTTCCGTCGAAGAAAAGATAGGTGCTCGCAAGCATGCTGATCCCCCTGGCCTATCTGCGCAGGCGCTCCCTCTCCATCAGGTTGATATCAACCATTCGTGGCCACGTCAAACCTCATTGGCCTCCCTGGACGCCGCTGCCGCTGTGCATGCCGCCACGGCAAGTCGTCGCGGTCCCCTCCCTGCCCTTCTCCAGAGGGGACGAAATCCTTCCCTATCGACCAACTTGCCAGCCTACCCCCTGCGACCCCACTTGCGGCGCATGAAGCGATTCTGGGAACAAGCCGCCGTCCAGCCCATGGAACAGGGCTGGGGCATCGCCCTCGATGGTCGCCCGCTGCGCCTGCCAGGCGGCACCACCCTGCACCTGCCCAGCCGCCCGTTGGCGGAAGCGGTCGCGGCGGAGTGGGACATGGCCGGCGGGGGCAAGGGCAATGAGATGTCGATGGAGGAGGTGCCCCTCACCCGCCTCGTCGGCACGGCTGTGGACCGCATTGCACCCGACCCGGCGCCGAGTGCGGCCGCCATCGCCGAGTACGGGGAGAGCGATCTTCTCTGCTACCGCGCCGAGGACCGGAGGCTCGCGGCCATCCAGGCCGAGAACTGGCAGCCTATCCTTGATTGGGCGGCCTTGCAGCACGACGCGCCGCTGCGGGTGACGACCGGCATTGTCCATGTCACGCAGCCGCCGGACTCGCTTCGGGCGCTGCACGCCGCGGTGGCCGCGCACTCGCCCTTCGGGCTCTCGGCGCTCGGCATCGCGGTGCCGGCCATGGGAAGCGTGGTCCTGGGCCTGGCGCTCTCGGCGGGACGGATCGACGCGGCGGAGGCGCACCGGCTTTCGATGATCGACGAGACCTACCAGGAATCCTTCTGGGGCACGGATTCGGAAGCCGAGGCGCGGCGCGTCCGGATCGGTGCGGATGTCGCCCTCGCGGCGCGGCTGCTGGAGCTTTCGCGGTGACACCGCGGCTGCTGCGCATCCGTGGCCGCGTCCAGGGCGTCGGCTATCGCGCCTGGCTGGTGGAGGAGGCGACGGCGGCCGGCCTCAGCGGCTGGGTGCGCAACCGGGCGGATGGCTCGGTGGAAGCGCTGCTGGCCGGGGGGGAGGACGCAGTCGGCGCCGTGCTGCTCGCCACCCGCCGCGGCCCGCCTGGCGCGCGGGTGGACGCGATCGAGGAGAGCTTCGGGCCGTTACCGGAGGAGCCCGGTTTCCATAAGCGGCCGACCCTCTGACAGGGCATCCAGGTCCCTCTCCCTGCGTTCCCTTCACTGGAACTGAGGAGCCGATCATGAGCGACAAGCCGAGCCCCGACCCGAAGCCCGCCCCTGGCAATGACACTCACACGGAGGGCGGCGCCCCGACCGACCAGGCCCATGAGGATGCGGGCGACGGCACGCTCTCAGGCTCCGTGCCCGCCGGCCTCACCTCTCGCGAGCTGCGCGAGCTGGCCGAGAGCGGCAAGACCGACGATGGCGGGACGGGCTGATCCTTACCGCACACAGTCCAGCAGCGGCCCGAGCTGGCCGACCCGCCGCTCGATGACGGCGGCGCGGCGGAGGACGTGCTCGGAGGGCCGGGCCGCCGACCAGTTCAGCGGGCTGGGCAGCACGGCCGCGAGCCGCGCCGCCTCACGGAGGGTCAAAGCCGAGGCAGGCTTGTCGAAGAAGGCGCGCGCAGCGGCCTCGGCGCCGTAGAGGCCGGGGCCGAACTCTACGACGTTGAGATAGACCTCCATCACCCGCCGCTTCGGCCAGAGGATCGCGATCTGCGGGGTGAGCCAGGCTTCGGCCACCTTCCGCAGCGGGTCCCGGCCGGGCCAGAGGGCGATGTTCTTCGCCGTCTGCATGGTGATGGTGCTGGCGCCGCGCGGGCGCTCCCCGTCCCACCAGGCCTCGGCCTCCTCGCGCAGGGCGCCGAAGTCGAAGCCAAAGGGTTCGGTGCAGAAGCGGTTGTCCTCCCCGGCGATGACGGTCTGAGCTAGGGCGGGGGAGATCGAGCCGAGGGACACCCAGTCGCGGCGCATCTCGTGGCCCTGCACGGCGCGGATGAGCATCAGCGGCGTGACGGGCGGCGGGATGAAGCCGTAAACGAGGATTAGCACAGAGGGGAGCAGCGACAGGAGCAGCGCCAGTCGCGCCAGCCGCCAGCGCCAGCCTCGCCGGGCGGCTGGAAGGTGAAGGAGTTCTTGCCGTCCCATCCGCCGGTGGTGGCCGTGGCAGCCTCGCCGGTCAAGCGGCCCAGGAGGGCACCTTCCCCGCAGTGGCACTGATGCCCGGTGCCTGCATATCAGCCCCCTTTTCGTAACGAGGGAGGTTTCATCTTGCAGTGCAGCACGAAAACTCCCATATTCATCCGCGTGCCCGGCCCCATGCCGCGGCCACGCCTCGGCCGCGTGAGACGGCCGCCCCGCGCAATGATGCGCGCGGCCCTGACCGGGGCGTCAGATCTTCCGATACCCTTGGATGCGACCGGACACGCGGGGCGCTTCCACCCGCCTCAGGCAACCCGGGACGGGCTGCCCCGATTGGAATCCATGACACAGTTCAACGAACTCGGCCTCGCCGCGCCGCTGCTGCGCGCGCTTGAGGAAGAGGGCTACACCACCCCCACCCCGATCCAGGCCCAGTCCATCCCCGCCGCGCTCTCCGGGCGCGACGTGCTCGGCATTGCCCAGACCGGCACGGGCAAGACGGCGGCCTTCTCGCTGCCCGTTCTCAACCACATCGCCAACAACCCGCGCCGGATGCCAGCCGGCACCTGCCGCGTGCTCATCCTCTCGCCGACGCGGGAACTCGCTTCCCAGATCCATGAGAGCGTGCGTGCCTATGGCCGCCACATCCGGCCGCGCACCGCGATCATCTTCGGCGGCGTGCCGGAGAACCCGCAGAAGCGGGCGATGTCCACGGGCGTCGATATCCTCATCGCGACGCCGGGCCGGCTGATGGACCTCATCAACCAGCGCGCCGTGCGGCTCGACGGGCTCGAGATCCTCGTGCTCGACGAGGCCGACCAGATGCTCGACCGCGGCTTCTGGCCGCAGATCCGCAAGCTGGCGGCGATGCTGCCGAAGCAGCGGCACACGATGTTCTTCTCGGCGACCATGCCGGACGACATCGCGAAGCTGGCGCGCGAGCTAATGCCCGACCCCGTGCGCGTGGAGGTGACGCCCGTCGCCACCACGGCGGAGCGCGTGAATCAGCGCGTGATCCACACCCGCGCCGACGGCAAGCGCGCCATCCTGGCCGACCTGCTGCGCGGCGAGAATGTGGGCCGCGCCCTCGTGTTCAGCCGCACGAAGCACGGTGCCGACCGCATCGTGAAGCAGCTTGAGCAGGACGGTCTGGCCGCCGGCGCCATCCATGGCAACAAGAGCCAGGGCCAGCGCGAGCGGGCGCTGGACGCCTTCAAGCGCGGCACTGCGCCGATCCTTGTCGCGACCGACATCGCAGCCCGCGGCATCGACGTGGACGGCGTGACGCACGTGATCCAGTACGACCTGCCGGAGGTGCCGGAGACCTACGTGCACCGCATCGGCCGCACGGCCCGCGCGGGCGCCTCGGGCGAGGCGGTGGCGCTGGTGGCACCGGACGAGGTCGCCTACCTGCGCGCCGTGGAGAAGCTGACGCGCCAGCAGGTGCCGGCCGAGGGCGATATCCCGACCGGCCCCGTGCCGCGCCCGCCCTCCCGCCAGCAGCAGCGCGGCCCGCGTCGCGACGGTGGCGGCTTCGGCGGTGGTGGCCGCGGGGCGCCGCAGCGCCAGGGGCAGGGTCGCCCCGGTGGCGGCCAGTCCCAGGGTCGGCCCGGCGGGCAGGGTCGCCCTGGCGGCCAGCGCCGGCCGGAGTCGCTGGGCGGCGAGCGCAAGGACCGCTCCTGGCGGGAAGGCGATTTCCGCGACGGCCGGTGAACTGATCGAAGGGCGCCCCTTGGGGCGCCCTTTCTCGTTCCAGCCTATTCCGTCGCCCCCTCCAGCATCCGCCGGGCAACCTCGCTCTCGCTGAGGACGACGTGGTTCGCCCCGAGTCTCGCGAGGTGCTCCGCCGCCGCGTCGGAATGAGCGCGGGCGGTGATCTCCAGCGTGGCGTTCAGGGCGCGGGCCTGCTCGACGACCTGGCCGGCCTCGAAGGCCTCGGGCACGGTCACGAAGAGGCGGCGCGCGGCGGGAAGCCCGGCAGCGGCCAGCACCTCGGGGTCTGCGGCATTGCCGAGGACCGTGGGCAGCCCCACGGCCCGTGCGGCGGCGACACCCGCCTCCGCATCCTCGAAGACGAGCACGGGGCGCCCGGCGCCGACCAGTCCGGCCACGACACGGGAGCCCACGCGGCCGTAGCCGATGACCACGTCGTGGTCCGCCATCGCCGGCAGCTCATGGGCTGGATCGGCGGCTTCAGGCTGGGTCACCTCCGCCGCCGGTGCCGGGCGCGGAGGAGGCGATGCTTCCGCCACGGCGGGCAAAACTCGTGCCGCGGCCGCGCCGCGCCGCTTCTCCACGAGGACGAAGAGGAAGGGGTTGATCAGGATCGAGAGGATCGCCCCGGCGAGCACGAGGTCCCTCCCCTCCGGCGGCAGCAGGCCAAGGCTGCCGCCGAGCCCGACGAGGATGAAGGAGAACTCGCCGATCTGCGCGAGGCTGGCCGAGATGGTCAGCGCGGTGCCGGACGGATGCCCGAAGGCGCGGACAATGAGGTAGGCGACGACCGACTTGCCGAGCACGATGATGCCCACCACCGCCAGCACCGCTAGGGGGGCGTTGAAGAGCACGCCCGGGTTGAACAGCATTCCGACCGAGACGAAGAACAGCACCGCGAAGGCGTCGCGCAGCGGCATCGCCTCCTCCGCCGCGCGCTGGGAGAGCTGGCTCTCGCCCATCACCATGCCCGCGAAGAAGGCGCCCAGCGCGAAGGAGACGCCGAACAGCTCGGAGGCCAGGTAGGCAACGCCGAGGGCGATGGCATAGACGGCCAGCCGGAACAGCTCGCGCGATCCGGTATGGGCAGCGTGGTGCATCACCCAGGGGATGGCCCGGCGCCCCGCCACCAGCATGATGGCGACGAAGGCCGCGACCTTGCCGAGCGTGATGGCGAGGGTGAGCGCCAGGTCGCCTAGGGACAGCGCCGCCGCCCCCTTCAGCACCGGCGCGAGCGCGGGCAGGAGGACGAGCGCGAGGACCATCGCGAGGTCCTCCACGATCAGCCAGCCGATGGCGATGCGGCCGCGCTCAGTCTCGGCGATACGCCGCTCCTGCAGCGCGCGGATGAGGACCACGGTGGAGGCGACAGAGAGGGCGAGGCCGAAGACCAGCCCGCCGCCGATCCCCCAGCCCAGGAACCAGCCGAGCCCCATGCCCATCAGCGTTGCCGCCGCGATCTGCCCGATGGCGCCCGGTAGGGCGATGGCGCGCACCGCCATCAGGTCCTTCAGCGAGAAGTGCAGGCCGACCGCGAACATGAGCAGGATCACGCCGATCTCGGCGAGCTGGTTCGCCAGGTCCTGGTCGGCGACGTAGCCGGGCGTGAAGGGCCCGACCACGACGCCGGCCAGGAGGTAGCCCACCAGCGGCGACACCTTCACCCGATGGGCGAGCATCCCCAGGATGAAGGCCAGAAGGAGGCCGATGGCGATGATGGCGATGAGCGGCGCGTGGTGTTCGGGCAATGCTGTGTCCTGCTGCGGGTGAGACCGCAGCATTACGGCCACTTCACCCATCGGGCGAGCGATAAGGGCGTGACGAAGGGTTTCCGCGCGCCGCTCAGTCGCCGAAGACCTCCTCCCACGCGGCGCGTAGGGCGGAATCGACCTCCTCCATTGTCGCTGTGACGCCGAGCGCGTGCAGGCTCGTCACGCCGTGGTTGCTTATTCCGCAGGGGATGATGCCGCCGAAATGCGACAGGTCCGGCTCCACGTTCAGCGCGATGCCGTGCCAGGAGACCCAGCGGGAGACGCGCACGCCGATGGCCCCGATCTTGGCTTCGGTGCCGGCGGTGCGGTCCTGCACCCAGATGCCGACCCTTCCCTCCCGCCGCTCGCCCCGGATGTTGAAGCGGTCGAGCGCGCGGATCATCCACTCCTCCAGCCCGTGGACGAAGGCGCGCACGTCGCGGGCGGCGACGCCACCGTGGGGGCGGGTGAGGTCGAGCATCACATAGGCGGTGCGCTGGCCCGGGCCGTGATAGGTCCACTGCCCGCCGCGCCCGGCCTCGTAAGTGGGGAAGCGACTGTCGAGCAGGCCGTCGGGCTTGGCGGAGGTGCCGGCGGTGTAGCTGGGCGGATGCTCCACTAGCCAAACAGCCTCCCCAGCCGTGCCGGCGCGGATCCCGGCGACGCGGCCCTCCATTGCGGCCAGGGCCTCGGGCACCGTCACCCGACCCTCGGAGATGAGCCAGGAGACGGGCGGCGCCGCCACATCGAGGGCGGGCGCGGAATTTGGTGAAATGATCTCTGGTACCCCCGTTGCTGCCGACGCGCTCATCGGTTATACGCCGGCCCCTGCCTGCGGTCATGGCGGAATGGTAGACGCGCCAGCTTGAGGTGCTGGTGGGGGAAACCCCGTGGAAGTTCGAATCTTCTTGACCGCACCACTTCTTTTCCCGGTTGCCGCGGGGGCCAGCAGGGCCCCTGCCCGCGCCATGTAGCGCGACGGGCGCGCCCCTCCCAGGGGCCCGCCCTGCGGTTCCGGACGAAGCTTTCTCCTCTCAGGCGCTCTCGCGGTTCTCCGGCCGGCGGTTGACCATGCCCGTGCCGTTGCAGGCAATGCAGGGCTTGCCGATCAACTCGCCCGCGCCTTCGCATTCCGGGCAGACCACCTCGTCCGTACCCGGCGTTCCGACCGGCGCCTCGTCGCCGGGGCGCAGCATGCGCTTGCTGCCGGATGGGTTGGTTCCCGATGGTCCCGTCACTGCCGCCTCCTTTTCGAATACCTGGGGCGAACGTCCCGCGGGGGGCGCCGGTTCCCGGCTGGCGCCGGGCCGCCCGCGGCGCCATAACGGGGTGATGGACGAGGATTTCCGCAAGGCTGCGCTCGACTATCATCGGCTGCCGAGGCCGGGGAAGCTGAGCATCGAGCCGACGAAGCGCATGGCCACCCAGCGCGACCTGGCGCTCGCCTATTCCCCCGGCGTGGCCGCGGCCTGCATGGAGATCGCGGGCGATCCGGCCAAGGCCTACGAGTACACCACGCGCGGCAACATGGTCGCGGTCGTCACCAACGGGACGGCGGTGCTTGGGCTCGGCGCCATCGGCGCGCTGGCGTCGAAACCGGTGATGGAGGGCAAGGCGGTCCTCTTCAAGAAGTTCGCGAATATCGACTCCATCGACATCGAGGTGGAGGAGCGCGACCCCGAGAAGTTCATCGAGGCCGTCGCGGTGCTGGAGCCCTCCTTCGGCGCCATTAACCTGGAGGACATCAAGGCGCCGGAGTGCTTCGAGATCGAGCGCTCGCTGCGGGCGCGGATGAAGATCCCGGTCTTCCACGACGACCAGCACGGCACGGCGATCATCGTGGCGGCTGCCGTGCGCAACGGGCTGCTGCTCCAGGGCAAGCAGATCTCGGACGCGAAGATCGTGACCTCCGGCGGCGGCGCGGCGGCGCTCGCCTGCCTCGACCTGCTCGTCGCCATGGGCGCGCGGCGCGACAACATCACGGTCTGCGACATCGAGGGCGTGGTCTATGAGGGCCGCGAGGTCCTGATGGACCCCTACAAATCGCGCTACGCCCGCGCGACCAACGCGCGCACCCTGGCCGATGCCCTGCCCGACGCCGATGTGTTCCTCGGCCTCTCGGCGCCGCGGGTGCTGAAGGCGGAGTGGCTGCCGGGCATGGCGCCGAGCCCGCTTATCCTCGCGCTGGCCAATCCTGAGCCCGAGATCCTGCCCGAGGCCGTCAGGGCCGCGCGGCCGGACGCGATCGTGGCCACGGGGAGGTCCGATTATCCTAACCAGGTGAACAACGTCCTCTGCTTCCCCTTCATCTTCCGGGGCGCCCTCGATGCCGGCGCCACGACTATCAACGAGGAGATGAAGGTCGCGGCGGTGGAGGCCATTGCGCGCCTCGCCCGCGTGGAGGCGAGCGAGGTGGTGGCCGCGGCCTATGGCGGCCAGGCGCCGATCTTCGGGCCCGACTACATCATCCCCAAGCCTTTCGACCCGCGCCTCATCCTCGAGATCGCGCCGGCGGTGGCACGCGCGGCGATGGATTCGGGCGTCGCCACGCGGCCGATTGCCGATTTCGGCGCCTACAAGCGGGAGCTGGAACGCTTCGTCTTCCGCTCGGGCGACCTCATGCGGCCGGTCTTCGCCGCGGCCCGCAACGCCGGCCACCGCATTGCCTACGCCGAGGGTGAGGACGAGCGGACGCTGCGCGCCGTGCAGACCGTGCTCGACGAAGGCATCGCCGAGCCCGTTCTGATCGGCCGGCGGGAGGTGATCACCGAGAAGGTGCGCCGCATGGGCTTGCGGATGGACCTCGAGGGCAGCGTGACGGTGATCGACCCCGGCGCCGATACCGAGCTGAACGAAGCGCTGCTGCCGGTCTACGAGGCCAAGGTGGGCCGCCGCGGCATCCCGCCCGACGCGGCCGCACGCTCCCTTCGCACCCGCCCGACGGTCGCGGCCACCATGCTGCTGGAGACCGGGCGCGTGGACGCGGCCATCGTCGGCGGCACCGGCGAGTGGATGACCCACTGGCACCAGGCCTTCGACATTGTCGGCAAGCGGCCCGATGTGGGCCGGGTCTACGCCATGACCGGCGTGATCCTCCCGGCCGGCGCATTGTTCTTCGTGGACACGCACCTGCTGGTCGATCCCGACGCGGAGCAGGTGGCGGAGATGACCCATCTCGCCGCTGAGCAGGTGCGGGCCTTCGGCGCGACGCCGCGTGTGGCGCTGCTCTCCCACTCCTCCTTCGGCGCCTCAGACGCGCCCTCGGCCCGCAAGATGCGGCGCGCGCTGAAGCTCATCCAGGAACGTGACCCGACGTTGGAGGTGGACGGCGAGATGCACGCCGACGCCGCGCTGGAGCCGGCCATCCGTGACCGGTCGGTGAAGGACGGGCGGCTGACGGGCTCGGCCAACCTGCTCGTCTTCCCGAACCTCGATTCGGCGAACATCGCCTACAACCTGCTGAAAGCCGCCGCGGACGGGCTCCAGCTCGGGCCGATGCTCCTCGGGATGAGGAAGCCCGTGCACGTGATGGTGCCGACCACCACGGCACGGGGCATCGTGAACCTCTCGGCCCTCGCCGCCGCCCATCCGGGCTGACGGGCGGCGCGGGCGCGCTCAGCGCGCCCCAGGGGCGTCGCTCAGCGCGCCGGCCGGGTGGCCGTGGCGGTGAGGCCGAGTTCGCGCACGGCCTGGTCCGGCGGCATGCCCACGAAGCCCACCGCCTGCAGGAAGGGCACGGGCTTGGGCGGGCGGATCGTCAGCTCAATGGTGCCGAGGTCGCGCGCGAAGCTTGCGAAGGCCTCCCGCACGCGGGTGACGCCGGGTGCCTCGCGCCCGCGGCCGGCACCCGGCAGCGGGGTGCGGAGCGCCATCTGGGCGTAGCTGTCGCGCAGCTGCCGCTCCGGCACGTTCGAATCGGCGGCCTGCTTGGCGATCAGGGTGCGCAGCAGCCCCTGGTCCGTGTAGCGCAGGCTCATCCCCGCGGCGGACCAGTTCGCTATCATCGCGAAGGGGTCGTCGGTCGAGGGTGTGCCCGGCACCGGCACGTCGAAGCCGCGGATATCCATCGTCAGGCCGAGCCGGCCCATGCCGTCCGCCTGGATGAAGAAGGGATCCACCACGAGGTGTCCCTCCTTGCGGGTGAGGCGCGTATCCACCCCGAGGGCGCCCTGGATCACCTTGAAGCCGAGCGTGTCGAGCATCTCGCCGCCGAACTCGTCGGGGAGATCGAGAGCGAGGTTCTCCACCGCCATCTGGCCGACCTCGGTGCCGGGCGCGTTGCTGTCCCAGGTGTTGAGGCCGCGGATGGCGCCGATCCGGAGCACCTGGTCGCCACCGAGGGTGAAATTGATGCCCTCGATCGAACCCGACTGGTCCTGACCCGGCGCGCCCTGCGGTGGATTCAGGTTGTTGGCCATAGCATAGGCGATGTCGCGCACCGCGACACCGGCGAAGGCGACGCGGCCGACCTGCGCCTCGAAGCGGCCGCTGCCGCTCGCGTCTCCCCCGACAGCGAGCCCTTCCATCGACATCGAGGAGAGCCGCCCCTCTCCCCAGCCGTCGAATTGCGTGCGGCCGAGGCGGAAGGCGACCTGGTCCTTCTCGCTGCTCATCTCCGCCCCCTCGATCAGAGCGGCGTCGGCGGCGAGGGCCCAGGGATCGAAGGGCTGGCCAACCCGCGGCACTGTGGCGCCGGCGAGACGCGCGCGGCCGACCTGCACCCGCGTCACGCCATCCGTCCGGTCGGTGAAGGTGAATCCCTCCGCCGTGGCCTCGCGCAGGCTGCCGGGGGCGTAGCCGGAGAGCTGCAGGCGGCCGAGCTCGGCCTCGGCAACGCCGGGCGTCTCCACGCGCACCGCTTCGAGGGTCGCGGCCTCTGCCGCAGCGGCCGACCAGTCCACCGCCGGACCGCCGGCAATGGCGGGCAGGACGAGGGCGGAGAAGGTTACGCGCGCGGCCGTCGCGACCATCGGGTCCTTTGTGCCGGCGGCGCCGGGCGCCTCGACGCGGACCTTGTTCAACACGGCGCTGCCAACGCGGTCCGTCGCCAGGTTCTCCAGGGTGGCGTCCTCGGCCGTCAGGCGCTCCGTGCCGTGGCGGAGGGTGACGCCCTGGAGGCGGACGCGGCCGGTGACGGGGTCGATGCTGCGGCTTGCCCACTCAATGGTGCCGTCGGGCCCCATGCCGGCGCGAAGGCGCGCCACGGCGGCGTCGAACTGGCGCTCCCCCTCCGCCTGGGCCAGGGCGCCGAGCGCGACGGGCAGGGCAAGGCAGCTCGCGAGAAGCAGGTGACGGCGGCGCATCTGTGTTGAGGTCTCCCTTGGCCGTGGAAAGGCTAGGCGAAGCGGTGCCGTGGCGCCACTCGTCCCGGTCGGCGCCTCTGTTCCGTTGCGCGAGGGGACGCACCATGTTCCCGGCATGGCCCAGCCGCCCGTCCCCGCCCGTTCCAGCAGCGCCGTCTCCGCCTTTCTGCAGAAAGCGGCGGGCGTGCCGGCGTTGCGCCCTGCCCCCTCCCCCGCGCGGCTGGTCTTCGCGGTGGACGCGACGGCCAGCCGACAGCCGACCTGGGACCGGGCCTGCCACGTGCAAGCGGAGATGTTCGGCGCAACGGCGGGGCGGCTGACCGTCAGCCTCGCCTATTATCGCGGTCACGGGGAGTTCATGGCGACGCCCTTCCTGGCCGATGCGGCGATGCTGGCCGCCCGGATGACCGGGGTGGAGTGCCGGGGCGGGCACACGCAGATCCTGCGGCTGTTGCGCCACGTGGAGGCTCAGGCGGCGGCCGAACGGCTGCACGCCCTCGTCTTCGTCGGCGACGCCGTGGAGGAGGAGCCGGCCCCGATCCTGGCCGCGGCGAGCCGGCTCGGCGCGCGGGGCGTGCCGGCTTTCGTGTTCCAGGAGGGTGACGATGCCGGTGCGGCGCCGGTGCTGCGGGGCATCGCCAAGCGTTCGGGTGGCGCCTGGGCGCCCTTCGATCACCGCAGCCCGAGGGCGCTGGCCGAGCTGTTGCGCGGTGCCGCGGCCTTCGCGGCGGGCGGGCGCGAGGCGCTGGCGCGGCTGCCGGGCGCCGGCGGGCTGCTGGCGCAGCTTTCCGGTCCCGCGGCGCCGGGGGCAAGCCGGTGATCTGGCTCGCGGCCGGGGCGCTGCTGCTGGCACTCGCCGCCGGAGGGCTGCGCGCCTTCAGCGCCGCCAGCGTAGGACAGGTGAAGACCGTGCTCGCCGGCACCCTGGCGGGGCTGGGAATCGTGCTGGTGGCGGTGCTGCTCGTCGCGGGCCGGGCGGGGCAGCTCATCTGGGCGCTGGCGCTCTTCGGGCCGGTGGCCTGGCGTTGGTGGAAGGCGCGGCAGCCGCCGGGCACGCTCGGCGGCGCGGCGCCGGACGTGGTGGAGACCGCCATGCTCTCGATGCGGCTGGATCCGGCCTCGGGCACGCTCTCCGGCCGGGTGCTGCGGGGGCGCTGGGCCGGGTGGGATCTCTCGGCGCTCGACCTCGCCTCGCTGCGGGACCTGCTGGCCGAAGCCGCGGCGGAGGATTCTGAGAGCGTTCCCCTCGTGGAGGCCTGGCTGGACCGGGCCCATGAGGGATGGCGCGAGGCGGCGGATTCGGCCGCGCCGCCGAGCGCTTCCTCCGCACGGGCCGAGGCGCTGGCGATCCTGGGCCTGTCGGAAGGGGCAACGGAGGCGGAGATTCGTGCCGCCCACGCAAGGTTGATGCGCGCTGCCCACCCCGATGCAGGCGGCTCCGCATGGCTGGCAGCGCGGTTGAACGCAGCGCGCGACACCTTGCTCGGCTGAGCAGGCCGCGCGGCTGGCATTCCCAACCTTTGCGGGCCATGCCACATCTCCGGCCACGAAGAGGATGAGGAACTGCCGCCCGTGCTGAAGCCCCTGAAAAAAGCAGTCCTTCCGGTCGCCGGCCTGGGGACGCGCTTCCTGCCCGCCACCAAGGCGCTCGCGAAGGAGATGCTGCCGATCGTCGACAAGCCCCTCATCCAATACGCGGTGGAGGAGGCACGGGAGGCCGGCATCGAGCAGTTCTGCTTCATCACGGGGCGCGGCAAGACCGCCATCGTCGAGCACTTCGACGTTGCCTACGAGTTGGAGCGGACGCTGGCCGAGCGCGCGAAGAACACGATCCTGGAGGAGCTGCGCGCCGCCGCGCTGCAGCCCGGCTCGATCACCACCGTGCGCCAGCAGGTGCCGATGGGCCTGGGCCACGCCATCTGGTGCGCGCGCACCTTCATCGGCGACGACCCCTTCGCCATCCTGCTGCCGGACGACCTCATGCAGTGCGACGTCTCCTGCACGAAGCAGCTCGCGGAGGCCTATATGGAGACCGGCGGCAACGTCGTGGCCATCGAGGAAGTCCCGATGGAGCGCGTGAACAAGTACGGCGTGCTCGACGTGGCCGAGGACAAGGGCCGGCTCGTCTCCGTGAAGGGGCTGGTCGAGAAGCCGAAGGTGGAGGAGGCGCCCTCCAACCTCACGATCATCGGACGCTACGTGCTGATGCCGGAAGTGGTCGGCTTCCTCTCCGCCATGGAGAAGGGCGCGGGCGGCGAGGTGCAGCTGACCGACGGCATGGCCAAGATGATCGGCACCCAGCCCTTCCACGGGCTGCGCTACCAGGGCCGCCGCTTCGACTGCGGCGACAAGGCGGGCTTCCTGGAGGCGCAGATCGCCTTCGCGCTGAAGCGGCCGGACCTGGCCAATGCGGTGCGGTCCTTCCTGCCGAAGTACATGTCCTGAGCCGGGAGGCCCGGAACCGGATCCGCGGTGTCCGGGCCTGCCCGCCAGGAGGTGCGTTCCGGCCGCCGGACCGGCGCGAATTGGCTTGATCGATTCGAAGGCTTTTCGAACACAGCTTGAGGATCGACCGCGCGGTCGTATCGACCGCGCGGGGCCGGGGCTTTATGGAAGGGCCGCCGCAACGCCCCCTCCGGGGCCGGACTGAGGAATCGCATGCGCGTTGCAATGATTGGGGCTGGCTATGTCGGCCTTGTCTCGGGGGCCTGCTTCGCAGAATTCGGCGTCGACGTCTGCGTCGTCGATACGGAGGTCTCGAAGGTCGAGGCGCTGCGCGCCGGCCGCATTCCCATCTACGAGCCCGGCCTTGACCGGCTGGTGGAGGAGAACGCGCGCGACGGGCGGCTGAGCTTCACCACCAACCTCGACGAGGCGATCAACGGGGCCGACGCCGTGTTCCTCGCCGTCGGCACGCCCTCCCGCCGCGGCGACGGGCATGCGGACCTCAGCTACGTCTTCGCCGCCGCCGAGCAGGTGGCGCGGGCGGCCAAGGGGCCGCTGGTGCTGGTGACGAAGTCCACCGTGCCGGTCGGCACGGGGCGCAAGATCAAGGAGATCCTGCGCAAGACGCGGCCGGACCTCGAGATCGAGGTCGCCTCGAACCCCGAGTTCCTGCGCGAGGGCAACGCGATCGGCGACTTCATGCGTCCGGACCGCGTGGTGATCGGCGCCGAGAGCGACCGGGCGTTCCAGGTGCTGCGCCGCCTCTACCGGCCGCTCTACCTCATCGAGACGCCGATCGTGCAGACGGGGCTCGAGACGGCGGAGCTGATCAAGTACGCGGCCAACGCCTTCCTCGCCGTGAAGATCACCTTTATCAACCAGATGGCCGACCTCTGCGAGAAGGCCGGGGCGGACGTGCACGACGTGGCCCGCGGCATGGGACTGGACGGGCGCATCGGGCGCAAGTTCCTCCATGCGGGGCCGGGCTATGGCGGTTCCTGCTTCCCGAAGGACACGCTGGCACTCGCCCGCACCGCGCAGGAACTGGGCGCGCCGGTGACAATCGTGGAGCAGACGATCGCAGCCAACGACGCCCGCAAGGAGGCGATGGCGGAGCGGGTGATCGCGGCGCTCGGCGGTTCGGCCGCGGGCAAGACCGTCGCAGTGCTCGGCCTGACCTTCAAGCCCGAGACGGACGACATGCGCGACGCGCCCTCGCTCGTGGTGGTGCCGCGGCTGGTTGAGGCAGGTGCCACGATCCGCACCTATGATCCGCAGCCCTCCCATGCCCGGCAGATGATGCCGGCGGGCGTGCAGTTCGCGGAGACGGCGCTCGACGCCGTGGAGAGCGCGGATGCCGTGGTGTTGCTGACCGAGTGGAACGAGTTCCGCGCCCTCTCGCCCCAGAAGCTGAAGTCGGCGATGCGCGGCGACGTGGTGCTCGACCTCCGCAATGCCTGGGATCCCGCGGCCTTCCGCGAGGCCGGCTTCACCTATCAATCCATCGGACGTCAGTAGGGCCAAAGGCATGACCGGCTTCAGCCATCGCTTCGACCCGACCAGCCTGCGCGAGTACGACATTCGCGGCGTGATCGGGAAAACCCTTGGTGGCGAGGACGCCTTCGCCATCGGGCGCGTCTTCGGCACCATCGTCTCGCGCGCGGGCGGGAAGACGGTGGCGGTCGGCTATGACGGCCGCCTCTCCTCCCCGATGCTGGAGGAGCGGCTGGTCGCGGGCCTCATGGCTTCGGGCATGGAGGTGGTCCGGATCGGCTGCGCGCCGACGCCGATGCTCTACTTCGCCTCCTACCACTTCAAGGCCGATGGCGCCGTGATGGTGACGGGCAGCCACAACCCGCCCGACTACAACGGCTTCAAGTCGATGATCGGCAAGAAGCCCTTCTTCGGGAAGGACATCCAGCAGCTCGGCGCCATGGCCGCCTCGGGCGACGTGGTGGCGGAGGCCCAAGGGTCGTCGCGCAGCGTCGATATCGCGGACGCCTATGTGGACCGGCTGATGCAGGACTATGACGGCGGCGATCGCGCGCTGAAGGTGGTCTGGGATCCCGGCAATGGCTCGGGCGCCGAGATCACGAAGATGCTGGCCGCCCGCCTTCCCGGCGAGCACACGGTGATCAATGGCGAGATCGACGGGAACTTCCCGGCGCACCACCCGGACCCGACGGTCGCCAAGAACCTCGAGCAGATCATCGCCGAGGTGGCGAGGCGGGGCGCCGATCTCGGCATCGCCTTCGACGGCGACGCCGACCGGATCGGCGTCGTCGACAACGAGGGCAATATCCTCTTCGGCGACCAGCTTCTGGTGGTGCTCGCGCGGGACGTGCTGAAGAGCAAGCCCGGCGGCACCATCATCGCCGACGTGAAGGCGAGCCAGGTGCTGTTCGACGAGGTGGCCAAGGCCGGCGGCACGCCGCTGATGTGGAAGACCGGCCACTCGCTCATCAAGTCCAAGATGGCGGAGACCGGGGCGCCGCTGGCGGGCGAGATGTCCGGCCACATCTTCTTCGCGGACAAGTGGTACGGCTTCGACGACGCCCCTTACTCGGCGGTGCGGCTGCTCGGGATCGTCGCGCGCATGGGTGAGACGCTCTCCCAGGTGCGGGAGGCGATGCCGAAGGTGATCAACACGCCGGAGCTGCGCTTCGACTGCTCGGAGGACCGTAAGTTCGCGGTGGTTCAGGAGGTGAAGAGCCGCCTCTCCGCCGAGGGCGCGAAGGTGCAGGACGTGGACGGCGTGCGCGTGCTGACCGAGGACGGCTGGTGGCTGCTGCGCGCCTCCAATACCCAGGCGGTGCTCGTGGCCCGCGCCGAGGCGAGCAGCCCCGAGGGGCTGGAGCGGCTGAAGGCAATGATCGCGAAGCAGCTCGAGGCTAGCGGGCTCGCGGCGCCCGACTTCACCGGAGAGAATGCGGGGCACTGATCCCGCTCTTTCTCTATGGCACGCTGCTGGACCGGCGCATCCTCGCGCGCCGGTCCGGCGATCCCCGCCTGCCGCGGACAATGCGGCCGGCGGTGCTTCACGACCACGCGCGGGTGTTCTTCCGCGGCACGCCCTATCCGACTCTCGTCCCGCAGCCCGGTGGCCGGGTGGAGGGGGCGCTGATCCGGCCCGTACCCGCGGCCCTTGCCGCGCTTCGGCGTTACGAGGGTGCGACTTATCGCTTGATCCCAGTTCGCGTTCAGAGCCGGCAGGGCTGGCGCCAGGCGCGCGCCTGGATGGTGCCGCAACGGCTGGCAGCGCGCACGGAGTGGCCACCTACTACCCGGGCCTGACGTGTCGCCTCCCAGGGGCTAGAACCGCGGTGACCACGGAGTGACCGCGACAATGTTGCAATCCCCCCCGGCCGAGCCAGGCATGCGCGAGGAGGAGGTCGATACCCCGGCCCTCCTCATCGATCTTGACGCTTTCGAAGCAAATCTCGACGCCATGGCGGCCCGGCTCGCCGGCACGGGGGCGAAGCTGCGGGCTCACGCGAAGACCCACAAATCCGCGGCCATCGCGCACCAGCAGATCCGCCGCGGGGCCGTCGGCCAATGCGTGCAAAAGGTGGCGGAGGCCGAGGCGCTGGCCTGGGGGGGTGTCGCAGACATCCTTGTTTCCAACCAGGTGGTGGATGCGCGGAAGCTGCGCCGTCTGACGGCTCTTTCCGGCATCGCCAAGGTCGCCGTCTGCGCGGACGATCCCGCGGGCATCGACACCATCGCGGCCGTGGCGGAAGCGGCGGGGCGGCGGATGGAGGTGCTGGTCGAGATCGATGTCGGCGCCGGCCGCTGCGGCGTGGATCCGGGGCCGGAGGCGGTGGCGCTGGCCGAGCGGATCGCGGGTTCCCCGCACCTCGTCTTCGGGGGGTTGCAAGCCTATCACGGCAGCGCCCAGCATCGGCGGACGGTGGAGGAGCGTCGCGCCGCCATCGGGCACGCGGCGGAGGGGGTTCGGCGCACGGTGGAGCAGCTTCGGCAGCGCGGCCTGCCCTGTCCTATCGTCGGCGGCGCCGGGACCGGCACTTTCGAGCTGGAGCTGGAGGCGGGGCTCTGGACCGAAATCCAGGCGGGGTCCTACGCCTTCATGGATGCGGATTACGCGGCCAACGGTTCACCGCCGCCCTTCCGGCAGAGCCTCTTCGTGCTCGCGCAGGTGATGTCCGCGCCGCGCGACGGGGTTGCGGTGCTTGATGCCGGGCACAAGGCGGTGGCGGTCGATTCGGGGCTGCCGCTGGTCTGGCAACGGCCGGGGCTGCGCTACGCCGGCGCCTCGGACGAGCACGGGGCGCTTGCGGTGGAGGGCGGGGAGCGGCCGAAGCTGGGGGAGCGGTTGCGGCTGGTGCCGGGACATTGCGATCCGACAGTGGACCGCTACGACTGGTACGTGGGCGTGCGGGGCGGCCGGGTAGAGTGCCTCTGGCCGATCTCCGCGCGCGGCGGAATGGCCTAAAAAGGGAAAGGGGCCGGCAAGCCGACCCCTTCCATACGACGCTCCAGGGGGGCTCAGCGCTGCTTGCGCGCGGCGCCCTGGCGACGGACCGGGGCGATGACGCGGATCACACGCCCGCCGTCGCCCTGCTCCACTACGCGGCGGGTGCGCCCCGCCGTGTTGCGCGCGGCAACCGGGGCGGTTAGGGGGCGCAGCTCGGCGCGAGCGGCGGCTGCGGCGCTGCGGCCGCGCGCGGCGGCGCTGGCGACGGGACGGACCACGCGGAGCGAGACCTGGCGGATCGCGGCGCGCGGGGCCTCGATCGTCGCGGCGCGGGCGCGGGCGAAGATCAGGGGCGTGCGGGCCACCGCGACAGGTGCCTCGGGCGCCATGCGGGGGCTCGGCGCGACCCCGAGGCGGGAGAAGCCGTCATCGAGCAGAAGGGCCGCGTGGCGGTCCCGCTCCATCCAGGAGGAGCCGCCGAAGACCGAGACGAAGACGCGCTGACCCCCGCGCTGGGCCGAGATGACGTTGTTGAAGCCGGAGGCGTTGATGAAGCCGGTCTTCACCCCATCCACGCCCTCGTAGTCGCTGAGCATATGGTTGTGGTTGCGGAAGGCGTAGTTGCCAGCACGGATGGTGGCGTTGCCGAAGTAGTGCCAGCGCTCCGGAAAATCGAAGAAGAGGCGGCGGCCGAGGGCGGCCATGTCGCGCGCCGTCGTGGTCTGGTCCCAGTCGGGCAGGCCGGAGGCGTTGCGGAAAGTCGTGTTGGTCATGCCGAGCTGGCGGGCCCGCATGGTCATCATCTGGGCGAAGCGCTCCTCACTCCCGCCCAGGGCTTCGCCGACCGCGACCGCCACGTCGTTGGCGGACTTCATGGTCAGGGCGTAAATCGCGACCTCGACCGGGATGGTCATGCCCGGCGGCACGCCGAGCTTGGAGGGGGAGCGGCTGCTCGCCTCCTCCGTAATATAGATGCGGCTGTCCATGGTGATGCGCCCCTCGCGCATCGCGTCGAACAGCATGTAGAGGGTCATCATCTTGGTGAGGGAGGCCGGGTAGCGCGGGGCATCCGGGTTGGCACCGCCGAGTTGCTGGCCGGTGCGGCTATCCATCACGAAGGAGGAGTAGCGATCGCTGCCGATCTGGGCCGCGGCGGGCTGTGCCGCGAGGAGCGCCGGAATAACGAGGGCGAGCCAGCGCCTTCGCGAGGCATCGCCCAGTGCCGACAAGCCGGCCCTGCAACGCTGCCAGCCGCGCCCGGCGGCCAGACCATCAACCATAGGAACCCCCCTTCGAAGACCCGCCCCCGCGGGTCCTGATAGCCCGGTGCAGGCAGCACCGTTGCGCGGCCCCCCAGCCTCGCTGAGCGAACGATAGAGGGCGCTTGCGGCGAGTGTCCATCACCACGAGCGGAAAAAACCCACAAAAGCCGGTAATTGCAGGATTTCTGCCACGGTCCGGAACCGAACCGGAACGGTTGAGAATTCTATGTTGCAGCGCAAAAGAAGTTGTGGACGGCTTCTTCGAGGCTTTGATATACGGCGCTTGTTGCACCGCAGCAAAGCCATGGGCTCGCTCATGGCAAGCCCTAGCCCCCCAGGAGAAGAGACCATGGCCAACGAGGCCCCCAAGATCGCCCGTATCGCGAGCGAGACCGTGAGCACCGCGACCGCCGCCGCCGACACCGCCGCCACGCAGGCGACCAAGGTCTCCGACGTCGGCACCGCCCAGATCCGCACCGCCGTGGAGCGCAGCATGGAGCAGGCCAGCAAGGCCGCCGAGGGCACGATGAAGGCCGCCCAGGACTTCGCCGAGTTCTCCCGCGGCAATGTCGAGACCCTGACGCAGGTCGCCCAGACCTGGATGACCGGCTCGCAGGAGATCAGCCGCCAGGCCTTCGCCCTGATGCAGGGCCTGACCGAGCACGCCCTGGAGGGCGCCCGCGCCCTTTCCGGCGTGAAGAGTCTCAAGGAGGCCGCCGAGATCCAGGCGACCTACGCGCGCGGCGGCATGGAGAAGGTTCTCTCCGAGACCGCCAAGCTTCAGGAGGCCTCCTTCCGCCTCGTGGAGCAGGTGGCCACCCCGGTGACGCAGCGCGTCTCCCAGGCCGTCGAGCGCGTGACCAAGCCGATCGCCGCCTGAATAGGCCGGAGCATCGGTGAGCCGGCCGGGGATAACCCCCGCCGGCCATCGCGGAGCCTGGGCCCTGCCCGCTCGTCCCCTTCGCCGGGGGCGGCCGGGCGGGGCCCTTCTCTTTTGGGGCGGTGCCGAACCCTGGCAGGGGAGGAAGGCAGGCCCCATATCCGGTTGAGGCGCCGAAAGCCTTCACCTCGGGCGCCGTGATCCGATATCCTTCCCTCACTCAATTCCAGCGAAGCGGAACCGGTAGCCCCCTTGGCAAGGCCGTGATCCGTGAGACCATGGCAGGGCGATGAGCAAGCAGGACGAGCGCCCAAGCGGCATGACAGGGACGGCCGCCGGAGAGAACGGCCCGGCCGGGCCCGATAAGGACGGCGGCAACGGTCCCCAGCCGCCGAGCGGACCGCCGGGCGGGCCGCCGGGCGGTGGTGGCCAGGGCGGCGACGGGCCGGCGACGGGCGTGGTGGTCAAGGCGCGTCCCCGGACGCGCAAGCCGACCATGTACAAGGTCCTGATGCTGAACGACGACTACACGCCCATGGAATTCGTGGTCCACGTTCTGGAACGCTTCTTCCAGAAGAATCGAGACGAGGCGACGAAGATCATGCTGCACGTCCACCGGCGCGGGGTGGGTGTCTGCGGCGTCTTTACCTACGAGGTGGCGGAAACAAAGGTGACGCAGGTGATGGACCTCGCCCGCCAGAACCAGCATCCTCTTCAGTGCACGATCGAGAAAGAATGAGCTTGGGTCTCCGGATCGCGATCAGAGCCACTGATACACGGCGTAACCTGTCCCTCCCCTCGGCGTTCGGGGAGTGGACCACAATATTCACCCAATCGACTTCTTGCGTACGGCCGTCCCAAGCCGAGCGCCCAGGTGGGCGCCCTGCCGGGAGATCCCGGCGGCCGTTGAGACAGGGGAGCGTCGAACGACATGCTGTCCCGTAACCTAGAACAGACGCTCCACCGTGCCCTGGGCCTCGCGAGCGAGCGCCGGCACGAGTACGCGACGCTGGAGCACCTGCTCCTCAGCCTTGCGGAAGACACGGATGCGACCACCGTCCTCCGCGCCTGCGGCGTGGACGTGGACAAGCTGAAGCGCGACCTGCAGGAATTCCTCGATAAGGACCTTGCCGGCCTCGTGACCGACCGCGGGGGTGACCCGAAGCCGACCGCCGGCTTCCAGCGGGTGGTCCAGCGCGCCGCCATTCACGTCCAGTCCTCCGGCCGCGACGAGGTGACCGGCGCCAACGTGCTGGTGGCCCTCTTCAGCGAGCGCGAGAGCCATGCCGTCTACTTCCTGCAGCTGCAGGACATGACGCGGCTGGACGCGGTGAACTTCATCTCCCACGGCATCGCCAAGGCCCCCGGCCGCAGCACCACCCGCCCTGTCCAGGGCAACGCCGGCAAGGACGGCGAGGGCGAGGGCGAGAGCCGCGGCGGCGAGGAGCGGCGCGAGGGTGGCGCGAAGCGGGGGGGCGACGCGCTCTCCAACTACTGCGTCAACCTCAACAAGAAGGCCGGCCAGGGCAAGATCGACCCGCTTATCGGGCGCGCCGACGAGATCGAGCGCACGATCCAGATCCTCTGCCGCCGTACGAAGAACAACCCTCTCTATGTGGGCGACCCG
Source organism: Roseomonas sp. KE2513 (assembly GCF_016107305.1). Lineage (GTDB taxonomy): Bacteria > Pseudomonadota > Alphaproteobacteria > Acetobacterales > Acetobacteraceae > Roseomonas. Next base: position 219,305 of record NZ_RCVR01000002.1, read on the forward strand.
GGCGTGGGTAAGACCGCGATTGCCGAGGGCCTGGCCAAGCGGATCATCGAGGAGGACGTGCCCGAGGTCCTGCTCAAGTCCACGATCTACGCGCTGGACATGGGCTCGCTTCTCGCCGGCACGCGCTACCGCGGTGACTTCGAGGAGCGGCTGAAGGCCGTGGTGAACGAGCTGGAGCAGCAGCCCGGCGCTATCCTGTTCATCGACGAGATCCACACGGTCATCGGTGCCGGTGCGACCTCGGGCGGTGCGATGGATGCGTCGAACCTGCTGAAGCCGGCGCTTGCCCAGGGCACGCTGCGCTGCATCGGCTCCACCACCTACAAGGAGTACCGTCAGCACTTCGAGAAGGACCGGGCGCTTGTCCGGCGCTTCCAGAAGATCGACGTGAACGAGCCGAACATCGAGGACGCGGTGAAGATCCTTACCGGCCTCAAGACGAACTACGAGAAGCACCACAAGGTGAAGTACACGCCGGAAGCGATCCGCGGCGCGGTGGAGCTCTCGGTGAAGTACATCCACGACCGGAAGCTGCCGGACAAGGCGATCGACGTGATCGACGAGGTCGGTGCTTCCCGGATGCTGCTGCCCGAGAACAAGCGCCGCAAGACGGTGACTCTGAAGGACGTGGAGGACATCGTCGCGAAGATCGCGCGCATCCCACCCAAGTCCGTCTCGACCGACGACAAGGAGACGCTCAAGAACCTTGAGCGCGACCTCAAGTCGATGGTGTTCGGGCAGGACAAGGCGATCGAGGCCCTGTCGGCCGCGATCAAGCTGTCCCGCGCGGGGCTGCGCGACGCGGAGAAGCCGATCGGCAACTACCTGTTCTCCGGCCCCACGGGCGTCGGCAAGACGGAGGTGGCCAAGCAGCTCTCCAAGACGCTCGGCATCGAGCTGATCCGCTTCGACATGTCCGAGTACATGGAACGGCACAGCATCAGCCGGCTGATCGGCGCCCCTCCGGGCTATGTGGGCTTCGACCAGGGCGGCCTGCTGACGGACAGCATCGACCAGCACCCGCACGCCGTGCTCCTGCTCGACGAGATCGAGAAGGCGCACCAGGATCTTTACAATATCCTGCTGCAGGTGATGGACCACGGGAAGCTGACCGACCACAACGGCAAGACCGTGGACTTCCGCAACGTCATCCTCATCATGACGACGAATGCGGGTGCGGCCGACATGGCGAAGCCCGCCATCGGCTTCGGCCAGAGCGTCCGCGTCGGCGAGGACGAGGAGGCGATCAAGCGGATGTTCACCCCGGAGTTCCGGAACCGCCTGGACGCCGTGGTGCCCTTCGCCGGGCTTACGCCGGAGATCGTCGGCAACGTGGTCGAGAAGTTCGTCATGCAGCTGGAGGCCCAGCTTGCAGACCGGAACGTGACCATCGAGCTGTCCTCCTCCGCCAAGGAGTGGCTGGCCGAGCGCGGCTACGACCCCCTGTACGGCGCGCGGCCGCTGGCCCGCGTCATCCAGGAATACGTCAAGAAGCCGCTCGCCGAGGAGCTGCTCTTCGGCAAGCTGGTGAAGGGCGGGGCCGTGAAGGTCGGCATGAAGGACGGCGCGCTGACCTTCGACATCGCCGAAGCGCCGCCGCCTGCCCTGCCCAAGCCCGACGAGGGCTCGGGCGACGGCGAGGCGGAGCGGGAGCCGGAGGCGGCGAACTAGTCGCGGGTTTTGGCTGAACAAGCCTGGGGGGAGCGGACGGGATCGTCCGCTCCCCTTTTTTCTTGCCCTACTGCGCGGATCAGGCCGCCCGGGCGGGGAACCGCGCCCGCAGCCAGCGTGCGATGTCACTGAGTACCGGCGCCCCCTCCAGGCCGAGTGCCCGCACGGGTGCGGCGAGGGCGGCGATGATGCCGATATGGCTGACGCCCTCGTAGAAATGCGCTTCCACCGTGACGCCCCGTGCCTGCGCGAGGGCCGTGAAGCGCGACGTTTGTTCGGGGCGCACGGTGGTGTCCGCGAGGCCGTGGAGCAGCAGCAGGGGCGGCGTGCCGCGCAGGGCCGCCTCGTCGGGCGGTGCCACGCGTGCACGGGCGTTCGGCGCGGCGGCGAAGATGCCGGAGGGATCGTCCGCGGGGCCGAAATCGAAAGGGCAGGCAAGGCCGATGCCGCCGGCCAAGCTGTCGCGCGCCGGGCCGAGCCAGCGGGGATCGGCCGCGAGGGCCATGGCGTTGAAGGCCCCGGCGGAGTGCCCGGCGAGGACCACGGGACGGTCTCGGCCAGGGCTGGCGCGGATTGCGCGCACCGCGGCCGCGCCGTCCTCCACGAAGCTGGGCCAGCGCACCTCGGGGAAGAGGCGGTAGTCCGGCACGGCGACGACTGCGCCGGTGGAGGCGAGCGCGCGGGCGACGAAGTCGTAGTCCTCCCGCGCGCCGCTGCGCCAGCCGCCGCCGTAGAAGAAGACGATCAGCGGGGCATCGGGTCTGGCGCCCTGCGGCGTATAGAGGTCGTAGCGGCCGCGCTCACCGGGGCCGTAGACGAGACCAGCCTCGCGCAGAATGCCGCTCGCAGGCGTCAGCCGGTTGGCGATGTCGATGGGAGAACAGGCCGCGGCCGGGAGGGCCGCGGCGGCGAGGAGCAATCGGCGGGAGATCATCCCCCAGCCAACGCGATGCCCCGCCCGCTCGTTGCGGGCGGGGATCGGCGTGTCAGGGCCGGTCGCGCAGGAGGTCGCGCATCCGCCCCGCGTCTGCGGCTGTGACGGCGGGCGCCGCGTTGCCCCAGGCGTTGCGGATATAGGTGGTTACTGCCGCCGTTTGGTCGTCGTTCAGCCGCCATCCGAAGGCGGGCATGGCCGGCGATGTCGGCGCGTGCGGGCTGTAGGCGGCGCGCACGCCCTGGAGCACGACGCGCAGCAGGGTCTCATTGCCCTCCTGCTGCACCACCTGACTGCCGGCGAGGCGCGGGAACATCCGCGCCACCCCCTCCCCGTCCCGGCGGTGGCAGGCCATGCAGCGGTCGAGGTAAATCGCCTCGCCAGTTACCATCTGGGTGTTGTCGCGCGCCAACGCCGTGCGGGCCGAGGCGGTAGGTGCGGCGACGGGTGGCTCCTTCAGGTAGACGGCAATGGCGCGAAGGTCGGCTTCGCTCATCAGGCTGGTGGAGTATTCCACTACCTCGGCCATGGGGCCGGAGGCGGCGCTGCGGGCGTTGCGGCCCTTCCCCAGGTACTCGACGATCTCCTCCACGCTCCAGGCGCCGAGACCGGTGCGCTGGTCACCAGTCAGGTTGGTGGCGAACCAGCCCTGCAGCGGCCCGCCGGCGAAGCGCTCACTGGTCCGATCGGCGCCGGCGAGGTTCTTCGGCGTGTGGCAGGCGCCGCAATGGGCCGGCCCCTCCACGATATAGGCGCCGCGGTTCCATTCGGCCGAGCGGTTGGGGTCGGGGCGGAACTCGCCGGGTTCGAAGAACAGCGCGTTCCAGGCAAGCATGGAGGCGCGGATGTTGAACGGGAACGGCAAGGTGTTGCGATCCACCGCGTTGTTCACCGGCTCCAGCGTATTCAGGTAGGCGAGGATCGCGTCGGTGTCCGCGCGCGGCATACGCGTGAAGTAGGTGTAGGGAAAAGCGGGGTAGAGATGCGCGCCGTTGGGGCGCACGCCCTCGTGCATGGCGCGGTAGAAGTCGTCCGCGGACCAGGTGCCGATGCCCGTCGCGCGGTCCGGCGTGATGTTGGGCGTGACGATGTTGCCGAAGGGCGTCTCGATTGGGCGCCCACCGACGAAGCCTTGCGAGCCCTCGTGGTTGCCGCTGGTGGACATGTGGCAGGCCACGCAGTCGCCGAGCACGACGAGGTAGCGGCCGCGCTCCACTTGGTCGAAGTTGTCCGGTGCCGCGCGGGCGGGTTCAGGCGCGAGGAGGGCAAGGCCGGCGAGCGCGGCGAGAAGGGCGGCGCGCATCAGGCCTGCACCAGCGACTGGCCGGGATTCTTGAGGTATTGGCTCACGATCGCATCCGCCGCGTGGTAGGTCAGCGCGCCCACCGTGCCTGTTGGATTGTAGCCGGCATTCTGCGGGAATGCGGAGGCGCCGAGGACGAAGACGTTGGGCATGTCCCAGACCTGCAGGTACTTGTTCACCGCCGACGTGCGGGGATTGTCGCCCATGACGGCACCGCCCGTGTTGTGGGTGGTCTGATAGGGAACGACGTTCCACGGCCCCTTCTTCGGGTTGGCCACGACCTGCTTCGCGCCCATGGCCCGCATGATCGGCACCATCTTCTCGGTGACGTAGGCGGACATGCGCTCCTCGTTTGGCTTGAAGTCGAAGGTCATGCGCAGCAGCGGACGGCCCAGCCGGTCCTTGTAGGTGGGATCGAGGTCCAGGTAGTTGTCCCGGAAGGACATCACGCTGCCCTGGCTGCCGACATTGGCGAAGGTGTTGTAGGCCTCGCGCGTCGCCTTCTTCCAGGCGCTGCCCCAGCGCGGCGTGCCCGGCGGGATAGGGCGCGCGGAGATGGGGCGCGCGTGGAAGCTCGTGCAGTTGATGTTCGCGCCGCCCACGAAGTTCAGGCCGCTGTGGTCGAAGTTGTCGCCGTTGTATTCGTCGGCGGTGATGCCGAGGGAGCCCGCGCCGGCCCAGTGGTTGAAGGCGTGGGTGTTGTCGAAGAAGCCGTTGACCGATGAGTTCGCCTGGTAGGCGTAGTTCCTGCCCACCACGCCTTCACCGGTGCTCGGATCGTAAGGCTTGCCGATGCCAGAATAGAGCATCAGCCGCACGTTCCAGAGCTGGTAGGCGGCCATGATGACGAGGTCGGCCGGCTGCTCCCATTCCTGGCCCTGCGCGTCGATATAGACGACGCCGGTGGCGGTCTTGCCGTCCGCGCTCTTGAGCACGCGCACCACCTCGCACTGCGTGCGCGCCTCGAAACCGGGGTGGCGCATCAGCACCGGCAGGACCGTCGTCTGTGGGGAGGCCTTGGAGTAGTTCGCGCAACCGAAGCGCTCGCAGAAGCCGCAATAGGTGCAGGGCGCGAGGGTGACGCCGAGCGGGTTGGTATAGGCCTGCGAGATATTGGCGGACGGCATCGGGAAGGGCTTGAAGCCGAGCTCCGTCGCGGCCTTGGAGAAGAGGTCCTGCGCGTGCTGGCCCTTCAGCGGCGGCGTGGGGTAGCCGCGCTGCCGGCGGCCCTCGAAGGGGTTCCCGCCCGGCTGGATTTCGCCGTTGATGTTGCCGGCCTGGCCAGAGATGCCCGCCAGATACTCGAACTTGTCGTAGTAGGGCTCCAGCTCATCGTAGGTGATGCCCCAGTCCTGGATCGTGTGGTTCTCGGGAAAGATCCCCTCGCCGTAGCGCTCGCGGTAGTGGCTGAGAATGTTGAAGTCGCTCGGCAGGAAGCGCCAGGTGTGGCCGTTCCAGTGCACGCCGGAGCCGCCGACGCCGTTGCCGGGCAGGAAGCTGCCCCATTTACGGATGGGCAGCGCCACCTGGTCCGTCTTGTTGCGCGCCGTCACGGAATCCTGCGAGTTGTTCAGGAAGAGCTCGCCGCGGATGCCGTAGCGCAGCTCGTCGGGCGCGGTGCCGATGTTGAAGTCGCTGGCCGTGTCGCGCCAGGGGCCGCGCTCCAGCGCCACCACTTCCAATCCTGCTTGGCAGAGCTCGTGGCCCATGATGGCGCCAGTCCAGCCGAGGCCGATGATGACGGCGTCCTTGCGGGGAAGGCGGCGCATCAGCTGCGCCCCCCGGGGTTCCATTCCGGTCTCCCGAGGAGGCTCACGGGCGGCAGGATGTAGCGCGTGTTCGGCCGGGCGATAACGTCGCGGAAGTCGTAGCGCGTGCCCGGGAAGCCGAGGAGCTTCCAGCCAGCCATATCCTTGTTCCCACCGTAGATCGGGTCGGCGAAGAAGCCTTCCATCGTGTTGTTGTGCACCAGGTCGAAGAAGCTGCTGGCGTTGAACTCGGGCGTGTTGATCTCGCGCTTCTCCATCGCGGTGAGCAGGCGGTCGAGTTCCTCGCCCGAGAGCTGCGGAACCTTCTTCCCGCCAAAATTGCTCGCGACATGGGCGGCAAGGCCGGCGAGGCCGCGCCGGTAGGCCTCCGCGAAGGTGACCGAGGATTGGAAGCCCTGGGTGGGCAGCGGGCTCGCGGGGAATGGCCCCTGCATGTACATGCCCTCGCAGCGGCCGTAGGGGCCGGCGAGCTGGCGGTCGATGAAGACGGCGCAGCCGGCCTCCTTGCCGCCCGGGCCGAGTTCGTCTGCCGGGACGAGGCGATCCACGATTGCCTCGATGGCCGCGCCCTCCTCCGGCGTGAAGAAGCGCCAGGGGCCGGGCCGGGCCTCGGCGGGCGGATAGACCTCGTTGCTGGTCCAGGGAAGGCCCTCGATCGTGCGGGCCGTGGCGGTACCGACCAGGCCGATCAGGGCGGTTGTCGCGAACAGAAAGCGGCGTCTTGAGCCGCGCGGGGTGGTCATCAGGGATCCCTCGGTGCGGGTCAGGTGCCGCGCAAGGGATCAAATTCGGGGGCGCACAAGAGTTGCCGCCCGGAGGAACAAAGCCTGATGAAGTTTCGTTAACGACGGCCGAGCCGTGCCCTCAGGTTAGCGCATCGCGCGCTCGGAGCAGCGCCGCGCGAGCGGCGGCGCTGACGGTCGGAAACTGCAGGTCCAGGGACTCCATCGCGCCCGCCACCGCTTCGGCCACCAGCAGGCGGGCAAGCCACTTGCGGTCGGCGGGGATGACGTACCACGGGGCGTGCGGAGCGGCGGTGGCGCGGATCGCGGCGTCATAGGCTGAGAGGTATTCCGGGCGGCGGGCACGGACGACGAGGTCGCCTTCCTCGAACTTCCAGTTCTTCGCGCCCTCGTCGATGCGGGCAAGAAGGCGCTTGCGCTGTTCCTCCTCCCCGACATGGAGGAAGAACTTTAGGATTCGCACGCCCTGGCGCGCGAGGTAGCGCTCATAGGCGGCGATGTCTTCCAGCCGTTCGTCCCAGATTTGCGGGCCGACGACGGCGGCAGGCAGCGGGGCGGCCTGGAGGATGGAGGGCTGCACGCGCGGCACCAGCACCTCCTCGTACCAAGAGCGGTTGTGCACGCCGATGCGGCCGCGGCGGGGCATGACGACTTGGTGCCGCCAGAGGAAATCATGCGCGCGCTCCAGCGTACTGGGGGCGCCGAAGGATTCCACGTCCACGCCCTGCGGATTCACGCCGGAGAAGACGTGCTTGATGGCGCCGTCCTTCCCCGCCGCGTCCAGCGCCTGGAAGATGCAGAGAACGGACCAGCGCGCATCAGCGTAGAGGCGCTCCTGCTGATCGGAGATGCGGGCGACGGCGCGCTCCAGCGCCTGCTTTCCCTCGTCCTTGTCGAGGCCGGTATCGCCGTCGTCATCCGTGCGGTGCTCCTCCAGGGAGAAGGAAGTGCTGTCGGTGATGCGGCAGGTGGCGAGGAAACGGTGCAGGCGCTCGGCGTTCAAGGCGGTCATCCCCGGTTCGTGTTCAGGCGCGCGGCCCCTGCCCCGAACGCACGAGAGTGAGTTTCGGAAGCGTCAGGGTGGGTTCAGCACGATGCTGACGGGGCAGTGGTCGGATAGCCTGTGGCGCCATTCCGGCTCCCGCTCCGCATAGACGAGGACGCGCAGGCTGCCGTCCACCATCCAGCCGCGGGCAGGGCCGCCGAGCAGGATATGGTCGATGAAGGGCCGCCCGCCCCAGCAGGGATTGGAGCGCCCGGCGGTCGCGCGGGTGAGCGGGGCCGCGCGCTCCAGCAGGGGAAGGATGGCGGGGTCGCGGTCGAAGCGGCGGTTGAAGTCGCCGGCCAGGACGAAGGCCTCGCCGGCGGCGCGGCGGGCCTCAATCCAGCCCGCGAGGATCTCGGCTTGGCGGAGGGTACTCTCGCACTGGCGCCCGGCGTCGTCCGGCTCCCGGCAGCCGGCATTGAGGTGGAGGGAGAGGAGGCGGAGCCGCGAGGCCCCTTCCCCCACCGTCACGTCCACGCCACGGCGGAGCGAGAAGCGGGCCGTTGGCCGAAGGTCGAGCGCGGAAAGGTCCTCGTTCTGCGTGGCCGGCAGGCCGCGACGGACCGCAATGCCGGCGCGCTGCACGTCCCGTTCCCCGGGGAAGAAGAAGCGCCAGCGGGCAGGGTCGAGCACGAGGGCGGCGGCCTCGGGTCCGTCCACCTCCTGCAGGGCGATGACATCGGCAGCCAAGCGGTCGGCATAGACGCGGAGGCGCGCGATGTCCTCGGGGGCGCGGCGGTGGAGATCGCGTGGGAGTTCGGGATCGCCGGCCGGGCGGGTGGTCAGCCAGTCGAGGTTCCAGGTGGCGAGCTTCAACTCCGCCGCGGCGACGGGGGCGGCGAGGAGAAGAAAGGCGAGGAGCGCGCGGAGCATAGGCGCTTCTACAGCAGGGCGGGCGCGGGGTCTGCGGCGGGTGCCGCCTCGATAGGGTGCGCTCCGCAGGAGAGGAGGTAAGCTGCGACCGCGTCCATTGCGTCCGCATCGCGCGTCTTGTCGTACCATGGGTCGCCGGCGGGGCTGCCGGGCGGGACCCAGATGACCGTCTCGTAGCGGGCGCGCGTCAACAGCACGCGGTAGGTATTGAGCGTGAAGCTGCGGTCCTCTTCCTTGCGAACCATCTGCCAATCCTTGCCGGATAAGGCGCGCATCACCCAATCACCAGGGCCACGCAGCAGGTCGCCGCCCCAGGCGAGGCCGACCTGATCCAGTTCCAGGCCCTGGCAGTCGTACTCCGTGGCGTAGGTCTCCAGCGCGTCGGACGCCCGGATGTCGGGCCAGCGGTCGAGGAACCAGTGCGGCATGTCGGCGGCCTGTACGCCCAGGCCCTCGGCTCGGAGGCGGCGGGCGCCAGAGGAAGCGACGAGACCGGCGCGGCGCATCCCGCGGGAGAGATCGCGCAGGGCGGCGCGGAGAGCAGCGAAGTCGCGCGTCACGAAGTAGGGCACGCCGCCAGCGCTCCTAGCGATTTCGGCCGCGGCGGCGGCATCGCCGGCAAGAACGGCGTCTACCCAGGGGGCACCCTGCGGATCGCGGACGGAACGCATGGGGACGGTCAGGTCCAGATCGGGATCTAGTGTGAGCCAGGGACGCCGCCCGTTGGCCAGGCGCTGTGCCGTTATGGGCGTCCTGATCGCGCGCTCGGCGGCTACGGCGCGCCAACCGGGCGTCGCCTCGATGACCCTTCCCCATTCGGCCAACCCGGCCTCGCCGGTGTTGATCTCCTGCCCGTTGCCGATGAGCGCTACGATGACGGACCAGTTAGCGTGGCGCGACATGATTTCCAGCGTGTGCGCGGGCTCGCTGTCCGTGAGCTTGCTGGCGCCGCGGCGCTGCGATGGCTTCGTGGCCTGCGCGCGGTCCCAGGCACGCTGCGCCTCGTCAAAGACGATGACGCGGGCCTCCGGAACCTCGTCCGGCTTCTCGACGTATTGTTGCAGGAAGCGATGGACGTTCTGCAGGGCCGTGACGGCATCGCGCCTTGCCGCCGCACGCCCCTGCCCGCCCTCGGCCCCGCGGCGGGCAAGGCTCTCGCGCAGGACCGCGACGAGGGGCGTGTTGCCGGTCAGGAAGGCGGCGCCGTCCGCGCGGAGGCTGCCGAAAACGACGTTCAGGCCGCAGAGCGTCTTTCCTGCACCCGGGATGCCGGTGACGAAGACGACCACGTGCTGGGAGTTGGCGCGGGCGGCCTCGATGGCGCGCCCCACCGCGGCGGTGGTGCGGGTGAGGTTTGCCGCGTCCGCGCGGGCGGAGACCATCTCGGCGCTGCGGTGCCGGTCGAAGAGCATGGTGGCGGCCTCGAGCACGCCGGGCACGGGGCGGTAGGGCGCGGCCAGCCAGGCGGCGTGGTCGAGCGGCGTTGCTGGCGTGCCGATGGCCGCCTGGACGGCGCGGATCGTGTCACCGAGTGTTACCGCATTCGTGGGGAATGGCGGTGGCACGCCCTCCCAGATGAGGGCCGGCTCGAAAGGCCGGCGCGGCGCCGCGGTCGCAACCGGGATCGGCACGACCGGCAGGCCGCGGCACCCAGCGTGGAAATCTCGCAGATCAAGTGCGTAATCCTCGGCTTGGCGCCGATCCGCGACGCAGTGGCCTGTCGCGCCGTCCTTGATCTCCAGCACCAGCACGGCGCGGTCGGTCAGGATGACGCAGTCGGCGCGCTTTTCCAGGCGAAGAAGGTCGTATTCCAGCATGACGGTCCAGCCGGAGGTCTCCGGCACGGCGAGCGCCACCTGCAACAGGCGTGCGGTCGAAACCCAGGCGGCGCGCTGCGCGAGTTCGAGCGTCGCGTGCCGGGCGGCCTGGGCATAGGCGAGGCGGGCCGCGATCTCCTCCGGGGGGAGGGCGAGAAGCGCCGGCACGCTGAGGGTGAGCCAGGGTTTCAGCGGCGGCTCCTCTCGGGCCATGTGGCGAGGAGCATACTCGCCAGCAGCAGCGCGAAGCCCAGGGCATGGGTGGGGGTTGGTTCCTCCCCAAGGAACAGGATGGCGGCCGCCGCTGCGGTGGCGGGGAGAAAGGCGGTGAAGACCCCGGCCATTCCGGCGGGCGCGCGGCGCAGGCCGCCGTACCAGAGAAGAAGTGACAGCACGCTCGCCGTCAGCGCGTGGAATAGGAGAAGCGAGAGCAGCAGGGGGTCAGCCAGGCGGGCAGCGGCTCCCGCCTCGGGTAGCCAGGCCGGCAGTAGCAGGGCGGCCGAGAAGGCCTGCATGCCGAGGCTGGCCGAGAGCAGCGGCAGGGCGCCCGAGGCGCGCTTGGCAAGGAGGACATAGGCGGCCTCTCCGCAAACTCCCAGGAAGACGAGCCCGTTGCCGAGGGCACTGCCTCCACCCGCCCCGCCACGGGCGAGGACGAGGGCGCCCATGCCGCCCGCTGCCAGCGCCACCGCCGCCCAGCCGCGGGGCGACACCCGCTCCCGCAGCCAGAGGGCACTGCCGAGGGCTATGACGGCGGGTAGCGTGGCGAGGACGAGGCCGCCCTCCAGCGCCGTGGTCAGGCGCAGGCCGGCCAGCAGGGCCGCGTTGTAGAGGATGGTGCCGGTGGCAGCTTGGAGGAGGAGGTTCAGAAGCACTCCCCTGCCCGGCCATGGCGCGCCGTCACGCCAGAGGGCGAGGGGCAGGAGGACCGCGCAGGCGATGAGGCAGCGGAGGCCTAGGATAAGAGGAACCGGCAGCGCCCCGGCCAGGGTTTTGGCGACGACGACGTTGGCGCCGGTAAGCACCATGGATCCGGCGAGCTGCGCGTAGGCGCCTATCACGCGGCGCGCGTCACGCCGCCTCGTCCTCCCGGCGATAGGGGGAGAGGGAGTCGAGTTCGGCGATCTCCGCCTCCATCGCCGCGCGCTCCTGAACCAGCGACTGGGCCACCGCGCGCCGAAGGCCAGGATGGGCAATGAGGTGGGCGGAATAGGTGGGCACGGGTCGGTAGCCGCGCTGGATTTTGTGCTCTCCCTGCGCGCCGGCCTCGACGCGCTTCAGGCCCTGCGCGATCGCGAAGTCGAGGGCCTGGTAGTAGCAAAGCTCGAAATGGAGGAAGGGCGCCTCCACCAGACTGCCCCAGTTGCGGCCGTAGAGAGCATCCCGGCCCATGAGGTTCAGTGCGCCAGCGACGGGCTTGCCGTCGCGCTCGGCCACCATCAGCACGACCTTGTCGCCCATCCGCTCCCCCATCAGGGGCCAGAAGCGAGCGGTGAGATAGGCGCTGCCCCATTTGCGGTCGGTGGTGCTGCGATAGAACTTGTGAAACAGGCGCCAGGTCTCGGGCGTGATCTCGCTCCCGCGTAGCGCGCGCATGGTCAACCCCACGGATTGCGCGTCGCGCCGCTCGCGCCGGATAGCCTTGCGCTTGCGCGAGGAAAGGGCACCAAGAAAGTCGTCGAAGCTGCCGTAACCCTCGTTGTTCCAGTGGAACTGCACGCCCATCCGCTGGAGCCAGCCGGCTTCGCCGAGGTCGTCCCACTCCTCCCTCGTGCAGAAGGTGACGTGGCAGGAGGAGAGCTTCAGCGCCTCGGTCGCCTGAGCCATGGCGCTGGCAAGCGCAGACTGCGGCACGCCGGTGCCCGGCCGCACCATTAGCCGCGGCCCGGGCACAGGGGAGAAGGGCACGGCCACCTGGAACTTCGGGTAGTAGTCGCCGCCCGCATTCTCGAAGGCGCGGGCCCAGCCGTGGTCGAAGACGTACTCGCCGTAAGAGTGGCCCTTCACATAGGCGGGCGCGACGGCGACGAGCGCGCCGTCGGGGTCTCGCAGCGCCAGGTGCTGGGGCAGCCAGCCGGTGCGTGGACCGGTGCAGCCGGCCTCCTCCAGCGTGAGGAGGAAGGCGTGGGAGGTGAAGGGATTGTCGGTGGCGTCGCAGGCATCCCACTCCTCCGCCGGGATGTCGGCGATGCGGGAATGGAGGGTGAGGGTCAGCTCAGAGGGCATGGGGGCGCATGTGCGGCGCGCGCAGCGCGGTGCAAGCGGGGATCAGCCCTGTTCCCCGTCGGGGGCGGCAATGGCGAAGGCGGCGAAATCGGCGACGGCCTCGACACCCGCGATGGTGCCGTCCCGCACGGTCCAGACATGGAGGAAGGGCACCTGCCCGCTGCGGCCCCCGGCGTCGCGGGCGTCATAGGCGCCGCTGGCGAGGAGGCGGCCATCGGCGAGCGGGGAGAAGGACTCGACCGCGATGCGCCAATGCGGGAAGCGGCGGCGGAGCGTCGGGAAGAACCCGTTCGCGACCGCCGCGCGGCCGTGCCAATCCCGGTGCGGCACGGGGTAGCCGGGGGAGACGCGCCAGCGGACATCCTCCGCCAGGAGGGAGTGGTCGCCGCTCTCCATCCAGCGGCGGACGAGGCGCTCGGCCTCAGTCACGCGATCTCGAAGACGGCCTCAACCTCCACCGCCGCGTCGCCGGGCAGGGAGGGGACGCCGATGGTGGTGCGGGCGTGGCGGCCGGCTTCGTCGAAGACCGCGACGGCCATGTCGGAGGCGCCGTTCATCACCTGCGCGTGCTGGGTGAATTCAGGGCCCGCCGCAATGAAGCCGCCGAGCCGCACCACGCGCTGGATGCGGTCGAGGCTGCCGAGGGCGGCCTCCGCCTGAGCGAGGACGTTGATGAAGCAGAGCTGGGCGGCCTGCTGCCCCATCTCGATCGGCACGCCGGCGCCGAGCTTGCCGGTATAGGCGATCTTGCCCTCCCGCATCGGCACCTGGCCGGAGACGAAGAGCAGGTCGCCCGTGATCACGGCGGGCACGTAGTTGGCGATGGGCTTCGCGGCCTCGGGCAGGGTGACGCCGAGTTCCTTGAGGCGGGCCGCGATGGGTCCCGGGACGGCCTGCGCCATGGCCTAGCCCACCAGCCGCAGGTTGCGCCGGCGCGCGGCCGGTGCGGGGGTAGCGGGCAGGTCGGGCAGCAGGGGAAGCTGCTGGGCCGCGGTGCCGAGATGGTCGCCGCCGCACTCCTCCTCGGTCGGGTCGGGCAGGACCCGGCCGCCGAGATGGTCGAGGGCCAGGCGCCGGAAGGCCCAGTCGAGCACGGACGAGGCGCGGTGGATGGCTGGATCGCCCTCCACCAGCCCCGCGGGGCCGAAGCGGGTATAGGCGAAGGCCTGCACGTACTCGTCCAGCTGCACGCCGGAGGAGAGGCCGACAGTGACGGAGTGGCAGAGGGCGTCCACCACGCCTCGGAAGGCCGCGCCGTCTTTGGCGAGGGTGAGGGAGATCTCCTCCAGCCCGGAGGCGCCCTCCATCGTGCGCAGCGTGACGCGGTGGCCGCCGATGCTGACCTTCCAGACGGCGCCGCGGCCATGGGCATGGTCCTGGGCCGGGCGCGGCTTCGGCGCCGGGCGGGGTGCCTGGGCCGGTGCGGCGACAGCCGGCGCGGCGGCGTGGAGCCAGGGGCGGAGGGCCGCTTCCATCGCGGCGCGCGCCTCGGGCCCGCGCGGGGCGAGGAGGCGGGCGGCGTCCTCCCCGGCGAGCAGGGCGGCGCGGGTCGGGACGTCGATCAGTTCACCGTCCGCGGTGGCCGCGAGGCGGGTGGGAGCCACGGCCGGAGCGAATCCGCCCGTCTCGGCACCGAGAAGCGCCTCCACCGCATCGGGCGGGGAGAGGGTGAAGATGGCGGCGTGGCGCAGGCCCGGGGCACCAGCAGCGGAGTCCAGCGCGGCGCGCACGGCCTCCGCGAGGCCCGGGACCGGGGTGGACTCGGGCGGCGCGGGCCAGGTCAGGGAGAGCGGCAGGCGGGCGCCGAAGCTCTCGGCAAGGTCGCCCGAGACGGTCTCGGCCACGCCGCGCGTCAGGGCGGCAATGGAGACCGCCACCTGCCGGCCCTCAGCGGAGTCGTAGTCGAGTCGCAGGCCGGCGAGCAGGCCCGCCAGGTCGGCGAATCCGAGGCGGAGGCGGGTGGCCTTGGCGCCGCCGAGGATCTCCAGTGCCATAACGCCGAGGCGGACGGCGACGGCATAGCCGGCAGTGTCGAAGCCATCCTCGTCGAAGAAGGCGGGGAGGTTGAGGACGAACCGCGCTTCGGCCTTCGTGTCGCCCGCCCAGGTGCCGGCGCCGGGGGCGCCGCGGCGGGCCAGGAGAAGGGCGCGTAGGCCGTTTGCGAAGCCCTCCGCCGCGCCGGCGTCCGGCAGCAGGCCGAGCTTGCGTCCGCGGGCGGCGAGGCGGCGAATCCAGGCCTCGGCAAGGCGCGGAAGGGCCACGGGCCCCTCCCCTGGCGCGAGGGCGGCAAGCGCCTCCGCAGCGGACTCGTCCCAAGTGGCGGGAAGCGCCACGGGGCGGGGCTCGGCGTCGGGATCTGCGGCCGCGCGCGTGCGGCGCAGGGCCAATCCCTCCCAGGCGGTGTTACGGGTCAGGCCGTCATCGCGCGTCATGCGTGGATCATATGCCTCCCCCGGCACCGGGTGAAGCCGGCATGTCGTGGGCGTCGGCGCGGCGAGCCACAAGATAGGGTGTGGCGGGCGTGTTTCCGTCCGTGGCTTTCGCCCTTGGGCCTGGCGTGCCATATGCAGCCCCTTCTCCAACCCGCCCGCATCGGCAGGAGCCCCTCCATGTCCGCCATGCAGCGCTGGCTCGCCGGCCTTTCCGGTCGCAGAGTCGGCACCGACGCAGCCGGCAACATCTACTTCGAGAGCAGCCGCACCTTCCTGAACTACGGGCGCAAGCGCCGGTGGGTGGTCTATGCGGGCGCGGCGGAGGCTTCCGTCGTGCCGCCCGAGTGGCATGCCTGGCTGCACCACACCACGGACGCGCCGCTCGACACCAAGCGCCTTCCCTGGATGAAGCCGCACCAGCCGAACATGACCGGCACGCCACAGGCCTACCATCCTTCCGGAAGTGACTATGCCGGTGGCAAGCGTGCCCCGACCGCGGGGGATTACGAGGCGTGGACGCCGGGTTCTTGACGCAAGCATGCTCCAGGCACCCAGACTTCACGCGCCGCCGCGCCATGCCCCTTCCCGCGCGGCCCCGCCTGACCGAAGCCCACCGCGCGACACCACCCGTGCCCACGGGACGCAGGGCGTGAAGCGCCACGGGCTCGCGGAGATCGCGGCCGGCGCGGTGGTGCTGCTCGCGGCGGTGCTCTTCCTCGCCTATGCCGTGACGAATTCCGGCCGCTCCTCCGCGGGCGGCGGGCTGGTGCTGACAGCGCGGTTCGACCGGATTGACGGGCTGGCCCAGGGCGCCGACGTGCGCATCGCGGGCGTGAAGGTCGGCAGCGTGACCGGACAGCGGATCGATCCGCAGACCTTCCTCGCGGTGCTGACGCTGAACGTCGACTCCGGCCTGCGCCTGCCGGACGACAGCTCGGCCGAGATCACCTCCGAGGGGCTGCTGGGCGGCAAGTACGTGGCCCTGGTGCCGGGCGGCAGCGATCGTAACCTGGCGAGCGGCGGCGAGGTGAAGATCACCCAGTCCGCGGTCAGCCTGGAGAGCCTGCTCGGGCGCTTCATCTTCTCGGTGACAGAGCTGGCCGGGAACCAGGCGCAGCGCAACGGCGGGGGCCAGGGTGGTGCGGCGCCGCCCAGCGCCCCGCCCGCCAATGCCGCGCCGGCCAACCGGCCGCCGGCGGGCAGGAGCGGGCGGTGAGCGCCGACCCGCTCGCGCCCCCTGCCCTCTGGCCGGGCGTAGACGGGCAACCCCTCTCCTGCCGGGAAAAGCTGAAGGTATTGGCCGAAAACCATGTCGAGGCGGCGCAGGTGCTGCGCGATGCCTTCGAGGATGCGGTGCTGATGGGGGTGGACGAGGCCGCCATGCGGCGGGTGCTCACCGAGCTTGTCGCGGCCCTGCCGAGCCCGAAGCGCCCCTCATGAAGCATGTGCTCGCCTTGCTGGCCCTGCTGGCACCAGGCCTCGCGGCTGCGCAGGCCCCAGGCCAGGGATCCGACCAGGGGCCGCCGGCCGAGGCGGCCTGGGTGTCCAAGCGCACCGCGCAGCTTCAGGCGCTCGATAAGGTGACGGCGCGGATCACGGTACTCGACGCGCAGGTGGGGCGGCCTGTCGACTTCGGCTCGCTCAACATCACGGTCCGTGCCTGCAACGCCCGCCCGCCCGACGAGGTGCCGGACGCGGCCGCCTATATCGAGGTGCGGGATTCGCTCCTGCCGCCGACGGCGCCGCTCGCCTTTCGCGGCTGGATGCTGGCCAATGCGCCGGCCGCTCATATGTTGGAGCATCCGGTTTACGATCTCCGGATCCTGGAGTGCCGGTGACCCTCGCCTGAGGGTTTGCGGAATGCGGAGGTGCGATGACCGACAGCCCTGATCCCGGAACCCTTGCGGGACCGGTGCTGCCGGGCGCCGACGCGGCGCTCTTCCTCGACATGGACGGCACGCTGCTCGAGATCGCGGCGCGGCCCGACGCGGTGATCGTGCCGCCGGAACTGCCGGACCTGCTGATGCGCCTGCAGGCGGCGCTGGGCGGCGCGGTCGCGGTCGTGACCGGGCGCGGGCTGGCCGTCGCGCGCGGTTATGCCGGCGTGCCGAGCCTGCCGATCGGCGCGGAGCACGGGGCGGTGCTGGATCCGCCCCTGCCTGGCGCCGTGCCGCTGCCGGTGCCGCCGCCCGAGTGGCGCCGCGCCGCCGACGAGTTCGCCGCCGCGCGGCCGGGTACGCTGGCCGAGCACAAGACCCACGGCTTCGTCATTCACTTCCGGCAACGGCCCGAGGCGGCGCCCGAGGCGCTGGCAATGCTCGCCGGCCTGCTGCGCGGGGAAGCCAGGGGCTTCCACGTCGTGCCCGCGCATGCCGCGGCGGAACTTCGTCCCGTGCAGGCCGACAAGGGCGGCGCGGTGCGGCGGCTGATGGCCGTGGCGCCGTTCCTCGGGCGCCGGCCGATCTTCATCGGCGACGACGTGACGGATGAGGACGGCATGGCTGCCTGTGCCGAGTACGGCGGCTACGGGCTTCGCGTGCCCGACGACTTCGCCGGGCGGCCGGCGCTGGTGCGCGCCTGGCTGCGCCGGGTTGCTTCCTCGCTGGAAGGTGACAGGCACCCCGGCTGAGTCACGCCCATTTCCCTGTCAGAAACCGCATCACCGCCGCGCGGTTCCTAGAGGGAATAGGGCAACAATAAGGAGGGGTTTGACCATGGTGGCGCGACCCCTAGGCTACGGAGGGCCTTGCGCGCCGCTTGGCAGGACCGGTCCGGAATGGGGGAGCCCGCTGCCTTCATGCGGGAGGTTCCGGCGCCGGTCGCCCCGAAACTTGCAGGAGAAGGAATGATGGGGCGGCTCGTGATCGTCTCCAACCGCGTGGCGGTGCCGCGGCGCGGCGAGGCCGCGGCGGCTGGCGGGCTTGCGGTGGCGCTGAAGGATGCCTTCAGCAACCGCGGGGGGCTCTGGTTCGGGTGGAGCGGCAATGTTTCGGCTGATCCGCCGGACGTGGTGCGACACGCGCGGCGAGCGGGCGTGGACTACGCCGTGATCGACCTGTCGCAGGATGCCTATGACGGGTTCTATGCCGGCTACGCGAACTCGGCGCTCTGGCCGATGTTCCACTTCCGCCTGGGCCTGCTGGACTACGATCGCGACCAGGCGGATTGCTATCGTGCGGTCAACCGGCGCTATGCCCAGAAGCTGATGGGCATGCTGCGCCCGGACGACACGATCTGGGTGCACGACTACCAGATGATCCCGCTGGGTGCGGAATTGCGCGCGCTAGGGTCGCGCCATCGCATCGGCTATTTCCACCACATCCCCTTCCCACCCTGGGCGGTCTTCTCCGCGATGCCCGGTGCGGAGGACCTGATCCGCGACCTGCTGGCCTATGACCTTGTGGGCGTGCAGACGCATCGTGACCTCGCAGGCCTCGCGGACTGCATGGCGCAGGGCACCGGCATGAAGATGCGGGCCGGTGGCGAGGTGCGCTTCCGTAGCCGGCGCATCCGGTTGCGCGCGTTTCCGATCGGCATCGCGACAGATGAGTTCGCAGAGGTGGCGGACCGGAGTGCCGGCGGACCGGAAGCCCAGCGGCTGGTTGCGAGCCTTGCCGGGCGGGCGCTGATCATCGGCGCCGAACGGCTGGACTACACGAAGGGGCTGCCGGAACGGCTCAAGGCCTTCGGTGCGCTGCTGAACCGCTTCCCGGAATACCGCAGCAAGGTGACCTACCTGCAGGTGGCGGCGCGCTCTCGCGAGGACGTCGAGAGCTACAAGGACCTCAAGCGCGAGATCGAGCACCTGGCGGGCTGCATCAACGGAGAGCACGCGGATGCGGACTGGACACCGGTTCGCTATGTCGGGCGCGCCGTGCCGCGTGACACGCTGGCCGGTTACTACCGCGCGGCTCAGGTCGGCCTGGTGACGCCGCTGCGCGACGGGATGAATCTCGTCGCGAAGGAGTACGTGGCGGCACAGGACCCACGGAACCCGGGTGTGCTGGTGCTGTCGCGCTTCGCCGGTGCGTCGGAGGAGATGCCGGAAGCGCTGACCGTGAACCCGCTGGACGCGGTGGGGATGGCGGAGGCGATGAAGGCCGCTCTGGAGATGCCGTTGGGCGAGCGGCAGGACCGTCATGGCGCGATGCTGCGCCGCCTTCGCGAGAACACGGTCGGCGGCTGGGCAAAGACCTTCCTTGATGTGCTGGAAGGGCACGAGCCGGCGGAAGCGCCCTCGCGCGCTGCGGCGCTCGCAGTGTTTCAGGCGCGGCTGATGGCGCGCAACGCCTCGACTTCCTCGGCCAACATCTCGGAAGAGATGCTGGGCATCCAGGTGGCCGACCTGTCCACCGCGAGGGCGAGCAGGGCGCGGTAGTCGGCCTGGGGGATTTCCTCTGCTCCGAAGCGGGCGAGGTGATCGTTCAGGAACTGCGTGTCGAGGAGGGTGAAGCCTCCTCGCCTCAGGCGCACGACGAGATGGACGAGGGCCACCTTCGAGGCGTCCGCCACGCGGGAGAACATGCTCTCCCCGAAGAAGGCGGCGCCGATGCGGATGCCGTAGAGCCCGCCGACGAGGGCACCGCCGCTCCGCACCTCGATCGAGTGGGCGTTGCCCATGCGGGCGAGAGCGTTGAAAAGGTCCTCGATCTCCGGGTTGATCCAACTGTCCTCGCGCCCCGGCGCGGGGGCGGCGCAGCCGGCGAGGACGGCGGGGAAGTCGGCGTCCGCGGTCACCTCAAAGGCGTCCGATAGCACCGTCTTGCGCAGGCTGCGGGGCAGGTGGAAGCGGTCCAGCGGCAGGATCCCGCGCATCTTCGGGTCCAGCCAGTAGAGGCGGCCTGAGTGGCGGCCCTCGGCCATTGGGAAGAGACCGGCGCGGTAGGCGCGGAGAACGAGATCCGGCGTGACCGGCAGGGCGCGGCGGCTCATCCGCGGGGCCTGCAAGCGCGAAGGGGATGGTCCACCCGGTGCCGCATCGGGGCAGGATAGGCCGAGGGCGGGTGCGGCGCCAAGCGCCGCGCCCCCTTACGCCGCCGGCGTGTGGCGGGCGACGAAGCGCTCGAGCCAGTGGATCGTGTAGTCGCCCGAGGCGAACTCGGGGTCCTCCATGATCAGCTGGTGAAGTGGGATCGTGGTGTGGATGCCGTCCACCACCATCTCGGTCAGCGCGCGGCGGCAGCGGGCGATGGCCTCGGCGCGGGTGGAGCCGTGCACGATGAGCTTCGCGACGAGGCTGTCGTAATGCGGCGGCACCGCGTAGCCGGCGTAGAGGGCGCTATCGATCCGCACGCCGAGGCCGCCGGGCGCGTGGTAGGCGTTCACCCGCCCCGGGGAGGGCGCGAAGCTGATCGGATTCTCCGCCGTCACGCGGCACTCGATGGCGTGGCCGTTGAAGCGGATGTCCGATTGCTCGTAGCCGAGCGGCTCGCCGGCCGCGACGCGGATCTGCTCTCGCACGAGGTCCACGCCGCAGACCATCTCGGTAACGGGGTGCTCGACCTGCAGGCGGGTGTTCATCTCGATGAAGGCGAACTGCTCGTCCTGGTACAGGAATTCGAGCGTGCCAGCGCCGCGGTAGCCGAGTTGCTTCAGCGCCTTTGTCACGGTCTCGCCGAGGGCGTCGCGCACGGCGGCCGTGATGGCGGGGCTGCCGGCTTCCTCGACCAGCTTCTGGTGGCGCCGCTGGAGGGAGCAGTCGCGCTCCCCAAAGTGGACAACGTTGCCGTGGGTATCGGCCAGGATCTGCATCTCGATGTGGCGGGGCCGGTCGAGATACTTCTCCATGTAAACGGCGTCGTCGCCGAAGGCGGCCTTGGCCTCGGTGCGGGCGACGCGCCACGCCTCCTCCAGCTCGTCCTCGTTGTGGGCCACCTTCATGCCCCGGCCACCGCCGCCGGCGGCCGCCTTGATGAGGATAGGGTACTTGATCGCGTCCGCGATCTCGCGCGCCTCGTCCACCGAGGCGAGAGCGCCGGGCGAGCCGGGGACGAGAGGCACGCCGAGGCGGCGCATGGCGTCCTTGGCGGCGATCTTGTCGCCCATGATGCGGATGTGCTCGGCGGTCGGGCCGATGAAGGCCATGCCGTGCGCCTCCACCATTTCCGCGAAGCGCGCGTTCTCGGAAAGGAAGCCGTAGCCGGGATGGATGGCCTCGGCGCCGGTGATCGTGGCGGCCGAGAGGATGGCGGCCGCGTTGAGATAGCTGTCGCGCGCCGAGGGCGGGCCGATGCAGACGCTCTCGTCGGCCAGACGCACATGCATCGCCGTGTCGTCGGCGGTGGAGTGCACGGCGACTGTGCGGATGCCCATCTCCTGGCAGGCGCGGTGGATGCGGAGCGCGATCTCCCCGCGGTTGGCGATCAGGATCTTGTTGAAGGCGGGCACGCGGCGGCTACTCGATGACCAGGAGGGGCTCGCCGAACTCCACGGGCGTGCCGCTCTCGATGAGGATGCGGGTGACGGTGCCGGACTTGGGGGCCTTGATCTGGTTGAAGGTCTTCATAGCCTCGATCAGCAGCACCGTCTGGCCCTGGGAGACGCGGGCGCCGAGCGCGACGAAGGGTGCGGCGCCGGGCTCGGGCGAGAGGTAGGCAACGCCGACCATGGGGGAGGTGACGGCGCCGGGCGTCGCGGCCGTGACATCCTCGCTGGCCGGGGTGCTGGCGGGGGCCTCGGTTACGGGCGCGGCGATGGGCTGCGGCGCGGCGGCCACGGTCTGCACCACCTGTTGGGCCGGGACGCTGCGGGCGACGCGGATGCGGCTCTCGTTCTGGACGAGCTCGATTTCGCTAAGGTCGGTCTCGCGAAGGATTTTGGCCAGGGCGCGGATCGCGTCCGGGTCGAAGGAAAGGCCGCTCATGCCGTCTCGTCCTGTCCGATGATTCCGGCGATCGCGCGGAGGCCGAGGGCGTAGCCCCCTACCCCCAGGCCGCAGATCACGCCCACCGCGGCGCGGGAGACGTAGGAGAGATGCCGGAAGGCCTCCCGCCGATGGATGTTGGTGATATGCACCTCGACCACCGGCAGGTCCACCGCCAGCAGGGCGTCCATCAGCGCGATGGAGGTATGCGAGTAACCGGCGGGGTTGATGATGATGCCGGCCGCGCGGCCGCGGCATTCCTGCACCCAGGAGATCAGCTCGCCCTCGAGGTTGGTCTGGCGGAAGTCGATCGCCAGGCCCAGTTCCTCGGCGGCCTCGGCACAGAGGGCTTCCACGTCGTCGAGGGTCGCGGAGCCGTATTTCTCGGGCTCCCGCGTGCCGAGGAGATTGAGGTTCGGGCCGTTGAGGACGGCGATCAGCGGGGGTTCCAAGGGCTCTGTTCCGGTCCGCCCGGATGGGCCCGGGGTGCTGGCCGGGCGGGCTAGCATGGGCCGAGGCCGGCAGGCAAACCCATCTCCCCCCCGCAACCCGTCCCTGGGCTGCCGGGTTCAAGACCCAAACCGGCGAGGAGGCCAGCCATGACGAAGAAGAAAACCGACCACGGCACCGGTGACGACCACGTCACCGGCCGGGGCACCGTGAAGGGCCAGCATCAGGATCCCGATGCCAACGTGCCCGAGGGCGGCGAGGCAGAGGCCCCGAAGGGGGACCACGGCTCCATGAAAGGCGCTGCCTCCACCGCCGAGGACGCAAACGCGGGGACGGGCGGCACGAGCCATGCGACGGTCGGCAAGCGCGAGCAGGAACAGGCGGCCGCGGCGGGCGCGGAGAAGACCCAGACCGGCCGCGGGCACCGCAAGCACGAGGACTGAGCGGCGCACTTGGCCCGGAGGGATCTCCCGCTCCGTCGGGGAGATGCCCCTTCAACCCAGCCCCGGCGCGTGCCACATGCGCCGGGCCATGCACGGACCTATCCGCATCACCGTTAATGGAGAGGCCCGCGATCTGCCGGCCTCCCTTCCCTTGTCCGACTTCCTTGCCGGCGCGGGACTCGACACGCGCAAGGTGGCGGTGGAGCGGAACGAGGAGATCGTTCCCCGCTCCGCCTACGCGACGACGCGGCTGGAGCCGGGGGATGCCCTGGAGATCGTGCATTTTATCGGGGGGGGCTGAGGCCATGGACGGGATGACAGCCGCAGAGGACGCCTGGGAGGTGGCAGGGCGCCGCTTCCGCTCCCGCCTCGTGGTCGGGACGGGGCGCTACAAGTCGCTCGAGGAGACGGCCGCGGCGATCGAGGCCTCGGGCGCGGAGATGGTGACGGTCGCGGTGCGGCGGGTGAACCTCTCCGACCCCGGCGCCCCCATGCTGCAGGATTTCGTGCCGCCGGACCGCTACACCTACCTGCCCAACACGGCCGGCTGCCACACGGCGAAGGAGGCCGTGCGAACCCTGCGCCTGGCTCGCGAGGCCGGGGGGTGGAACCTGGTGAAGCTGGAGGTTCTGGGACCTCCGCCCTTTCTTTACCCCGACATGCCTGCGACCTTCGAGGCGGCAGAGGCCCTCATCAAGGACGGGTTCCAGGTGATGGTCTACTGCGCCGACGACCCGCTGGCCGCCAAGCGTCTGGAGGAGATGGGCTGCGTGGCCGTGATGCCGCTGGGCGCGCCGATCGGCTCGGGTCTTGGCCTGTCCAACCCCTTCATGCTGCGCTCGATCATCGAGAACGCGCGGGTGCCGGTGCTGGTCGATGCCGGGATAGGCACCGCCAGCGAGGCGGCGCAGGCCATGGAGTTGGGCTGCCACGCGGTGCTGCTGAACTCCGCCATCGCCCACGCGAAGGACCCGGTGCGGATGGCGCGGGCCATGCGGGCGGGCGTGGAGGCGGGGCGGCACGCCTTCCTTGCTGGCCGGATGCCGCGGAACTACGCGGCGGATGCTTCCAGCCCCATGGCAGGGCTGATCCGGTAGGGTCCGCTCCCTCCTCTGCCGGTCCGCTCAGTCCCAGTATACGGGCAGGCCGGGAAGTTCGTCGTCGTCCTCGGTGCTCAGCCGCGCGGCGCAGAGGATGTCCAGCAGCGTGATGCCCGCCACTGCGGCGATGGCCCATTTGGCGTTGGCACGCTCCCGCGGGCCATAGACCGGCGTGCTGGTGAGGACGGCAAGGTCCAGCGCGTCGCCGGCCACGCGGGCGACCAGAAACGGGGCGGAGGCAGGGTTGGCGAGGATGGCTGCGCCGTTCGCCAGTTCCCGCACGCCGAAGGCGCGGATCAGCCCTGTATGGCGGCGCATGCCGATGGTGCGGGCGAGGCTCCGGCCGCCGAGGATCTGGAACACGCCCAGGCCGATGCTGAACCAGCCGAGAAAGCGTGAAAGCCTGAGGACCTGCATGGCGTTCGTCTCCGCGAGGGGTTTGCGCGGGTAGAACGCTGCCCGAGGCGAAAGGGCTGAGGCGGACCCTTAGTGGGCAGCGCCGCCCCCTCCCCCGGACCTGGGCGCCTTCACGAAGAGGACGAGGGGGACCGCCAGCGCGAAGAGGCAGGCGATCGCCACCAGCACGTCGTTATAGGCAAGGATCAGCGCCTGCTGGGTGATCATGCCGGAGACGCGGGCGAGCGCCGCGTGGTCGGCGGCGTCGCCGAGGCGGTTGGCGAGGGCGCCGGAGATGGCATCGATGGACTGGATGGCGCCGGGGCGGGCCCAGTTGGTGGCTTCGGAGAGGTGAAGGCGGTGAGCGGCCGAGCGGTCGATGACGAGGGTGTTGATCAGAGCGAGCCCCACCGCGCCGCCGAGGTTGCGCATGAGGTTGTAGAGGCCAGAAGCGTTCTTGATCATCGTTGGCGGCAGCGTGCCGAGCGCAAGCTGGTTGACCGGCACCATGGCGAACATCGTGCCGATGCCGCGCAGCGAGAGGGGCAGCCATAGCTCGCCGAAGGCGGATTGCGCGGTGAGCTCGGAGGTCATCCACATGGCGACGGCGGTGGTGGCCATGCCGAAGGCGAGCAGCAGGCGCAGGTCCAGCACGCGCGAGAGCCGGCCGACGACGGGGGCGGCCAGGAACATGGCGAGGCCTGTGATGAACATCGTCTCGCCGATCTGGAGCGAGTTGTAGCCGCGGATGCGCCCGAGGAAGAGCGGAATGAGGTAGACCGCGCCATAAAGGCCGATGCCGACGATGAAGGCGAAGGCGCTGCCGAAGGCGAAATTCGCGTTGCCGTAGGCGCGCAGCTCCACGATCGGGTCGCGCCGAGTGAAAGCGCGCCAGAAGAAGACGACGCCCGCGACCGCGCCGGCGGCGGCAAAGGCGGCGATGGTGGGGTCGTCCAGCCAGTCCCAGCGAGGCCCCTCCTCCATCACGTATTCCATGCTGCCGAGGAAGACGGCCATGGCGGCGAGGCCGATCCAGTCGAACCGGCCGAGCAGCCGGGGGTCGCCCCGGTCGATGTCCATCGTGCTCCAGACCACCACCGCGATGAGGACGCCGACAGGGACGTTGATGAGAAAGAGCCAGTGCCAGGAGAAGGTCTCGGTCAGCAGGCCGCCGAGGGTCGGGCCGATGGTGGGGGCGAGGGTGGCGGTGAGGCCGATGAGGACGCTGACGGAGGACCGTCGGGGGCCCTGGAAGAGCAGGAAGGCCGTGGCGAAGACCGTGGGGATCATCGCGCCGCCGAGGAAGCCCTGCATGGCGCGGGCGACGATCATCACCGGAAGGGAGGTGGCCGTGGCGCAGGCGAGGGAGAAAAGGGTGAAGCCCGCGGCCGAGATGGTGAAGAGCACGCGGGTGGAGAGCAGGCGCGAGAGGAAGCCTGAGAGCGGGATCATGACGATCTCCGCGATCAGGTAGGAGGTCTGCACCCAGGAGGCCTCGTCCGGGGAGGCGGCGAGGCCGGCCTGGATGTCGCTGATGCTGGCCGAGACGATCTGGATGTCCAGGATCGCCATGAACATGCCCAGCACCATCACCATGAAGCCGATGAAGTGCCGCTTCGACACCGCCGCCCCCGCCGCCGGGAGGGCGGCGGGGGCGGCGGCGGGATTGGCCGTGGTGGCGGACATGACCGTTCCTGGCCTTCCCCTCAGCGGCCGTGAATCGCCGCGGCGGCAACGCCGAATACGCTGCGGGGCGCATGCGGGTCGTCCCGGGTGTCCACCTCGGCCTCGACCGAGAGGCCCGGGCGGAGGTGATCGACGGGCTGGCCGGCATCGACGGCGATGCGGACCGGCACCCGCTGGACGATCTTGGTGAAGTTGCCGGTCGCGTTCTCCGGCGGCAGGAGGGAGAACTGGGCGCCGGTGGCCGGGGCGAGGCTCTGCACGGTGCCGTGCAGCCTGCCGCCGGCATCGACCGTCAGCTCGACCGGCTGGCCCTCGCGGATGCGGCGGAGCTGCGTCTCCTTGAAGTTGGCGGTGACGTAAAGCTGGCCGGCGGGGGGCGCGACGGCGATCAGGTTCTGCCCGGCGCGGACATGCTGACCGAGCTGGGCGGCGCGGTTGCCCGCCACGCCCGAGAAGGGGGCGCGGATGACCGTGTAGTCGAGGTTCGCCTCGGCCAGGGCGAGCATAGCGCGGGCGGAGTCACGGCGGGCGAGAGCCGACTTAGCCTGGGCGTCGAGCACCGGAATGGCGCCGCGGGCGGATTCGAGGCCGGCCTGGGCGACGGCAACGGTCGCCTCGGCCTTGTGGCGGGCGGCGGTGGTGCGGTCCACGGCCTCGCGCGTGCCGAAGCCGCTGGAGGCGAGGCTGCCGGCGCGGCCCGCATCGGTGACAGCGAAGACGCGGTCGGCTTCGGCCTGGGCGACCTGGGACTCGGCGGCGGCGACCTGAGCGACGGCCTGGGCGCGCTGGGCGGCGAAGGTAGCGATATTTGCCTCGGCCTCAGCCAGGGCGGCCGCAGCCTGGTCGCGCTTGGCCTGCCAGTCGCGGCGGTCGAGCTCGATCAGAGGTTGGCCGGCCTCAACCGGCTGGTTGTCGCCGATCAGGATGCGGGTGACGTCGCCCTCGATCCGCGAGGAGAGCACGGCGATGTCGCCGCCGACATAGGCGTTGTCTGTGGACTGCAGGAAGCGACCGACCTGCCAGAACCAGGCGCCGCCGAGCGCGCTGCCGGCGATGACCAGCAGGGCGAAAACGGACAGGAGGCGACGGGAGCGGCGCGGACGCGGCGCGCCGTGGGCTGTCGCCGCGGGGGCGAGCGTGGCGGGCCGAGTCTCCCCGGCCGTCTTTGCCTCGGTGACAGTGGTGCGCGTCTCAGAGTCGGGGAGGGTCGTTGTCCGGGCGTTCATCTTCAACTGAACCGTTCAGTTCAGTTGCTTAGATGGCGATCTCTAGGCCATTTGTCCATGGAAAACTGAACCGTCCAGTATCACATATGGGCAGGCCACCAGCCGGAGGGTTCCTTGTCAGCCGCCGCCACCTCCTCTTCCGATGTTTCTCCCAAGCGCGCCGCCATCCTGAAGGCGGCAGCCCAGCTGTTCATGGCGGCCGGCTACGCGACGGTTTCGATGGATTCGGTGGCGAAGGAGGCAGGTGTTTCGAAGGCGACGCTCTATGCGCATTTCGCCGGGAAGGAGGCGCTGTTCGGGGCTATCGTGGGGGAGCGCTGCGCGGCGATCGCGGCGGAGGCGGAGACGCTGGTCTCGGCGGCGGCCTCCACCGACCGGGCGCTGCGGGAGACCGGCCGGCTCTGGATGCGCTTTCTTCTGGAGCCGAAGAGCATCGCGATCCATCGAATCGTCATTGCCGAATGCGCCCGCTTCCCGGATCTGGCAGCGGCCTTCTACGCGGCGGGGCCGGCGGTCGGGCGGGCCTGGCTCATGCGGCGCTTGGCCGAGGAGCAGCGCCTGGGCCGGTTGCGGGCTGATGCCGATCCGGGCGTCGCGGCGGATCACCTGATGGGCCTGCTGCGGGGCGAACTCTACCTCCGCACGATGCTTGGGGGGCCGACGCCGGACGACGCGGCGGTGAATGCCGTGGTGGATCAGGCAGTGGCGGTCTTCCTCCGGGCCTATGGGGTCAGCGCGCCGTAAAGCGGCCTGCCGCCGCGAGGTTTGGCCCCCGGAAGAGCCGGGCCATCCGGCGCTTCTCCGGGAGCTTTCCGGCCCTTCGGCCACCCCTTCGGAAAAAATCGGTGTCTGGGCTCTGAAGTCCCTTGCACCCCTGGGACCGCGGGGCTATCTGCCCCCCAGACGCCGCACGCACGTGCCTCTGGCCCGCAAGGTTACGCAACGACGTCAAGCGTTCTGGCAACCCCCTGCCGACCAATCTCCGCCCTCACGACAAAGAGGGTGGAAGGAAGCGCCAGGGCTCTCACTTGGTCGCTGGTTCGTTCGACCGTTCGTCAACCTGAGCATGGCCGTATCGCCGATGGCGAACGCCTGCCGCCTCGCTATGGGGAGGGTGGTGCGATGACACCTAAGATCGCACAATTTCTGGCCGATGTTCAGCCGGCCACGCCGTGCCTTGTGCTCGACGTGGATCGCGTGGAAACGAACTATCGCCGGCTTCAGGCGGCCCTGCCGCTTGCCCGCATCTACTATGCCGTGAAGGCTAACCCGGCCGCCCCGATCTTAGAGCGGCTGGCGGGGCTCGGCTCCTGCTTCGACGCGGCCTCCTACGAGGAGGTCTCGGCGGCGCTCGAGGCCGGCGCGGCGCCTGAAGCGGTTTCCTATGGGAACACCGTGAAGAAGGAGAGCGCGATCCGGGCCGCCTATGCGCGTGGGGTGCGGATGTTCGCCTTCGACTCCGAGGGCGAGTTGGAGAAGCTGGCGCGCTCCGCGCCGGGCTCGCGCGTCTATTGCCGCATCCTCGTCGGCAACGACGGCGCGGAGTGGCCGCTGTCGCGCAAGTTCGGCTGCGAGGTCGAGATGGCGCGGGAGCTGATGATCCGCGCGGGGGAGCTCGGGCTCGATCCCTTCGGCCTCTCCTTCCATGTCGGCAGCCAGCAGACCCACACGGCGGCCTATGCAGCGGCGATCGCCAAGGTGGCCATGCTCTTCACCGACCTCCGCGAGGCCGGGGTGAAGGTTCGCATGGTGAACCTCGGCGGCGGCTATCCCGTCCGCTACCGCTCCGAGGTGCCGGAGATCGACGACTTCGGCGCCGCGATCATGGGTGCGATGGCGGAGCACTTCGGCAATGCTCTGCCGGACATCGTGGTGGAGCCCGGGCGCTTCATCGCGGCGGACGCGGCGGTGGTCTCGGCCGAGGTCGTGCTGGTGTCCCGCAAGTCGAAGGACGATCCGGTGCGCTGGGTCTATCTCGACATCGGGCGCTTCGGCGGGCTGGCGGAGACCGAGGGCGAGGCGATCAAGTACGCCTTCCGCACGCCGCATGACGGGGGCGAGGAGGGTCCGGTGACGATCGCGGGGCCGACCTGCGACAGCACTGACACCCTCTACGAGAAGTCGAACTACCGGCTTCCCGCCTCGCTGGAGGCTGGCGATCGGATTGAGATCCTCTCGGCCGGGGCCTATGTGACGACCTATGCGAGCCAGAAGTTTAACGGGTTCCTCCCCCTGGCCGAGCACTACATCTGACTATAGGGTGAACAAGTGGGGCGCCTCGTGGCGCCCCATCTCGTTTTTGGTTCTACGCAACGGACTTTCTCGAATGGTGCAACGCGCCACGGAATCTGCTTCCTTAAGGATGACGTGTCGGTAATAATGTACCGAAAGACCGGGGGCTTGCGTGGCAGAGTTCTGGGCTGAATATGGCGCCGCAGCGTATCTGCTGGCAGGTCTCTGGGCGTTCTTCGAAGGTGAGACCTTCGTGCTCGCCGCCGCTGCTATCGGGGCCATGACTGGGGCGGTCGATCCTTTCCTGCTGCTCGGTTCCGTCTGGATTGGATCCTTCCTTGGGGATCAGACTTGGTTCCTGCTCGGCCGGCGCTACGGGCCTGGCCTGGTGAAGCGGTATCCAAAGGCCGAGGCGAAGATGGCCAGCGCGACCACCATGCTGCTGCAGTACGGCACGCTCTTCGTCCTCAGCTTTCGGTTCCTCTATGGCATCCGCAACGTGGCCGCAGCCGCCTGCGGGCTGGCGGGCATGGGGCAGCTGCGCTTTGCCGTGCTGAACTTCATCGCGGCCGGGGTCTGGGCCAGCAGCTTCGTCGCCGCCGGCTGGTATCTCGGCGCGCTCATCGGGCCGGAGCGGCTGTTCCACTTCATCGCTGGCGGCGCGCTCATCGTCCTCGCGGTGTTCCTGTTCCGGCGTTTTTTCCGTAAGCGCCGCTCGACCGGGACGGTGCCGGTGGTCTGAGTGCCCCGCTTTCCGCGGCCGGTCCGATCCTCTTGTGAGGTGCCCCCCCCTGAATGGAGGGGGTGGCGGAGCGGCGCCCGGGCCGGTCATCCGGTGGAGTCGTTGCAGGTAATTTGCCAAGTGCGGTTCAGGCTTTAGGCTGCACGGTATGGACGAGATCGACCGGAACATCCTCATCGCCGTGCAGCAGGACGGTGCGGCGGGGCTGGCGGAACTCTCCAAGGTCGCCGGGCTCTCGGTTTCCGCCACCGCGGAGCGGGTGAAGCGCCTTGAGGAGAGGGAGACGATTCGCGGCTGGCACGCCGCGCTGGACCCGGCGGCCGTGGGCTGCGCGCTCCTGGCCTTCGTGACCGTCGGGCTGCGGCCCGGGCGGGATGACGGGGCCTTCCGCAAGGCGATGCGCCGGGCGCCGGCGGTTTTGGAGTGCCACGCGATCAGCGGACCCTGGGATTACCTGCTGAAGCTGCGACTGCCCGACCTCCAGGCGCTGGAGCGCTTCGTGGCGGACGAGGTGCGGGGCCAGACGGGTGTGGAGCGGACGGATGTGGTCGTCGCGCTCTCCTCGGCGAAGGAAACGATGATCCTGCCGGTGGCCGAGGCCGACGAGGAGTAGGCCCCCTCCCCTTCCCCGGGGTTCCGGGAGGCCTCACGGCCTCCCGGGTTGTGCCGCGGATCAGGCCCCGGGGGTCACGCTCATCGCGAGGGTGCGTTCGTCGGCCCGGGCATCGTAGGCGAGGCCACGCTTGAGCGCCCAGATGTTCACGAGCTGGAAGAGCGGGATGAAGGCGAGGTCGTCCATCGACATCTTCACGCCCTGCTGCAACAGGCGCTCCCGCTCCTTGTCGTCGAGGGTAGAGGTGGCGCGTTCGGTCAGGGCGTCCAGCTCGGGGTTCGTGTAGCGGCCATAGTTCGTCGAGCCGAAGCGCTTGGCCTGATCGTAGGTCCCGATGAGGTTCACGAGCGTGTAGGAGGCCTCCCCGGTCACGCTGCCCCAGCCCCCGAGGCGGACGTCGAATTCCTGCCGGCTGTTCCGGACGGAGAAGGTGGCCCAGGGCATGGCCTCCACCTGGGTTCCCACGCCGATGCGCTGCCACATCTGGGCGATGGCCTGGATGGTGCGGGCGTCGTTCGGGTAGCGGTCGTTCGGACCGTGCAGGGTGAGCTTGAAGCCCTGCGGGAAGCCGGCCTCGGCCAGGAGGGCCTTGGCGCGGTCGGGGTTGAAGGGATCCGGCTTCACCTCGGGATTGTAGGAGTAGGAGCCAGGGGGCAGCCACTGGCCGGTCGGCGCGGCGGTGCCTTCCATAACCTGGCGGCACAGGGCCTCGCGGTTGATGGCCGCCGAGAGCGCCTGGCGCACGCGCAGGTCGTTCAGCGGGTTCTTGGCCAGGGGCTGGCCGGCATTGTCCGTGATGAAAGGCGGCTTGCCGTCGCGGGAGCGGTCGAGGGTAAGGTAGATGACGCGCACGCCCTGGACCTCGGCGAGGGCAACGCGGCTCTCGCGGCGGAGGCGGGCGAGGTCGCTGGTGGGCACCTGGTCGATCAGGTCCACGTCCCCGGCAAGGAGGGCGGCGGTGCGGGCGCTGTCATTGCCGATGAAGCGGTAGGAGACACGGCTCCAGGGCTGCTTCGGGCCGAACCAGTCGTCGTTGCGGACGAGCTCGGTGCGGTCGCCCGGCGAGTAGGACGCGATCTTGTAGGGGCCGGTGCCGATGGCAGCCTTGCCGGAGTTGTAGTCCTCCGTGCTCGCGTTCCCGCCGGCATGGCGGGAGACGACGGCGACCGAGCCCAGTTCCGTCGGCAGTAGGGGCGCAGGGCTGGCCGTGTGGAAGCGGACCGTCAGCGGGTCCACGATCTCGGTGCGCTGGATGGAGCGGACGAAGCCACCGAAGCCACCGGGGGAGTTCGGGACGTTCGGCGTGCGCTCGATGGTGAAGGCAACGTCGTCGGCGGTGAAGTCGCGGCCGTCATGCCACTTCACGCCGGGACGGAGCTTGAACTCCCAAATCTTTTCCGAAACCGGGGTCCAGGAGAGGGCGAGTCCGGGGACGAGGCGGGTTTGGGCGTCACGCTCCACCAGCCGGTCGAAGATGTGCATCGAGAGGCTGTTGTTCGGGGAGGCGTTGTAGAAATGCGGATCGAGCGAGGTGACCGCGCCGCCGATGCCGATGGTGAGCGGCCGGCCATTGGCAGCGGCCCCGTTGGCGCCCGCCTGGGCACGCGCCAGGGAGGGAGCGAGGCCGGCGGTGATGGCGGCCAGGGCGGCCGGGACCGTCACGAAGAGGCGTCGGTTTATGGGTTGGGTCACGCGAAGCTCTCCCTTTTGTAATCTCTCGGTGACGCAAACTAGCGGCACGCTGGGCAGACTGCTAGAAGCGGCTTGGGGAAGGCGCCATCGGGAAACCCGGGGGATTTCATGCAGCGAGTAGCCTTGGTGGCGCGCGCCGCCCTTTTGTCGTGCCTTTCGGTCTCCGCGCCGCTCGCGGCGCAGACGCTCAACCTGGCGGTGGGCGCGCCCGTCACCTCGCTCGATCCGCATTATCACGCGTTGTCGCCGAACTTTGCGGTGGCGGAGATGCTGTTCGATGGCCTGACGGGCTTCGACGCGAGGGCGCAGGTGGTGCCGCGGCTGGCGGAGAGCTGGCAGCCGGTGGCCGAGGATGTCTGGGAGTTCAAGCTCCGCCCCGGCGTGACCTTCCACAATGGCAACTCCTTCACCGCGGAGGACGTGGCCTTCACCATCGCGCGCGTGCCGACGGTACCGAACAGCCCCTCCTCCTACGGGATCTACACGCGGGCGATCCAGCGGGTGGAAGTGGTGGACCCGCTGACGGTGCGATTGCACACGAATGGCGCCTATCCGCTGCTGCCGGTCGATCTGGCGCAGGTGGAGATGCTGGACCGCGAGATCCACGCCAACCCGCTGACCGAGGATTTCAATTCCGGGAAGCTCGCGATCGGCACGGGGCCCTTCCGGCTCATCAGCCACCGCAACGGCGACCGGATCGAGTACGCGCGCAACGACTCCTACTTCGGCGACCGGCCGCACTGGGCGCGCGTGAGCTATCGGATGATCACGAACGACGCGGCGCGGACGGCGGCGCTGCTGTCGGGCGACGTGGACTTCATCGACCAGGTGCCGACGAGCGACATCGCGAAGCTGCGCAACGACGGACGGGTGCAGCTCAGCGAGACGGACGGGCTGCGGCTGATCTATCTCGCGCTCGACCATTCCCGCGAGGGTCCGACGCCCTTCGCGCTGGGCGATGACGGGCGGCCGCTGCCACGCAATCCGCTGAAGGACGTCCGGGTGCGGCGCGCGCTCTCCATCGCAATCGACCGCGCAGCCATCTCGGAGCGCGTGATGGAGGGCGCCTCCACGCCCACGGTGCAGCTGCTGCCGGCGGGCGGTTTCGGCTCGATCCCCGGGCTGGTGGCGCAGCGTGGCGATCCCGATGGGGCGCGGCGGCTGCTGGCGGAGGCAGGTTACCCGAATGGGTTCCGACTGACGCTGCACGGTCCGAACGACCGTTACATGAACGACGCCCGGATCATCCAGGCGATCGGGCAGATGTGGACGCGCGCGGGCGTGAGAACGAGCGTGGAGGCGCAGCCCTGGGCCACCTTCGTCGCGCGCGCCGGGCGGCAGGAGCTCTCGGCGATGCTGGTGGGCTGGGGCACCTCCTCCGGCGAGGCGTCGAACCCGCTGCGCTCGCTGCTCGCGACCTATAACCAGCAGCGGGGCTTCGGCGGGTCGAACCGCGGGCGCTACAGCAACGCGACGATGGACGCGGCCATGGAGACGGCGCTGCGCACGCTCGACAACGAGCGACGGGAGGCGCTGCTGCGCGAGGCCACGCAGATTGCGATGGACGATGTCGGCATCATCCCCATCCACACGCAGAAGAATATCTGGGCGATGCGCCGCGGGCTGCGGCACGATGCCCGAGCGGACGAGCTGACCCGCGCGCAAGACGTGCGGCCGGCGCAGCCGTGACGAGCAGCAAGAACGGAGGAAGGCGGATGAAGAAGCTTCTGCTCGGCGCGACGGTGGCGCTCGCGGCCGTCATTGGCGGCCCGGTGGCGGGATGGGCGCAGACGCTCACCATGGCGGTGGGCGCGCCGGTGACGTCGCTGGATCCGCATTACCACCAGCTTTCGCCGAACAATGCCGTGGCGGACATGATCTTCGACAAGCTGGTGAACACGGACGGGCAGGCACGGAACATTCCCGGCCTGGCGACGGAGTGGCGCGTCGTGGGGCCGACGACCTGGGAATTCAAGCTGCGGCCGAACGTTCGTTTTCACAACGGTAATGCCTTCACGGCGGAGGACGTGGCCTTCACCCTTGCCCGGCTGCCGAATGTGCCGAACAGTCCAGCTTCCTACGCGGTCTACGCGAAGCCGATCACGCGGGTGGAGATCGTTGACCCGCTGACCATCCGCTTCCACACGGCGCAGCCCTACCCCCTGCTGCCGCTGGACATGACGAACGTTCGGATCGTGGACAAGGAGACGGTCGAGAACGCGACGACGGAGGACTTCAACGCCCTCCGCGCCGCGATCGGCACCGGACCTTACCGCGCGGTGAGCTACCGCAACGGCGACCGGATCGAGTTTGTGCGGAACGACGCCTACTGGGGCCCGAAGCCCGCCTATGAGCGCGTGAACTACCGCATGATCACGAACGACGCCTCTCGCACGGCGGCGCTGCTGGCGGGTGACGTGGACTTTATCGACCAGGTGCCGACGACGGACCTGGCGAAGCTGCGGAATGATCAGCGCGTCGCGCTCAGCGAGACGGTGGGGCTGCGGCTTGTGTTTCTGGGGCTTGATCACCTGCGAGGACCGAACGAGAACTCGCCCTTTATCACCGACAATGACGGCAAGCCGCTGGGGCGGAACCCGCTGCGCGACGTGCGGGTGCGGCGCGCGCTCTCCATGGCGGTGGACCGGCAGGCGATCGTGGACCGGCTGATGGAAGGGGCGGCGACGCCCGCCGGGCAGTTCCTGCCACCGGGTGTCACAGGCCATGTGCCGGATGTGCAGCCCACCCGCTACGACCCCGAGGGGGCGAAGCGGCTGCTGGCGGAGGCCGGCTATCCCAACGGGTTCCGCATCCAGCTGAACGGGCCGAACGACCGCTACATCAATGACGGGCGGATCATCCAAGCGATCGGGCAGACCTGGACGCGCATCGGCGTGCGGACGGCGGTGGAGGGGCAGACCTGGGCGGTCTTCGTCGGCCGGGCGGCGCGGCAGGAGTTCTCCGCGCATCTCATCGGCTGGGGGTCTAACCCGGACGGATCGCACCCGCTGCGCAACATCCTCGCGACGGTGAATGCAGACAAGGGTTGGGGCGCATCCAACCGCGGGCGCTATTCCAATCCGGAGGTGGACCGGCTGCTTGAAGCCTCGCTGACCGAACTCGATGAGGAGAAGCGGCAGAAGCTGGTGCTGGATGCGGAGCGGATCGCGGCGGAGGACGTGGCGGTGATCCCGATCCACATCCAGACCAACACCTGGGCCATGCGGCGGGGCATCCGACACGAGGCGCGCAACGACGAGCTGTCCCGCGCGCAGGACGTGCGGCCGGCGGCTCCCTGAAGCCGGACTTGACTAGGACAGGGGCGTTGACGGAAAGGGATCACGCATGAGCGTTTACCTGTTGCGCCGGCTGATCCAGGCCGCGCTGGTCATGCTGGCCATGTCCGTCATCGTCTTCGTCGGCGTCTATGCCATCGGTGATCCCGTGGAGATCCTTATCTCCCCGGATGCCGACCAGGCGGAGCGCGCGCGCGCGATCGCGGCACTGGGCCTCGATAAGCCGCTCTGGGAGCAGTACCTCGCCTTCCTGTCGAACGCGGTGCGGGGCGACCTCGGGCGGTCCTTCGTGTTCAACGAGCCGGCGCTGAAGCTCATCGGGCAGCGGGCGCCGGCAACGCTGGAACTGGCCTTCGGGGCGACCTTCCTCGCGATCCTCGTCGGGCTGCCGCTCGGGCTCTATGCGGGGCTGCGGCCGAATGGGGCCGGCGCCAAGGCGATCATGGCGGGGTCCATCCTCGGCTTCTCGCTGCCCACCTTCTGGGTGGGGCTGATGCTCATCATGGTGTTTGCGGTGCAGCTCGGCTGGCTGCCCTCCACCGGGCGGGGGGAGACGGCGGAGTTCCTGGGGATGCGCTGGTCGTTCCTGACGCAGGACGGACTGGCCCATATGGTGATGCCAGCGCTGAACCTCGCGCTGTTCAAGATCAGCCTCGTCATCCGCCTCACCCGCGCGGGCGTGCGGGAGACGATGCTGATGGATTATGTGAAGTTCGCGCGCGCCAAGGGCCTCTCGCCGCAGCGTGTGATCGGGGTGCACGTGTTCAAGAACATTCTCATCCCCGTGGTGACGGTGGTGGGGCTTGAGCTCGGCTCGACCATCGCCTTCTCCGTCGTGACCGAGAGCGTGTTTGCCTGGCCGGGGATGGGCAAGCTGATCATCGACAGCATTAACGTGCTCGACCGGCCGGTGATCGTCGCCTACCTCATGAGCATCGTGCTCATGTTCATCGTCATCAACCTCGTGGTGGACCTGCTCTACTCGGTCCTTGATCCGCGCGTGCGGCTGGAGAGCAAGTGATGAGCGCGACCACCGCGGGGGACGCGCCCGTCGCCAAGGCGCCCCGGGTCGAGACACCGTTCCGGCGCTTCGTCTCGGAGTTCTTCGAGAGCAAGATCGCAACGGGGGCGCTGGTCGTCTTCAGCGTGATCGTGCTTGTGGCGATCTTCGCACCGCTGATCTCGCCGCAGAATCCCTACGACCTCGCACAGCTCGACATCATGGACGGGCGTCTGGAGCCGGGGTCGCGCAATGGCGCCGACACCATGACCTACTGGCTCGGCACCGACGACCAGGGGCGGGACATGCTGTCGGGCATCATGTACGGGCTCCGGATCAGCCTTATCGTGGGCGCGGGCTCAGCCATTGCGGCGGCGCTGGTCGGGGCCTCGCTCGGGATGCTTGCGGCCTATGCGGGGGGGCGGACGGACACGGTCATCATGCGCCTGGTGGACCTGCAGCTCTCTTTCCCCACCATCCTTTCGGCACTGATGATCCTCGCCTTTCTGGGCAAGGGGATCATGAACGTGGTCCTGGCGCTGATCGTGGTGGAATGGGCGTATTACGCCCGGACCGTGCGCGGCACGGCGCTGGTGGAGCGGCGGCGGGAATATATCGAGGCCGCGCAGTGCCTGGCGCTGCCGACACGGCGCATCATCTTCCGGCACCTGCTGCCCAACTGCATGCCGCCGCTGATCGTGGTAGGGACCATTCAGATCGCCCGTGCCATCGCGCTGGAGGCGACTCTGTCCTTCCTCGGCCTCGGCGTGCCGATCACGGAGCCCTCGCTCGGGTTGCTGATCGCCAACGGCTACGAGTACATGCTCTCCGGCAAGTACTGGATCTCCTTCTATCCGGGCATTGCGCTGCTGGTGACGATCGTCTCGATCAACCTCGTCGGCGACCATCTGCGCGATGTCCTCAACCCTCGGCTGAAGAAGTAACGTGCAGCCCAATATTCCCGCCTCCGCCGCGCCGCCGACCCTGCAGGTACGGAACCTGCGGACGCATTTCTTCACGCGTGCCGGGGTGGTGCCGGCGGTGAATGACGTGTCCCTCAATGTCGGGCGCGGCAAGGTGCTCGGGCTGGTCGGCGAATCCGGCTCGGGCAAGACCGTGACCGGCTTCTCCATCATGCGGCTGGTGGACGAGCCCGGGCGGATCGTGGGCGGCGAGATCCTGTTCGGCGGGCGGGACCTGGCGAAGGCTTCGGAAGAGGAGATGCGGCAGCTCCGGGGGAACCGGGTTGCCATGATCTTCCAGGACCCGATGATGACGCTGAACCCGGTCCTGCGCATCGACACGCAGATGATCGAGACGATGCAGGCGCATCGGAAGATCAGCCACGAGGACGCGCGGCAGCGGGCGCGGGACACGCTGGGGATGGTTGGCATCCCCTCCCCCGACGAGCGGCTGAAGTCCTATCCGCACCAGTTCTCGGGCGGCATGCGCCAGCGCGTGGCGATCGCGATCGCGCTGCTGCACGAGCCGGAGCTGATCGTGGCGGACGAGCCGACGACGGCGCTGGACGTGACCATCCAGGGGCAGATCCTGGCCGAGGTGCAGAAGCTTGCGGCAACAACCGGCACCTCGATCATCTGGATCACGCACGACCTTTCCGTGGTGGCCGGGCTCGCGGACGACATCGCCGTGATGTACGCGGGGGAGATCGCGGAATACGGCGCGGTCGACGACGTGCTGGACCATCCGCTCCACCCCTATACGCACGGGCTTCTGGGCTCCGTGCCCAGCCGCAACAAGCGGGGACAGCCGCTGCTGCAGATCCCGGGGATGACCCCTTCCCTGCTGAACCTGCCGGCGGGCTGCCCCTTCCGCACGCGCTGCCCGCGGGCGGCGGAGGTCTGCGTGCAGTCCCCGCCCATGGCCGAGATCCTGCCCGCGCATGAGGCGCGGTGCTTCCGGCCGCATCTCGAGAACGCGGGAGTGGCCGCATGAGCGCGACGGTTGAGGCCCCGGTGGCTTTCGCGCGCGGGGCGGATGCGGAGAAGCTGATCGAGGTGGTGGGTGTTTCCCGCCGCTTCGCCAAGCGGCTGGACTTCGCCGGGAAGATCGCGGCCAAGCTGGGTGCGCCGCTGCGCGATGAGGTCGTGCACGCGGTGGACAAGGTGGACCTGACCATCCGCCGCGGCGAGGTGGTGGGGCTCGTCGGTGAATCCGGCTGCGGGAAGTCCACCCTCGGGCGGATGGTGGCGGGCATCATGCCGCCCTCGGACGGGGCGATTCTTTGGAAAGGCCAGGACCGGACGGGGCTGCATGGGAAGGAAGCGCGGGCGGCGATGCTGCAGGCGCAGATGATCTTCCAAGACCCGATGTCCTCGCTGAACCCGCGCCTGAAGGTGGCTGAGATCATCGGCGAGGCGCCGCTCTTCCACGGGCTGACGACGCGGGCCGGCTTCTCCGCCTATGTGGACGAGCAGATGCGGCGGGCGGGGCTCGATCCGGCTTTCAAGGCGCGCTACCCGCACCAGTTCTCGGGCGGGCAGCGGCAGCGCATCGGCATCGCGCGGGCGCTGGCGGTGCAGCCGGAGTTCCTTGTCTGCGACGAGTCCGTGGCGGCGCTGGACGTATCGATCCAGGCGCAGGTGCTGAACCTGTTCATGCGGCTGCGGCAGGAGCTCAACCTCACCTACCTCTTCATCTCGCATGACCTCGGCGTGGTGGAGCACCTGAGTGACCGGGTGGTGATCATGTATCTCGGCCGCGTGGTGGAGGAGGCGCCGACGGAGACGGTCTTCGCCCGTGCCAACCACCCCTACACGCAGTCTCTGCTGTCGGCGGTGCCGAAGATCGAGGCGCGGAAGAAGGCCTTTGCGACGGTGAAGGGGGAGATCCCTTCCCCGCTCAACCCGCCGGCGGGCTGCCATTTCCATCCGCGCTGCCCGCATGCCTTCGACCGCTGCCGGGTGGAGATCCCCGCCTTGCAGGAGGTGGCGCCCGGGCATCGCAGCCGGTGCCACCTGAACGACCTGCCCAATCATGGGGGGCAGCCGGTCTGATGCGGGCGGCTCTCGTTCTGCTGGCACTGCTCGGCCTTGCCGCCTGCGAGGGGCGGGAGGGGTCGCGCGGGCCCTATGTCGGTGGTAGTGGCGGGGTCAACTATCTCCGCTGAGGAAACAAGCATGGCCCGCTTCGCCTTCGACCACGTCCACCTGCGCAGCCCCGATCCGGACGCGACGGCGGCTTGGTTCGTCGAGCACCTCACGGCGGAGCAGAAGGGACGGAACGAGGGGCCGACGAGCCTGCGGGTGACCCTCGATCTCGGTGGCGTGGACGTCTTCATCGACCGGGTCCCGCCCACGACCCCCGGTTGTCCGCCGGCGCCCTTCCTGGGAATTGAGCACCTGGCCGTGACGGTGAAGGGCATCGACGCCGTCATCGAAGAAATGCGGTCCAAGGGCGTGCGCGTGGTGATGGAGCCGAACGACGTTCGGCCGGGCACGCGCATCGCCTTCATCGAGGGGCCGGAGAACGTGCGGGTGGAGTTGCTCGAGCGGAGCTAGGCGGCGTCCAGCACGAGGAACAGGTCGGTGTCGCCGGTATCCTCGCCGGCGGCAGTCAGCAGTGCGTGGGCCTGGCCGCGGTGATGGGTCTGGTGGTTGAAGAAGTGAGTGACCAGCAGGGCGCGGGGGCGCGTGACCTCCCGCCGCGCGGCGCCGCTGGTCCAGGTGAGATCGCCGGCCAGCCATTCGGGTGAGAGGCGGGCAGTCCATTCGGTGATGCGGGCGTCCATGGCCGCGCGCCGGCGGACCAGGGCGTCGAAGTCGGGTTCCAGGCCGGTGCTGGCCTGGCCGCCGCCGATGGGGGGCTTCTCGCCGCCATCGAAGCGGGACATCCACTGCATGTCGCCCCAGAGAAGATGGTTCAGCGTGCCGTGGAGGCTGCCGAAGAAGGCGCCGCGGTTCTCGCGCCGGGCGGCGTCCGGCAGGCGGGCGGCGGCGGTGAGGAGACGACAATTCATCTCCGCGTTGTAGGCCGCCATCATGCGGCACCAGTCCGGCGTGATCATCAGGGCCTTTTCCAGAAGAAGACCGTGTCGAGCGGCTGGCGGTCGTGGCCCAGCGCGTAACCGGGCACGCGGCCGGTCTCCTGCCATCCGAGGCTGCGGTAGAGGCGCTCGGCATCACCGCCTGCCTCTGTATCCAGCACCAAAAGCCTCCGGCCGATGCCGCGCGCGGTCTGCTCGGCGCGTCGGATGAGGGCGCGGCCGATGCCGCGGCGGCGGAAGGCGGGGTCCACGAGCACTTTCGCCACCTCCGCTCGATGGGGGGCGTTGGGCTGCTGGGCGAGGAC
This sequence comes from Roseomonas sp. KE2513, assembly GCF_016107305.1. Taxonomy (GTDB): domain Bacteria; phylum Pseudomonadota; class Alphaproteobacteria; order Acetobacterales; family Acetobacteraceae; genus Roseomonas. The sequence goes on from NZ_RCVR01000002.1 coordinate 260,167, forward strand.
GAGTTGCACGGTGCCGGCGAGTTGGCCGTCGCACCAGGCTCCGAGAAGGACCTTGGCGCCGGTTGCGACGTCGGCGGAAACGCCCCGCCAGAAGGCGCGGGCGACCTCGGGCGAGAGGGGCGGCAGGTAGGAGACGGAGGCGCCGGCCGCGACACAGGCAACGAGGATCTCGGCCAGGCGGCGCTCCGCGCTGGAGGCCGCGGCGGCGTCCAGCACCTCCACCACCACGCCGGTCGCGGGCTTGGCATAGCGAAATTCGAGGGAGTTCGAGATGTCGTCGAGGATGCGGATGGAGCCGGCGCGGACATAGCCACGCTTTTCGTAGAAGCGGTGCGCGGCCTCGAAGCGGGTGTCGGTCCAGAGGATCATGCGCTTTGCGCCGTGGGCGACGGCATGGGCCTCGGCGCGGTCGAGCAGGGCATGCGCGAGGCCGGTACCGCGGGCAGATTTGGCGACGTACATGCGGCCGATTTCCCAGGCCTCGTCGTCATCCCGCAGCGGGCGGGTGGCGACCATGCCGACGATGGCGCCATCCGCTTCGGCAGCCCAGAGGGCACCGCCGACCTTTTCAAAGTGGGTCGCAAGCGCGCGAAGTTCGGGAACCTCGGCGTCCACGTCGAGAACGCAGTTGGGGTACTCGGCCCAGGCATCACCGATGAGGCGGATGAAGCCATCCGCGTCGGCGTCGGTGCCGGGGCGGATGGCGGGGGTCATGACAGGCCCTGGCAGAAGGCCTGGATGCGGGCGCAGGCCTCGCGCAGCGTTTCCGTATCCGTCGCGTAGGAGAGGCGGATATAGGGGCTCATGGCATAGGCGGTGCCGGAGACGGTGGCGACGTGGTTCTCCTCAAGCAGGGCCATGGCCACGTCCTCGTCCGTCCCAAGGCGCCGGCCGCCGGCGGTGGTGCGGCCGAGGAGGCCGGCAACGCTGGGATAGACGTAGAAGGCGCCTTCCGGACGGTGGCACTGGATGCCCGGTGCCTCGTTCAGCATCTCCACCACGAGGTCGCGGCGGGCGCGGTAGAGGGCGCGGCGCTCCTCCACCGTGTCCTGCGGGCCGTCCAGAGCGGCGATGGTGGCGGCCTGGGCGACGGTGGCGATGCCGTTCGTCGTCTGGCTCTGCATGTTGGTCATGGCCTTGATCAGCGCACGCGGCCCGCCGCAGAAGCCGACGCGCCAGCCGGTCATAGCGTAGGTCTTGGAGGCGCCGCTTACGGTGAGCACGCGATCCTTCAGGCCGGGCTCGACGGCGGCGATGCTGTGGAAGCCGGTCTCGACGTAGGAGATGTGCTCGTACATCTCGTCCGACATCACCCAGACATGGGGATGGCGCATCAGCACGGCGGCGAGCGCGGCCACCTCATCGCGCGTGAGGGCGGCGCCGGAAGGATTGTTGGGGAAGTTCAGCACGACCCACTTCGTGCGCGGGGTGATGGCGGCGTCGAGGTCTTCGGGGCGGAGCTTGAAGCCGTTGTTCTGCGGGCAGGGAACAAGCACGGGCACGCCGCCGGCGAGCTTGCCGATATCGGCATAGGCGGACCAGAAGGGGGTGGGAATGACGATTTCGTCGCCCGCATCGACGGTGGCGAGGATGCCGTCCAGGATCACCTGCTTGCCGCCATTCCCGATCATGATTTCGTCGAGGGCGTAGTCGAGGCCGTTCTCGCGCTTGAACTTGCGCTGGACGGCGGCCTTCAGCTCGGGCCAGCCGTCGTTGGGGGGGTACTTGGTCTTCCCCGCCAGGGCGGCCTCGTGCGCGGCCTCGATGGCGTGGGTCGGGGTGGCGAAGTCGGGCTCGCCGATCGTCAGGCTGATGACCTTGTGGCCGGCCTCACGCAGCTCGCGCGCGCGGAGGGACATGCGGGATGAGCCGGAGAGGGTGATCTCCTGCAGCCTCTGGGCGAGGGCGGGCATTCGGGATGTTCCAGTGTGGGCGGTGCTTTGAGGGGGCGGAAACTAGGCCCCGGGCGGCGCCTCGCCAACCCCGCCTCAGCGGGGCCTTCAGGGCGGCAGGCCGCGCTCGCGCAGCATGGCGGCGACGTGGTCGGTGAAGGCGCGGACCTTGGGAACCATGAGACGGTTGGTCGGGTAGACGGCGAAGATGCCGCTCTCCGGCGTCTCGCAGGCGGGCAGGACGCGCTGCAGCCCGCCGGAGGCGATCGCGTCCGCCACGGCCCAGTCCGGGATCGCCGCCAGGCCGACGCCGGCGACGGCCGCGGCGCGGAGGGATTCGGCGTGGTCGGTCAGCAGGACCGGGCGGATCGCGACGGTTTCGCTACCCAGGCGCCAGGTGTCGCGCCATGGGAGCGGCGCGAAGCCGATGCAGCGATGGCGCGCGACGTCGCCGGGCACGGCCGGGGCGCCGTGCTGGGCCAGATAGCCGGGCGAGGCCACGATAACGACGCGGGAGGTGGCCAGGCGCCGCACGACGAGCCCCGGCGCTGGCGCTTCCGTCACGCGGATGGCGAGGTCGAAGCCGTCCTCGACCAGCCGGACGAGGCCGGCGGCCTCGACGAGGTCGATCTCGACGGCCGGGTGGGCCGCAAGGAAGGCGGCGAGGCCGGGCATGAGGTGGCGGGCCGCGAAGCACTCCGGGGCCGCAACGCGCAGCCGGCCGGCCGGAGCCTCCTGCAGGGCCTGGGCTTCCAGCCGCGCGGCCTCCTCCTCGCGCAGCAGGAGGCGGCAGCGGGCGTAGAAGGCACGGCCGGCCTCGGTGGGCTGCACCTTGCGCGTGCTGCGGTCCAGCAGGCGAACGCCAAGGCGATCCTCGAGGGCGCGGACGGTCTCGCTGACGGAGGACTTGGCGGTTTGCAGCCGCTCGGCGGCAGCGGTGAAGCTGCCGGCCTCCACCACCCGGACAAAGGCTTCGATGCCGAGGAAGGCCCGCATGTGCGCAGTGTTCGCCAGGGCGAACGGGCTGTCCAGAACGAGAAACTGCCCGGCGCGCGGGTAATGCCGCAGTCTGCTTGGGCGGGATGGATGCCCGTCATGGAGAGGAGAGAGGGATGTTGGACGTGATGGATCGGCCGGTCGGCGTGCAGGCCCCGGGTGAGGGCGAGGCGCTGGATGTCTTCGGTGCGAAGATGGTGGTGAAGGCAGAGCCCGGCTCGCACGGCCTGTTCCTCGGCGAGCACCTGACGCCGCCTGGCTTCTTCGTGCCGCCGCACGTGCATGGCGAGGATACCGAAGTCTTCTACATCCTGGAGGGCGAGCTGACCGTGTTCGATGGGGTGGCAGAGCGGCGGCACGGGCCAGGGACGACGGTGACGCTGCCCGCGGGATCGCGCCACGCCTTCCGCAATGACACGGCGGGGCTGGTCCGCTTCCTGGTGATGGCCACCCCGGGCGTGCAAAGCCTGGAGATGTTCCGGCACTTCGACCGCGCGGGCCGGGCGGCGCCTGGCGGGCTGACGCCGCCAGAGATCGGCGCGATCTGCGGGCAGTACGGCGTCAACATGGGCTGAGCAGGAGCTGGGCAGGCCGGGTGCGGCTCAGATAACTCCGGCGCTCACGCTGGATGCCGGCCGGGCCATTCGTAGAGAAGGTCGTACTCGGCCTCGCCAGTCAGGTGGAAGCCGGCGCGCTCGTAGAAGCGGGCGGCAGGGCTTTCCTTCAGGACCTCCAGGCGCACCGGGCGGCCCGGGCGCTCGGCCAGGATGGCGTCCAGGACTACGCGACCGAGGCCACGTCCCTGCGCTCGGGGTTCGAGGTAGAAGGAGTGGATCTCGCGATGGCAGGGGTGGTCCACCACCGCGACGCAGCCGAGGAAATGGCCCTCCTCCTCAATCAGGCGGAAAGCGGCGGGGTCGAAGGCGGCACGCATCCGGGCGCGGCGGCGGGCAGGATCGAAGCGCCCTACCCGCTCCAGATGCGCGCGCATGACGCGCATCGAGAGGTCGAGCAGGGGCTCGAAGTCACCCTCCGTCGCGGGGCGGAAGGCGAAGCTCAGTGCAAGCCCTGGCAGAACCGCTGGATGCGCTCGCAGGCTTCCTTCAGCTGGTCGTCGGCGGCGGCGTAGGAGATGCGCATGTAGCCGGGGAAAAGAAAGGCCGAGCCGTGGACAGTGGCGACGCCCTCTTCCTCCAGCAGAGCGAGGACGAAGTCCTCGTCGGTCTTCAGGAGCTTCCCACCTTTGGTGGTCTTGCCGAGGCAGCCGGTGACGGAGGGGAAGACATAGAAGGCGCCCTCCGGCGTGTTGCAGTGGATGCCAGGGGCTCCGTTCAGCATGGAGACCACGAGGTCGCGGCGGCGCTCGAAGGCCTGGCGCATCTCCTCAACCGTCTCCTGCGGGCCGTTCAGCGCCTCGACGCCGGCGGCCTGGGTGATGGAGGAGGTGTTGGAGGTGGACTGGCTCTGCAGCTTGTCCATCGCCTTGACGAGCGCGGCGGGAGCGCCGGCATAGCCGAGGCGCCAGCCGGTCATCGCGTAGGCCTTGGAAAGGCCGTTCATCGTCACGGTGCGGTCGCGTAGCTTCGGCTCCACCTCGACCACGGTGGCGAACTTGAAGCCGTTGTAGACGAGCTTCTCGTAGATATCGTCGGTGAAGACCCAGACCTGCGGGTGGCGCAGGAGCACGTCGGTGAGGGACTTCAGTTCCTCGGCCGTGTAGGCAGCGCCGGTCGGATTGCAGGGATTGTTCAGCATGAACCACTTGGTGCGCGGGGTGATCGCGGCCTCAAGCTGGTCGGCGGTGATCTTGAAGCCCTGGTTCGGGCCGGCCTCGACGATCACGGGCGTACCGTCCGCCAGCGCCACGATGTCGGGGTAGGAAACCCAGCAGGGGGCGGGGATGACAACCTCGTCGCCCTTGTCGAGCGTCGCGACCATCGCGTTGAAGATGACCTGCTTCCCGCCGGTGGAGACGACGATCTCCTCCACCTTGTAGTCGAGGCCGTGGTCGCGCTTGAACTTATCCGCGGCGGCTTGGCGCATGGCCTTGGTGCCGGAGACGTCGGTGTAGCGGGTCTCGCCGGCCTCGATCGCGCGAATCGCGGCGTCCTTCACGTTGCGCGGGGTTTCGAAGTCCGGCTCGCCCGCCGAGAGGCTGATGATGTCCCGCCCCGCCGCCTTCATCTCCCGCGCCTTCGTGGAGATGGCGATGGTCTGGGAGGGGGAGATCTTGTTCAGGCGCTCGGCGGTGAGGGTCATTGTTCTCGGACTTCGAGTTGAAACGCGGCGGACCCTAATGCTCCTGGGCCCGCGGCGGAACCGCCGATCCGCGCATTCCAGGCCCGAATTCTAGTCGCGCGGACGCAACAACCAGCCGACCGCGGCGAGAGTGACGCCCGCGGCCGCCAGGAGGAGCGTGGCCAGGGCGTTGACCTCGGGCGTCATGCCGAGGCGTAGCATGGAGAAGAGGGCGACCGGCAGGGTGGTGCCGGCGGGGCCGGAGACGAAGGAGGCGAGCACCACGTCGTCCAGCGAGAGGGTGAAGGCGAGGAGCCAGGCGGCGGCGAGGCTCGGCGCCATCAGGGGCAGGGTGACGGTGGCGAAGGCCGTGGCCGGGCCGGCGCCGAGGTCCCGGGCGGCCTCCTCCAGTTCCCGGTCCCGGGAGGCGAGGCGCGACTGGATGACCACGGCCGCGTAGGCGGTGCCGAGGGTGGCGTGGGCCAGCAGGACGGTCAGGGCCCCGCGGCCCTCCGGCCAGCCCGTCGCGCCCTCGAGCGCCACGAAAAGGAGGAGGAGGGAGAGGCCGGTCACGACCTCCGGCAGGATCAGCGGGGCGCCGGCCAGGGCGCCGAGGGCCGCGCGGCCGGCGAAGGGGCCGTGGCGGGCGAGAACCCAGCCGGTGGCGCCGCCGAGGAGGACGGCCAGGGTGGCGGCGCCGGCGGCGACGCGGAGGGAGAGCCAGGCGGCCTCCAGCAGGCGCGTATTGGCGGCAAGGGCCGTGAACCAGCGTGTGGAGAAGCCGCCCCAGTGGAAGGGAACCGGGTCGGCCGAGAAGGCGTAGGCGACGAGCAGCCCCACCGGTAGCCAGAGGAAGGCGAGGCCGGCCCACATGGCGACCCGGAGCCAGCGCGGCGTCATGCCGAGCGGCCCAGGCGCTGGAAGAGGACGATGGGGCCGAGCAGCAGGGCCAGCAGCGCGACCGCGAGGGCGGAGGCGACAGGCCAGTCCCGGTTCTGGAAGAATTCCTGGAAAAGGACGCGGCCGACAAGGGTGGCATCGGCGGGGCCGAGGAGTTCGGGGATGACGTACTCGCCTGCCGCGGGGATGAAGACGAGGAGGAAGGCGGCGGCGAGCGCCGGAAGGAGCTGCGGCAGGGTGATCGTGAGGAAGGCGCGGCCGGGGGTCGCGCCGAGGTCGGCGGCGGCCTGTTCCAGCACCGGGTCGAGCCGCGTGGCCGCCGCGAAGACGGGGAGCACGGCAAAGGGCAGGTAGGCGTGGACCATGCCGAGTAGCATCGCGCCGTTCGAGTAGAGCAGCGGCAGGGGTTGGTCGATCCAGCCGAGGGCGCGGAGGACGGAGTTGATCCAGCCCTCATCCCGCAACAGGCCGATCCAGGCGCCGATGCGGATGAGGAAGCCTGTCCAGAAGGGCAGCAGGACCGCGCCGAGCAGCGCGTTGCGCCCCCGCCCGGCGCGCGCGATGGCAAGGCCCATGGGGGTGGCGATCAGCAGGCAGAAGCCAGCGGTGAGGGCGGCGACGACGAGGGATTGGGCGAGGGCGTCGCGGTAGTGGGGATCCTCGGCTAGGAGGCGGAGGTTGTCGGGGTTGATCCCCTCCCCTGCCCAAGGCGGGCTGTAGGGGGGTACGCCCTCGGCCTGCCAGGAGAGGGCCATGATGGCGACCAGCACGAGGGGTGCTGCGACCAGCAGGGCGAGCCAGGCTCCGGGGATGAGGCGGAGGGCGGCTTTCATTCGACGAGCGGGACCACGGCGTCGGCGTCCCAGGCGAGGCGGACCTCGGTGCCGCGGGGCGGCGGGGCGCCGCCCTCCTCGGCGTGGGAGACGCGGATGAGGGCGCCGCCGGCGAGGCGCACGAGGAGAAGGCTGCTCTCGCCGCGGAAGGCGGCCTCCTCGACGGTGCCGGAGGCGGTGTTATCGCCGGTCACGGTCGCGATGCGGATTCGCTCGGGGCGGATCGCGGCGGCGGCGGTTCCCTCGGGGATGGTTGTGGTGGCGCGGAGGGTACAGGCGGCGTCGGGGCAATCCAGCGCGCCATCGGCGGTGCGGGCCCCGGAGAGGACGTTGGCGGCGCCGAGGAAGCCCGCGACGAAGCGCGTTGCCGGACGCTCGTAGAGGTCGCGCGGGGGGGCGACCTGCAGGAGGCGGCCGCGGTCCATGACGGCCACGCGGTCGGCGAGGGCCAGCGCCTCTGCCTGATCGTGGGTGACCATGACGAAGGCGGCGCCGCTCTCGCGCTGGATGGCGCGCAGCTCGAAGCCCGTGCGCTCCCGCAGGTTGGCGTCGAGTGCGCCCAACGGCTCGTCCAGCAGCAGCAGGCGGGGGCGCTTCACCAGGGCGCGGGCGAGAGCGACGCGCTGGCGTTGGCCGCCGGAGAGGGCGTCGGGGCGGCGCTTCTCCATGCCTTCCAAGCGCACGGTCGCGATCGCCTGGGCGACGCGCGCCTCGATCTCGGCGCGCGGGCGACCCTCGCGGCGAAGTCCGTAACCAATGTTGGCCGCGACACTCATGTGCGGGAACAGGGCGTAGGACTGGAACATCATGTTCACGGGGCGCCGGTGCGGGGGCACGCCGGCGAGGTTTGCGCCGTCCAGCCTCACGGTGCCGGAGTCGGGCGTCTCAAAGCCCGCGATCACGCGCAGCAGGGTGGATTTTCCGGATCCGGAGCCGCCGAGAAGGGCCAGGAATTCCCCGGCGGCGACGTCGAGCGAGACGGCGTCGAGCGCCGTCACGCCCTCGAAGCGGCGGGTCACGGCGGTGAGCGAGAGGCGTGGTGTCAACGGCCGGCCTTGAAGCGCGACCAGGAGCGGGCGCGGGCGCGCTCGGCCGCCGGGCCGGGGGCGGCGACGGTGAAGGCGCGGGCGATGGCTTCCTGGGAGGGATAGACATTGGGATCCGCCGTGACTTCCGGCCGCAGGTACTGGCGGGAGGCGGGGACGGCGTTGGGGTAGCGCACCTGGTTCGTGACGCCCGCGATGACCTGCGGGCGGAGCATGTAGTCGATGAAGCGCTGGGCGGCGTCGGGGTTCGGGGCGTCGGCGGGGATGGCGAGCATGTCGAACCAGATCTGCGCGCCCTGGCTCGGCTGGGCATAGGTGAGGCCGGATTCGCGGCCTGCGGCCTGAGCGCGGTTACGGGCCTGCACGACATCGCCGGAATAGGTGAGCACGGCGCAGTACTCGCCTTGCGCCAAGGCATCGGTGATGGCGGAGGAGGGAATGATGGCGCGGACATGCGGGCGGATGGCCAGAAGCGCCGCCTCGGCCGCGCGCTGGTCGGCGGCGTCGGCGCTGTTCGGGTCCTTGCCCAGCCAGCGCAGCACGCTCGGGATGATGTCGATGCCGCTGTCCATGATGGCGATGCCGCAGCTGGCGATTCGCCGGGCGTTCTCGGGCTTGAGGATGAGGTCGAGGCTGTCGAGCGGCGCGTCGGGCGCGAGGGCGCGGATGCGGTCCGCGCGCAGGCCCATGCCGATGGTGCCCCAGAGATAGATGGCACCAAAGCGGTTCCCGGGATCGCTGCTGGCTACCTGGGCGAGCAATGCGGGATCCTGGCCGGACCAATTGGGGATCGCGGTGCGGTCCAGGGGGCGGAGTGCGCCCGCGCGCGACAGGCGGGCGAAGCTCGGCTCGCTTGTGGGCACGATGACGTCGTAGCCGGAACGCCCCGCGGAGAGCTTGCCTTCCAGCGTCTCCAGGCTGTCGAAGACGTCGTAGCGGACGCGGATGCCGGTCTCGCGCTGGAAGCCCTCGATCGCCTGGGGATCGATGTAGTCGGTCCAGTTATAGACGTTCAGCACGGGCTGCTGCGCAGAAGCCGGAAGGGCCATCGCGAGAAGCAGCAGGAGGACGCGGAAAAGGGTCATGCCGTCTCGCGGAGCTGGGCTGGAGGGCGAGAGGTTATGGCGCTGGGCGCCGGGCGCAAGATGGGTATCTTTTCTGGGGTTTCCGAGGAATTAGTTCTTGACATAAGGCCTGTCGTCCTGTAACTCCCCCCTCGCCAACGGGACAACCGCGCCCGCCCCCCAACCACTCTCCATTCGCCCCGCCCGGCCCTGCCGCGCGGGGTTTTTCGTGTTCGCCGCGCAGGAGCCACCCCGCATGTCCTTCATTGCCAACAGCCTGATCTCGCTCGTTGCAGCGGACAGTTTCACCCTGTGGCTCTACAAGACCACGGACAGCCGGGCCACCGTTCTTTCGCCGGGCTACTTCAACGGCGCGGCGGGCCGGCTGCTGCCAGGCCACATGGTGGTGGTGCAGGCGGGCGACGCGACGGCGATCCTGCCGGTCCGCAATAACGGCGAGGTCGGCAACGGCATCGTGGTCGATGCCAACTCGGCGCCCCTGCGGCTCACGGGCGCGGCGACCCTCGGCATCGAGACCGACCTCTCCGTTACGGCGGTCGCGCGCGGCGTCGCCCTGGGCGCCATGCCGAGCGGCCTGAACCAGGGGCAGAACTTCACCGTCCGGGCCAGCGCCTCGGGCGCCACCACCACGCTGAAGTTCAGCGTGCTCAACTCGCTCGGCGCCCCTGTTCTCGGGCCGACGAGCGTGCCGGTCGCGGCGGGCACCGCCAGTGCCACCTTCGCCGCGCCGACGCCGGGCAACGGCTACCGCGTGAAGGTCGAGGACGCGCTGGATCCGCTGGTGGCGCAGGTTTCCCCCTCCTTCGTCGTCCTCTCCGCCTTCGCCCTCCTGCTCGAGAATGGGGTCAGCATGCTGATCGAGGCTGGCGGCCGGATGGTCATGTAGCGCCACCCGCTCGCCCCGACGCCGACCGCCCCTCCAACGGAGCCGCCAGCCCCGATGCCCGACAGCAAGATCAGCGAACTTCCTCCAGCCGCCGCCTTACAGGACACGGACGTCTCCCCCATCGTGCAGGGCGTGGGGTCCGGGACCGAGACACGGCGCGCCACCTTCGGCCAGATCCGCTCCATCATCACCGCGGACCGCCCCCTCTACGTGCGCGACTTCGGCGCGGCCGGCGATGGCACGACGGACGACACGCTGGCCATCCAGACCGCGATGAACAACGCCGCCGCGGCCGGTGGTGGCGTGGTGACGCTCGGTCCGCGCCGCTACCTGGTGGACAGCGCTGACCTCATCATTCCGCCCAACGTCACCCTCCGCGGCGCCGCCGATCCCGGCGGCTTCCGGGTGGACAACGACTACACCTCCATCCCCTACGCCATCGTGCTGAACCCGCTGCGCACCATCCGCCTGCGCCGGAACGCGGCGCTGGAGGGTGTGGCCATCCTGCGCAAGGGCCTCGTCGCGCCCTCCAACGTGCGCGAGGCGCTGAACTGCGTGGCCGCCTTCTCGGGAACTGCGGTCAGCATCGGCGACGGGACGACGGGCGGCAGCCCGACGAACGCCACCGACGCCTCCGTGCGCAGCCTGCTCATCATCGGGTTCACCTGGGGCATCTACAGCAACGGTTCCAGCCGCACGCGCGTGCTCGACGTGGTGGGCGACTGCACCAACGGCCTCTATCTCGGCCGCTCCTATGACATCGCCCATAACGAGCGCATCAACTGGCACCCGCTGGCCACCACGGGCCGGGGCTTCTCCAACACGACCTACGCGGTCACGGGCTGCGCCGCCAACCCGTCGGGCCTCGTGCGGCTCGCCGTGTCCTCCGCCCACGAGCTGCGCGCCGGGGACGTGGTGGTGATCAGCGGCGTGGGCGGCGTTGCCGGGGCGAACGGTCGCTTCACCATCGCCGCCGTGCCGAACAGCACGACCCTCGACCTCGCGGCCAGCGCCTTCTCGGGCACCTACACGAGCGGCGGATCGGTCAACCCGACGCTCAACCACCGTCGTGGCAAGGGCTTCTGGATCTACGACGCCGACATGCCGAACTTCGTGAACTGCTTCGAGTTCGGGCATGACGTCGGCTGGCACCTCGACGACGAGTGCCATTCGGCGCAGATCGTGAACTGCGGCCTCGACGGCATCGTGGTCGATCCCGCCACGATCGGCGTGCAGATCACAGGCCTGGCGAACCGCAACAAGTGGTACGGCGGCTTCTGGTCGAGCAAGGGCCGTGCCCTGGTGGTGAATGTCCAGGCCTCCGACCAGAACACTATCGCCGGCGTCATGCTTCCCGCTGGCTCCGGCCGCTCGCTGGAGCTGCAGGACGGCGGGCTGGTGCTGATGGGCTGCGACATCTACGGCACCGTCCACCTCCTCGACAACGCGGACAGCCTGCAGATCGTCGGCTGCGACCTCAAGAACGCCGGCTTCACCGGCGAGAGCGCGGGGGCGCTGCAGAAGCTGCAGGTGAGCAGCAGCCGCATGCCCTCCAGCGTTGGCATCAACCGCTCCATCGGTGGACAGGCAGAACTCGCGGCCATCTCAGCGGCCGGGGCGATCGAGACGCGACTCTCGGCCCGCAGCGATGGCATCGTCGCGGTGCACCGCCGCAGCAGCAGCGCCGGCGCCATGCTCCGCCTGCACGGCAGTGGCGACACGGCGGCGGCCGCAGTCAGCGTCGCCGGCACGGATGTCTTCCTCGGCGGCGACCAGACGCTGAACCCGAACGCGGCCTTCAACTTCGGCGGCGCCGGGATGACGTTGCCGATGACCCTCCGCACCCGAAGGCTCTCCGCGGCGCCCGCCGCGAACGACCGTCTCTTCAACCTTGAGGTGAATGGCAACAACAGCAGCGCGGCGGAGGTGACTTTCGGCCGCATCGGTGCCGTCGCGGAGACGGTGACGGCAGGGGCGGAAGCCGGCGCGATCGTGGTCGAGACCCGCTCGGGCGGTGCGCTGACCGAGAGGATGCGGATCGCCTCCAACGGGGCGATGACGCTGGCGGGCTCGCTGTCGCTCACCGGGTCGATGACGCTGGCAGCCGATCCGGCATCGGCGATGCAGGCGGCGACGCGCAACTATGTGGACAACAGCTTCACGCAGCGGGCCATGCCCATGGTGATGCTCTCCGCCGCGACGCCGCTGATCTTCGCCACGCATAACGCGCGGATGCTGGTGGCCAATCCTGGTGCCACGCTCTCAATCGACTGGTCGGCTACAGGCAATGGCTTCTCCTGCATGGTGCTGAACCGCAGCGGCACCGACCTCGCCCTGCCGCTCACCGGCTTTACGGCGGCGATCGGCAACCCGGACGGCTTCACGAAAATTCGCTCGGGCGGCATCGCCAGCCTCATCGTCCTCTCGCCGGACGGTGGGACGACGAGGCTCTGCCAACTCACCGGCGCGGGTGCCAGCTGATGATCGGCGCCACACCAATCATCCACGCGCTGGGGGGAGGACCGCTCCGGCTTGTGTCCGCGGGAGCGCTGTCGGGAGGGCTGGCGCTGACCCGCGCCTCCACCGCGCTCGCGGCGGACACGGACGGCACCACCATGCTGTCCTTTGCGGCCAACGCACCCCGCTTCCAGGGTGCAGCGCAGCGGCTGCTGGTGGAGGGGGGACGCACCAACAGCCTCCGTAACCCGCGCCTGGAAGGAGCGGTTGCCGGGTCGCCGGGAACGCCTCCGACCTACTGGACCATCGCCGCCCTGGCGGGAACGACAAGCACGCTCGCGCTCGGAACCGATCCAACCTACGGCCTTCCGGTCCTGTCCGTTCGGGTGCAGGGAACGCCCACGGCGACCGGCTATTTTACCGTCACGCCTGAAGTGACGAGCGCTGCGGCCATGCCTGCGTCGATCGGCCAGACATGGACCTTCTCGGCATGGGTGCGTCTCGCCGCCGGTTCACTTCCGGCCAGTTCCAACTACCGCATCCGCATTCAGGAGCGCGGGGGCGGCGCAACGCCAGCGTCGGATGTGCAGTTCACGCCGGCGGGCGCGTGGCAGCGGATCACTGTCACGCGCACCATTACTGACGCGACGACGACCTACATCCAGCTCGGCATCATGCCGAACTTGGCGGTGAGCGTCGCGGCGGACTTCACACTGCAAATCATGACCCCACAAGCCGAACAGAGCGGCTTCGCCTCCACGCCCGTCCTGCCGGCCGCGGGCACTCCCGCTTCTTCTACCCGTGGCGCGGACGTGCCGGTCTTCTCGCTGAACGCCGCCCGTGCAGCGGCCGGCTCCCTGGTCGGCACCTTCATGCTGCCGACGGTGAGCACGGGCGCGGCCGACGTGCAGGGCCTTCTCGTGCTCGACGACGGTACGGACGGCAACCGCTTCGGGCTGCGCAAGCCGGGCGGGGCAGCGACGCTCCAACCCTTCCGCTCGGCTTCGGGGACGCTGACCTCGGGATCGAGCATCCAGACCCTGGCACCGGGCGTCGCCTTCCGCGCCGCTCTGGCCTGGGACACGAGCGGCATCGTGGCCTGCTGCAACGGCGGCACGGTCATGTCGCTGGCGGGGGCGATCCCGTCGGTCAACCGTCTTCTGGTCGGCCACGGCGCCTCCACGCTCGGCCAGGGTGCCTTCGGCGAGGTCGGCCCCCTGGACCTCCACCCCACTCGCCTGCCGGACGCCACCCTGCAGGCGCTCACCCTCAACTGAACGAGAGACCACCATGTCCGCACTGACCGATTACGCGCGCAACCTCCTTGCCCGCGCTGTTTGCGCCCGTGGCCCAAGCCTTCCGACCACGGTCTACGCCGCCCTAGGCACCGGCGGCACGGCGGCCGCGGGGCTGAACGGGGAGCCGGCCGGCAACGGCTATGCTCGCCAGCGCGTAACCTTCACGGGTACGGGCACGCAGCAGAACGCCGAGGCGATCCGCTTCGTCTTCTCCGCCTCGGCCGGCACGCTAACCCATGTGGGGCTTTACGACGCGGCCTCGGGCGGCAACCCGCTCCTCGTTGCCCCCCTCGCCGCCCCGGTGGTGGTGAGCGGCACGGGCACGGTAACTGTGGCCGCCAACAGCCTGGCGGTGAACCCCACCTGAGGGACCGCCCCCGCGACCGGCGTGACCGGTCGCGGAGGCCTGGGCCCCGGCCGTGCGGAGCGTTCGGGGCCTGCGATTAATCTTTTTATGACATGCTCGGCGGCCTGCTGCGCCGTCGCCCGACTTCGCCCATGATCCGCAACGATATCGCCGGAGGCGTCCGGCGAATGCCTTCCTGGGGCCGCGGCGAGGGGTGGACGATCCTCTCGCGGGCCTCGCCGGGCCGCTCGCCGAGTCCCTTCACCTCTTGCTGACGGAACTGCACGAAACCGCGCTCTCAGGCGATCCCGAGGCGGCGGCGACGCTGTCCGAGCTGTCGGCCGACCGCTCGGTGATGGACGGGATCCGCCGCCGACTGGCGCGCGCGGGGGTCTCGATGCAGGACGGGCTGGACCTGCTCTTCCGCGCCACCTCGCTCTTCGAGCGGGCGGTCTGGCTGATCCGCCGCAGCGCCCTCCTCCTGCCTCGGACCGGCGAGGAGCGCGTGCCCGATGCGGCGGCCGCAGGGGAGGATACGATGCCGCTGGCCGCGGAGTAGGCCCGCGCTCAGTGCCAGTCCCGGCTTCCCGGAAAGGTGGGGGAGCGTGAATCGGGCCGGTGGTCCGTTCCGCGCGACACCTCATCCGCACGGGCCAGCGGCACGGGCACGGGGCCGAGCAGGTGCAGCCCGTCCAGCAGGTCCGAGCGGTCCTCCAGTTTCTGGCCGAGAAGATGGACGACGGGCACCGCACCCTCGTCGTAGCGCTCTACCTTTCCCTCCACCAGCAGCAGGCGCGCGGCCACCACGGGAGCGCGGTTGGCCGCGATGGTCGCTGCATGGAGGACGAGATTCACCGTGCCGAACTCGTCCTCCAGCGTGAAGAAGACGACGCCTTTGGCGGTGCCGGGGCGCTGACGCACCAGCACCAGCCCGGCGACTCGCATCCGCTGCCCCTGCCGCCCCGCCGCCACCGCCCGGCTGTCCCAGGCCCCGATTTCCGCAAGTCTCGGCCTCAGCAGCGCGAGCGGGTGCGCGCGCAGGCTTAGCCCCGTCGCGCCGTAGTCGAGCACCGTCGCCTCGCCCCGCGTTTCCGCCGGCAGGCGCGGCGCGGCCTCGGCGGCGATGAAGAGCGGCAAGGGCGGCACCGCCCGCTCCACCGCGGCCGCTTCCCAGAGCGCGCGGCGGCGGTCGAGGCCGAGGCCACGGAAGGCGTCCGCCCGCGCCAGCACCTCCAGCGCCACGCGGCCCAGCCCGGCGGCGGCGAGGGCCGCAGGGGAGACCGCCGGGCGGAGCGACGCAATCCTTTCCCCGTTCTCCTTCGGCAAGCCCGAGACGAGGCGCAGACCCAGCCGCAGCGCCCACCCCTCCCCGTCCTGTTCCAGCGTGCAGTCCCAGTCGCTGGCGGTCACGTCGGCCGGGCGAACGGCGACGCCATGCTCGCGCGCGTCGCGCACGATCTGCGCCGGCGCGTAGAAGCCCATGGGCTGACTGTTCAGCAGCGCCGCCGCGAAGGCCGCGGGATGGTGGCGCTTGATCCAGGCGGAGATGTAGACGAGCTGCGCGAAGGAGGCCGCGTGGCTCTCCGGAAAGCCGTAGCCGCCGAAGCCCCGGATCTGGGAGAAGCAGCGCTCGGCAAAATCGGGCTCGTAGCCGCGACGGACCATGCCGCCGACGAACTCGTCGTGGAAGGTCTCGAGCTTCCCGTCGTGCTTGAAGGAGGCCATGGAGCGGCGCAGCTCGTCGGCGCGTGACGGCGTAAAGCCCGCGGCGACGATCGCCATCTCCATCGCCTGTTCTTGAAAGAGCGGCACGCCAAGCGTCTTCTCCAGCACGGCGCGCAGTTCGGGCTTCGCGTAGTCCACCGGCTCCTGATTGTTCCGGCGGCGGAGATAGGGGTGAACCATGTCGCCCTGGATCGGGCCGGGGCGGACGATCGCCACCTCGATCACCAGGTCATAGTACTTCGCGGGGCGCATGCGCGGCAGCATGTTCATCTGCGCCCGGCTCTCCACCTGGAAGACGCCGAGGGAATCCGCGCGCGCCAGCATGGCGTAGGTCTCAGGATCGTCCTGCGGCACCGACTGCAGGTTGTGGTCGATGCCAGGATAGCGCCGCAGCAGGTCAAAGGCGCGGCGGATGCAGGAGAGCATCCCGAGGCCCAGCACATCCACCTTCAGCATCCGCAGCTCGCCGATGTCGTCCTTGTCCCATTCGACGGTGTGGCGGTCCTTCATCGCGGCCTTTGTGACGATGGCCAGCTCCGTCAGCTTGCCGCGCGTGATGACGAAGCCGCCGACATGCGTGGCCAGGTGGCGCGGGAAGCCTTGCAGCTCCTCCGCCAGATCCATCGCCATGCCAAGGCGCGGGTCGGCGTCGGGATCCAGCCCCGTGCTGCGTGCGACATCCCGCAGCCCTTCCACGCCATCGTGCCAGGAGGCCTTGGCAAGGCGGCCGGTGATGTCGTCCGAGAGGCCCATGGCGCGGCCGACCTCGCGCACGGCGCTGCGCGTGCGGTAGCGGATGAGGGTGGCGGTGATGGCGGCGCGGTCGCGGCCGTAGCGCTTGTAGATGTGCTGGATCACCTCCTCCCGCCGCTCGTGCTCGAAGTCGATGTCGATGTCGGGCGGCTCGCCGCGCGCGTCGCTCAGGAAGCGCGCGAAGAGAAGGCGGTGCTTGGAGGGATCGACGGCGGTAATGCCGAGCACGTAGCAGACCGCCGAGTTGGCCGCCGAGCCGCGCCCCTGGCAGAGGATGCCCTGCGAGACAGCGAAGCGGACGATCTCGTGTACCGTCAGGAAGTAAGCGGCGTAGTCGCGCCGGTCGATCAGCGCCATCTCCTCGGCGATCTGGGCGGCCACCTTCGCGGGCGCTCCCTGCGGCCAGCGCGCCGCCACCGCCTCCGCCACCCTTTGCGCGAGGGTTTGCTGCGCGGTCAGGCCCGGTTCCAAGATCTCCTCGGGATATTCGTAGGAGAGGTCGCGCAGGCTGAAGCGGCAGGCCTCCACCACGTGCAGCGTCGCCTCCACCGCCTCCTCCTGCCCGGCGAAGAGGCGGCGCATCTCGGCGGCGGGCTTGAGATGCGCCTCCGCGTTCGGTGCCGCGTGCAGGCCGAGTGCGTCCACCGTCACGCCCAGCCGGATCGCCGCCACCACATCCGCCAGGCGCCGGCGGGAGGCGACGTGCATCCGCACGCCCCCCGCCGCCAGCAATCCCGCCCGCGCCGCGCCGGCCATGGCCGAAAGCAGCCGCAGGCGACGCCGGTCGTCGCCGGCGAAGCGGTGATGCGCGGCGGCGAACATCGGCAGGGCGAGCGCGCGCCGCATGGCCGCGGCATCCGCTCGCAGGCGCTCGGCGAAGGCGTCGTCCGGCGCGTCGGGCGGCACCATGGCCATCACCTGTCCCTCCGCCGCCGCGATCAGGGCATCGCGCGGGATGGCGCATTCGTCTTTCTCTCCGGCCATCCGGGCGGCGGAGAGCATCCGCGACAGCCGCGCATAGGCCGCGCGGTCAGTGGGCCAGACGAGGTATTCCCTCCCGTCCTCCAGCGCCACGCGGCAGCCGGGCACGAAGCGCAGCCCTGCCTCCTCCGCCGCCGCCATGCCGCGGACGAGGCCGGCAAAGGAGTTGCGGTCGGCGATGCCGATCGCGTCGTGGCCGAGCGCCTTCGCCGCCGCCGCCAGTTCCCAAGGGTGGGAGGCGCCCTCCAGAAAGGTGAAGTTCGACATCGCGGCCAGCTCGCCGAAGCCGCTCACGGCATCAGCCCGTGCAGGAACCAGCCGCCCTCTCCCGGGCCGCCAGCGCGGCAGATCCAGAAGCGGCGGCCATCGGCCATTTCCAACCGGTAGTAGTCGCGCATCGGGCGGCCCGGGCGGTCGCGCCACCATTCGGGCGCCAGGCGCTCCGGCCCCTCGCCCGCGCGCACCTGGAACCAGGTGCCACGCCAACGGATGCGGAAGGGCGGCTCGTCCGGCAGCACCGCCATGGCCTCCAGCCGCTCCGGCCGGCGCAGCAGGCGCAGGGGGCGCGGGCGCGCGGCCCAGCCGGCCGGCACCGGCACCGGCACCAGAGGGGCGGCGCGCTCCACCGCCCGCTCCGGCCAGTGGCTCTCCCGCGGGTGCAGGCGCCAGGCGGGCAGGCGCTGCGCCACGCGGTCCAGCAGGGCGGCCAGGGCGGCGCGCTCGTCCTCCGCCCCGAAACCGGGCTGGGCAGCGGCCAGAGGCTCCGTCTCCTCCGCCATCAGCGCGATACGGTCGAAGCCGAAGCCGGGCGCGAGCGCTTCCAGCTTCGGTGCCAGCAGGCGGGAGAGGTGGCGTGGGTCGCGGCCGGCGAGGCCCAGCCCGACCGAGACTTCCTGCACGCCGCCATCCGCCCGGTGCGCGCGCAGCACCAAGCGGCGCAGCCCCCTCCCCTCCTCCGCCAGCGCGGCGCAGAGCCGCGCCAGCAGGCGGTCCGCCGCCGCGTCGATAGCGGTGCGGGTGATCAGCGGCTCCTCGAAGTCGAGGGCCACGTGGCGATCGGGCACGGGGCGGATGCTGCGGAAGGGCTCGGCCACCGCCCCCGTCGCACGGTCGAGCGCCAAAGCCAGCCCTGCCCCGAAGCGCCGGACCAGCGGCCCGCGCGGCTGCGCCAACAGGTCGCCGATCCGGTGCAACCCGAGGCGCGCGAGATCGAGATGTGGCACCTCCGCCCCCCGGAGGGCGGAGAGAGGCAGGGGGGCCAGGACCGCCGCCTCCCCGCCTGCCGGCACGCGGGCGGGGATGCCGCAGCGCGCGAGAACCATCGCCGCCCCCGTCGTGCCCGCGACCGCCGCCGAGGCCGCGTGGCCCAGCCGCGCCAGCCCCGCCACCGCCCGACGCATCACCGTCTCCTCCTCGCCCAGCACCGCCCGGGTGCCCGCGATATTCACAAGGAGGCCGTCCGGTGGGTCCGGCGCCACCAGGGGCGCGATCCGCAACGCCCAGAGGGCGAGCGCCGAGAGCCGCGCCGCCGCCGCTTCCGGCCGGTGCGGCAGCGCTGCGACTTCGGGTGCCAGCGCCTGCGCGTCGCCCAGCGTCTGGCCAGGCCGGAGCCCCAGCGCCACCGCCTCCGCATCCACCGCGGCGACGAGGCGCCGGTTCCCCAGCATGTGCCAGGTGAGGATGGGGCCGGGCAGGCGCAGGACCTCGGTGGCGAGCCAGGGCAGGTGGAGCGCAAGGATCCGAGGGCCGGCGGGGGAAAGATCGTCGGAGGCATCGGGCGCGGGGGGGAAGGAGCACGAGGATTCTGCCCCTATACGCGGCGTGCGGCAGGCCCTTCGTCTCATCCCCGCTCTCCCCAACGAGAGAAAGGGCGGAAGGGCCGCGGCGGAGAGGCCGAATCGAGGGTCATCGTTCTCTAAATGTTCTTGTCGGCGCGCCCGATGGCAAGCACCGCCCGCAAGAACCCGCCCAAAGGTGGTGGAGCGGCAGGGCAAGCTTCGGAACCCCGCATACCCACCCGGAAGCGCAGCCCCTTCCAGACAGATGAAAGCGCACCATCGAAACAACTATACTGATTAATGCTCCATCAAAACATCGGACAAGAAGCGCGGAGCACCAGCCTACCGCCCGCGCCGCGCGACTCGTCGTTTTCTTTGAGTCGGGAGGAGCCATGTCGGGGTGGGCAGATCTGCAACTACCTTAACGAAGTGTGAAGGCATCCCTCGATTCCCCTCCCATCGTCATGCTAGCCGCCATAGCGTGACGTCAGCGTCACAGACGCTGTCTGTCCGTCAAGGCAGGGGCGGAGGATCCAGGAATGGAAATGAACGTGAGCGGCTCTGTTGTTCCGTCGTTGAAATCGACCCTGGCCGGGTCAGTGCGGCCGCATGACGGCATCCTGTCCGCCATCAGCGAGCTGGCCGACCACGTGCGCGCCAGCAATCTCAAGCAGGCGGACGACCTGCTGACGGAACTTCTCGTCCTGCTCCATATGCAGAAGACGCGTTGAGCCGCCCGCCCTCCATCGCTTTTCCCGCAGGAGAGTGACGCGGCCGCAGCCTGTAGCGGAGCCGTGAGTCGGATGTGGGGCGCTCGATGTCCTGGGAGGCACGAACCGCAGCGGCATGGGCAGGTGCAGCCGCCTTACGGCTTGCGCCGGGAGGACTGAAATACCGGTTCTACTGTAATAATGCCTTGGACCGGCCAGGCGATGGCGGCCTTCCCAGCACGGTATCCTGGAGGAATGCTGCCAGAGAGGATTGAACTCTCGACCTCTCCCTTACCAAGGGAGTGCTCTACCACTGAGCTACGGCAGCGTACCGGCCTGCGGGCGTGGCGCTAACTACCCGCCTCCACCGCCGCGCGCAACCCTGACGAGCCAGGAAGTGCAGTCCTCGGACCGCTTGACCCGCCGCCCTGCCCCCGCGATGCCTTCCTGGCCATGACCGACGACCCGCCCGAGCCCCCTACCCCCGCAACGCCGCCCCCGAAGCCCGCCCGCAGCCCTGCCCAGGCTGAGCGCGAACAGCGCCTAGCCGCCGCGCTCCGGGAGAACCTGAAGCGCCGCAAGGCCCAATCGCGGGAGCGCGGCCCGCGTCCTCCCGCCACCGAGAAGGACTGAGCGCTCAACTCCCGCAGCCAACCGGTTGCCGCCCCGCGGCCCAGGGTCTATCCCCCGCCCCGCCCCGCCTGCCGCAAATCCCGGGGAAGTGCCCGAGGGAACCCCATCATGCCCATCATGCCCGACCACTGGATCCGCCGCATGGCGACGGAGCAGGGCATGATCGAGCCCTTCGTGGAGGCGCAGCGGCGGGAGGGGGTGATCTCCTACGGCCTTTCCAGCTACGGCTACGACGCCCGCGCCGCCGGGGAGTTCAAGATCTTCACCAATGTCGACAACGCCCTGGTGGACCCCAAGCGCTTCTCGGACGAGAGCTTCGTCACCCGCGTGGGCGATACCTGCATCGTGCCGCCCAACTCCTTCGTGCTGACCCACACGGTCGAGTATTTCCGCATCCCGCGGGACGTGCTGGTCATCTGCCTCGGCAAGTCCACCTATGCCCGCTGCGGCCTCATCGTGAACGTCACCCCACTCGAGCCCGAATGGGAAGGGCAGGTGACGATCGAGATCAGCAACACCACCCCCCTGCCCGCCCGCATCTACGCGAATGAGGGCATCTGCCAGTTCCTTTTCCTTCGGGGGGAGACGCCGCCAGATGTCTCCTATGCGGACCGGGCGGGCAAATACATGCACCAGCGCGGCGTCGCCCTGCCGCGGCTCTAGGAACGATCATGGACCGCATCCGTCTCCGCGGCGGCCGCCCGCTGCGCGGCAGCATTCCAATCGGCGGCGCGAAGAACGCCGCCCTCCCCCTGATGGCCGCCGCCCTTCTCAGCGAGGGGCCGCTCGTGCTGACCAACGCCCCCGCGCTGGACGACACGCGCACCATGGCCGGGCTGCTCGCCCAGCACGGCCTTTCGGTCGATCACGACACCAACGCCCGCACCATGACGCTTGGGGGGACGGCGACGAACCTCGTCGCGCCCTATGACCTCGTGCGGAAGATGCGCGCCTCCGTCCTCGTCCTCGGCCCGCTGCTGGCCCGCTACCGGGAGGCGAAGGTCTCGCTCCCCGGCGGCTGCGCCATCGGCACGCGCCCCGTGGACCTCCACCTCAAGGGGCTGGAGGAGATGGGTGCGAAGATCGACCTCGATTCCGGCTACATGAACGCGACCGCGCCCGAGGGCCTGCGCGGCGCCAAGATCTACTTCACCCAGGTCTCGGTCGGCGCCACCGAGAACCTGCTGATGGCCGCGACGCTGGCCGACGGCATCACGGAACTGGTGAATGCGGCCCGCGAGCCCGAGATCGACGACCTCGCCCACTGCCTCATCGCCATGGGCGCCAGGATCGAGGGCATCGGCACCGACCGACTGCGGATCGAGGGCGTGAAGGCCCTGCACGGCGCCACCCACCCCATCGTCCCCGACCGGATCGAGGCCGGCACCTTTGCCTGCGCCGCCGGCATTACCGGCGGCGAGGTCCTGCTGGAGGGCGCGAAGCTCGAGCACCTCGGCACGGTCGCCCGCGTGCTGCGGGAGGCGGGCGTGGAGGTGGACGAATCCCCGAAGGGCGTCATCGTGAAGCGCCTCTCCGGCCTTCGCGGCGTGGACGTGATGACCGAGCCCTTTCCGGGCTTCGCCACCGATATGCAGGCCCAGTTCATGGCCCTGATGGCGGTGGCCGAGGGCGCCTCGATGATCACCGAGACGATCTTCGAGAATCGCTTCATGCACGTGCCCGAGATGAACCGCATGGGCGCGCGCATCAACGTCCACGGGTCTTCGGCCATCGTGCGCGGCGTCTCCCGCCTCTCCGGCGCGCCCGTCATGGCGACGGACCTGCGCGCCTCCGTCTCTCTCATCCTGGCCGGGCTGGCCGCGGGGGGCGAGACGATCGTCAACCGCGTCTACCACTTGGACCGCGGCTACGAGCGGCTGGAGGCGAAGCTCGCCGCCGTCGGCGCCGATATCGAGCGGCTTCCCGGTTAGCTCAAGAATCCTTCATCGAGACCTCGCGAAGGCGGTGCTAGGCTCCCCCATGGACCACCCGATCAATTCCCAGACCCTCCCGGCCACGGCCGGGACCACCGGCCTCATCCTCGCCCTGCCCAAGGGCCGCATCCTCAAGGAAGTCCAACCCATCCTCGCCCGCGCCGGCCTGGTGCCGGGCAGCGACTTCCACGACGAGGACAGCCGCCACCTGCGCTTCCCCACGAACCACCCGGGCCTCGACGTGGTACGGGTGCGGCCTTTCGACGTCGCCACCTTCGTCGCCCATGGCGGCGCGCAGATCGGCATCTGCGGCGCCGACGTGCTGATGGAGTTCGACTACCCCGAGATCTACGCGCCCCTCGACCTCGGCGTCGGCCGCTGCCGCGTCAGCGTCGCGGGCCCCGCCGACGACCCGGTGGAGGGCGAGTACGCCCGCTGGTCGCGCGTGACGGTCGCCACGAAGTATCCGGGCATCGCCCGCCGCCACTTCGCCGCCCGCGGCGTGCAGGCGGAGGTCGTGCACCTCAACGGCGCGATGGAGCTTGCCCCCTCCCTCGGCCTCGCGCGCCTTATCGTGGACCTCGTGCAGACCGGCTCCACCCTTAAGGCGAACGGGCTGGTGGAGCGCGAGGTGATCGCCCCCGTCACCTCCCGCCTGATCGTCAACCGCACGGCGCTGAAGACCGAGCCCGAACTGATCGGCGCCTGGCTGGCCCGCTTCCGCGAGGCCCTGGCGGCATGAAGCGCCTCGATACGAGGAACGCCGGCTTCGAGGCCGGCTTCGCCGCCCTGCTGGACATGGCCCGCGACACCACCGCGCGCGTGGACGGGGCGGTGGCCGAGATCATCGCCCGCGTCCGCGCCGAGGGTGACGCCGCGCTTCTGGACCTGACCGCACGCTTCGACCGCTGGCAGCCCCGCGACGCCGCCGCGCTGCGCGTGACGGCCGAGGAGATCGACGCGGCCACCGCCTCCATCCCGGCCGACCTCATGGCCGCGCTGGACACCGCCGCCGCCCGCATCGAGACCTTCCATAAGGCCCAGATGCCCACCGACGTCACCGTGCCGGACCCGGCCGGGCTTACCTTGGGCATGCGCTGGAACGCCGTGGACGCGGCCGGCCTCTACGTGCCCGGCGGCAAGGCGGCCTATCCCTCCTCGGTGCTGATGAACGCCATCCCCGCGCGCGTCGCCGGCGTGCCGCGCTTGGCCATGGTGGTGCCGACCCCTGACGGGGAGCTGAACCCACTGGTGCTCGCCGCCGCCCGCCGCGCGGGGGTGACAGAGGTCTGGCGCATCGGCGGCGCCCAGGCCGTGGCGGCCCTCGCCTGGGGCACGGCCAGCATCGCCCCCGTGGACAAGATCACCGGACCCGGCAACGCCTATGTGGCGGAGGCCAAGCGCCAGGTCTTCGGGCGAGTCGGCATCGATTCCATCGCCGGCCCCTCGGAGGTCGTGGTGCTGGCGGACGGCAACCAAGACCCCGCCCGCGTGGCCATGGACCTGCTCGCCCAGGCCGAGCACGACGAGGCCGCCCAATCCATCCTCGTCACCAACAGCCCGGCGCTCGCCGATGCCGTGCCCGCGGCGGTGGAGGCGGCGCTGGCCACCCTCCCCCGCGCCGCCATCGCCGGCGAATCCTGGTGCCGGCACGGTGCGGTGGTGCTGGTGCGCGATTGGACGGAGGCCGCGGCCCTGACCGATCGCTTGGCGCCCGAGCATCTCCAGATCATGACCGCCGACCCCGCCGGCCTCTTCGCCCGCATCCGCCACGCGGGCGCGGCCTTCCTCGGTCCCTGGTGCCCGGAGGCGCTGGGCGACTACGTGGCCGGGCCGAACCACGTGCTGCCCACCGGCCGCACCGCGCGCTTCGCCTCCGGCCTCTCGGTGTTCGATTTCCTCAAGCGCACCACCTGGATCGCGGCCGAGGAGGCCGGGCTGCGCGCCACCGGTCCCGCCGCCGTGGCACTGGCCCGGGCGGAAGGGCTGGAGGCTCATGCACGTAGCATTGCGGGCCGGATCGGGATGGCCTGAGGGGCGGCCCCTTCCCGCCTCCCGCAGGTCACCAATGCAGGCGCAAACCCGCCATTTCCTTGACCGGGACGCCCCGAAGCATCATCTTTCGGAGGCTCTGCCACAGGATGCGCGGTTCCCCACCGGGGCCGCGCTCATTTGCGTGCCGGGCCGGGAGCGCATCCGCGCCCTCCGTGGATCCATGCGCCGCCCCCTTTGGCAGGGCGCCGCGCTCATTATGAAGGATACGCATGTCGAAGGAAGACATGATCGAGTTCAGCGGCCAGGTGATGGAGCTTCTGCCCAACGCCATGTTCCGCGTGAAGCTGGACAACGAGCACATGCTGCTCGCCCACACCAGCGGCAAGATGCGCAAGAACCGCATCCGCGTGCTCGCCGGTGACCGCGTGAACGTCGAGATGACGCCCTACGACCTCACCAAGGGCCGGATCACGTTCCGCTTCAAGTGACCCCTGTTGACGGTGACGGCCCCCTGACCCGGGGCCCGACCGCGGGGCTGGACGACGCCCTCTCCCGCCCGCCCCTGATCCTTGCCAGCGCCAGCCCGCGTCGCCTGGACCTGCTGGCCCGGCTCGGCATCGTACCCGACCGGATTGAACCCGCCGATCTCGACGAGACGCCGCGCAAGGCGGAGTTGCCGCGCCGCCTCGCGCAGCGCCTGGCCCGCGCCAAGGCCGAGGCCGTCGCCCGCCGTTCCCCCAGATGCCTTGTGCTCGCCGCTGACACGGTGGTGGGCGTGGGCCGCCGCATCCTCGGCAAGCCTGCGGACGCCGCCGAGGCGCGTCGTTTCCTCGACCTTCTCTCCGGCCGCCGCCACCGCGTGACCACCGGCGTCGCCCTCGTCACGCCCGACGGCCGCGTGCGGGAGCGAGTGGTCGAGACCACCCTCGCCTTCCACCGGCTGACCGACGCCCAGGCGGAGGACTACGTCCGCTCCGGCGAGTGGGAGGGCAAAGCCGGCGGATACGCCATCCACCAGCGGGCCGAAGTCTTCGTGCGCTTCCTCTCGGGCAGCCACTCCAATGTCGTGGGCCTGCCGCTTTTCGAGACCGCGCAGCTCCTTCGCGGCGCCGGCTGGCTCACGCCTTGACCCCCGCCACGGCGCCGGCGGGCCGCCATGGCTGAGCCCCGGATCCTCGTCTCCACCTCCCCTGGGGAGCGCCGCGTGGCGCTCTGGCGAGATGGCGCGCTGCAGGCGGCCTTCGTCGAACGGCCCTCCCTGCCGGACGGTGTCGGGGACATCCATCTCACCCGCGTCACCGCCCGCGTGCCCGCCCTCTCCGGCGTCTTCGTCGCGATGGAGGGAGAGGTCGGTGGCTTCCTCCCCGACGCCCAAGGCGGCGAGGGCGTGACCGAGGGCACCTCCCTTCCGCTGCGCGTCACCCGCGCGGCGCAGGGCGGCAAGGGGCCGCGCCTCTCGGCTACTGGGGTGCCGAAGGACCTTCCACGTGACGGCCCACTCCGCCTGTTGCACCGCGGCCCCGACGCCGCGCTGCGGCTAGCAGCCGCCCATCCCGCCGCCCCCGTCCTGTCGGACTATCCGGCCGAGGCCGCGCGCCTGCGGGCCGCGCTCGGCGCGGGGCGCGTGCAACTCCTCTCCCGCCCTGCCTTCGACGAGGCGGTGGAGGCTGAGTTCGACCTGCTCGCCGCCGCCGAAGTACCGTTGCCGGGCGGTGGCCGCCTGCTGGTGCATCCCACCTCCGCCCTCACGGCGCTCGACGTGGACACGGGCGCTGCCGCCGGGCGCGACAACGGCGCCCACCGGGCTGTGAACGCCGCCGCCCTGACCGAGGCCGCCCGCCAGATCCGCCTGCGCCACCTGGCGGGCCCGATCCTCCTGGACCTCGCCGGCGGCTCCGCGAAATCGCGTGCCGACCTGCTGCCAGCGCTGCGTCGGGCGGCCGGGCCAGACCCCCTGCTCCGCGTGGTCGGACTCACGGGCCTCGGCCTGATGGAGATGGTGCGAACCCGCGTCCACCCGCCCCTGCACGAGGTGCTCGGCCAGCCTATTTCGCCTCTCACCCACGGCCTCGTTGCCCTGCGCCGCGCCGCGCGGGAGGCCGCGGCCCGTCCTGCCGCCACCCTGGCGCTGCGGGCACATCCGAAAGTTCTGGCGGCCCTTCGCGGCCTGCCCGGCGCGCTGGAGGACTTCGCAGCGGGGGCCGCGCACCCCATTTCACTGGTTTCCGACCCGACCCTGGCGCCGGGTGAGGACGTGATCGAGGACCAGCCAGCCCATGCCGGATAACAAGAGCGCCGCCTGCCCCGTCTGCGGCAAGCCCGCGCAGCCCAGTGCCCGTCCCTTCTGCTCGCCCCGCTGCCGCGCCATCGATCTCGGTCGCTGGCTGGGGGAGACCTACGCCGTTCCGGGACGCCCGGAGACGGCGGAGGAGCAGGACGTCGATTGATCGCGAAGAATGCGCGTGGGCGGGATGGACAGGCGCCACGGCATCGTCTATCCCCCGCGCCTCTACCGGCGGCAACGCCGCTTCGCTTGGGCCCAGGTAGCTCAGTTGGTAGAGCATGCGACTGAAAATCGCAGTGTCGGTGGTTCGATTCCGCCCCTGGGCACCATTCCTTTGCTGCTTTTTTTGCTGGATTTTTCGGTGAGCGCTGCGTTGCGTAGCTGTGGCCGAAGACACAACCATCCAGTGGTTGCGGCCTCATTTGTATCGAGGCCGGCATCCGTAGCGGCGCCTGTCCGCGCTCATTACCTGACGCCGACCTCACCCCGAGAGATTGTAGTGGAACGCAGAAACCCACGCTCCGCCGGATGGGGCTGTTGCCTGACTGCGAGATGGTGAGGTCTTCAAAAAGGTGCCCGGTTGGGTACGCTACTCCCCCACGGCCGACAGTCTATGAGTCCTGCGGCAACATCGTCATCGCGTGCTCCGACCCTTTTCATGAATCCAGCACTCCACAACGGCAGCACCATTATACTTGCAAGCTGGCCGACATCACGAAAAGTGAGCAGCCGAGCAGGGAACTGGAATACGCCGCCCGGTCTGGCCTCTACCCGAGAGTGTGAGGCTCCCGAATCATAACTAACCCGACTTCTAACGCCGCCCCCACAGCGACGCCCTCTTAAACACTTCAAGGTGGATTGGAGCGATTCGATCCCACCGATCTGACATGGCCGGCCCCGCCGGCCCCGCCGACCTCGACGCCGAGCTGATCCGTCTTTGCGCCGAACGCGCCTGGCGCATCGAGGCAGCGAACGATGCGGCCGACGTCCAGGAGGACGGCCCCACCTGGCGCGCCTATTCCGAGAGCCGGGATGCGATCGGCCGGGCGAGGCCGGTAACGCTGGCCGGGATGATCGCCAAGGCTCGGGCAACGCAGATCGAAGCGAACTCGCCGGACGGCTCGGTAACCCTGTCGGGCACCGTGGCCGAGGGCTGGGCGCGCGACATGCTGGACGACCTTCTGACCATGGTGGGGAGGCTTAGGCCTCTCTTCATTCGGCCTTATGGGACCTGCGGGCTGCGGCCTGCTCCGTTCACCCATGAGGTCACAGAGTGCTCAGGACGCTTTCACGGTGTCCGCATGGACGCAACCAAGATCCACGACATCGCCGAATGGCGTAGCCACTTGGCTTACTAGCTCGGCTTACCATTCGGCTGTGCGATCCGCTTACTGATATCCTCGCCTCTCTGGCGCAGGGCTTCAGCTGCTTGTGCCAAGCTTGCTTTGGCGTCAGCTCGCACAGCCGGATCCTCGGCTTCCTTTGCTAAGTTCGCCAATATCTCAACCGCTTCGGCAGTGTGCATGAGCGAGTACTGCCGGGCCTCGTGTAGGATCTCCCGCGCCAGCTGCTGGTCCTCTCCTGCAGCCGCTGGATCGGTCGAGACCTGTTCCAAAATATCGAAGTAGCCTCGAAAAGCGAGTGACTGCTGCTCTTCAGATAGGTCCTCCCGGCCAATCTTCGACATAAGCTGCACCGCCTTGATCAAGCGTTTGTCCATTTTTTTCTCTTATTTACTAAAAGCTCACTTTGTTCGAGGTGTCCTTACAGCTTGCTTACGTCTCATGCGATGCGTGGACGGCCAGGCCGTCGCCGGTGCCACGCTCTTGACCCATACTGGTGGAGTCTCTGGCTGGAGCTGCGCCGCCGCCACCGGCTGAGATGCATGTGGGGCCCCATGCTCCTCCACCAGCGAGGCGATCGGGTAATCCACATGGTAGCCGCAGCCGCACCGGATCATTAGCCAGCCTTGACGGTTCCGAGCTGGCGCGCGCGGCCGGTCCTCAGCATTGCTTTGCAGCTGCAGCTGACCCGTCACCTCAGCACAGCACGCACCTGGGCCAGCAAGAGGCGGCGGCCCTCCTGATCCAGGCTAACTCGGATCGTCCCGGCTCGGCACAACATGGCTCGCCCCTCACGGGTTCTGGCGGCTAAGGCGGAGCTTCAGCACGGCATGCTTCCTCCCGCCAACGGCTTGAACAAGCCCGACTGCCGATCGGCGTGCCAACCGCACGTTAGCAGACTGCCAGTTCGTGCAGCCAAGCACCAAGCTCAACCACCGAGATGGCCTCCTTCTGTCTAGCTATGGCAGCAACTGGTGT
The DNA here is from genome assembly GCF_016107305.1 of Roseomonas sp. KE2513. Lineage (GTDB taxonomy): Bacteria > Pseudomonadota > Alphaproteobacteria > Acetobacterales > Acetobacteraceae > Roseomonas. The sequence goes on from NZ_RCVR01000002.1 coordinate 289,258, forward strand.
TCTACCCACCCTGGCTGAAAATCGCAGTGTCGCGGGTTCGATGCCGCCCCCAGGCACCACCCCCCTAAGATCCGGCGCAAGCTACCGCCCAGCCTTTCACGGCCAGAGGATGAACGTCGCCGTGAGAAGCCCCACATCCCCGCCGCGCGGCGGATCATTCTTCCGCGGCGAGAGGAGAGGCGCGCATTGAAGGACGCTGATCCGTGGCAAGGCCGGACGACCTGGTCGGCGCCCCCACCCGCGCCGACCATCAGCACAAGCGGGAGGTCCGGCATGTCCGGTAGGTTGTGGTCGCTCGGGATCCTGCTGGTGGCGCTCGGCCTAGCCGCGCGGCAAGTCGGCTGGGACACGCTTCTCTGGCTACCGATGAGGGCAATCCATTCGGTGCTGTGGATCCCCTCCGCCGCGATCGAGGCGATCCGCTCCGATCCCGGCACCTACGGGGTCGTGGCGCTCGGCGTGATGCTGATGGTGGTCGCGAGCCTGATCCGTCGCCGCGGCGGCTGAGCCGCCACGGCGCTGATCGGGCTAGACGCCGTGCTTACCCAGTCCGGTCGTCTTCGCCTTCGTTTCCTGCGTCACGCCGTTGTCGGGGCTGTCCAGCTCATTCGGCTGCCCCGGCGCATCGCCCTCGGCGCCCTTGACCTTGATGTTCACCGGCCCGCCCGGGGCATCGGGCCCCGTGAAGTTGTTGTTGTCGCCGGGGCTCGGCTTGTACTGGTGCTCCGGCAACTTGTCGCGCGGCCTCGGCACCGGCCCGCTCATCGAGGACCCGCTGGAGACATTCGCCTCCTCGGGCATGATGTGGGCGCCCTTTTCCTTGTTCGTATCGATCATGGCGCTCTCCTTGGGGAAGCTGAGGGCCTAACGCCCACGGCGCGGCGGGGTTCGCCCGGGCGGCCATTCCGCACGACGGAAGGCATCTGAGCCTTCGCCCTTGCGTTGAGGAAGGCCGCAGAGGAGCCCATGCGATGATCGAGGCCGTGATTTTCGACGTGGATGGAACGCTGGTCGATTCCGTCGATCTCCACGCCCACGCCTGGCAGGACGCCCTCCGGGATTTTGGCCACGAGATCGACTACGCGGAGGTCCGTGGGCAGATCGGCAAAGGCGGGGACCAGCTCATGCCCGTCTTCCTCGACGCGGAGGAGCTGGAGGAAAAGGGCAAGGCCTTGTCCGAGCACCGCGCCCGCATCATGCAGGAACGCTATATGCCGCGGATCCGGCCCTTCCCGGCGGTGCGCGACCTCTTCCTCCGCATCCGTCAGGACGGCACCCGGATCGCCCTCGCTTCCTCCGCGAAGGGGGACGAGCTGGGCGTCTACAAGAAGCTCGCGAATATCGAGGATCTCGTGGACGCCGAGACCTCCTCCGACGACGCGGAGCGGTCCAAGCCCTTCCCCGACATCTTCCAGGCCGCGCTCTCCGCCCTCGGTGGGCTCGATCCCTCCCGCGCTGTCGTTGTGGGCGATACACCCTATGACGCGGAGGCCGCCGGCAAGGCGGGGCTGCGCACTATCGGCGTCCTCTGCGGCGGCTTTCCAGAGGCGGACCTTCGGCGAGCCGGCTGCGTCGCGGTCTATGCGGACCCGGCAGCGCTTCTCGCCGGCTACGAGGCCTCGCCCCTGGCCAGGGTTCCCGCGATCGGCTGAGAGCCCACACTACCCCGGCCAATCGATTGCACCCGCCGAAAAGGCTTGGAAAGCGCGCCCGGGCCGTTCCATCCTCCGCTCAGCCCAGCCGGTGAGGCCACCCCTCCCCCTCCAAGGGCCAAGAAGCACAGAGTGGCAACGGTCGCAGGCCCCTGTCCCGGGCCGCGGCAGGCGGGAGGAACGGGGATCATGGCGAGGCTCACGGTCAACGGCCGCGGAGTGGAGGTCGATGTCGATCCCTCCACCCCACTCATTTACGTCCTGCGCAATGACCTGGCGCTGAACGGTCCGAAGCTTGGCTGCGGCCGCGCGCAGTGCGGCGCCTGCACCGTGCACCTCGACGGCCAGGCTATCCGCTCCTGCCAGCTCTCGCTCGGCGAAGCCGAAGGGCGGCAGGTGACCACGCTGGAAGGGCTGGGCACGCCAGGGCACCCGCATCCCCTGCAGGAAGCCTTCCTCGTGGAGCAGGCAGCGCAGTGCGGCTACTGCACCAATGGCATGATCATGCAGGGCGCCGCCCTTATCCAGGACCACCCCGGCATCACCGAGGCAGAGGTGCTGGAGGGCATGCGGGGCAATCTCTGCCGCTGCGGCACCCAGCCGCGCGTGGTGCGCGCGGTGATGAGCGCCGCACGGAAGGGGGCCTGACTCCATGTCCGCCAGCACTTCCCTCACCCGCCGCAGCTTCGGCCTTGGCGTCGTCGCCGCGGGGCTCGCCATCGGCTTCCGCCTGGACGCCCCGGCGCGGGCGGCGGGCGAGGTCACGCCCATGCTCCTCGCCAACCCGAAGCTCGACACCTGGGTCCGCGTGACCCCGGACGGGCGGGTGAGCGTAACGACGGGGCGCGTGGAACTCGGCCAGGGCGTGCTGACGGCCATGCGCCAGATCGCCGCCCACGAGCTCGACATCGATCCCGCCGCGCTGGATATCCTCTCGGCCGACACCGCCGCTTCGCCGAACGAGGGCTTCACCGCCGGCTCCATGTCCGTCCGCTACGGCGGCGAGGCGCTGGGTATGGCCTGTGCCGACCTGCGCGCTACCCTCCTGCGCGTCGCGGCGGAGGCATGGGGAAGCGAGCCCGGGCGCCTGACGGTGGAGGGGGGCGTCATTCACGGCGCCGACGGACGCCAGATGACCTATGGCGAGGCCGCGAGCCGCGTCTCCCTCGTCCGCCCCGTCGATACGGGCGCGCGACGGAAGGACCCGGCGAAGGCGGGGCCAATCGGCGCCTCGCTCCCGCGCACCGATCTTCCGGCCAAGGTCTTCGGCCAACAGGTATTCATCCATGACCTGCGGCCGGAGGGGATGCTCTTCGGCGCGGTGGCGCGGCCGCCCGGCTATGCCGCCCGCCTTCTCTCCTTCGACGAGGCCGCCGCGCGGGCTCTGCCGGGGGTGGTGGAGGTGGTGCGCGACGGCTCCTTCCTCGGCGTCCTCGCGCGGCGGGAGGAGCAGGCCCGCGAGGCCGCCAGCCGTATCGCCGAGGCCGCGACCTGGGAGAGCGGCCCCCCGCTCTTCGGTGGCGCCGGCGTCTTCGACTACATGAAAGGCGTGCCAGCGGAGGAGAAGGTTCTCCACCGCACCGCTGGCGAGGCCCAGGGCGCCGCGCGCCTTCACCGCGCCGAGTACCGCCGCGGCTTCCAGGCCCATGCCTCGATCGGTGCCTCCTGCGCCCTCGCGCAGTGGGAAGGTGGCAAGCTGACCGTCTGGTCCCACTGCCAGGGCCCCTTCCCGCTCCGCACCGACCTCGCCCGGGCGTTGCGGGTGGAGGAGGGGTCGATCCGTGTGATCCACGCCCAGGGCTCGGGCTGCTACGGGCACAACGGCGCCGACGACGTGGCCCTCGACGCCGCCCTCCTGGCACGCGCGGCCGGCGGTCGGCCCGTTCGGGTGCAGTGGACGCATGAGGAGGAGATGGCCTGGGAGCCCTGGAGCTCCGCCATGATCGTGCGGATGGAGGCCGGGGTCGGCGTCGATGGCACGCCCACCTCCTGGTCGCACGACGTGCGAAGCTTCTCCCACAACACCCGGCCCGGGCAGCCGGGCGCCGGAGGCTGCAATCTTCGCTCCGCCTGGTATCTCGAGAACCCGGTGGCGCCGCCCGTCTCGACCGACGCGCCGCTGCCGGCGGGGGCTGCCGCACGCAACGCCGTGCCGATCTACGCGGGCATCCCGAACCAGCGGATCTCCTCGCACTTCCTGCCGGAGGCGCCAATCCGCACCTCCGCCCTTCGCACGCTCGGCGGCTACTTTAACGCCCTTTGCGGCGATCTCTTCATCGATGAGCTGGCGGCGCTCGCAGGGAAGGACCCCGTCTCTTACCGCCTCGCGAACCTAACCGATCCGCGGCTGGCGGAGGTGCTGCACCGAGCCGTCCGGCTCTCCGGCTGGACACCTGAGGCGGTGCGGCTCGCCCCCGCGCTGGAGCCGGTGATGACCGGCACCGGCCTCGGCCTCTCCCGCTACAAGAACACGGATTGCTACGTGGCGGTCGTCGCGCGGGTGGAGGTCGATACCCGCAGCGGTGAGGTCCGCCCCCTCGCGCTCTGGGCCGCGGTGGATGCCGGCCGCGTCGTCAATCCCGATGGCCTGCGGAACCAGATCGAGGGCGGGATGGTGCAGTCCACCAGTTGGACGCTGATGGAGGAGGGCCACTGGAACGCCCACCGCATCGTCAGCGACAACTACGCCGACTACCCCATCCTGGAATTCCCGGGACTGCCGCGGATCGAGAGCGCCATCGTCGACCGGCCGGAGCAGCCCCCGCTCGGCGCCGGCGAGGGCAGCCAGGCGCCGACCGGGGCTGCCATTGCCAACGCGGTGCTGGCCGCCACCGGCCGCCGCGCACCCGAGATCCCGCTTACCCCGGACCGGGTGCGCGCCGCCCTCCTTGCCTGACCCGCCACCGAAGAGAGCAGCGATGCGGGCGGGGTGCACGTCCCTCGTCCTTACTTACCCCGCTTCGGAGAGGCGGCAGTCCGTTCCGTAATGTTTACTGCGAGTTGTGTGTCGAGCGATCTTACACCTTGACCGCCACCCACATTCATTTTTGTTCAGATGCTTGAATGTATTGAGTTTTTTGACTGGCACGGCATGTGCGAATAAGAGCCTGCGATCGACCAGGACCGGTAATTCCGCCGCTCCGATCGTAAGGAAGCAGCGCATGCGCAACCTCTCTGCGACAGCGAAGGCCCTCACGAGGGCGACTCTGGCGGGTACCGCTGTTGCTCTCACGCTCACCGTCGGCACTGTTGCCGCCCAGGCGCAGACCGCCGTCACCTTCGATCCCGGCTCCTTCGCGCCGGGCGCCTCGTCCTTCACCGCGGACGTGCTCAACCTGAAGGACTTCTCCCGGGTTGATCTCGGCAACAACTCGGGCGGGAACGGGACGTCCTTCACCGAGACCGGGTTCCTCCAGGTGAACAATGCTTCGCTGAACGGCAACACCTTCGACCCGACTGGCAACCGCTCCGCGTACAGCCTGTACTTCCAGTACAGCGGTACGGGCACGCAGAACGCGGCGAACTTCAACCAGAACTCGCAGGGCGCCTTCAACTCCCTCACCTACACGCTCTACGGGGCAATCGGGGCGTCGACCTTCAGCGTTGCCAGCGGCACGCCGACGGTCAACAACACCGGTGCGACCACCGTTCTCGCCACGGGCAGCCTGATCAACGGCACGACCAGCTTCTCGGCCAACCCGACGGGCGCTGGCGCCAACATCAGCGCCACCTACGTCCAGCAGCTCGCGAACTTCATCCTTTCGCCGGCGAACTCGACCCTCCGTCTGTTCGGCGCCTTCAACAACAACGAGCAGATTGTGACGGTCGTGAACAACGGCCGGAGCTTCCTGATCAACGGCGGCGGCGGCGACGTCTCCTTCACCGCCACGCCGACGCCGGTTCCGGAGCCCGCCTCCATGATGATCTTCGGGACGGCCCTGGCCGGCCTGGGGGCCTTCACGCGGCGCCGCCGCAAGACGGCCTGATCCCCAGGGATCGGCTTGGCCATACGTCGGCCAAGGGGCGGTGCTGAAAGGCACCGCCCTTTTTTCATGCCTGCAGCAGAGGAGTTTTAAAACGGCATCAATACAAACCTGTGGGGTTCCCGGTTACCACACACGCAAGTGGAATTTTTTGTGCTGACGTCGTAATATTAGGAATAAAGAGCGCAGAGTTTAGGTTCAACTCTGCACGTCGTGGCGAAATGACCCCCCAAACCTCAGATTCATCAAACTCGACTTGCAACTTCCGCGAATTCTGTTCACCACACGGATGCGTGAAGAGAAAAGGCGAGCGATGACAGCAGCAGTCAGCGGGGTCCTGGACGCAGCGAAGGATTTCGAGGTCACCATCGCGGACACGCCTGAACGGCTCCGGGATGCATACCGCCTTCGGCATCAGGTCTACTGCATGGAACGCGGCTACGAGCCAGGGGATGGCACCCTGGAGACTGATCGCTTCGACCGGCGTGCCGGTCATGCGCTCCTGACACAGCGAAGCACCGGCCGCCTCGTGGGCACGGTTCGGATCGTTGCCCCCGCTAATCGGGGGCAGGGCCTGGATCTCCCGATGCAGAGCCTCTGCGGCGAAGGGGCGTTTCGCTCCCTGCCGACCTACCGGACGGGTGAGATCAGCCGCTTCGCGATCTCCAAGGCCCTCCGCGACTCCTCGGCGGACGGCATCCCGCTCCGCCTCGGCCTCATGCGCGGCGTGGTGCAGCTCAGCTCCGAGATGGGCATCCACAACTGGTGCGCCATTATGGAGCACACCCTGCTCCGCCTCCTCCGCGGCAGCGGCATCCACTTCCAGCCGCTTGGCCCGGCCGTCGAGTACCATGGCCTGCGCCAGCCCTGCTGGGGCCCTGTGACCCAAGTTCTCGGCCGCATGCGCGAGGAGCGCCGGGCCGTGTGGGAATACGTGACTGACGGCGGCACGCTCTGGCCGCACCAGATCGAGGCTGTCGCGGCCTAGAAGGCAGCCCCTCGCCGCGTCAGCCGCCCTGCAGGTCGGCCAGCGGGCGGCGGACGGAGCGTTGCCGCGGTGGCGCCCCCTTCGGCTCCCCAATGCGGGCAAGGAAGATCAGCCGGTCCGCCGCCGGTCCGGCAAGCGCCCGCAGCCCTACGGCGCAGCGCTCCACATCCCGCCTCAGGGCCTGGCTCGGCAATTCGCTGCCGACCATGCCGGCGCAGAGCAGCACCGCGATCCCCGGCTGCATGGCCAGCCCCAGGCGGGTAGCCGTGAGCCACAGGCGCAGCAGGCTCGCACCCGCCGCCAGCAGCCCCTCCGTATCCCGCGCCGCGCCCTCGGGCAGGGCGACGGTGAAGAAGGCTGCGCTGCCTAGCGCCGTCGCCCAGTCGAGCTGCAGGGCAGCGCTGTGCGCCCCGCCCAGCCGGTTCAGGGCAACCATTCGCCGCCAATCCCGGATGGCCCAGCGCATCACCGGCAGGGTCGGCCGCCAAAGACCGGTCGCTCCAGCCGGAATGCCCGTCCGGCTGTTCCCGGGCGCCCAATCGATGGCGCTGCGGTGAACGGCATGGGCGCCGGGCAGGCGCAGGCGGAAGCGCGTGGCCATGGCGCCAAGGCGCGCGAAGGCGAGGCGGCCCGCATCGTCCTCGTGCCAGCGCAGTTCCAGCCCCGGCCCCAGCGCCGCCTCCAGCGCCGCCCTCTCCCGCGGGAGCAGCGGCCGGCGACGGTAGGGCCGGCGATCGACCGAGCGCAGCGGCAGCAGGGCGTAGAGCGGATCGGGCTCGACCCCGGCCGCGACGGGGAAGCGCAGCTCGGCCACCAGCCGGCCAGTGCTCTCGTCAAGCCGGCCCTCCATCAGCCGGCCCTGCATCGTCGCCGCGATCCGCAGCGCCTCCAGCATCATGCCGGCCGAGAGGATGGAGGGTTCGCCGCCCCGGTACTCGTAGGGGTTGGCGGGGTCGTGCGGGTCGAAGCGGACGCGCACCGCATCCTCGCCCAGGATCTCGAACCGCCAGGGCTGGACGTTGTCTCCGCTCGGCGCCCAGCGGGCGGCCTCCAGGATGGCCTCCATCGGGGTCGCCGGCGGCTCCGGCGGGCGGGGCGCGCGGAGCATGGCCGCGAACTGCCGCCGGGCCACCGCGAGCTTCAGGCGCTGGACCGGCTCGTCGTTCCCCCGCCGCAGCTTCGTCGCGACGAAGCGCTGGAGATAGGCGTCGTAATGATGGTGGACCGGCGCCGCCTCCACCCCGCCGCGGAGAAGGAGGATGCGCGTGGCCATCGCCGCGATCGCACCCGAACAGAGCAGGCAGGCCGCCCCGGTTGAGGGGCCGCGATGATTGGCGAGGTCGATATAGGAGGGATCGACAAGATAGGCCCGGTGCAGGCCGCGCGGGGCCACGCCGAGGAGGAAGCGGAGGTACTGCTCCTCCTCCGGATGGCCCTCCAGGCGGAAATACTGCTCGAAGCTCATCCCTGTCGGCATGAAGGCGAGCAGGCCCACGCCCATTCCGATAGGCGCGGCCGTCAGGGCTGGGATGCCCAGCTCCCGGCAACGGGCGAAGGCGCGGCGCTTGATGTCGATCGCAAAGAAGTCGATGCCATCCACAAAGAGGTCGGCGCCCTCAAGGAAGTCGTCGAGGTTCTCCGGCGTCACGCCGTTCGGGAAGCTGCGGATCCGCAACTCCGGGTTCACGTCCCGCGCCATGGCGGCGAGTGTCTCGGCCTTCGGTTGCCCCAAGGTGCTGACAAAGGCACCGGCCTGCCGGTTGATGTTCGGCACGTCGAAGCGATCGAGGTCGGCGATGGTGAAGGCGCCGATGCCGAGCCGCGCGAGGGCGATCAGGTGCCCGCCCCCCACCCCTCCCATGCCGGCGATGGCCACGCGGCGGCCGCGCAGGGAGTCCTGCTCCTCCGCACGGACCCAACCGAGATTACGGGAGAAGGCGGCGTGGTAGTCGAAGGGCCTCATCGGGGGATCGGCAGAAGGGACGGCGGGGTTGGGGATGTGTTTCGCTGCATGGCCTTTTCATAGGCCTCGAGCTGCGCATCCGTCAGGTCATCAATTTGCAGGAGCTGCCAATCCCCCTCCGCCGAGCGCCGGACGAGGCGCCCGGCATAGTCCTCGCCCTCCAGCGAAACGCGCCAGATCCCCTCGGCGGCCAGGGGCTGGCGATCACGCAACCTTCCGACCTTGCCCTTGAGGCCAAGCCCGCGGGCGGGGTCGCCGGGGCCGGGCCGCTCCGCCCCGCCATCCACCCCCGCCGTACCACCCCCTCGAAGGGGCCTGCTGAGGTCGGAGGCTGCCGCGGTCAACGCCTTGTCCCTCTCGCCAGAAGCCGTGCGCGCGAGCATCGGCGAACGGTGCGCGGTTAGCATTCGTGCATGTACCGGTAAACGTTTCGTCAGTCCTCAGGTTGCCGCAACTGTAAGGACCCGGCCTCGTGACGGGGCCGGTGCGGCCCTTTTGCCACTCTCTCGGCGCGGCCTTCCCCCTTCCCCCGACCGGGACGTCGCGGCAGAAGGGCCACCTAGTCGCCTCGTCGCTGCCCCGCCTTCCCTAACCAAGGGGTGGGCGGGAATGCCCCGGTAGGATTGCCGTCTTCATGAGTGCCGCCTCCCTTCCCTCCGCCGATGCCGCGCCCAACCTCGCGGGTACCCTTCCCGCCCGCATCCAGGCGGTGGGCACGAGCCAGATCGGCATGGTGGCCGACCGTGGGCGCGACGACCCGGAGGTGGTGAAGCTCTGGATCGGCGAGGGCGACCTGCCGACGCCGGACTTCGTGGTGGAGGCCGCCCACCTCGCCATGCAGCGCGGCGAGACTCGCTACACCTACTCCCGCGGCATTCCGCGCCTGCATCAGGCGCTGTCCGACTATCACCGCCGGCACTGGGGGGTGGAGGTGGCGCCCGAGCGCTTCGCCATCACCGCGGGCGGGATGAACGCCATCATGCAGGCTTGCCAGGCGCTGCTCGAGCACGGGGACGAGGTGGTCATCCCCACCCCCAACTGGCCCAACCTGGCGGAGGCCGTGCGGGTCACCGGCGGCGTGCCGGTCACGGTGCCCTATCGCCGCTCCGCGGACGGGCACTTCTCCCTGCCGATCGAGGACATCGTTGCCGTCCTCACGCCGCGCACGCGCGTGCTCGTGGTGAACTCGCCCTCCAACCCCACGGGCTGGGTGATGCCGCTGGCGGAGATGGAGGCGCTGCGCGACCTCGCGCGGGAGCGCGGCCTCTGGATCATCTCCGACGAGGTCTATGGCCAGTTCACCTACGGCAACGCGCTCGCGCCCTCTTTCCTGCAGATCTGCACGCCATCCGACCGGCTTATCGTCACCAACACCTTCTCCAAGAACTGGGCGATGACGGGCTGGCGCGCCGGCTGGGTCGTCTATCCGGAGGGGCTGGCCGCGACCTTCGCCAAACTCGGGCAGTACAACACAACCTCCATTCCGACCTTCATCCAGCACGCGGCCGTCGCGGCGCTGGACGAGGGCGACGGTTTCATCCGCACGATGGTCGGCCGCTGCGCCGAGAGCCGGGCGATCATGGTCGAGGGTCTGTCGCGCCTGAAGGGCGTGACCGTCTTCGCACCCGAGGGCGCCTTCTACCTCATGGCGCGGGTCGAGACGGGAGAGACGAGCCTCGACCTCGCCTTCCGCTTCCTGCGCGAGGCGAAGGTGGGCGTCGCCCCCGGCACGGCCTTCGGGCCGGAGGGCGAGGGCTTCGTGCGCATCTGCTTCGCCGTCAGTCCCGAACTCGCGCGGGAGGCGGTGGCGCGGCTGACGCGCGTGCTGGGCGAGCGCGCGGCCTAGCCGCCCTTTCACTCGCGCCCGGCGGCCCGGCCTTGCGCGAGATGCTTCTTGCCGGTGCCCAAGCGAGCACCGATCATCACGGGCTCGTGGAGGCGCTCTCATGTCCGGCTCTCGGCCCGTGCTTGTTCTCGACGCTGATCCGGGTTTCGCCGCAACCGTCAGCGCCGCCCTCGCCGCGGAGGGCTGGCGGACGAAGGTTGTCGCGACCCCGGACGAGGCGCGGGTTTCCCTCCGCCGCGACGATCCCTGCATCGCCGTGCTGGACCTCAGCCTTCCTAACACCGCCGCCCTTGTGCGGGAGGCCGCCGGGCGGCCTGGCCTCTGCGTCATCGCGGTCGGCGATTCGGTGGAGATGGACCGCGTGCTCGGTCCCGAATGCGGCGCGGACGACTTCCTTGCCAAGCCCTTGCCGCCCGGGGAGGTGGTCGCACACGTGCGGGCGCTCAGCCGCCGACTGGACGCTGCCCTGCGCCCCGCCAAGGATGCCCCGCCCCGGACCGCCGCGTGGAGCCTCGGCGGGCTGAGGATGGAGCCCGCCCGCCGGCGCGTGGTCGCCACGGACGGCACGGAAACGCGGCTGACCGGCGGCGAGGCAGGCTTCCTCGCGGTGCTGCTCGACTCCGAGGACCACCTCGCCGCGCGCGAGACGATCTCGGAGCGGGTCCTCGGACGCCGCCTCCTGCCGAACCAGCGGGGGGTGGATCAGATCGCCTCGAACCTTCGCCAGAAGCTCGGCGCGGCCTCGGCTGGCCATGTCACGGTCGTGGCGGTCAGCGGCAGGGGGTACCGGCTGGTATGGTGAGCGGGCGCCGCCCTTCGTGACGTCCAGGACGGGCGCGCGCGCTCGCCAAGCCCTTCCGCCGCGGGCGTCCGGATGGTTCAAGCCATCCAGGGCCGTTATGATCCGGCCTGACGCGCGGACCGGTTCACAGGAAACAGCCCCATGCTTCTCCGCTCCCCGGCGGCCACGGCACGCCGCCTCCCCCACCCCGCCGGCGGGATGGGCTGAGCGTGGGAAGCGTCCTTGTCACGGGGGCCGCGGGCTTCATCGGCGCCCATCTCTGCCGCGCCCTGCTCGCGCGCGGGGAGCGGGTCATCGGCCTCGACAACTTCAATCCCTATTATGACCCTGCCCTGAAGGAGGCGCGGCTGGCCGCCCTTACCGGGAATGCGCCGCCCGGCGCCTTCCGCATGCACCGGATCGACCTCGCGGATACCGAGGCGCTGCTGGGGATGATGGCCGCCGAGCCCGATATCGACCGCGTCGCGCATCTTGGCGCCCAGGCGGGGGTGCGCTGGTCGCTGGAGGCGCCCTTCGCCTATGCGGCCGCCAACGTCACCGGGCATCTCGGCATCCTCGAGGGCATCCGGCGGAGCGAAGGACGCATCCGCCACACCGTCTATGCCTCCACCAGCTCGGTTTACGGCTCGCGCACGGACGGGCCCTTCCGCGAGACGGACCGGGTGGACAACCCCGCCTCCCTCTATGCCGCGACCAAGGCGGCGGGGGAGCTGATGAGCAAGGTCTATACCCAGCTCTACCGCCTGCCGCTCACGGGGCTCCGCTTCTTCACCGTCTATGGCCCCTGGGGCCGGCCGGACATGGCCTACTGGCTCTTCACCGACGCCATGCTGAAGGGGGAACCGATCAAGCTCTTCAACGGCGGGCGGATGCGGCGGGACTTCACCTTCGTGGACGACATCGTGGCCGGCGTAATTGCCGCGCTGGACAATCCGCCCGCCGATGGTGGCCACCGCCTCTACAACATTGGCAACAGCCGGCAGGAGGAGCTGCTCGACATGGTCTCCATCCTGGAGGAGTTGCTGGGGGTGAAGGCCGTCCGCGTGCTCCAGCCGATGCAGCCCGGCGACGTGCCGGCCACCTTCGCCGACGTCTCGGCCATGAAGCGCGATTTCGGCTGGGAGCCGACGACCGACCTGCGCGACGGGCTCGGCCACTTCGTTGGCTGGTGGCGAGGGCACTTCGGATGAGGCGCGGGCCGGAGCGGAGGGCTTAGCCATTCCCGCCTTCCTGCCGCTCGTCGCCCCGCCGATCGTCATCTTCTCCTTTACCCGGCCCGACTACCTCGGGCGACTCTGCCAGTCTCTGAAGGCGCAGGAAGGCGTGGCCGTCACGGGGCGGCAGATGCACCTCATGCAGGACGGCTCGCGCTCCCCGCGCTCGGGCGTCGTCTACGGCGATCCCGCCCTCATCGAGAGGAGCATCGCGGTGTTCCGCGAGCACTTCCCCGAGGGCACGGTGCACGCCTCCCCGGAGAACCTCGGCGTCGCGATGAACATCCAGCGTGGCGAGGAGCTCGTCTTCCGCCGGCTGCACGCCGAGATCGGCTACTTCTTCGAGGAGGACCTCGAACTCGGCCCCTGGTACCTCTGCATGCTCGAGGAGATGCGCCGCCAGCTCGGCCCGCATCCGGAGGTCGGCTACATCGCCGCCTATGGGGACCACGCCATCCCCTCCGATCCGGCCGCGCCCCGGCTCGTGCCGCTGGAGCACCACTGGGGCTTCGGCCTGACGCGCCGCTGCTGGAAGGCCATGCAGCCCTGGCTGGAGCCCTTCCTGCAAGTCTATGCGGAGGTGGACTACCGCGCTCGGCCGGACCTGCGCATCGTCGAGCTCTACGCGGAGAAGGCGGTTGCCCACACCGCCTCCTCTCAGGACGTGGCGAAGACGATGGCCTGCGCCGATCTCGGCTTCGCCCGGATCAACACCGATGTCTGCTACGCCCGCTACATCGGCGCGCTCGGCGAATCCTTCCGCCCCGCGGATTTCAGCGTGCTGGGCTTCGACGAGATGGCCTACGTGACCGCGCCGCCCGCGCAGCCGCCCGTCATCACCCGGACCGCCGTGGATGAGATCATCCGGATGAAGCGCGAGGCCTGCGTCGAGCATCGCCGGCACGCCTTCGACGCGGAGCTGGCGGCGATGCGACAGCGCCTGAGCAACCCGGACCGCCCGGTGACCCGTGAGCAGCTCGACACGCTCTGGCTTCTCCTCATGGACCGCCTGCCGGACGACGAGGAGTATTACCGGCAGAATGTCGGGCTGATCTCCCTGCGGGAGGTCCGCCGCGCCCTGCTGCAGAGCGACGAGGCGAAGGCCAAGAGCTGCTACATGCTGCCCTGATCCGGCGGATCGCGCCCCGGCGACCGCCCCGCCACTTCTTGCCAAGGCGCAGCGACTGTGCGGAAATATCGCGGCGCGGGCGCCCCGCGATGAAGATGGTGAAACCGGAACCCTCCATGCCCGACTACTCGGCGCCGTGATCCGGGGACACCTGGACGCGCTCACCCCCCTCGGCTTCGTCGAGGGCTGGTGCTTCGACGATGAGGAGCCCGACCGGACGCTCCCTGTCCTCGTCAGGAGCCCCGAAGGAGAGGAACTCGCCGCGGGCCACGCGAACCTCTTCCGTGCGGATCTGGCCCATGTTCGATTCGGCCACGGCTGGTGCGCCTTCCGGCTGCGCCTCTCCCTGCCCGTTGAAGAAGCGGCCGCGACGCCGCTCGAACTGAGCGTTCCCGGGAACGGGCGGGAAATCGAGGCGCCGCGCGTCCTGCCGATCCGCGCGGGCGCCGAGCCCTCCTGCAACACCATCGCCAAGGTCATCGCCGCCGATCCGACCGTGACGGGCGCCATCGAGCAGCTCCGCGCCTACGGCCCGGTGCTGGAGGACTTCATGACCCGGCGCGGCATCGATGACTTCATCCACACGGCCTATGTCTACGTCCTCGGCCGGCCGGTGGACCTGGACGGGTTGGCCATCTACGGCCCGCTGCTGGAGATGGGCGCGCTCTCGCCCTACGGGCTGCTGGCCCTGCTCGCGGCCAGCGACGAGTTCCACGCACGCCCGCGCTTCCTCGCCGCCCCCAACTCGCCCGCCTTCGTGTTCCGCCGGTCATGAGCGAGGGCAACGCGGCGCTGCCCGAGTTCCGGGGGCGCCTGCTGGTTTCCATCCCCGGATCCTGGATCGACCGGCTGCGCCTGCCCGGCTCGCTTTTCGGGCGCGAGGTGCTGCGCGACATCGCCATGCCCGTCGAGCTTCGCGCGGCGCTCGCGCTGCTCTCGGCCGAGGCGGACGCGCAGTCGGTGCCGCTGCAATTCGTGGCCCGGCCTGAGATCTTCACCCATGGCCGCTCCCGCGCCTGGCTCGACGACCGCATCGGCAACGCGCGGGACCACGTCATCCTCACCGACGGGCACACGCTTCGCACCCTGCCTGGGCTGCGCAACCACATGTTCTTCTACCCCCGCGGCATCCCCGCGCAGGAGGCGGCGCTGCGGCGCCTGATCGGCATCGCGCCCGAGCTGTTCAGCGGCCTCGCCTCCCAGATCAACGGCGGCCTGGCCTTTCGCTGCGGTGGCGCCTGGCACCGTCCGCCGGGGGTGCATCTCCGGCTGCGCACCACGCCCGATACGGGGCGGGTGGAGCGCTTCCCCTTCCTCGCCGCCCGGCTCCACGACGATGCCGACCCGCGGCCGGTCAAGGCGGCGCCCGCCGGCGAGGCGCTGCCGGAGGACCGGCCGGTCCGCTACGTTCCCCTGAGCGAGACCGCCCTGGCCGACGGAGTCTTCATGCGGGACCTCGCGGAGAGGGTGCAGCGCGCGATCTTCGGCGGGCCAGAGCGGCTGTTGCTGGAACTCTCGCGGCCCGAGGGCTCGCCGAGCGCAACGGACCGGATGGCGGCCGCGACGCTCGCCTTCTCGGAAACGCGCGTCGCCTTCCCGCGCAGCCCTTCTCGGAACGTGCAGTTCGTCACGGCGCCGCCGCGCGGGCTACGAATGGATTCGCTACTGATACATCCTGGCATCGCCTTCTGGCGCTACGGTCTCGACTTCTACGGTGCGGCCGAGCGGATCGAGGTTCCGGTGGGGACGAACCCCGTCAACCGCTTTCGCAACCTCCTCTCCTCCTGGCTCGGGCGGCCGGTCGCCGTGCTCCGCCAGGACGCGGTCGGCGAGGTGCCGCGCGTGACGCTGAGCGAGGCGCCATGAGCACGACGGCCACGCGCCCGCGCCTGAACATCGATATTGGCCCGCTGCTCGAGGACCAGTGGACCGGCATCTCCGTCTTTACCCGGCGCCTCGTGCAGGCGCTCGATGCCAGCGGGCGGCTGGACCTCTCCTTCAGCGTGCGGATGATGCAGCTCCACGCCGCCGAGGTGCGCGAGACCATCCGCCACGGCTCCGGCGCCTTCCTGCGCGCGCAACTCGACAAGCGCGACGCGGCGGAGCGCCCGCCGCTGGACCCTGCCCTGCCGCTCTTCTACCCCTCGGTAAAGTCCCACCCGAACATCGTGCCGCGCGAGGCGAGCACGATCCACGACATGAGCACGCTTGTGATGCCGGAGACGCATGACGAGCGGAATGTCGCCCATCACCTCGATCCACTGCGCAACGAGCTCTCGACCGACGAGGTGGTGTTCTGCGTCTCCGAGGCGACGCGGCGCGCGGTCTGCGCCACCTTTCCTTGGGCCGAGCGCCGCACGCGCCTGCTCATGCAATACGTGGACTGGCCCGAGGAATTCGCGGCCTATGAGCGCAACCTTCCGCCGGTGGAGCTGGACCGCTACGCCGTGGTGATCGGCACGATCGAGCCGCGCAAGAACCTCGACCTGCTGCTGCGCGCGCTGGAGCATCCCGCCGTCGCCGCCTCGCGCCTCACCTTCTTTGTGATCGGCAAGCGCGGCTGGCTGGTGGACCAAGCCCTGGCGCGGCTGCGGCCGGAAGTGGCGCAGCGCGTGAAGTTCACCGGATTCGTCTCGGAATTCGTGAAGTACCGCCTGCTGAAGTCGGCCGAGTTCCTTGTTCTCCCCTCCGTTTACGAGGGCTTCGGCATCCCGGCGGTGGAGGCGATGAGCCTCGGCAAGCCCGTGCTCGCTTCCCTCACCTCCAGCTTCCCGGAGGTGATCGGCAATGCCGGCCTCTTCTTCGACCCCTTCTCGGTGGACGAGTTCGCTCTTGCGCTGAAGGAGATGTCTGACGTGCGCCGCGCGGCGGAACTCGCGCCCAAGGCGCTTGCCCAGGCCGCTTCCTTCAGCCCGCAGCGGATGGCGGCGCCTGTGCTGGACTGGCTGGGCGCCTGAGGCCCACCCGGTTCAGACCGAGCGCGCCTCGATCCCCCGGAGTGCGACACCGAGCATGCGCGGGTCGGACTGGCCGCGGTTGAGGGGCGAGTCCGTGCGCACGACGTCAATGTCGAGACGCATGGCGCCACCGCGGGACACCTCGGCTGGCGGCGGCTGCGCCACCAGCACGCGCCCCTCGGGCCCCTGCTCAAGGGTTACGGTCGCCCAGGCGCCGCCATCGAGCGCGACGCGGACATCGCCCAGCACCTCCGGGCAGAAGGCGGAGTGGACGAGGAGCCGGATCTCGGCCGGCTGCGCCACGCGGGGCAGGAAGACGGCCGCGCGCGGCTCAGGGCCGATCCAGCGGAAGGAACGGCCGTTCGCACCCGTCTCGGCGTCGTAGAAGCCCTCCTGCCGCATCTCCCGGTCGCAGACGACCAGCGCCTCGGTCGGGAGCGAGGGCTCGGGCTCGGGCTGGAGAGGCTCGACCGCCTGCACGGCGGCCGGCCCCGGATCGCCCCATTCCATCAGGCCCACGCCGGAATTAAGGGTGAGTTGCATCGCTTCCATCGCCGCCAGCCGCTGCAGCAGCCATGCCGCCGCCGCCTCCGGCGAGAGGCCGGCGAGCTCCGTTGCGTACCGGTCGAGGATGCGGCGCTGCAGGGCGTGGTCGGCCGGGAGCGCGCCGGACGATTCGGCGGCGCCCCGGAGATCCGCCGCGGCAAACGCGCCGCCCTGCATCGAGTGCCGGACCATCCTTCCCCCAACCGAATGCGGAGCGACTCTACTGCACCCCCGTCCCGGCCGGAAGGGTGCTCAGTGCGCGGCCACCGGCGTCACGTCGTGCACGAGCGGGTAGAGCGCCTCGGCCAGCGCGAGGTCCTCGGCGGTCTTGATGACGTGCCCCGCGAGCCGGTTGATGCTGTTGAGCCCGACCTTGCCCGCATAGGTCGCGCACTGCCCGCCCTTGAAGGCGGCCAGGTAGGTGCTGCTGCGCCAGCCCGTGATCGACCAGGTGACGCGGCGCACCGGCGGCAGGTCCTGCGAGTTGGTCTTCTCGGACAGCGTGAAGTTCACGGGCTCGCCGCGGCAGAAGGCCTCCAGCGGCTCGTCCACGACGCTGAGCATGACGTCGTAGTCGCCGCCGATCATGTCCTCGGTGAAGCGCGCGATCTCGCCCACCGTCAGCAGCGGCGCGATGGAGTGCACCTGGAAGAGACGGTCGCAGGGATGCGTCTCAAGGAACTGCGCCACGAACTGCTCGCTGGTGGCGACGTTGTTCGCCAGCTCCGCCGGGCGCTTGTGGAAGTGCGCCCCCTCGGCCACCGCCATCTCGCCGAAGGTGTCGTGCTCGGAGTTCACCCAGACCTCGTCGAAGACACCGGCCGCGAGGCACTTGCGCACGGCGTGCACGAGGAGGGGCACGCCCTGCAATGGCAGCAGGTTCTTCTGCTTCAGGCGCTGGCTGCCCATCCGCGCCGGGATCATCGCGATGTTCGTCATGCTCGTCTCGTCCGGGTTGAACGGGCCCCGTTCAGGGTGCCCAGGGGCTGAGGAAGGTGAGCGGGTCCGTGGCCTGCGCGAGCCCCGCAATGGCGGCGCGGCCCATGGCCACCACCGCCTCGTTCGCGCTGCCGCCGATATGCGCTGTCGCGAGGAAGTTCGGCAGACCGAGGAGTTCCGTGTCCGTCGGCGGCTCGCTTGCGAAGACATCGAAGAGGGCGGCGGAGAGCTGTCCGGACTGCAGCGCCGCCTTCAGCGCCGCCTCGTCCACCAGGCCACCGCGCGCCGTGTTCACGAGCACCGCGCCCTTGCGCATGGCCGCGAGGCGCCCGGCATCGATCATGTTCGCCGTATCCGGCGTGGAGGGGACATGGAGCGACACCACGTCGGCTTCGGCGATCAGCGCGTCGAGGCCAACGCTCTCCACGCCATGGGCCGCGCAGAACTCCGAGATGTCGCGGATATCATGGGCGAGGACACGCACCCCGATGGCGCGCAGCATCCGGGCAAGTTCCTTGCCCACATGCCCGCAGCCGATGAGGCCGACCGTCGCGTCCGAGATCTGCCGGCCGAGATATTGCCGCCAGATGCCCGCTCGGATCTCGGCCTGCGAAGTGGTGACGCCGCGCAGACCCGCAATCATGAAGCAGAGGGCGAGCTCGGCCACGGAACGGCGATTCACTCCGCCGGTCCAGCCGACCTGCACGCCATGCGCGGCTGCAGCCTTGAGATCCACGTTGTCGAGGCCGACGCCGTACTTGCTGACGACCCGCAGCCCGGGCAGCGCCTCGAAAAGCGGGCCGCCGATCGCCTCCAGCGCCACCACGGCCGCCTCGTGCCCGCGGAGGAACTCGACGAGCTCCGCGCCCACCAGGGTGCGGCCCGTGTCGTTGAAGGTGACATTCGGGTAGAGCGCCGCGAGCTCCGCCCGCAGCACCGGATGACGCGAGAAGGAGCGCGAGAGAACCGCGATCCGCGTCTCGGTGGTGACGGCCATCACGCGGCCTCCGCGAAGCGCAGTGAGGCGGACGCGCCGATCGCGGGGAAACGTGCGGTCACGCGCTTGCCCGCGGGCACCTCCACATAGCCCGTGCAGCTGCCGGTGACGATGACATGGCCCGCGCGCAGCGCGTAGCCGCGTGCGAGCGCGCTGCGGACAAAGGCGAGCAGCGGGCCGACCGGGCCGCCGTCGATGATGGCGCCGCCACCCTGCACCGGCTCCTGCCCTTCGATCTCGAGAATGACAGGCGCGTCGTTCAGGCGCGCGGGATCGCCGAGCGGCTGCCCACCGCCCACCACCAGCGAGCCCACTGCACCGGCATCGGCGACGAGCGCGAAGCCGCCATGTGCGCCGAGGCCAGAGAAGCGCGAGCCCGGCACCTCGATCGTCGCGTGGACGGTGGAGATGGCGGCGAGAAGCCCCGCCTCGTCCAAGCCCGCATCCGCTTCGGTGAGATCGCGCGCGAGACGGAAGCCGTACTCGCTCTCGACGCCGCGCTGGCGGGCGATGTTCGCGGGGATTTCGGCGCCGTCCTCGAAAGTGCGGTTCAGCGGCGTGGGCCCGAAGAACTGCCGCGGCAGGCCGAGGGTCGCGCGCACCGCCGAGATCGTCGCGCCGAGCTTGTAGGCACCAATGCCCCCAAGCCGCAAAACAATTTCGTCTTCAATTCTTTCCGCTTCTTCAATATTCAGCGGAAGCTCATCCTGTAACGGCGTGATGACATCAAGACCGTCGAACACGGCGGCAACCTTGAGCGCCAACTCGCGATGGCGCGCATCGTGTTGATTCAGCACCTAATCGCTCCTTACTCACCGTTTTCTGATTGCCACAGGGGTCGAGCAACTGTAAAGAGTTCGTGAGCTTGGCCGCCAAAGGGACTTTCACTTGCCGTCGCTTGCGTCTCCAAGATTTCAGTCGCTCCTGCTGACGGCCGGCGAGGCTGCGCGGATCACGCGCGATTACCTCGTTCAATCCAAGCTGCTGCGGAACTCGCCGGCCTCCCAGATCGGCCGTGACATCAAGCTGCAGGAGGACGCCGCTTCCGAGGCGATGATCCGTGAGTTCCTCGGTCGCCAGCCCGATCCGCTCCCCGTGCTCGGCGAGGAAGCCGGCTGGGCAGGGCGCGCGGCGGAGGGCGACGAACTTCACTGGGTGATCGACCCGCTCGACGGATCGTTCAACTACTTCCGCGGGCTGCCGCTCTATGCGGTTTCCATCGCGCTCTGCGCCGGGCGCCGCGCGGTGCTCGGCGCCATCTACGACCCGGAGCGGGATGAGCTGTTCACGGGGGGCGCGGGCCTCGGCCTCAGCCTCAACGGGACGATGGTGGTGCAACCCGCCCCGGCCCGGCAGATGCTCGCCACCGGCTTTCCTTCCAAGGCCGACGTCAACGTCACGCTGTCGCGCCTCGGCACCCTGACGGCGGGCTGGACGAAGATGCGCATGCTCGGCTCGGCCGCTCTCTCCCTCGCCTGGACCGCGGCTGGCCGGCTCGATGGCTACACCGAGAGCGGCATCATGTGGTGGGACGTGGCGGCGGGCCTCGCCCTCGCCGAGGGCGCCGGCGCGCGAAATATCCTCTGCGAAGCGCTCGAGGGCGACGCCGTGAACGTCTTGGTGGAGCGCTGATGCGCCCCTCCATGCCCGCCGCGCCAGGCTTCCCGGCGCCGATTTCCTCCCCCGCAACCCGCAGCGACGCAAACTAGATCCGGAGTAGGCACAGATGGCCCACAACGTCGGCATCATCGGCTTTGGCAAAATGGGGCAGATCCGCGCTGCAGCCCTGCGGGAGGATGGCCGGGCGCGCGTGGTGAAGGTTTATGACGTCAACCTTCCCGCCGACACGCCCTACGCGGTTGCCGCCTCGGCGGAGGAGATCATCAACGACCCCGAGATCAACATCGTCCTCGTCTGCGCCACAAACGAGGTGAACAAGCCGCTCACCATCGCGGCGCTCCGTGCCCGCAAGCACGTCTTCTGCGAGAAGCCGCCCGCCTTCAACGCGGACGAGGTGCGCGAGATCATGCAGGCCGAGCGCGAGTCCGGCCGGGTGCTGATGTACGGCTTCAACCACCGCCACCATGCGGGCGTGATGAAGATGAAGCAGGTGATCGACAGCGGCGCCTATGGCCGCATGCTGTGGATGCGCGGCCGCTACGGCAAGAGCGTGGACGGCGACTACCTGAAGACCTGGCGCGCCGACCGCGAGCGCGCCGGCGGTGGCATCCTGCTCGACCAGGGCATCCACATGCTCGACCTCTTCCTGCACATGACCGGCGCGCCCTTCGACCAGGTGCACGCCATGGTCTCCAGCCGCTACTGGAAAATTCCGGGCATCGAGGACAATGTCTTCGCCATCATGCGTAGCAGCCAGACGGGCGTGGAGGTTTCCTTTCATTCCACGATGACGCAGTGGCGCCACCTCTTCTCGCTCGAGGTCTTCCTCGAGCGCGGCTACCTCGTGCTCAACGGGCTGAAGACCTCCTCCGGCACCTATGGCGAGGAGGAGCTGACCATCGCCAAGAACCGCGCCACCGCGCCTGCCGCGAACTTCGACAGCGAGGAGCGGATGCACTTCAAGGTCGACACCTCCTGGGCGAAGGAGGCCGAGCACTTCATGGACGCTGTCTCGCTCGGCATGCCCGTGATCTCCGGTAATTCCCGCCAGGCGCTCGAGGTGATGTCGCTCGTGGACTGCATCTACGCCCACGGACACAACGTCGCCCCCAACCTCCACGAGAACCTGCAGATCGTCGGCCACAGCCAGGGCCACTGACGCTTCTTGACCGACGATCCCGTCTTCGCGGCCCTACTCTTCCGCAACCGCCTGCGCGGGATCCTCGCGCAGGAGGCGGAACGGGCGTGGCGCGACAGGCAGGGGGGCCTCGCCCTCGCAGGTCGTCCGGCGGAGCTGGAGCCCGCCTTGCTGCCGGAGATGGAGGCGCTGCCGGGCGGCGCTCTCTTCCGCTCCATTCCCGAGGGCGAGGGCCCGCAGGAGTGGCGCCTTTACGGCCGTGCCCGCGGGGCGGATTTCGCACCTTTCAGCCTCGACGGCGTCCTTTCCGCCGATGCCGCGCCCGAGGATCTCGTGACCGGCGGCTTCCGCCTGATCCTGCAGCGTGAGCCCGATCCGGGCGGATTTGCCTTCCACCTGAACGGCCTGCGGGCGGGTCGGCCTGCGGCCAACATGATGCGAGGCCTGCTCGGCTCGGCCGAGGCCGCGGAGCGCGGCGAGCAGCTCCTCCTGGTCCTCGCGCCCGTGCCGCCGCCCTGAGCGCACCGCCCCCGCCATGCCCAAGACAACACCGGGAGTCGTGACCTCCCCTCCCCCGCCAGGACTTCGCCTGCTGGCGATCGGCGATGGGCCAGGCGATGCGCGCGCCCTCGACTTCTGCCTCGCCCTTCCGCCGGGATGGAGCGCCACCCTCTTCTCCCCTCTTCCCGGCACGGAGGGCAGGACGATCATCGAGCACGGCTCCATCGTGCGCGAGCTGCGCCAGGGCCTGGAGCCACTCGGCGAACCCCTGCCCCGGCCCCCGCTACAGGGCGATACCCTCCTCCTCGACCTCGCCGCGGCGGCCGCGCGCAACGCGCCGCTGCGCGCGGAGCTGCGGCGCCTCGCGGGGGACGCGGACCTCGTCCTGCATTTCTCCCCCTGGTCCGCGCGGGCCTGCCGCGGGCATGGCCGGCCTGAGGTGTATAGCCCGGCGGGCTTCATGCTCGGTGCCGTGCTGGAAGGGCTGCGCGGCCCCGGATTGGAGGCGGCCTGGGCCGAACTATGGGCATTGGAGAACGGCCTCGCCCAGCGCGCGGCGCTCCTTCTCTCCCCCAGCCCGCTCGAGGCCAACGTCTTCCGCCTTCTCTACGGCTTGCCGCCCACGGCGATGGAAGAGGCAGGCCCCTTCCCGCCCGCCGGGCGCCTGGCGCGTCTCTCGTCCGAGCCGCCGGCACCGCGCACGCCCGTCACGCTCGCCCTGAACGACTACCCGCTGCACAACCCGCGCAACGGCGGGGCGGTGCGCAGCCTCGGCCTGCTGGGCGGCCTCTCGCGCGATGTCGTGGCGATCACGCTCGGCCCACAGTCGCGCTTCGTGCTTCATGGCGAGGCGCTGCTGGAGGTGTGCCTGCCGCGTCCGGCCGCGCAGCGCCTTCTCGGGCGCAGCCTGCAGCGCATCGCCGACGCACCCATCCACGATCTCCTCGGCGCCGCTCATGTGGCTGACATGCCACTGCTCGCCAGACTGCTGGGCGCGCTCGGCCCGCGGCTGGACGCCACCGTCTTCGAGCATCCCTACATGGCGCCGCTGCTTCCAGCCCTGCGGCGCGCGGCAGGGTCGGTGTCGGTGGTCCTGCACGCCCATAATGTCGAGGGCCCGCTGAAGGCGGAGCTGCTGGAAGGCCATCCGCTGGCCGCGCTCGCCACCAGCTTCACGGAAGATCTCGAGAGGCAACTCACCGCGGCGGCCAGGCTCGTCATCTGCTGCAGCGAGGCCGACGCGGAGCATTTCCGCGGAGCGGACCGGGAGGTTCTCGTCGTCCCGCACGACGCCGTGCTCGCGGACGAGCCGCGGGAAGCCGACCCGGCCGGTGCGCTTCCCCTGCGCGCCGGCTTCCTCGCCTCGGCGCACGGGCCGAACCGGGCGGCGGCGCGCTTCATCGCGGAGGAGCTGGCGCCCGCTTTCCCCGAAGTGGTCTTCGAGATCGTCGGCAGCGTCGGCGAAACCCTGTCCGGCACCCTGCCAGCCAACCTCATCCGCCACGGCGTCCTGCCGGACAAGCGGATGCGAGACGTCCTCGCCACCTGGTCCGTCGCGCTCAATCCCGTCGAGACCGGCGGCGGAGCCAGCGTGAAGCTCGCGCAGTATCTCGCGCTCGGCCTGCCCAGCATCAGCACGCCGCACGCCGCCCGCGGCTTCGCGGCGTCGGCCGTCGCCGCTGGGCTGGTGGTGCCGCTCGGCAGGTTTCCCGCCGCGCTCCGGCGGCTGCTCTCCGCCCCCGGCGAGCGCGAGGCCCTTGCCGCGGATGCCCGGCGCCACTGGGCGAGCCCCGCGCGGTGGGCGCCCCTTCAGGCCGCCCGCACCGCCGTCGCCGCGCTGGCGGGGGCGCAGACGGTCCCGCGCCCTCCCCGCCGCCTTCTCGCCATCGCGGATGACGGCTCCTCCGAGCGCGCGGCGCGCTTCGACACCGCGCTGGAAGGATTGCTGCCAGGGTTCAGCGAGGTGGAAATCCTGCGCCCCGCCTCCCCCGCCGCGCCGCCCTCCCCCGAGCGGCTGAGGGTGCTGGGGCGGGAGGCGGAGACGATCCTCGCCGATTTCGCGCCGCTGCTTCCATCCGATGCGCCGCCGATGCCCTGGACCGGCTTCCTGCCGGCCGAACCGCGCCGGGCCGGGCGGCAGGCGAGCGCGCGCTTCGGCCTGCTGCTGCCCGCCGGCGCGGCCTGGGTCCAGCTCCGCCTCTCCGCGCCGCGTCCCCTCGCCCTGCGCCTCCATCTGCGAACCCCCGAGGGCGCGAAGCTCGCCGCCCTGCGCTCCCGCCGCGTTCCGGCCGCGCAGAGCCTGCTGGAACTCGACCTGTCGCGGCTGACGACTGCCCGCCCGGCGCTGCTGCTGGCCGAGGTGATGGACACCGCGCGCTGGAAGGGGACCGACGAGCTGCGGCTGCTGCAATTCGCCTGCGGGGCGGCGGCGGGCGGACCGCCGCGCCTCGCCGATCTTCATCGCGATGCCATGGACGCCTATCGCTCCGCCTTCCCGCAGCACTGGCGGGAATCGGCCTGGCGGGTGGCCGATCGCCGCAGCGCGACGGAGCGCGTCCTCCTCGGAAACGGCCAAACCTTGGCGGAGGCCGCGCTGGCCGAGGCGGGGGGCACCTATGACCACCTTCTCCTTCCGGCGGAGGCGGCATCCGCGCCCGCCAGGGCCCAAGGCGGGCCGCGCGTGCTCGCGGTCGCCCTCGGCGGCCCCGACATCTTCGGCACCGTGCCGGAAGCCACCGGCCCTGGTTTGCGGGCGGCCCATGTGGCCGTGGCGGCATTCCCGGGCATGTGGCCTGTCCGCCCCGCCTCCGGCGAGATCCTCCGGCGCATGCGCGAGATGGAGGAGGAAGCACCGCTGCACCGGATCGCTCGGGGCCGCGCCGCTCTTGGGCTGCGCCAGCCCTACCTGCTCGCGGCCAGCCTTGATGGCGCCATGCCCGTGGGCGCCGAGGCCCTGCACGCGCTCACGGCGCCGATCGGGCTCGATCTCGTGCTCGCCGGTGGCGGCAGGGCCCGGCGCCTTCCACCCGAGGGCGAGGCGGTGACTGCTGCGGTGCCGCTCGCCGGCCTGCTCGGCGCGAAAGGGGTTGAGTGCTGCGGCCTCTGGCTGCCAGAGGCCGCGGCGGACGAGCGCGCGCTGATCGCCCTCGCCTGGCTCACCGGCGTACCCGTGATGGCGGCTTTCACGAACTGGTACGCGCGGCAATCCGTGCAGCAGTCGGTGACTGGGCTTCTTCTGCGCCCGCCGCACTGGAACAGCCTGGAGGCGGTGCTGCGGCAGCCGGCGCTGCGCGTGTCCATGGCAAGGGGTGGCGCGGACGCGCTGCACCGCTGGTTGGAGGCAAGCCGCAGCTGGGCGCTGTGACGCCCGACGCGGGATCAGGCCTCCTCGCCGCCCGCCCCCCAGTTCCAGTGGAAGGTGATGCGGCGGGCGAAGACGCCGATCTTGCGCTCGTCCCCGCTCTCGCCGGCCTCCGCCGGCGAAACGGGATCCAGCCGCACGAGGGAGAGGCGCAGGTTGCGCGGTCGGTCCCCGGCCGGCACGAAGCGGAGGACGGCCCGCACGGCCGCGAAGTGGTCGTTCCCGAACAGGACCTCAGTCGAGGGGCCGTCATCGGCCGATAACCGCACCCGGGCGGGTCCGCCGATCGCCGTGCCGAAGACACGGCCCTGCAACTCCAGCATCACCACGCCATTGGTGCCCGGCGGCGCCGGGATGATGACCTCGGCGAAGGCGGCCCTCGACCAGCGGCCCTCCGGCTCGGCCTCATACCAGCCGAACAGATCGACATCCGGCCGGGCGCCTCCGAGGGAGAGGCGCACGGCATCGGGCGACATCCAGGCTCCGGGCGTTGCCAAGGCGTCTGCTCTGCCAGAAATCTCCATCGTCGGCACACAGTTCGTCGCGAGATCGTGAGGAGCAACTTGTTGCGCGAAGTGAGGCCGGAGGCAAGGAGAGAAAGCCGGCGCGGTGAGCGGCCCATCCTATCGGCACCGATCAACAGGCCTCTCGGCGGTCCGCACGCTCCAGTCAGGCGGCGCCTCTCACGACGCCTGCCGCGTAGCGGATAACGTGGAAGGCCCCCCCGCCACGCCGGGAGGGCGGGTGGGAGGCCAGAGGAGAGGAGGCGATCAGGCCGCCTCGACGCTCGACAACGCAGTCATTGCCTGACGCATGGCAGCCTCGGCCTCCGGCCAAGCGGTGCGGATATCATCCGCCGCCAGCGTCAGGGCCTCGGGCGAGAGGGCTACGCGCATATGTGCATCGCGCCAGTCGCGCGACTGGTTGCGCTTTGCCAGCGCGTAAACAAGCGCACGGGCGATCCGCAGCACCATGGCGCGTTCCGCGATCATCATCGCCGTCTTCGTGACCTGCTCCGGATCCAAGTCCGCGGGAGCCAGGTCGGTGAGGCGCTGCGCCAACTCCGTCGCGGCCGGATAGGTCAGATTGACGTGGAGCTGGTGGGTTTCCGGATAGTAGCCGGCCGCCCGGTGCAAGAGATCACGGTCCGCCAGCTCGGCAGGGTCGCGCAGGAGAAAGAGGGCCGGCGTGGACTCCAGAACGAGCGGCCGTTCAACAGGCGGCCGTTCGACCAGAGGCCGTTCGACACGAGGGGCATTCGGGTCCTGCAGCGGGGCCGGGGGCTGGTCCAGCGAGGGCTGGCTGCGGGGCCGCTGCTTCGGCACGCCGAGCTGCTCCAGCATCTGGTGAAGCTCGTTCTCCACTTCGGCGGTGTAGGTCGCCGTCGGCGCCGCTTCGGCCAGGATCCTGGCGAGCCAGAGCGGCTGGTTGCGGGCGACAAGGCCTGCGAAGTCGAGCAGGTAGATCTGTGCCTGCTTGCCGTCGCGATAGCGCAGGAACTCACGATAGGCTTCCGGGAGCACGGGGTAGTCGTCCGGCAGCTCCACGAGGATGCTGATATGCCGAGCCGCGAAGGCGATGCCGTAGCTCGGCGCATCCCGCCACCAGCCGGCACCCGACTTTACCGCGTAGATCTCGTCCCGGTGCACGAGGCCCGCAATGCTGTTGGCGCTCTCGGGCCCTGTGCCCTGACTGGCATTGACGTTCGCGCGTGTCGGGTGCGGCGGGTCGTAGGCGTAGTGAATGATGATTCCCTCGGGCGTCTTCACCTGCTCGTAGTGATCGAGGGCCTGGAGGCGGTCGGCGAGGCTGACGAGCTGGCGCGGGGCGCGCAGGCCAGCGACCCCGGCCTGCAGCACAATCCGTGCGGAGGGCGGAAAGCGGAAGAAGCGGTTGCAGATGGCATCCACCAGCCAGCGCCAGGAGCTGCGCGGCTGGCCGTTATAGGGGTTCGCAACCGTGTCCTGCCCGGCCTCGTTGCCGAGCAGCAACACCTCGATCCAGTCGGTGGAGGCGTCGTGCGCCTCGAGCTCGCTTCCGGGGACGGACAGCACCTCCGTCATCTCCCCATCCGGCCCCAGGCGCCGCAGGCGGCCGTAGATGCCGTCCACCTTCCCGATCACCACCTCCTGCACCACGCCGTCGCGTGCGGAGCGGTAGCGCATGCCGCGCTGGTTCGAGGGCAGCGAGGCGACCTTCGCCCCCATGCCGAAGTTGCGGTCGAGGCCGCTTTCCTTACGGATGGAGGCCGCGATGTCGCACATCGCGTAGAGTTCGGCACCGGTCAGCCCGATGCCCCGGTTCCAGAGGGCGAGCTTGGGCACGCCATCGACCATCCGGGCCGAGAACTCGACGACGCGCTCGCCCTCTGGCACCGCCTGCGTTGCCTCCAGCGCGTTCTGCAGGAGCTCGCGGATCATCATCGTCCGCGGGCAGCGCTCGATCATCGAGGCGACAAGGAAGTCCTCGTCCCTGACGCGGAGCTTCGTCACTGAGGCACTCATCGCAGGTCCTTTCGCGAAGGGCGAAGTCTTCAAATTAACGCGAACGAGAACACAAATAGCGGAAACATCCGCGACGAGGAAGAGTTTTCCGCCTTTCGCAAGGGAATACTGGTCACCCCAGCCATCCTACCGGGGCGTTTTCACATCCTTTCCGCAACAACATCCGCACTGCCGGGTAGCTCGGCCATTTCATTGCGGGGCCGCCCCATTTTCAGCGTGCGCCGTGCCACTTAGCTTTAAGGGGTGCATTTCACCCGCCGGCACGGTTGCGCCGCGCAGGGACGGAGCGGAGGCGTTGCGTGGCGGAGTTGACGAAGCCGAGATGGCAGGGATGGCGGCTGAGGAGAGGCGGCGGCGGATGAGCAACCGCTGAACAGCATGGCACATCCCCCACTCCTGGTGGTCACCGGCCCCTCCCGATCCGGCATCACCGCCCTTGCCGATGCTGCCGCGGCAGCGCTGGGCTGGCCACACAAGGACGGCTCGGCCGATCTGGCGCGGATCTCCCTCGTCGCGGGGGCCGCCCGCCGGCAGGCAAGGCGCTTCGCCGCCGTCGGCTGGGCCCCGCCGCCGCGCCTGATCAGTGCCGGCATGGCCGAGGCGCTGCTGGCTGACCTTTTCGCCGGCGGGATGGCGGCTCTGGTGCTCCGCGCGGCCGAGGTGCTGCCCGAACCGGCGGTGATGCCCGGCCTCCGCCACCTCCTGCCCCTGCTGCCGGAGGCGAGGGTGATCCTGATGCGGCGCGACGCCGTTGAGACCATGGGCAGCCGGCTGCGCTCACTGCCGCGCATGCCGTTTGCCTCGCATTGTCTTGCCCTCGCGGCGGCGATGGAGGCGGGCGAGGATCTCCTGCGGGCGGCCCCAGGTCAGGTGATGCCGGTGGGCAGGGAGGAGTTGCGCGCCCGGCCGGAACACGTGGTGGACCGCCTGGCCTCCTTCTGCGGACTCGATCCCTTCACCGCCGGTCGCCTTCTGGCGCAACTGCGCACGCACCGACCCGCCGCAAGCGGCCTGGACGACACCGCCTTCCCCCTCTCCCTCGCGGAGATGGGGTGGAGTACGCCGGAAAAGGCGCTGTTCCTCGAGATCTGCGGCCCGGCCATGGCTCGGGCGGGCCAACCTCCGGAACCGCTGGCCGAGTCCCTCCGCCGCGCGCCGCTTCGCCTAGGCGAACTCGCCCGCGACGGCGCGCTGCGGCTGCATGGCCTGGAGTTCTCCGACCCACCGGAGGAGCCGGAGGGCACAGTACGACTGAGCGCGGCCGGCGCCGGCCCGGCCATTGCCCTCTTCCCCACGATTGCGCCCGCGGGACGAAGGCTGCTTCGCCTGCGGATGCGGGGCCTCCGGGCGAATGCCCCAGCCTTCCGGCTACGACTGGAACTCGTCGGCACCCTTTCGCGGGAAGTGCTGCTCGTCTGGGAGGGCGACCTTCCGGCCGGCAAGGTCGCCGAGATCGAGCGGGAGGTTTTTGCCATCCCCGCCATGGTGGATCTCGTCATCAGCCTCGTTGGCGGGCATGAAGAGGGCAGCGGCCTGGATATCCAGGACGCCATGCTGATGGCGCGTCAGGGCCCGCCGCAGGGGCGGCCCGGATAAAGGGGGCGAGGATGAGTGGAGGGTCCCTTCAGGATGCGGCCAAGGCCCTGGCAGCCGCGTTGGCGGGTCGCCTGGACCTGCGTGAGGCGGACCCGAAGGGCGCCGCCATCGACCAGGCGATGCGCCAGCGCATGCTCTCGGCCTATGCGCAGGAACTGTCCGAGCTGACTCCGGACGCCTCCAGCCGCTGGCTGCTGGACCGCATGGCGACGATCGAGAGCAGGCTCATCGCGGTGCAGGCCGCCCAGTGGCACGCGCAGTCCCTGCCGGCCGCCGCGGCTGGCGGTGCGGGCGGCATCGTCGCGGAGGACGTGGTGCTGCCGCGCCGCGTGCTCGTGACCTGTGACGAGAGCATGACATCCGAGGGCTTCTACGCCGTCGAGCGGAACAGGGCGGGCAAGCCGTTCCTCTGGCTGGGGCCGGAGCCGCACGCGAGCATCTTCATTCCGAAACTCGTCGCGCCGGTAGAGGTGCGCCTGCACCTTCAGTCCGCTTTCGTACCAGACGTGCTCGACGAAATGCGCCTCTCGCTCGATGGCGGCGAGTGGACACAGGTTTCCGTGGAGAAGCCGGAGGGCCGCGTCGTCTTGGTGGCGGCGCCGCCGCCGGGCGCGGCACGGCGCGCGGCAAGCATGAAGCTCGAGATCGATGCAATACGCACGGAATCGCCGGCCAGTCGGGGTGGATCGGATACCAGGCGCCTTGGCATCGCGCTGGAAGAGATCGAGCTCATTTCCATAGACCGCGCATCAAACCTGTAGCTGTCTGCTCGAATTCGTACAGCTCGCGAAGACAGAACGGTGGTTCCCTGAGATGCTGTTCTTTCGAAGGCCTTGATTGCTTGCCAAGCCTTCGAGGCTCCGCCTATTGTGCATCGCAACTTGTTTACTTGTGTTTCGGAACGCCTCCTGTGGAGGCGCCTTGCCGTGTGGGAACCCACCAGCTGTGCGCGACGCGACGATGTCGGTGAAACGCAGGGTCTACGACGCCCTGCACGGCGCAGATGCAGCCGCTGTCCTCTACGGCAATCTCGTGAAGCGGGTGTTCTCGTCGCACCTGTCGCTCGGCGACGTGGTGGTGGAGGGCGGCGCCTTTCACGGGGGCCACACGCTCGCCATGCTCCGGCACGTCGCGCCGCTCGGCCATGTCATTGCCTTCGAGCCTTCTGAGCACGCAACAAAAACTCTGCTCGCCCGCGCGGAACGCGACGACCTCACCTACGCGATCGACGTTCGGCAGGTCGCGCTCGCCGACTACAACGGCGAGGCCGAGTTCCACCGCGTGAACGAGGCTCCCGGCCGCTCCGGCCTCGCCTGGTCCTCGGCAATCGCTGAGCGCGCGGGCGACTTCACGGTCAGCAGGAGCCTCGTCCCGGTCATGCGGCTCGATGACGCGCTTGCCGGCGTGCCGCGCATCCGGATGGTGACGCTCGACCTCGAGGGTGGCGAACTGGTTGCCCTGCGCGGCGCCGGCCGCATCCTTTCGGAGGCGAGGCCGCTCCTTCTCTTCCGCAATTCCCGCGCGCGTGCCGCCGAGTTGTACGGCTACACGCCCGAGGAATTCTGCGGCTTTTTCGGGAGTGCCGGTTACGAACTCTACAACATCCTCGGCTTTCGCTTCGAGGCGCGCGACTGGACCACGGGCCGCCAGCCGAACTGGTATCTCGGCGTGCCCAGCGATGATCAAGTATCGAAGGGCACGCTGCACGGCATGATCGACGATGTCGTGAATCAGCACGGACTTTCCGCAATCTTCGACTAATCCGTGGCCGACGCGCCGAAGGTGAGAGCAGGATGGACATAGCCGCTGATCAGGATGCCGTGCAGCGGAGTGCGACTGGTGCTGGCCCTGGCGAGGGGCCGCTCCTGCGCGTGCTGGAGGCCTCGGTCAGCGATCGTCTCGCGCTCGTCGTGCGCGCGCTGGCATCGGGCGAGCCCGGCGGGGCACCGGCTTCGGTGGAAATCAGCCTCGACGGTGTGGCGCTCGGCAGCGCCCTGCGTCGTTCCGATGACGCGGGGCGCGCCGTCTACACCTTCCACAAGGATCTCGGCGGCGCCCTTTCCCACCAGGGTGGCCGGATCAACGTCACTCCGACCGGGCTGGCGGAGATGGAGCCGGCGATGGCACCGCTCGGCGGCCGCCTTGGCCCGGCATCCCCTGCCTGGTTCGCGGATGCCACCTGGACCGCGGAGAGCGACGTGCTGGGCGCGCTGGAGAACGAGCGGCCGGCCGTGCTGCTCTTCGGCGACGTGCTGCCCCAGTCGGGCGCCGCGGCCTGGGCGCCGGTGGCGAACCTCGCCGCCGCGCTGCGCGAGGGCGGCTACCGTGTCGCCATGCTCCATTTCGGCGAGCCCACGGACTGCGCTGAGGGCGTCTCCGCCGCGCTCCGCCACCTGGACGTGCTGCACCACCACACCGTTTCCGTCCCGCAGCAGGCCTGGAGCCCGGAGGCGCCGGGATCCCTCCCGAACGTGGACCGCATGCTGCCGCAGACCCTGTCGGGAATCGCCGTCGCCAGCGGAGCGGCCATGGTGATCGCGGTTTCCGCCACCGCTCTCGGCGTGCTGAGCAAGCTGCCGGACCGCCTGCCGCGCGCCGCGCTGCTGCCGCGCGCCCTCGTGCTCGCGCCGCGCATGATCTTCTCGCCAGTGCCGCGCGAGAAGGCCGCGAGCACGCTGCGAGCGCTCCTCGCTCACAGCACGGTGCTGGTGGATGACGAGGGCCTGTTGGTCGAGCTCGCCAAATGGGCGCCGGGTAGCCCCGCGGTCGTGCTGCCCTTCGGCCCCGCCCTAGCCGCCCGCACCACCAATCCTCGGGGTGCGGCCGACACCGTGCTCGCGCTCGGCGCCGTGGCCGCGGAGGCGGTGCGGCGGGCCCTGCCCGCGACGGAGCGCGTCGTGCTCCTCGATGATCGCGCCCTGCTCGACGACGTGCTTGATGCCCTCGCGCGGGCGCGCCTCGTCGTCGGCTGGGCCGATGCCGGCCTCGTCGGCTCCCTCGCCTGGCGGATCGCGGCGCGGCAGGGCGTGCCGCTGGTGGGCGAGCCCGCGGCCCCGCTCCCGCCCGGGACGGGGACAGAGGCGGCGATCGCGGCCGTGATGTCGGCTCTCACCGCCTTCCAGGACAGCGGCGCGGCCGCGGCGCCGGCGACCGGTGGAGGCTGGGACGCGGCAGCCTTCGCGGCCGAGCTCGGCCTGCCGCCGCTTCGCGAGGCCGACCGGCCGCCCGTACCGGCTTTCCTGCGCCGTCTCCTCGCCACCCGGCTGGCGGGGCTGGCGGACCAGGAGGGCGTCGGGCTGCTCGTGCCGCCGCGCGGGGAGGAGGCGATGCTTCTCGCCCGTGCCTTCGCGGAACTCGGCGGCAAGGGCCGCGTCTTCGCCCGCAATCCCGGGGCTGGCCTGCCGGGGGTGCGCCCGATCAGCCAGGCGCTGACTTCGGGCGTCCACACCGTGCTGATGGACGTCGGCGAGGATCGCGAGGAGGGCCTCGCTATGATGGAGCGGGTGCTCGAAAGCGGGCTCTCGCCTCTTCCGCTCTTGCCGCAGGCTGCCTGGACCGATCGGGCGGTACTGACGGGATGGCGCGGCGCCCGCGCGGGCACGACAGCCTATGTCGGCGAAGGCCCGGTCCCCAAGGATGCGGACCTCGTCCTCGCCCCCCGCGGCAGCCTTCCCCCGCGCGCCGATGCGGTGGAGCTGAGCGGCCCCGACGATCCCTGCCGCGGCGCCCTGCTGACAATCTTCGCCGCGAACGACGACGCCTTCTGGCGCCGCCCGCCCGCTCCTGCGATCGGCTACGACCGCGACGCGGCGGCAACCGGCCTGGGGATCGAGGACGGCCTCGCCTGTCCGCACCCGGCGGTGCCGATGCTCGCGCTTGCGCGGCATCTCGGCTGCACGAAGGTGCTGCTGCCGGCCGGGCTGATCGAGGAACCGGCGCTCGGCCCGGCGCTGCGGATGCTGAAGGAGGCGGGCATTTCCGTCGATGCCGTGACCACCATTCCGACCACGGAGACGCCGCGATGAGCGAGGCGACCAGTCCCCTTCGCGTGGCGGTTTTTGTGACGAATGCGGCGGGTGTGTACGGGGGTGGTCGTCTGGCGGCGTTCCTGCTGGCGCAGTGCCTGGCGCGGGCGGGCGCGGAGGTGAGCTTCGTCACCAACGTCAAGCCGGTCTTCTACGACGAGCTCCGCTACTTCGGCCATCCTGGCCAGGTGGCGCTCCACCTGACGAAGGACTTCCACCTCGGCCTGCCGGGGGGTGCCTTCGACATCGTCGTCCTCATCCCAGGACAGTCCCAGGACCGCACCTTCTACATGGGCGCCCGCGGCTTCGCCCATCGCCGCGGCGCCCGCCTCGTCCTCTTCAACTTCGAGACGCCCAACTGGTTCAACAGCCTCGCCCCCGAGGCCCGCACCGAGGACCTCTGGCTCGAGTGGCGCCGCTGCCTCGAGGACGGCCTCCTCGTCCTCTCCAACTCCGAGCAGTCCATGCGCTTCGCCAAGCGCTACTACGCCTCGCACCCGCAGACGACCCATTTCGACTTCTGGCACCAGCCGATCAACCTCAAGGCGCTCGCCCGCGTCCAGCCGCAGTTCCGCGAGAAGCGCGTCGTCTGCTTCGTCCGCGCCCGCGACCCCCACAAGGGCGGGCAAGACCTCATCGACGCCCTCTCGGACGACCTCCGCGGCTGGACCCTCTCGCTCATCGTCGGCTCGGCCAAGCTCGACGACGACTACCGCGAGGCCATCCAGGCCGCCGCCCGCCGCCACGGCATCGGCGTCGAGGTCAAGCCCCTGCTGTCCGACACCGAGAAGTTCGTCGAACTCAAGCGCGCCCGCATGCTCCTCTACCCCTCCCTCTTCGAGGGCTACGGCATCCCCCCCATCGAGGCCCTCGCCTCAGCCACCCCTTGCGTCTGCTACGACCTGCCCGTCTTCCGCGAGGTCTGCGGCGACGCCCTCCTCGCCGCACCCCTCGGCTCCATCGAGGGCCTGCAGGAAAACATCCGGCGCGTCATCCAGTCCTCCCCCGACGACTGGAACCACCTCCCACAAGCCGTAGCCTCCGTCTCCTCCATCCTCAACTGCGGCAACAACGCCCTCCAGGCACTTGAACGGTACCTCGCCGTCGCAAAGGAGCCGCTCGTCCCAATGACGCCCCTCGCGCGAGAGAGGCGCCCGCAGCCCCCGCTGGTCCATATCAGCAGTGTGCGGCTCGACCCCGGTGGCTACGTCGAGGTGCGTGGCTGGACGCCTCTCCGCGACCGCTCGGAGCTGGTCGTCTCCGTCAACGGGCAGGTACTGGAGCGGGCCCTGCGCGGCCAGAACCGGCAGGACGTGCTGGACAAGCACGGCTGGCTGGGCAGGCCCGATTGCGGCTTCGTCCTGCTCCATCCCTTCACCACCGAGGAGGAGAAGCTCTCCGTCACCGTCACCGCGCTCGGGGCTGACGGCACGCAGTTCGACAGCGCGACACGCGAGTTCGAGACGGCGGCGAGCCGCAAGCCCGCGAAGAAGCCTGATCCCAAGCTCTATCAGCGCGGCGGTATCCGCGCGCTGCGCGAGGCGGCTTCCGCCGTGATCCTCGGCTGGGCGGCGACGGCCGAGCCGCTGGTGATGCTCCAGGCCTTCGCCGGCCCGCGCCCGCTCTGGGTGCAGCGCGGCCGGGCGCGGCCGGATGTCATGGCCAAGCTGGCGGATTTCCCGCCGCAGGCGCCCGCCTTCGGCCTCTACCTCGACAACGAGGATCTCGCGGCGCTGGAGGCGGCGAAGGAGGTGACGCTCGTCGCGACAACCGCGAACGACGTCTTCGTCGAGCGCTTCAAGCTGAAGTGGGAGGAGGCGCCCGTCAGCCAAGGCGAGTTGCCAGCCGCCATGCCGGCAGAAGCCGAGCCCGACGCGCTGCCCGTCGCCGCGGAGGTGCGGAAGGTCACCTACGACGAGTACGGCGTGATCGAGTTCGAAGGCTGGGTGCTCAACGCCCCGCGCATCGACCTCATGCGGTTCTGGTTCGGCGACACGCTGCTTGGCGAGGGCGTGCCCGACCGCCTCTATCTCAACATTTTCGAGAAGCGGCGCGTCTATGGCGACGCGCTCTGCGGCTTCCACTTCGCCGGCCGCGCCGCGGAGCTGGACCCGGCGACGACACCCTTCCGCGTCGATTTCTGTCTTGGCGACGAGGTGGTGCACAGTGTCGAGGGCAAGGCGACCCAAACCCGGCGCGCCGCGGCCGCCCTCGGCGCCGACGCCGTGCTGGCGCCACCCGGCTTCCTCGATGACCCGGGCCGCCCTCCCGCCTTTGCGCTGGTGGTGGACGATGAGACGGTGCTGGACCTGACGCGCGGCGCCGTGTTGCGCGCGACGCTTTCCCACCTGCGCGAGGGCGGGCACGAGGTCCTGCTCGTCCTTCACGGCAATCCCCATCGCTTCGTGGACGACCTGCCGCGCTGGCAGCGCCTCTCGGACGCAGTGGTCCTGGTCAATCCGGTGCACCCCGTGCACGGCGCGGCTCCGGGGCCGGACTGGAGCGCTTCCTCGCCTGCGGTTGAATCCGTCCTCGCCGCGCTTGTCGGCGCCATGCCGCGGCTGGTGGGGCTGATGGTGCAGCACCCGCGCCTGGCCCCTGCCCTGCCCGCGGCGAAGGGGCCGGCCCTGCTGGTGCTTGAGGACAGCACCGCCGCCGGGCTGGACTGGGCCGCGCATTGCCCGCCAGGCACCCGCCTCGTCGGCCGTTCGGAAGAGGCCGACCTGCCCGTCGGTTTCGACATCTCGGGGCTGGCGGCGCAGGTGCCGCGGATCGCCGATCCATCGCTCGCCGGGGTACCGCTGCTCCTTCTCAACGGCGTCGGCCTCGCGCCAGAGCCGCTCGGCCGGGCCATCGAGGC
This sequence comes from Roseomonas sp. KE2513, assembly GCF_016107305.1. Classification (GTDB taxonomy): domain Bacteria; phylum Pseudomonadota; class Alphaproteobacteria; order Acetobacterales; family Acetobacteraceae; genus Roseomonas. The sequence goes on from NZ_RCVR01000002.1 coordinate 325,879, forward strand.
GGCCGCGCCCGCTGCGGCGGAGGCCGGGCTGCGGCTCGGCGTCGTGGTTGACGCGCCGCCGCTGATGCCGCCCGCCGCGCTGCGCGCCAGCCTCGGGCTGCCGGAGGATGTGCTGCCGGTCTGGCTGCCCGCCTTGTGCGCCGCACCCGCCGGCGCAGTGCGGATGGTGGTGGATCTCGGCCAGACCTTGCCCGGACCGGTCGAGGCCGTGGCGCTCGCCGGCGGCCACGCGCTCGGCCTGTGGCGGGAGATGGCGCCCGCCGGGCTCCAGCGTATCTGGCCCAGCCTTGGGCTCGCAGAGCTGGTGAAGCCGGTCAGGTCGGCCGCCATCTGCCCGGGCAAGCCCTATGCCGCGCTGGAGGCAATCCTTGGCGAGCGGCGCGTGCTCCCCGAACCCGCGCTGGCGACGGAGTAGCACCTGATGAGCGAAACCGCCTCGCCGCCCGTTCCCACCCTTGGGCGTCCCTGGAACGAGCGCTTCCCCGGTCCCGCGCCGCAGCCGATCGCCGCTGGCGGCCGTATGGAGTTGCGCGAGGGCATGCGCGTCCTCGGCTTCTTCCCCGCCGAGCGGCGGAAGGGACTGAGCTGCCGGCCGATTGGGCCGGAGCCCGAGGCGGTGATCTGCCTCGGCGCGCTGGCGCCCGAGGTCGCGCGCCTGAGCCTTACCTTCCTCGGCCCCGCGGAGCCGGAGGCCTTCGGGCCGGTGCGGCTGGTCTATGAGGGCCAGGCGCTCGCGACCCAGGCCGTCAGGGCCCCCGACCGGGTCGCCGCGCTCCTCCCTGAAGCCTGGGCGCTCGAGGCGGAGTTGCCGCCCGCCGATGCCCTGCCGCGCCCGGCATGGGGGCGGCTCGACATCCTTTTCGACCGGGTGCTGCCAGACCCAGATCCGCGCGCGGCCCGCTGGGCCGGCCCGTCCCTGCACACCATCGAGTTCCTGGGGTAGACCGCCCATGCTGACGATCGCCTATGTCGCGGCGAGCGACCTCGACATCGCCACCGCCTGGCTCCAGCGCGCGCTCGCCGAGGGGCGGCGGCCGGTGCTGGTGGCGGATGCGGCGGACCTGGCCGTGCTGCGCTCCCTGGGGCTGCGCTTCGGGCTGGAGCACCACACCCTGCCCGGCGACCCGAACTGGCCCGAGGCGCTCGCGCTGCGCCCACTGATGCTGCGGGTCGCGGCCGAGGGCGCGGAGGCCGTCCTGCTCTGCGATCCCGTGCCCTTCGCCATGGCCTTCCGCAACAACGAGACCGTGCCGTCTTGGACGGACCGCTTCCCCGCCGTGCGCGTGCTGCACGGTATGGGCGTGCAGGACTTCCGATTCGTCGGGCGGGATATCGACTTCAAGGCGCGCATCCCCTGGCTGCTGGACAGCCTGACTGGCAAGCACAAGGGGCAGCGCGCCTTCATCATCGGCAACGGCCCTTCGCTGCGGCAGACCGACATGTCGAAGCTGAAGGACGAGATCACCTTCGGCTCCAACCGCTGCTTCCTCGGCTACGAGGACTGGGGTTACGCCTTCAAGTACTGGGGCATCTCCGATCGTCTGCAGATCGAGATGTACCGCGAGGAGTACGAGGCGGCGATCGACCGGGAATCGGTCAAGTTCTTCCCCTTCGAGTATCTCGACTTCCTGCGGGTGGAGAATGCCTGCCCCATCCCCGTCGCCTCCGAGCTCTTCTTCGGCGACACGAGCCCGCTCCGCTTTCCTTATTTTGCGGAGCGGCCGAGCATGGTCTTCATGGCCTTCACGGTGACGATCACGCTCATCCAGATCGCGGCGCTGATGGGCTGCCACCCGATCATCCTCGTCGGCATCGACCACAGCTACCCGATCGCCCGCGTGAAGCGGCGGGGCCAGGGCGAGGAGGCCGGGGTGAACCCGACGGCGCTCTCCTCCCCGGAGGAGCTATCCCGCAAGAGTAAGCTCGGATGGGATTTCTGGGAAGGCAATGCGGCGACGGGTGCCACGCATTTCACGGATAAGTACACCTCAAACAAGGTGTTTGTGCCGCCGCGGACGGCGTGGTCGGAAGCGGCTTACGACTATTGCCGGTTGTGGGGGGAACGGTATGGGGTGGAGATTGTGAATGCAACACCTGGGACGCATTTGAACAGCTTTCCACGTGTTGATTACGATCGTCTTTTCTTCTGACAAAACGCGAATTGATCAAACCGTACAAGCCCACATTGATCAACGCGCGTTTTCTCGAAGATCCCATCACGGCCTTACCATTAAATCCCTGAAGATTATGTTCTCTGGGTGAGTATTGGTTTTTTGAGAAGGACTTACAAAAATGGAAGGTGTGCTACCTCTAAAGGTAGGCTTAAAAGCCGTCAAAGTGGCAAATATCAAGAATGACCACAGAGATTACAGCTACAATGTCCACGATCTTGCTCGAGCCAGAATGTTGATCTACTCAATTGAGCAATTTTGGATCGAGGAGCAATCCTTCCACCTTCACGTAATCTGTCCAGACAATGAAATCGAACAAACGTCTCGTGCATTGAGGTCCCACAAGAAAAACCTTACTCTTAATTTTATTCCAGAAACCTTCGTTGTTCCAGAACTCACGGATTATGAAAACGTCAGCGGATGGTACAAACAACAAGTCATTAAACTTGCAGCCCACAAAGTCGTTCGGTCAGACTGGTATTTAACCCTAGATTCTGATATTTTCGCTTGCAAGAACTTTAATCACCAGTCATTTTTTTCTGGTGGAAAGCTTGTGAATGATTGGGAGCCTCGCACCATGCATCCTGTGTGGTGGGATCTTTCTGCCAAGCTTCTCGGCATTCCAGCCCATCTCGATGCTGAAGGAATGAAGCCAACACCGGTTGCCATATCTACTGAAATTTGCAAGAGGCTGCACGATTTTCTTCAATCCGTCTACAGCAATAGAGGCTGGCGACCACTTCTAGAGAACCTTGGGTGGACCGAATTTTCGCTATATAACGCCTTTATGGATCTACAAAATATAGGCAGTGATTACCACTGCACCAGTCAGCAAGTCCGGGGCGGCGGTTTAGCGATCAGATCGCCCCACTCATTCTCTACCGAGGATGGGTTCAAAAAATGGGATCCAAAGCTTGCCAATAAAGCAACTGCGCCGGGGTTATTCATGATCTGTAATAGCATTTCGCGCGTTCACCCCGAGGCGGTTTGGAACAAGCTGCAGAGTATGTTTTCCGATTCACCAGATTATTCCTACTTCAGCACTTGAGTGTGTTGAGCTCATAAAACACGAACAGTTTGAGGTGCAGTATGAAGGTAGCGATAATCGGCACATCCAATTCCATTGGGCCTAAAAGCTATGTTCGATCACTCGCAAGCAGTAGCCTAGTGACTCAGGTTGACAACTTCTCGCTTGGTCACAGCACATCAGTTGTTTTGCCGCTTTCACTGCATCGGTTCGAGCCCAGCAAATTCGACTTCTGCATTTTCGATTTTGCAGTTAACGAAGAAGGAATGATAAGGAGTCACCCAGAAAGAGCAGATCAGATCGCGCAGCGTTTGAGCGGTATGTTGGAGCGTTTTCATGGCACGTCATGCGTTCCAGTTATTCTAATCATGCCGTGTCACTTGGGGCTAAACCAGGAGTGCCTTGGACGCAAATTGTATATAGAGTTTGCGACAAACAATAATCTACCGTTTTTTGATGGATATGAGTATTTGGAGCAACTTCAAGCTGGCTCCGTTTTATCCCACATGGACCTTTTTCGTGATCCTGACCACATTGCACAATGGCCAGCTTACGCGCTAGGATTCATTTTGGCGAAACAACTGAACTGGTTAAAGGAACAGCATATACATCTTGGCTCGAAGCTCACTCGCCTCCCGGAATTTACCTACTTGCGTGCGGCGACCGAATTGACCGATCTGCCAGGAGACGTTATTCATCGGCGCAATAGTTTAGTTGCAGATTCGTTTCTAAAGTTGAGTGGAGTAGCAACACACGAGATAAGGTTATCCCGCCCTGGAACTTTGATCGGCCTAGGTTTAGACCTTGCAGGCACTAATGCCCGCATTGCACTTTCAAGTGGAGACAAGCGGGTGCTTCTGGACTTCGGCACGAATTACTTCGATCCGACCGGGGAGAAAATGACATTTGTTGTGAGGCCCGTATTTCCGCAACTGCCAGTTGACACTTCTTTTCAGATCACGACCGTACAACGCGAGTCTATAAGATGTTCTGACCTTTACTTGCATGGATTTTCTATTCAAATGCTAGAGCGTCCGTCGAAAGTACTCAGCATCTCCCCAACCGAAATCGATTTAGCTGGTTTGGTCCAGCGGAATGACATTAGAGAAGGCATTCTAGCTGCACAGGCACTTCTACGAAAGTAATCGCGGGGCAAAGCATGGACCAACAAGAACGCTCTGCGCTGCCAAATCGCGGACCTTACTAGTCACAACCCGCAATGCTATGTACGCAAGGCACTGTCGTTGTTTTACCACCAAGGCTCGCTTACATAACTCGTTACCAACAGGCCAAGACTGCGTGCGGGAGCCTTAAGAGGAGCAGCCGGGATTGCCTTCGAAGACAGCACTCAAAATAGTCGTAAGAGGAACCGCACGCTGCTCCGGATCGCCTATCTAGGACCCATTTCCTTCAACACTTTTGACGATGCCGCACCTTGTCCGGCGTCATCGCTGCTGGCCGCGCTTTCTGTCGTCGCGGAGGTCACGCCTTTCCTTAGTACACGCCCTCGAGATCTGCCGCCGGAAGCGCGGCTCACCGCCTTCACCAATCCCGTCTTTCTGCCCGCGCGCCTCGGCGCCTGCCGCTGGGCCACTCTGCTCGCCCCGGGTGCCCAGCCCCTACTCCAGCCTCCCGCGCTGGCTGAGCTGGGTGGGCTTGATAGCTTTCCCGACGCCATACGCGCCCAACTGACCGTACCCTCCGCGCTGCTGCGCCACGTCATGAACCAGCGCCGCCGAGAGCGCCTGCTCGCCCGTCTACACCTGCTGCGGCCTGCCCTCATTGTCCTAGACGGCGCAGCGGCGGCAGTGCTGGCGCCGTCCTTGCTCAGCCTCGGCTGCCCCCTTGTTTGGGCCGTGCAGCGCCGGGAGAGCACCCATTGGTGGGAGTGCGCGGACAAGCCTCTTCTGCCCGGTCGCAAGGCTTGGCACGAAACCGCCGCCCTCGCCCTTGACGCCGCAGAGCGCTTGGCTGCCTCTCACCTAGACGCAACCTGGTTTCCATCGTTCGACGCAGCGAAAGGCTTTGCGGACCTGATCCCGCCAGCAGCCTGGACCATCTTGCCCGAAGCGTTTGCGGGTGCTGCCCATCCTACACTCCTTGATGCCCTTCGCACGCTCGGCATCCTGGCCTGCCCACGCCCGCCCGCTCCCTTCGCCGTAACGATGGAAGGCGAAGCGCTCCGCTATAACCCACTGACGCGAATGCTCGAATGGGACCTCCCCCTGCGCGGCGCGACGGGCGCCTCGCTGCGGCTGCTCGGCGGCGAGGGGCGGGTGCTCGACCACGGCTACATTCTCCTCCACCCCACGCGCCGCGGGAGCATCCGCGCGGAGGCGAGAACCGTCCTCCCACACGACGTCACGCCGGGCGATGTCGCGATGGAGATCACCCTCCCCGACGGCACTGCCCACCGCCACCCCGCGCCCGCACCGGCGGAGGAGCGCGCCGGTCTCGTCGCGCTCCTCCCCTCGCGCGGCCGCTTCGACCTGCTTGCCTGGAGCCTGGACAAGGACGCGCCCGTGCTCCCCGAACCGATGGAGCGGGAGAGCCGGCCCATCCCGCGCCTGCCAGGCGACGCGCGGCTGCTGCGGCTGGCGATCCACCTGGCGCCGGAAGCGCCGCTCGCCATCGAGCCCGCGGCCGGCACAGGACAAGCCCTGCACCGCCCCTCCATCTGGACGCAGACGCGCCCACCCTCCTCCGCCCGGCTGCGCGACCTCGCAGGGCGACACAGCGGCGAGACCGCCTGGATCATCGGCAATGGCCCGAGCGTCCGGACCGAAGACCTGGACGCACTGGAGGGGCGGCTGACCTTCTGCTTCAACCGCTTCCACCTCGCCCATGAGGGTACGCGGCTGAGGGCGCGCTACACGGTGACCGGCGACCGCCAGATGATCGACGACTTCGGGGAGGAGATCGTCACCCGCTCCGGCGGCACGGTCTTCGTCGCCTCGGAGAGGCCGCCCGCGCTCACCGGCGACTACATCTGGGTGCGACAACTGCCGGTCTTTCCGCCGCTCTTCTCTTTCCAGCCGGAGGTCGGGGTCTCGCCGGGCGGGTCGTCGCTCTACGTCGCGCTGCAGCTCGGCTATATGATGGGCGTGCGGCGCTTCCTCCTCTACGGCACCGACTTCAACTTCCACTTCACCCAGGCGGCCAGTGCCGATCCCTTCCGCAGCGCGGTGGGGGACGGCAACCACTTCATTCCGAACTACCGCGCCGGCCGCGCCTGGTGCCCGCCGGCGCTCCGCGACATCACCCTCGCCTTTCTCGCGGCGCGCTGCGTAATCGAGGTAAATGGTGGGCTGATCCGCAACACGACCCGCGGCGGCCTGCTGGAGATATTTGACCGCCAGCCTTTCGAGGTCGCGCTTGCGCTCGGCTGAAGGCGAGGACTGGCCATGAGCGGCACCCTGCCGCTGCGCGCGCTCGTCCTCGCCACCGGCGAGGCGGGGGATGAGCAGACCGGGCGCGCGCTGCGGCTGGCCGCCGCCCTGGCCGCCGCCGGAGGTGAGGCGCATCTCGCCACCACTGCCCCGCCGCCGGACCCCACCGCGCTGGTAGCGGTGGCACCGGGGCGTATCCTCTTTCACCGGCTCGATGCGGTGCCGGAGGGGCTGCTCGGCGGCGCCGCGGATTGGACAGTGGTGGCGCCCACCCCCGGTACCGGCCCCGGCTTCCAGGCGGATTGCCTGGACCTTCTCGGCCGCGCCGAGACGCGGCTCGCCCTGCTCCATCCGCCGGCGGATTCCCGTCCCACCTCCGACTGGGAGGACGTGCGCCGGCTGGGTCGACTCGGCGGCCTCGTGCTCTCCCCAGGAGCGGAGAGTGCGGCGCGCACCCTGCACGCCGGCTGGGCGGAGAGGCTCCGCTTCGAGGTGTGGCACCCGCCGGCCGGCAGCCTTGCCGACCTTTCCCTCGAGGAAGCCGGCGCAAAGCTGGCGGACCTGCTACTGCGCGCCCAGCCCGTCACTAGCCCCTGCCACCCCCGCGCCGCGGGGCTCGCTGAACTCGGTCCGGCAGGGCCCGACACGGAGGCGGCGCCTGACCTTCCCGCCGAACTCCTCGGCGCCTGGGACGATTGGGGGGGTGGCGTGCTGGTCACCCTCCAGGCAGCCTTCCCGGCGGGGACGGAGCGGTTGCGCGTGCTGGCACCGAACGGCCGCGCCGTTCCGGCCGTCTGGCGCGGGGCTGGAAGCGGCGAGTTCCCCTCCGCCGGACTTTGCCACCTGCACCTGCCCCCGCGCGGCGAGGCAGTGATCACCCCTCTCCGACAGGGCCGCCCCTGCGCGCCCGCCCTGCGCCTCCGCTTGCGCCGCGCCACCAGGTCCGGCCCCTGGCCCGCCCCGGGCTGCACGATCGAGGACGAGCGGGTGGAGGGCGCGGCGCGGCTGATCCGCGGATGGCTGCGCGCCCGGCCGGCGCCGCGCGGCCTGCTCTTCTCGCCGGACGGCGAGGCGTGGTTCCATCAGGCCCGGCTCCCGCCGCGTCCCGATCTCGGGCCAGGGGACGGCGCTTGGCCAATCCCCCCTCTCGGCCTGCAACTCCGGCTGCCTGCGGAGCCGGAGCCCCACCCGGTACGGGCGCGGCTGCTCCTGCTCGACCGCACCGGCGCAGCCTACGCTCGCCTGACCGGCTGGCCACCACGCGCGCCGGAGAGGACGGCGTGACTCCCCTTCGCGTGGCGGTTTTTGTGACGAATGCGGCGGGTGTGTACGGGGGTGGTCGTCTGGCGGCGTTCCTGCTGGCGCAGTGCCTGGCGCGGGCGGGCGCGGAGGTGAGCTTCGTCACCAACGTCAAGCCGGTCTTCTACGACGAGCTCCGCTACTTCGGCCATCCTGGCCAGGTGGCGCTCCACCTGACGAAGGACTTCCACCTCGGCCTGCCGGGGGGTGCCTTCGACATCGTCGTCCTCATCCCAGGACAGTCCCAGGACCGCACCTTCTACATGGGCGCCCGCGGCTTCGCCCATCGCCGCGGCGCCCGCCTCGTCCTCTTCAACTTCGAGACGCCCAACTGGTTCAACAGCCTCGCCCCCGAGGCCCGCACCGAGGACCTCTGGCTCGAGTGGCGCCGCTGCCTCGAGGACGGCCTCCTCGTCCTCTCCAACTCCGAGCAGTCCATGCGCTTCGCCAAGCGCTACTACGCCTCGCACCCGCAGACGACCCATTTCGACTTCTGGCACCAGCCGATCAACCTCAAGGCGCTCGCCCGCGTCCAGCCGCAGTTCCGCGAGAAGCGCGTCGTCTGCTTCGTCCGCGCCCGCGACCCCCACAAGGGCGGGCAAGACCTCATCGACGCCCTCTCGGACGACCTCCGCGGCTGGACCCTCTCGCTCATCGTCGGCTCGGCCAAGCTCGACGACGACTACCGCGAGGCCATCCAGGCCGCCGCCCGCCGCCACGGCATCGGCGTCGAGGTCAAGCCCCTGCTGTCCGACACCGAGAAGTTCGTCGAACTCAAGCGCGCCCGCATGCTCCTCTACCCCTCCCTCTTCGAGGGCTACGGCATCCCCCCCATCGAGGCCCTCGCCTCAGCCACCCCTTGCGTCTGCTACGACCTGCCCGTCTTCCGCGAGGTCTGCGGCGACGCCCTCCTCGCCGCACCCCTCGGCTCCATCGAGGGCCTGCAGGAAAACATCCGGCGCGTCATCCAGTCCTCCCCCGACGACTGGAACCACCTCCCACAAGCCGTAGCCTCCGTCTCCTCCATCCTCAACTGCGGCAACAACGCCCTCCAGGCACTTGAACGGTACCTCGCCGTCGCAAAGGAGCCGCTCGTCCCAATGACGCCCCTCGCCGGCCCCGCGCGGACGGGGCGCTTCCGGCTCGGCGATCTCGCCTTCCGGTATGAGGAGGGGAGCGCCTTCGTTACCGGCTGGATCGCGGCCGAGGCGCCGCTCTCCCATCTCTCCGCCACCATCGGCGATCGCCCCGTCTGGGTGCAGGCCGCGCCTCCCGCAGGGCAGTCACGCCCCGGCACCGAGGTTCGCACCGCCTTCTCCCTCCACCTCGACCAGGCGGACCTCGCGGCCCTGGCGCGCGGGGGTGCACGCCTCGTGCTGGCCGCGCGGACAGAGTTGGAGGCGCGCGCGGCGCTCCTCCCCCTGCACCCTGGCTGGACACCCTGCCCACCCGGCCGCGGCGAGTTCCCACCGCCCCTTCCGCCTGACATCGCTCCCGAGGCGCCACCCCGTGCCGAAATCTTCCGCGCCACCTGCGACGAGTACGGCGTGCTGGAATTCGAGGGCTGGGCGCTTTCCCTGCCACGCGTCGATGCCGTTCGGATCTGGGCCGACGGCCAACTCCTGGGCGAGACGATCCCCGACCGAGCCAGCACCGGTGTCCACGAGCGGTGGCGCCATTACGGCGACGCCTACGGGGGGTTCCAGCTCGTCGGCCGCCACCGCGGCGCGCCGCTGCGGGCAACCCCTTACCGCGCGGAGTTCCTGCACGGCGGCGAACCTCTCCTCGTCCTCCGCGGGCACGCCGTTCCCGTCCGAAGGGCCTCCGCCCTCCTCGGAAGCGACGCGGCGCTGCTGCCCCCGGGCTTCCTGGAGGATGCGGCCCGCGGCCCGCTGGCGGCGCTCGTGGTGGAGGACGATCAGCCCCTGTGCGCGGTGGCCGGTGCTGGCCTGCGCGCACTGCTCGCGCATCTCCGCGCGAGGGGACACGAGGTGCTGCTGCTGCTGCACGGCAATCCGCAGCGCTTCGCCGACAGCCTTCCCCGCTGGCGCGCGCTGGCCGAGGGGATCCTTCTCGTGAACCCGCTCACCCCCTCCCCGATGCCCGCGCTTCCCGCCGTGCTCGCAGCCCTGGCCGGGGCGGCGCCGCGGCTGACGATGCTGATCGCGGATCGGCCCGGCCTAGCCCCCGCGCTGGTCCCCCTCGCCTCCACCCCGCTGCGGCGGCTGGTGCTGGCCAGGAACGGGATGCCCGCTCCCGCCACCCCCGCTCCGCCAACCGCCCTGCTCCTTGACGCGACTGAGGAGGCGCCGCCCGGCCTGCCCGAACTCCGCATCGGGCTCGACGTGCCGGGCCTGGCCGCGCAGCTTCGCCTGCCCGACGCGCCGCCCCCGCCCGAGGGCCCGCTCCTCGCCGTCGATGCCACGTCCGGTGCGCCGCTTGGGCTCCTGAGGGAGGTGCTGGCCTGGGCTGGCGGTGAGGCACGGCGTCGGGGTTGGCGCCCGACCCTGCTGGTGGATGCTCCGCCCCTCGCGCCCGAGGCCTTGCTGCGGCACTCCTTTGGCATCGAGGAGGAGGTGGCGCTCCTCTGGCCCGCAAGCCTCGCCCGGGCGACGATAGCGGAGGTGCCGCTGCTCGTTCAGCCACTCGGCGAGGAACCCACCGGCGCCGCCACTGCAACTGCCCTCTCTCGCGCGATACCGGTGATGCTGTGGTCGGCCTCGCCGGGCTCGGATGGCTGGGCCGGCAAGCGCTTGGTAACGGAGGTGCCGCACGCCCCCTATTCGCTGCTGAACGCGCTGCTCGCGGGCGCTACGCTGCCAGCAATTCGCTGAAGACCGCCGCCTCACGCTCCCAGAAATGATCGTTGTGGGAGAGATCCCCAAAGGTCCGCCGAGCGTCGCCGGTGTCGCCGAGAAGGGACAGGCAGAAGACGCTTTCGGGGTTGAGCCGGCCACGCAGGTGGCGCAGCAGATCCAGCAGCAGCACGCCGGAAATCAGAAAGACGCCCAGACGCCGCTGAAGCGCCTAGCGCAGCTCGTCGCCAGGCTCACTCTCCAGGAAGGCACGAACCTCTTCCACGCTCTCCACAGCAAAGCGGCGGCGGACAATGGTATGCAGCACCGCATCGATGTGTCGAAAGGATTCGAGGCGCGGCCGGCAGGCCGCCGCCTTCTCCGCGCGATCGGCTAG
>NZ_RCVR01000020.1 GCF_016107305.1 Roseomonas sp. KE2513
AAAGATGGGTTCCTTGGCGGTGGTCGCGTGTCCGGAAGACCGTTGAGGCCTGCCTGAGACACATAATGGCAACGACCGTGCCAAGCCTGATTCATTGGCAATAACAAGGCAGTATTGGTTCCGAAGTCCGTATAGAACCGCTTTTGTAAAGGTCTCCGACAAAACGCGTCAGTTCCCCACGCGGCGGGAGAACGCGTCCGCCCTGGCGACCAGCTCGCCCTGCGCCTCCACGAGGCTCGTGAGGAGTGTCCGGCGCTCCGCAGCGCCCGGTGCGCGCTCGCCCTCGGCGCGCAGGGTGATCGCGAGTACAACGGGCATCCCGCCATTCCCGCGCAGGCTGTTCAGCGCCTGCATGGCGCGCGACCGCAGCCCATCCCCCGCGAGGTGCCCGTCGAGCCAGGCGGCTGCGGCGTTGGTATCCAGAGTTTCCGGCGCCTGTCGCGCGTCCCAGGTCACGTCGCCCGCGGGGATGCGGAAGATATAGGCCTCGTCCTCGTCGCCCAGCAGGCGGCGGCGCGTGGCGGCGACGCCGGCCCAAGTGGTACGGGCGGGAAAGACCAGCAGGCGAGCGGTCGCGGTCAGCCCGCCGCAGTCCAGCGCCCCATCCTCGCGCGCGGTGCAGCCCGGCACGGCGGCGAGGCGCGGGGTCGCGGTCATCGGTTCCCCACCGGCCTCGTCCAACACCGCCGCCACGCCCGGCGCCGCGGAGGACAGGAGTGCGACGAGCACCCCCGCCAGCACAAAGCGCGCCCCGCCGGGCGCCGCGCGCGGCGTGGTTGGGACGGAGATCCCAGCCGGCGCCGAATCCTGGCGGAAGGGCAGACCGGCCAGGATGAGCAGGACAAGCACGACCGAGAAGAAGCCCCAGCCATAGACGACGTGGTCCGCCGCCGCGGCCTCGGCGGAGCCGAGATGCTGCGCCAGCACAACGATGCCGAGCGCGCGCGCGCCATTGGCCAGGATGGGCACGATGACGGCGGCCGCGAGCACCGCCAGCCGGCGGCCCGGGCTGCGGAACAGCGTGACCGCGTAGAGCGCGCCGAAGGCGATGGCGGCCACGAGGAAGCGCAGCCCCGCGCAGGCCTCGGCCACGAGGAAGGTCCCGGCCGGCGTCTCGATGATGAAGCTGTCGACGTAGTGCGGGATGCCGAGGACGCGCAGGCCTAGCTCCACCAGGTGCGCGGTCACGGTCTGCAGCAGCGGCACCGCGAAGGCACCGAAGGGCACGAGGAAGACGAGGTAGAGCAGCGGTGCCGCCATGGCCCGGCAGACCCGCCAGCCGAGGATTGCGAGCGCCATGGCCCAGAGGATGCCGATGGCCGCGAGCTGGCGCCCCTCCATGATCCCCATACGCTCTGACAGCAGCCAGAGGATCGCCGGCGGCAGGATGAGCAGGGCAAGGGCGGGGGAGGGGACTGGGCCGAGCACCGCCAGCCGATCCCGCCGCACCCATGCGAGCCAGGCGACGACCGGTAGCACCAGCCAGCAGTGATTGTAGGCCGTGGAGGTCTCCCAGGTGTGGACGGCCGCCACGATCTCCTCGCGGAAGAGGAAGCCGAAGAGCGCGAGCGCCAGGGCGAGCACCACGAGCGCGCCGGTCCAGCCCGAGCGGGGCCGCACGGCCGCGGCGAGGCCCTCAGTCGCCGCGCTCATTCGGCCGCGGCCCGGAGGCCGCTCCCCATCATCGCGTCCAGCCGGCGCAGCGTCACCGACCAGGGATAAGTGCCGAGCACCGCCGCCCGCGCCGCGGCGCCGAGGCCGGGATGGGCGCCGTCCAGCACCTCCGCCACGCGGCGCGCGGTGTCCTCGGCACCGTCGGCCACCAGCAGGTCCTTGCCTTCCCGCGCCCTGACGCCCTCATGCGCCTGGGGGGAGGCGACGACGGGACGCGCCATGGACATGGCCTCCAACACCTTGTTCTGGATGCCGCGCGCGATCCGCAGCGGTGCGACCGCGACGTCCGCATGGGCGAGGTAGGGCCGCACGTCCGGCACGCGCCCGGTGACGTGAACGCCGGGCAGGGAGGCAAGAGCCGTCACGCCCGGTGCTGGATTGGCGCCGACAATGTGAAACTCCGGCGCCGGGTCACGTCGGCGGAGAATCGGCATGACCTCCTGCGCGAACCAGGTCACGGCCTCCACGTTCGGGCGGTAATCCATCGTGCCGGTGAAGACGAGCGCGGGTGCCGGCCCAAAGGGGCGCTCGCGCGGGACCGAGGGATCGAAGCGGTCGAGATCGACGCCGTTCTCAAGCCAGTCCGCACGGCCCGCCGCTTCGGGCGCGAGTTCCACGAAGCGGTCGCGCTCCGCCGGGGAGACGAAGAGGGTGAGGTCGAAGGCCGCCGCGGCACGACGCTCAAAGGCGAGCAGAGTCCGCGCCTCGCGCGCCCAGACCGGGCCCATCGGGAGCCCGGCGCCGACGGCATAGGCGCGCCACTTTTCCGAATCGACGTCCACCATGTCCAGCACCCGACGCGGCGCAGGGCCGCGCGGCGCCGGCCCCATCGCGTAGGGCGCCATGGCCGAGGAATAGACGAAGACTGCGCCGTAGCGCCCCTCCGCGAGGCCGCCGCGCGCCCAGGCGCTCAGCCCTGGCTCGTGAAACCAGCCAAGCGTCAACGGCAGACCAGGGCGGACGGAGGTGACCGCCCGCAGCCCCTGCTTGCGCCGGCTAACCGCCCGCCACTCCACCGCCGAGCAGCGCGCCTTGAGGGCGCCCAGGTGGTCGAGGTCGGCTGGGTCGTCCACCAGGCAGCCCAACTCCACGTCCCAGCTCTCGGCCAGGCGGTCGAGGATGTGCCAGGCGCGGATCTTCTCGCCCTTCTCCGGCGGGTAGGGGATCCGGTGGCAAAGGAAGAGCAGGCGGTGCGACATGGGCTCAGCCCAGCCCGCGCGTGAGCGGCGGGCCCAGAATATTGGCGACCGGCAGCGGCAGGCGCTTCCAAACCTTGATCATCGCTGCATACTTCGGGTTCTTCGGATTGTTCTCCGGCAACGCTGCGCCCGGACGCAGGCGATAGGCGTAGTGCAGCGGCGTCGGTTCGAAGCCCCAGTTCTTCTTGAAGGAGAAGGCGCCCGTCTCGGACTTGCTGCGGCCGAAGTCGAACATTCGTGCACCGCGCTCCGCCCCCGCGCGGCGCATGACCTCCCAATACATGAAATCGTTGGCGGCCACGTTGCGCGCCTCCGCGGTGCCGCCGCCGTAATAGGGCAGCACCTCGTCGCGGAAGTGAAAGTTGAGCACGGAGGCGACCGGGCGCCCTTCGTGCAGCACGGTGGTGACGTCGTGCTCCTCCGGGAAGGCCTCCGCGAGCGCCTGGAAGTAGGCGCGCGGGAAGACCGGGCTGCCGAGATTTCGCACGCTCTCGGCATAGACGCGGTGCAGCGTCGGGATGTCGCTGTTCGAGACTGAGGTGAGACCGTTCTGGATGCCCTTGCGCACCATCGCCCGCTGCTTGCGCGGGATGGCCTTCATGTCCGCATCGGCGTTCCCGGTGATCGGCCGGCGGAAGGTCCAGTAGAGCGGCGGGCGCATGCCCCAGCCACTCTCCGCCGGGTCGGGTACCGGCAGGCGAAGGTGGCGGAACTCGAGGCAGGCCGCACCGCTCGTGCGGTGCAACTCGATAGCGTGCGCCTCCAGCGCCGCCGCCGCCTCGGGCGTCGCGGCGACGGGGCCGCCATAGACGCAAAAGGGGGTTGAGGCGAGGAGATCGCCGAAGAGCGGCGTCTTCATCCGCGCAAGCGGCAGAACGCCCACGATCGCACCGTCCTGCTCGGCCATGGCAAAATGCGTGCGGTGGCGGAAGGCGCGCTCGATCACGCGTGCCCAAGCCGAGAGGTGGAAGAAGCCCGCATGGGGCTGCGCGCGTACGAAGGCGTCCCAGGCGCCCTCGCTGGCCGTATCCAGCGGCCGAACCTTAACAGCCACGGCTCAGGCCTCCGCGCCTTGGGGCACGAGGCCGAAGACCTCGTCCATCCGGCCCCAGGAGAAATCACGCAGCAGCCGCTCCAGCCTCGCCTCCATGGCGCCGAGCCCGACCCGGTGGCGGAAGCGCGAGAGGGGGCGTGCGCCCGGTACTTCCGGCTGGCCGGGATCGACCTCCCAGGGATGGAAGTAGAAGACACCCGGCTGGCCGTCCGTCCGGTTCACCCGACGAAGCCCGGCGCGGAACAGCGGGTAAGGCATCAGCCGGAACCAGCCGCCGCCGGCGCAGGGAAAGTTGCGGCCGCCTGCGCGCACCGTGGTCATCGGTACCTCGGTCACGCCCGCTTCGTCCGGCCGGTGCGGCACGCGCGGCGAATCCGGGGAGCCGTACAAGTCGTGCCGAATAGGAAAGACGGAGGAGGAGTAGGTGTAGCCCTCCTCCGCCAGAACCCGATGCGCCCAGGGCGTGAGGTTTGGCCCAATGGAGAAGGTCGGCGCGCGGTAGCCGCGCACGGGTACGCCCGCCACATCCTCCAGCACGTGCTTGGCCCGGCGGATGTCCTCGCGGAAACGGCTCTCGCCGATCTCGCTCACCAGCTCGTGGCCGAAGCCGTGGCTGGCGAGCTCGTGCCCGGCCGCGGCGATACGCCGCACCAGCGCGGGCTGGCGCTCCGCCACCCAACCGAGGGTGAAGAAGGTGGCGCGCGCGCCTGCGCGGTCGAAGGCGGCGAGGATGCGATCGGTGTTCGCCTCCACCCGCAGCTCAAGCCCGTCCCAGGCGTCGCGCGGGATGGTGCCGGCGAAGGCCTGCACCTGGAACCAGTCCTCCACGTCAACGCTCATCGCGTTGCGCAGGCGCGTCCCCGGAGAGATGGCGTTCACGCCTTCCCCCGTGTCATGTTGAACAGGTCGGCGAGGCGGCCGAGCACCCGGTCGTGTCGGGCAATCATGCCCTCGACCGAGCCGAGCCGGCGCGCCAACTCATTCGTATCGCCGTCCGTGAAGTTCCCACCGTTGGAGCTTCCGCGGGGCCCGGCACCGAGGTCGTCCTCCAGCTCCAACGCCGTCGCCTCCACCAGGCCACGCGTGAAGGTCCAGGTTTCCTCGAGCGCGCCGGCGAGCAGCACGCGCGAGCAGAGCCGGTTGATCCGGCGCGGGATGCCGGCACTGTGCCGATGAACGCTGTCCAGCGCCTCCGGCTCCCAATTCGGGCGGCCATCCCAGCCCACCGCACGCAGACGGTGCTCGACATAGGCGTGAGTCTCCTCCGCCGTCAGCCCCGTCAGGTGATAGGAGGCGAGAATACGCTGGCGGAGCTGGTCGAGATCCGGGCTGGACAGCGTGCGCCGAAGCTGCGGCTGCCCGAGCAGGATGATCTGCAGCAGCGGCTGCCCTTCCTCCCCCGTAAGGTTGGAGAGCATCCGCAGCTCCTCCAGCGCCGCGAAGGGCAGGGCCTGCGCTTCGTCCACGATCAGCACGTGACGCTGCGGCCCGTGCTGCAGCGCGCTGCCGACGGCCCGCAGCACGGTCGCCTTGCTGCCCTCCATTGGCGCGCCGAAGGCATCGGCCGCGAGCGCCAGCAGGTCGTCCGCCTCCACCTGCGTGGTGGCGATGCGCGCGACCGCGAAGCCGCTCGGGTCCAGCCGAGCGCAGAGCCGCTCCACCAGCGTCGTCTTTCCCGCGCCGACCTCGCCGGTGACGACGACGAAGCCTTCGCCTTGCGAGAGGCCGAACAGGAGGTGACGCTCCGCTCGGCTGTGCCCGGAACTCGGAAAGAAGAGCCGGGCGTTCGGCGTCATTTGAAATGGCGCTTCGCGGAACCCGTAATATTCGTTGTACATCGTGGCGTCCCTAGAAGTCCTGCCGCAGCGAGACGAGGACGAGATTCTGAATACTGGTGCCCTGGTTAATGCCGGCAAAACGGTCGGTACCGTTATCGCGGCGGCTGATGGCGTAAAGCAGGTTGCCGGACAGCCGGGGCGTGAAGCGCCGCACGAGGGAGGCGCTGGCGGTCGCCGTGTTCCCGGACCCGAAGGTGGGGGAAGTGTAGGTGCCGTATTGGAAGTAACCGATGGCCGTCATCTCCGGTGTCAGCTCATGGGCCCAGGAGATGCTTCCCGAGGTGCCACGTTGGGAGAAGGCTACCGTCTCGCTTGTCGTCGCGATCGGCGTCTGCTCCTCCCGGAACAGGGCAAGGCTCACCGTGTCGCGCGTGAAGCTGCGGCTGATCGACAGGGCCGCCCGCTTCACCCGCAGCAGCCCGCCCTGCGTCGCAAGGAAGGGGTTGCTGCCGAAGCTTCCGGTATCGGTCACCGGGCTGAAGTTGTTGCCCAGACTACCGGGATAGCCGGACTCGTCCAGCGTACCCGTCGAGAGCAGGTCCGTGCCGCGCTGCGTGCTCGTGGTCAGCCGGTCGTTGTAGCTGGCGAGGAGCTGCGTGCGCGGCCCGAGCGCGACATTCGCCTCCAGCGAGGCGGAGTTGTAGCCGTCCCGCCGCCCGTAGCGGGCGGTGATCACGCTGTACTCGTTCGGACGAAGCCGGGTGCCGACCGACCAGATCGGCCCCTGAATGCTCACCCGCGGCGTGCCCGCGTAGCTCTGGTCCTCGTAGCCGCCCTCGACGAAGGCCGCGATGTTGCGCGTGATTCCGTAGAGCGCCTGCACCGATGCCTGATCGCGATGCGCGCCGTTGAGCACGCCGCTACCGCTGAAGGTCGTGCCGCTGATCCGCCCCTCCAGCGCGACCCGGCCGAGGTTCTCGCCGCTCCGCAGCACGCCGAAAATCTGGCTCGAGGTGTAGTCCTGCGAGGTAAAGTAGCGCTGTCCCGACCCTGGCAGAAAGGCGTCGCTACCCGAGGTGGAGCCGTAGCTGTAGCTGTAGCCCGCGATCGCCGTCGCCCAGCCGCCGAAGCGGTGCACGTAATAGGGCGTGGCCGAGAGGTTCACCGTCTGCACGCGGTTGTTCCGCCCGACGACGGTCGTGCCCTCCGGCGTGTAGCCGCCGGTGGCCGTGCGCGTATCGCCCGAACCACTCAGCGCGAGGTACAGGGATTCCGGCACGATCGTCGCCAGCGCGTCTCCGACGAAACGATGGTCGAACCGGTTCTGGCCGGAGCTGTTAGCGTAGTACTCGTAGGTCGGCGCATAAGTAAGGCCGCCGCGCAACCGGGCCGTATCCGCCGCCACATAGAAATTCGGCGTGATCGTCGTAATGAACTCGGAGCGCTTGTTGCGCGGATCTTGGAACAGATTGTCGGTCCAGAGCTCCTGCACCACCACGCTCGGCCGCACCGTATAGGCGCGCCCGTCCGGCAGGCCGTAGCCTGCAGGAGGACCGAGCGGCGCACCAAGTCCGCCGGGCTGCGCTGGGGAGCCGGAGAAGAGCCCGGCCCGCCCCGGTGGGAGCCCTGCGCCGAGGCGACCGACGGGCGAGCCGCCGAACAGCGTGTCGGCCGCGTCACGCGGGGCAAACGGCTCGAAGGTCGTGGCCGCGTCGTCGCGCGTGGAGTCGACCGGGCGCTGCCCGGTGGTGTCGTCGGTCCGGGTGCCGGTGTCGGATGCCGCCGGGGAAGAGGCGCCCGCGCTGCCCTGGCCGCCGCCCTGGTCAGACCCGAGCGCCTCCTGGGCGGCCGCCCCGCCGGTCGAGGCCACGGCGCAGGCCAGCGCGAGAGCGACCGCCCGGAGGGGCGGCGCCGATGACGGACGTGCGCGTCGCTTCACTTCGCGTCACCGCCGTAGGCGTTGGAATAGGTGCCGAAGGTGTCGCTCTCCGAGAAGCGGG
This sequence comes from Roseomonas sp. KE2513, assembly GCF_016107305.1. Taxonomy (GTDB): domain Bacteria; phylum Pseudomonadota; class Alphaproteobacteria; order Acetobacterales; family Acetobacteraceae; genus Roseomonas. The sequence continues at coordinate 7,706 of NZ_RCVR01000020.1, forward strand.
CCTTGTTGAGGACGAGCTGGAGCACGGGGCACGCCTCAACGAGATCGAGTGCGGCCTCGACCTCGCTGCGCTGCGTGCGCTCCGCCTCCACGACCAGGAGCACCTGGCCGGAGACACTGGCCAGCGTTCCCGCATCGCTGGTCGACAGCGCGGGCGGGCTGTCGATGACGATGATGTGGCCGGGGAGCGCCGCCGAAGTTTGCCGGACGGCGGCTGCCAGGGCCGCACCGGGAGGCACCGCAGGCCCCTTAGCCTGGGCCACGCCATAGGGCATGACCGAGAGCCGGGGCATGGCCGTTGGAACGACCATGGCGCGGGCGTTCCGGCCACCCTCCGCCGCGAGCAGGCGCAGGCCGGGGCGCTCGGTCAGGCCGAGCAGCTGACTGAGGGAATCCACTTTTCCATCCGCATCCACGAGGACGACGGGATGAGACCCGCCGGCCGCGAGGCTAGCGGCGATGTTCAGCGCCAGGAAGGTCTTCCCCTCGCCTGGGCGGGCGCTGGTGACGAGCACGACGCGCGAGCGCGCATCGGCCGAGGGGGCGGCGAGCATGGTGCGGAGCACCTGGTGCTGCACGACGCTCACCTCCTCCGAGGCACGGCTGCGCCCCTTGCCTGGTGTGGCGACGAGTCCGGCCGAGAGAAGTGCCGCGAGCGGCACGGACGGCGGTTGGATCGTGTCCGGCGTACGGCCCGCGGGGGGATCGAGGACCGGGGCGCCTTGGCCGGTCGCCGAGGGCAGGGGACCCGCCGGCACTGGCCGGCCGGCCGCGACACCGGCGGCCGGCGTCTCGGGTGCGCCCGGCCCGGGCGTCGGCGGGAGCGGCGCGGGCTGGGGGGCTGGGGGTTCGCCGATCGGCCCGCGCGCGGCCGGAAGCCGCGGCGAGGACAGGGCATCGAGCCCACCCATGGCATCGATCGCTCGATCGATGAGGTGGGAGCGGGACGGCTGGGGACGGGGCTCGCTCACGCGAAGGCCCGCGTCAGGAACTGCGGCGCGTGCGCAATGATCGAGGGGCCCGCCACGGCCGCGGCGAAGGCCACGAAGAGAACCGCGCAGGCCGCGCCGAAGGCCGCCGTGGACAGCGCCCGCGGCGCGAGCCGCGGATTCTGCGCCGATATGCGCCCGAGCACTGGGAGATCGAGCCGCCGCAGGTCGTGCACAGTGTAAAAGCCGCTGTCGAGCTGCGACAGGAGGAGGGCAAGCACCACGCCCGCGCCGATTCCCGCCACCAGCACGCCCGCGAGGAGGAGCGGACGGTTGGGCGAGACCGGGATGAGGGACGCGGTCGGCGGGTCCACCACTTCGAGCTTCACGCGGTCCGAACCAGTGCGCGCGGCATCCGCGAGGGAGATCGATTCACGGCGGGCAAGCAGCTCCTCGTAGTTGCGGCGGAGCACGTTGTAGTCGCGGTCAAGGTTGGTGAACTGCGCCTCGACCTCGGGTTGCTCGCGCGCCTTGGCGTCCAGCCGCTCGAGGTCGGCCGTGGCGTCGCGCATTTGGCGCTCGAGCGAGGCAACCTGCGAGTCGGCATCGACCATGCGGATCTGCAGCTGCTCGTAAACGGGGTTGGAGCGCATCGTGGCACGGCCACCGCCGCCACCAGTGTTGCCGCTCGCGCGCGCCGCGGCCAGCGCGGCCTGGGCGGCCTTCACGTCCGGGTGCGCGTCGGTCAGCCGAAGCCGCATCTCGCGCAGTTCACGCTCAAGATCAGTGACGCGCGAATTGCCGCCGGCAAGCGTCTCGGCGGAGACCATCGGCGGCTGGTTCGCCAGCTGCTGGCGCGTCAGCTCGCGCCGTGTGCGTGCGTCCTGCAGGTCACCCTGGATCTGCCGCACCCGGCCGCGGGCCGATTCGAGGCGGGAGAGGCCGCCGTTCGGGTCAGGCAGGATGTCGATGTTGCGCGACTGGAACTCGGCGCGGCGCCTCTCCGCCTCGCGCAGCCGCACCTCATAGGCAGCGATCTGCGAGAGGAGGAAGCCTTGCGCGTTCTCGATCCCCTGGCGGTCCGTGCCGGCCGCCAGCTCAATGAAGAGGTTCAGCGTGGCCTGCACCACGTCCTTCGCCATCTTCGGATCTGGATCGGCATAGGTGAGGGTGAAAAGGTTCCGCGTCTGCGGGTTCAGCCGGATCTCCTGCGAGAGCTTGAGCAGCAGCGCCTCGCGGGCGGCGACGCTCGTCACGCGCTTGTCGAGGTCGGTGCGTGCAATGATCTGCTCGAGATTCGGGCGGCTGAGCAGTGTGCGCTGCAGCAGCTCCACCTCACGGCCCGCGGTGCTGTCGATCGCGATGCCACGCAGAAGGGTGCTCAGCACCGCGTCAGCGTCCGCATAGACGCGAGCGGTGGAGCTGTACCGGTCGGGGATGGCGGAGACGCCGATCCAGCCGATGCCGAAGATGAGCCAGGAGAGCGCCAGCGCCTTCCAGCGGTGCCGCCAGGCGGCAGCGACGTGCCGCCTGATCTGCGAGGTAATATTCATTGCCTCAGCCTGCTCAGAACCAGCCGGTCGGGATGACCAGCGTGTCGCCCGGGCGCAGCGGAACGTTCTGCGCGACGTCCCCGTCGTTGAGCAGGTCGCGCAGGCGCACCGGAATTGTCTGCCGCGGGGCGCCAGGCTGGCCGGCGGTCTCGCGGATGATGCGCGCGCTGTTACCTGCCGCGAAGCGCGTGAGGCCGCGCGCGGCGATCATAGCATCGAGCACCGTCATCCCCTCACGGAAGGGAATCGCCATCGGCTGCGCCGCCTCGCCGATCACGCGGATCTGCCTGTCAGCGGGGCCGACGAACCCGCGCACCATCACGGAAACGACGGGCTCGCGGATGTACTGCTTCATCCGCCCCTCAATATCGCGGCTCAGCTGCGTGGGCGTGCGCCCGGCGGCCTGGATATCCGGCACGAGAGGAAGTGAGAATCGGCCGTCGGGCCGCACCGGCAGGTCGGAGGTGCTCAGCTCCGGCGCCCGGTAGACGAAGACGCTCAGCACATCGCCCGGCCCGATCACGTAGTCGGGCGCAGCGCGCGCGACTTCCTGAACCGGCGCCGTGGCGGGGCCCGAGCAGGCCGGCAGGGCGCCCGCGAGCGAAAGGGCGGCGAGAGAGGCGAGCACCCCGCGGCGGCCAAAGCCAGCCCGATTCGGGTGGAGACACCCAGGCATCATGTTCAGCGCTCCATCCTTCGGCGTTTCGTTCAAGCTCAACTCCCAGCGTTTAGCTGGAACGATCCAGCATGGCATCGGACCGGGAACGTAACCCGGTGCCCTTGAGTGGCGTCCCTAGACGAAAACAGTCCTGATCCGAACATCACATGTTAAGGATAATGCTGTCGCGAGTGCTTTGGAGTACACCGCTCGGTTCGGAATGGTATCCTTGCGCCCTGGAACCGATCACAATCGCCGGAGGGGTGAATCGAGCTGCGTTGTGCTCTCCGTGGACGTTACGCATCCGTCGATCACGGCGGCGGGACATCCAGTGAAACACAGATTGTTGAGGCGGTTAAGGCTTGCTCTTCGGCGCCAGATGCAATTCCTTCCGTGTTCATTGGACCCAATCCTCGCTGCCGCGATCCACGGCACTGCGCTTGTGACGACCACCCGCACGTTGAGGGAAGGAAAATCCTTCCCGGAACGTCGCGGCGTCTCGGCGTGGAGCTAGGCCATGTCGCGTGGGTTTCATCAGGAAGCGGATCAGGATGACCAGTCTTTTCGGCCATAGTGTTCGATCGGAAGGCTTGGCCCTGTACATGGCCGAGGCCGTCGTCTGCTTCGCCGTTATTTACCTACTATCAGCATCGACGAGCGGGCCAGGCTCACCGGGCGGCCTCCAGGCTGCCGGTCTGGCAGCTATCCTTGCTGTTTCCACCGGCCTAGCGGCGGCGGCGACCGGCATGCACAGTCCGAACGGCTGGCGCCGGGCACGCGGCCTGCTCACCGGCACGCTGCTCACCGCGATCCTTCTCGCGCCCCTCGCCTGGGCAGCGGTCGAGTTCCTGCGCGTCGACCTCGGTGGCCGCGCGACGAGCCCCGCAGTGGCGGTGGTGCTGCTCTCAGCGGCCGGAACGGGCGTGGTGCTTCTCACCCGCCTTCTCTTCCTTGGTGTCGCGCGCACGGGGCTGTTCACCCAGCGCGTTGCGGTGCTGGACGGATCGGGCAACGCTCTGATGAAGCTGCCGCCGGCCGGGCCGACCGCCGCCGAGGAGCCCTTCCGCGTCGCTCTGCGCATCAGCAACGAGGCGCTGGCCGAGGCTGGAGGGGCTGCCGCGATGCCGGGGCTCAGTGTGGCTCAGCTGCGTTCCCGCGGCATTCGCTGGGTTGTCGCGCCGGAGCCGGAGACTTTGCCGGCCACGCTGCGCGAGAACTGGTCACAGGCCGGCATCCGCCTGGTTGGCGAGGTCGAGTTCCTCGAGCGCCTCTCCGGGCGCGTGGACCTGGAGGCGCTTGAGCCGGACTGGCTGGAGACAGCCCGTGGCGCGCGTATGCGCCCATCCGAAGCCTTTGTGGGCCGCGCCTTCGACGTCACCGTCTCGCTCGCGCTGCTGCTGCTTACCTTGCCGCTGACGGCGCTCGCGGCGCTCGCCATCCGCATCGATAGCCCTGGCCCGATCTTCTACCGGCAGGCGCGCGTCGGACAGGGTGGCAAGATCATCCTGCTGACGAAGCTCCGCAGCATGCGCGTGGATGCGGAGGCCGGCGGCGCGCCGCAGTGGGCCACCCGGCGCGACCCGCGCGTGACGCGCGTGGGGCGCTTCCTGCGCCTGACCCGCATCGACGAGATCCCTCAGGTGCTGAACGTGCTGAAGGGCGACATGGCCTTCATAGGCCCACGTCCCGAGCGGCCTGCCTTCGTCGAGCAGCTCTCCCTCGCCATTCCCCACTACGCGGACCGCGCAGTGGTGAAGCCGGGAATCACCGGCTGGGCGCAGGTGAACTTCCCCTACGGCGCCTCGGTGGATGATGCGCGGCAGAAGCTGACCTACGATCTCTATTATGTTCGTCGGCGCAGCCTCTTCCTCGACCTGCTGATCCTCGTCGCCACCGTCCGGGTGATCCTCTTTCAGGAGGGCTCGCGCTGATGCGGCGGCCCTGGGCGACGCCCAGACCATGATCGGGATCGGCATGACCGCTCTCGTGTCATGGCCGCTCCAGGCAGCCTGTGCCGCCGTCTGCATCCTGGTCGCCCTTCTCGTCTGGACCACGGGCCGCCGGGGGCTGACCACCTTGCTGCTCGGCGCCGCTGCTGCAGCCCTGGCGGCCTGGGCGGGCACCGCGGCCATTTGGCCGATGGACGCGCCGCTCGGCGGCTTCACCGGGGTACTGGAACTAGTCCGCGCCGGCTTCTGGTGCGCCCTGCTGTTGCACCTGCATGAGCGGGACGCGGCGGAGACGGCGCGCTCTCGCCACCTGCTGTGGATCGGCGGCTTGGTGATCCTTGGCGTCCTCACCTTGCTGCCATCTGTCTCCACCCTGAGTTGGGAGGCTTCGACCAGCTCCGTGCTAGCAACCCCCGCGATCGTGGCCCGACTGGGCCTCGCGGTCCTCGTGGTGCTGCTCGCTGAGAACGTCTATCGCGGCGCGGACGAGGCCGGGCGGTGGCACGTGAACCTGCCCTGCATCGCCATCGGCGGCCTCGGCGTCTTCGACCTCGTCCTCTACGCGGAAGCCGTGCTCGCCCACCGCTTCTCGCCCATCCTTCTCGATGCGCGGGCGGTGCTCACCATGTTGGCTGCGGGGCTGCTCCTGCTGGCCGCGCTGCGCGATCGGCGCTGGCGGCGCGGGCCGCCCGTCTCGCGCCAGGCAGTGTTCCACGGCGCGACGCTCGTGGTCAGCGGCACCTTCCTGCTCGGTGTCGGCGCGGCGGGGCAGATGCTGGAGGGCCTGGGCGGCGCCTGGGGCCGCACGGCGCAGGCCAGCCTGCTAGCCGGGGCGGTCATGGCGCTCGCTGTCGCGCTCTCCTCCCGCTCCGCGAGGTCGCGCATCCGGCGTTTCCTCGTCGATCCCTTCTTCCGCGCGCGCTACGACTACCGGCGCGAGTGGATGCGCTGCATCGCGGCCCTTTCCGGCCCGGATGGACAAGCGCCCGCCCCGGTACGCGCGGTGCGCGCGATCGCGGACGCGGTGGACAGCCCCGCCGGCGTGCTCCTCATGCGGGAGGAAGCCGATGGCGCGGTGCCCGGCGGCCTGCGCTGGTCCGGTTCCTGGAACACGCCTTCCGTGCCCGCGCCGGACGCGCAGCCGCTGCTGGAGGCGCTCGGCGCCGGCGAGCGGGTGCTCGTCCTCTCCGAGGCGACGCCGGACGTGGACGCGCTGCGCGGAGCCTATGGCGCGCTCTGGCTTGCCGTGCCGCTCCTGCACCATCGCCACGGTGTGCTCGGCACTGTGCTCCTCGCCCCGCCACGCGCGGCCTTTCCGCTCGATACGGAAGTATTCGAGTTGCTCCGCGCCCTGGGACGGGAGGTGGCGATGTTCCTCGCCGAGAGGCAGGCGGCGGAGCGTGTCGCGGACGGCCGGCGCCTGGCGAGCTACGCCGCGCGATTCGCCTTCGTGGCGCATGACGTGAAGACGGTCTCGGGCGGCCTTAAACTGCTGCTGGGCAATGCGGAGGACAACATTAGCGATCCCGAGTTCCAGCGCGACATGCTGATCACCGTTCGCGCCGCCACCGCGCGCATCGACACCTTGATCGCGCGGTTGCGCGAACCCGGGGACGCGCTCACCAGCGCCGATGCCGCCGACCCGCGCGGCAGCGTGCGCGACGTGCCGGATCGGCTGCGCTCCATCGCCCGGGGGCGCGGCCCGCGCGTGGTCGTGGAATGCGAGAGCGAAGCGGGCGGCGCTCTCATGCGCCCCGAGGCTTTCGAGGCGGCGGTCGGGCATCTCCTCGACAACGCCATTGAGGCCTCGCCGCCGGGCGCGCCGGTCCGCCTGCGCCTGCATGGCACACCGGAGGCGCCGGTGCTTGACATCATCGACGAAGGGCCGGGTATGACCGCTGACTTCATCCGCGACGAGCTGTTCCGCCCACTCCGCACCGCGCGCCCTGATGGTAACGGCATTGGCGCTTGGCAGGCGCGTGAGCTGCTGCGTGAGGCCGGCGGTGAGCTTGAGGTGCACAGCCGCCCCGCCGCCGGAACCACCATGCGCCTGCGCCTGCCTGTCCGTGCAGTGGCGGCTCATCCCTCCACCCCCGCACAGGCGGCCTTCGCGTGAGCAAGCCCACACTTCTCATCGTCGAGGACGATCCCGGCCTCCTCGCGCAGTACCGCTGGTCCTTTCCTTCCTGCCGGGTGGTGCTCGCCTCCGACCGCCGCCAAGCGGAGGCGGTGGCGCGGCGCGAACACCCCGCTGCGGCTCTTCTCGACCTGGGCCTCCCGCCCGATCCCGAAGGCGTGTCGGAGGGCTTCGCGACCCTCGATGCGCTGCGCCGCATCAGCCCCGGCCTGCCGGTGGTGGTCGCCAGTGGGCGCGACGAGCGCGCGAACATGCTGCGCGCCATCTCGGCGGGCGCCTACGACTTCTGCGAGAAGCCGGTCGATCTCGACGTGTTGCGCACCGTCGTTGATCGTGCCCTCCGCCTCCGCGCGCTGGAGGAGGAGAACCGCCAGCTCGCTGCGGCGCCGCGCCCGAGCCCCATCAGCGCGATCATTACCGCCGACGAAGGCATGCTTCGCGTCTGCCGCACCGTGGAGCGCCTCGCAGGAGTCTCGGTGCCGGTGCTGCTGCTCGGCGAGAGCGGCACGGGCAAGGAGGCGCTTGCCCGCGCGTTGCACGAACTCGGCCCGCGTGCCAAGCGCCCCTTCGCCGCGCTGAACTGCGCCGCGATCCCCGAGGCGCTGCTCGAAAGCGAGCTGTTCGGCCATGAGCGCGGCGCCTTCACCGGCGCGGTGCGGCAGGTGACCGGCAAGATCGAGGCGGCGAATGGCGGCACCCTCTTCCTCGACGAGGTCGGCGACCTGCCGATGTCCCTCCAGGCGAAGCTGCTCCGCTTCCTGCAGGATCAGGTGGTTGAGCGCGTCGGCGGGCGCACGCAGACACGGGTGGATGTGCGCGTCGTCTCCGCGACGAACCAGCCGCTCGAGACGCTTGCCGAGAACGGCGGATTCCGCGGCGACCTGCTCTACCGCCTGAACGGCGTCACCGTCCGCATTCCGCCGCTGCGCGAGCGGGGGGGCGACGCGCTGCTGCTCGCGCGCTGGTTCTTCGCCCGCCACTCCCAGGAGTTCGACCGCCGCCTGCGCGGCTTTGACGCCGGGGCGGCCGATGCGATCGCCGCCCATTCCTGGCCTGGCAACGTCCGCGAGCTTGAGAACCGCGTTCGCCGCGCGGTGCTGATGACCGAAGGCCCGCAAATCGGCGCAGCGGACCTCGAGTTGGCCGCGGCGCCGCCCTCGGACCAGCCGCTCGACCTGCGGACCGCGCGGGCGGCGGCGGAGCGTGCGGCGATCCTGCGCGCGCTGGCGCTCAGCGATGGCGGCGTCGCCGCCGCGGCCCGCTTGCTCGGCATCAGCCGCCCAACCCTTTACGGCCTGCTCGACGAGCACGGGCTGACGGCACGGCCGGGCACGCGCGGCGCGGGCGACGCGCCCGCGAACGACGCCCAGGCCGCTGAAGACAACCTCTCTGGAGAACTTCCATGACCCGCCGCACGGCCCTTCCGCGTCCCCTGGCCATGGCCCTCGTCGCAGGCCTGTCGGTGGCCGCCGTGGCGCCGGCTGTCGCGCAGCCACTGGAGCGCGCGCGGGCGGCCCAGGCGAAGGGCGACCTGCGGACGGCGCAGATCGAGCTGCGCAATGCCGTACGCGACGATCCCCGCTCCCCCGTGGCGCGGATGGCGCTCGTGCAGGCGAGCCTCGACGTCGGTGACGGCGCGACGGCGGAGAAGGAGGCGCGCACCGCGCTCGAGCTCGGCGCCGACCAAGTGCAGGCGACGAGCGCGCTTCTTCGCGCCTACCTCGTGCAGAACAGGAATAACGAGCTTCTGCGCGACTTCCCGCCGCAGCCGGACAAGCCCGCCCTCGGTGCGCAGATCGCAGCGGCGCGCGCCCTCGCGCAGCTCTCGCTCAACCGCCAGGACGACGCGGCCGCCTCGGTGGCGGAGGCGCTGAAGCTCAATCCCAATGCACCGGAGCCGCATACCGCGGCGGCGGCCCTCGCCCTGGTGAAGGGCGACCGAGCGGAGGCCGAAGCTGAGGCGGATCGCGCCCTCGCGGCCGATCCGAACTCGATCGAGGCGCTGCTCCGCAAGGGCACGCTGCAGATGGCCCGCGGCGCCGTACGGGAGGGCGCGGAGACCGTGGGGCGTGTGCTCGCGCTGGCGCCTGGCAACATCCCGGCCCGCCTCGCCCGCGCCGAAGCGCTGATGGCCGCCGGCGACAACGCGGGTGCACGGCGCGACGTGGACGCGGCACTGGCAAGCCAGCCCGGCAGCGCGGCCGCCGTCTATCTCCGCGCGAGCCTCTTCGCCCGCTCCGGCGACTGGCGCGCGGCGGATGACGACCTGCAGCGCATCCAGCCCGTGCTTGCGAACTTCCCCGAGGGCTTCCTCATCCAGGCCCTGGTGAAGCGCGCGCTGAACCAGACGGCTCAGGCGGAGGACTCTGCCCGCCGCTACGTCGCGCGCCGGCCAGAGGACGTGCGCGGCGTCAAGCTGCTTGCGGGGCTGGAGATGGAGGCGCAGCGCCCCGACGCCGCTGCCGGCACCGTCACGCGCTATCTCTCCCGCCTCGGGCCGCAGGGTCAGGCCGATGCCGATACCTACGACCTGCTCGGGCGTGCCCATGCCGCCGCCCGCCGGCCGCGTGAGGCTGCGGAGGCGCTCACCCGTGCTGCCGCGCTCTCCCCGCAGGATACCGGCATCCTCAATCGCCTTGCCGCCGCCCGCCTCACCGCGGGCGACGCGCGCGGGGCGGCCGACGCGGCGCAGAAGTCGCTCGCCGTGCAGTCCGACCAGCCGACCGTGCGCGAGCTCCTTGCCACCGCGTCCATGCTGGGTGGCAACATGGGCGCGGCCAGCGCCCAACTCCAGCAGCTCGGTGAGGAGGGACGCCGCGGCGAGGCCGCCGGCGTGACAGAGGGGACGCTGAAGCTCACCAAGCTCGACCTCGCCGGCGCGCGCGCGTCTTACGAGGCGGTGCTGCGCGACCATCCGGACTCGATCGGTGCGCGCCTCGGCCTCGCGCGCGTGGCGAACTCCACCGGCCGGCCGGAGGAGGCGGAGAAGCTGCTCGGCGAGGTGCTGCGGCGAGCGCCCACAAACGCGGACGCCCTGGCCCAGCTCGGTGCCGCCGCGCGCCCCGGCTCGCCGCGCGCCGTGCCCGCCCGCGCCGTGCTGGAATCCGTCCAGGCCGCGGCGCCGGGCGAGCTGGCGCCGGCCCTCGCGCTGGCGGAGGTGCTCGTCCGCTCCAACGAGCCGGCGAAGGCGCTCGAGCTGCTGGACTCGCAGGCGCTGCGGGCGAATGGCCGCAACCGGGGCCCGCTCCTGCCCATGGCTCGCTCCGAAGCGCTGGCCGCCGCCGGCCGGATGGACGAAGCCCGCGAGGCCGCACGCTCGGCCCTCGCGGAGGATCCGACCTCTATCGATGCCCGGATCCGCCTCGCGGCCCTGACCTCGCGCAGTGGCGATGCCCGCGGCGCTGAGTCCGTGATCCAGGAGGGGCTGCGCAACACGCCGGCCGATCTACGCCTGCAGCAGGCCTATGTGGCCCTCGTGAAGCAGGCCCGCGGCCTCGACGCGGCGCTGGCGCAAGCCGACCGCCTTGCCTCGCAGACGAGCGCGCTGCCCGCCGCCGCGGCGCTCCGCGGCGATCTGCTCGCCGGCGAGAACCGCATGGAGGAGGCTGCCCGCGCTTACGCCGCGGCGAATGAGAAGACGCCGAACCCGGGCCTCGTACTGCGCCAGTCTGCGGCCCTGCGCAGCGCGGGCAAGCTGCCGGAGGCCAGTGCGCCGCTCCGCGCCCTGCTGGCGCGGCAGCCCGACGACATTAGCGCTCTGATGGCGCTCGCCTCGCTCGACATCATGCAGCGGCGCTACACGGAGGCGGAGGCAGGTCTGGCCAAGGTGGTGGAGCGCTCCCCGAACGATGCGGTGGCGTTGAACAACCTCGCCTGGCTGGTGGATCGCCGCGGCGCCACAGCCCAGGCGCGGGAGATGGCGGAGCGCGCCTACGCCCTCTCGCAAAACCCGGACACCGCGGACACTCTCGGGTGGATTCTCACCCGCGCCGGCGAGCCGCGGCTCGGCGTCGCCCTGCTGCGGCAATCCGTCGCGGCGCGGGCGGCGGCCGGGGCGCCCGATCCCGCCGTCTCCTGGCGCCTGGCTTATGCGCTTCGCCAGGCAGGCGATCGCGACGAGGCGCTGCGCGTTCTGACGCCCGCGCTGGCGACCCCCGCCGCCTTCGACGGCCGGCCCGAGGCAGAGCGCCTCCTCGCCGACCTGAAGGCGGGGCGGTGAGCGCCGGCAGGCGTCACCCGCCAGGCGGGCGGCACAGTGCGTGACGCTGCCTTTGTCGCCACGATGGTGCTGCTGCTGCCGCTCGCGGTGGCGCGGCCCTTCGTCGGCGTCCTGCTCCTCACCTGGTTGCTGCTGATGGGGCCGGAGCGGCTGGTCTACGGGCCGGCTGCCTCCATGCCCTGGCTTCTCATGGTCTTTGCCACGACGCTCTTCGGGTGTCTTCTCGCAGGCGAGCCCAGGCGCCTCCCCCTGAACGCGACGACGCTTCTCATCCTGGCGCTGATGGGCCTCTTCACGGTCACGGCCCTCGTCGCACCGAGCAACCCTGCGGCGAGCCTCGCCAAGTGGGAGGGGATTGAGACGACGCTTGTCGCCCTTCTCCTCACCGCGGCAATGCTGACCGACCGGCGGCGGCTGCACGCCCTCGTCTGGGTGATGGTCATCGCGATCGGCTACTACGGCGTGCGCAGCGGCGTGCTCTCGGCCGTGAGCGGCGGCGCCTACCGCCAATGGGCGCCGGAGGGACTGCCAATTGCCGAGCGTGGTCCGCTCGCCACGGCAGCGGTCGTCGCGCTGCCGCTGATGAACTACCTCCGGCTGCAGTCGCGCAACGCGGTGGCGCGGGTTGGGCTCGTCGGCGCCATGGGCCTCTGCCTTCTCGCGGTCCTCGGCAGCGGGTCCCGCGGGGCGCTGCTTGCCCTCGCGGCGGCCTGCGTCGCTTATGGCTGGACAGGCGGGCGGCGGGTGCTTCCAGCCGGTCTGACAGCGGCCGCCGTCGCAGTTGCCCTCATCCTCTCTCCCTTGCCCCTGCCGCTGGCCGGAGGGGAGGGGGCCTCCCTCGACCTGGCCGCCGCCACGCCCTCGGCCGCCGAGCGGCTGGCGACCTGGGAGAATGCGCTGCGCCTTGCGCTGGTGCATCCCTTCTCAGGCGCCGGCTTCGCGGGCCTCTCCGACGGAGCGGTGGTGGAGATGGTGTCGCCGGGCTCCCCGGGTCGCGCCGCGGGCAGCATCTGGTTCGAGGTTCTGGGCGAGACCGGCTTTCTGGCCCTCGCCGCCTGGGCCGCGCTGACGCTGACGGGCCTCGTCCAGGCACGGCGCCTCGCGGCGCTTCCGGAGGAATGGGCGGAGCTGGCCTGGGCGCGCGACCTCGGACGGATGGCGATCGTCTCCATCGTCGCCTACCTCGTCGGCGGCAGCTTCTTCTCGTTAGCCTATTGGCACCTTCCGTGGGCGCTGGTCGTTGCGCTCGCATCCGCAACAGCAATCCTGCGTCGAAGCGAGGCGATGGGTCGCGCCGAGCCCGGTGCCTGGTTCCCGCACGCCATAGGCGGGCTGCCGAAGGAGGCAGCCGTGCCGGAACTGCTACCCGACGTCTCAGGTATCGCGCGAAGCGCTGCCGCCCGGTGAGCGGTCTGGGAGAAGACGGATGCGGCTGCCATGCGCTCGCGCCGCGCGAAGAGGGGAGAGGCCATGAACGGCGCCTACTTCGTCTGCATGCTGATCGGGATCTGCTGGCTGGCTGTCTGGTCCGTCCGTCGGGAACCAGGGCGGCGGAACTGGCTCGGCTCCCTCTTCGACATGGAAGGGGATGCGGATGAGGCGCGAGCCGGCACGCGGCCTCGATGGTGTCGGCGTGGGGCAAAGGGTCCCGGATCCTGGCGCGAGCGTGGACGTGCCGGCGCGCCCGCCGACCTCCAACATGCTCTGCCCCTGCACGGTGCGACCCGGCCGCGGCGCGTTCGTCGCGAACAGGCTTCGGCATCCCGTCGTCGGCGGTGACGCCCTGGCGACAGTTCTCCCGCCTGCCCTTTTTTGGAGGTCCGGCCGCGGCGTCGGGCTGATGCTGGAGCGGATGACCCCGCACCCGGACGGCGAAGGCGCCCGCCGCCCACCCGGCCCGCCCTTCCGTCATGCCAACCGTGCCCCGGCCGAGCGTTTCGGCCGGGACAAGTCAAACCCCGGGCAGCCCGCCCCCTTCCGCCGCGCGCTGGGATATTACGGATGACGCATTCCCCCCCTTCCTTTCACCGGCGCACCGCCCTGGCGCTTGGGGCCGCGGCCTTCACCCGGCCGGGCTTCGCCCAGGCCGCAACGGCCCTTCCGTGCCCTTCCGGACCCGGCGAGATCGTCGGGCTGATGCTCGAGGGCACGGGGGCGCCCGCCGGGACTGTCACGGTGTTCGGCCAAGCCTTCCCGCCCGGCCACGTGCCGCGCGGCGCGGCGCTGCGCGCGCGCGACACCAACGGGCGCGAGTCCCCCGCGCAACTCGATGTCTTCGCGGTCCATGCGGACGGCTCGGCGCGGCTTGGCGTCGTTTCGCTCGCCCCGCCGGCCATCGGCAAGGGGCAGGAGCGGGGCGTGATGCTGATGGCCGGCGCCGGCGGCTCCCCGGCGCCGCTCGACATCGCCGCCGCGCTCTCCGGGCGCAGCGCGGTGCTGGAACTCGCCTCGGCCGGCGGCCAGGTCTGGCGGTTGGACCTTCTTGCGGCCTTCCGGTCGGCCCCGGCCGACCAGGCCTGGCAGTCCGGCCCGCTCGCCGTGCAGCGGCGGGTTGCCGTCGCGGTTCCCGCCGACTCATTGGCCGGCGTCACCTCGCTCCGCGTCGTGGCGGACGTGGCGCTGCGGAGCGACGGCACGCTCTGGACCGAGGTCTGGCTGCGCAACGACGCCGCCATGCGCCCCGGCGGCGGCTCCGCGTCCTACGGCGTGCGGGTGCTGCTCGACGGGCGGGAGGCGATGCGGACCGGCCTTCTCCACCAGTGGCAGTACACGGGCTGGGGCCGGCTGCTGGCGGCCGATCACGGCAAGCCCGCGGCCGAGCCGCCGCGGCCGCGGCACGACACCAACTACCTCGCCGATGCCGGGGCGGTGCCGCGCTACAGCATGTCGTCGGGCGCTGTGGACCGGGCGCTCGGCCAGCTCGCGCGGCAGGTAGCCGAAGGCAACTGGTCGGCCCCGCTGGAGGCCCGCGGCATCACCCGTGCCATGCCTTCCACGGGCGGGCGGGCGGATATCGGGCCCGTCACCCAGCCGCAGGCACTCTGGCTCGGTACCGGGGACCAGCGGGCCGCCACCGTCTCCATCGGGCAGGCGGAGGCGGCGGGATCGGTGCCCTGGCACATGTGGGATCCCTCGGTGAACGGCTGGCTGGACGTGAAGAAGTGGCCGCGCCTCTGGGTGGACAGCCGGGGTGGGCCGCCGCCCGGCGGTCTCATGCAGAATGTCTCCGGCGACACCGGCTGGACGCCCGACACGGCCCACCAGCCGGATCTTTCCACGGTTCCGTTCATCCTGACCGGCCGGCGCGCCTTCCTCGACGAGCTGCTGGCGCAGAGCGCCTGGAACATCATCAGCCTTTGGCCCGCGCCGCGCGGGGAAGGGGAGGCGAACGTCGTGCGCGGCGTGCAGGTGCGCGGGGCTGCCTGGAGCATGCGGCAGCTCGACAACGCCGCCTGGGCGGCGCCGCGGGGGGACCGCACCGGCGACTACCTGCGCGGGGTGGCCGCCAGCAATTGGGCCTGGATCCGCGCGCAGATCCCGGAATGGACGCGGCGCCAGGGCGAGGCCCATGGCTGGATCCCCGGCGAGTACGGCACGCCCGGCGCAATAGCGCCCTGGCAGCAGGACTACTTCGTCTCCACTGCCGTCCTCTCGGCCCGACGGGGGAACGCGGACGCGCGGGCCGTGCTCGATTGGATGGAGAACTTCATCGCCGGCCGCTTCCTCTCGGGCGACCGCGGCTTCAATCCACATGACGGCTGCGCCTACAACCTGGCCATGTGGCCCGAGAACCAGCCGCAGTCACCCTTCAACACCTGGGCGCGGATCGGCCAGGAGACGCGTGCGCGCAACATGTCAAACGGCAACGGCTGGTCCACCAGTGATGGCGACTACGGCACACTCGCCATCCAATCCCTGACCCTGCTGAGCGAAGTAACCGGCACGCCTCGCGCACGGGCGGCCCTTTCCTGGATCCAGAACGCGGGCGCTCCCTATACCGCGCCGGCCCAGCGGGCGGGATCGCAGTTCGACATCGCCCCGAGGGATGCGGCCGGCGGCTGCCGGGTGCCGGCGAGGGGCACGCGCTGAGCGGCTACCGATGAACCCTCGTTCATTTTCGGGGTTACAGAGGCAGGCCAGCACGACCTAGAGGAGGGAGCGATGGCGCAACGCCGTGTGCCGCGCTGGGCGATCTGGACCGGAATCCCGGTTTTTCTTATCGCCCTCCTCGTCGCATTCTGGTCGTGGGACTGGTTCATCCCGCTGGCCGAGGCGCGGGCCTCGGCCGCGCTCGGACGGCCCGTGAAGATCGAGCACCTCCACGTGCGCCTCGGCCGCGTCACCGAGGTGTCGGTGGATGGGCTGCGCGTGGCGAACCCGGAAGGCTTCCCGGACGATCCCCCCTTCGCCCGGGCCGAGCGGGCGGCGGTGCGGCTGGATGTCATGGCCTTCCTGCGCGACCGTTCGATCGTGATCCCCTCCATCGAGGTGACGCGCCCCGTCGTCGAGGCAAGGGCGCTGGAAGACGGGCGCACGAACTACGCCTTTGATTTCGGCCAGCCCGCCGGTGAAACGGCCGAGCCCCGCCCGCCCTCCGCCGCGCCGCGCATCGGCCTGCTGCGGATCGTGGAGGGTCAGGCGCATGTGGTGGATCCCCGGCTGAAGGCCGACTTCAATCTAGCTGTCGCCACCCGCAGCGAGGACACGCCGGACGCCCGCATCGCCGTGGAGGCGAAGGGCACCTATGCCGGTCAACCCATCACCGGCACCGCGACTGGTGGCGCGGTGCTGGCACTCCAGGACCAGGACAAGCCCTGGCCGATCGAGATGCAACTCGCCAACGGGCCGACGCGCGTGAACCTGCAGGGCAGCCTGCGCAATCCGCTCGAGCTGCAAGGTGCCGATGTGCGGCTGGAGATGCAGGGGCCGGACATGGGCCTGCTGCAGGCCCTGACCGGCGTGCCGATCCCGAAGACCCCCGCCTACCGCATCGCCGGTCAGCTCGACTATGCCGACGGCCGGGTACGCTTCCGCAATTTCCAGGGAAGGATGGGCAGCAGCGACCTCGCCGGCACGATCGCTGTCACCACCGGCGGCGCGAAGCCGAATGTGGAGGCGAATCTACGGTCCAGCCGTGTGGACCTCGCCGATCTCGGCGGATTCATCGGCGAGGAGCCGGGCCGCGCCTCTACCCCTGGCCAGACCGCCCAGCAGCGGCGCGAGCGGGCGCGTGACGAGGCGCGCAGCCGCGTGCTGCCCGACGACCCCATCAACTTCCCCAAGCTCGACGCGGCCAATGTCCACCTGACCTATCACGCGGACCGCATCACCGGCCGCAACATGCCCTTCGACACGCTTCGCACCGACATGGAGCTGAAGGACGGCGCCATCACCCTGCGCCCGATCGCGCTGGGTGTCGGCACCGGCAAGATAGAAGGCAACATGAACTTCGTCCCGGAAGAGGGAGGAAGGCTGCGCGCGCGGGCCGATGTCCAGTTCCAGCGCCTCGACGTCTCGCGCCTGATGCAGGCGACGAATACCTTCGAAGGATCGGGTCGCATCAACGGCCGCGGCCATCTCGAGGGCAGCGGCCGCTCCTTTGCGGAACTGCTGGGGCGTGGCAGCGGCGAGATCACCCTCGGCATGTCCGGTGGCAACCTCTCGGCGCTGCTTGTGGACCTATCCGGCCTCCGGCTCGGCAATGCCATCCTCTCCGCCCTGGGCGTGCCCGGGCGGACGACGGTGCAGTGCTTCGTCGCCAATGTCGGCCTCAACCGCGGCGTCGCCGGGCTGCGGACCGTCCTGCTCGACACGGAGGACGTCATCGTGAACGCGACCGGTAACGTGAACCTCTCGACCGAGCGGATGGAGGTGCGGCTGAGGAGCGAGTCCAAGAGCTTTACGATCGGTGCGATCCCGACATCGATCCTCATCGACGGCAGCTTCCGCAACCCTGATGTCGGCCCGGACATGTCGGAGCTGGCGGCGCGTGGCGGGCTGATCGGCGGGCTGGCGGCGCTCGTCGCGCCGGTTGCGGGCCTGCTGCCCACGATCCAGTTCGGCGTGGGCGAGGATAATCGCTGCGAGTCTCTCGTGCGCCGCGGCCGCCCGGTCGCCCGTCAGGCGCGCTGAGGATCGCCATGGCTGCGACGCCCGTCAGGGGCGGCCTCAGCGGCGGGGGCTGACCCGGGCCCAGATCGCCGGCCCGGCCTCCTCCACCGCGGCGACGATCTCCGACCCGCGGCCTAGCAGCCGCGCGAGGAGATCCCGCCGCACGACGAGGACGGCATCCACCACCGGCACGGTGACCGAGCCCGGCTGAATTCCCCGCTTGCCGTTGCGCAGCGGGCCAGGGCGTGGGTCGAGAAGGTTTTCGTAGGCGCCGCTGCGGGCGTCGATCCCCTCGAAACGGTAGATCGGTTGCCCATCGGCCAGCCGCAGGCCGCGCAGTTCGGGCTTGGACGCGGTGACGAGGCGCATCGTGCGCCGCCTATTCGGCGTGTTAGCGGACATGCGGTTCGCGCCCTGCATGTCCCCGCTGTTCAGCCCGCTAATCCAGAGCATGCAGGTGTCGCGGCTGTCCTTCACGCGGTTCATAGCCACAAGATTCCCGGGGTCGTTCACTCGGTGCACCGCGCGCAGCCCCGGCACAGCCTGGGTGAAGGCGCGCCAGGTCTCGGCCGTGCCGCTGCCCTCACCGCCGAGGATGAGCCGCGTCCGCCCGTCTAGCGCGCCTGCGGTCATCCAACCGGAGACAATGGGGCAGAGGAGGTGCACGAACTCTCCGTAGACGCGCTTAAGGGCATCGAGCCCGGCCATTTCCTCGGGGTGCTCCGCCGTGCGGAGGGCCAGCGCGTCGGCCTGGGAGAAGCTCAGCTCGCAGTCGCCGGCCGCCAGGCGGCGGAGGTTCTCGCTGGAGCCGGCAGTCGCCAGCACCTCGACTTCGCCCGGAACTGCAAGGCGGGCGGCGATCTCGCGAGCCGCGAAGGTGTAGTTGCCGGTTGGGCTGTCGGCGCAGATCCGGAGGAGGGCGCGAGCAGGGGTCGCAAGTTCCTCCGCCGGAGGCGGAGTTGGCGCGGCCTGCGGCGATGGCGGAGCCTCGGCGAGCACGACAGGCGGCACCTCCGGAACGGCCAGAGGGATGATAGCTTCGGGCACTGCGGCCGGCACGGCATCCAGCGCGGCGAAGCCGGAAACCGCCTCCGCCTGGGTGGCCGCTGTCATCATCGAGGAAGGCGGCGACCGCCCCGCCGTCAGCGCGGACAGGTCCTCAGCGCGTGCCGGCGTCACCGTTTCCTTCGGCTCGGCTGCCGCTACGGTGGTGCCGAGGCTACTGAGCTGCTTCCAGGTGACGGTCGCGGAGACCGTGAAGAGGGCGAGCGCCCCCGCGCAGGCGGTAACGAGGAAACGGGGCCGGGTGGGGAGGGCGTCTTCTTTCATGGAATTCCCTTCGTCAGGGGTTCCTAACCAGCCTCCCGCCCCCGTGAAGGCATTTTTCCGATCAATTGATTAATTCAGGATGGCTGCTCCATCTTCACCAGCTCCATCCCGTCTTCCACCAACTCCCCCACGCGGCAGAGGACGGCGGAAACTCGGCCGGGGGCGGGGGAAGTGATCCGCATCTGCACCTTCATCGCCTCGAGCACGAGGAGCACGGCCCCGCGGGGCAGATCCTGGCCGGGCTGCGCCAGCACCTCGAGCACCTTGCCCGGCATGGGCGCCAGGATTCGCCCGGCCGCCGGACCTTCGCCGCCTACGGGCAGGCGCGGGTCCAGATACCGCAGGCTATGGGTACCGCCATTCAGGAAAACGGTGAGGCGGTCGCCCCGCCGCAGCACGCGCGGCCGGATGACACTCTCGTCGATGCGCAGGGCGATGGTGCTGTCCACGTCCTCCCGCGCCTCCACCTCCGCCCGGCCCTCCGGCAGGTCCAGGCGAAAGCCTCCCGGACGCAGATGGGCACGTAGCGTGCGGGGGCTGCCCCCGTCCTCAAGGACAAAATCCTGGTAGCCATCGCCGTTGAGCCGCCAAGCGGTGGCAACGTTCCAGGGAGAATGAGGGTCCGCCGAATTGGCCGGGGCCAGAGCCGCAAGATCGAGCAACAGGCGCGCGACCGCTGCAGCGAGAGCTGCGCGCGGGGCAGGGCAGGCAACGGGTAGAAGCTCCGCTGCGTGGCGTGCGATGAAGCCGGTGTCGAACTCCCCGCGGCGGAAGGCCGGGTGCGCCGCAATCGCGGTGAGCAGGGCAAGGTTCGTCGCGGGCCCTGTGATCTCCGTCGCGGCGAGGGCGCCCAAAAGCCGCCGAACAGCCGCCTCTCGGTCCTGAGCGTGCACGATGAGCTTTGCGATCATCGGGTCGTAGTGGATGGTGACCGCGTCGCCCTCACGGATGCCGGTGTCCACGCGCGCGCCCGGCTGTTCCAGCGGGAAGCGCAGGTGGTCCACGCGGCCGATGGAGGGCGCGAAGTCCCGCGCCGGGTCCTCGGCATAGAGCCGGACCTCGATGGCATGCCCGCCGATACGGAGAGCATCCTGGGTGAGGGGGAGGGGCTGGCCTGCCGCCACCCGAAGCTGCCACTCCACCAAGTCCTGGCCGGTGATCGCCTCGGTGACCGGGTGCTCCACCTGCAGCCGGGTGTTCATCTCCATAAAGTGGAAGGCGTCCCCTTCGGCGATGAACTCCACGGTGCCGGCACCGACATAGCCGATCGCCGTTGCGGCATCGCAGGCGGCGCGCCCCATGGCCTCACGCCGGGCGGGGTCCATGCCGGGGGCGGGGGCCTCCTCCACCACCTTCTGGTGGCGGCGCTGGATGGAGCAGTCGCGCTCGAAGAGGTGGACGGTGTTGCCCTGGCTATCGGCGAAGACCTGCACCTCGATGTGCCGCGGGCGGGTGAGATAGCGCTCCAGCAGGACGTGGTCGTCGCCGAAGGAGGAGCGCGCCTCGCCCTTGGCGAGCGCCAGCCCTTCCTCAAGCCCGGCGGCCGATTCTACGATTCGCATGCCCTTGCCGCCGCCGCCTGCACTTGCCTTGATCAGCAGCGGATAGCCGATGCGCTCGGCCGCCTGGCGCAGCGTGTCCGGCGACTGGTCCTCGCCGTGGTAGCCTGGCACCAGTGGGACGCCCGCGCGCTCCATTAGTGCCTTCGCAGCCGATTTCGAGCCCATGGCGCGAATGGCCGAGGGCGGCGGGCCGATGAAGACGATGCCGGCCGCTGCGCAAGCCTCCGCGAACTCCGCGTTTTCCGAGAGGAAGCCGTAGCCGGGGTGAATGGCCTCCGCGCCCGAGGCACGGGCCGCGGCGATGATGGCGTCGATGCGCAGGTAGCTCTCCCGCGCCGGCGCGGGGCCGAGGCGGCGGGATTCATCGGCCATGGCCACGTGCATGGCATCCGCGTCGGCGTCCGAATGCACGGCAACGGTGCGGATGCCCATGCGGCGGGCGGTGCGGATCACGCGGCAGGCGATCTCTCCGCGATTGGCGATCAGGATCGTGCTGAACATGGGCTTTACATCCGGAACAGGCCGAAGCCCGGCTTGCGCTCCGCCCAGGACTCGATGGGCGCGTTCAGCGAGGCGCTGATGGCCAGGGCGAGCACGGTCCGTGTCTCCGTGGGGTCGATGATGCCATCGTCCCAGAGGCGAGCGCTGGCGTAGTAGGGATGGCCCTGCGTCTCGTACTGGTCGCGCAGCGGCGTCTTGAAGGCTTCCTCCTCCGCAGCCGTCCAGGTGCCACCGCGTGCCTCGAGAGCGTCGCGCCGGATGGTGGAGAGGACAGAGGCGGCCTGCTCCCCGCCCATCACGCTGATCCGCGCGTTCGGCCACATGAACAGAAAGCGGGGAGAGTAGGCGCGGCCGCACATGCCGTAATTACCCGCACCGAAGCTGCCGCCGATCACCACCGTGAACTTCGGCACTGTCGCGGTGGCCACTGCCGTCACCAGCTTCGCGCCGTCCTTCGCGATGCCGCCGCTTTCATATTTCCGGCCGACCATGAAGCCCGTGATGTTCTGCAGGAAGACGAGTGGGATGCCGCGCTGGCAGCAAAGCTCGATGAAGTGTGCCCCTTTCTGCGCGCTTTCCGAGAACAGCACCCCGTTGTTCGCGACGATGCCCACGGGATAGCCGTGCAGCCGCGCGAAGCCGGTGACGAGGGTAGGGCCGTAGAGCGGCTTGAACTCGTCGAACTCGGAAGCGTCCACCAGCCGGGCGATAACCTCCCGCACGTCATAGGGCTGGCGCAGGTCCGCCGGGATCAGCCCATGGATCTCCTGCGGGTCGTAGGCCGGCGGGCGCGGCGGCGCGAGGTCGAGCGAGACGGACTTCCGCGTGTTCAGCCCCGCCACGATGCGCCTGGCAATGCCGAGCGCATGGGCGTCGTTCTCCGCCATGTGGTCCGTCACGCCGGAGATACGCGAGTGTACCTCCGCGCCGCCGAGGTCCTCGGCCGAGACAACCTCGCCGGTGGCGGCCTTCACCAGCGGCGGTCCCGCAAGGAAGATGGTGCCCTGGTTCCGCACGATGACGCTCTGGTCCGACATCGCCGGCACATAGGCACCGCCCGCGGTGCAGCTTCCCATCACCACCGCGATCTGCGGAATGCCCTTCGCGGACATGTTCGCCTGGTTGAAGAAGATTCGTCCGAAATGGTCGCGGTCGGGGAAGACCTCATCCTGGTTCGGCAGGTTGGCGCCGCCAGAATCCACGAGGTAGAGGCAGGGCAGGCGGTTCTGCTCGGCGATCTCCTGCGCGCGGAGGTGCTTCTTCACCGTCAGCGGGAAATAGGTGCCGCCCTTCACCGTGGCGTCGTTCGCCACGATCATGCACTCGCGGCCCTCGACACGCCCGATCCCCGTGATGAGCCCAGCGGAGGGCACCTCGTCCTTGTAGAGACCCCCTGCGGCGAGCTGCCCGATCTCGAGGAACGGCGAGGCGGGATCGATAAGCGTGCGCACGCGGTCACGCGGCAGCAGCTTGCCGCGCGAGAGATGCTTCTCCCGCGCCGCCTCACCGCCGCCCTGGCGCACCCGGTCCGCGTGCGCGCGCAGGTCGTCGACCAGCGCGCGCATCCGCGCTGCGTTCGCGGTATATTCGGTGGAGCGCGTGTCCAGCGCCGTGGGGAGAGCCGACATCAGGCGGTCTCTGCGAAGAGCTCGCGGCCGATCAGCATCCGCCGAATCTCGCTCGTGCCGGCGCCGATCTCGTAGAGCTTCGCGTCGCGCAGGAGGCGGCCGGTGGGATAGTCGTTGATGTAGCCGTTCCCACCCAGCGCCTGAATCGCCTCCAGCGCCATCCAGGTGGCCTTCTCCGCGGCGTAGAGGATGGCGCCCGCTGCATCCTTGCGCGTGGTCTGACCACGGTCGCAGGCCTTTGCCACGGCGTAGACGTAAGCCTTGGCCGCGGACATCACCGTGTACATGTCGGCGATCTTGCCCTGCATGAGCTGGAACTCGCCGATCGGTCGCCCGAACTGCCGGCGGTCATGGACATAGGGTAGCACGATGTCGAGGCAGGCCTGCATAATGCCGAGCGGCCCCGCCGCCAGCACGGCGCGCTCGTAGTCGAGGCCGCTCATCAGCACGTTCACGCCGCGCCCCTCGCTGCCGAGCACGTTCTCCGCGGGCACCTCGCAGTCCTCGAAGACCAACTCCCCGGTGTTGGAACCGCGCATTCCAAGCTTGTCGAGCTTCTGCGCGGTGGAGAAGCCCTTGAAGCCGCGCTCGATAAGGAAAGCGGTGATGCCCCGCGGCCCCGCCTCGGGATCGGTCTTTGCATAGACCACCAGCACGTCCGCGTCGGGCCCGTTGGTGATCCAGAACTTGCCGCCGTTGAGAATGTAGCGGTCGCCGCGGCGCTCGGCGCGCGTGCGCATCCCCACCACGTCCGAGCCGGCGCCTGGTTCGCTCATGGCCAGGGCGCCGACATGCTCCCCGCTGATCAGCTTCGGAAGGTAACGCGCCTTCTGCTCCGCATTTCCATTCCGCGCGATCTGGTTCACGCAGAGGTTCGAGTGTGCCCCGTAGGAGAGACCGACGCTGGCCGAGGCCCGGCTCAGCTCCTCCATCGCTACGCAGTGCTCGAGATAGCCCATGCCCGCGCCGCCATATTCCTCGGGTGCCGTGATGCCGAGAAGGCCGAGATCGCCGAACTTCCGCCAGAGATCGGCCGGGAAGTCGTTGCTGCGATCGATATCGGCAGCGCGCGGCGCGATCTCGCGGGCGGCGAAGGCGGCTACTTGGTCCCGCAGCGCGTCCGCGGTCTCGCCAAGGTCGTAATCGAGGCCTCTGAAGCCGGTGAGGCTGTTGCTCATGCCGTTCCCTCTGTCCCGCTCAGGCGGCGGGTAGAGGGAACGGTATAAGTCAGGACTGCTGACCGCAAGCGCCGCGACGGGCCGCCATCAGCAGGCGCTCCGGCGTTGCCGGCAGGTCCAGCCGGTCTGCCCCCGCGGCGTCCCGCAGCGCGTTCCAGACAGCCGTCGCCAGCATCACCGGCGGCTCGCCCACGGCCTTGGAGCGGAAGATGGTATCCGCCCGCGCCGGCGCCCCCTCCAGCAGCCGCACGTTCATCACTGCCGGCACGTCGCGCGAGCCCGGAACCTTGTAGGTGGAGGGACCCAGGGTTCGTAGCCGGCCCTGGTCGTCCCACCACAGCTCCTCGCAGGTGATGTAGCCCAGGCCCTGCACGAAGGCGCCCTCGATCTGCCCGCGGTCGACGGCGGGGTTGAGGGACCGGCCGCAGTCCTGCACCAGATCCGTGCGGATCATCCGGTGCTCGCCGGTCAGCAGGTCCAGCTCCACCTCCGCGACGGCGGCGCCGTAAGAGAAGTAGAAATACGGCTCGCCCCTCAGCGCCACGGGATCCCAGTGCAGCCCGGGCGTCCGGTAGAAGCCCGTGGAGGAGAGCGAGACGCGCGCCTGGACGCAGCGATGCGCCAGCTCGCCGAAGCGCATGCGGTGGTTGCCGGCGAAGACCTCCTCCTCCTCGAAGGAGATCTCCTCCGGCCGCACGCCCCACTCCGCCGCGGCGAGTTCCGCCATGCGAGTACGGATGGTGGTCGCCGCGAGCTGCGCCGCCCAGCCGTTAAGGTCGGAGCCGGTGCTCGCGGCGGTCGGCGCCGTGTTCGGCACCTCCGCCGTGCTTGTCGCCGTGATCCGCACCCGCTCGACCGGCACGCCGAAGACACCGGCGACGACCTGGGCGATCTTGATGAACAGCCCCTGGCCCATCTCCGTGCCGCCGTGGTTCAGGCGGATCGAGCCGTCCTCGTAGACGTGGACGAGGGCGCCCGCCTGGTTCATCGAGAGGATGCCGAAGGAGATGCCGAAGGCGAGGACGAAGCTGCCGAGGCCGCGCTTCACCACCTCGTTCCGTGCGTTGAAGGCATCTACCTCCGCGCGCCGGCGTGTCCAGTCGGCACCGTCTTGGCACTCCGCCCAGACGCGGCGGAGGAGGTCGCCTTCCAGCTTCTGGCCATAGGGCGTCGCTTCGTCGTTCTCCCCGCCCGCGAGGTTCCGCTCGCGCACCGCCTCCTGGGTCATGCCGAGGCTGCGGGCAATGCGGTGGGTCACATCCTCCATCAGCAGCACGCCCTGTGGGCCGCCGAAGCCGCGGAAGGCGGTGTTGCTGACCGTGTTCGTCTTGCAGGCCGCGCCGAAGATCCGCACGGCCGGCACGTCGAGGCAGTTCAGCGCGTGGGTGACGGAGCGGAACACCACGCCCGCCGAAAGATCCACGCTGTGCCCGCCATCGGCCGCAAGCGTGGCGTCGAGCGCGAGAATACGGCCCGTCTCGTCGAAGCCCACCTCCCAGCGGAAGAGCATCGGGTGGCGCTTCCCGGTTGCGGCGATGTCCTGCTTGCGCCCGAGGCGCAGCTTCACCGGCCGCCCGGTCCGCCGCGCCGCTAGCGCCGCGCAGGCCGCCACCCAGGAGGCATTGCTCTCCTTCCCGCCGAAGCCGCCGCCCAGCCGCCGCACCTGCACGGAGATCCGGTTGTGGTCGCAGCCGAGGATGCGCGCGGAGATGTGCTGCACCTCTGTCGGGTGCTGCGTGGAGGAGTGGATGACGAGATCCCCGTCCTCACCCGGAATGGCGAGGGCAATCTGCCCCTCGAGGTAGAAGTGCTCCTGCCCGCCGGCGTGGAAGAGACCGGACAGGCGGCGCGGCGCGGCAGCGATGGCGGCAGGCGCGTCGCCACGCGTCATCACGCTCGGCGGCATGAGGAAGGCACCCGAGTCGAGTGCCTCCTCCACCGAGAGCACGGGGCGCAGTGGCTCGATCTCCGGCCGCACCGCAGCTGCGCCGGCGAGCGCCGCGTCGCGTGTCTCGCCGACCACGATGGCCAGGGGCTGGCCCCAGTATTCCACCAGCCCCTCGGCCAGCATGTGCTCCTGCGGGCGCCTGGCCTGGGCGATGTCGTTCCGGCCAGGAATGTCGCCCGGCCCGATCGCCGCCACCACGCCGCTCACCGCGAGCGCCGGGGAGAGGTCGATCGGCGCCAGCCGCCCGTGCGCCACCGGGGAGAGTACGAGCGCCGCGTGCAGCAGCCCCGCCGGCATCGGCAGGTCATCGGTGAAGCGCGCCTCGCCTGTCGTGTGCTTCAGCGCGCTGTCCTGGCGGAGTGCGGCGCCAGGGCCCGAACGGTCGCGGCCGATGTGGTGCAGGGGCGTGTCCATCATGCGGCCTCCGTCTGGCGATGCCAGAGCCTTCGGAGAAGGTTGCCCGCGGCCAGCCGCCGGTAATCGGCGCTCGCCCGGAGGTCAGAAAGGGGCGCGATCGCCGCCTCCAGCGCGCTGGCCGCCGCTTCCACGGCCTCGCGGCTCCAGGCCTGACCGAGAAGCGCCGCCTCGGCCGCCGAGCAACGCTCCGCACGCGGGCCTGTGCCGCCCAGCGCGATGCGCGCCAACGACACGTGCCCCCGCTCCAACCCGATCACGGCCGACAGGCCAACCGTCGTGATGTCTTGGTCTGGCCGCTTGGAGAGCTTCTCCGCAACGAACAGGGCGCCAGTGGGAGGACGGGGAATAAATACGTCCTGGATGATTTCGCCGGGGCGGAGGGCATTGGTGCGGTAGCCCGTGAGGAAGCTCTCCACCGGCATCTCGCGCCTCCCCTCTGGCCCCACGAGGCGCAGCGTGGCGCCAAGTGCGAGCAGCGGAGGCAGTGCGTCCCCGATGGGGGAGGCGGTGCCGAGATTGCCGCCGATCGTGCCCATCCCGCGGATCTGGCGGGACCCGAGGCGCCGCAGCAACCCCGCGAACGGCGACATGGCGGAGTCCGCCTCACAGACCGCCAGCAGCTGGCGGTAGCTTGTCGCGGCACCCACGCGCAGCCCTTCCGGCCCCGCCGCCAGCCCCTTCATCTCCGGCACGTCGGATAGGCAGATCACCATCGCCGGCATCTCCCGCCTCTCGGAGACGCGCAAGCCGAGATCGGTGCCGCCCGAGAGCAGCCAGGCGTCGGGGTGAGCCGCGTGCAGGGAGAGAAGCGCCTCCAGCGTCGCCGGACGGTGGAAAACCTGGCCCGGTGCCTCCAGCCGCGTGGCAGGGCCCGTGGGGGAGGGCGCCGGCGCAGCGCCGTCGTCGTGCAGCCCGCTCATCGCTTCGACAATCGGCCGATAACCCGTGCAGCGGCAGAGATTTCCCGCCAGCGCGTCGTGCACGTCGCCGCCCTCGCGCGAATGGGCCCAGGCTGTCATGACGATGCCGGGAGTGCAGAAGCCGCACTGGGTGGCATCGGCCTCTGCCAGGGCGCGCTGAATGGGGTGCGGCGTCGCGGGGCCGCCCAGCCCCTCGACCGTTCGCAGCGCGCGCCCATGCACTTGGCCGAGCATCGCGAGGCAGGCATTGACGGGCACCCGGGCGCCGTCCGCCTCCTCGATCACGACGGTGCAGGCGCCGCAGTCGCCCTCGGCGCAGCCCTCCTTCGTGCCGGTCAGCCCGGCAGGGCCGCGCAGCCAGTCGAGCAGCGTCGTGGTGGGGGAGGTGCCCGGCGGCAGCGCGCGATGCGTGCCGTTCAGGGTGAAGACGATGGGGCCGGTGGTCATGCCCCGAAGTTTAGCAAGCCGCGGGCCGCGGGCCAGCGGCGGCCTCCCTACCGGAACTCAGGCCCCGGGCAGGCGCGCCAGCGCGGCGGTCAGGTCCTCGGGCGCGTAGGGCTTGGCCAGGACCGGGATGCCCGCCAGCCGTTGCGGCAGGCCCGCCGCGCCGTAGCCAGAGGCCACCACGAAGGGCACCTCCATGCGCAACAGGGCGTCGGCCACCGGCTCCGAGGTCTCGCCCGCCAGGTTCAGGTCCAGCACCGCCAAATCCGGCCGGTCCTGCTCCAGCATGGACAGGGCCTCAGCCACGGTCGCGACGGGACCGAGCACCACGACGCCTGCATCGGCGAGCGTATCCTCGACCAGCATGGCAACCAGCGTCTCGTCCTCAACAACCAGGACCCGTCGTCCGGTCAGGCTCGCCATTCAGACAGTCTCCGTCGGTTGCACTTCCGCGCAGAACGCGGTGCAGGCATCGGCGTGACCTCAGGGCGCCCCCCTGTCAAGAGCGGCGAGGAAGGTGCCCGAGGGGGATAACGGAAGGTTCAGTCCGCGTATTGCCCAGCCGCCTGGATGATCGGCCGCCACTTGGCGATGTCGGCCTGCCAGTAGGCGCGGTGGGCCTCCGGCGTCGCGCGCTCCTGGCTCACCGGGGCGGTGCCCAGCTCGGCGAAGCGGGCGACGAGCCGCTCGTCCCGCAACGCCCCCTGCAGAGAGCGGGAAAGACGGTTCAGGATGGCGGCGTCCGTGCCCTTCGGGGCATAGAGACCGTGCCAGACCGAAACCTCGAAACCCGGCAGCCCCGCCTCGGCCGCCGTCGGCAAGTCCGGCAGGGCGGCGTTGCGCTCGTTGGTGGTGACGGCGTAGGCGCGCACCGCGCCGGAGCGGATCTGCTGCGTCGTGTTGGTGGTCTGGTCGCACATCAGGTCCACCGTGCCGCCGATGAGGTCGGTCATGGCCGGGCCGGTGCCGCGATAGGGCACGGTCGTCACCTGGGTCTGCACCGCCGACTGGAGCAGCAGGCCGCACAGGTGCGAGGCGGCGCCCACCCCGGCATTGGCGAGATTGATGCTCTGCTTCTGCTCGCGGATCACCCGGACCATCTCGGCGAGGTTGGCGGCGGGGAAGTCCTTCTTCGCGATGATCGTCATCGGCACCTCGGTGACGAGGCCGATCGTCTCGAAGCCGTTCACGGGGTCATAGGCGAGGCGGCGGTAGAGCGTGGGCGTGGTGCCCATGCCGATATGATGCAGCAGCAGGGTGTAGCCGTCCGGCCGCGCCTGGGCGACGCGCTGGGCGCCGAGCGTGCCGCCGGCGCCGCCGACATTCTCGACCACCACGGGCTGGCCGAGGTCGCGGGACATGAGCTCCGCCACGAGGCGCGTCACCACGTCGGTCGGGCCGCCGGCCGCGAACGGAACGATGATGCTGACCGGCCGGTTAGGATAGCCCGCCTGGGCGCTGGCGAGGCCCGGAAGCAGGGCGGTCGAGCCGAGGGCGGCGGCGAGTGCCAGGGTGTGGCGGCGCGTCAGCTGATTCATGAACCCGGTGTTCCCTCTTTATTGCAGGCAGGAAAGATAACGGGGCGGTCGCAGATATGCGACCGCCCTGTCAAGCCTACATCGAGGTTCCCCGGAAGCGCTCAGGAATCCATCTTCAGCGCGGCGATAAAGGCGCTCTGCGGGATCTCCACCTTGCCGAACTGCCGCATGCGCTTCTTGCCCTCCTTCTGCTTGTCGAGGAGCTTGCGCTTGCGGGAGATGTCGCCGCCGTAGCACTTGGCGGTCACGTCCTTCGACATGGCGCCGATCGTCTCGCGCGCGATGACGCGCCCGCCGATCGCCGCCTGGATGGGAATCTTGAAGAGCTGGCGGGGGATCAGGTCCTTCAGCTTCTCACAGATGGAACGCCCGCGCCGCTCGGCCTGGCTGCGGTGCGCCATGAAGGAAAGGGCGTCCACCGGCTCGTTGTTCACGAGGATGCTGATCTTCACGAGATCGCCCTCCTCGTAACCGTCCATCTGGTAGTCGAAGGAGGCGTAGCCGCGGGAGATCGACTTCAGCCGGTCGTAGAAGTCGAAGACCACCTCGTTCAGCGGCAAGCGGTACACGGCCATGGCGCGGGTGCCGACATAGGTCAGCTCCACCTGCTGCCCGCGTCGCTCGCTGCACAGCGTCAGGATGTTGCCCAGGTACTCGTCGGGCACGAAGATCGTCGCCTTGATCCAGGGCTCCTGGATGCTGTCGATGAGCGTCGGGTCGGGCATGTCCGCGGGATTGTGCAGCTCCCGCTCAGCCCCGTTGTTCATCCGCATCTTGTAGACGACCGAGGGGGCCGTCGCGATCAGGTCGAGGTCGAACTCGCGCGACAGGCGCTCCTGAATGATTTCGAGGTGCAGCAGGCCGAGGAAGCCGCAGCGGTAGCCAAACCCCAGCGCCGCCGAGCTCTCCGCCTCGAAGTGGAAGGAGCTGTCATTCAGGCGCAGCTTCGCCAGGCTGTCCCGCAGCTTCTCGAAGTCGTCAGCATCGACGGGGTAGAGGCCGCACCAGACCACGGGGATGGAGGGCTTGAAGCCCGCCAGCGGCTCGGCCGCAGGGCGGCGGTCGTCGGTAATGGTGTCGCCGACATTGGTGTCCGCGACGGTTTTGATCGCAGCATTGATGTAGCCCATCTCGCCGGGCCCGAGCGATTCGACCTGCTGCATCTTCGGCCGGAAGACACCGACCTGCTCGACGACATGGGTGGAGCCCGCCGCCATCATGCGGATCTTCTGCCCCTTTCGGAGCCGCCCCTCCTTCACCCGCACGAGAATGACGACGCCGAGATAGGGGTCGTACCAGCTGTCCACCAGCAGAGCCTGGGTCGGCGCCTCCGCGTCGCCCTTCGGCGGGGGCAGGCGGGTGACGATGGCCTCGAGCACGCCCTCGATGTTCAACCCGGTCTTGGCGGAGATCATCACGGCGTCGTCCGCCGGCAGGCCGATCACGTCCTCGATCTGCTGCTTCACCCGATCGGGCTCCGCCGCCGGCAGATCCACCTTGTTCAGGATGGGGACGATCTCGTGCCCCGCGTCCAGCGCCTGGTACACGTTCGCAAGCGTCTGTGCCTCCACACCCTGGGAGGCGTCCACGACCAGAAGGCTGCCCTCGCAGGCGGCGAGGGACCGGGAGACCTCGTAAGCGAAGTCCACGTGGCCTGGCGTGTCCATGAGGTTCAGGACGTAATCCAGCCCATCCTTCGCCCGGTAATCCAGGCGGACGGTCTGCGCCTTGATGGTGATCCCACGCTCTTTCTCGATCTCCATGTTGTCGAGCACCTGCTCCGTCATCTCGCGGGCGGAGAGGCCCCCGGTGAGCTGGATCAGGCGGTCGGCGAGCGTGGATTTCCCGTGGTCGATATGCGCGATGATCGAGAAGTTGCGGATACGGTCGAGCGGCGTGTCGGGCATGTGGTTCCGGTGGCGGCGGGGGAGGCGCGGTCGGCCCGCACGTTCGGGCCTCAGATAAGCCAGCCGGGCCCCGGGACCAAGCACTGCCTTTCCTCTTGCAATCCGCGATCCTGCTTCGATATAGGTTTAGATATATCTAAACACAGTCGGAGACTGCCATGTTCCCTCGCTTTCTTCGCGGCTCCTGGGATCCAGGCCGCCGCTTCCACCGCGACGGGCCGTTTCACGGCCGCCACCACGAGCACCACGGCCACCACCGCCGCGGCCGCCATGGCGGCCGCTTCTTCGAGACCGGCGACCTTCGCCTCGTCATCCTGCGGCTGATCGCCGAGCGCCCCCGCCACGGCTACGAGCTGATCAAGGCCATCGAGGAGCGGCTCTCCGGCGCCTATTCTCCGAGCCCCGGCGTGGTCTACCCGACCCTCACCCTGCTGGAGGAACTCGGCCAGATCGCCGTCGCCAGCACCGAGGGCGGCCGCAAGCTCTACGCCGTGACGCCCGAGGGCGAGCGCGTGCTGGCCGAGAGCAAGGCCGAGGCCGACGCCCTCTTCGCCCGCATGGACGCGGCCGGCGGCGGACGGGCTGACGGCTCCGCCCTCCAGGCGGTGCGGGCCATGCACAACCTCAAGATGGCGCTCCGCCTCCGCCTCTCCCGCGGCGCGCTCTCGGAGGAGCAGCTTCGCCGCATCGTCTCCCTCATCGACCAGGCGGCGGTGGAGGTGGAGCGGGTATGACCGACGCGATCCCCGAGGCCCGGCTGGGCCGCCGCGTCCGCCACGAGCTGCGCCGCCGGGTGCTGGAGGTGCGGCGCGTGGAGCACGTCACCCCGCGCATGGTCCGCGTCACCCTCGGCGGGTCGGACCTGGACGGCTTCCACAGCCCCTCTTTCGACGACCACATGAAGCTCTTCTTCCCCATCCCGGGGCAGGAAGAGCCGAGCATGCCGGTCATGGGCCCCAACGGCCCGGTCTTCGCGGAAGGGGCGCCGCGCTCGCCCGCGCGGGACTACACCCCCCGCCGCCACGATCCCGAGCGCGGCGAGCTGGCGATCGACTTCGCCCTGCACGCCGAGGGGCCGGCGACCGAATGGGCCGCCGCGGCCCGCCTGGGCGCGAAGCTCGGCGTGGGCGGCCCGCGCGGCTCCTTCATCCTGCCGGACGACCTCGACTGGTACATCCTTGCCGGGGACGAGACCGCGCTGCCCGCCATCGGCCGCCGTCTGGAGGAACTGCCCGCCGCCGCCCGCGTGATGGCCGTGATCGAGGTGGCCGACGCCGCCGAGCGCCAGGACCTGCCCGCCCGCCCCGGCCTTGAGATCCAGTGGCTAGAGCGGAACGGCGCCCCGGCAGGCGAGGCCGAGCGCCTCGAAGCCGCTCTCTCCGCCCTTGCGATCCCGCCCGGCGAGGGGCACGCCTGGGTGGCCTGCGAGTCGGAGGTGGCGCGCCGGCTGCGGCGTGTCCTGACCGAGCAGCACGGCCTAGCGAAGGAGCGGGTGAAGGCCGCCGGCTACTGGCGCCGGGGCGCCGTGGCCGCGCACGAGGTGGTCGGCGACTGAGGGACCGCTACCGCCGCCCGAGCATGTGGAACTCGGCGTTGGGCCGCAGGTCCGTCGCGTTGGCCAGCCGGTTGGACATGGAGAAGAAGGCGGCGATGGCGCCGATGTCCCAGGCCTCGTCCTCGGTGAAGCCGGCCGCGGCCAGCGCCGCGTGGTCGTCGTCCCCCACCAGGTGGGAGGCGGTCGCGACCTTCAGCGCGTAGTCCAGCATCGCGCGTTGGCGCGGCGGCAGCCCTGCCTTACGGTAGTTCGTCGCGACGAGGTCCGCTATGACCGGGTCCTTCGCCCGCACCCGCAGGATCGCGCCGTGCGCCACCACGCAGTACTGGCAGGAATGCGCGGCCGAGATCGCGACGACGATCATCTCCCGTTCCGCCGCCGTCAGCCCCTCGCGCTTCTCCATGAGGGCGTCGTGATAGGCG
Source organism: Roseomonas sp. KE2513 (assembly GCF_016107305.1). GTDB lineage: Bacteria > Pseudomonadota > Alphaproteobacteria > Acetobacterales > Acetobacteraceae > Roseomonas. The sequence continues at coordinate 40,610 of NZ_RCVR01000020.1, forward strand.
ACGAAGGCGCGGAACTCCGCCGGCCGGCGGGCGAGGAGGAGGAAGACGTTGGGCACGAAGCCCGCCTTCTCCTGCACGGCCAGGATCCGTTCTCGGATGTCCTCGGGCAGGGTGCCCAGCTCGGGCACGGGGTAGCGGAAGGGGCGGGGGGCGTCCTGCGCCATGATCGGTTCCTCCTGGGCGCCGGCAGGCGCGCCCAGGAGGGTTAGCACGGGCCGCTTAGCCCCGCAGCGTCGCCCCCGTCGCCTTCGTGACGGCCGCGACCACCTTGACGATGGCGGCCTCGATCTCCGCATCCGTCAGCGTGCGCTCGCGCGGTTGAAGCACCACCTCCAATGCCAGCGAGACCTTGCCCTCCGGCAGCCGGTCCCCGGCGTAGCGGTCGAAGAGTGAGACCTCCGCGATCAGCGCCCGCTCCGCCCCGCGCGCGGCGCGAAGAAGGTTGTCGGCGGGTGTGGTCGCATCCGCGAGGAAGGCGAGGTCACGCCGCACTGGCTGGAAGGCCGGCAGCTCGGGCGCGGCCTTCTTCCGCCGCTTCGGCTCGGGGATCGAATCCAGCAGCACCTCGAAGGCGACCGCCGGCCCGTCGATGCCGAGCGCCGAGAGCACGCGGGGGTGCAGCTCTCCGAAGCGCGCCAGCGGCAGCTTCGGTCCGCTCCGCAGCACGCCGGAGCGGCCGGGGTGATAGAAGCCGGGCGCGTCGGTCGTCACCGTCAGCGCGGCAGGTGAAAGGCCGAGGGTGAGAAGCACGGCCAGGGCGTCGCCCTTCGCGTCCAAAGCATCCACAGCGCGGGAGGGTTCAAGCGGGTGGCGCGGCGTGTGCCCCACCCGGACGCCGGCGGCCGTGGCGAGCTGCCCCTCCGGCGCCGGCGAGACGTAGGAGGCGCCGATCTCGAAGAGCGCCACGTCCGGAATGCCTCGCGCGAGGTTTCGCCCAGCCGCTTGCAGCAGCGTCGCGACCGGGGTGGGCCGCATCTGGTCGAGGTCCGCAGCGATCGGGTTTTCTACCCGCAGCGCTTCCGGCACCTCGCCGAAGAGGGCGGCAGTGGCGCGGGCGGTGAAGCCGTAGGTCACCGATTCCGCTAGCCCGCGGGCGGCGAGCAGCCGTCGCGCAACGCCCGCGCGCGACTGGCGCGGGGTGAGGGAGGGCAGGGGAAGGGCGCTCGCCACCGGCAGGGAGACGGAGGGAATGGCGTCCAGCCCTTCCAGCCGCAGCACCTCCTCCAGCAGGTCGCACTCCGCCTCGATCGCCTCCGCGCCCTCGGCCGCGGCGGCCGCGCGGGCGGGGTCCAGCCCCGGCTCCTGCGCCAGCTCCGTGCCGCCCGCGCGATAGGCGGAGCGGGAGGAGGCGATGTCGTTTCTCCATGAGGGAACGGAGACCGTGACCGAGACATCGTCGCGCGCCGTCACGCCGAAGCCGAGCGCCTGGAGCGACGCCACGGCCTTGTCCGGCCCGATGGAGGAACCGCCCAGGCCGGCGATGCGCTCGAAACGCAGCGTCGCCTCGCGCTGCCAGACGGGCTCGGCGCCGGCCTCGGAGATGGTGCTCGCCTCACCGCCGCAGAGATCGATGATCATCCGCGTCGCGGCTTCGAGCATCGCGCGCTGGGCGGCGGGGTCCAGGCCGCGCTCGTTCCGCGCGCGGGCGTCGCTGTGGACCTGATGGCGGCGGCCGGTAAGGGCGATCCGCACGGGGTCGAACAGCGCGCACTCGATGAAGACCTCGCGCGTCGTCTCGTCGCAGCCCGTCGTCTCGCCACCGACGATGGCGGCGAGGCTCTCAACCCCCGCCTCGTCGGCGATGACAATATCCTCGGGCGTCGGGCGATAGGTCTTGCCGTTCAGCGCGAGGTACTCGTCGCCCTCGCGGCCGAGGCGCATCGTCAGCGTCTTCCCGCGCACCTTCGCCACGTCGAAGACGTGCAGCGGGCGGCCAAGATCGAAGGTGAAGAAGTTCGTCACGTCCACCAGCGCATTGATCGGCCGCAGCCCGATCGCCGCCAGCCGGTCCTGCATCCACTGGGGGGAGGGACCATTCGTCACGCCCCGCACCGCGCGCCCGAGCACCTGGATACAGGCGCGGGGATCGTCGATCACCCATTCCAGCGGCGTCGGGTAGGCGGGCGCGACGGGCGCGGGGGTCCAGGGCTTGAGCGTGCCGATCCCAGCCGCCGCCAGATCGCGCGCAACCCCGCGGACCGCCAGCGCATCGCCGCGGTTCGGCGTCACGCTGATCTCGATCACGGGATCGCCGAGCTTCGCGTACTCCGCGTAGGAGGCGCCGACGGGCGCGTCCTCCGGCAGGTCCACGATGCCGCTGTGGTCGTCCCCCAGCCCCATTTCGCGGGAGGAGAGCAGCATCGCCTCGCTCTTCACGCCGCGGATCTCGCCGGCCTTCAGCGTGATGCCCGTGCCCGGCACGAAGGCACCTGGAAGCGCGGCCACGGCCTTCATCCCCGTGCGAGCGTTCGGCGCGCCGCAGACAACGGAGCGGATGGTGCCGTCGCCGATATCCACCTTCAGCGCGCGCAGCCGGTCGGCGTTCGGATGCTGCACGGCCTCCACCACATAGGCGATGCGGAAGGGCGCGAGGGCCGCCGCGCGGTCCTCCACGCCTTCCACTTCAAGTCCGATGGTGTTGAGCGTCGCCAAGATGCGCTCGAGCGGCGCGTCGGTGTCGAGATGGTCGCGCAGCCAGGAGAGGGTGAACTTCATGGTTCAGGCCGCCCCTCTCAGGATGCGTCGTGCAGGGTGAAGGGGGAGAGCGGGCTGGTCGCGTAGTGGCGCAGCCAGCGGAGGTCGGCCTCGTAGAAGGGCCGCAGGTCCGGGATGCCGTGCTTGAGCATGGTGATCCGCTCGATCCCCATGCCGAAGGCGAAGCCCTGCCACGCGCGCGGGTCGATACCCGCATTGGCCAGCACCTTGGGATGCACCATGCCGCTGCCGAGGATCTCCAGCCAGTCGCCGCCACTTCCCAGCTCCCCGGTCTTCCGGCTCCAACCGATATCGACCTCCATCGAGGGCTCGGTGAAAGGGAAGTAGGAGGAGCGGAAGCGCACCGGCAGGTCCGCGATGCCGAAGAAGGCGCGCAGGAAATCGACCAGCGTGCCCTTTAGGTGGCCCATATGAATGTCGCGGCCGATCACCAGCCCCTCCACCTGATGGAACATCGGGGAGTGCGTGGCGTCATGGTCCGCGCGCCAGGTGCGGCCGGGCACGATCACGCAGATCGGCGGCTCCTGCGAGAGCATCGTGCGGATCTGCACCGGGCTGGTGTGCGTGCGCAGCACGGGCCGCCGGCCACCCGCGGGCGCGGTCAGGTAGAAGGTGTCGTGGTCCTGCCGCGCCGGGTGATGGTCGGGAATGTTGAGGGCAGAGAAGTTGTGCCAGTCGCCCTCGATGTCCGGCCCCTCCGCCACCGCAAAGCCCATGGCGCCAAACAGGGCGATCAGCTCCTCCATGGTGCGGGAGATCGGATGGATGCTGCCGGCCTCGGGCCCCACGGGCGGAGTGGGGCGCGGGGGCAGGGAAACGTCCAGCCGCTCCGCCGCCAGCCGCGCGTCGAGCGCGAAGGCTTCCAGCGTCACGCGGCGGTTCTCGAGGGCGCGCTCGATCTCGCCCTTGAGCACGTTCACCTCGGCCCCGCGCGCGCGGCGCTCGTCCGGCGGCAGGGCGCCCAGGCCCTTCAGCAGCGCCGTCACCTGCCCGCTCTTGCCCAGCGCGGCCACGCGCACGGCGTCCAGCGCCCGCAGGTCCTCCGCACCGGCCATAGCGGCCTCGATATCGGCGCGCAGCATGTCGAGGTCGTCAGCCATTCCCGAACCTGATCCTGATGGCGGCACGGATCGGCCGCGCCGGCGGGGGCCCCATATGCCAAGGGCCGCGCCGCCGGGGAATATCCCGGCCAGCGCGGCCCCGGCGACTATCTGCCGGAGGTCCCGGGGGACCTCCGCCTCGGCTTACTCCGCGGCCTGAGCCTGGGCCTGGGCGGGGAGGGCGCCCTTGGCCTTCTCCACCAGTGCGGCGAAGGAGGTGGGGTCGTCATAGGCGATGGTGGCCATCACCTTGCGGTCCAGCTCGATCCCGGCGGCCTTCAGCCCGGCGATGAAGCGGGAATAGACGATCCCGTTCTCGCGGCAGGCCGCGTTGATGCGCTGGATCCACAGCCCGCGGAACTCGCGCTTCTTGTTGCGGCGGTCGCGGTAGGCATACTGCAGCGCCTTCTCGACGCGCTCGAGCGCGGGGCGGAAGGCGGTGGAGGAACGGCCGACATAGCCCTTGGCGAGCTTGAGGACCTTCTTGTGACGGGCGTGGGCGGTTACGCCGCGCTTAACACGAGCCATTGCTGATCTCCCTCTCGCTTACCGGGGCAGGCCGTAGGGCAGCCAGGTCATCACCGTCTTCGCGTCCTGGTCGCGCAGGACCTGGTTGCCGCGGTTCTGGCGCTTCACCTTCTGCGAGCGGGCGGAGAGGTTGTGGCGCTTCTTGCCCGGGCCGGCGAGAACCTTGCCGGTGGCCGTGATCTTGAAGCGCTTCTTGGCCGAAGACGTCGTCTTCATCTTGGGCATTTCGGTCCTCCTCAGGTGGGGGATGGGACGGCCCCACCTTGCGCCGCCTCCTTGCGGGGCGGGCCGCACCATGCGGCGGGGGCCGGATCCACGGCCGGGCAGCCCATCGAGGCCCGGGGCGCGTAGAGAGCGGGCGTATAGGGTAATGAAGGACCAGGGGCAAGGGCGGGGCGGCGATCCGCCCGCTCCTGGCGTCCGCCCCCGCTCCGCGCGATGATGGAGCGCGATGATCGCCATCCTCTCCGACATCCATGCCAACCGTGAGGCCCTCTCGGCCTGCCTCGCCCACGCCGACAGCGCGGGCGCGGCCCGCTTCGTCTTCCTCGGCGACATCGTCGGCTACGGCGCCGATCCCGCCTGGTGTCTCCGCACCGTGATGGACCGCATCGCCCACGGCGCCGTCGCCATCCTCGGCAACCACGACCAGGCCGTATTCCAGCGCAGCGCCCGCATGAACGGCCGCGCCGCCGCCGCCATGGACTGGACGCGCGCCCAGCTCAGCCCCGACGCCGGAGCGTTCCTGAAGACCCTGCCGCTGGAGTACGCCGACGAGGACCGGCTCTTCGTCCATGCCGATGCCTCGGACCCTGCGGGCTGGCGCTACGTCACTGGTCCGCTGGAGGCCCGCCGCAGCTTCGAGGGCACCCCGGCCCGCGTGACGGTCTGCGGCCACGTCCATGTCCCCCGCCTGTTCGGCCTGACCGCCGCCGAAAAGTGCACGGCCTTCATCCCCACGCCCGGAATGCCCGTGCCCCTCTCCCGCCCACGCCGCTGGCTGGCCGTGGTCGGCGCCGTCGGCCAGCCGCGGGACGGCAACCCCGCCGCCGGCTACGCCCTGCTGGACCCCGACACGAACGAGATGCGCTGGATGCGCGTGCCCTACGACGTGGAGGCCGCGGCCGAGAAGATCCGCCGCGCCGGGCTGCCTGAAAGCCTCGCCACCCGCCTCTTCACCGGAGACTGAGCCGCATGTCCCCGCGGCGCCCGCACCAGGGCGATGAGATCGACGGTTTCATCCTCGGCCGCCCCATCCACCAGGGCGGCATGGCCTCCATCTTCGAGGCGAGCCATCCCGGCCACGCCATCCCACTGCTGATGAAGCTGCCGCACTTGGAGGGCGGCGACCCCGCGCAGATCGTCTCCTTCGAGATGGAGCAGATGATCCTGCCACGCCTCACCGGCCCGCATGTGCCGCGCTTCGTCGCCGCCGCAGGCTTCGAGCGGCAGCCCTATCTCGTTATGGAGCGCATCCCCGGCCCCTCCCTCCTCCTCCGCCTGCGCGAACTGCCGCTTCCAGTGGATGAGGTGGCCCAGATCGGCGCCAAGGTGGCCGTCGCGCTTTCCGAACTGCACCGCCAGCGCGTCTCGCACCTCGACGTGAAGCCGGCGAACATCCTCTTCCGCGACACGCCGGCCGCCGAGGCGGTGCTGGTCGATTTCGGCCTTTCCCACCACGGTCGCCTGCCAGACCTCATCGAGGAGGAGTTCCGCATCCCCTACGGCACCGCCCCTTACATGGCGCCGGAGCAGGCAATGGGCCAGCGGAATGACCCGCGGAGCGACCTCTTCGCGCTCGGCGTGCTGCTCTACCAGTTCACCACGGGCGCGCTGCCCTTCGGGGACCCGCAGCATATCGGTGGGGTGCGGCGGCGCCTCTGGCGCGATGCCGTGCCGCCCCGGCGGCTGCGCCCGGAATGTCCGCCCTGGCTGCAGGAGGTGATCCTCCGCTGCCTTGAGGTCGATCCCGCCCGCCGCCACCCCACCGCCGCGCAGCTCGCCTTCGACCTGAACCACCCGGAGGCCGTGCGCCTCACCGCCCGTGCCGGGAAAAAGCGGCGCGACGGCTGGCTGAAGGTGCTGGAGCGGCGGGTGAACCAGGACCGCTCCCCCCGCCAGGGCCGCCCGGCCGCCACCGCCCATGCGGCGCCCGTCGTTGTCGTGGCGGTGGACCTGCGGGAGCAGACCGCCCCCCTGGCCGAGGCCCTGCGCGCGAGCGTCGGCAACGTCCTCCGCTCCCTGCCGGGCGCGCGGGTGGCCTGCGTGAACGTGCTGCTGGACGGCTATCTCGCCAGCGATCCCCTGCAGGATAACCGCGGCCGCTCCACCCGCGTGCAGCGCCTAGTGGAGCTGCGCCACTGGGCCGCGCCCCTGGGCCTGGAGGAGGGCCGCATCACCTTCCACGTGCTGGGGGGTTCCGGCGCCGCCGCGCCGCTGCTGGAATACGCTGAGGCGAACGGGGTGGACCACATCGTGATGGGTGCGCGGGCGAATTCGATGATGCGGACGATGCTCGGCTCCGTCTCCGGCGAGGTCGCGGCGAGGGCGCCGTGCAGTGTCACTGTCGTCCGCGCACGGGAGGCGCAGCCATGACGCAGGAGGCCGAGACCACCTTGTCCCGCTGGGACAAGCGCTACCTGGGTCTGGCCGCCCACATCCGGGAGTGGTCGAAGGATCCGCGCGGGCGGGTCGGCGCCGTGCTGGTGGCGCCCGAGCTGAACCGCATCGTCGCCACCGGCTTCAACGGCTTTCCCAGCCGCGTGGAGGACGACGTGGACCGCCTCTCGGACAAACCGCGCAAGCTCGAGATGATGGTCCATGCCGAGCAGTCCGCCCTTCTCTTCGCGGGGCGGGAGGCGCGGGGCTGCACGCTCTATGTCGTCGGCAAGCCCGTCTGCAACCACTGCGCGGTGCTCTCCATCCAGGCGGGCGTCCGCAGGGTGGTCGCGGCGCCACCCCGCAACGGCACCACCTCCGAATGGGACCGACGCGGGCACATCTCCGCCCGTCTTTTCGTCGAGGCGGGGCTGCGCTTTGACGCGGTGCCCGCGGATCTCCTCGCCACCCTGATGCCCGGGGAGGCCGGGGCCGCCGCCACGCTCGACCCAACGCCCACGCCCGCCGGCTAGCGGCGCCTTCCGGCACGGCCCCCGCGCGCCTATATCGGCCTCGCGATGATCACTCCCTTCCGCAAGATGCACGGTCTCGGCAACGACTTCGTCGTGCTGGACGCCCGTACCGCGCCGCTGCCCATCACGCCCGCACGCGCTGCCGCCATCGCCGACCGGCACCGCGGCATCGGCTGCGACCAACTCATCGTCATGGAGCCGGGCGGGGAGGGGGCGGATGTCTTCATGCGGATTCGCAACCCCGACGGCTCCGAATCCGGCGCCTGCGGCAACGCCACGCGCTGCGTGGCCGAACTCGCGATGGAGGGCGCTGGCCTCGGGTCTGCCACGGTCCGCACCCTGTTCGGAGACCTTCCTGCCGAGCGCATGCTGGACGGCACCATCCGCGTGGACATGGGCGCTCCCCGCCTGGGCTGGCGCGACGTGCCGCTGGCTCGCGAGCTGGACACCCTGCACCTACCCCTTTCGGCCGGGAGCGCGGCCAACCCGGCGGCCCTCTCGATGGGCAACCCGCACGCCACTTTCTTCGTACCCGACCTCGACGCGCTGGACATCCCTCGCCTGGGCCCGATGCTGGAGCACGACGCCCTCTTTCCAGAGCGCGCGAACATCGGCTTCGCTCAGGTTCTCGCCCCCACCCACCTGCGCCTGATCGTCTGGGAGCGGGGCGCGGGGATGACGCTCGCCTGCGGCTCCGGCGCCTGCGCCGCGCTGGTCAACGGGGTGCGGCGCGGCCTGCTCGCGCGCGAGGCCACGGTTTCCCTGCCGGGCGGGGATCTGCGCATCGCCTGGCGCGATGACGGGCATGTGCTGATGGCCGGACCCACGGCCACGGCATTCACGGGCATGATCGACCTGGACGCCTTCCCGGCGTGAGGCACGCGGCGAGGAGGATGGGATGGCTCTGAAGGACCTGTGGGGCCGGTTCGTCAACCTGGTCACCGAGCCCGAGAAACCCCCGGCGACGGAGCCCGAGCCCCCTCCGCCGCCACCCCCGCCGGAAGAGGAGCCGCCGCCGGTCCGGGAACCCGACGAGCCCGACCAGGTGCCGGAGCCCGAATCGGAGATCGGCGACCCGCCGGCCTCCCCGCCGCCGATTACCGCGGCGCTGCCCGGCCACCTCCTCCCGCCCGTGCCGGGCATTCCCGGCTTCACGCCGCCTACCCCTGCGCCCCTGCCGGCCGAGGAGGGCGAGTTCCCCCGCGCGCCCCGCCCGGCCATGCCCGGCATCCCCGAGGAGCCGCCGATCGAAGGCCCGGAGCCGGAGATCGTCGAGGAGAGGCTGCCGGAAGGGCCCGAAGCCCTCGCGCCGGCCCCTGCCACCGGTGGCTTCTTCGCGCGGCTTAAGGCGGGCCTCTCCCGCTCCACCGCCCGCCTCACCGAGAACCTCACTGGCCTCTTCCGCAAGCGCCGGTTGGATGACGAAGCGCTGGAGGAGCTGGAGGAAACCCTTATTGCCGCCGATCTCGGCCTGCCCGCCGCCCAGCGCATCGTAGCCGGCTTCCGCCGTACCCGCTTCGGCAAGGAGGTGGGCGAGGACGAGGTGAAGGCCGCACTGGCCGAGGAGATTGCTGAGATCCTCGGGCCCATCGCCCAGCCCTTCGAGCCCGATTGGGATCGCAAGCCCTATGTCGTGCTCGTGGTCGGCGTGAACGGCACGGGTAAAACCACGACCATCGCCAAGCTGGCGCAGAATTTCCGCGCGGAGGGCCGCAGCGTCATGATGGCCGCCGGCGATACCTTCCGCGCCGCCGCCGTCGAGCAGCTGCAAATCTGGGGCGAGCGCACCGGCAGCACCGTGGTCGTCCCGGTGAAGGAGGGCGCGGACGCCGCCGGCCTTGCGCATGAGGCCCTGCAGCGCGCCCGCGCCGAGGGCGCCGACATCCTCCTCATCGACACGGCGGGGCGCCTCCACAACAAGGCCGGGCTGATGGAGGAGCTGCGCAAAGTCGTTCGCGTCCTCCGCAAGCTCGATGCGGAGGTGCCGCACGCCGTGCTGCTGGTGCTGGACGCCACCACCGGCCAGAATGCCGTGCAGCAGTGCAAGGTGTTCCGCGAGATGGTGGACGTGACCGGATTGGTCGTGACGAAGCTCGACGGCTCTGCCAAGGGCGGGGTGGTCGTAGCGCTGGCCGAGGAGTTCGGCCTGCCGGTCCACGCCGTCGGCGTCGGCGAGACGGCGGCGGACCTTCGCCCCTTCGCGGCGCGCGACTACGCCCGCTCGCTGGTGGGCCTCTCCTGATGAGGGAAGTGCGCTGGGAGCGGCTGACCGCCCCCGAGATCGCCGAATGGGCCACGCGCGAGGCGACCGTGATCCTGCCGGTGGCCGCGCTGGAGCAGCACGGGCCGCACCTGCCGGTCTGGACCGACAGCCTCATCGGCCACGCCGCCGCCATCCGGGCGGCCGAGCTGGTGGCCGAGGATGCACCCGCCATCGTGCTGCCGCCGATGTGGCAGGGCATCAGCGAGCATCACCTGCCCTTCGGCGGCACGATCAGCCTCGACTTCCGCGCCATGCAGGCGGTGATCGCCTGCGTCGCCCGCTCCATCCGCGCCTGCGGCTTTCGCAAGCTGATGCTGTCCAACTCCCATGGCGGCAACATCGAGCCCTTGCAGGTTATTGCGCGCGAACTTGGCGCGGAGACGGGCATGCCTGTCGTGGCCGTGACCATCCACCAGGCCGCCGCGGCCGCGATCGCGGGCATCCTCGAAACCCAGCCCGGCACCCAGCACGCCTGCGAGGCCGAGACGAGCCTCTGGATGGCGATCGAGCCCGAGGGAGTGCGGACGGACAAGATCGCCGGCGCCCTCTCCAACGGTGGGCCCTCAGTCGGCGGCAGCGCCTTCCAGCGCTTCTGGTCCTTCGCCGAGCGTGCCCCCGGTACCGGCGTCCGAGGCGACCCGCGCGCGGCGACGCCGGAGAAGGGCGAGCGCATCCTGGCCGCCATCGCCGAGGCCCTGGCGCGCGGCCTGCGCGACACGGCCCTCTGGGCCACGCCCGACGATGTCTGGACGGAAGGCCGGGCCCAAAGGGCGGGGTCCTAGTAGGAGAAGGGGATCTCCAGCCGCGCCCCGGCCGCCGGGTCGCGGAAGAGGCGGTCCTGCTTCTCGGTGTAGCTGCTGTTTCCCCCGTCCTGCCGCCGGCTGTCCGGCAGGCTGCGCGGCTCGATCAGGTCGGGCCGAAGCCTGGTCACCTGGCGCTCGATCGGCGCGCGCGGCCCCACGATGGAGCGGTTGGGCATCGGCGCGATCTCCGCCTGCGGCGTGGCCGGGCGTGGCGGCAGCGTCGGCGCCTCGACCACCGGCGGCGCCAGGTCACGCCGCGCGGCGCGGCGGCGCACCGGGCGGCGCCGGGCGGGGGTGGCCGGCGTTGCCTGGGCGGGCTCGGCCTGCACCAGGATGGGGACCGGCGCCAGATCGAGCTGGACCAGCCGGGCCGCGGGGGCCTGCGTGGCGGGCGCTCCCATGAGGAGGGCGGATAGGGCGAGGCCGACGATCATTCGGTACCTCCGACCATGGCGGCTCCGGGCAGCGGGCGGGTGCCGCGCGCGTCCTCGGGCGGGTTGAACACCGGGGGGCCGGGATGCCTGGCACCCTCCTTCCAAGCATGCAACGCCCAGCTGACGGTGGGGAAGGCGATTTCATCCCAGGGAATCTCATCCCAGGCGAAAACCCGGACATCGAGGCTTTCCGGCCCGGCGGAGAAGCCCGGCTCGGCCAGCCGGGCGCGGTACATGAGCTGCACCTGCCCGAGTCGCGCGATGGAGTAGACTGCGAGCAGCCCTTCGAGCGCGATCCGCGCCCGCGCTTCCTCCCAAGCCTCCCGCCGGGCGCCTTCCTCCACCGTCTCATGCATTTCGAGGTATCCGGCGGGGAGGGTCCAGAAACCACGGCGGGGTTCGATGGCCCGGCGGCAGAGAAGCACGCCGCCATCGGCCGCGACAACGGAGCCGACGACGATCTTCGGGTTCTCGTAGGCGACGAAGCCGCAGTCGCGGCAGGTCAGGCGCTCGCGATCGTCGCCGTCATGCTGCACGAGTTCGAATTGCCCGGCCATTGGCCGAGCATGCCGCCCGCCCCGGGGTGCCACAACCCCCTGTTGCCAGGGTTCAGACGCGCAGGTCGAGCAGCGAGCCGCGCGGCAGGGGCGAAGCTGGCTTCGGCGGCACCGCCTCGAGCTGGCGCTGGGCCGGGGCGGCCTGGGCGGCGCCCTCCGTCGTGCGGGCGGGCGTGGCGCGGACCGGCCGCACATCCCCGATGCCCGCGGCGCGGGACACATCCTGCGTGAAGGCGGCGAGAGAATTGCTGCTGATCATGCGCAGGATGGTGCCGGAAAGTCGTGAATCCTCCCTTAACCGGCGGCGGGGGAGGGGAGCCGTGGCGCGGATGAGCATGGCCCAGCCTCGTCCGCAGGTCCGTTAACACTCCAGCAACCTATGGCTGTATCTTGGGCCCGATCAGGCCGGCCGCACCGGCGGCAGGCGCTGCCTTTCCAGAAAGTCGAGCCGCGCCATCAGGTCGTCGGCCCGGCATAGCATCAGCGCGCGAAGGCCCGTCCCCGTCAGCGCGTCCAACTCCAGTTCCAGCACCCGCGTTCCCTCGCCGACCTCGACAGGCAGCGCGGTGGCGAAGTCGCCCTCCGGCGGGACGGGGATGGTCGCGGAGCCGGAGGCGGCGCCGTCCGCGAGCAGGGACAGGCCGATCGGCCCGCGGCCAACCCCTCGCAGCTCGAGGTGCAGACGCAGCGATCCGTCCGTACCGGGCGGCAGGGGCAGGCGCAGCCGCGCCGAGCCGCCGCGCATCGGGGTTCCCCATCCCTCCGGCAGCAGCCAGCCGGACCCGTCGCGGATCATGTCGGACAGGGCCATCGAGAGATCGGGCACCCGCGCCTCCGTCGCCTGGAAGCCGATTCGGTGGCCGAGCGGAAGCGAGACGCGCTCCTCCGGTGGCGGCACCGCGCGCCTGGTGAACTCCGCCACGCCGTCCGTCACGTCGGCCAGCACTGCAGTCCAGGGGCGGGGCGTACCGAGTGCCGCGACCGACCGCTCCGCCGCGGCCAGCGCGCCTGGCTCGAAGAGCAGCCGCTCCACCGCCGCAGCCATGTCGCCCTCGCTCTGCGGTTCGACGAAGACCGCGGCGCCAGCCCCGGATTCGATGAGCGCGGAGTGCCGCGGCACCACGGCCGCCTTCCCCCAGGCCATGCTCTCCGTCACCGGAAGGCCCCAGCCCTCGTAGTGGGAGTTATAGATCGTGAAGAGGCAATCCCGGTACAGCGCCGCTAGCCCCGCGTCGGAGATGCCGTGTAGCAGCACGACGTGGCGCGCCAGCTCGGGACTGGCCGCGAGCAGGTTCATGGCCGCCTCGACTCCCCAACCGAGCGCGCCCAGGCAGACGAGGCGCGGCACGCGCGCCGAGCCGTGACGGCGCAGCAGGGAGAGCCAGGCGCGGAAGACCGTCAGGTGGTCCTTCCGGCTCTCGATGGTCGCGACGAACAGGACGTAGGGCTCGGGCGGCCGTGGGGCGCGCGTGCCCTCCAGCGCCGCGGGATCCGGCGTCACGCCGCCGCGCGGGTCGCCGTCGAGCCGCACGACGGCCATGGGCAGGTCGAGCCCCGGCAGCAGGCGTTCGAGGAAGCGCCGCCCATCCTCGCGCGTGGACACCGAGTTGCAGAGCACTCCGTGGGCGTGGACGCCCATGGCCGAGAACCAGCGCGCGTAGTCCTGCACCAGCACGCGCACGCAGTGCTCCGGCATGACGAGCGGCACGCAGTCGTGCAGGAAGGGCACGTAGAGCACCCCGTGCGCCCGCTGCGCCGCGCGCAGCCCACGGAAGTAGGCGGGAACGCCCCAGGAGTTCCCGAGGTTCACCAGCACCTGGCCCTCGGCGAAGACATGTGCCGGCGCGCCGCGCGCCACCTCGGGCACGGCATCGCGCGCCTCGATCCAGGCGGGGTCGTTCACATCCGATCCGGCGGCGGCGGCGCTCAGCAGCCGGGCAAGATCTTCCTCCCGCACTGCCCGCCAGGTGGCGCGCGGGTGCTCAAAAGAGAGGTAGGTCGCCCGCTGGCCGGAGCGTAACGCGGCCGAAAGAAGGCTCGCCTGCACGCGCTGGATGCCCGTCAGGGTGCGGCGCGTCGCGAAATGCATCAGCAGGTCGGTGACGTCGAAGGCAATCCCTCCGACGGCTGGCGGCGGCAGATCCGTGGCACCCTCCGGCCGCCGCACCGCGATGGAGAGGCGCGGGGCAGGAAACCGCGTGGTCGGCAGCGGCCGGGCCGGAAGGGCGGCTTCCCGCGGTGCCCGCCCGGGCTCGGGCGCGGGGGGCGCTTGCAATGTTGACAACTCAGGCTTCGGATCGGACTTGCGCGCCTCTTCCGGTGGGGTGGCCATCTCGGGCGCAAGTGTTTTGGGCAGGATCGGCTCTGGCGGGCGCGGCGGCACCGGCGGCGGAGGCGGGCTGCCGGAGGGCAGTTGCGCGAGGGTCGCCGCCGCGGCGGCGGCGGCCGGATCGCCCTGGCCAAAGGTCATCGCGAGCCCGTAGGCCCGCCGGGCCTCCGCCTCACGCCCGAGCAGGAGGAGAACATGCCCGCGGTGAAGATAGGGAAGGGGCTCGGCCGGTGCCTCGGCCAGCGCGGCGTCGATCGCCGAAAGCGCCCTCTCCGCCAAGCCCGCGCTGCGAAGGGCATGGGACTGCCAGAGAAGGTCCTCCCACCCGGGCGAGCCCAGGAGCGCCGCCTCCCCGAAAAGGCGTGCCGCCTCCTCGTGCTGTCCGTCATGCCAGGCTCGCGCGGCCTCCTCCCGCAGGGAGGCGGCCTCTTCCATCATGTCGTGCGGGGCATCCATAGGGGATGGGTAGCGGGACCGCAGGCGCGCCGGAAGGGGAGTCGCTCAGGCAGGATCCAGGCGGCGGCCCGTGTCGGCGTCGAAGACGTGGAGGTGGGCGGGCGCGATCCGGACTGGCAGCCGCTCGCCGCTGAAGGCGCCGTTGAGCCGCGCGGTGACGGCCATGCCGGCGGGCGTGCGGCCGTGCACGACCGTCTCCGAGCCAAGGGGCTCGATCAGCTCGACCGTCAAAGGAATCGAACCAGGGCCGTCGCCGGGCTCCACGTGCTCCGGCCGCAGCCCAAGCGTGATGGGTGTGCCCGCGGTGCCCGGCCGCGGCCCGTCTGCGAAGGGGATGAGCGTGCCGTCCGGCAGGCGGGCCGAGCCATTGCCCTGGTCGAGCGAGGCCGGGATGAAGTTCATCGCGGGGCTGCCGATGAAGCCGGCGACATAGGTGTCGGCGGGGCGGGAGAAGATCTCCATGGGCGGCGCCACCTGCGCGGGGCGGCCCGCATTCATCACCACCAGCCGGTCACCGAGCGTCATCGCCTCGACCTGGTCATGCGTGACAAAGAGCGAGGTGACGCCGAGGCGCCGCTGCAGACGCCGGATCTCGGCCCGCATCTGCACGCGCAGCTTCGCGTCGAGGTTCGACAGCGGCTCGTCGAAGAGGAAGAGGGCGGGCTCGCGCACGATGGCGCGCCCCATGGCCACGCGCTGCCGCTGCCCGCCCGAGAGCTGCTTCGGCTTGCGGTCCAGCAAGGGGCCGATGCCGAGGATTTCGGCGGCCGCTTGCACGCGGCGCGCGATCTCGTCGCGCGCCATGCCGCGGATCTTCAGGCCATAGGCCATGTTCCCGAAGACGGTCATGTGCGGGTAGAGCGCGTAGTTCTGGAAAACCATGGCAATGTCGCGGTCCGCCGGCTCCAGCCCTGTCACGTCGCGCCCGTTGATGACCACCTGCCCGGAGGTCGGCGTCTCCAGCCCCGCCACGATCCGCAGCAGCGTGGACTTGCCGCAGCCGGAGGCACCGACGATCACCACGAGTTCGCCGTCATTCACCTCCAGGTCGATGCCGTGCAGCACCTGCGTGGCGTTGAAGAACTTCTTGACGTCGCGGAGGGAGAGGGTGGCCATCGGCTATTTCTCGGTCTCGGTCAGGCCGCGCACGAACCAGCGCTGCATCAGCGCGACGACGAGCACGGGGGGCAGGAGGGCCAGCACGGCGGTCGCCATGATGGTGTTCCATTCGTTCTGCGCGTCGCCCCGCCCGATCATCTTGGACAGGCCGACCACGATCGTCTCCATGGAGCGGTCGTTGATGATCAGCAGCGGCCAGAGATATTGGTTCCAGCCATAGATGAAGAGGATGACGAAGAGAGCCGCGATGTTCGTCAGCGACAGCGGCAGCACCACGTCCTTCAGGAAACGCGCCGGGCCCGCGCCGTCGATCTTTGCGGCCTCCACGAACTCGTCGGGGATGGTGAGGAAGAACTGGCGGAAGAGCAGGGTGGCGGTCGCGGAAGCGATCAGCGGGATCACCAGCCCTGGCCATGTGTTGCCGAGGTTGAGGTCCACGATCACCTGGAAGGTCGGGATGATCCGTACCTCCACCGGCAGCATCAGCGTGATGAAGATTGCCCAGAAGGCGAGCATCCGGCCAGGGAAGGAGAAGAACACCACCGCGTAGGCCGAGAGGATGGAGATGGCGATCTTCCCGAGGGCGATGGCCACCGCCATGATCAGGCTGTTCACCAGCATGGTGGAGGCCGGCGTGGTGTGGCTGCGCCCGCCGCCCTCGTTCCAGGCGGTGGCGTAGTTCTCCACCGTGTGCGCGCCCGGCAAGAGCGGCACGTCGCCGCGCCCGATAGTTCCCGCATCGTGAGTGGAGCCCACCAGCGTCATGTAGATCGGAAAGGCGACGATCAGCACGCCGAGGATGAGCGCCCCGTGCGCGAGCAGGCGTGAGAGGAGGGCGCGGCGGCGAGTAGCGCGCAGCAGCGCGTCGTCCCGCACCGGCTCCGTACGCATGGCCACGGGGTTCGCGGTCGCGTCCATCAGTAGTGCACCTTCTTCTCGACGGCGCGGAATTGGAAGGCTGTGAGGGCGATCACCAGCACCATCAGGATCACGCTCTGAGCGGAGGAGAGCCCGAGATTGAGGTTCTGCACGCCATCCACATAGACCTTGTAGATCAGCGTCTCCGTCGCCTGCCCCGGCCCGCCGCTGGTCAGCGCGTGGATGATGCCGAAGGTCTCAAAGAAGGCGTAGGTGAGATTGACGATCAGCAGGAAGAAGGTCGTTGGCGAGAGCAGGGGGAAGATGATCGACCAGAAGCGCCGCGCCGGGCGCGCGCCATCGATTGCCGCTGCCTCCAGCACGCTTGCCGGGATGGATTGCAGCCCTGCCAGGAAGAAGATGAAGTTGTAGGCGATCTGCTTCCAGGCCGCCGCGATGACGATGAGGATCATCGCGTGCGTGCCGTTCAGGCGGTAGTCCCAGGCGAAGCCCGCGGCGTTCAGCCAGCGCCCGATCATCCCGACTTGCGGCTGGAACAGGAACAGCCACAGCACGGCGGACACGGCGGGCGCCACGGCATAGGGCCAGATCAGCAGGCTGCGATAGACGGTGACGCCCCTCAGCGACTTGTCTGCCTGCACCGCGAGGAACAGGGCGAGGCCCAGCGCCAGCCCCGCAACGCAGCCGGAGAAGACGACGCTGTTGAGCGCTGCGTTCACCCAGTTGGGATCCGAGAGCACATCCTGGAAGTTCTCCAGCCCGACGAACTCCTGGGATAGCCCGAAGGCATCCTCCCGCAGCAGGGATTGATAGATCGCCCGCCCGGCCGGCCAAAAAAAGAACACGAAGGTGATCGCCAACTGCGGGAGCAGCAGCGCGACGGGGAGGAGCCTGCCCCGGAAGATGACCTTTCTCTGCATCACGCCCTCCCGCGCGCCGGACGCGGAAGCCCGCGCGGCGCAAGTCTGTCCATTCTTGAGCGGGCCGGGGAAGGCCGCCTGGCCGTGTAACCGCCGCCGTGCCGGGGCGCCGCGTGTCCGCGCGGCTGGCCTCGGCACGCCGATGAGCGCGGAGACTACAGCCCGGCCAGAATTTTGTGGAGGGTCCAACACCGGCCGTGAGGGGAGCGTCATGAACTCTCCGTTCATCCCTCTCCTGCATCATCCTGGCCATGGATACCGCGATGCCCCTCCTTCTCCTCGGCGTCGGCCTGCAAAAAGCGCCGCAGCTTCCGGCCGTGCGGGTCGGACGGATCTCGGGCCTGCTGGCTGGTTGGCGCGGTGCCGCCAGCCTGCCGCCCTCTGCTCTTCGCCTGCCGGAGCCCCTTGGCTTCGCTAACCTGCAAGAAGTCCGCGCCTGGCTCGTCGCGCGCGAGCCGCGCCTGGCGACCGCCCTCCACGCCTTGTCCGGCTGCCGCGAGGTCGGCCTGGAACTGCACGAGGACGCGCCACGCCACGCCGCCTGGCTGCGGCAGCGGGACAAGGGCTTGGCCCCCGGGGCCCAAGCGGATCCGGCCCGGGTGGCGCGGCGCCTCTTCATCGGGCAGCGGGTGGAAACCATCCTCTCCAGCGAGGCCCGCGCGGCCGTCCGCCCCGCCCCGGGCGCCGACCCCGCCACTTGGTCGGTCGCCGTGCCGAGGGCGGCGGTGGAGCGCCTGCGCGCCGCGCTGGAGCTGGAGGCTCACCGGCTCGCCGGCACCGGCCTCTCCCTTCGCGTCAGTCCGCCCGGCAAGCCGAACGGCTTGGCCAAGGCCATCCTGCAGGACGCCTGACGCCCCGGTGCGGGCTTGATGCAGGGCCTCCCATCCCGCTTCATGGCTCCGTGCAAAAGACCAGGAACATTCCGCCAGCGGCCGGGACGTCCGGCAGGCGCCGCGTGGTGGGCGCGCTCGGCGTGGCGCAGACCCTTGCCTGGGCTTCCTCCTACTACCTTCCTGCCATCGTCGCCGCGCCGATGGCCGAGGACTACGGTTTTCCGCCCAGCGCCATCTTCGGCGCCTTCTCCGCTTCCCTCCTGCTGACGGCGCTCCTCGGCCCCTGGGTCGGGCGCGTGATCGACCGCCGGGGCGGGCGCGGCGTGCTGGCGGGGTCGAATCTGGCGCTCGCCGCGGGCCTCGGGGCCATGGCACTGGCGCCGGCGGAATGGCCGATCGTGCTCTTCCTCGGCTGGGGACTATTGGGCCTGGGCATGGCGCTCGGGCTTTACGACTCCGCCTTCGCTACCCTGGCCGGCCTCTACGGCAAAGAGGCGCGCGGGCCGATCTCGGGCGTGGCGATGATGGCGGGCTTCGCGAGCACGATCGGCTGGCCGCTTACCGCCTGGCTGAGCGCCTGGCTCGGCTGGCGCGGCGCCTGCGCCTCCTGGGCGGTGCTGCAACTCCTGCTCGGCCTGCCCCTGCACCTTCTGCTCGTCCCACCCGCGCCGCCGCCGCCCACCGCCGCCGCCAGCGCGGAGGAGCCGGAGGGGGCGGCGGGCTGGGGGCAACTCGCTCTGCTCGCGCTGGCGCTGACCGGCTCAGGCTTCAACATCGCGGCCATGGCGGCCCATCTGCCGGGCCTGCTCACCCGGAGCGGCGCCTCGGAAGAGCTGGCCCTTCTCGCCGCCAGCCTCGTCGGGCCCATGCAGGTCCTCGCCCGCGTGCTGGACGTGCTCGTTCTGCGCCGGCTGCACCCGCTGACCACCGCGCGGCTGGCGACGGCCGGGCACCCCGCGGCGGCGCTGGCCCTCGCGGCCGGGCTGGGGCCCGCGGCCTTCGCCATCCTCCACGGGGCCGGGAACGGGCTGCTGACGATCGTGCGCGGCACCCTGCCGCTCGCTCTTTTCGGAGCCCGCGGCTATGGGGCGCGGCAAGGGATCATTCTCGCGCCCATGCGGCTCATCCAGGCGCTCGCGCCGCTCGCCTTCGGCCTCTCGTTGGAGCGGCTCGGCCTTCAGGCCCTCTGGATCTTCGCGGGCGTGGGGCTCATCTCGCTGCTCGCCCTCGCGGCGCTGCGCCGCCCGGGTTAGCCGCCCCCTTGGCAGCACGCCCCGGATGGGCTTCCTGCCAGCCACAGACCGGAAGAGAGGGAATGCCATGGCCGAGGCCTTCATCTGCGACGCCGCCCGCACCGCGATCGGGCGCTACGCCGGCGGGCTTTCCGCCGTGCGGGCCGACGACCTCGGCGCCGTTCCCCTCAAGGCGCTCATGGCGCGGAACGAGGGCGCGGACTGGGCCGCACTGGACGACATCGTCTTCGGCTGCGCCAACCAGGCCGGCGAGGACAACCGAAACGTCGCCCGCATGGCCCTGCTGCTGGCGGGGATGCCCGACAGCATCGGCGGCAGTACGGTGAACCGTCTCTGCGGCTCCGGCATGGACGCGGTCGGCATCGCGGCCCGCGCCATCAAGGCCGGCGAGGCCTCCTTCATGATCGCGGGCGGCGTCGAGAGCATGACCCGCGCCCCCTTCGTGCAGGGCAAGAACGCCGAGGCCTTCGGGCGCCACGCCGAGATCTACGACACCACCATCGGCTGGCGCTTCGTGAACCCCGCCATGAAGAAGGCGCACGGCGTCGACTCGATGCCCGAGACCGCGGAGAACGTGGCGCAGGACTTCCAGGTGAACCGCGCCGACCAGGACGCCTTCGCGCTTCGCAGCCAGCAGCGGGCCGGCGCCGCGCAGAAAGCCGGCCGCTTCGCCGAGGAGATCGTCCCGGTGACCATCCCCCGCCGCAAGGGCGACCCGGTAATCTTCGAGCAGGACGAGCACCTGCGCCCCGAAACCACCGCCGAGGCCCTGGCCAGGCTGCCTACCCCCTTCCGCAAGGAGGGCGGCTCCGTCACCGCCGGCAACGCCTCGGGCGTGAACGACGGCGCCTGCTCCATCATCCTGGCTGACGAGGACATGGCGCGCCGCCAGGGCCTGACCCCGCGCGCCCGCGTGGTGGCCAGCGCGACCGCCGGCGTGCCGCCCCGCATCATGGGCTTCGGCCCCGCGCCGGCCACGCGCAAGGTGCTCGAAAAGGCGGGGCTGAAGCTCTCCGACATGGACGTGATCGAGCTGAACGAGGCCTTCGCGGCCCAGGCGCTCGCCGTCACTCGCGACCTCGGCCTGCCGGATGACGCCGACCACGTGAACCCCAACGGCGGTGCCATTGCGCTCGGCCACCCGCTGGGCATGAGCGGCGCTCGGCTGGTGCAGACCGCCGTGCACGAACTGCACCGCCGCGGCGGCCGCTACGCGCTTTGCACGATGTGCATCGGTGTCGGCCAGGGGATCGCGATGATCGTCGAGCGGGTCTGATACCGCTCAGGCAGCGTGGGTGACTTTGGGGAGGGGAAAAGGAATTCCTCCTCTCCCCGGCCCCTCACGCGGAACGGGTGCCCTCCGCCCGCAGCGCCTGGGCGGCAGCGAGCCAGCCCGGAATTTCAGCCGCGGCAACGCCGGCCCGGTGGCATCCTTCCTCCACCACGCGCGGAAGGATCTCGAGCAGCGCGGCCATGAGAGCGGCGTCGCGCTCGTCCGAAACGAGTTCCAGGAATTCCTGAATGTCGCTCTGGAACACGCGCAGGAAGGGGCCGAACCGGTCGCTCTGGCGACCCAGCCATTCCTCGAACATCGCGGGCCAGCCGGCGGCGAGGCGGAATTCAAGCCGCGGCTCGCCTTCCTCAATGGCAAATTTCAGCCGGACGGGCGCCCATTCGCGCCTGCCGGTGCGCAGCGCGGCCATGTCCAACTCGAGATGACGGTAGGTCCCGTCGTTCTCGTAATCGTTCAGGCGCAGCCCTTCGTACTGCGCACCGGTTGCAAGGAGGCGGCGTGGCCTTTCACCTCCGGCCAAGGTTCCGGGGATGGCCATCCCGCCCGCCGATGGCGCCTCGGTAGGGTGATCCTGCGGCGCGGCGGGGGGCCAGGGCCCGGTGGCCATCGCTTCGAGGGGTTGAAGATTTGCCCAGGGCGCCGCTACCGGGAGTGGGGCCTTGGTCGGCTCGGGCCAGGCCTCGGCCGAGAGTGTTCCGGCCTCCAGCTCCACGACGGCCTCTGCCTCGCCCGCGCGCAGGCCCACCGCGAGCATGGCCTCCTCGCCGAGTCGTGGCTGGAAGGCCAGGTCCAGCGTCACCGCGTCCTCCCCGATCGGCCGCCATCCGGTCCAGGCCGAGCCGGGCACGGCGTGCGAGAGGTCGGTAAGATCATCTGGCGGAGGGCCGCCCGGCCTGATCCAGGCCGCGACCGCTGCACCGCGACCCGTTCCATGGGCGAGCGTGATCCGCAATCGCCGCATTCCCCGCGTGCCAAGGTCCGGCAGCAGCAGGATGGAGCGGCCCTGCGCGGGGGCGCGCAGCAACGGTCGCAGCGCCTCGTCGCCAATGGCTACGGAATCAACACCTCCCTTCAGGGCCCGCGCCTTCGCCCAGTCGAGGGCGCGTGGGGCAGGGGGAGGGGTGGCCTCGTCAGCGAGGATCCCGTCGGGCTCCTCCGCGCTTCCCTCGGCGCGCACGGCGGCGGCCTCGCGCAACAGGGCGGCGGAAAGCGCCTCCGCGGTCATGGCGAGCACGCCCGGCAGCGCTTCCGCGCCGGAGCTGGCGGGAACGAAGGGCGGCGGAAGCCCCTCGGCCGCGGACCACCAGGTGCCGAGCGCGGCCAGCGGCTGCCAGTCCGGGGCGACGAGGCCGATGGTGCCCACCGGCGGGGAGGGGAGGGGAACGGTGGCCGCCATCTCCGGCGCGCGGGTGCCGAGCGGATGGATCAGCATATTTTCCCCACGCGGCGCGAGGATCCAGACATGGAGCGCGGCAGAGGCGATCGGAGAGGGGTCCACCACGCCTTCGGCGACGAGGAAACGTGGCGACGCTTCGGCCAGACGCGTCAGGTGAGCGGGGGCGGCGCGCGGGATCAAGGAATGCGAGCCTCGTCTGTCGGCCCCTGATCGGGCGCGGGGAATATGGAAGGAGTGGTTGCGTGCGGGATGGCCTCCTCCTCCGCAACCAGCGCTTCCGGAGGCGGGGCGGCGCCCTCGACGTCCCGCTTAGCCTCTTCCCTGGCCGCTGGAGCCTCGGGCCGGGCTTCCGAACGCTCCTCGGCCGCCTCCCACGCGAAGGCGGGCGCGGCGAAGGGCGGGGCCTCCGGCGGAGGGGCGGCAAGGCGCCGCAGCCGCCCGAGAAGGCGTGCCATCGTCACCGCGGGGTCGAGGGATTCCACCTGCTGCCAAGCCGCTTCAATGAGCTCGGCAGCCGGGCTGCCCGGATCCAGGCAGGCGGCCAGCGCCTCGGCCACCGCCTCGGGGTCCTCCGCATCCACGACCGCCGCCAAGCGGGGCGCGTCCTCGCCGAGGGCCTCCAGCGCCTCCGCGCTCGCCACAACCGGAACGCGCAGGCGGGCGGCGCGAAGATAGCCGACCGGCGGTCCTTCCAGCCGGGAAGGCATGAGCAGCATGTCCGCGCCTGCCAGCAGTGACGCCTCCTCCGCGCCGGGGTCGAGCATGCACAGCGTGCTGCCCTCGCCGGCCGCGTCGCGCAGCGCTGCCTCCAGGATTCCTGCGCCGCGGCAGGCGACCACCCCGCCCGTGCGCGCCGCAAAGGCCTCGGCGATGGCGGGAAGGCGGTCCGCGCCCCTGGCCGCGTCCAGCCGTCCAAGGAAGAGTGCGACCGGCGCCGATGGACCGATGCCCAGCCGCTCGCGCAGCGCCTCCCGGCAGGCCTCCCGGTCCGGCGGCGACGGGCGCTCCGCGTCGAGGGGGATGGTGGAGACGCGGTCCTCCGCGAGGCCCAGCAGCCGCGCCAGCCGCTCGGCGGTCGGCGCGCTTGGGGCGATCCATTCGGCGTGCAGGGCGGCCGCGGCCTGAAGGGCGGCGGCGTCGAGCCCGGCCGGCCTTGCACCGCGCGGGGCGACATGGGCGAGGACGAGGCAAGGGGTGCGCGTCTGCGCGAGGACAGCCATGGCGCCCACCGCGCGGTCCGGCCAGGGCAGTGTTAGAATCACCGCGTCCGGGCGGGCCGCAACCAGCGCTGCACGGGTTGCGCGGGCCTGGCCTCGGCGCACCTCCTCCTGCGGACCGCGGCGCCAGGCGAGGGGCAGGTCGAGCAGCGCGGGCCCGCCCTCCGCCGGCAAGGTCTGGCGAAGTCCGGCGATCAGGCCCGCCTCCGCTGCCACGGTCCCGGTGGCGCCGAGCGCGACCGCGGCGCCGAGGATGCGCAGCGCCTGCGCCTCGGGCGTACCGAATGCGTCCCCCGGGAGGATAACCAGCAGGCGCCCTATCCGCATGGTCGAGCCCGTACCGCCCTATCTTATGTGATTGGACCGTCTCACCCGGATAAGCGAAGCCGTCCAGCCCCCGGGCCGGCGATCCGCCACCCCGGTGCGCGGATGGTTGAGGAGGATTGATGGGACGGTACCTGGTCACGGGCGGCGCCGGCTATGTCGGAAGTCACGTTGCACTCGCCTTGCAGGAGCGGGGCGACCACGTGGTCGTGCTGGACGACCTCCGCCAGGGACACCGCGCCGCAGTCCAGCCGGGCATGGAGCTGGTGGTCGCGGACCTGGCCGACCGCCGGCGCGTGGAGGAGGTCTTCGCAAGCTGGCGCTTCGACGGAGTGCTTCATTTCGCGGCGCTTTCGCTCGTCGGCGAGAGCATGCGCGAGCCGCTGCGATACATTGCCGAGAACGTCGGCAACTCGCTCTGGCTGGCCGAGGCGGCCGTGCGCGCGGGCGTCCGGCGATTCGTCCTCTCCTCCACAGCCGCCCTCTTCGGCATGCCGACGCGCATCCCCATCGACGAGGCCGAGAAGGTTGGTCCGGTCTCGGCCTACGGCGAATCGAAGCTCATGGTCGAGCGCGGCCTCGAGTGGGCGGACCAGGTGCTCGGGCTGCGGTCCGCGGCGCTGCGCTACTTCAACGCGGCGGGCGCTGACCCCGGCGGACGGCTGGGCGAGGATCACAATCCGGAGACCCACCTGATCCCTAACACGATCAACGCGGCCCTCGGGCTTGGCCCGGCGCTGACCGTCTTCGGCACCGACTACGACACGCCCGACGGCACCGCGATCCGCGACTACGTCCATGTGACGGACCTCGCAGACGCGCATCTGCGCGTGCTCGACCGGCTGAAGGACGGTCCATCCTGCCGCTACAACGTGGGCAGCGGGACAGGCGCCTCCGTGATGGAGGTGATCGCGGCGGTGGAGCGCGCGACGGGCCGCCCAGTGCCGCATGTGCTCGGCCCGCGCCGGGCGGGCGACCCGCCGGTGCTCGTCGCCTCCAACGCGGCGCTGCGCCGCGACACGGGCTGGGTGCCGCAGCTGGGCGCGCTGGATAGCATTGTCGGCACGGCCTGCGCCTGGCGGATGAAGAACCCGGGCGGCTACGGCGACGTGGCTGCCGCGGCCTGACGCACCGCGCGTTCCCCCGTCACGGGCGGGACTGGTCCTTGCCACCCCTTCGTGCGAGGACCGGCCCTGCCGCGCCGTGCGGCGACGCCCCGTACCCGCGCGGGTGGGCACGCCGGGGAAGCAGGACGCGCCCATGGGCCATCTCGATGACGCGCGCCCCGCACGCCTGTCGCGGCCCCGCCGCCGGGGCACCTTCCTCACCCTCGCGGCCCTCCTCTCGGCCGTGCCGGGCGCGGTGATGGCCCAGGCCTGCCCCAACAGCCGATGCCGCGCGAGGCCCGCCCGGAGCGGCTGGAGGAGCCCTATTGGCGCAGCCGCAGCGTGGCGCTGAGCCGGATGGCCGCGGGCGACCTCTCCCGCGTAAACCTTGTCTTCCTCGGCGACTCAATCACGGAGAACTGGGACCGCCGGGACTGGGAGGCGAATTACGGCCGGTACGGCGCACTCAACCTCGGCGTGTCGGGTGACTTCGTCCAGGGCTTGCTCTGGAGGCTAACGGCTGGGGGACAGTGGCCGTCAACCCTTCGGCCGCGGCTCGCGGTGTTGCTGATCGGGACCAACAACGCCTCCTACAACTCGCCGCCCGAGAGCACGGCGCTCGGCATCGCCGAGGTGTTGCGCGAGGTCCGCCGCCGCTCCCCGGAGACGCGCATCCTCCTTCTCGGCATCCTCCCGCGCGGTGCCGAGGCGAATGACCCGGGGCGACGCCTGAACGCTCAGGTGAACGAGTTGATCGCGCGCTGCGCGGACGGGCGATCGGTCTTCTACCTCGATGCTGGGCCGGCGCTGGTGGACGCTCAGGGGCGCCTTGCACCTTCCATCGCCCCGGATCGGCTGCATCTCTCCGCCGAGGGCTATGCGAGGCTTTCCGCGGCCATCGAGCCAAGCCTGCGGGCGATCCTCACGCCCTGAGCGGGGCGCGCAGGCCGAACAGCTGTTGCATTATAGCCATGATCGCCGCTGTCTCGACAGGCTCGGTTTCCCGGGCGCGTTAGTATGTTAACAATCTCGAGGACGTGAGGTGGCGGGGAACGGCGCTGGATGAGGGTTGTCGATGGGCAACTGCGGCCGCGAGGCCGGAACCGCGCGGCGAACCGCATCCTTCCGGCTCCTCTCCGGCTTCCACCATCCGAGTCCGGCAGCCGCACTCGCGCAACCCTCCCGGCAGGCCCGGATGGTCAGCCACCGCCAGCGGCCCGGCCGTCCTGCTTGCCCGATTCTTCTCATCTGGATGGGCGGGACCACCACCGCCCAACCTATCGCGGAGTCCTCTGATGAGCGGCACCTTGCATGGGTCCCGAACCGGGTCCGGCACGCTGACGAACCGTCGCCACTTCTTGGCCGCCGCATCTACTGGCCTCAGTGCCGCGCTCGCGGCGCCCCACATCGCTCTGGCGCAGAGCGCGCCCTCGCTTGCTGTCGTCGGCAAGGAGGGCTGGCTGTTCCCACTTTGGGACAAGATCGCGGATGACGACGCCCCGCAGGTCCGTCCTGTCGTGCAGGTCATCTCACGCGCGGTCGCGACCCTGAAGGCTGCGGGCATTGACGTGGCTATGGTACTTGTTCCCTCGAAGGCGCGAACTTATCGCCAGTTCCTGCCTGACAGCATGAGGGTCGCCTCCACAGTTGACCGTCGTTATGCCGGCGTGCAGGCCGAGTTCCGGAAAGCTGGCGCGATCACGCCGGACCTCGACACCGCCTTCCGGGCGCATGCGGCGGGCACACAACTCTTCTTCAAGACCGATACTCACTGGACGCCGATGGGCGCCGAACTCGCGGCCGTCGAGGCCGCGAAGGCAATTGGCCCAACGCTGCCAGCGAGCGCCCGGCCAGGCCTTCAGGTCTCGGCGCCGATCAGTCGGGTCGCCCCGCGCGGCGACCTCGTCCGTAACCTTCCGGAGGCGCAGCGCGCCACTTACGGAGCAGAACCCTTCGTGTCGCGCGACGTCGTCGCGTCGGGTGGGCAGAACGCCCTTCTCGCTGACGACACCTCGGACGTTACCCTCGTCGGCAACAGCTACATGGAGCCGAAGTACGGCTTTCAGCCCATCCTCTCGAACCAGCTGAGTCGGCCGGTCTCGCTGTTTTGGAAGCCAAATAATATTGGGGCATACGCGATTCTCCTTCAGTACGTAACGAGCCCAGGGTTCCGTGAGCAGCGGCCGAAGCTGCTGATCTGGACCTATCTCGAGGTTGATCTCACCGCAGGTCCGAGCAGCTCCGGCTGGGGCAACAATGCAATGGGCTCTGACCAATTCCTCAACAATCTGCGCCAGGCGGTATCTGCATGACCAAGCCCAACTCCCTTCGGCAGGCCTTCGCGCCCCTCCTCGCCGCCCTGGTGGGAGCGACCTCGGCCGGGGCTCAGACGCCGTCAGGCCAGGCACAGGTTTACGACCCTGAGCCGCCGCCGGACTCCGCCTATGTGCGCTTCGTGAACACGATGGGCGAGGAAGTCTCCCTCCGGCCAGCCTTCCTGCCGGCCCTAAAGCTTGGCACCCGCCCTGCGGAGCGCGTGACAGTCTACAACGTCGCCCAGCGCGTTACGGGCAACCGTGAGATGGTAGTAGAAGCCTCAGCCGGCCGTCGCACCGGCAGGATTGTGCTGCGTCTACAGCCAAAGAGCTTCAACACGGTGCTCCTGCAGCCCCAGGGTGACGGCGGGATCACTGCGACGCCAATTGTGGATCAGGCCGACTTCAATCGTGCCCGCGCGCGTCTCAGCTTTTACAACGCGGCGCCCGACTGTCCCGACGCCTCCGTTCTGCTCGCGCCGAGCGGCCCTGCCGTCTT
This sequence comes from Roseomonas sp. KE2513, assembly GCF_016107305.1. Classification (GTDB taxonomy): domain Bacteria; phylum Pseudomonadota; class Alphaproteobacteria; order Acetobacterales; family Acetobacteraceae; genus Roseomonas. Next base: position 68,081 of record NZ_RCVR01000020.1, read on the forward strand.
TCCACCGCCCGTGGCACCCGGGACGACGGTAAGCCGCACGGTCCAGCCCGTTGCAGCCCAGCTTCGCGCGGGCTGCGCGGGCCAGGTCGCCCCCGATGTCCCGTTGGAGGGTCTGGAGGCCGGCGGCATGTACAGCATCTGGCTCATGCGTCCCGAGGGGCGCGCGCTCGTGGCCTTTGTCGGCCGCGACACGACGGCGCGCTGGAGGAACTGACGCGCGCAGCGCCCCCGAGGGGGCGCCGGCGCCTTCTGGATGGGAAGGGAAGGGCGCCGCGGCGCTAGCTGCCCGCTAGTTGCCTTCGCGCAGCTGCATCGCGCGTAGCCGGGCGGCCTCTTCGAGAGCCCGACGGGCGCGCAGGTGGTCGTCGCGCGCCCGTGCGATGCGAGCCTCGAGCAGAGCCATCTGCAACTCGTCGGCACCGCGCGCACGTCCCTCGCGCAGGATCTGCTCGGCGCGGCCGATCGAATTGTTCGCCACTGCCGCCTCGCCGGCCACGGCCCGTGCGCGCACGTAGTCCGGGTTAGCCTCGAGAATTGGCTCGGCGATGCGCACCGCGTCGGTGCCTCGGCCGGAACCGGAATAAACCCGCGCAAGGGAAAGCTGGACGTCGATATCGGCGTTCGCCTGACCAGAGGAGGGTGCCAGCCGGTCCAACGCGCCCTGCCGACCGCCGCTGTCGTTCAGCCGGTCCGTGATGGTTGTGGACGACGTGGCGCGCACTGTCGCGGCACGGGTGCGCGCCTCGCCCGTAAGCGCCGGGTCGCGGGCGAGGTTGGCCACCGCTGCTTGAGCCTCTGTCGCACGACCAGCATCTAACAGCGCACCCGCGATGGCGATGCGGGCTGCTGCTGGAGCGCTCGGGCCAGGGCTTGCCGCCCGCGCCGCTGCCTCGATATTCGCTGGCTGGCGCAGGCGCGTGAAGGCGCGGATGACGCCGGCCTGGGTTTCGCCCGTCGCGTCGGGCTGAGAGGCAAGTGCCAGAAGCCGGCGGGCTGCGTCAGAGCGCGGGTTGCCCCGAGCAGCCGCTTCCAACTGACGCAATTCGAGGGCGCGGCGATTCTGCTCGAGCAGACGGTTGCCATCTTCGGTGCGGGCACCGGGCGGGATTGCGCCGAGGCGATCCACCGTCTCCGCAATCCGACCGTCCGCGTTCGACAGAAGCGCGGAGGCGAAGAGTGCGTCCGGGGCGCTGCGGGCGGCTAGTTCCCGCTCCACCCGCCGTGCCTCGTCCGCTTGGCCCCTTTCCTTCAGGGTACGCGCGAGGTCAATGGCTGCCCAAGTACTATTCGGATCGGCCGCAAGCGCGTTTCGCAGCAGGACAATCTTTGCGTCCGGATCCGTCGTGCGCTGCGCCTCCTGGCGTAGGGCGGCGGAGCGGAAGGCAAGGGAGCCCGCCGGCGGGCGAAAACCGTTCTCCGTCAGCAGCCGGTCCGCCTCGGCGAAGCGCCCCTGGCGCTGAAGCGCCTCGTACAGGCCGCCCTGGGCGGCAGTGTTCGTCCTTTGGATGGTCAGCGCCGTGCGGAACCGCGTCTCGGCGGTTGAGAAATCATCGCGTCGGATAGCCAGGAAGCCGAGGACGAGCTCGCCTTGCAACCTCTCGTTGGCACTGCCGCGGAGCGCACGCTGCGCGGCTTCCTCTGCCTTGTCCGCATCGTTCCGGTTGAGGCTGCGCCAAGCCTGGACGGCGCTGCTGGGCGCCACCGGCGCGGCCGCGCGGTTGCCGTTGCCATCCCTCCCACGCCCGTTGCCTCTGACATTCCCGGGCGGGGCCGCATTCGAATAACCGTCGAGGCTGCCCACCCGCTCCGTGAACTCCTCCCGCCGGAAGGGAGCGAGGGCGACGCCCTCCTCAAACAGTGTGCGTGCCTCGGGGAAGCGAAACTGCAGTTTACGGACGATCGCGAGGCCGATGACCGCCTCCGGATCGTTCGGATCGCCTTCTCGAGCGGTGTTGAAGTTCCGCTCAGCATCGTTCACGCGGCCGGCCGCGATTGCGTCCCAGCCCGCGAGACGCTCTGTCACCCATTGGGGGACGAGCGTGCCCCTAGCCTCGTCGTACTTCGCCCCGATTTCGGGGTCCGGCGGGTTGGACTGAAGGTAAATTCCGATGGCTTCGGCAGCATCGGGATCACCGGGCATCCAGAGGATGGCCTGACGCCACGCGGCACGGACCGCGGAGCTGATCGCGGGAACATCCGCGAGCTGCCGTAGCCGCTCAATCCCCTGCAACCGATAGGACTCGTTGTAGGTGAGCATCTGGGCATAGGCGAGCTGGAGCGGGCGGTTCTCGCCCGCGGCCATTACCGCCGCCTCCATGCCCCGCCTCGCCTCCTCGAAGTTCTCGGGAGAGGTGCCGGCCAGCGTCTGATAGTACTCGGCGGCGAAGATCAGCGGCACCTCGCCACGCGGGAACAACTCCCGGTAGCGCTGCATTGCCGCCTCGCGTTGCCCGGCCAAGGCGAGGCGACGTGCCTCGGCCAGCACCGCCTGGTCCACCAGCAGCGCGCGCAGAGAGGTGGCGGCGCGTAGGGCGGCGGGCGTGTCGGGCGCGATCTGGTTGAGGCGGGCGGTGTAGATCTCAGCATTCGTGCGGTCGCCGTTCAGCGCGGCTACCTCGGTGGCGGCCGCCAGCACGCCTGGGTTGTTCGGCTCCAGCGTCAGCAGCCGGTCGAGGGCCTGCTGCGCCAGCTGGGGCCGCCCCTGTGCGCTCCAGTAGTTCGCCTGGTCGAGGAGGATCGCGGCGCCGCGGCTGCCGAGGCGCGGCGGTGCCTCTCCTGCCAACTGGGGGCTGCCGGCTTCGGCGGTCTGGGCCGTTGCCGGGCCGGTGGCCAGGCTTGCCAGCAGCGCCATCATCCCGGCGCCGGCAAGAAGGGAGAGCCTCGCCGAGGGGGCGGCACCTGCCACCCGGAGCCCTCGCCGGCACGGCGTGGGGCGAGGCGGGTGCGAGACCATTACTGAACTCTCCAGCATGCCGATCTCAACCTGACCGGTTTCATAATAATCGGCACGCCGTTCCATGCCCAGCGGTATCCGCTTCGCAGGGCGGAAAGCGCGGGCGCCGGCGGGGCAGTGCGGCACCGGCCTACCATCGCGCGATGAACTCGCGCTCGGCGGCGGTCAGCGGCTGCGCCACGACGCGCTCTGGGATCTCCCAGATCAAGAGCCGGGGCGGTGACTCGCGGAAGGTCTCGCCGGCGAGGTAGGCGGCCGCGCTGCCGGCAAAGCCGCCGCCGGCCGTGGCCGCATTCAGGACGGTGCTGCGGAGCGCCGCCTGCAGCGCGCCATGGAAGTTGGCATTCACCGAGTAGGAGGAGCCAATCAGCACCACCTCCGGCGCCGGCGCTTCGTCGAGCAGCCCGCCGCCCGCGCCGTCCTCCGCCTTCTCCGTGCGCTCGAGACGCTGGCGGTCCGGGTGCGGGCGCAGTGCGTCCGGTACGCGGTCGAGGCTCGTCACGCGCAGCAGGTCGCCTGGGCCGTCGGTCTCCGCCGCCGCGGCAGTGGTGCGGTAATCGTCTCCGCGGGTTAGCGGCACCTCGGCGACGGCCGTGGCGATCGCGGCGGCAGCGGCCTTCCCACCCTCCTGGTTCCAATGGGTGTCGGTGCGGTAGTAGGCGGCGCCCCGCGCTTCGACGGCGGAGAGGGCGGGCAGCAGCGGGATCGGCCGCAGCCCCTCGCCGCGCAGCGCAGCAAGGAACGCGTCGTGCCGCGCCTCGGCCTGGGCGGAGCGCGGCGCCCCGCAGAGCTTCGCCTGCTCCACCCGCGCCTTGTCCGGCACCACGGCGACGGCCAGGGCTATGTTGCGGGCGGCCAGCGAGTCTCGCACCCGACGGACAACTGCGGCGCGCTCAGCCATCGCGGCCTCGGCGCCGGGCCAGGGGCGCAACTCCTCGGTCAGGAAGAGCGTCTCGCCGCAGCCGACGCGCACCGTTGGGCCGCCGGAGCCGAAGAGCCTGTACCGGAACACGCCGCCTGCCGCCCGCAGCAAAGGGTCCGCAGGCAGCTCGTGCGCCATGACGTGGTTCACCGCGCCGGTCAGCTTGCCCGAGAGAAAGGAAGCGAGGTCGAGCGTCGGGCGGAGCCGCTGCTGCCCCTGCGGACTCGCGATCGCCTCGATCCCCTGCCAGGCGCCAAGCCCGAGCAGGACGACGGCGGCCACACCTTGCAGGACGGCGGCGCGATGGGCGTTCTTCCAGGGGGTGTCGCTCATCTCGCCCTCAGAACTGGAAGTAGAGGAAGGGAACGGCCGCGCGGCTGTAGAGCAGCACGACGCCGAGGAGGAAGGCGAGCAGCGGGGCGATGACCCAGGTTCCGCGCCAGAACGAGCCCATCGCCTCGGGCGGCCGCTGGAAGGGCAGGCGGGTGCCGAGCAGCGGCAGGTAGACGATCGCCACCGCGATGAGCATCGTCCACCACTGGTCCGGCGTGACCTGCCAGGCAAGTGTGTCGCTGAGCCCGGCGCCGTTCAGCCCGAGCATCCCGCCATACATGGTGCCGGCGTTACCGATATCGTGCGCGCGGAACACGACCCAGCCGATGATGGCCGCGAGCATCGTGAGCGCGTTGCCGAGCGCGTAGTTCATCGGCCGGTTGCCCGCCGCTTGCCAGAGCCGGTGCAGCGCCAGCAGCCCGCCGTGCCAGGCGCCCCAGACGATGAAGGTCCAGTTGGCGCCGTGCCAAAGGCCGCCGATCACCATCGTCAGGAAGAGGTTAAGGTAGGTCCGGAAGGCGCCGCGCCGGTTCCCGCCGAGGGAAATATAGAGGTAGTCGCGCAGGAAGCGCGACAGCGTCATGTGCCACCGCTGCCAGAAGGCCTGGATGGAGCCCGAGAGGTAGGGATGGTTGAAGTTCTCGGGGAAGTGGAAGCCGATCATCAGCGCAAGGCCGATCGCCATCGCCGAGTAGCCCGCGAAATCGAAGTAGAGCTGCAGCGTGTAGGCGATGGCGCCTGTCCAGGCATCGGCGAGCGTCGGCGCGGGCAGGGCGAAGGCGGCGTCGGCCACCAGCGCCACCGTGTCCGCGAGGCAGACCTTCATCGCGAAGCCGATCATGAAACGCCGTGCGCCGGTGCCGAACTGCGCGAGCGTGTGCGGGCGGGAGACGAGCTCGTCCTTGATCTCGGCGTAGCGCACGATCGGGCCGGCGATAAGCTGGCTGAAGATCGCCTTGTAGGTGGCGTAGTCCACCAGCCGCTTCGTGACGGGCACGGTGCCGCGCCAGATGTCCGTCAGGTATGAAACGGATTGAAGCACGTAGAAGGAGAGGCCAATCGGCAGGATGATCTCGGTCCAGGGAACCGGGGTCAGGCCGAAGGCGGCGCGGATATCGTTGAAGGCACCGACGCCAAAATTCGCGTACTTGAAATAGGCGAGCACGCCGAGGTTGCCGACAAGGCCGAGCACGAGCAGCCAGGTGCCCAGCCGCGTCTTCGGCCCGGCCGCGTCCATCCAGCGCACGGTATAGAAGGTGAAGATCGTGCAGAAGATGAGCAGCAGCAGGAAGTCGACTCGCCACCAGGCATAGAAGGCCCAGGAGAGAATGAGGATAGGCCAGTTCCGGTAACGGAACGGCGTCAGGAAGTAGGCGGCGAAGAAGAAGGGAAGGAAGAGGCAGAGGAACTCGAAAGAGGCGAAGATCATCGGCCGCCGCAGCCCCTGTCGGGCCCGACCGGGCCTTGCGTCCGCAGCATCAGGATTCCCCTCGGCCGGCCCGTTACGCGCAAAGGGCCCTCAAACCCTCCTCCCCAGGAGGGCAGCCGCGGGTTTAATTCACGATTTCGTGGTTACGCAAGGAGAAGCAGTCAAGCACGGGCGGAACACGTGGCCCACCCATGCGAATGCCGTCAGCCTGTGGCAGCGAGGACAGGCTCGGCCGGATCGCGCAGCGCGCCCGTTCCGCCATCTGAAATTCCGAGATCGGTCGGATGCGGGCCCGGATTGCAGGCGAGCGAGATGCCGGTGATGCCTCGAAAGACGCGGAAGGGCGGTTTCCAGTCCATCACGCGGTCGGCCGCCGCGCGCAGCCGAGAGAAGGCGGCTGCGGTCTCGGCCGGCGGCGTTTCTGCCAGGAGCCCGGCGATCGGCAGGGGCATCGCGGCTTGCACCTCGCCTCCCTGTGCCACGGCTATGCCGCCGCCGCAGGCGATGAGGGCGTTGGCCGCGGCCGCCATGTCTCGCACGTCGCGGCCGATGACGAGCAGGTTGTGGTTGTCGTGGCTGATCGTGGTGGCGACGGCACCGCGGGGCTCTCCCCAGCCATCCGCCAGGCAGACCACGGGCGCCGGGTCTCGCCTTCCATGGCGGTGCAGCACCGCGATCAGCGCGTGGCCCGGCGGGACTGCGGCGACGCCGTTCGTGACCTCCACTTCGGCCTCCGCCCAGTGGACCACGCGGGCGCCGCCGACCACCGGTAGCCGGACGCGGCCGTTGGCCACGCCGTGGGGACGCAGCTCGAAGGCCTCGGGCGGCTGGGGCGGGATGTGGACGGTGTCGCGCGGCGAGTCCGCGGGCAGGTCGCGGGGCAGGGGTGCGAGCATGGCCCCGTCCCGCGCCACGAGCCGCCCGCCGACATAGACGCGCTCCACCACCATGCCCGTCAGGTCCGAGAGCACGACGACTTCGGCCAGCCGGCCGGGGGCGAGCAGGCCGATATCGTCCCGTTTCAGTCGGAGCGCGGCGTGCAGCGTCGCCATCTTTAGCGCGTGGATGGGCGGCAGCCCGTAGGTGACCAGCCGCGCGAGCGTGTCCCGCAGTCCGCCCTTCTCGACGAGCTCGTCGGGGAAGATGTCGTCCGTGCAGGTGACGAGGGTGGGCGGCAGGGAGGGCAGGGCGTTGATCGCGGCGACCACGCCCGGCAGCACCGCGTCGTGGCTGCCGCGCAGCTCCACCGTCAGCCCGGCGCGGAGCTTCTGGAGGAAGTCCTCCGGCCCCATGATCTCGTGGTCCGAGGTGACGCCGGAGGCGACGTAGGCCTGCAGCGCCGGGCCGATCAGGTCCCGCGCGTGGCCGTTCACGTTCTTGCCGGAGGCCATGCCGGACGCGACGATCCCCTCCATCCTCGCGCTGCCGGAGAGGACACCAGCCATGTCCATGACCTCGGCCACGCCGGATACCTCGGGCCAGGAGAGCATCTCCGCCATCTCCTCCGGCCCGATCTCTGCGCCCGCGAGTTCCAGGCCAGGGGCGGAGGGCACGCAGGAGGGGGCGGCGACCAGCACACGCAGCGGCAGCCCGCGCGCCCTCTCCACCGCCCAGCGCACGCCGGGCACGCCCAGAACGTTGGCCAGCTCATGCGGGTCCCAGACCGTGGTGGTCGTGCCTTGAGGCACCACGACCGAGGCGTAGTCCGCCGGGGCCATGAAGGAGGATTCAAAGTGCAGGTGGCTGTCCACGAAGCCCGGCGAGAGGAAGCGGCCGGAGAGGTCGTGGACCTCGGCGGCGTCCGAGCGCGTGCCCGGCGGGTGGACGGAGGCGATCAGCCCGCCGGTGATGCCGATGTCGGCAGGGCGGAGCTCTCCCAGCGCTACGTCCACCAGGATTCCCCCGGTAAGAAGGAGGTCGAACGGCGCCTTACCCTGGGCGGCCAGCACGGCGGCGCGGCGGGTCTCGGCGGGGATCACGGCGCGTGCCCAGCGGACTGGGCGAGAGTCATCTCGTCGGTTCGCGCCTCGTAGGTCACGCCGCGGCGCATGGCCCATGTATTAACCTGAAAATACAGGGGGATGAGAGAGGTCTGCTCACGTATCGCCTGACGTGTCGCCTCTCGCGTCACCCGGGCGCGATCGTCGTTGTTCATGGTCTGACGGGCCTGCTGGATCAGCCCATCGATGCCTGGATTGCTGAAGCGGCCACGGTTCGCCGTTCCGAGGCCGAGCGAAGTGTTCCAGCTATGCACTTGTGTTTCCAGCATTCCTAGAACCTCGGGGTTGGGTGAGAAGCCGGCGAGGTTCACGCTGTACTTGAGTTGGGCGGCCTCGCTCAGCCAGGTGCCGCGGGGCTTGGTCTCCACGGTCGCGGCGATACCCAAGCGCGTCCACATCTGGGCGATGGCCTGCACGATCTGCTCGTCGTTCACGAAGCGGTCGTTGGGGCCATTAACCTGTACCGCAAAACCTTGCGGAAAACCGGCCTCTAACATCAGCTTGCGGGCCCCTTCCAGATCCAGTCTCTCAGCGGTGAGGTCGGGGGAGGTGCCGAAATAGCCAGGTGGGCCGAGGTCGCCGGCAGGCAAAGCCTGGCCGCGCAGGATGCGATCTGCCAGGGCTTGGCGGTTGATGGCGAGGGAGAGCGCCCGGCGGACGCGAGCGTCGCGCATTGGATTGTGGATGGGCGAGCCGTCCTTCGCTCGTACGAAGGGGCTCTCCGCCCGGTTGCTGTCCAGGGTGAGGAAGATAAGGCGGTTCGAAGGGCTCTCGCTCGTCGTGAAGCGCGTGTCGCTCCGGAAACGCTCGAACTGCTCGGGCGGCACGATCTCGACGAGGTCCACATCGCCGGCGCTGAGCGCCGCGACACGCGAGGCCGCGGCGGGAATGGGGCGAAACTCCACCCGGGCATAGGCAGGGGCGGGTCCGTGGAAGGCGGGATTGCGTTCCGCCACGAAGGGGCTGCCGGGCTGCCAGGAGACGTGGCGGAAGGGCCCGGTGCCGATCATGGCGCGGCCGGCATTATAGTCGGCGGTCGTTGCGCCCTCGCCGTGCTTCTTCGACACGATCATCACCAGGGCAAGATTGTTCGCCAGCAGCGGCGTGGGCACCCGCGTGCGGATGCGAACCACGCCGCCGCCCGCGTCCTCGACCGCTGTCACCACCCGTGTCGCGTAGCCGAAGGAGGAGGGGGAATTGGGCACGTTGCCCGCCCGCTGGATGGTGAAGGCAACGTCCTCCGCGGAGACCGGCGCGCCGTCGTGGAAGCGTGCCTGGGGGTCGATGGTGAATTCCCAGGTGAGGTCGTTCACCACCCGCCAGGCGCTGGCGATGGCGGGGCGCAGCTCCTGCCGTGCGTCCTGTTGCACCAGCGGCTGGAAAACATGGCGGGCGAAGGCGATGTTGGTGATGAGGCTCGCGTAATGCGGGTCGAGGCTCGTCGGGCCGGACTCGACGCCGATACGCAGCAGGTCCTGGGCGCCCGCGGTCTCCGGCAGGGCCATGGCGGCGGCAAGAAGGGCGGCGCGCAGGCGCATCGGAACCTCGGGGTTATCTGGTGGTGAGGGGGGCAAGCTGGCATGGTCCGCGGCCACCCCGCAACGGAGCCGCCCATGCCCAGCCCCCTGGAACTGGAGCCGTTCGCCGAAGCCATGACGGCCTGGCGCCGGGACCTGCACACCCATCCGGAGCTCGGCTTCGAGGAGCACCGCACTGCCGCTTTCGTCGCGCGGGAACTGCGCGCGGCGGGGATCGCCGTGGAGGAGGGGATCGCGGGCACCGGCGTCGTCGGGACTATCCGGGGAAGGGCCGGAAACCGCGCCATTGGTTTGCGTGCCGACATGGACGCGCTGGCCATGGCAGAGATGACGGGCGCACCCTGGGCGAGCCTCACGCCTGGCCGGATGCATGCCTGTGGGCATGACGGGCATACGGCGATGCTGCTCGGCGCCGCGAAATGGCTCGCCGGGAACAGGGACCGCTTCGCCGGCACCGTCCACCTCATCTTCCAACCGGCAGAGGAGTCGCGCGGCGGCGCCCAGGCGATGCTCGCGGACGGGTTGTTCGAGCGCTTCCCCGTGGATGCGGTCTATGGGATGCACAACTTGCCGGGCCTACCGCTCGGTACGGTCGCTGTGCCGAAGGGCGCTGTTCTCGCCAGTTCCGACACCTGGGAGGTGACCTTCCGCGGGCGCGGCACGCACGGCGCGAAGCCGCATCTCGGCACCGATGCGACGCTTGCCGCCGCCGCTTTCATCTTGGCCCTTCAGACGGTGGTAGCGCGGGAGCTGGACCCTATGCAGGCGGGGGTGATCAGCGTCGGCCATCTCGCGGCCGGGCATCCGGAGGCGCCGAACGTCATTCCGGCGGAGGTGCTGGTGCGCGGCACCGCGCGGGCGCTCTCGGCGCCCGTGCGCGATCTGCTGGAGGCGCGGATCGCCGGAATCGCGCGCGGCACCGCCGCCGCTCACGGGGTGAAGGCCGAGCCGGTCTATACCCGCCGCCTGCCGCCGACGGTGAACCATCCCAGCCAGGCCGCGCTGATGCACCGAGCCGCGACGGCGACAGTCGGTGCCGAGCGCGCGCTGGACGACCACCCGCCGGTCACCGCGGGCGAGGACTTCGCCTGCATGCTTGAGGCCCGACCCGGCGCTTATGCTTGGCTCGGCACGGGCGATCCGGCCCACCCCGAGGGCTGGCACCACAACCCCCGCTTCGACTTCAATGACGCGGCGCTGACCGCTGGCGCCGCCCTGTTCTGCGGCATCGTCGAGGCGGAGTTGGGGGCTTGAGCGGCGCCCTGCCGGTCGGGCGCCGGGCCGTCATCATCGACTGCGACCCCGGCACGGACGATGCCCTCGCCCTATGGCTCGCGATTGCCTCGCCGGAGATCGACCTTCGGCTGGTGACGGTGGTGGGCGGCAATGCGGGGCTCGCGCGCACCGTGGCGAATGCCCGCGCCATCGTGGGGCTGGCCGGTAACCCGGTGCCGGTGGTGCCCGGTGCCGAGCGCCCGCTCCGTGGTCGCTTCGCCGGGGAACGGGCGGTGCACGGCGATGATGGGCTGGCGGGCGTGGTCCTGCCCGAGGGGCCGCCGGCCGTTCAGGCGCTCGCAGCGGATGCGATCCGCGCGGTTCTCCGCGACGCCTCGGCCGGAAGCGTCACGCTCGTCGGCATCGGCCCCGTGACCAACCTCGCCCTCGCGCTTGCCACCGAGCCAGCCCTGGCCGGGCGGGTGCGGGAGATCGTGCTGATGGGAGGCGCCTGGGGAGAGGGGAACTGGACGCCCGCCGCCGAGTTCAACGCGGCGAGCGACCCCGAGGCGCTGGACATCCTTCTCTCCCTCGGCCCGCCGGTGACGTTGGTGACGCTGGAATTGACGATGCAGGCGCTGGTAACGCCCGCACGGGTCGAGGCGATCCGGCGCCTGGGCGGCGGGGCCTGCCTGCGGGCGGCTTGCGACATCATGGCGGCCGTACCTCCCTCACGCCGGCTCGGGGGAGAAGGGCACGCACTGCATGATGCCTGTGCCATCGCCTGGCTCGTCGCGCCCGCGCTCTTCCATGCCGAGCGGGTGGGCGTGGAGGTCGATTGCGGCCCCGGTCCCGCGCGCGGCCGCACTCATGTAGACCGTTGGGGGCGCAGCAAGGCCGAAGCGCAGGTGACACTGCCCGAAACCCTCGACACCGAGGGCTTCTTCGCGCTTCTTGGAACACGCCTCTCGCGCCTGCCCTGACACCTGGAAGCTTGGTGGACCCCGTGCTACCGCCCGACGCCACTGCAGGGGAGGAAGCGAGCTTGACCGAGATCATCGCGCATCGGGGCGGCGCCATTCTCTGGCCTGAGAACAGCCTGCAGGCTTTCCGGGGTGCCATCGCCGCCGGGGTGGATGCGGTGGAGTGCGACGTCCACCTGTCCGCCGACGGCGAGGCGATGGTGATGCACGACGCCAACCTCGACCGCACAAGCAATGGTCGCGGCCCGCTGGCCGAGCGCAGCGCCGATGAGTTGGCTGCGCTGCACCTCATCGGTGCGGGCGGGGAGGGAGTGCCGCGCCTCTCCCGGTTGTTGGACTTCGTAGCTGCCGGGGCTGCCGGGCTCCAGGTGGAGGTAAAGGCCGATCGGAATGGCCGTCTTGATTTGCCGCTGCTGCAGAAGGTTCTGGCCGCGCTTGACCGGACGGGCCTCCGCTCGCGCACCGAGATCATCGTCTTCGAGGCGGAGGTGGCCGCCGCCGCCGTCGCCGCCGGTGGGCTGCGCAACGTTGCCTGGCTCTTCAGCCCGCCGATGATCCGCTACATCGGGCTGGAGGGTATCCTCGCCACCGCGCGCCGCACCGGCGTTCGCATGGTCGAGACGCACGAGGCGGCCATGGATGCCGAACTGCTTGGTGCCCTGCGCGACGCCGGCCTGCGCGTCGGTGCCTGGGGAGCGAACCATGCGCCGTCCATCCGCCGTATGCTGGACCTCGGTCTGGACGCCATCGCGACGGATGATCCGGTACTCGCGCTCTCGCTTCGCGCGGCATAGGGGCGGCGCCTGGGGCCGCGGAGTGGGCGCTGCCGTCTCCGGGCCTCCCGGGCGAACACGTAACCTTCTTCCGGCGGACACCCGGGGCCTGAGGCACTCGGATTCCCACTTGGCTCTCGCGGATGCTGGGATTGCAGGCCTGTTCCGTTTCCCGACGCCTTTCCTGCGCGTGCAGTCGCCTCCGGTCGTGGACCCGCGGCGCATCGGTCGTGAAGCTATCCTAAGCCCGAAGAAAAAGATGCTGGAGGGGCGGAGAGGGAGATTCCTTCTTCCTCCCTCGAAGCACGCTCACCGACCGATCAAACCGAGAGCTGAACGAAGCGCTCCGCCTCCGGCTTCGTGCCCTCGATCTGGAAGGCGACCGCCGCAGCGAGGATGGCGTGGTCGGCCTCGCTCAGCCGCGACTGTTCGCGCAGATGGTCCGACCAGGACCGGACTGCCCAGAGTTCCACGTAGCGCTCAGGATGGGCGACATCCTCGTAAAGGCGCCAGACGATGGCGCCGGCGCGGAGGCGCACGCCGCGGACCTCCGCCATGGATCGGAGGAAGGCCTCCCGGGAGGCGGTGGGCACCGCGTAGCGAACGGATTCGAGCACCCGCCCCTCGTCTCCGCGGAGAGCGGGGAGGAGTTCGGCCGCAGGGGCTTCGGGCTGCGGCTCCGCCAGGTTGGTGGCGGAGGGGAGGGATGGCGGCGCTTCAAGAGGCAGATGGCGGACGGCGACGGCGAGGACGATGCCGGTCACCCCAAATGCGATGAGCGTCGCCGGAATGCCGATCACCTCCGCCCCGACTCCACCCAGCACCGTGCCCGCTGCCATGGCGCCGAAGGTGCAGACCTGGAACAGCCCGATGGCCCTTGCCCGCACCCAGGGTCGCGCACCGAGCTGCGACGAGGCTGAAAGCGTCGAGGTCATCCCGAGCCAGAAGGCGCCGTAGAGCAGCATCGCGATTGCCGCCAGCACCCAGTGTTGGGCGAGGGCGAGGAGAATGATCGAGGCGCCCACGCCGCTCGAGCAGGCGACCACGGTGGCCGAGCGGCTAAGCCGGTTGCGCAGCGCCGGCAGCCAGAAGCTGGCGGCGACCGCGCCCACTCCCATGGCACCGAGCATCAGCCCGAAGGCCGAGGGACCGAGGCCAAGCCGGAAGCGCACGATCAGCGGCAGAAGCGCCCAGACCGCCGAGCCCGCGAAGAAGGCGAGGGTGGAGCGGATGATGACACCGCGCATCACCGGGCTGGCCAGGACGTAGCGCACCCCGCTCCCGATGGCCGGGAGCAGGCGCTCCTTCGGGGTCGTGTCCTGCTCCGGCACGCGCTTCCAGAAGAAGAGGGCGGTGATAAGGACGAGGAAGCAGGCGGCGTTGAGGCCGAAGGCGACCTCCGCCCCTGCCCAGCCGAGCACCACGCCGCCGAGGGCGGGGCCGATCGCCCGGGCGAGGTTGAAGCCCATGGCGTTGAGCACGATGGCCTGCACGAGATCCGTGCGGGGGACGAGTTCCGGGGTGGTGGCCGCGAAGGCCGGGAAGTTCGCCGCCGCCCCCACGCCGATGCAGAAGGTAAGCGCCAGCAAGCCCCAGGGCCCGAGCAGCCCGGCGCCTGTGAGGACGCAGAGGAGGAGAGCGGTACCGAAGATCCAGAACTGGGTCATCAGCAGGAAGCGGCGGCGGTCCATGATGTCCGCCAGCGCCCCCGCCGGCAGGGCGAGGAGGAAGACGGGCAGGAGCGCGGCCACCTGCACTAGGCTGACCATGACGGGGGAAGGCGAGAGGGAAGTCATCAGCCAGCCCGCGCCCGTGCTCTGCACCCAGCCGCCGATATTGCTGACGAGGGTGGCGAACCAGAGGGTCCGGAATACGGCGTGCCGGAAGGGGATGAAGGCGGCGGGGGCAGGCATCTGGAACAGGGCGGACCGGAAGGTGTCCTCTCTCCCGTGCCCGGCAATCGGGCGTGTCGCAAGGGGGGGCGGAAGGATCCTCCGTGCGGGGCGGCACGGGGGCTGCTAAGGGGCGCTCATGCTTCGACGCTTCTTCTCCTACTACCGGCCGCACCGGCGGCTGTTCCTGCTCGACTTCGGTTGCGCCGTGCTCTCCGGGCTGCTGGAGCTGGGCTTCCCCCTGGCGGTGAAGGCTTTCGTGGACCGGCTGCTGCCGGGGCAGGATTGGGCGCTGATCGGGCTGGCCGCCGCCGGGCTGCTCGTCGTTTACCTCCTGAATGCCGGGCTGATGGCGGTGGTGACCTATTGGGGGCACATGCTCGGCATCAACATCGAGACGGAGATGCGGCGCCGGGCCTTCGCGCACCTGCAGAAGCTCTCCTTCTCCTTCTACGACAACCAGCGGACGGGGCACCTAGTCGGGCGGCTGACGAAGGACCTGGAGGAGATCGGGGAGGTGGCCCATCACGGGCCGGAGGACCTCTTCATCGCGGTTATGACTTTCGTCGGCGCCTTCGTTCTGATGTTCTCGGTGAATGCGGAGCTGGCGCTGATCACGGCGGCGGTTGTGCCGGTCACAGGCTGGCTAACCGCGCGCTACGGCGGGCGGATGACACGGAATTGGCAGACGATCTTCGGGCGCGTGGGCGGCTTCAACGCGCGTATCGAGGAGAATGTCGGCGGCATCCGCGTGGTGCAGGCCTTCGCCAACGAGGAGCACGAGCGCGGCCTCTTCGCGCGCGACAACGAGGGCTACCGCGAGACGAAGCTTGAGGCCTACCGGCTGATGGCAGCGACGAACGCGCTCTCCTACCTCTCCATGCGGCTGACGCAGATGGTGGTGATGGTGGCCGGCAGCTGGTTCGTGCTGCACGGGCAGCTCAGCTCGGGCGGCTTCGTCGGATTCCTGCTGCTGGTGGGCGTCTTCTTCCGGCCGGTGGAGAAGATCAATTCGGTGATCGAGACCTATCCGAAGGGGATCGCGGGCTTCCGGCGCTACACGGAGCTGATGGACACGGCGCCGGACATCGAGGACCGGCCTGGGGCGCACGTGGCGCCTCGCCTCTCCGGCAGGATCCGCTACGAGGGGGTGCGCTCCGCCTACGGGAACGGCGCGCCGGTGCTCGACGGGGTGGACCTGGAGATCCTGCCCGGGGAGACGGTCGCCTTCGTCGGCCCCTCCGGTGCAGGGAAGACGACGCTCTGCTCCCTGCTGCCGCGCTTCTACGAGGTGACGGGCGGGCGGATCACGGTGGACGGGATCGACATCCGCGACCTCACCCTCGCCTCGCTGCGCGGGCAGATCGGGATCGTGCAGCAGGACGTGTTCCTCTTCGGGGGCACGGTGCGAGAGAATATCGCCTACGGTCGGCTGGGTGCCTCCGAGGAGGAGATCATGGAGGCGGCGCGCAGGGCCCGGCTGGACACCGTGATCGCCGCCCTGCCGAAGGGGCTGGATACTGTCGTGGGGGAGCGGGGGGTGAAGCTCTCGGGTGGGCAGAAGCAGCGGTTGGCGATCGCCCGCATCTTCCTTCGCAACCCGCCGATCCTCATCCTCGACGAGGCGACCTCCGCCCTGGACACCGAGACGGAGCGCGCCATCCAAGCCTCGCTGACCGAGCTTTCCGAGGGGCGAACGACGCTGGTGATCGCGCACCGGCTGGCGACGATCCGGGATGCCGACCGAATCGTGGTGGTGGACGCGGCGGGCCTGGCCGAGCAGGGCCGGCACGGGGAGCTGGTGGCCTCGGGCGGCATCTACAGCCGGCTGCATAGCGCGCAACAGGCGGGGTGAGCGCGACGCGGTCGCTGCTTTCGCCGTCCGGGACGGCTATACTCAGGGTAGCCGCGCGGTCCGCGCGGCCATTCTCGGGAGGGAAGCCATGGCGGCGCGCTTCACGACCTATGCCGAGTTCTGGCCGCATTACCTGCGGGAGCACGCGAGCCCGGTGACGCGGGGCGTGCATGTCGCGGGCACGGTGCTCGGCGTCGCGCTCTTCCTCGGCGGCATCCTGTTCGGCAGCTGGTGGACCGTGCTGGCGGGGGTGGTGAGCGGCTATCTGTTCGCCTGGGGCAGCCACATGCTGGTGGAGCGGAACCGCCCGGCGACCTTCAGCCATCCGCTCTGGTCGCTTGGTTCCGATCTTCGCATGGCCTGGCTGTTCCTGAGAGGACGGCTGGACCGGGAGCTGCGCCGGGCCGGGGTATCCTGAGCCGCTACCAGGGCAGATCCTTGCCGTCATAGTTGACGTAGGCGACGCCGCCGGCGCCCGCGCGCTTCTCCAGCATGTCGGTAACGCGGGGGATGCTCTGCTCGATGGAGAGCGCCGCTTCATCGCCGCCCATCTCTGTGCGAACCCAGCCGGGGGCGGTGGCGATATAGGTCCGGCCCTCCGCCGCGCGGCGCGCGGCGATGCTCTTCAGGCCGGTGTTCAGCGCGGCCTTGCTCATCCGGTAGGCCTCCCAGCCGCCAGTGCCGTTGCCGGCCACGCTGCCGAGGCCGGAGGACATGACCGCCACCGTTCCCTCGCGCGGGACGAGGTGGACCAAGCGGTCGATCAGGCGGAGCGGCGCAAGCGCGTTGGTGAGCATCAGCCGGGCGAAGACGTCCGGCTGCACCTCGCCGATGGGACGCTTGTCGTCGGCGATGCCGGCATTGACGAAGAGCACGTCCAGGCTGCGGTCCTTCAGGGCGCGCCCGAAGGCGTCCACCCCGGCCCAGTCCGTCACGTCGAGGGTGTGGACCTCCAGCTTGCCAGGTGGTGCGTCGCGCAGCGCGGCGGGGTCGCGCACGGTCGCGATCACGTGCCAGCCGCGCGAGAGGTGTTCCTCCGCCAGGGCGCGGCCGAGGCCGCGGGAGGCGCCCACGATCAGGATGGTCTTCATGCGTCTTCCTCCAGGAATTCGATGGCGGCGCGGTTGAAGGGGCCGGGCTGCTCCACGGTGAAGGCGTGGCCGCCGGTCTCGGTTATCCAGAGGCGGGCTTTCGGCAGGCCCTCGGCAAGGACCTGCGAGGCGGTCCAGGGCACGAGGAGGTCATCGCGCGAGGCGGTGACAAGGGTGGGCGCGTCGATGCGCGCGAGGTCGGCGCGGGCGTCGAAGGCGCGGAGTGCCGCGATCCGGCGGCGGAGGTTTTCGGCGCCCTGGAAATGCGCGGTGCCGTGCGCGATCTCCGCGTCGACGCGGGTGAAGTTCGCTGCCATGTAGGGCGCGGTGTGCAGGAAGAGGGGCTGGGCCGCGACATAGGCCGCGGGCCCTTGCGCCGCGAGGATGCCGAGGCGGATGTCGAAACAGCGCTCCGAGTGCGGCTCCACCTTCGCCCAGGCGTTGACGAGCACCAGGCGGTCCAACCGTGCCGGGTGGCGGCGGGCAAGTTCGAGGCCGACAAGGCCGCCCAGCGCGTGGCCTATGAAGTGGGCGCGCGCGATGCCGGCCTTGTCGAGCACCGCCGCCGCGTCGTCGGCCATGTGGCCGATGGTATAGCCGTCCGGCAGACCCGCCGCGTTGCGGCCGGTGCCGCGTTGGTCGAAAGCGACGACCTGGAAGTGTTCCTCGAGCGCAGCGCGCTGCGGGGTCCAGAAGGCGGCGGCCCCGCCGAGGCCGGCCGAGAGGACGACAGCCGGAGCGCCGGGCTTGCCGGTAACCTCGTATCTCATCGGCCGATATGGGCGACGGTCGCGATTTCCACCAGCGCCTCGGGCTTCACCAGGCCGCACTGGATGCAGTAGCGGGCGGGCTTGTCGCCTGGGAAGTACTCGGCATAGACGGCGTTCACGGCGGCGTAGTTCGCCCAGTCGGTGACGAAGATGTGGTTCATCGTCACGTCGGACATGGTGCCGCCAGCGGCCTCGATGACGGACTTGATGAGTTCCAGCACGTGCCGGGTCTGGGCGGCGGCATCGCCGGGATGGACGACATTGTTCTCCTTGTCGAAGGACAGGGTGCCGGAGACGTAGAGCACGCCGTCCGCCATGGCGCCGGGCGAGAAGGGCGCGATGGGCTTGCCGGAGCCGGCGGGGATGATGGCCTTCATGGGCATGGCGGACTGCCTCTCGGGGCTCGGTCGTTGCGGGGCTTGAACGGCGGGGCGCCGGCCTTCCCAGCCTAGGGTCGGGCGCCGTAGCCTGACCAGCCGGGGTGGCGCCGCTCCCCCAAGGGAACAGCTTGCCGGAGGACGTCCTGACCGACGCCGCGCCACGACTGATCGCGCTCGACTGGGGCACCTCCTCGCTCCGCGCGTATCTTATGGGGGAGGGGGGCGCGGTCCTGGAGACGCACCGCCTGCCGCTCGGCATCATGCATGTGGAGGGGCGCGACTTCGCGGGTGCCTCCGAGCGGGCGGTTGGGGATTGGCGCCGCCGCTGGCCAGGGCTGCCGGCGCTCGCCGCGGGCATGATCGGCAGCGCCCAGGGCTGGGTGGAGGCGCCTTACGTACCCTGCCCCGCCGGCCTCGCCGAACTGGCCGGCGGGCTGATGCCGGTGCCGGGAGGGGCGCTGTCGATCATCCCGGGCGTCGTGCAGCACGGCGACGTGCCGAACGTAATGCGCGGGGAGGAGACGCAGATCCTTGGTGCCCTCCCGTCGCACGGCGATGGGCGTTTCGTGATGCCGGGCACCCATTCGAAATGGGTGGAGGTTACGGGCGGCCGGATCGAGCGCTTCGGGACGCATATGACCGGCGAGCTCTTCGCGGTGCTGCGGCGGCACTCCATCCTCGGCCGCTTCGTCGGGGAGGATGACCCGCCGTCGTCGGCCGAGGTCGCGCGGGCGGCCTTCGAGCGCGGGGTCGAGGCGCTGCGCGATGCCCCGTCGGGGCTCTCGCCGCTGCTCTTCTCCGCGCGCTCCCTCGTGCTGACGGGTGGGCTGCCGAGGGAGGCGAGCCTCGACTACCTCTCTGGCCTGCTGATCGGGGACGAGTTGCGCGCGGGGCTCCACGAAATGCGGGACAGCTTGGCCCTGGTCGGCGATCCCGCGCTCTGCGAGCGGTACCGCCAGGCGCTCGCGATCTTTGGCGTCACCGCGGTCGAACTGCTCGGTGACACGGCCGCCGCCGGGCTTTGGCGCATCGCCGAGGCGGCCGGGCTCACCGGCGCCGGGTTGGAGACGAATCCTTGATTCTGCAACGCTTCATGGACCGGCTGCCGCTGGTCGCGATCCTGCGCGGCGTGACGCCGGAGGAGGTGGTGCCGATCGGGCGCGCCCTGGTGGAGGCAGGGTTCTCGATCATCGAGGTCCCCCTGAACTCGCCGCGGCCGCTCGAGAGCATACGAGCTTTGGCGGAGGACCTCGGGCCTGAAGTGCTGGTGGGCGCGGGCACCGTCCTGGCGCCCGAGGGGGTGACGGAGGTGGCCGCGGCAGGCGGGCGGATCATCGTCATGCCGCATGGCGACCCCGCCGTGATCCGGGCGGCCAAGGCGGCCGGGCTGCTCTGCGTCCCGGGCGTCTCGACGGCGACTGAGGGTTTCGCGGCTCTCGCAGCCGGGGCGGACGCGTTGAAGCTCTTCCCGGCGGAGTTGCTGACGCCGCGCGTGCTGAAGGCGATGCTGAGCGTCTTTCCCCGCGGCACGCGCTTCCTGCCGGTGGGCGGGATCGTGCCGGAGGGGATGGGCGAGTTCGTGGCAGCGGGGGCGGCCGGATTCGGTCTTGGCTCCGCCCTCTACAAGCCGGGCGCCACCGCGGATGAGGTGGGCGAGCGGGCCCGGCGTTTTGTGGAGGCCTGGAGGGCGCTGCGGCGGCAGGGCTGATGCCCCACCTTCAGGTGAAGGCGAACTTAACGGTGGAGAGCGCCGCGATCAGCCAGACGGCACCGTGCACCTCGCCCGCCTTGCCGGCGATGACCTTGACGGCCGCGTAGACGATGAAGCCGAGGCCGATGCCCGTCGCGATGGAGAAGGTGAAGGGCATCGCCATCGCGGCGAGGATGGCCGGGATGTATTCGGTGGGATCCTCCCAGGCGAGGTCCTTCAGCGACTGGGCCATGAGGCAGGCGACGAAGATGAGCGCCGGTGCCGTCGCGAAGGCCGGGACGGAGGTCGCGAGCGGCGCGAGGAAGAGCGCGAGGAGGAAGAGCGCGCCGACGGTGAGCGCCGTCAGTCCCGTGCGCCCGCCTGCCTGGATGCCTGCCGCGCTCTCGATATAGCTGACGGTCGTCGAGGTACCGAGCACGGCGCCGAGCATGGCTCCGCCGCTGTCTGCCATCAGCGCGCGCCCGAGGCGGGGCACTGAGCCGTCCGGCCGCATGAGGCCGGCGCGGTGCGTCGTCGCGATCAGCGTGCCAGCGTTATCCAGCAGGTCCACCATGAAGAAGGTGCCGACCACCTGCAGCACACCGAGGCTGAGCGCGCCGGCGATGTCCATTTGGAGGAAGGTCGGGGCAAGGGAGGGTGGGGCGGAGAAGACGCCGTTCAACGTGGTGAGGCCGAAGGGAAGGCCGGCGAGGGCGGTCGCCACGATGCCGATGAGGATGGCACCGGGAACCCGCCGTGCGGCCAGGCCCGCGATGAGCACGAAGCCCGCCGCGCCGAGCAGCACCGGACCCGAGCGGACGGAGCCAAGCGAGACGAGGGTGGCGGGGTTCGCCACGACCAGCTTGAGGTTCTCGAGCCCGATGAGGGCGAGGAAGAAGCCGATGCCCGCGGCGATGCCGAGCTTGAGCGAGATGGGGATTCCGTTGATCAGCCATTCGCGGAAGCCGGCGATGGAGACCAGGAAGAACAGCACGCCGGAGATGAAGACGGCGCCGAGCGCGACCTGCCAGGAGATGCCCATGCCCGCCACCACGGCAAAGGCGAAATAGGCGTTCAGCCCCATTCCCGGAGCGAGGGCGATAGGCAGGTTGGCGAGGAAGGCCATCAGCGCGCAACCGATGGCCGCGGCAAGGCAGGTGGCCACGAAGGCGGCGCCTGCGTCGATCCCGGCCGTCGCCATGATCTGGGGGTTCACCACGATGATGTAGGCCATGGTGAGGAAGGTGGTGAGGCCGGCGACGGCCTCGCGGCGCGGGGTTGTGCCGCGCGCGGCCATGTCGAAGAAGCGGTCCACTCGTGGAAACTCCAATCTGCAGCGGCCTCTTGGTGCTACGGTGCCGCCTCTCGCGCGGCAAGGCCAGCAAGCGACGTGCCGGCTTCCTGTCCGAGGAACGGCCGTACGCCCGCGGCCTGGGCGCGCCGAGCCGTCGCGGACACAGCGCGGGCGGAACGGCTCCTATTGCGGGGAGACAGGCCGCGTGGTCCTGACCTAGGCTCCGGCCCGACCCGGCGGGCACGGTGCCGGAGCGTTTCGGGGAACCAGGAAGCATGGCGCCACCAGCGGAAGGCAAGGGCGTGCCGACCTCATTGCGGCCCCACCCCGAGGATTACGGCTACGATATCGATCTCGCGCTCTCGGCGGTGGTCGGGCTGCGCGCGCGCATCCCCGACGATGCCTTCACGGCGGCCACCCTGGGGACGGAGCGGGTAGGCAACGCGGTGCTCATCCGCGAGGACGGGCTGCTTGCGACGATTGGCTATCTCATCACAGAGGCGCAGGAGGTGTGGCTGACCACGGCCGAGGGGCAGGCGGTGCCCGGCCATGTGATCGGCTACGACCAGGTGACGGGCTTCGGGCTGGTCCAGGCGCTCGGCAAGATCGGGGTTCCGCCGCTGCCCCTGGGCGCTTCGGGCGAGGTGCCGGTCGGGGCGGATATCGTCTTCGCCGGCGCGGGCGGCCGCCCGGGCGCGCTGGCGGGGCGGGTGGTGGCTAAGCAGGAATTCGCCGGCTACTGGGAATACCTCCTCGACGAGGCGCTGTTCACGGCGCCCGCCCATCCGCACTGGAGCGGCGGGGCGGTGATCGGGCCGGATGGCGCGCTGATCGGCATCGGATCGCTCCAGCTCGGCCACGATGCCGGGGACGGGCGGGTGCGGATCCTTAACATGAGCGTTCCGATCGACCTGCTGAAGCCGATCATGGGGGAGATGCTGACGCTGGGGCGGCCCGATCGCCCGCCGCGGCCCTGGTTGGGCATATCCGTCAGCGCGGACGAGGGGCAGGTGGTCATCCTCTCCACCGCCGCTCGCGGGCCGGCGGCGCGGGCCGGATTGCGGCGGGGCGACGCAGTGCTGGCCGTGGCCAAGGAACCGGTGGCCGACCTGCCGCGCTTCTTCCGCAGCATCTGGGCGCTCGGCGAGGCCGGGGTGGACGTGCCGCTCGTCGTCGAGCGGGAGGGCGACCGCTTCGAGGTCACCGTAGCCTCCGGGGACCGGCAGCGATTCCTGAAGGCGGCGCCGCTGCACTAGCGTTGCGCGGCCGGCCCGCTCCTCCGCCGGACGCTCGCGTGGGTGCGCTGGCGGCGCGCGGTAAGTCTGCTATGTCAACCTCATCGATGAGCGGAGGAAATGCCATGGCCGACCCCAACCTGCCTCCTGATGCGCTGGAGGCCGATCCCGGCACGGCACGGCCCGCGCGCAAGACCGCGGCCGAGCTTCGGTCTGCCCGCTGGTTCGGTCCGGCCGACCTCCGCTCCTTTGGGCACCGCTCGCGCGCCATGCAGATGGGCTACAGCCCCGAGGAATGGACGGGCAAGCCGGTTATTGCGATCGTTAACACCTGGTCTGACCTCAACCCCTGCCACGTGCACTTCAAGCAGCGCGTGGACGACGTGAAGCGCGGCATTCTCATGGCCGGCGGCTTCCCGGTGGAACTGCCGGCGATCTCGGTGTCGGAAAGCTATGTGAAGCCGACCACGATGATGTACCGCAACTTCCTCGCGATGGAGACGGAGGAGCTGCTGCGCAGCCACCCCGTGGACGGCGCGGTGCTGATGGGCGGCTGCGACAAGACGACGCCCGGGCTGCTGCTCGGAGCCACCAGCATGAACATTCCCGCGATCTTCCTGCCGGCCGGGCCGATGCTGCGCGGCAACTGGCAGGGCAAGGTGCTGGGCTCGGGCTCCGACAGCTGGAAGTACTGGGACGAGCTGCGCGCGGGGAAGATCACGGACCAGGACTGGCTGGGCGTCGAGGGCGGGATCGCGCGCTCCTACGGCACCTGCATGACCATGGGCACGGCGAGCACGATGACGGCGATCGCCGAGGCCGTGGGCATGGTGCTGCCCGGCGGCTCCTCGGTGCCGGCCGCCGATGCCGGGCATATCCGCCTGGCGAGCGAGAGCGGGCGGCGGATTGTCGAGATGGTGTGGGAGGACCTGACGCCGTCGCGCATCCAGACGAAGGCATCCTTTGAGAACGCCATTGCGGTTGCGATGGCGATGGGCTGCTCGACCAACGCCATCATCCACCTCATCGCGATGGCGCGCCGCGCCGGGCAGGAGATCGGGCTCGAGGACTTCGAGCGCTTTTCCCGTCGCGTGCCGGTGATCGGCAACGTGCGGCCGTCGGGCAACGCCTACCTGATGGAGGACTTCTTCTATGCCGGTGGCATCCGCGGGCTGATGGGGCGCATCCGGGAGCACCTCGACCTCTCCTGCGTCACTGTTTCCGGCAAGACGATCGGCGAGAACATCGAGGGCGCGCGCGTCTACAACGACGACGTGATCCGCACGACGGAGAACCCGATCTACGGCGAGGGCTCGCTCGCGGTGCTTAAGGGCAACCTCGCGCCCGACGGCTGCGTCATCAAGCCGGCGGCGATGGACCAGCGCTTCCTCAAGCACTCCGGCCCCGCGGTAGTCTTCGACGACTACCCCTCCATGAAGAAGGCGGTGGACGACGAGAGCTATCCTTTCACGCCGGACACGGTGATGGTGCTGCGCAACGCGGGGCCCCAGGGCGGACCGGGGATGCCGGAATGGGGCATGCTGCCCATGCCGAAGAAGCTGCTGAAGGAGGGGCACCGCGACATGCTGCGGATGTCCGACGCGCGGATGTCCGGCACCTCCTACGGCGCCTGCGTGCTGCACGTCGCGCCCGAATCCTACATCGGCGGTCCGCTGGCCCTGTTGCGGACGGGCGACATCGTGACGCTCGACGTGGACGCGCGGACGATCAGCATGGAGGTTTCCAACGAGGAGCTGGCGCGCCGCCGCGCCGAGTGGAAGGAGCCCGAGCCCCGCTTCGAGCGTGGCTACGGCTACATGTTCAGCAAGCACATCCAGCAGGCGAACGAGGGCTGCGACTTCGACTTCCTGCGCACCGAATTCGGCGCCCCCGTGCCCGAACCCGTCATCTACTGAGAGAACCGAGCATGGCCCTTTCCGACGAGACGCGCGCGAGGCTGAAGACCGTCAGCACCGCAACCGTCGCCACCATCCTGTTCAAGCGCGGCTTGCGCAGCCAGTTCATCCAGGACGTGCAGCCACTTCGCGTCCGCACCGAGAGCATGGTCGGAGAGGCCTTCACGCTGCGCTACATTCCCGCGCGCGAGGACCTGAACGGCATCGAAGTGTTCAAGGACCCCAGCCACCCGCAGCGCAAGGGCGTCGAGACCTGCCCGCCCGGCGCTGTCATGGTGATGGACAGCCGCAAGGACGCGCGCGCCGCCTCGGCGGGCTCGATCCTTATCACCCGGCTGATGGTTCGCGGTGTTGCCGGCGTGGTGACGGATGGCGGCTTTCGCGACGCGGCCGAGATCGCGCAGCTCGACATACCGACCTATCACCACCGCCCCTCGGCACCGACAAACCTGACGCTGAACCACGCGATCGACATCAACGTGCCGATCGGCTGCGGCGATGCGCCTGTCTTCCCGGGGGATGTAATCCTCGGCGACGGCGACGGGGTGATCGTCATTCCCGCGGAGATCGCGGACGAGGTCGCGGCCGAGGCGGTGGAGATGACCGCCTACGAGGATTTCGCGACCGAGCGGGTGCGGGCCGGGCAGGGGCTGCCGGGCCTCTATCCTGCAACCGACCCGAAGAACCTCGAGGCCTTCGCCGCCTGGCGGAAAGAAAAGGGGCGCTGAGGAGCGGCGCCGGTCCTTAGACCGGCGCCTCCGCAGGCTGCTCGATGGCGCGCAGCACGGCGGCCGCGGCTTCGTCCCAGACCACCGGGCGGAAGTCGCGGGCGACGCGGGCCTGCCAGTTGCGCAGGCCCTCGGGATCCTCCACCACCTCGCGCACCACGCGATAGGCCTCGGTTGTGTTCTCGGGGTCGAAATAGCGAGCTAGCGCGCCGCCGGCTTCGGGCAGGGAGGTGGTGTTGGAGATGATGCAGGGCTTACCGAAGGAGAGGCTCTCCGTCACCGGCAGGCCCCATCCTTCGTAGAAGGAGGGAAAGAGGGTGAACTGCGCGCCCTGGTAGAGGGTGGTCAGTTCCCCGTCCGTCGGGTCCTGGAACAGCACGAGTTTGCCGTCGAGGTAGTCGGCGTTCTTCAGTTGCTGCATCAGGTCCTGAACCATCCAGCCGACGCGCCCAGCGAAGACGAGGGTGGGCACTTGCTCGCGCGGCATCTCCTCCAGCATGCGCCGCCAGACGCGGAAGAGGAGGAGGTGGTTCTTGCGGGCCTCGATGGTCGAGACGATGAGGGCGTAGCTGCCGGCTTCGGGGTACTCGCGGCCGGGCAGGCGCGCTGCCGGAGCCGGATGGCCGAAACCGGTGCCCATGGGGATGGCAACGGGCCGGGCCAGCAGCTTCCAGCCGTTCTGGCTGGCGTAGAGGGCAATGTCGTCCGCGCTGGCCTGGGAGATGGCCATGACCACGTCCGCGTGCGGCAGGGTGGAGCCGAGCCAGCCGCTGAACAGGTCGACCAGGGAGTGGTCGCAGAACTCGGGGCGACGGAGCGGGATGATGTCGTAGAGGAGGACGCCGAAGCGGATGCCCTTCTCCCGCTTCGCGGAGGCGACCAGCTCGGCGTAGCGTTGATGGAACCAGGGCGAACCCAGCACGAGAAGGATGTCGCCCGGCTGCGCATCGCGGAAATCGTCGGGCGCTTCGGCGGCCGCGTCCTGCGGGCCGCTCTCGGCGGGCGCGGCCGGCTTCTGCTGGAGGAGCACGGGCTCACGGCGCTGCAGCATTGCCTCCCAGGCAATCTGTCCGGCCTGCACAGCCTGCCGCAGGGCGCCGATCTGCAACAGGACGGCATTGCCGAGCACCGGGCGCACCCGTTCCGGCACCCGCCGGGCGCACCAGCTCAGCAGGCGGCGGCGCAGGCGTCGGGGTGGCGGCGGGACGATCGATTCGGGGATCGAGGCGGACTGCGTCCCGGTCGCGAGCATCGCCCCCTCCGCCGCCTCCTCGGCCGAGGCAGTGCTGGAGAGGCCGGCGAAGAGGCTTTCCACGGCCGACCAGGGAACCGCGCGGAAGCCAGTGCCGCCGGCCGTGTGGCGGAGGAAGCGCACCGGCCCCTCTCCGGCGGCCTTCACCAGGCAGCGGCAGATCTCGAACTCGACGCGCTGGATGCCGCTCGGACGCGGGTTCGCCCGCGCGTAGTCGAACAGATCCTCAACATCGATCCAAATGGTCTGCATCGGCTGGTCGCTCCGGCCTGGGGCAGCGGCACGCGCATCCTGGGGGACGGCAGGTCTCCGCAAATCACGTTTTCAACGCCGGCTGGTCGCTGATATCGGCGCGGGAAGCAAGGCTTGTGGGCGCATTTTCATGTATCCGGCAGGCTGAGCAACGGACGGAGCGCCGCCGCGCCCAGGAGCGGGACGGATGCTGCCGGCGCGGCAACGAGGGTGGCGCGCCGCGCGTTGGAGGCGTCCGGGAGGGTGCTGGGGCCGCTCCCGGCAAGCCCGGGCGCAGCCGCCCTTCCCGAGCACGCAACCATCCGCCAGCACCCGAGTTTGGCGCTGAAGGTGCACCCTAGAATGCCAGCCAGACCTGATCCTCGCGTCGCCCCGGCCACGCTGCCGGTGCTTGCCCGCGAGCAGTCCGCCCTGGCGCTGCCGGTTGCCGCCGGTGCGCTCGCCGGCCCTTCGCCACGACCACGCGCGGTGTCGGCGGAACCGAGGCGGCGCGCCTGGGCAGGTCGGGAATGAGTGAGGGCGAGACTAGCGGCCGATCCGGCCTCGAGGGGGGGCGAACGGAGCCCGAAGACCCTGATCGGAGCCTCCGCTTCCGCCTCCGGCAGCAGGAAATCCTCGCGGAGCTGGGTGCCTATGCTCTCAGCAGTGCGGATCTGGGCGCATTGCTGCAGGAAGCGACGCGGCTGGTCGCGCTCGGCCTGTGCACGCCCTTCGCCAAGGTGATGGAGTACCGCCCCGAGGAGGATCAGCTCCTTGTTCGGGCTGGCGTTGGCTGGCGGGAAGGGATCGTTGGCCAGTACAGGACAGGCGCGGACCTCGCCTCGCCCACCGGATATGCGTTCAGGACCGGGGAGCCGATCATCTCCGGCCACCTCTCCGCCGATGGGCGCTTCCGCACCCCCGCGATGCTCACCGAGCACGGCATCCGCCGGGCCATGAATGTCGTGATCCGCACGGATGGCGAGCCCTGGGGCGTCGTGGAGGCCGACAGCCCGAACCTGGACGACTTCGCGCAAGACGACCTCGCCTTCGTAAAGGCGGTCGCGAACCTGCTGGGTCTGGCGGTCGGGCGGCTTCGCACCGAGGCTTCGCTGGGCAATTCCCTAGCCCGCACGAGCGAGATCCTGGAGAGCATCAGCGACGCCTTCTACGCCGTGGACCACGATTGGCGCTTCACCTACGTCAACCGCCGGGCCGAGGAGCTGTGGGGACGGAAGCGGG
This sequence comes from Roseomonas sp. KE2513, assembly GCF_016107305.1. Classification (GTDB taxonomy): domain Bacteria; phylum Pseudomonadota; class Alphaproteobacteria; order Acetobacterales; family Acetobacteraceae; genus Roseomonas. The sequence goes on from NZ_RCVR01000020.1 coordinate 95,803, forward strand.
ACGAGCTGATCGGCAAGGTCTGCTGGGAGGAGTTCCCGCAGGCCGTCGGAAGCGAGGCCCATGCCGCGCATCTGCGCGCCGCGCGCGAGCGGCGCGTGGTTCAGATCGAGACGCTGTCCCCCGTCGTTCACCACTGGCTGGATGTGAGCATCTATCCGAGCGAGCGCGGGCTCTCCGTCTATTTCCGTGATGTCTCCGGCCGCAGGGCGGCCGAGCAGGCAGTGCGGGAGAGTGAGGCGCGTTTCCGGGCCCTGGTGGACGCCTCGGCGGCGGCGGTCTGGACCACCGACGCCCAGGGCATGGCGCGCGAGGACTCGCCGAGCTGGCGCATGCTCACCGGGCAGTCGCGCGAGGATCTGCTGGGCGGCCGCTGGCTCGACGCCCTCCACCCGCAGGACCGTGCCAGGGTGGCGGCGGCCTGGGCGGATGCCGTGGACAAGGGTTCGTCGCTGGAGACGGAGTTGCGGTTGCGCCATGCCTCCGGCGAGTGGCGGCTGACCTCTGTCCGGGCGGTTCCGGTCCGAAATCCGGACGGAAGCCTCCGAGAATGGGTCGGTATGAACATCGACATCACGGAGCAGCGCCGGGCGGAGGAGGCCCGGCGAGCGAGCGACGAGCGGCACCGCCTCGCCGTCCGCGCCACCAACGACGCGGTATGGGACTGGGATCTGCAAGCCGGCCGGGTCGAGTGGAACGAGGCGCTCGGGAATGCCTTCGGCCATCAGCTGGCGGGTGGCGTGTCGAGCGGTGACTGGTGGCTGCAGCACATTCATCCGGAGGATCGCGAACGGATCCGCTGCTCGATCCATGAGGTGATCGACGGGGCGGCGAGCCGGTGGTCCGACGAGTACCGGTTCCTGCGCGCCGATGGTTCCTACGCGGACGTCCTTGACCGCGGCTTCATGGTCCGGGGGCCGGGTGGCGAGCCGCTGCGGATAATCGGGGCCATGCTCGACGTCACGGAGCGGCAGCGTTCCGAAAGGGAGCTGCGGCAGATCAACGAGCACCTGGAGGCCGAGGTCGCGCGCCGGACAGAGCAGCTGCACCAGCATGAGGAGGCGCTGCGCCAGTCGCAGAAGCTTGAGGCCGTGGGGCAGCTGACCGGCGGCGTCGCACACGACTTCAACAACCTGCTGACGATCATCCGCTCCTCGGCAGACCTACTTCGCCGTCCCAACCTCTCGGCGGAGCGGCAGCAACGGTATGTCGAGGCAATCTCGGACACGGCCAACCGCGCGGCCAAGCTTACCGGCCAGCTCCTCGCCTTCGCACGGCGCCAGCCTCTCAAGCCAGAGGTGTTCCTCGTGGGGGAGCGGGTGCAGGCGGTGACCGATCTCATCCGCCCGCTGGTGGGCGCACGCATCGCCATCGAGACGAGCATCGAGTGTGAGGGCTGCGCCGTGGAGGCCGACCCGAACCAGTTCGAGACGGCTCTGGTGAACCTCGCGGTGAACGCGCGCGACGCAATGGAGGACGGCGGGCGCATCGCGCTCCGTACCTGGCTTGCCTCCGAGCTGCCCCCGACGCGCGGCCATGCGGGAACGCGGGGCGAGTTCGTGGCGGCCTCCGTGTCCGACGGGGGCACCGGTATCGAGCCGGAACTGCTCGGGCGGATCTTCGAGCCGTTCTTCACGACGAAGGAGGTGGGGAAGGGGACCGGGCTCGGACTTTCGCAGGTCTATGGCTTCGCGAAGCAATCCGGCGGCGAGTTGCTGGTCGAGAGCGAGGTGGGCCGCGGCACGACCTTCACGCTCTACCTGCCGCGGGTGGCGGCAAGACCGGATCGCGAAAGAAGGAATCAGGCCACCGAGACCGGCAGGCCGGAGGCTGGTCGCCGGAACGTGCTGTTGGTCGAGGACAACACGCAGGTCGGGGAGTTCGCCCGCCAGTTGCTGGACGACCTTGGTTATGCCGCCACCTGGGCGCCGAATGCGCAGGCTGCGCTCGGCATTCTGGAGAGGGATGCCGACTGCTTCGACACGGTTTTCTCGGACGTGGTCATGCCGGGCATGAACGGGGTCGAGCTCGGCCATGAGATCCGCCGCCGCTGGCCCAACCTGCGTGTCGTGCTGACCAGCGGCTACAGCCACGTGCTCGCAAAAGGCGGGGCGCGCGACTTCCACCTGCTGAACAAGCCTTATTCCGTCGAGGGTTTGTCGAAGGCGCTGCGCTCGGGTCAGTGAGGTGCGGGTGGCCAGCCGTCGAGCCAGGCGACGACTTGCCGGCGGATGTCATCCTCGCTCAGCCGCTTCTGCGGTAGTCCCAGCAGGCGGTGGCAGATGGGACCAAAACAGAGCTCACCGTGAAGGGCCCAGGCGAGCTCGACCGCCACCGGTCCAGGGCGCGCCGCGCCATCCAGCGGCCTCCGTTCCAGCGCCGCCGCGACCGGCTGGATGACGCGCGCGCGAATGGAGGCCATGTAGTGCTGGCTGGCCCTCTGGTTGCCCAAGCCCGAGAAGGCGAAGATCCGCAGCCAGGGGCCGTCCTCCAGAGCGTCGAGATAGGCGGCGTAAAAGCGCGTCAGCCGTTCCTCCAGCGGCAGGTCGGCATCGCCGAGGAGCGCGTCCCAGACACCCTGCCACCGGGTGGCGTAGAACTCCTCGTAGACGCGCTCGATGAGTGCCTCCTTCGTCGCGAAGTAGCGGTAGAGAAGGGGGTGCGTGACGCCGAGATGTTGCGCGAGGTCGCGGAGCTGCGCGTCGAGGCCGTGTTCGGCGAAATAGGCGATAGCGCCAGCGACAATCCTGCGCTCGCGCTCCTCAGGCGGCAGCCGCTGCGCGCGCGGCGGGACGCGGTTGCCGCTCAAGCTTCGGCCTCGGTCAGCGCGCGGGCACCGCGGCAGAAGCCGGCGATCGCGGCGGCCAGCGCCGCGTCCTGGCTGCGGGGCGTGGCACCGCGCCAGATCGCGCCGCGCGCGCCGAGATAGAAGACGCGGCCATGCAGAGCCCAGGCACGTTGCTCGGCGACGTCGCGGGGGAGGGGGCGATCGGCGCATGTGGCCTGGATGGCGTCGGCGATCGGGCGGATGATCCGGTCGTGCAGGAGGCTACTTAGCCCGGATGGTGCGGCCGCGCCGGAAAGGCCGGTCATCACCGCGATCCTCATCCATTCCGGAGAGAGCAGCAGCGTTCCGGCCTCGCGGTAGAAGCGCAGGAGGCGTTCCTCCAGGGAAGGGGCGGGGTCACGCAGGATCTCCGTCCATTCCTCGCGCCAGCGGCGCTCGAACATTTCGGCGCAGACGGTCGCGATAAGCTCCTCCTTTCCCGGGAAATGCCGGTAGAGCACCGAGTGCGATATCCCGATCGACTGAGCGAGCTGGCGCGTCTGTCCGGAGAAGCCCTCCTCCGCGAAAAAGCCGATGGCAGCATCGACGATCATCCGCTCGCGCTCGGCGGCGGCGATGCGGGGCCGGCGCGGTTCGGCCGGGGGCGTGGCGGCTCTGGGCCCTGGCATCGGCGTCCCTCTCGAAGCGGAGGGGCGTTATAGCCTCGCCGCCGAGGTGTGGGATGCATCCTGGATCGCCTGCCAGACCCGCTGCGGGGTGGCGGGCATCGAGATGTCGCGGACGCCGGCCTCGTGCAGCGCATCGAGCAGTGCGTTCACAACGGCCGGCGGAAGCCCGACCGAGCCGACCTCCGCACAGCCCTTCGCCTTCAGCGGGTTGTGCTCGCAGGGCGTGCCGTGTGTCAGCACCGTAAAGGCGGGAAGGTCGTGCGCGCGGGGCATGGCGTAGTCCTGGAAGCTGGCGGTCAGCATCTGCCCGGCCTCGTCGAAGCAGCAGCCCTCCAGCAGCGCCTGACCGGCTCCCTGGGCCAAGCCGCCATGGACTTGCCCATGCACGATCATCGGATTGATGATGGCGCCGAGGTCGTCCACCGCCACTACCTTTTCCAGTGCCACCTCGCCTGTTTCCGGGTCGACCTCCACCTCGCAGACATGGCAGCCGCCGGGATAGGTCCAGTTCTTCGGATCGTAGAAGGCGGTCTCGTCCAGACCGGGCTCGACCTCGTCGATGGGGTAGTCGTGGGGTGTGTAGGCCGCGCGGGCGACTTCAGCGAAGGTCATCGCACGGTCCGTGCCGTCCACGCGGAAGAGGCCTGGCTCGAAGACGATGTCCTCGGCCGAGGCCTCAAGTCGGTGTGCCGCGATTCGCCGGCCCTTCGCGACGATCTTGTCCATCGCCTTGATGATGGCGGAGCCACCGACCACGAGCGACCGCGAGGCGGCCGTGCCGCGACCGAAGGGAACCTGATCCGTATCGCCCTGCACAAGCCGCACGCGCTCGAAGGGCACCCCAAGACGATCCGCCACAATCTGGGCAAAGGTTGTCTCGTGGCCCTGGCCGTGACTGTGCGCGCCGCTGAAGACCGTGACAGCGCCACTCGGATGCACGCGGACCTGTGCCGATTCCGAGCGCGCGCCACGCCCGCCAAGCTGCCCCACCACGCGGGACGGTGTGCCGCCCGCGATTTCCACATAGGTGGAGATGCCGAAGCCGCGCAGGCGGCCGCGGCGACGCGCCTCCTCCTTGCGGGCGGGGAAGCCGTCCAGGTCCGCCGCCTCTAATGCGAGGCGAAGCGTCGATTCATGGTCGCCGGAATCGTATTCGAGGCCGAGCGGCGTGGCGTAGGGGAACTGGTCCGCCCCGATGAAGTTCCGCCGCCGGAGCGCCACGCGGTCGATGCCCGTGACCTTCGCGGCCTCGTCCACCAGCCGCTCCAGCACGTAGCTTGCCTCCGGCCGGCCGGCACCGCGATAGGCGTCCACGCTGACGGTGTTGGTGAAGGTGAGCTTCACGTTGCACCAGATCGCGGGCGTCCGGTACACGCCCGCGAGCAGCGGGGCGTAGTAGTAGGTGGGAATGGCCGTCGCACCACCCGTGAGATAGGCGCCGACATTCGCGAGCGTCACGACGCGGAGCCCGATGAAAGTGCCCTCGGCATCGAGCGCCAGCTCGGCCTCCGTACGATGGTCGCGGCCTTGCACGTCCGTCAGGAAGGATTCCGTGCGGTCGCCCACCCAGCGGATCGGGCGGCCCAGGCGGCGGGCGGCCCAGGTGAGGGTTGTCTCTTCGGGATAGAGGAAGATCTTGGTCCCGAACCCGCCGCCAACATCGGGCGAGACGACGCGCAGGTCGGTCTCGGGGATGTTCAGCACGCTTCCGCAGAGCGTGCCGCGGACGGTGTGCGGGTTCTGACTGGTGGTCCAGAGTGTGGTGGTGCCCATGGCTGTGTCATGGGTCGCCAGCGCCGCTCGCGGCTCCATTGGCGCCGGGACAAGCCGGTTGTTCGTAAGGGAGAGTCGAACACGGTGAGTGGCGCGGGCGAAGGCGGTCTCCACGGCCACAAGGTCGCCGATCTCCCAGTCGCAGCAGAGGTTGCCTGGTAGGTGATCCCACACGCGCGGAGCCTCCGCCGCGAGGGCGGTGCCGAGATCGGCGGCTGCCTCCAGCACCTCGTAATCCGCCTCGATCGCCTCCGCCGCGTCGCGCGCCGCGGCCTGGGTCTCGGCGATCACGACGGCCAGAGGCTCGCCGACATGCCGCACCTTGTCCACGACCAGTGGGTAGTGCGGCGGCTCTGCGTTCGGGCGGCCGGCGCGGTCCCGCACCACCCAGCCAGAGGGCAGGCTGCCCACGCCAGAGGCGCGCAGATCGGCGCCGGTGAAGATTGCGACAACTCCTGGCATCGCCCGCGCTGCTTCCGTCCGCAGGCCATGGATCCTCGCATGGGCGTGCGGCGAGCGCAGGAAGGCTGCGTGCAGCTGGCCCGGCACCGCCATGTCTCCGACATAACGACCCTGGCCACGCAGGAGGCGTTGGTCCTCGCGGCGACGGACGGAATGGCCGATCCCGGTTTCGGTACGGGCGAGGGGTTGCTCGGGCATGGGGATGGCTCGTGATGTTTTCAGGCGGCCAGGTGGCAAGCGGCGGCGTGGCCGGGGGCAAGTTCGCGCGGGGCGGGCGGTTCGACGCGGCAGCGCTCCACGGCCATGGGGCAGCGCGGGTGGAAGCGGCAGCCCTGCGGAGGATCTAACGGGCTAGGCGGTTCGCCACGCAGCGCCTGCCGTTCCGCGCGGCCGCCGCCTCTTCCGGGAAGGGCCGAGAAGAGGGCGCGCGTGTAGGGATGGCGCGGCCGTTCCAGCAGCGAGGCCTTCGGCCCGATCTCCACGATCTTCCCAAGATACATGACCGCGATCCGGTCGGATAGGTAGCCGACCACGGCGAGGTCGTGGGAGATAAAGAGGTAGGAGAGGCCGAACTCCTGCTGCAGCGAGCGCAGCAGGTTGACGATCTGCGCCTGGATGGAGACGTCGAGAGCCGAAACGGCCTCGTCGCAGATCACTAGCCGTGGTCGCAGCGCGATGGCGCGCGCAATGCTGATGCGCTGGCGCTGCCCGCCGCTGAACTCATGGGGATAGCGGTCAAGGTCGGCGGCGCGGAGGCCGACGCGCTCGAGCAGGGCGGCCGCCATGCTCCTGCGTTCGCCACGCCGGCCGACGGCATGCACGCGCAACGGGTCCTGCAGGATGGTGCCGATGCTATCGCGCGGATTGAGGGAGCCGAAGGGGTCCTGAAAGACCATCTGCATCTCGCGCCGGTGCGGGCGGAGCGCGCGGCGGCCGAGCCCTACCAACTCAGCGCCCTGGAAGCGGATGGAGCCCTCCTCTGCCGCGTCCAGCCCGTTCAGGGTACGACCAAGGGTAGACTTGCCGCAGCCGGATTCACCGACAAGACCGAGGACCTCGCCGGGCGCAATGTCGAGGTCTACGCCGTCCACCGCGTGCACCCTGCCGGCAGCAGTGCGGTGATACTTGCGGAGCCCGCGCACCGTGAGTAGCTGTTCCGTGCCGCTCATTCAGCAGCCCTCTCGCGGCTGGCGACGAGGCAGGCGACCTGCCTGCCCGGGCCGATCGGATCGAGAGCAGGGATCACCTCCTGGCAGGCCGGCTCGGCCAGGGCGCAGCGCGGGGCGAAGGCGCAGCCGGGTGGCCGGGCGAGGGGAGGGGGCACGACACCGGGGATCTCGACGAGCGGTTGCGCGGCGTCCTGCCAGGGATCGGGGCGGCAGGCGAGGAGGGCGCGGGTATAGGGGTGGGCAGGATCGGAAAGCACCTCCTCCGCTGGCCCTTCCTCCACCTTCCGTCCGGCATAGATGACGGCGACGCGCTGTGCATGATCCGCCACGAGGCCGAGGTCGTGCGTGATGAGCACGACGCCCATGCCCAGTTCCGCCTTCAGCCGATCGATGAGATCGAGCACCTGCGCCTGCACCGTCACGTCGAGCGCTGTGGTGGGCTCGTCCGCCAGCAGCAGGGCCGGGCGGCAGGCGAGGGCCATGGCGATCACAATGCGCTGCCGCATGCCTCCCGAGAGCTGGTGCGGGTACTCGTCCACGCGCCGCTCCGGCGCGGGAATGCCGACCAGGCGTAAAAGGTCGAGCGTCCGTGCGCGGGCCTGCGCGCGTGTCACGCCCTTCTCGTGCAGCAGGATTGCCTCGGCGACCTGCGCGCCGACCGGCATGAGTGGGTTCAGGCTGGTTGAGGGTTCCTGAAAAACCATCGCCATCTCGCGGCCGCGGATGTCGCGCATGGCCGCCTCTTCCATCGGCAGGATGTCGCGCCCGCCGAGCAGGATACGCCCGGCCGCGACCCGCCCCGGCGGCTGGACGAGGCGGATGATGGAATAGGCGAAGGCGCTCTTGCCCGAGCCGGACTCGCCGACCACAGCCACCGTCTCGCCTGCATGGACGGACAGATCCATGTCACTGACGGCGGTGACCATGCCTCCCGGCGTCTCAAAGACCGTGCGAAGGCCTTCCACCTGCAGCACGGGCGCTTCGGTGGCCTCTCTCATGCGGCACCGGCGGCTCGAGGATTCAGTGCCTCGTTCAGCCCATCCCCCACGAGGTTGATCGAGAGGACGGTGAGGAGGATGGCGATGCCGGGAATGCCGGACATCCACCAGGCCGTGCGGATGGCCGAGCGCCCGGCGCCGATCATCAGGCCCCAACTCATGACATTCGGATCGCCGAGCCCGAGGAAGGAGAGGCCGGATTCGAACAGGATGGCTGTAGCCACCATGACGGATGCCGCGACGAGGATCGCGGGTAAGGCGTTCGGCAGGACCTGACGAACCAGGACGCCCGCGTCACCCATGCCGATCGCGATGGCGGATTGCACGTAGTCACGGCTGCGCAGGCCTGCCACTTCCGCGCGCACCAGCCGCGCGAGCGGCGCCCAGGAGACAACGACGATGGCGATGAGCAGCGCCTCGAGCGAGGGTTCCATGATGGCGACGAGCACGATGGCGAAGAGAAAGGAGGGAATGGTCTGGAACAGCTCGGTGAGGCGCATGAGCAGCGCGTCCACCTTGCCGCCGAGATACCCGGCCGCGCCACCCACTAGCACGCCGATGGCCGTCACCACGAGTGCGGCCAGCGCGCCGATCAGGAGTGAGACGCGCGCCCCGTGCACGATGCCTGAGGCGAGGTCGCGGCCGAGCGTATCCGTGCCGAGGAGGAACTCGCCGCTGAAGGGCGGAAGATAGGGGCGGCCGACGATCTCGAAGGGATCCTCGGGATAGAGAATGTCAGCCGAGGCGGCGAGGGCGATGACGGCGAGCAGCAAGAGCGCGCCGGCGACGGCGGCCGGCTGGCGCAGGAAACGGCGGAGCGCCGGAGGCATCCGCATCAGGCCAGCGCCACGCGAGGGTCGATGATGGAGTGCACGAGGTCCACCAGCAGGTTTGCCAGGATGACGACCACCGAGCTGAGGGTAAGAATGCCCATGAGCAGGTTCAGGTCGCGCGAGAAGAGCGCCTCGAAGGCAAGCTGCCCTAGGCCGGGCCAGCCGAAGACCGATTCGACGACGACTGAGCCGCCCAGTGCGCCACCGATTTGCACGCCGGCCATGGTGACGATCGGTAGCACCGCGTTGCGCAGCACGTGGCGCAGCACGAGGCGGCGCGGCGGAACCCCCTTCGCCCGTGCGGTGACGACGTAGTTCATGCGCAGGTTCTCCAGCACGGAGGCGCGCATCAGCCGGGTATAGAGCGCCATGTAGAAGAGAGAGAGCGTGACCGAGGGGAGCACGAGGTGGTGCAGCACATCCAGGGCGTAGGCAATGCCGCCGCCCGGCCCCCCGGCCGTGGTCATGCCGCTGGTCGGCACCCATCCGAGCTGGATGGCGAAGACGACGATGAACATCAGGCCAAGCCAGAAGATCGGCGAGGCATAGGCGAGCACCGTCGCGAGAAGGATCAGCGCCGCCTCGATCCGGTTCCGCCGGAGCGCGGCGACCAGCCCGAGCAGCGTGCCTAGACCGACGGAGATGAGGACGGAGGCGCCCATCAGCAGGAGGGTGGCCGACATCCGACCCAGGATCAGCGAAAGATTCGATTCCTGGTAGCGGAAGGAGTAGCCGAGATCGAGCGTCAGGACGTTCCGGACGTAGGTGAGGTATTGCAGCGCGAGCGGCCGGTCGAGGCCGAACTGCGCGCGCAGCTGGGCCATGTATTCGGGCGTGGCGGCGCCGGCTTCCCCGGCCATGACGCTGGCTGGGTCACCGGGGGCGAGGCGGAGAAGGAAGAAGTTGACGGTGATGATCACCAGGATCGTCGGCAGGGCTTGAAGCGCCCGCCGGCCAAGGAAACGCCACCGGCTGCCGGCTGCGCGCGTTCCGGCCATGCCCGCCTCAGCCCTCCAGCCGTGTTTCGTACAACCCACCGCGCACGCCGAGGCCGGTGGTAATGAGGTTCTTCACGCGCTTGTTCTGCAGCGCGACGAGATCCATTTCCATGATCCAGATAATCGGACTGTCCTCCACCAGCTTCCGCTGGATGGCGTGGAACAGCCCGGCGCGCTTTGCTGGGTCCGTCTCCACGGCCGCTTGCGCCCAGAGCCGGTCGTTCTCGGGATCGCTGTACTGGGCGACGTTGTTGAAGGGGATGCCCTGGCGGATGTTGCTCGTCACGTATTGGCGCTGCACGCCGAGGGTGGGATCGCCCATGCCGACATACCAGCCGGAGGTCATGTCGAAGTCGTAGTCGGTGTAGACGCGGCGGACGTAGGTGGCCTGGTCCACCGTGCGAAGGTTCAGGCGAACGCCGATGCGGTTATAGGCTTGGCGCATGTACTCGCCCATGCGGCGGTAGTCGTCGCCGTAGGGGCCGACATCCTGGGTCAGCTCGAAGCGGATGCCGCCCGCGCCGCGCTTGTACCCGGCCTCGTCCAGCAGGGCGTTGGCGCGCGCCACGCGGTCGGGCACGTCGAAGCGCAGCACCTGATCGGTATACAGGCCGGAGCCTGAGTAGACCGATGAAATCGGTCCGACCGCGGGCTTGCCGAAGCCGTACCAGATGTTGTCCGCGATGAACTTGCGGTCGATGGCGTAGGCGAGGGCCTGCCGCACGCGCTTGTCGTCAAGCGGCTTCTTCTTCGTGTTCAACTCCAGCAACATCATCGGCGCCAGCGCCTCGTAGCCACCCTGCGCGATCTCGATGCTCGGCAGCCCGGCCAGGCGGCGCATCTCGGCGGGCGTGATGGTGCCAAAGAAGGCGACGTCCACCTCGCCGCTCTCCAACGCCGCGGCGCGCGTCGCAGGGTCGTTGATGAAGCGGAAGATGAGGCGGTCGAGATAGGGCCGGCCGGGGCGCCAGTAGTTCGGGTTCTTCTCGAGCACGATGGAGGCGCCGCGGTTCCATTCCGCGAACTTGAAGGGCCCGGTTCCGATAGGTCGGTTGTTTGCCGCGTTGTTGCGGATATCCGAACCCTCGTAGAGGTGCTTCGCAACGATAGGGGATTCGAGGCTCGACAGCCCCTTCATCATCGGCGGGTAGGGATGGGCAAGCCGCAGGATGGCGGTGTGCTCGTCCGGTGTGTCCACCGCCTCAAGCGGGCCGAGATTGCCGGGGCCGCGCGGGTGGAACTTCTTCACGACCTCGAGCAGCGAGAAGGCGACGTCGGCGCTGGTGAAGGGCTTGCCGTCGTGCCAGGTGACGCCGCGGCGCAGCCGGAAGGTGACGGACTTGCCGTCGCCCGAGGTTTCCCAGGACTCGGCAAGCGAGGGCTGGGGCTGCATCTGCATGTCATATTCGAGCAGGCCGTCATAGATCTTGGTCGCCACCTCCGCGACGGAGGGCGCGGAGTTGATGGCGTTGGTGAGGACGGTCGGCTCCGGGGTCGTCACCACGACGAGGGTATTGCCGCGCGAGCCCTGCGCGCGAGACGCCGCGGGAAAGGCCAGACCTCCCGCTCCGATGCCTAGAAGGGGGAGCGAGCCCAACAACTGACGACGAAGCATGTCTGCCCTCCAGGGAGATGACGCACTCCAGCGCGTGGCGACCTCTGCTCGGGAGGCGTGTCGGCTGCCGGCTGTCACGTGACTATTTACCGCTTGGTCACAAAGCGCAAGGAGCGAATTCCATGAGGCGGGCGCTCAGCTGGCCGCTTTGAAGCTGGCGCTTTCGGTGTCAGTTTGGATCGAGCGCGGCGGCCGTTTCCTGGCTAGCCCGGACAAATCGCGAAGAGGGAAACGATGAGCCAGCATTCGGCAGGCAGGCGGCGTGCGATCGGATTGGGGGCCGCGGCCGTCGGGCTCACGCAGTTGCCGGTCGCGCCGGCCCAGGCCCAGGGGACAGCCCGGCCGACGGAGAGGGCAGTCTATACGCCGCGCTTTGTCACCT
>NZ_RCVR01000200.1 GCF_016107305.1 Roseomonas sp. KE2513
CCCATGCCGAGGAGGCCCATGCCGAAGAGGGCGAGGGAGGCGGGCTCGGGGACGGCGACGATCTGGGCGCTGGCGTTGAGGGCGGCGCCGGCGGCGGTGAAGGTGGCGGAGATGACGACGGTCTCGGAGAAGAGGGAGTTGTTGAGGATGGGGTTGGAGAGCAGGGCGCCGGACCCGCCGGTGGGCTCGCTGTTGTAGGTGACGGAGGAGAGGAGCTGGCTGCGGCCGAAGGCGGTGTTGTTGGCGTCGGCGTAGGTGGCGAGGGTGACGTTGGAGATGGCCGAGCCGTTGATGAGGAAGTTGGCGGTGAAGCTGGAGGCCAGGGCGGCGAGCGGGGCGCCGGCGGAGGCGCTGGTCAGGCCGGTCTGGGTGA
>NZ_RCVR01000201.1 GCF_016107305.1 Roseomonas sp. KE2513
TCCTCTGCTCCACAGTTGAATGAGATGCCCCGCAAGCGGACGGTATCTGCCGATGGGGTGTATGATGACGACGGAGACGATGGATGCCGCCGGTCCAGGTCGGGGTGGTCGGATGTCGCGGCAGCGCAAGCGGTATGCGGTGCTTCGGCTGCGTCGGGGCGAGGACCTGGAGACGGTCTCACGAGCGCTGGGTGTCACGGCGGCGGTCCTGAGCGGCTGGCGCGACGCCTTCCTGGCTGGTGGTGAGGCAAGCCTGGCGACGCGACCTGCTGATGGTGAGGCGCTGGAGAGCGAGCGGCTCAAGGCCAGGCTGGGCGAGATGCTCGAACGGGAGTTGCTGGAGGCCAAGGTCGCGGCGCTCGAGGGC
>NZ_RCVR01000202.1 GCF_016107305.1 Roseomonas sp. KE2513
GAGGTTAGACACCAGAAACCAGATCCCGGCGCCAATGCCGAAGGAGGACGCGGAGGGCGTGCCCCGGGCGGTCGCATCCACCGTGGTGGCGCCTACCCCGGCCCCAAGGGAGTTCAGCATCAGCCCGATCGTCAGGGCCACGACAGCGCCGGCGATCACGGCACCCCAGGACACGCGGGAGGGCAGCGAGGGCGCGCCCTCGGGGAGGACGGCAGCTGCCCTCGTCGCATCACCGTAGATGTCCGATGTGGATCGTGTTTGCACGGGAGAGATTCCTTCAGGTCTTGTTTTTGGCAGCGTCTGGGAGCGTGCTTTCGGCACCAGCGGCACCTCTTTTGA
>NZ_RCVR01000203.1 GCF_016107305.1 Roseomonas sp. KE2513
CAGGTTAGACACCAGGAACCAGATCCCGGCGCCGATGCCGAAGGAGGACGCGGAGGGCGTGCCCCGGGCGGTCGCATCCACCGTGGTGGCGCCTACCCCGGCCCCAAGGGAGTTCAGCATCAGCCCGATCGTTAGGGCCACGACGGCGCCGGCGATCACCGCCCCCCAGGACACGCGGGAGGGCAGCGAGGGCGTGCCCTCGGGGAGGACGACCGCTGCCCTCGTCGCATCACCGTAGAGGTCCGATGTGGATCGTGTTTGCACGGGAGAGATTCCTTCAGGTCTTGTTTTCGGCAGTGCACAGGAGCGTGCTTTCGGCACCAGCGGCACCTCTCTTGG
>NZ_RCVR01000204.1 GCF_016107305.1 Roseomonas sp. KE2513
CTTTGGCATCTTGCCTTGTCCTGCGCGCCGAAGAGCGCGTGCGGCAGGTGTTTGATGCTCATGAAGCATTGAGAATGTCGCGGCTAGTGCGTGGCGCCCGCCATGCGCTTGCCGGGATCGCTTCCAGAAGACACGCTCGGCCGGTGTTCTGCATCGGCAGGCGTTCTGTGTTCCTTCACAAGTGAATCTGGAATTGGTCAGTAGTTTTGAGAAATAGGTATCTGAGCGCGTCGATGCAGCGCCGACCAACTCATGCAGGACATGTCTTATCGAAGCGCGGTTTGATCCTGCGTGCGGCTGGTGGCGGCTGTGATTGAAAGACTA
>NZ_RCVR01000205.1 GCF_016107305.1 Roseomonas sp. KE2513
CCCGCTTCGTGGTGACCAGCTTCGCCCGAGGCAGTGCCGAATGGATCTACGACAGCCTCTACTGCGCCAGGGGACAGGCGGAGAACCTCATCAAGCTGCACAAGACACAGCTCGCCTCCGACCGTACCTCCTGCCGGTCGCCCCTGGCCAACCAGCTCCGCCTCATCCTGCACACGGCCGCCTACTGGCTGATGCTGACGCTCCGCGACCGCATCCCCAAGCCGCACCCGCTGGCCAGTGCCGAGTTCGCCACCCTCCGCCTGCACCTGCTGAAGATTGCGGGCCGCGTCATCGAGACCGCCAGC
>NZ_RCVR01000206.1 GCF_016107305.1 Roseomonas sp. KE2513
TCCGCTTCGTGGTGACCAGCTTCGCCCGAGGCAGTGCCGAATGGATCTATGACAGCCTCTACTGCGCCAGGGGCCAGGCGGAGAACCTCATCAAGCTGCACAAGGCCCAGCTCGCCTCCGACCGTACCTCCTGCCGGTCGCCCCTGGCCAACCAGATCCGCCTCATTCTGCACACGGCCGCCTACTGGCTGATGCTGACCCTCCGCGACCGCATCCCCAAGCCGCACCCGCTGGCCAGTGCCGAGTTCGCCACCCTCCGCCTGCACCTGCTGAAGATTGCCGGCCGCGTCATCGAGACCGCCAGT
>NZ_RCVR01000207.1 GCF_016107305.1 Roseomonas sp. KE2513
ATGGCGAAGTCGAGCAGCCCGATGCTTCCCCGGAACAGGATTACGAAGGCGTAGAGGCTGGCGAGGAGCAGGAACCCGATCTCGACGGCGTTAGCGGGCGCCAGCGTGATCGCGCGATGGCGATCCCTCATCCAGTGCATCACGACCACCAGTGGCCAGGCGAGCCCGACGAGCAGCCGGTTGGCCCCGGTCATGTTGGCCGCCGCGTAGTGGACATAGGGCGAGCCCGGCCCCGCCGCCCCGGCTTGATGGGCGTAGTAGAGGTCCACCGCGTATTCGGGCAGCACGGTG
>NZ_RCVR01000208.1 GCF_016107305.1 Roseomonas sp. KE2513
ACTGCCACTGGTTGCAGCCAAAGCTCAGGGTTCCGCCTACTGGCCCACACGTCCAATCCGCTTAATCGTTGCCTTCGCGGCGGGCGGCAACACCGACCTGATTGCCCGGCTTCTCGCCGAGCGCCTGGCAGCAGAGCTGGGTCAGTCGGTCGTGGTGGAGAACCGCACCGGCGCGGCCGGGATCATTGGCGCCGAGGCCGTCGCCCGGAGTGCACCCGATGGCTATACGCTGTTCCTGGGCACGCTCAGCACCCAGGCCATCCATGTCAGCCTCTAC
>NZ_RCVR01000209.1 GCF_016107305.1 Roseomonas sp. KE2513
ATAGAGGCTGACATGGATGGCCTGGGTGCTGAGCGTGCCCAGGAACAGCGTATAGCCGTCCGGGGCACTCCGGGCGACCGCCTCAGCGCCAATGATGCCGGCGGCGCCAGTGCGGTTCTCCAAGACAACCGCCTGGCCCAGCTCGGCGGCGAGCCGCTCGGCCAGGAGGCGGGCGATTAGGTCAGTGTTGCCCCTTGCTGCGAAGGCGACGATCAGGCGGATCGGCCGTGTGGGACAGCGGACGGAACCCTGAGCCTGGGCTCGAGTGAGTGGGAGC
>NZ_RCVR01000021.1 GCF_016107305.1 Roseomonas sp. KE2513
CGGCACCCGCGACGTGCTGACCGTCCGCGGTGCCCGTGTCGTCTGATCGGGACACGGGGATGCCCGACGTCGAGCCGGTGCCGACGTCGGGCAGCCTGCCCACCAGTGGAAGGACCGAGGAGGTTATCCCACTGGTCGAGGAGGTGCTCCACCTCAGCAAGCGAACCGCCGAGACCGGCCGGGTTCGTGTCTCGCTGACCACCGAGACGGTTGAGGAGACCCTGCGCGAGACCCTACGCAGTCAGCGTACGGAGATCACGCGCGTGCCTGTCGGTCGTGAGGTGAGCGAGGTGCCGGCAACCCGCCAGGAGGGCGATGTGACCATCGTCCCCGTGGTCGAGGAGGAGCTGGTGGTCGTGAGGCGCTTGGTGCTCAGGGAAGAGATCCGGCTGCGCCTCGTCGACAGCGAGGAGAGCGTGGAGCGGCCCGTCGAGCGGCGGGTGCAACGAGCCACGGTTGAGCGACTGGCCCCGGAGCAGGCGACCTCGCCTGCGGGAACGGTCGAGTGGACTGACAACAGGAAAGGAAGCCAACCATAATGCGTACCATCACCGCCATGTTCGACAACCGCGCCCATGCGGATGCGGCCGTCAGCCAGCTCTCCAGCCAGCTGGGCCTCGCGAGCGGCCAGGTTCAGGTGCTCGCCGGTGAGACGAGTTCGACCAGCACGGCGACCTCCGGATCGACATCAGAGGACACAGGCTTCTGGGCCTCGCTGAAGGACCTCTTTGTTCCCGACGAGGACCGTTCGGCCTACGCTGAGGGCATTCGCCGCGGCAACTACGTCGTCTCCGCTCAGGTGGACGAGAGCAAGCTCGACCAGGCTATGGACATCCTGGAGCATAACGGCGCGATCGACCTCGACGCCCAAGAAGAGGAGTGGCGGCAGTCGGGCTGGACCGGCCAGCAGGTCGGCACGACCGGCGCGGTCGGAACCTCTCCGTCCAACCCGGAGTTGGGCATGGCCGCGACCGGTGCAGTTGCAACGGGTGCGGCTTCGGTGGCCGCGCCGGTGACCTCTCATTCCTCCATGCCTGCCGCGTCGGCGACTGCGGCCCGCACCGGTGGCGAGGAGGTGATCCCGATCGTCGAGGAGCAGGTCCGGATCGGCAAGCGCGATGTCGAGCGCGGTCGGGTGCGGGTGCGCTCCTACATCGTGGAGACGCCGGTCACCGAGCAGGTGACGCTGCGTGAGGAGCACGTCGACGTGCAGCGGCGTTCGGTGGACCGTCCGCTGACCGATGCCGACGAGGCCTTCCGCGAGCGCGTCATCGACGCGACCGAGCACGCGGAGGAGGCCGTTGTCGGCAAGGAGGCGCGGGTGAAGGAGGAGCTGGTGATCCGCAAGGACGCGAGCGACCGGACCGAGACGGTGCACGATACCGTTCGCCGCACCGAGGTCGAGGTGGACGACACCACGGGTACGACCGGTACAGCGGGCAGCGTTGGCGTCACCGGCACGACGAGCAGCAACCCGCCTGGCACCGCCGCCAGCCGCGCCGTGGACAGCACGCTCGGCACCAACATCAGCGGCGCCAACCCCGACAAGCGCTAAAGTCCTCCAGGTGGCGGGGGCTGCTCCGGCAGCCCCCGTCTACCTCCGGTACAAACGGGTACTGGATCTAACCCTCTGTCATCCTTTCAGGAGACATCCATGTCGATCATTGCCTGGCTTGTGCTCGGATTGATTGCCGGCTTCGTCGCGAGCAAAATCTACGCTGGCTCTGGACAGGGCGTTGTCATGGACATCGTCCTGGGCATCATCGGAGCCTTCGTGGGTGGCTTCCTCTTCAACACCTTCGGCAGTGCTGGTGTGACCGGCTTCAATCTGTACAGCATGATCGTTGCAATCATCGGCGCCGTCGTCGTGCTTTGGATCTATCACGCCGTCACGGGCCGACGGGGCGGCTGAAGGAGGCTTCCGTTCCGGGCCGATAGCAAACAGTTGGGAGCCCACATCACGACAGCCGGTTTCAACCCGGATTGGTGCTCCTGACCCGGTGCCAAGTCCGCACACACTAGCAAGCTGCCCTCTCCAACTGCGATTTGATCCCAGGGACGTCCTCAGCCAGCAGGGCAAGTCCGAGGGGAAGCATCCACAGGCCGAGGATGGGAAGGATGGAGAACACCCCGCCGATGATGAGAAGGACGGCGCAAGGGGTCCTTAGCCATCGGCGCGACGTCAACCGGAGCCACTCGATGCCCATCCTCATCCGCTGCGGTAGCCTCGCCGACAGCGTGGCTACCCTGACATCCCAGGCAAGTGCCAGATCGTTGGTCATGCCATCCCACCGGTCGAACGTCTCCCCTTTAGATCCCTCCGATGGCATAAGCAGGGCAACACTCTGCGGTCCGCTGAGCTGATCGAATTGAGGCACATCGGGAGCAGGATCTGAGGCAGCTACGTGCCGATGGTCGCGTTCATCTTGCGCCCGGTGGCCAGTTCTGGAAGCCGGAAGTGAAGAGATCCGTCACATGGCCGAAAAGACTTTGCGTGATGCCTTCTACGAGACGCTCAAGGACGTCTACTACGCGGAGAAGCAGTCGGTGCGGGCACTGAAGAAGTCCGCCAAGGCGGCGAAGGCGCCGGAGCTGAAGGAGGCCTTCACCACCCACGCCGAGGAGAGCGCAGGCCAGGTCGAGCGCCTTGTTCAGGTGTTCGAGATCCTCGGCAAGCCCGCGCGCAGCAAGACCTGCGAGGCGATGCAGGGTCTGACGGCGGAGATGGAGGAAGATCTCGAAGATTTCGGCGACACCGAAGCCGCGGACGATGTGCTGATCGGCTGTGCCCAGGCGATCGAGCACTACGAGATCGCCCGCTACGGCCTGCTTAAGACCTGGGCCCGCAAGATCGGTCTGACCGAGGCCGAGCAGCTGCTGGAGCAGACCTTGGAAGAGGAGAAGAAGACGGATGCTCTTCTGACGCAGATTGCCGAGAGCTTCAGCGCACCTGAAGGCAAAGGGAACGAGGAAGAGGAGGCTGAGGAGATGCCGAAGGAGGAAGCTGCCGCGCCCAAGCGCGCCTCGGGAGCCAAGAAGGCAAAGGCATGAGGTAAGCCGACACGCCGCGGGGCTTATGGGCCCCGCGGTGCCCAGCGGGGCAGGGTGCCTGGCAGCCAAAACACCGGACGACGTTTTCTCCGCCAACGCAGAAATGCTGCTTGTCGTTGGTTCTGGGCACGCTGAGCGCCCGTGGTGAGCTTGGGCAGGCCGAGTTGGTGTGCGGCGGGTTCGGGGTCGTATCGGCATAAAGGCCGGGAGGTTGCAGGTAAAGGACGGCTTCTGAGGCGCTACCGTTCCGATAGATCCGTCTCCCCCGCTGCACCGCTGCGTTTAGCGCGGCTCCGGCCACCGCCTTGTGGGGAGCAGCGCGGAATCACGAAGGATGAATCGCCCTGGATAAAGGCATCCGATGCTGCCCATCCGGCGCTGATACGTCGGAGAATGAAGGAACCGACCATGTCTCAGGTGATCACCGGGTTTTTCAACACGCGCCGGGAGGCGGAGATGACCGTGGAGCGGCTGGTGCAGGATCATGGCCTCGATCGGAACAGCGTCCAAGCCATGGCCGAGGGGGAAGAGAACTCGTCAGGCACGGAGGTTTCCGGTGCGGACGCTGCCGATGCGGCGGCCGGCGAGCAGCCGGAAGGCGTGCGGCGCGGCCGGATCGTGGTGCGGGCTGAAGTGGGCGACGAGCTGCTGGAGGTGGCCATGGCCAGCTTTCGCGAGTGCAACGCGACGGAGTTGAAGGCGGAGAAGGGGTAATGGATACCGCGGAAACAGCGGACAGGCTGCCGGAGGTTGAGGGCGGCCCTCATCTGCGCACCGTAGCCATGCCGCGGGACGCCAATGCGAGCGGTGATATCTTCGGCGGCTGGACCCTGTCGCAGATGGACCTGGCCGGCGGCACCTTCGCCGCCGAGCACGCCGGCAGTCGCGTTGTCACCGTTGCCATCGAGGCCATGCGCTTTCTGCGCCCGATCGCGGTCGGCGACGAGGTGAGCTGCTACTGCTGTCTTCAGACAACCGGCGAGACCTCCATCACGGTCAAAGTGGAGACCTGGGCTCGAGGTCGCGGGCGCGGCAAGGCGCCGGAGAAGGTGACAGAGGGCGTGTTCACGTTTGTTGCCGTCGAGAAGGACGGAGAGCCATAGAAGGCGGTTGCGGATAGAACGGAGCCAATCCGCATCGCGGGTCGAAGGCGTGCTACCTGCCGTCAGGAAGTATCCGCGACTGCATCCAATCCGGTGCTGGCAGGAGTGATACGAGTTGATAAGAGCTCGCCCTCCGCTGCCGTCCTTGCGACCACGGTCGCGTTACCTTGCCGGCTGGACTGAGTGGCGACGGCGGGAGACTTCGAGATAATGATCAAAGCTGTACTCTTCGATGTCGACGGAACGCTCGTGGACTCGGTGGATCTGCACGCACAGGCCTGGGTGGATGCCTTCAAGGAGATCGGCCACAACATCTCCTTCGACAGGATGCGGAACCAGATCGGTAAGGGTGGCGACCAGCTCATGCCAGTTTTCCTCCCGCCCGAGGAGTTGGAGGAGAAAGGGAAGGCTCTCGAGAAGCGTCGTGGCGACATCTTCCGTGAGGGCTACCTTCCTCGGGTCCGCGCCTTCCCTGAGGCGGCCGAGTTGCTGAAGCGCGTGGACAAGGCTGGCCTGCGCGCCGCCCTGGCCTCCTCCGCCAACGAGGAGGAACTAGCCGCGCTCAAGCGCATCATCGGCATCGAGGACGCCCGACTGGACGCCGAGACCTCCTCCAGCGACGCCGAGCGCTCGAAGCCCTTCCCCGACATCTTCGAGGCTGCCCTGGCGCAGCTGTCCGGCGTCAGCCCTGATGAGACCATCGTCGTCGGCGACACGCCTTACGACGCCGAGGCCGCCGGCAAGGCGGGCATCCGCATGATCGGCATGCTCTGCGGCGGCTTCCCGGAGGAGGCCCTGCGCGATGCCGGATGCATTGCGATCTACCGCGATCCGGCGCACCTGCTGGCAGAGTACGAGGCCTCACCCCTAGGCGCTGGCGGGATGCCAGATTAGGAAGGCGGCCGCGTTCAAGGGAGCGGGGTATCCTGAGGTTGGTGTCGCCCCGTTAGCCAGCCCGCCCCAGCAATCAGCCGCTGCGGCAAAGTGGGACCGGGTGCTGCCTCCGAGGGGTCGGCGGCGCGCGCACTTGCTTGACGTGTTCTGATCAGCCCGACCGCCCTCCCGCCGCGATGAGTTGAGCCCGAGCAGCCTGGGCCCATCACACCCTACCGGATGCCGATCCCATGCACGTCTTCGAACTCCTGCTGGTTCTCCTCGCCGCCTGCGTCGCCCTTGCGGTCCTCGCGAGCCGCCTGAACCTTCCTCTTGCCGTCACGCTTGTGCTCGGTGGCATGGGGCTGGCTTTCGTCCCGGGCTTGCCACCCCTTGTGCTCGATCCCGAGCTCGTGCTGGCCCTGTTCCTGCCACCGCTCCTGCAGGTCAGTGCCTACCGGACGGACTGGCCTGCCTTCCGCAACCATCTTCGCCCGATCCTGCTGCTGGCGATTGGCGCCGTGTTCTTCACGGCTGGGCTGGTGGCGATCGCCGCCAAGCTGTTCATCCCCTCCCTTCCCTGGTGGGCCGCGATCACTCTCGGCGCCATCGTGGCGCCCCCCGATGCCGTTGCCGCCGCCTCCGTTCTGAGCCGCTTCAAACTACCCAAGCGGATCGTCACGGTGCTGGAGGGCGAGAGCCTGATCAACGATGCCTCCTCGCTTGTGCTATACAAGTTCGCGGTCGCGGCGGTCGGCGTGACGACGGTCAGCTACGGCGAGGGCGCGCTACAGTTCTTCGGTGTGGCGATCGGGGGTGCGCTCGCGGGCTGGCTCATCGGCCGCGCCGCGATGTGGATCTTCACCCACCTCGAGGACACCCTGCTCGACCTCTCGATCACCATCCTCGCCGGCTTCGCCGCCTACCTCGCCGCCGAGGCGATCCACGCCTCCGGCGTCCTCGCGGCCGTCACCTGCGGCCTCGTCCTCGGGCGGCAGCAGCACGCCGAGTTCACCGCGCGCACCCGGATCGAGTTGGTGGCGGTCTGGAACTTCCTGGAGTTCACCCTCACCAGCCTCGTCTTCATCCTCATCGGGCTGCAGCTGCGTGGCATCGTTGCGCGTCTTGCCGATGATGACCTCTGGTCAATCGCTCTTCTGGCGGCCGCCATGTCGGTCACCCTCATCGTGAGCCGCTTCATCTGGGTCTTCGGCTCCGCCTGGCTGCCGCGCGCCTTGTCCCCGGAATTGCGGGAACAGGATCCAACGCCGTGGCGCCATGCAGCCGTCGTCTCCTGGACCGGGATGCGTGGCGTGGTCAGCCTGGCCGCGGCCCTCGCGCTACCCGAGCCATTCCCGGGCCGCGACATCATCCTGTTCCTGGCCTTCTGCGCGATCTTCGTCACCCTGGTGGTCCAGGGAACGACCCTGGGCTGGGTTGTGCGGCGGCTCGGCGTCACCGAGGAGGTGACAGCCCTCCCCGAGCCCGAGACGGCCCAGGCACGCGCCGAGATCACGACGGCTGCACTGGATGCCATCCGGGAACACCTGGACAGCCCCGAAGCCACCGAGCACACCGAGGCAGCGGCCGAGCTGGTGCAAGAGTACGAGGTGCGTGCCGACCGGGCGAGCATCGAGGGACAAGATCCCGAGACCAAGAGCATGCAGCTTGAGGCACAGCAGCGTCTGCGGCTCGTCGCCATTGCTGCTGCGCGCGAGAAGCTAGCCGAAAGAGCGGAAACGATGGATGCCGAGGCTCACCGCGCCCTGGCTGACGAACTCGACCTGGAAGAACAGCAGATCCGGCGCGCACTCGAGGGTGCCTGAGGTCGGCCGCTGTGCGACGCAATCAGCCGTGCTTACCTCGAGGCAGCATCCGTTTCTGCTTGCAGGTTCAACACTGGGGCGACGTGACGAGCGACAATCGCGTCGACAGCTTGCGCGCCTCTTCTAAAGATTAAGTACTATGGTGGACCGCTTGCCGCAAAAACTGCTTATACGCGCCCTGCTGGGCGAAAAGACAGAGCGTCGTCCGGTCTGGCTGATGCGACAGGCAGGGCGCTACCTGCCGGAGTATCGTCATACGCGCGCGATGGCGGGCGGCATGCTGGCGCTGTGCAACTCGCCGGAGCACGCCGTCGAAGTCACTCTCCAGCCTATCCGGCGATTTGGCCTCGATGCCGCTATCCTCTTCGCCGATCTGCCGCAGCTTGCGGCCGCTCTTGGACAGACTCTGGCGTACTACGATGGAGAAGGGCCTGTTCTCTCCCCCCCGATCCGCTCGCCAGAGGATGTGCAACGCCACCTCAGCCTTTCATGCCTGCACGACCGCCTCGCTCCGATCTATGAGACCGTCCGACGCCTTGCAGCCATTCTGCCGCCGGATGTTGCTTTGATCGGCTACGCGGGAGCACCTTGGACGGTCGCGACCTACATGGTCGAAGGCCGGGCCGGCAAGTCCAAGGATCATGCGGCCGTTCGACGCTGGGCCCTAAGCGATCCGGATGGCTTCCAACCCTTGATCGACCTGATCACCACGGCCGCCATCCAGTTCCTGGAGCGCCAGATCGCGGCCGGTGCTGAAGCGATCCAGCTGTTCGAGAGCTGGGCCGGCATCTTGCCGGAACCCTTCTTTCAACGCTGGTGCGTCGAGCCTGTCGTTCGCATCGTGAAAGCACTGCGCGCGACGCACCCGGACGTGCCGATTATTGCCTTCCCACGCGTGGCGGGACTCCTCTACCACGGCTATGCTGAGGCCACGCAGGTTAACTGCGTCGGCCTCGACAGCACCGTGCCTCTGAGTTGGGCTGTAGAGGCTATTCAGCACCGCCTGGGACGCTGCATCCAGGGCAACCTGGACCCTCTGATGCTCGTCACCGGAGGCAAGCCGATGGTGAACGAGATCGATCGCATACTTCAGGCCACGAGCCAGGGACCGTTCGTCTTCAACCTCGGCCACGGCATCGAGAAGACCACACCGCCCGAGCATGTGACCGCTTTGGTAGAACAGGTAAGAGCGTGGCGGCGGCCGGTCGGGTAAGGCTGGAGGACTGCTTGACCAGATGCTTGTCGGAGACGGGCCGCCCCCGCCCCAGTAGATATCTGCTCCGGTGCGAGCTTCTTGGTGAAGAGGTTTGCAAGGATCGGAGCGGTCGCCTCTGACCAGGACGGCATCGCCGCTCATGACCAGCGATCGGCGATGCCGTGACGCGTTGACCAACATCTTCCGATTTCACACTTCGGATGCACGTCAGGATCCTAGTCGTACTGTGTCGTCTCCGGTCTTCGGCTTGGGGCTGAATTTGCGGACAGCAGGGACATCGGGGCAAACCAGCGATGAGGCTGACGGCGAGCTGCTGCCGGAGTGTCGCGATAGAATTCGCGGCGTGGCACTCAGACCGGATGGCCGCGCTCAAGCGCTTGCCACTGCTGGACCATTCGCGGGGTCGGGCGATCTCCGCCACGGTGTGTTCCGTCGCGAACGCACGGGATCCCGGCACCGCGCTCGGCAGATCCAGAGGTGGGTGCGTCGGCCCCTCGCCACTGCCTCAACCAGTGCGGTGGCCAGGGGCTGCGCGGACTTCCACCCGCCGCATCTTCCCGCCCTGCAGAAGGGGTCTAAATCGGGGCGGAGGGCTTTGCCGCAGTACGCACGCGGTGGAGGGAGGATCTCTCCTCGATGCTAATCCGTGCGGCAAGCATCAACGGGCGGGTAAGTGCTACCAGTTTTCATCTGCTCGAGTAGACGAAAGCGATAGCTTTGGTCGCCCTCCATCGGCAAGCGACGGACACCCCACAACTCCCCCATGCGATCTAAGGCAATTCCGCTCGCGAGCCTGGATGGCTTGGGCGGAGTGTCGATAATTTTGAGCATGGTGCAGTCTATAGGCGCTTCACTTCGATGGAAGCGAGGGGAAATAAGGTGCCCCTCTCTGCGTCAGCCCAGTGAGGACTGAAAGTTGTCGGATGCGTAAGGTCTAACCGCACTTAAGTCGGAATGATCAGCAAGGCGGCCGAGGAGTTCTTTGTTCTCAACAAGCGGGTGGATCTGAGCCGCTGCTATTTTTCGTCGTGCGCAAGAGCTTTCCAGACAGAGTGAGGTCTTTCGGGCCTGTGTCAGGCGGGGTCGGAGGCCTCGTCCTTCCTGGTCCGCGGTGGATCGTAGACCGTGAGGACGATCATGTCGTCCGCGCCGAGGTTGCGGAGGGAATGGTGCTGGCCAGCCTTCACCAGGGCTACGGTACCTGGGGTGACCGGGGACGTTTCTGAGCCAATGGTGATGTCGCCGGTGCCGCTGATGAAGTAGAGAAGATGGTTCCACGGCTCAACATGGGGAACGGAGTGATCCCCAGGCTCAAGGCGCACGAGCTCGCTGTTGAAGGCACCGATATAAGTCGCGTCCGAAAGGGCCTTGTACTCGAAGCCGCGCGCGCCGGGCAGGTCACGCAGGTTCTTCCAAGGCAGGTCGTTGGCTGAGAAAACCGAGGTCATGTTCCCCCTCCGATGATGTGCAGGAGGCTGCGCGGAAGCAGCCATATCTAATTTGTGGGCTGCAGTCAGCGCGTACCGCGGCTTTGTAAGCGAAGGCGGAGTTAAGGGCGACGCAGACACAAAGGGTGGACCGAATGCAGACGTTCTGGTTGAAAATGGCCATCTACCGGACACTGAACGAGCAAGGCATCACCACGTCCGCGGGATCGGTGCTGTCCTGGATCTCCCGGCGATGGAGGCAGCCGCGGCAAGGCGGCCTAGCGCAACGCGAGGCCGCAGCGACGCGGTCAGGGGTACAGCTATGACCAGAGACGACGGCGGAGCGGAGGTGGCTTTCAACCTTGCTGTGGGAGAGCCGGACATTTCCAGTCCCGCCACCCAGCGCGAGCTGGGGGAACTAACGCACCCTCTCCTCGGCCTCGGTGCTCATCCCCGCTTCTACATGCGGGATGCCGACGCAGCGCCTGCCATCAACCTCGGCCAAATCACCTTGGCCCTTGGTCCAGCCGCCATCACAGGCCTTACCGCAGCGGCGGCAACGTGGCTGCAGGGTAGGGCGGGCCGGAAGGTCAAGGTGAAGTTTGGCAGCGTAGAGGCCGAAGGCGCTACGGTGGAAGAGGTGCGCCAACTGCTGGAGCTAGCGGCAAAAGTCCAGGCCAGAGCTCCGGTGGAGGAGCAGGACGGCGAGGGCGAGGATGGACAAAACGACTGACGCAAAACCCGAGCCCGTCGGTCAAGGCCGCTAGGCACCGGGCTACACTGCAACAAAAAATGCTCAGCAAGGAATTTTAACGAGGGTACAACTTATACGCTTTCATTCCCTACCTTTTGCAATCAGTTGGACATATCATTTCGCATTGTGGAGCAAACCCGCATGGCCCTGCCTGAACCCTGACGGAGAAACGCTGATGTTATTTTCCTTTCTTCGCGCCGGCGCGGGGGTGCTTGCCCTCGGTGCCCTCGCCGCTTGTGCACAGCCGGACCCCCTGAACACCGCCGGTCGCCCGGATGACACTCCTGGTAACCCGCCCGGCACCGCCACTTCCCGCGCTCTGGATCGCGCTGGCGACCCGTTGAACACTGCCGGCCGTCCGGACGGTACGCCTGGCAACCCGTCTGGTACGGCTGCCTCCCGCGCGGTTGATCGCGCAGCCGGCACTAACACCTCAGGCGCTTACCCTGGCCAGTCTGACGGCACCCGCGCCAACCCTCGTGGCACGGCAGTCAGCCGCTCGCTGGGTACGACCGGTCGCTGAGACAAAGGCCGCCCTGAGGTTGATCCTCAGGGTGGTCTTTCCTTACAGCAAGTGCCGCGCCGGAGGGGAGCCGCACCATAACAGAGGACGAGCCCGAGCCGGTGCGCCGCGGCCGGGAAGCCATGGCGCAGTCCGTAGGCGAGTTCGCGGACCCGGCATCGCAATGGGATCTGGTGGTGCAGTGCGCTGACCCTGCGAGAGACAGCGGGTCTGGTGGCAGACTTGCTGGACCGACCAAGCGTTCCGTGGGTGGTCATGCGCCCAAGTCTCGGTCTTTCGAGCCAACTCGGCGTTGCATTCCGACGGCCGGCTTGGCCCGTCCTCACTAAGGAGACACTACCATGGCCCATAGCATCCCCAACAAGGCTCTCGTCCTCGTCGCCGACGGCGGCAAAGCGATCCTGTTCCGTAATACCGGCCACGGTGGCGACGTTACTCTGCACGAGGAGCGGCGGCTGACCCTCTCCGACTTCAGCAATGACGGTCCCTCCGGCTCTCAGGGAACGGAGGCCTCTCCGGGCGACACCGATGAGGCTACCTTCGGCAAGAAGCTCGCCCAAACTCTGCAGACCATGAAGGCGGCTAACGGGTACGAGGACCTCGTCATTGTTGCGGACCCTCAGACTCTCGGGGAGCTTCGCAAGGTCATGCACAAGACGGTCGAGGCCAGTGTCGTGCACACGCTCGCCAAGGACCTGACGAACCACGCGGGCGCGGAGATTGCGGCTGCTCTTGTGAAGTAGCGCGCGTCTAAACTGGAGGGGCCTATCTGCTCCTCCAGCAGGGCGTAGAGGGGGGTGGACACGACCGGCGAGAGGGCGACGGCTCTCCTGCGAAGGGCGAGACGCGATTGGTGCCCCCCTATTTTGCAGCTCGGCGGATCTTTCTCCAGACCCAGCACCGCCTTCGCGCCCCAGTCCTTTGCCTTGGCTCCCCTTCGGGTCGGAACCGCTCATCGAGACGGAAGCCAGCCCGATTTTTACTCGTCCGGCTTCACCGACCCCATCAGGCAGCCTTTGGCGCGTTAAGGAGAAGAAGTCGCCTCGGAGAGTGGCAGATGAGCGGGTGGAGCCGAGAACAACGTTTTGACATGAAGGTGTTGAGCGCCTTGGCGGTGATGATCTTCGTGGTGTCCGTGCTCATGCTCACGGTCGCCAGTGATATGTTCTGGAGCGCGCTGAGATAAGGCGCTGGCGAGGGGCCGTTGTCGTCTCTGCGGTGCCCCAGCAGGTATGATCCCCAGCCCCGCCGTGCAAAGCCGTGACGACGACGGGTGCGATGCGCGACCCTGGTACAGTGTTGGAGATGCCTCCTACCCCGCCGCCATGCGAACCCTGGCCTTTCTCCTCCTGCTCACCGGCAGCCTCGCCGCCGCAACCATCGATGATCGACCTCTCCCCAGCACCGTCTCCTACCTCCTGGGCGGCGTCGTGAGCGGCCCCTACCGCCTCACCGTCGATCTGGAGACTGGTCGACTGTCCGAGGCCAAGCCACCTCCGGGCGTTCACGGCGACGGCGCCCGGGTGTCCGCGGCGGATCTTTCCGAAACGGCCCGTCGCGCCCTGACGCCCGCCGAGCGCAACACGTTCCGTGTGCTCGCCGCTCCCGTGTGGCGCGACGGCGCGGCACGGCGCGGTTGCCTCGAGTTCAGCATGGACGCCCTGGTGCAATTGGCCATCACCGCCGGCGGCGTCGAGCGACGCTCTGACGCGCCAGCGCAATGCCTGACACCCGATGCCGTGGCGCTGCGGCGGGCGTTGCTCTGCGCGGCCGATCCCGTCACTGGCTGCTCGTGACGGCGCGGGCAACATCCCGGGATCAGGGCGCCCCGACCTCATGCCACCTTTCCCCTGCTGAACCAGGCTGAACCCGGTGACCGCGAAGCTGCGTGAAACGGCCATGCTGGTCACGCGGGCAAAATTTCGGGACTACTGTCTGGTCTTCGCTGTCCCACCATCCAGGATGGTTTGCACGCGGCGCGCCAGGGCGTCGAGCTCGAACGGCTTACCGATGACCTCAATGCCGGGCGGGAGCGCCGTCCCGGCGTAGCCGGTGATGAACAGCACCGGCAGACCTGGAAATTGCTCGCGCGCCGCCTCGGCCACTTGTCGGCCGTTCATCCCGTTCGGCAACCCCACGTCAGTGACCAGCAGGTCCGGCTGCGTGGAGGAGGCCAGTACTCCGAGTGCCTCCGGCCCGTCCCGCGCCTCCAGCACCGTGTAGCCCAGTTCGCGCAGCCGGTCGGCCACCGGACGCCGCACCGCATCCTCGTCATCGATCAGCAGCACCGTCCTTGCCACACCGGCCCTCTCCGGCACCGGGGTTGCGGCCGGATCCTCGACCGTTTCCAGGTGCCTGTGCAGCGGCAGGAGCAGGCGAACCGTCGTGCCCTGCCCGACGGTGCTCCCGATCCGCATCAGCCCGCCCGACTGCCGCACGAAGCCGTAGACCTGACTAAGCCCGAGCCCTGTTCCCTGGCCCTGTGGCTTGGTCGTGAAGAACGGCTCCAGGATGCGGTCCAGGATCTCGGGCGGTATGCCGGCGCCGGTGTCCTCGACCACCACCGCCACGTAGTCGCCGGGTGCAGGGTCGTCGCCGCGCCGCAGGTCCTCTGCTGAAAGTTGCACGTCCTCCGTGCCGATCGCCAGGCGCCCGCCTTCGGGCATGGCGTCGCGCGCATTGATGCAGAGGTTCAATAGTGCGTTCTCCAGCTCGCTGGCGTCGCATAGAACATTTCCAGCGCTATTACGCAGGCGCAGATCCACCGCAATTCCTGGTCCCACTGTTCGGCGGATCATGTCCGCCATCCCGGCGACCAGGCCATCCGCGTCCACCGGCTTGGTCTCGAGGCGCTGGCGGCGCGCGAAGGCCAGCAGGCGCCGTGTCAGCCCCGCCGCCCGGCTCGTCGCCTCGCGCGCCGCGTCCAGGTAGCGCGTTACTTCGTCGAGCCGGCCAGCCTCGAGCCGTCGGCGCGCCATGTCGAGCCCACCCCCAACGCCCTGGAGCATATTGTTGAAGTCGTGCGCGATGCCGCCGGTGAGCTGGCCGACCGCCTCCATCTTCTGCGCCTGCCGCAGCGTCTCCTCGGCGGCCATCAGCTCCCTCGTGCGCGTGGCGACGAGCGCTTCCAGCTCCTCCCGACCGCGGGCCAGCACCTCGCGCGCCCGCACCATGTCCTCGACATCGGTGCAGGTGCCGAACCAGCGGGCGATCTGGCCCCGCGGGTGTTCCTCATCAGGGGCGTCGTGCACGGGCACCCCGCGGGCGATGAACCAGCGATAGGCGCCGTCCATGCCGCGAAGGCGGTACTCGATCTCATAATCCTTGCCGGTTCGCAGACTGTGACCCCAGCGCTCTTGCGCGGGCGTCAGGTCGTCGGGATGGATGATGGTGGTCCAACCCTGGGCTGCGGGCTGCTCACGCGACAGGCCGGTGTACTCGTACCAGCGCCGATTGTAGTAGTCGTACTGCCCATCGGCGTGGGCAGTCCAGGCGATCTGCGGCACCGCGTCCACGGTGGCACGCAGGCGCGCTTCGCTCTCGCGTAGGGCCTCTTCGGTCCGCTTGCTGTCGGTCACGTCGCGCCAGAAGATCGCGACGCCTCCGTCCGGGGTTGGATAGACCCGCGCGTCAAGCCAGGAGGTGCGGCCGTCCGGCCAGACGTAGCAGTGTTCGAGAGAGCCGGGCATGCGCTCGTGCATCACGCGGCTGAGAAGCGCGCCGATCGGCGCCCTCTCGGAGCCCGGGAAGGCGGCCCAATGCGACTGCCCCACGAGTTCTTCGCGCGACCGGCGGTTGAGCCTGAGCGCCTCCTTGTTGACGTCGCGGATGGTGAAATCGGAGCCGAGCAGCGTGAAGCCCTCGGCCACGGAATTGAGCACATCACGCAGCCGCGCTTCGCTCTCGCGCAGCGCCGCCTGGGCCCGACGGCGATCGGTGACCTCGGCCAGGAGCTCCAGCACCCCCTCGACGGCACCCGAGGCGTCCCGGATCGGTGACCAGGTGGTGTCGAACGCGCGCTCCTCAGGTTGTCCGTCCGGTCCGCGCAAGATGACGTTAAGGTCAGGGATCCGTGTTGCCCGGCTGGCGAAGGCGGCCTCCATTATGGGGGCAAGCACCTCCGCATGGACCTCCGGCCAGTTCTCCGCTGCCGGGCGGCCAAGCAGGGTGGGGTGCCGATCCTTCGCAATGGGGCTGTAGGCGTCGTTGTAGAGCTGGATCTGGGCCGGTCCCCACAGGATGTTGGCGGGCCCAGGCATGGCGAGCACCATGTCCACGGCGGTGCGCAGGCTTCCTGGCCAGCCCTCGACAGGGCCGAGAGGGGTCGCGCCCCAGTTATGCGCGCGGATGCGACAGGCCATCTCGCCATCGCCAAGCGGCCATTGGGATTGTTCTGCTCGCCGGTCAGCCATTCCAGAGTAACGTCGGCTACCTGAGATTAGCTGAGCGCCCCCGCCCGCAGCACGCCAGGCGCCCAGTCCTGATCAATGCGTTCGGTCGACAGCCGCGCGGGCATGTCGAGTAAGACGGGCTCTGCGAGGGGGACCGCGCGCTTCTCGGCCGTCTTCCCTGCCACCGGGATGATCGTGTCGTCGGCCATAAGCGTGGGAACAATGACGGTGGTGGGCTTTCCCTCGGCCGGCGGCCCGAAGAGGAGGGGCCCGGAGGTCGCTTCCTTCACAGCTTATCCTCCAGCAAGTCGGGAGCACCGTGTCCAGGCCAATGTGCTGGATGGCTTCCTGCCCACTAACGCCTGATCGACCGGTCTGATCTGCTCGACGGGCTCAACCAGGCCGAGAGGGGAGGCGAGTGGGCGGAGCGCGCCCTCGGTCGGGCCGAGGAGGTCAGGCGGCCGGAGATGGGGAGCCGAAGGCCCAAACTGCCGCCGAGCCGCGACTTCCAATGAGGACGGGCAGGGGAAGGGACAGCCGCTGTTCAGGTGCGGGCAGGCGCTACAGCAGTTCCAGTCAGGCCAGGTCCGCGCGGTCTTCTGCTCGCTTCTGCCCTGACGGGCGACGCTGGCGTGCCGCCGATACAGCGGCGGGGAAGGGGAGCTGCATGGAGGGACCGTCGTTCCGCCGTTCCCGTGCCCCACGTGGCTGAGGCTCGGCCGCGGGCGCGTCGGTAACGCCCGGCACTGGCCAGAAGCAATCCACCCGGCCTTCCTCACCCCGGAGCGCGAGAAAGACCACGCGCGTCACCTCGCCGTCCTCACCCGTTTCCACAGCCAGGCGGAACATCAGCCCCTCCGCCTCGTCCCCGCTGCCAAGTGCCAGCGCCAACTGCTGCGCCTCGCTCTCCTGCTGGCGGAGCGTGCGCTTACTTGGCTCGTCGGCATCACCACGGAAGAACCGTACCGGCACGCCCTCGATCAGAAAAACAAAGTGGTGCGTCTCGTCCAGCACGCCGAGCCAGGGGTAGCGGCCCGCCTCAGCGGCGCGGCGGAGCCGGTTGCGGCTAAAGGAGTAGGCGCGGCAACCGATCGACCAAGCGTCGTCGCCGGCCCAGCTGTCCGCCATGGCAAGCGCGTCGGTGCGCCCGCGCGCGAGCAGGCGGGCGCAGGCGGTGATGCGTTCCTCCGTCAGCGCAGGATGAAGATCCCAGGGAAGGCGTGCCTTCGGCGCGGCGTTGGCCTTGTTCGTCATGCCGACAGCATAGCGTATGATCTCGATCAATAGGACAGCGGATCGGGAGCGACGCCACGCGGCTCCGGAACTGACAGTTGCTATACCCTGACATTCCAATATTAACCGGCTTTCCCCAACGGGCTTCGGATAACCACTGGAGGCTGGGCAGGCCGGCAATTCGCTCCTCTCTCATCCCGGCTTTGGAAGCGATCTAGCGTCAGGGTCCGCCCTCGTCAGGGAGACAGGTACTTGCAAGGGCTTCTGCAAGAGGCAGATATCCGCGCCGGCTTGACGGCTGGTGGGCGGATCGAGAGCGTCGTCATTGTGGCTCGTCGTGACGAGGCCGCCGGGGTGGAGCACGTCCCCTACCTGCTGCCGAGTTGGCGGCGGGGCTATGTCGCCATCGGGCTATTCCGGGGCGCGGGCGTGCGCGCCTACCGCGATCTCACGCGCCTGGTGCGGTTTGTGCGCGACGACCTTGGCTACCGTGGTCCCGTCACCTTACACGAGCAGGACTGCCCGAAGCTCAGCAAGCTTCGCTCCGTCGCTGCTGGCGCAACCTCGAGTAGCGCGGCGCTGGCCGGTCTACCGCAAGCCGCCGGAGGTCATGACACGAAGCAGGACACGCCCGACACCTGAGGAGCCAGGCGGTCGGCTTGTGGCTACGTCGTCTCGGGAATGACTGTCATTGCGCAGCTTGCCGGCCGCTGCGCCCTGTCCGTCACCTTTGAGACGCTGGCCAATGTCATGCGCGCGGGAAGCGACGCTCAGCCGTTCGCCCTCGACCTGAAAGGACCGGGCGGCGGTCCGATCCACCCGGGACGCGGGAAACGGCCATGGCCCTCGCCATGCCCTTGATCGAGCGCCAGGGCCGTTCCACGGGGCTGGCGCTCATGCAGGTGAACAGCGGCAACCTGCGCGAAGGCGACGCCGGGGTGAGGCGCGCCTGCAGCGCGCGCTTCGCACAGCCTTCTCCCGCTACGGCACCGGCCATCTCGAGTGAAGCATTGCCAATGGGTACGTCCAGCGGACGGCAATGGCATTTCTGCGGTGAGGGTACGCGCAAGGGCGCTACTGGAATTCTCCTGAAGTGGGGCGCCGTACAGAGGTGAGGATTGGCCCTTTCCGCATCCAGGCTGCTTGACACCCCAGCATGACGCGCACCGCTTTCGTAGCACCTATTCGGCCGCCGTACTCCGGCCGCTACCATGGTTGCAGGAAACTCGCCTCAGGGAAGACCCTGGAGGGCGTCCGGTTTTCCTCGATATCCTCCCATCTTTACAGCCTGAACCCGGCCGAGCGCGCCACCGCGACGATGTGCTTTGCCTGAACCGGAGCGCTTCAGGTCTGACGCGTTGAACCATGTGTCCAGATGCGGTTCGGCCCTGCCGCGCCGTCGGTCACAGAGCCGGACTATGTGGTTGAGAGCGTTGACTCGCGGCCCGTGCCCGCTGAAACCCGGCAACGCAGTCATGGAGGCGGCGCCTGAGTGAACCAGGGCCGCCTCTGCGCTCAGCCAGGGGTTAGGCGAGGTCGTTCGAGCTCTCGGGCGAGGGTGCCACATCCGCTTCGCGTGTGGGTAGCTCGTCCTTGCGGGACTCGTCGGCGTCGGAGTTCGAGCCGTCACCGGTCAGGTTCTGCGAGAGCTCGGCCGCAGCGTTGAGGCCGGACGCCATAGCAGAAGCGGCCATGGCGGCACCGGCTGCGGCCATGGCAGCGGGAAGGGACATCGCGGTACCGGCCTGCTGCTCATCTCCTTCAGGCCGTGACGCGGCGGTGTTGGAGGACTTCCCCGCGCCGTCGCCGCCGTTCACCTCCCTCTCGTCGGGTGCTGATCGTGCACGCCGTGTGCCACGGGCCGCGGCAGGCGCAGCCGTCCGGGAAGGGGCAACCCGTTTGGACGGCGCCGGGCTCGATGTGTCGGCATTGGACGACTTCGTCCGGGCCGCGGGCGTAGCCTGTGGAGTGCGCCGAGCCGGGGACTTTGCCGGGGCGGCAGAGGGCCGCGACGTGCGGGTGCTGGCAAGTGTCGCCTTGCCCTTAGCAGGTGTTGAGGCTCGAGCCTGGACCTTGGACTTCGCCGCGACGCTTTTCGGTACAGACGGCTTTGTCGCCCGGGCCGAACTCGCAGCCGAGGCCGCGCGCTTGCCAGATGCGGTTACGGGTTTTGCGGGCTGCCGCGCCGTCGTCGCTGCCGCACGAGGGCTGCGGGCAGCGGTTTTGGTTGTGCCCTTGGCGCTCGCGGCGGCGCGGGATGACGTCCTGGCCTTGGCCACAGCAGGTCGGGAGCTAGCCTTCTCTGCCTTCGCCCTGGTGCCGCTGGCCGCCGGGGCAGCCCGCCGTGCCGGCGCCGCGGCCGGCTTCCTGGCCTGCTTTGTGGAAGTGGCGGCCGCACGGGCGCCACGCGCTGCGACCTTGCCGGTGGCCTTGCTGGCTGCTGCCGCACGCGGCGCCGCGCTGCGCCGGTTGGCGGCGGAAGCCGCCTTCTTGGCGCCCGCAGCGGAAGCTGGCTTCCGCTCGGCCTTCGCCGGGCGTGCCTCGCGCGCCGGCGCCTTCACGGCCGCCTTGCGAGCCGTCGGTGCCTTTGACGCAGCTGGCTTGCCGGTGCGCGACGGAGCACCCGTGCTCGCCTTGCCCCGAGTGGGAGTGGTAGCGCTTCGGGCGCTCCGCACTGCTGTGGGGGCCGCGGCAGCTTTCCGGCCCGGAGCCGCAGGCTTGCTGCGCGTGGTGGACGTTGTTGCGCGGCGGCCGGCTGAAGTGGCGCTTGGACGCGTTTTGCCGGGCGGAGCCTTGTTGCCAGGACGTTTGGCCATGATCACCTCCGATCGAAGTGGGCGGTTGGCGAGCAACCGATTCGCAGTGTGCGCTCTCGACGGTGCCGTGCAATCAGATCCGTTTGGACAAGGGTCTTGCTGATGACTCCAGCTGCACCATTGTCGCTAACCCGGACCTGACGTGTTCTGACGGGAATGGGGTCGCACGACTGAGGCGCAGCCCTTCCATACTGGCACCGCCCCGTAGCCCTATCGGCCCTCCCGCAAGAACCGCACTGGGTAGGCTCCCCTAAAATCCAGGACCTCACCGCGCCGGATCATGTCGTTGCCACGCAAAACCTCAAGCCCTGCTCCGGCAGCGTTGGGATAGACCCTTACAACGACCCTCTCGAGGGACTGCCCACTCCGGGTGATCACACCATTTGCGGCGATGTAGAGGGGCAGGCTGCGTGCGGCGAGCAGAAACACCACCCCTGCAACAACAGCCGCTGCCGCGGCATTCCACGCTTGCGGCACCTGCCTCGCACGCGACGCCAGAACGGCGCAGAGACCGCCAGCGGCCAAGGCCGCCAGCATCACCGCCGACATCGGCAGCGTGGGGAGTTCAGGCAGAGCCGACGCCAAGCTCAACGGGTCCCATCCATAGGCGACGGCCGCCACCGCCGCCGGGAGCACAGCTCCAGCCGGTACCAGCCCCCAGGCTGCCAACCGCCTCGCGCGTTCCAGACGGGCTATCTCGGCGCGGGCTGCCGTGTCCCGAACTCGCCAGGCCGCTAACTCCCGTTCGTGGTCCTCGTTCCTCTGCTGCGGTGCCGGCGGGGCTGCCTCGAAGGATGCACGAACCCGGGCATCGTCCGCCGGCAGAAGCCCGTCACCCGTAGCCCCGAGTTTTGCCGAGAGAGCCGCATAGGCGGCCGCGCGCTTTCCCGCCTCCTGGATGGCAAGGAGGTCGGAAGCCAGGGAGGCGCTGAGATCGACCCATTCCGCCTCAGCCGCCGCACTGGCGCGACGAAGAGAGGGCAGCACGCCCTCCCTCTTACGGGCCTCCTCCGCCACAGACCTATGCCGGGGCGGTGGCGGGCAGCGAACCGAAGACCGACATCGCCGCTTCGCCCCAGGAGGCTAGACGCCGCACGGCCAGAATAGCGTCCATGCGCTTCATGCCCTTGCCGACCCAGAAATCGACCGGCTGTGCCAGCGCGTCGTCGAGCCTCATACGCTGGTCCACCACCTGCGCCAGGGCGGGCGACATGCATCGCGGGAAGCGGGCCGCGTTCGCCCCATGCGTCTTAAGCAGGCTGCGAACCGCCGGGGCGTCCGGCGCCAGGGGGAACAGCGCCTCATCCCGTTCATTGATCAGCAACGTGCGAGCCGAAGCCGGTAGTGAGTAAGCGGCATAGCCCAGCGCATTGCTGGCGCTGGTCAGGGATGCCGTCTCCCCGGTCGTCAAC
This sequence comes from Roseomonas sp. KE2513, assembly GCF_016107305.1. Lineage (GTDB taxonomy): Bacteria > Pseudomonadota > Alphaproteobacteria > Acetobacterales > Acetobacteraceae > Roseomonas. The sequence goes on from NZ_RCVR01000021.1 coordinate 20,626, forward strand.
GCATAGAAGCGAACCCGCTCGCCCGCGCCGAGTGGACCGTCGGCGCCGAACTCATCGAGCCACACCATGAGCGACTTTGTCAGGTTGGCTCCGAGGTCGAGCACCACGTCCCGACCCTCATTCTCCAGCAGCAGCTCTCCCAGGTCGTTCCACATGGCGTAGATCAGCCTGGGGTTGCGTTCGAGCTCCTCCATGGTGTTGGCGCCCAGGATGAAAGACCGGACTGCCTTGGCTCCGTAAATCGCGCCCAGCCGCGCCTCGGCTTCGACCTCGACAATGACGGGCAGACGGCCTGTGACCGTCACCAGCTGGGTAATGGCCACCTGGGCGGCCAATGTCTTGCCGACGCCTCCTTTGTCGGAGCCGAAGATGTGGACGGCAGGGGAGGTGGTCTCGGCCATGGTCATTCGCCTTTGCGCCAGTTGGGATCCGTGGGCACCTCAAAGCCGGCCCCGGCAGGGAAGGGCTTGCGAACCGCGCGAGCCATGACGGCCCGCAGTTTAGCCGCGCGCTCAGCTTCATCCCGGTCGTCGTCCCCTGCCGAAGAGCCCGAAGGGGGAGGTGTGTGTGTCTCGGCCTGGACCGTCGCAGGCGGGGGCACCACGGGGTCCAGTCCAGCCGGTGGCAGGTGTGAAGCGGGGGTGGCCGCCTGCTTCCCTGCCCTGGCCGGCGTCGCAGCACGACGCTTCCGGCCGCGCGGGTTCCGCTCCAGGCGAACGGCAGAGGCTGTCACCGCCACGATGTTGGCATCCAGGGGATCGCCATTCTTCTTGGTCAGGCCCCTCTTCGTCAGGATGGTAGCGACCTGCCCCCAACTGAGCTTGCGGTCGTCCTTGACCTTCATCACGGCATCAAGGTTATCCCGCAGGTACAGGCGCAGTTCGCCAGCCTTCCGCGGGTCAGACGCCGGCCCAAACTCCTGCGCCGCCTCAAGCAGCCACTCGACTTCGCTCATGGCATCCGCTGCACCTTCGTAGCCATAGCAGCACCTTAGCGTGGGCTTAGAGGCCCCAGCAACCTTTAGCCACCTTCGGGTAGTCTTAGAGTACCTTAATGCCACCTGGTGAGCAGCCACAGAAGGAGGAGAGACGTTCACACGGCGTGGCACCTTGTGGTGCTCAAATCTGCACAGTAGGTACTATACCCTCCTTGGAGGGGGTCTTCCATGGCCGCAGCGGCATCCAACCGGATATGGGCATCCCTCACGGACGAGGAGGCCGAGGAGGTCACCAAGGCGGCCGAGGCGCGGGGCATGAGGTCGTCCGAGCTGGTCCGGATGGCGGTGCTCTCTTTCATCCGGCAGACCCCTCAGGAGGCCGCCGCCGCCGGAGGAGCCCCTATCCCCGCCCGGCTGGAGGCCTTGGTGGAAACCCTCGGCCGACACGTTGAGGCCATCGGCAAGGCCGTCCCGACCATGGAGGATGCCTGGGAGGAGCATGAAGCCGTGCGGGGCTCGCTCCGGGATATCGCTCAGGCAGTGGGCACCCTGGCCGGCGCTATCGAGCCACCGGATGGCCCGACCGACACCGGGCCGTTCTAGGACCGCGTGCTCAGCGTCAAGCGCATCGGTGGTGGCAAGGGTGGGCTGAACCTCTCGGCTGCGGCCGACTACTACGAGGGCGAGGCCCAGAAGGCTCAGCCCGATCAGGCCAACCCCTCCAAGGCCGCCGACGAATACCTCATGGCCGATGCCTCGGCGTCGCAGGCCACTTGGTGGAGCCCGTCCAACAGCTTGGCGCCGGATGGCAAGCCGATCGTCCCGGGGCAGCTCCGGCAGATGCTGGAGGGCAGGGGGCTGGACGGCGAGGCGCTGGTCCAGACCGCCGCCCGGAACAGCCGGGTCGGGGGGTGGGATCTCACCTTCAGCGCCCCGAAGGGGGTCGGGGTTCTCTACGCCACCGCCTCCCCCGAGATCCGGCAGGGCATCGCGGATGACATGGTGGCTTCCGCCCGCGCCGGTCTCCGCGCCCTCCATGACCGCGGGGTGTTCGAGACCCGGCGCGGTTCCGGCGGAGAGACACGCGAACGGGTGCAGGACGTGGCCGCCGGCCTCTTCCCGCAGTTCACCAGCCGAGCAGGCGACCCCCAACCGCACGTCCACGGTGTCCTGGGCAATATCGGGCTCCGGACGGATGGCTCCACCGGAGCCCTGGACCCGCAGAAGCTCTACCCCTGGAAGACCTACGGGGGCGCCATCTTCCGCGCCGAGTTGGCCAACCGCCTGGCCCTGCGCGGCGTGGCGATCCAGGAGGACGGGCAAGCCTTCACCATCGCCGGGGTGCCGCCCGCGCTGATCGCCACCTGGTCCAAGCGCCGGACGGTCATTCTCGACGCGCTGGATAAGGTGCGGGCCAACCTGGAGCAGGCCGGCGAACAGGAGCGCGCCGCCGCCACCGCGCCCGGCGTCCGGCAGGGGCCGCTCCGGGGCGCCCCCACCACCGCCCCCGACGAAGCCAAGGGCAAGCGCCTCCGGCTGTTGAAGGAGGAGATCACCCAGAGCACCCGGCGCACCAAGAGCACCGTCCCTGAGGACGGCAAGCTGGAGGCCCGATGGCTTCGGGAGCTGGAGGGGCTTGGCCTCACCAAGGAGACGGTCTGGCAGGCTGTGCGGGACGCGGCAGCGCGCCACCAGCGACCCGAGCAGCGCCCGGCCGACGCCGCCCTCACCGAGGCCCTGCAGCAGTCCTCCGTCGTCACCGACCGCACCCTCCGGCGCATGATCGCGGAGGCGTCCCAGGCGCGCGGTGGCGGCGCCGAGGGCGCCCATGCCGAGTACGACCGCCTCGTCGCCAGCAAGCGCCTCGTCGCTCTGGAGCCGAACCAGCGCGGCGAGATGGTCTTCACCACGCAGGAGTCGCTGGACCGCGAGCGCCGGATGCTGCGGGACGCGATGGAGCGCCGGGGCAAAGGCGGTCAGATCCGCAAGGCCGACGCCGAGGCCGCCATTGCTGCCCGGCCCAGCCTCTCCCCCGAGCAGGCGCAGGCAGTCCGGCACACCGCCCGCGGTGATGGCGTGGTGGTGGTAGAGGGCGTGGCAGGCGCGGGCAAGAGCTTCGCCCTGGCGGCCGTGGTGGATGCAGCGCGGCGCAGCGGCGCGCAGCCCATAGGTCTCGCCCCGTCCTGGACTGCGGCGGACGTGGTGCGACAGGAAGCCGCTCTCCCCGGGTCTCGCGCGCTACAGGGATTCGTCAAAGACCTTGATGCAGGGCGGGCCGAACTAAACCCACGCTCTGTGCTGATCGTGGACGAGGCCGGCATGGCCGCCTCGCGCGATGTAGCCTCACTCCTTTCCCACGCCCGCGACAAGGGCGCGCAGGTCGTGTTGGTTGGCGACCGCCGCCAGCTCCGCAGCGTGGAGCCGGGCGCACCATTCTCCGCCCTGGCCGATGCGCTTGGCGTTGCCCGCATGGAGGATGTGCGGCGGCAGGCCTCGCCGTGGATGAAACAGGCGAGCCAAGCCTTCGCATCGGGCGACAGCGTGGAGGGCTTGGCCCGATACGATGCGAAAGGCCGCGTTCGATGGGGGAGGGATGCAGCACACACCATCCAGCGCGTAGCCGACGCCTGGGAGAAGAACCGCCAGCAGAAGCCGGACGCATCCCGCCTGGTGCTGGCAGCGCGCAACGCGGACGTGCATGCCATCAACCGCAAGATCCGCAACCGGCTTGTTGCCGGTGGGGAGCTCGGTGCTGACGCCATCACGGTTCGCACCATCCATGCCGGAGGGCGCCGTGGTGCCCAGGGCGAGCTGCGCGAGATGGAGTTGCGCGCGGGCGACCGCCTGGCGCTCGGGGCGACGCTGACGAAGACCGGATACGATGTGCTGGCAAACGATGTGGCGACGCTAGAGGGCTTCACGCGCGGTGCGGACCCCACGCTCACCATCCGGCTCGATCGCACGCAGAAGACGCTCTCCCTCCGGCTGTCCGAGATCGCGCCCCCGGCACGGCAGGGTCAGGACCAATCCGCACCAGTCCTGCAGCACGCCTTTGCCCGCACCATCCACAAGGCGCAGGGCCAGACAACAGACTTCACCATCGTTCACGCTGGCGGCGGGCTCGATGCCTCGCGTGCCTATGTGGCCCTCACCCGTCACCGTGAGGACGCCGTGGTGGTGGCCGATGCCGGCGCCATCGCGCAGCGCCTGGCTAGCGATGGCGAGAAGCCGACCCGTGAAGCCATCCGCCGATCTTTCCTCCGCAGCGCGAAGGCGTCTTTCGATGGGCTGAACGCGTCCGACTACGTGGCCGACCGCGACACCTGGCTACACACCGGCGATCCGCGGAAACTGCCGGGTACGGCTCAGGAGACACGGATGCAGGCGATCATCCGGATTGCCGCAGAAGCCGCCAAGCGGGTGGGGCGCATGGTCCGGTGGCGGCCGGAGCGCATCCAGGCGCCCGAGAAACCAGCCCAGACCCCGACGCAGGTGCCAGTACCAGCGCCGAAGCACGCCGCTCCCGAGGCGCAACGGCAGGCACCGGCCGCCAAGGTGCGAATGCCGGAGGTGCCCGTTACCGAGCGCCTGGCGCGGGTCTATGCGGCGAGGGTGTCGCGGGGAGAGATGGGCTTTACCGACGCGGTAGATGCCCTGGTGTCTGCCGATCGACGCGAGGCCGAACGCACGCTCGAATATCACTGGAACCCTGTGCACCAGATCGCCACGCCCAAGGGCGGACGCCGACCTGTCGATCCAGAGGTTTGGACGAACCGGCTGGAGCGGCGGATCAGCCTGTTTGAGCAGGGCTCCACCGAGGCGCTATGGCCTGAGCTGGCTAGGGTCAAGCAGCAGGCCGAGGCGCAGGCACGTACCCAGACAACTATCCCCACCAAGGCCAGCAACGAACGCAGCGAATCCACGCCATTCCGCGCCATTCCCAGCACGACAAAAGCCCCGCCGCCTGACAAAAAGGGGACGGGGCGGGAGCGCGGGCCGAGGATGACGCGCTAATAACAGCCCGCCGTGGCACAGACTGATCCCGACCCTTCCACGACATTGGTACTTGTTGGCGCAAAGTCGGACGTTGATGTGAAAGCAGACATAGCGTCACTGCCGGTACATGCGGCTGCGTCGCACCCGATGCGGCCGAACATCCGTCGTGATGGCTGATCCGCAAGCGGACGTAGCCGCGACGTGAGTTTCTTCCCAACACGTCGTCCGTCCTACGCTTTGGCACTGACTGGAACGATATGTGAACGCCTGCTAGCCTTCATTGTCGCGAATCGGGGGAGCCCAGGGTCGCCGCCCATGGATGATATCTCGGAAGGGGCCCGGCTCCTGGCATCGCTCTTCCGGGCCGACCAGACTGCCCGTCCCGTCCTACTCCTCGGGGCCGGGGCGTCCTTCAGCTCTGGCGTCCCGACTGCGCGGGAGTGCGTCAGCCGCATCGCACGCAGGTTCTACGCCGACCGCGTCGCACGTGGCGGGCTGCCGGTCGAGCGCGTCAAAGTCAGCGAATGGATGGATTGGCTCGCCTCGCGACCGTGGTTCGTACCTGGTGAGGACCGTTTCGCCGAGAACTTCCCGCTCGCGGTGGAGCACCTGCTAACGCCCCAGGAGTACAAGCGCGAGGTGCTCCTCGACCTGATGGTCCCGCGTGCGGGCATCAAGTCGGGTTACCGCCATTTGGCCGAGTTCGTGGTGCGCGGGCTCGTGAAGACGATTCTCACGACGAACTTCGACCGCTGCATCCCGGAGGCGCTGTCCAGCCTTGGCCCTCATGTCCCGCGCCTAACCGAGGTCAACAAGACTCCCGGTGACCTCCAGGCCTTCGACATGTGGTCGCGCGCTCAACTTGTTTGGCTGCACGGCACGGCGGAGCACTACACTGACCGAAACCTGCACAGGGAAACGGAGCAGCTCGACGACCCTCTCGTCTCCACTCTCCGGCCGTTGCTCGGATCGTCCCCACTCGTCGTTATCGGCTACCGGGGAGCCGAGGCGTCCATCATGGAGCACCTGCTCGGCGACCCTTCCAGTGCGAACGGGTTCAAGCGCGGCATCTACTGGTGCCTGAGGAAGGGGGAGGAGCCGCATGCCTCTGTGGAAGCCCTGCGCAGGAAGGTCGGCTCGAACTTCCGGTACGTGACGATAGCGGGCTTCGACGAACTCATCGGCACGCTCGCAGCTGATCTCGTTGGCGAGGATTGCTACCCTTCTACCACCCCCCGCTCTCACCGTCCCCAGGACGAGATCCCGTTCGACGACCAGCCCCTCGCGGAAGCGACGGAGGCCGACGTGGACGAGGACCTCGCCCTGTCTACGCTGATCCGGTACTGTGAGGCGATCGGCCGGGCACCGGTAACGCGGAGCAGCTTAAAGGCGCTGCTCGCCGAGTTGCAGCTCGTCGCGACGCACGAGGGGCGGATCGTCCCGACCCGGGGCTGCATCCTCCTCTTCGGCAAGGACCCGCAGAGATTTATGCCCCACGCCGTGGTGGAGGCGACGATTGCCGGCAAGAAGCGGCAGGTGTTCTCGGGCAACCTCCTCGGACAGCGCGAGGCGCTGCAGGCTTGGCTAGACTCGTGGGACGTGAATCCGGTGCTGAAGGTGAAGGCGAAGACGGCCCACGAGGACCGTCGGGCCGTCCCCGAGTTGGCCCTGACCGAACTCGCGGCGAACGCGCTCCTCCACCGCGATTACGCTATTCCTGAGCCAGTTGAGGTGGATGCCGCCGAGGACGGGTTCACCTTCCGCAGCCCGGGCGCTCTGCCTGCCGGTCTGGCGCGGCGCGTCCAGCCGGACTCGGAGGGGCGATTCCAGCCCCTCCGACTCCACAGCGAGCCAAGAAACCGCTCGCTTTGCGACGTGTTCTTCGGGCTCCATTACATGCAGCGTCACGGGACGGGCCTCGCCGACGTGGAGGACCTAGCCCGCGGGAACGGCGGCCGAGCGGACTTCCGTAGCGACTCCGCCGCGGCCCGGTTCGAGGCTTTGCTCCGACGTCCTTTGCCGTCGGGTGGTTCCCGGGAGGTCGCCCGCGACCAGCGCCAGTTCGCCACCTACGTCCTGAACACACTGCCCTTCGCGGCCCTGCCGTCCACTCTCACCGTGCTCCAGTTACGCGGAAGCTTCCGCGAGCGGCCCCGCGACCTGGACCTTTCGGACGCGGGCACCTTCGCGCCTGTGGGCGGCAATCGGGTGGTCAGCTTCGTCCCGCTGCCGCTCCTCGCGGCAGCGTTTGGTCTGTACCACGATCCGTCGAGCAGCCTCGAGCTGGACCTCGCCGCCGTCGGGGAGGGCGAGTGGCAAGACGAGCTGTCATGGTTGCTCCGACGCCACTTTGAGCAGCACGTACGAGGCCTCCGGTCCGAGGGGCTCATCCTCGAAGCCGAGTTGCCGGATCGGAGGAGCGCAAGACGGGCCTACTTCGTCGGGGACGGCAACGGGAAGCCACGCGACGTCAACTACCTCTCAGGCGTCGGACGCCGAGTACGCCGACAGACCGTGAAGGATCGGGGCAACGGGGCCTCTCGCCCATGGTTCGAGAATGAGGGGTTCGGCTACGCCGTCGTGCGCGCGGCCGAGGGCTGGGGCATTCGCATCAAGCCCTTCTACATGTTCACGGGAGCCGATTCCCGCACGCCTCTGCCTCCTTTCATGCAGGGGTCCCGCGCGACGCGACGGGTCAAGTTCGATCGAAACAAGAACGTCGAGGACGACCTAACCTTCTGGGCCCGGTTTATCGGGCGCGGCCAGCCCGTTATCGACGTCGGGCAGCAGCACGTCGGCGACCTTCTCCTGCAAGGCTCCTTCCTGACCTGCGAGGTGCCCCTCTGATGAGCCCGTCCGGCCTGAAGGTCCGAATTGAGGTGTTGGAGGAGCCCCCGCTCAGCTTCGGGGCGGGCCAGAGCGTCGAGCCGAGGAAGGGTCTCGCGGCAGGCGGGCCCGCCATTGGCGTGCCGAGCCTCGTCAATCTCGGCCTCGTCACCCTACAGCGGGACGTCGAGGAGGCCCGCTCCTGGCTCGAGGGACTGAACCGGTTCGAGGCTGCGCACGACGCGAACGCGCGGCGCTTTCCGCGGTGGCCCGGCGCCCCCAAGGCCCTTGGGACCACCTTCCGCATCGAGCCGCGCCTCATTCGGACGATCGACGACGCGGAGTACGCCGAGCTGCTCCTGAGGAGGCAGACGCCCGGCGGATTTGAGGCGCTGCTGGAGATGCTAGACGAGCGGGTGAAGGCCCTCCTCTCTGATCAGCCACCCTCCTGCGTGGTGATCTACCTGCCGGACGAACTCGCCGAGCTTCGTCTCGTCAATCCGGCGCTGTCCCCCGAGGAGCGCCGCCTCTTAGAGGCCCTCAAAGCGGAGGAGGAGTCAGACCAGCTCTCGCTCTTTCAGCCGACGTCCGAAGAGAAGGAAAAGGCGGAGGCGTTGAGGGCGACGGCCGAGGAGCTTCTCTATCAATCCTTCTACCGGGCGCTGAAAACCCGGGCGATGTTCCATCAGAATGCGGCGCCGCTTCAAATCCTGCGCTACGACACCGTCCGCCGTCCGAACGGCCGGGGCCAGAGCCGGGCCACGCGCGCGTGGAACATGGCGACGACCCTGCTTTACAAGTGCGGGGGGATACCCTGGAGACCTACGGGCCTGCCGAGGAACGTCTGCTTCGTCGGCATCTCGTTCCACCACATCCGCCGCCGGACGGGAGGCATCGTCTACGCGAGCGTAGCACAGGCGGTGTCAACGGAGTTGGAGCCGTTCGCGATCAAGGGCGCCGAGATCGACCAGGAACAGCGCCGGGATCGACGCCCGTACCTCACGGCCGACCAAGCCGCAGTTCTGATCGCGGACGTCGTCGTGAAGTACCGCTTGTCCGCCGGTGTCGCCCCCGACCGCGTGGTTGTGCACAAGACATCCGGCTACGAGCCTGAGGAGGTCGAAGGCTTCCGGCGGGGAGCGCAGCGGGACGTCGCCGCCTGTGACCTCGTCTGGTTGAGGGAGACATCATTTCGCTTGATCCGCCGGGGTGCAGAGGAACCGGTGAGGGGCACGTTCTGCACGATCGGCGACGAGAGCTACCTATTCACGGTGGGGCGGCTGCCGTGGTGGGGGGAGTATCCCGGCCCGCACATCCCCGCACCGCTGGAAATCGGGTCGGCCGGATCCACCGACCTCCGCGAGCGGGCGTTGGAAATTCTTGCGCTCTCTAAGATGGACTGGAATTCCACCGAAGGCGTCTCGCGGTACCCCATCACTGTCGGCTTCGCCCGGAAGGTGGGCCTCGGCATGAGCATGCTATCCGAGAACCAAGCACCCAACCCGTCTTATCGCTTCCACGCATGATCCTTCGTGTAGACTTAGCGCTTCTGAGCGCATCGGGCGTCGTGTACTGGACTAAATCTCGTTTATGTCCGCTCCCGACCGAGGCCGTGGGAAAAGGCAGCCGCGATCTTGGTGAACAGGATGTCCGTTCTAGGCGGGCCCATTCTTCCCGTAGAGAACGGTCAGGCAGCTACCTAAGCCTACACTTTTGAAGGCTCGACTCAGAGACAGAGAAAAAGATCCTCCGATTTCGTTGCATCCTTGCGTTTTCACACAAGTTGGACCCCGAGCGGTCATCCGCCAGGATGGCTAGCAGAAGGGCGCATCTTGTCTAGGACACGGCCGAGGTGTTCCGCCCGACGCTTCCGAGCAGCGGCATCACGCCGCGCGAGCGAAAGGTCGGACTTGGCGTTGGCCACCGCCTGTTGCGCTTCTGCGGCAGCGATGGTGGCCGCGGTTGAGGCTTCTGCGGCGGCTTGCGCCTTTGCGTGGGCTGCTGCCTGGGCTTGCGCGCTGATATCCAGATCCCCCTGCTGCGCCTCAATGGCCTGGAGGCGGGCCTTGGCACTGGCGACTGCCTGGCGAGCCTCAACGGCTGCGGATGTGGCTGAGGTTTGCTCAGCATCGGCGGTGGCGGCTACGGTCGATGCTGCGACGGCTGCCTCTTGCTTGGCTCGGACCGCCTCCATAACTTCGAGCGAGGCATTAGGCACCTTGGAGGCCCGGCGAGCCTCAGCCGCGTCTATGCGCGCTTCCGCCGCCCTCCGGCTGGCCTGCCCCGCTGCGTCCTGCGCCACGGCTGCTGCCGAGGTAGCCCTCGCCGCAGCGTCAACCGCCTCTGCCACTTTGGCGACGGCAACAGCCCGAGCGGATGCCGCCTCTTCCCACGCCTTGGCATCCTTCTTGGCCTCAGTGGCGGCCTGCCGCGCCAGCCGGGCGACCTCCTGGGCGGTTGCGGCCTCACGGACCCGGACCAGCACCTCCGCCTCTGTGACGCGCTCCACCTCGCCCGCGGATTTCGCCTGGATCGCCGCTTCAGCGGCTGCCTTCTCGACCTCAGCAAACTCGGCCTCAGCCCGGGCTGCTGCCTCTTCCTTCGCCCGCTCATGGTGCACCTGGCTCTCGGCCTGTGCCCTGGCAATCGCCTCCGGATCGTCACGCTCAACCCGTAAATGCAGTTGAGGCACGGGCGGCGGTGCTCCCTTCATTCCCCGGAAGAAGGAATCCTTGAACCAGACGACACGGGCGAGCTTGAGCGGGGGCAGGCCCGGCCGAAGGACAAGCATCTCGTCCCGGGATAGCCGCTGGACCTCCTGCGGCAGCATGAGCGCCCGCTGGCGCACCGCCTCGCTTTCGGACTGCCTGGCCGGGCTCAGCCAGCCGAAGAATCGCGGGCGGTTCGTGGTGGTCTCGGTCACGGTGTCAGCGCCAGCCCGCTTGCTCACCTCCTCCGCGAGCTTCTGGTCCGCACCCCCGAAGAGCAACTCGGCCCCGGTGTTCAGGAAGATGTTTTCCGCGCCCTGCTCCCCGTAGATGCTGTGCAACTGCTGCTTGCTCTGCACCACGTAGAGCAGGCGGAAACCGAAGCTGGCCGTAAAGGCGGCAGCATCGGCCAGGATATCCATCCGACCCGGCGCCCAGAACTCGTCCATCTCGACTGCGACCTGGTAGCGGTGGCGGGGATCGTCCGAGAACTCGCGCCGGGTGTTGAAGTCCACGAGCTGCTGGAAGAACAGGGCGAACAGAGGGCGCAGCCGGCGGATATCAGCCACCTCGGCGCAGACAAAGACGCTCATCGGCTCCCGGCGCAGCGCTGCCAGATCAAAGTCGCTCACCTCGGTCGCGGCGGCGATCACCTCGCTATCCCACAACGCCATGGCGGTCAGGGCGGTATCGCGCACCCCGTTGGCGCCCTCCTCGCCCTTGCGGTCGAGCCAACCGAGGATGGTGTCCACGGCCGAGGCGGAATAGGGCCGGGCCTCGTTCCGCGCCTCAGCAATCATCTGCCGAAAATGCTTGTCGTAGTCCGACCGGCCCAGCAGGCGCTTGACCCCAGCGATGTTCAGCGCGGCACCCGGGGTCTCGGCCAGCAGCACCGCCGCGGCGGTGGCGATCCGCCGGCCCGCATTGTCCCAAAAGGGGTTGTTGGCCTTGGTCTCCGGGATAACGAATTGCATGACCCGCTGAACGGCATCGTAACAGCCAACGCCGCCGCGAGGCACGTTGCCCAGTGGGTTCCACCGATGGCTCCGGCCATCCGGGTTAGTCGGGTCAAACACAAAGACGGCTTGCCCCTTCCGGGCGCGCTCCGCCGCCGCGTCCCGCACCAAGTCGCGTTTGATGGAGAAGGCGATCAGGGAGCCGCCCCAGTTCAGGGCGTTCGGCACCACCACGGACACGCCCTTGCCACTGCGGGTGCGGGCGTAGAGGGAGACATGCTCCTCACCGGGCAGGCTCACATACCGGCGCCCAAAGCCCTGCGTGCGGCCGAGCAGGAAGGCGTTGCCCAGAGGCCGATGAGAGAAGACGAGGCCGGATTTCCTGGCCTCGTTCTCGGTGGCGAAGTGGCTTTCTCCGAAAAGCTTCCTCTTCGAGCCACGCATCTTCGCCATGCGGATCAGCGGGACGAGCAGCGCCAGGGCAACGAGAACGCCACTGGCGACAAGCCACAAGCTGGTAAGGGCGTTCAGGCCAAAGTCATGCCGGTACTCGAGCCATTGCCAGAGGTAGGCGCTGCGGGGAATGTCGGGGTGCCCCCACAGCTGGGTGCCTGCCAGGAAGACGAGAGACGACAGACCGACCCAGAGGAAAGGCGCCGCCACGATATAGGCTAGTACGAGCGCGGGCTTGGCGACGCTCCTCAAGCCGCGACCTCTTCAAGGTGGGTCACACGGTAGGGCACGGCAGCACCGGCCACCTTCTCGCAGTGAGCCACAACGTTGATACTGTTGCGGAGCAGTTCGTTGATCAGATCCTCGGATGCGCTGGCCGCGGAGGGGTTCTCGCGGATCATCAGCATCAGCGCGTCCATGGCCTTCCGCACACCTGGCCGAGCGTGCGCGGTGGTGATCCCGCCCGGGTGTCCCGACTGCAGCGCGCGGAGGTAGGCCCAGCATTCGGCCGTCCGCATCTCCCCGAAGAGAATGCGGTCGGGCCGCTGGCGCAGCGCGAGTTCTAACGCCTGGGTGGCCGTGGGAAGGCCGCGCGCCTCGGACCCCGCCTGGGCATAGACGATGGGCACCCAGTTCCGGTGGGGCAGGTCCCACTCGGGCACGCTCTCCATGGTGATCAGGCGCTGATCCTCGGGGATTTCCCGGATCAGCGCCTCGGCAAAGGTCGTCTTGCTGCTGCCCGTCTCCCCGGTGGCGAGGAAGGTGTGCTTCGCCAGCACGCGCCCCCGACACCAGGCTACCCAGTCCGTCCCCTTGGGCAGGAAATCGAAGTAGCCGCGCTCGGCAAGCCATTCGAGGGTGGGGATGAAGGAGGTTGCCCGCTTTCGGATCGTGAGGTTGATCGTGCCTGCCGGCGTGGACGGCGGGCCTGCCATGGTGATGCGGTGGCGGCCGGGCAGGCGGGAGCTTACGCCCAGCGTGTTCTCCCCGAAGTGCTGCCCCGTCCGATGGGCGGCGAGGATCGCGAGCGAGAGGCAGCGCGAGTAGGTCAGCGCGGGGTCTTCATACCAATGCCACCCCTTGCTGTTCTCCACGCCGAACTTGCCGGGCTCCAGCACGACAACCTCCCGGGTGTCGGGATCGTCCAGCGCGCCCGCGAACGGCACCAGGAGGCGGTTCAGGGTGATCTCGGCGGGCTGCATCAGCGAATGTCCAGGGAGAGGGCAGGGGAGAAGTCCACAGGCTCGACCACCAGGAAGGAGATCTGCTCCCCCTGGTTCTTCGTCACCGTGTTCTGGATCTGACGCCCGGCGCCGAGCGCGTCCGCGATAGTCCGGTCCAGACCGGCGCCCTGGATGTTGATGTTGGTTGAGCCGCTGCCGGCCGCCTGGCTGCGCACCGCATCCTGCGCAACGTTGATGGCGCCTTGCGAAAGCAGCAGGAGAGCCGCCGAGCCGAACCGCTCCCTCCAATGGGTGTTCACGTTGCCCGAGATGCCGCTACGACCGAGGCTGTCTCCGGCCTGGGCGCCGAGCGGAACAGGGATGCCCTCGCGAGTGAGGGCGAAGGCGTGCAGGGCGTTGATGCGCTCCTGCCCCTGGCCGACCTGGCTGTCATAGGTGCCGGTGATGGTCGTCCCCTTCTCCATGAGGGTGACGCCAGCCTGCGACCTGATCGGCTTGTCTGTGAGGCAGAAGAACGGCCCCGGCCTCTCGCTGTTGAGGGCCGTCTGCAGCTCGCAGGTATAGACACCGGGCCGGAGCACGAAGGTCATATCCATCGCCGCGCCGACGCGCCGCCCAGGGATCGTGGACCCTGCGAACGCCACCCTCGTCTCCTGCGGCGTTCCCGCGCTTGCCCCTGCGGGCGTCCCGTTGCCCCCTGCCTGTGCCGCCGCCGCCGCCGGGGTAACAGGCCTGGCGTAGGGGTAGGGCTCAACGGGCGCGTAGGAGGTCATCCGGCCCCGCAGCACTGGCGGTGCGCTGCTGGCGCCGGACGGCTGCGGGCGGGCGACGGGGGGCTGCGCCTGCACCGTCTCGGGCTGCGGCCGAGATGCCTGGCTTATTTCCGGAGTTGGCGTGCGGAAGTTGATCAGCGCGGGTTCAATGGCCGTCGACCCACCCGCCGGGCTGGGCTCCTCCTGCCCCGGCGGGTTGCGCCAGAAGACAAAGGCGATGACGGCCGCCGTCCCCAGGATCAGAAGGGTGTTCTTCTGCGCCCCGCTCAATCCGCCTGGGCGCCTGGCGACAGAGGGCTCCTCCCGATCGCTCATGAGCGCCTTGCCACCCGGCGGACAACCCTCACCACGTCCGGGCTGGTCGTGCCGGTGCCGGGATCGCAGTTCCGGCCGAAGTTCGGGTTGCGGTTGTAGATGTGAACCACGCCCTCCCCAGCGCGCAGCCGGATCTCGCGCGCCGTGGTCGGGAGCACCGCGGTATCGGCCGCCTTCATAATCGGGAAGACCGACGACTCGCTGCCGTCCGGGTTCACCACGAAGAAGGCCGGGAGGGGGCGGTCGCCCGAGTAGAGGAAGGCGGTCTCCTGCCCGTTGTCCGTCACCTTCTCCGGGATGAAAGCGCGGCCGGCATCGTTCGCCTCACCCTCATAGAGCCAGTTGCGGCAGGCCGCCCCGGCGCCGAAGTAGTCCACCGCCAAACGCGCTGCCGCCAGTTGGGTGCGGGCCTGCCGGCGGGATTCCTCCCGGAGCGGCGCACCGGCGGTAGCACGGGCGCGGGCTTCCTCACGGCGAGCCGCCGCCTCGGCTTCACGCTTACGCCGGTCGTCGTCGGGGTAGCGGAAGATCAGGCCATAGGTGAACTCGCGATCCTCGCAGACCGCCTCACCTGCGCAATCCGTCGGCAGGTTCTTCGCCTGCACCGTGAACTGATAGGCGCGGTCCGGCTGCTGCCCGCCAGCGACCTGGGTGATTACCTGCAGCGTCGTGTACCCTGGAGCTTCTACCCACATCGGGAGGTTGTTGCGGAGCGGCGCCTGAGGTCCGGCGGTCTGGCCTTCTGCCGCCGCCGCAGCACTGGGCGGGGAAATCGTCTTGTTGCCGTCGCCGATGACGATGTGGACGATCTGCTCGGACGGTCCGAAGGTCAGGACAAAGGACCGCCCCACGGCGACCACCAGCCGTGTCCGGACGCCCGGGCGGTAATCCTGGGAGCGCATGTTCTGGTCTTCGAGATCGGCCCGGGGCAGGTTCGCCGCAGCGACGGTGGCGGCGGCCGGGGGAGAGGGCGTGGGAGCGCCCTGGGAGAGCGCAGGGGCGGCAATCGTCGTGGAGGCGAGCAGGGAGAGGACGAGGGTGATCTGGCGCATGTCAGCAGCTCCCCGGGCGACCTGAGGGGTCGGGCTGGCCTTCCCAGACGAATGCCTGGAACCCGGCCGCATTGGTGTTTCGGTCGTTGGGCGTCATCCGGAGTTCCGGGCGCCACTGAAACTGGATGGTGAGCTGCCAGGGCACGCACACAGCCCCACCGTTCGGCGGCGTCTCGCGCTTGATGAACCGGACGGTCCACGCTTCGGTGTTCTGGGTGCCCTTGCCGGTTGGCGTGTAGGTCGGGCGCACGACATCGAGCGCGCCACGCTGCCCAAGACGCCGGGGCGGCCCGTCGGTGCCCTCGTAGTAGTCCGTGAAGCGCGCGCGCTGCGCTGGAGCCAGGAAGAGGCCGCACCGCGAGGCTTCCGTTTCACGCGTCTGGTAGTGGTAGCCCTCGCAGTATTCCACGGCCATCTGGAGATACTGGCGCGACGTGACCTCGGTGAACCTCACCGGCACCTCATCAACCGAGACCGCGCGCTCGATGCGCCCCTCGGGGGAGATCGTGTTGAACACCGGGACGGCCGGGGCATTACGGACGATCACCAGGGCGGCCACACCCAGGCCGGTCAGCCCCACCACCAGGCCGGCGCCGCCGACGATCCATCCCGCTGTGCGGAAGGAGCGGCCAAGCGTGATGACCTGATCGGCGCGCGTGGTGGCAGCCGAAAGGTGCCGCTTCGCTGCCGCGGCGTCCAACGCCTCTGCGGGCTGCGCGGGGGAGACAAGCTGTAGGGGAGACCTCACCGGCTGGCCGCCCGTACATCGTTCACGCGCTCGGCCCACCGCTCCGGGTTCAGCCGGAAGACATGGCCGTCAGGCTTGGGAAGCGCCTTCTCGCTCGCGCAGGCCGCGACGGTCAGGAGCAGGAGGAGGGCGAGCGGTCGCATGAGGGGGGATGCGCCTTCTGGCTAGTTGTTGGAGAGGGAGCGGCCGGGCGGCGCATTCCGCACCACCGGGATCATGTCGTTTGCGGGCGACCCCTCCCCGCCGGAGTTTCGGTTGCTATCGCTAAGCCCCCCACCCCCTCCGGCTCCGCCTTCCTGTTCGCGCCGGGCAAAGGGATTTCGGAGACTGGGGAGGTGACCGTAACCCGCGAAGCCGCCTGCAATCGCTCCGGCAGTGCCGGGGAGCTGGTAGGTGAGCCAGCCCGCGCAGACGAACATGGCGGCCCCACCAAGCAGCGTTTGCAGGGCCAGCCACTCATTTCCGCCGTTAGTCATCTGCGCGAGTAGGGTTTGCAACATCCGCTCAAGGCCGTTGAGGACCAGCGAGAGCAGGACGGTGGTGAGCAGCTTCAGGATCAGGTTGGCGAAGACGCTGTGCAACCAGCCCCAGAACAGAAAGCGGAACCAGGGAAAAAGCCACAGCGCGACAAAGAGGGGCCATAGGCCGACGAGGACCGCGACCATGATGAAAGCCTTCATCCAGATCACGAACCCCATCACGCAAGCGACGAGGGCAATCACCCAGTAGAGCAGGACGCCGCACCCAAGGATGACACCCGCCACCGACCAGGGGAGTTGGCGCATGACGCGCAGACCGCCCGCGAAAGCGCGGTTCCAGAGAGTGTCGTAGAGCGCGCCCGTCACCATGCGAGTCCCGGTGGCACCAGACAGGGCACCGCCAACTTCGCGCTCAATCCCGGTCAGCAAGAGGTCGCGCAGGGCCGGACCCAGGTTAAGCGTTGAGGTGAGCAGCAACCCTACGAACCAATACTTCACCAGCGACGTAAGGAGGATGCTGATCGGATCTTCGCCCCCCTTGATCGAGGACCAAAGCATCGTGCCAACGAGGAGCACAATCATGGCGTCTCGCATCCATGTCAGCGTCCAGGAGGACAGGGCGCCAACGAGCACGTTGGTCAGCGCGATCAGCGGGACCGCGAAGCCATCGTAGATGGTTGCGAAGACAGCCCAGGTCGGCATCAGGTAAAGCCCGCCGCACGGCAGTTATTGCGAGCCCGCCAGGCGGGATCCGCGCGCTTGCACGTAGCAAGGTGCTCACGCCGGGCGTCCGGCCGCATCTCCCAGTAGCGAGGCGAGGAAGGGGGCGTGTCATCGAAGGGATTGAGGCGCGTCCGGGCAGCCGCCTCCCGTTCGGCGGCGATCAGGTTGCCCTGGCTCGCCGCCGCGCAGTGATCATTGCGCCGCGCCGCGCCGGGGTTGTCCCGGCAGGCCGCCACCACCCGCTCCCGAACGGTCGGGTTATTGGCATACCACTCCGCACTCGGCGGGGTCGTCTGCGAATACCCTTTGATCGCCCCCAGGATCAGCATGATCACGACCACCCAGAGCAGCAGGCGGAAGCCCCCGAAGAGGCTGGGGTTAGGGGACAATTCGAAGAGGACGGCACGGACGACGCGGCGCATGATCAGCTCCCTACGCTTGCGGTGGCGGGTGCGCTGGCAGGCGCCCCGGTCCGTCCGTCAAGTACGGTCAGAGCCTCGTCAATCGACTTCTGAAGGCGCTCCTCCTGGCGCAATTGGTCCACCTGAGCCTGCGCCGCCTGGTAGCTGGCGGCGGCCTGCGCCTGGACCTGCTGGTTCTGGATCTGCGCCGTCTCGGCCTGCAGGCGCACCATCAGCGCCTCCCGCTCGGTCGGGTCGCGGGCCGTGGCAAGCCGGGCCTGCAACTGCGCCAGCAGCGGCGACCGCTCGGCCGCGCTCTGGTGAAGCTGCAGCGAGACCGACTGCGAGCCCGACAGCGCCGACGCCCGCCGGATCATCTCGTCCTGGGCGAAGTTCCCGCCCTGGACGCGATAGACCTGGTTGGTGGTCTGGGTGCTGGTCAGCAGGCCGTTCAGCGAGGCCAGGGAGCCCTCAATGCCCCCGGTTCCGTTGAGCAGCGCCTGCATCGAGTAGGGGTTCACCGGCAGCGGGTTCTGGATGCCGATCGTCCCCAACGCCCCGACCGCAGACCCCAGATCGGTGATCCGCGTCGCCGCGGACCACACCGTCCGCGCCTGGGTGTAGGTCCCCTGAACCTCGGTGTAGATCGAGCGGGCTTGCTCAAGCTGCTTGCCCATTTCAACCCAGTTTTGGCCCCAGTTAAGCTGCTGGGTGATCTCCTGCGCGCAGTTCGCGCAGATAATGGCCGACGCCGGGCGCTGGGTGCCGCTGCTGGTCAGCAACCCCACCCCCACCACAGCGACGGCGAGTGATCGCCTCATCATGACATCAGTTCTCCAAGGGCTGGTTCCTGGGCATCCACCTGGCCCCTCGCCGCAGCGAGGCGCCGCAGGCGGTGGTACTCCGCGACAAACCGCTCAGGGTCGCGGCGCACATCGTCGGGGATCTGATCGATGATCCGCAGTGTGTGTTCGGACGTGGAAAGGATCGCCAGCTCGTCGCCCATGTCCGCCAGGGGGAGCTGCTGGATGCTGCTGGTGCCGCCCTTGCAGTAGAGGAAGCGACCCGACCCCTTGCTGATCGTCTTCAGCGCGTCGAACTCACCGTTGCTTCGCTTCAGCCCGTCCACGAAATCTGCCCGGCTGACGCGGGGGTTCGCGAAGTGCATCTGGTTCGGGCACTGCTCGACCAGCGAGGCCACGACCCCAGCTGCGATAACATCGGAGGGCGACTGGCTGATGAAGGTCAGCACCCCGTTCCTGGAGCGGATGGTGCGGCCGGATTTGATGATGTTCGCCCGGAAGACCTCATCCGCCAGCGCCCGCCAGCCCTCATCCACCGGCATCAGGAGGGGGCGGCCGTCGAGCAGCATCTCGGCCACGAAGAACAGGTAGGTCATGGCCGGGCCGCGGGCGCGGGGGTGATCCAGCAGCTTGGTCGTGTCGAACGCCTGACAGACATGGGCGAGGTCCACGGCACATTGCGGGGCATCCAGCACCCAGCCAAGATCCTCACCCCAGACCCACTTGCGGAAGCGGGCGCCGGCGCCGTTCTCCCCGGTCCCCAGGAAGGCGAGGACAGAGCCGAGCCAGCGATCGGCGGGCTCATTCTCCATCGTCGTCTCGATCCCGAGCGCCAGCCGCGCCTCCTCCTCGGCCGTGATCGGCCCCAGGCGGTCCGAAAGGATGCAGCCGTGCAGGAGGGTGAAAATCATGGTGCGGGCGGCGGGGGTGTTGGAGAGCGTCTTCATGGGGGCGAAGCAGGGCGCCCCTTGCTCCAGCACCCGATAGCGCCCGCCCATCGCGTACCAGAGCGCCTGCCAGCCCCGCTTGTGATCGAGGGCGAAGATCCGCCCCCCGAGCTTGGCCATGCGGGCGCGGGTGCAGGCGATCATGAAGCCCACACCGGCCGACTTGCCCGACCCCATCTCCCCCGAGACGAAGGTGGAGCCCACCGCGGCGTCACCCTCACCATCGTGCCAGTGGAACTTGTAGGGGGTGCCCCCGCTGGTGCGGAGGATGGCGATCGGCCCACCCCACCGGCTCGTCTCCGCGCCGCCGGCATAGTTGTGGAGGGGCGCGAGGCCGGCGAAGTTGCGCGAGCTGATCGCGCCCGGCCGCACCCGGTATTTCGTGTTGCCGCCCATCATGGACAGCCAGGCCGCCATGAGGGCCTTGTTCTCCCGCGCCACGGTGGCGCTGGAGGAGGCGAGGCGCTTCCAGGCGTCGTTGACCACATCGTTCAGGGCATTGGTGCCGGGGCGGCCGATGACGGTATCCAGAACCTCCTGGATCACGTTGGAAACCGCCGCGGGCAGGCCCACCCGCCCGAAGGCCCGCGCCAGGCGCTCGTACATGGCGCCACCGCCCGTCGCCCGATCCGCGAAGACGCAGAGGGTCAGGTAGTGGTCACCCATGACGAAGCGGCCTGCCTGGAGGTCGCTGGCGAACTCGCCCAGCCCCGCCAGTTGCTTGAATGCCTTGTCGTTGGCCCACACCATCCGGTTCTGCTTCCGGGTGATCACATCCTGCCCCTCGGCCTGCTCCATGAACCGGAAGGTCTGGTGGAGCGTGAACCGGAAGGGAGCGGCGAGCAGGGTGTTCAGGACGCCGGGATAGGTGATGGCGGGATATTCGCGGAAGCCGAGATGGGCGGCGTAGGTGGTCCAGCCCGGCCCCCGGATCTCGATGTGCTCGTGGTGGAAGACAACATCCTCGCTGAACGCGGTGTTGCCGATCCGACCTGTCGTCATGGGCACGGGGCGCCACACGCCCGTCAGGGCAAAGACCTCGGCCTCCACCATTTCGTTGAAGGGAGACTTCATGCGCGGAAGGGAGTCGGGAACCGTCCGGAGGGTCACGCCGAGGCGCCGCAGCCCATAGGCGCGCAGTTCCTGCTCGACCAGGGCGCAGGCGCGGTTGAGGTTGTGCAGGCGGGTGACGGCGTTGTCCTCTCCTTTCGCCGTCTTCGCCGCGGCCTCGTTCACCTTGTCGCCGATCCACTCGCCGGCCGGCTGGGCCGGGCGGAACTGCAAGGTGAGGTAGAGCCGGTTGAAGTAGAGGTTCTGCTGCAGCAGCCCGTCCTCGTAACTCGCGAGCAGCGGCGCCACGAAGGGGAGATCGGTCTGCTCGAAGGGGAGAGTGGCCGGGTCCACGATGCCCCGGCACAGCCTCACCCCATGGACGAGCCGGTCCGTATGGATGTTCCGCATCAGGCGGTTGATGTCATCCATGCTGGCCACGAGATCGACCGGCTCGCCCGTCTCCGACGGAATGCCGGCCACCTCATAAATGGCGTAAGCGCTGCCGTCCGAGAGCAGCATGGCGTCATCGGCCAGGAAGTCCTCGTAGGGTACCCAGTCGCTCAGAAGCGGGACGGCTTTGATCCTGAGCCGGTCAAACATAGCTGGGCACGTCTTCGGGCCTGCGGGCGTTCTGGGCCGGCAGGGCGTAGAGGCAAGGGCCAACCAGCCGTGCTTTCGTGTCGAGCCACATGCGCCACTCGCGGAAGAAGTTCGGGTTCTTGTTAGCGAGTGCCCGCATGATGGGGTGGAACAGCAGGAAGACCAGCCAGTAGAAGGGGCTGCTCATCACCAGGCCGAAGAAGAACGAGCCAAAGAAGTTGGTGTAGTAGCCCTCCATCGGCACGCCCCTCTTCATGGCGGGTCGCGTGCAGGCCAGGTAGAGCGTGTCGCCCGCGAACCCGCCGGCCATGGCTCAGCTCATACCGAGCGAGATGTAGTTCTTGACGAGGTAGGCGCCGATGAAGGCGCCGCCACCGCAAGCCATGCTGATAAAGCCCGCACGCGGCGGCAGCATCTGCGCGGCGGCCAGCAGGAAGCACGCAGCCACGCCGCAGACGATCAGAGAGACCCCGAAGGGGCCGAGCAGGAAGGTCGAAATTGCAGTAAGCAGGCCCATGAGGTGAATGTTCCTTAGCGGCTGAAGGTGAGTTCCCGTCCGACGCCCGGCCGCAGGACCGTCGCGGACGGGCGCTGCAGGGGGACCACCGTGGCGGCTGGGGGAGACGGCAGGGCAGGGGCCTCGGCCGTCGCAAGGGCATTGCGGGCGCGGAGCGCGGGCAGGATCCGGCGCTCGAAGTTCACACGCACGCGGTCGGCGTAACCGTTTGGGGTAAAGCGACCGGAGTTGTAGCAATGAAGGGCAGCGTCAAGCCGGTCCTGCTCGGGCAGCGCCGCCGGAGCTCGGGTGAAGCAATCCGCCAGAACCTCAATGCCGATGCGCGCCGCGGTGCACGGATCGAAGGCAGCGCTTGGAGGCAGGCCACGTTTCTGGAGGTGCCCGGCGCGCAGGTTCAACTGCGTCGCGCCCATGTCGATGTTCGTGACGCCCTGGGCGATCAGCGCCTCAACGTAGGCGGTCGCCTCCTGCACCGATCCGAAGCGGCGGGACGAGACGGAGCGGCCCGCCTCATTCACGTTCACTGCGTAAGGGTGGAAGCTGCTTTCCGTCGCAACCACGGCGGCCAGCAGAGGCGCCTCACCAGGAGCAACCCCACAGGCCGGCGCCAGTGCCAGGAAGGCGGCCAGGCTCAGAGGACCGCTCATGCGCTCCTCTTGCCAAAAGAAGTGGGGTTGTTAGTCCACGCCGATCCCGAGGCAGGCCAAGCGCGGATGGCCTTCCGGGTAGACCATAAGCGGGCCAGGATAACCCCAGCCGGCGAACGCGCGGCGGAGCGTCCTGAAGTCGGACCAGGCGCGGGCGCCCTCATAGCGACGCATGACCAGGAGCAAATAACCGGCGCGACTGGTGCCAGCGAGGCGCAGATAAGCGAGGTAGTCAGCGGTGGCATTAACCTCGACCACAACGACCCGGCTGATCCGGTCGCCTTCCGCCAGACGCTGCCGCAAATCGGATTCGGAAATGGCCCTGCTACGCTGCAATGACTCGCCTGCCCCCTCGATGGCGAGCGCAACGTAAGCAAGGGTTTGCGGGCGTGGAAGCCACACAGGCGATGGTTCGGTAGCCGTATCAGACATTGCTCGTCCGCGGGCTTCCACATTTCTCCGCCCTCGTGCGGGCTCGGCCGCGTCCGACCCCCTGCCTCCAGGCGGTGACCGAGAATCTATGAGAACGTGTGTTCCTCTGTAAAGACGCAATTCGGAAAATGCGGCAATGCGCATATTCGTTACGACGTTGGCACTCTTTCGCTGTTGAACAGACAGGCAGGCACGTTCAGGAACGGAATCCATGTCACGCAAATGACGCCGCCGTCACGTGGAGTTCCGCCAGCTCGTCAGCCGTCGGCGCCTGCATGAAGCCGTCGAGGCGCCTGAGCTACGAGAGCACTTGCGCGGACCGTCGACCCACTTGTTCAGAGTGTGGCCCGTGCGCGCACGCCATCGCGCAGGCGTTCCGCCGTGCGCCGGCCCGCGACGACGATTTCGTCAAGGGTGAGCCCCTCCGCGCTCGCCGCCATCGCTCGAGCGGCGGATAGGACGAGCGCCGCCTTCTCCTGCCGCATCGTTGCCTCCGCACTCATTCACGACGCGGGTGGACAGTACGACCGATTTTGTCGTGCCGACCCCGTATTGTCTATCGGTGCAGCGGGAGGCGAGGATGCGCGGGCGGTTGGAGAATCCAGGAGTGAGGCAAGGGGGGAGCGGTGAGGAAGGCAATCGGCTCATCGCGAGTCGGCGGCGGCACGGCAACCCCGCCCGCCGGCGATATCTCCGCGCGTTCCTGACGTGGTTCGAGGTGGTCCGGCCGGGGTTCCTCGTTACCCCTCGCGTGGTTAGACGCCGGGAGGACTCCCTGCATCTCGCCTTCGAGGGATTGACCCGGCACATCGTGGTCGAGGTCTGGGAGCGGTCTGGACCGGTCTATGGACCGCGGTCACCAGGACGGGGCCGGCGGCTGATCGGCCGGGACCGCGACTACGTCTTCGCGGCCTACATCCAGCCCTGGCCCTACTCGATGATCGATAACGCCAACTGTCTGCATGGCCACAACTTTGAGTGGCCGCTGCGCGAGCGTGACGATGTCGGCCTGCTCCCACCGGGGTGGACTGGCTCTCGAAGCGCCCACCGGGAGGCGGTCTGGCGTGAGCGCCTCTTCGAGCCCTTCCTTCGCTGGGTGAACGAGGAGCTCGCGAAGGCCGACGCGGTCGTGGTGGCACGGGCGGAGAGGCATCGGTTCTGGACCATGGTGGAGGCGGAAGAGGAGGGTCCCTTGCCGAGACGGACGACGGAAGCGGGCCATGACCTCCACCACCACGCCTACCTCGCCCGCTCCGGGGACCCGCTGAGCAGCGGCAATCCTGAACTTGAGGAGACGATCGAGTACCTCGAGATCGTGGCCCTGCGTGACGGCGAAGCCTACGGGCGCGCGCGGGATGGTACCCTCGCCCGCATCGAAGCCGTGCCCGCGGGCGCAGCCTGAGACCCGCCCGCCCAGCAGCGCCACCGCCCACAACCAGGAGACACGGTCCTGTACGCCCATGACGTCGCCGCGGCCTGCCGCGAAATCTACCAGGAGGCCGACGCGTTCTTCCGGACGCTTGGCCCGGAGCTTGGCGAGGCCGCCCGCCACGGCACCTCGATCCTCTACGGTCCGCCGCCGTCCGAGCCGCCGCCCATCCTCTTCGTCGGCTACCAGCCGGGCGGGACCGAAGGAGGCGAGGTGCTTCCCCCCGGGGTGGATCCCTGGCCCGCGCAAAACCAGTACACCGCGCATGGTCACTCCGCGCGGAAGGCGGACGACTTCGCCCTGGCTCGGGAACTCCGGCGCATCCTCCCGGACGAGACATATCCGGGCGTCCTCGCCTCCTGCCTCGGCGTCAACGCCATCTTCCTCCGCTCTCCGAGCAAGGCCGCCTACAAGACGGAGGTGCCGTCCGCGGTGCGCCGACAGGTAGAGCGCTTCTGCGTCGAGCGGGTCCGTCGGCTCGTCACGATTGTCCAGCCGCGGCACGTCGTCACCATCGGGCTGCTGACGCTGGAATTGTTCAAGGACACGCCCACGGAGTCCGAACCGACGGTTGAGAAAACAAAGGCGACGGAGACGGGCCGTGGCGCCCGCTGGATCAGGAGTGCCGGCACGATTGCCACCCGGGAGGCCTACGCGGTGCTGCACCTCACCGGCCCGACCGGCATGGATGCCGCCGAGCGCGAGGCGATCACGCACTTCCTGCGGTCGCTTGTGGGGCCACCGACGCCGGTGGCAGGGTAGCAGGCGATGTCCGATCACGACGCAGCCGTCGAAACGGCGGCCGCCTACGCCGCGCACGAGGCGGAGGTGGCACTCGCCCACCTGCTGCGGCTCCTCGGCATTTCGCAGGAACGGGGAGACCTGCCCGCCGCTGTCGCGCCCTTCGCCTCGGTCTGGGCGGCGATGACTTCCGCCACCGCGGCCGGGCACCGGACGCTCGCGCGCCATCCGAGCCGCTGAGGTTCCCGAATGGCGCCAAAACCAAGGTTGCTATCCCAGCCCTGGAGCAAGCTGAAGAGCCGTCACGGATGGCGCGCCACCCACCTGGAGGGTCCCTCGAATGGACGCGTCCTTCCCTCGTATCGGCCTTTTCTGGGTCACTCCCGATGCCGCTGGCGTCTGGGGTGTTCGGGACACGTCCCGCCCCGCACTGGAGGTGCCGGAGATCGGCGGCTTCCGCACGCTCGACGATGGCCACGTGGACGTCTGGCCTCGCTTCGGCCGTGGCCTCTCTCCGGACTACGACACCTACCCACGTGGGCGAGTGAACTGGCGCTTGGAGGACGACCGCTTCCTCCTGCTTCTCGATCCCGTGCTGCTCCGCGGTGGCTGGGTCGCGCACCTCTTGGTCCGCTTCGCCCTGCCAAACGACCAAACGCTGATCCTGACCGATACGCACTACCGCTCCCGCTGTCACCCTCCACAACCGTCCTGAGCGGTGCGCACGGGCTTCGCGGATCGACATGCCTGGCTAGGAGGCCTGAAGCGGCCCTACTGTTCTCAGCCTCCGGAACTCCCTGCGAAAGCCATCACCGGTATCTTACGATCTGCTGCTTGTTAGCCCGCGGCATGGGCGTGACACAGCGTGTTAACCAACCTGAGATCCTCGACCGTGGCGCACGGCACCTCGAGCAGCTTGGGACTGGCCAGCACGACGGCGAGGCAGTGGGCACGCGACACGGCCACGTTCAACCGCTCGCGATTGAACAGGAAGGAGATGCCGCGCGGGATGTCCTCGGCAGCCGAGGTCGCCATAGAGACCAGCACCACGGCTGCCTCCTGGCCCTGGAACCTGTCCACCGTGCCCACGCGCGCCCCCGCCGGCAACGCGCTCCGAAGCGCGTTCACCTGCACGTTCCAGGGCGCCACCACCAGCACATCCTCCGCCGTCATCGGGCGCTTATTGCCGTGGCGGTCGCACCAGTGCTGGCGCATCAGGTCGTGCCAGATCGCGCTGACCTCGGCGACCTCCTCATCGGAGCGCTGTGAGCAACCCTCGTGCATGACCTCGCGGAACCTGAGGCCGTATGGCGCCAGGGAGGGGTGAAAGTCGCGGCCAAGCAGCAGCGTCTGTTGGCTGCAGGAGGCATGTGCCGTCAGGCCGCCGTCGTAGATCGCCTCTGACACCCAGGAACAGAGATCCGGGTGCATGCGGTAGCTTTCACCCAGAAAGATGCCCCGCTCGGGCGGCACCACGGCCGCGCCCTGCAGCAGGTACTCGAGCACGCTCGTGCCGCTATCGCCGGGATGGCTGCCCTGGATGGGCTGGCCGAGCTGCATCTGATCGCCGACCAGGACCAGACTGCGCGCTGCCGTGCCTGCCGCAACGAGGTTCGCGAGCGAGACCTGTCCTGCCTCGTCGATGAAGAGCAGGTCGACCAGGCCTTCATTCTCCTGGCGTGCGAAGAGCCAGGCAGTGCCAGCGATCAGCTGAAAGTTAGCTGGCACCTCGTTGTCGAAGATGTCCGTGATCATGGTGCCGGCAACGTGGTTGTCCACGCTGTCGCGATCCGACTTCTTGTAGCCACGGATGGTGACGCCCGCTTCCTTCGCCGCAGCCTCCACTCCGCGCAGCAGATTGACGATGGCCTTGTGCGAAAGCGCCGAGACGCCAACCCGCAGCCCGCGCTGGATCGCGTTCAGGATCATGCGGCTCGCCGTCCAGGTCTTGCCGGTACCGGGCGGGCCCTGCACGAAGAGATGGCTCCCAACGAGGTCACGACAGGCTGCCACAGCTGCCCCGAGCGTCGTCTCGCCGGAGCGGCGGATCGGCTCGCCCGGCTTGCGTCCAGAGAGGCGCGGTGGGTCGCGCCGTAGCAGCGCCGCCAGTGCCGGGAAGCGCTCCTCCCCCGCTGCCACGCTGTCCGCGAAGCGGCGCACCGCATCCCGCAGCACCCCGTCATTGATCGGCCCACCGGGCGCGATGGATAAGCGGTCCGGCAGCGGCTCCTTGTCCTTGCCGCGCTTGAGCACGACACGGCGGGTCTTCTCGTCAAGCTGGTCGATGGCCAGGGGCTGCAGCGTCGCCGCATCCAGGGCACCTGAACCGGCCCGCAGCTTGGTGTCCTGCCTCGGGAAGCGGTACTCACGCCCGATCGAACGCTTGATCGGGAATGGCTCCCCAACCGCCTCCAGGCCGCCGAGGCAATCGGCGTCCTCGGTCAGTTCCTCCGCGTCGCGGTTCTGCCGGTCGAACATGGCCCACCAGGCCGGCTTCTGCTCGCGGCGGTGGAAGGACGCGAGGTGCGCCACCAACTCCCGGAAGGGCCGTTCGCCTTCAGGTGCGCCCTCCACCAGCCGTTCCCGGATTGCCTCGGCGCCGGCCTCCTCTGCCTCGCGACGGGCCTTCCGGTCGGGATCCTCATCTTCCTGGACCCCCTCGACCCAGGGCAGGTCCTGCGGCCGAAGGGAGATCAGCCAGTCACGCAGCTCGCGGGTGGAGACGCAGTCATCGCGGTTATAAACCTCGATGCCATCGAGGATTGCCTGGTCGCGCACCTCCAGCCAGCGCTCAAAAGCGACGATGCTGTCCCCGGCAGTCCCCACAGCGCCGTCCCGGGCCGGGCGGTAGAAGCGCTCGACGTTCTTAAGGGAGTAGCGGGGCTCGCTGATTCGCAGGCCCTCGCGCACCACCACGTAGAGATCGACGAAGCGCCGCTCCCGCAGCATGCCGTCGAGCACGGCTTCCCGCGTGGCGTGGCGCTGGGCCAGGCGCTTCAGCGCGGTCGTCTCGTAGTGGTTGTAGTGGTAGATCCGCGCCGCAGGGTTGGCGGCCATGACCGCAGCGGCATGGTCGATGAAGGCCTCGAAAGCACGTTTCTCCTCGGCGGCATCAAGCGCCCAGAAGGCCCGGAAGCCCTCCGGCCCCTCGACGCCGAACAGGTACTCGAGGCCACCATCCGGGTAGAGCGGGTCGCCCTCCATATCGAAGAACAGATCCTGCGGGTCCGGCCTGGGCAGCCGGGCAAGGCCGCGCCCAGGCCCTGGATCAAGCAGCACGCAGCGGCGCGCCTCGGGGTCATCACGCACCTCATGCTGTAGAGCCGCCTGCTCGCGCAGTCGTTCCAGCACCTCCGGCGCAATGCCGGGCACCCTGGTCTCCGGGGGCAGCGCCGCAAGGGCGGCCAAGGTATCCACCCCGGTCTCCCGCAAGCTGGCGATCTGCGATGTCCGGATATTGGCAACCCGATAGAGGTGGTCCTCCTCCTCCCATTCGGTGTCGCAGCGCTCCTGCCAACCGCACTCGCCACAGGCGGCACATGGCTCGGCGGCCGTAGCTGGACCAGGGTCGTCAGGACCGCCGCGGGCGATAGCGGCCTCAAGCCGCCGCATGGCGTGGCGGACATAGTACCGGTAGTCGCCAACCCGCAGCGTTGCCACCTTGCCATCGCCGAGCACCACCCGCAATGCGGGTGGGTCCGCACCCTGCACCAGCGCCACAAGCTCGGCGTAAAGGGCAAGCTGCACCGCGAACTTCGCCTTGAGGCTGCGAGCAAGCTTTGTGTCCTGCACCTCATAGGACCAAGCGCCGAGCGCGGACCCCTGCTCCACCCGCACCAGGAAGTCGGTATAACCGTGCCAGGCGCCGCCATCGGCCAGCACGCCCTGGAAGATCAGTTCGGCACCACGGCGCATCGCCGCTTCCGTCAGGCGCAGGCCCTTGGCGAGACCGCGGTCGCTGAGCCAGACCACCTCACCCGCCGCCCCGGCGCGTAACGCCTCAAAGTAGCGTCGCTCATGGTCATCGCCACGGCGCTGGATAAGCTCCTGGCCCTCGTCAGCCGTGGCTGGCTGGAGCGCCTCGCCAAGGATGCTGCGGCGGAAGTCGAGCGAGCTCGCATGCCGGCAGCCAAGGAAAACATTCAGGTCGCTGGCTGAGAGCAGCACCTTCTGATCGTTCAGACGCATACCCTGGCAGCACCCGCTTCGGATCTTCCGGGTCCACCTATACCACTGATGTCGCTCAAGGAACGAGATTTTGCCTGCCGCAAGCGGCTTTCTGGCCGACGACGGGGGCGCGAAGAGGGCGCGTTCCAGGCAGAAGGCCGGTTGGCCCGATGCACGCCAGAGCCTGGACGTCACCGGCATGAGCATGGCTTTTGTACGGTACAGGATCCCCATTACGTCCGAATCTGGCGTACTCGCCCGCCATACTTCCTCCAGTGCTCATGGAGGACGCCCGTGCTGCAATCTCAACAACTGTTTGGTTCCAGCGCCAACCACGCCCTGCTGACGCAGCACGCCGCCCGGCGGGCGGCAGAGCGATCCCTGCCCGCAGATGTTCTGGAATGGCTGCTCGATCTCGGTGCGCGTGTGCCCGCCGGCCACGGTGCTGAACTCGTCCGCTTCGACCGCCGGGCCCGCGCCAGCCTTGCCTCCTATCTCGGCCGGCAGGCTTACAGGGACATCGAGTCAAAGCTCGCAAAGACCTACGCGATCGTCGGTGCCGACGGTGCTGTCATCACAGTGGGCCACCGGACGCGCCGCCTGCCTCGCCGTTGATTGCCCCGTCAATACGCACCGAGGAGATTGCCCATGACATTCAGTTTGTCTGACAGTCTGTCCCCACGCCTCACGCGCAATATTGGCCACCGCTTCAGCGCCTTGTCCGCGACCAATCCCGACTTGAGCAAAGCAGTCACGGCAACCGCGGTGCGCTGGCTGATGGATGACCCGTCCCGCACGACCTCCGACGCCCGCGGACGTCTCCGCCTCGCCCGCACCGTATCAACTCATACCAACCGCCTCAGACTTTGACCTGTGCCCAGGAGCGACGGGTGATGGAGGCAATCTGCTCGGGCGTGCTCATCAGGTTGGACCAGGCATGGCAGCAGGCATCGACGATGGCGTCGTAGCTGTCCCAGACGCGGTGGCTGAGCAGGTTCTGGCGCAGGAACTCCCAGACGTTCTCGACCGGGTTCAACTCGGGTGCGTAGCGCGGCAGCGGCAGCAAGCTGATGTTCTCGGGCAGGTGCAATCTGGGTGAGGTGTGCCAGCCCGCGCCGTCGAGCACGAGGACAGCGTGTGCGCCGTGGGCCACGCAGCGGCTGATCTCGGCCAGGTGGATGTTCATCGCCTCCACGTTGACCTCAGGCAGCACGACAGCGGCGCCGACGGCGCGCTCGGGGCAGACCGCACCGAAGATCCAGGCCCAGGTATAGCGGTGATCACGCACGGCACGCGGGCGCGTGCCCCGTCTGGCCCAGACCCGTGTCAGCGTGCCCTGCTGGCCGACACGCGCTTCGTCCATGAACCAGATCTCAAGGGGCGTGCCGGGGGCGACCTCGCCGACAGCCTCCTTCACCCGATCAGCAAAGCCCCCCTAAAAGCCGCCTGCGCGGCGGGGTCGCTCTGCGGGTGCTGTGGCCGCACGGACAGGCGGCGGAAGCGCAGCTTGGTCAGAAGCTTGCCCACCGTGCGCTCGTGCAGACTGACCCGGAACTCGTCTCTGATCCGCTCCTGCAGGTCACGGCAGCGCCAGCGCACAACGCCGTCCCGCTCCAGGTCCGGTCCTTCCTCCACCCAGCGGGCGACCAGGGTCTCCTGCTCGCTCGAGAGCCGTGGCGTCGGACCCGGGGCACGGCGGTTCACCAGCCCGGCAAGCCCTTCATCGTTGTAGCGGTGCACCCAGTCGCGCAGCGTCTGACGGTCCATGCCGCAACTCCCAGCTGCGTCCTCGCGGGAGGCCCCCTCCAGCACCAGGGCGATCGCCAGCATCCGACGTGACGCATTCGCACCACGGCTCCGCGCCGCTGATCTCCTGAGTTCCGCCGCCGAAAGATCCTGCCGCGTGATTGCCAGCGTCACCTCAGCCTCCCGAACCAACTGTCGAAAGGAGCGAATCACACCCGTGGCGCTGGTGGGATCACATCCGAGTCAGCGGTCAAGGCGGTTGGTATCAGATGGACCAGGTTGCCAGAACTCTGGCCTGGATGAGCAACCCCGCCCGCCATCATGGACAGCAAGCCACCCAGCTGGCCCGGAAGACCTTACGCGCTGCCGCAGCCCATCGGCTGGACTTTCCTGGCCTGCTTGAGGCATGCCGGGAGTTCCGGCGGCTTCGGCAGGCCGGCATCGTGGCCGGCGCGGTACTCAAGTCGAGGACTCCACCGCTGCATCTGCGCCTGCCCAGGACAGGCACGACAGCAACCCGCATCAGCACGGAGCAAGATCTGGAGCGCCTTGGGCTAGAGGCGTGGAACTGCCTGGCCGGCCTTGAGAGCGGCAGTTCCTATCGGCGGCGACTTCGGACAGAAGACATCGAGTTCTGGAGGTTGGGCTGTCCCGATGCCAACCTCCTTGCTGTCGTCCTCGTGGATCTCAGCAGCGACGGGGTCGAAGAGGCCAAGGGTCGCGAAAACCAGCCGCTCTGTTCAGCCGGTCGTGCGGCCCTGATCGAGTTCATGGGGCAGAGGACCCTGACGGTAAACGTCGACGCCAGCGACCTGGAGGAGAATGGCATCTGCGACGAGATCGTCGCGGCAACGGCCGACAGCTCGCTGCGGTATATGGATGCCTTCATCGGGGGGCGCGCTTACTCACTGGAGATTGCCCAAGGAGCCATTGCGGGCCGCACGTTCTTCGCCAACGAGTGCTGGCTGCTGCGCCAGCCGGACTGGGCGAGGGAGAGCCTTTACACAAACTCCTCGGACCTCTTCTGCTCCGACGAGATGGGCAGCGGAACGACATCCGTCCGCGAGCCGTTGATGCGGCATAACCTGCGCATGGCTTGCCGCAGCGACAACGCGCTCGCGCAGGCCTGCCAGGAGGCGTTTGCCGACGCGCCAGTTTACTTCCGGAGCGACTGGTTCGGCCACAGCGGAGACCTGGCAGATGTTGGGCAAGAACACGCATGAAGGAACCGCCAGGCAGCATAGCCTCAGCTTCGTACCCTGAAGATATGGTCTTCCTGGACTTCGAGGCCTCGTCCTTCTCGGGCTGGCCCATCGAGGTTGCACTCGCCTGGATTCCGGGAGGAAGGAGCTCATCGACTGGGTCACTGGCTAGCGAGGCCTGGCTGATCCAGCCAGAGCCTGACTGGGACGAGGCAGAGTGGGATCCGCTTGCCGAGGAGGTGCACGGGCTATCCCTTGCGGAACTGCGGCGTGACGGCTGTTCCGCTTTCGGGGTGGCCCGGGCGGTGGCAGAGCGCCTGCGCGGCAAGCTGGTCGTCAGTGATGCGGCGGACGTGGACGGCGCGCTGCTCGTCAGGCTCTTCGAAGCCATGGGTGGCCCAGCGCCCGAGTACCGGCTCGTCGATATCGCGTCGCTCTTGCGTCAGATCGACGGGGATGGCCGACAGCGCTTTGCGGCATTCATGGGCGCCGGACCGCCGCCACACCGGGCGGAACCCGACGCGCTTCGCCTCGCCCACGCGTGGCTCGCCGCGCTTTGCTGGCCAGGCGCCCCCAATGCCAGGTGAACGCCTCACGCCACCGTCTGACGTTTCACTCTCGACGCGGTCCATGGTGTCCAGCAAATTCGGTGCTGAGATGCGCTACTCCCGGATTCGCGACCTGCTCGCCCTTGCCCTGGCCATGGCGAGCACGCGTGAGGGGCTGTCTCTGGCCGACATGCAGGCCAGGCTCGGCGTCGCGCGTCGGACCGCGGAGCGGCTGCGGGACGCGCTCGAGGCAGCCTTCCCGAACATCGAGCGCATCGATGACGACGGACGCGTGCGCCGCTGGCGCCTGCCGCACGGGGCTCTCTCCGGTCTTCTCGCGCCGACCGCGGTCGAACTTGCCGAGCTGGAGGCAGCCGCCAGACGCCTGCGCGAGGACGGCGCCTCGCCTGAGCGGGCAGCGGCCCTGGAAAGCCTCGCGGGCCGTGTTCGTGCCGCGATGCGTGAGGGGGCGCTGCGGCGCACGGCCACTGATGTGGCAGCACTCATGGAGGCCGAGGGCACGGCGGCACGCCCAGGGCCCCAACCCACCTTGCCCGCGGGTCTGCTGGGGACAATCCGCGAGGCAATCCTTGCCTGTCGTGAGATAAACTTTCTCTACCTCCGGCCGAACGTGGAGCCCGCCTTGCGGCGGGCGCGACCGCTTGGGCTTCTTTACGGCGCGCGCCCTTACCTCGTCGCCTCGTTGCCGGGTACTCCTGGCGACCCGACGATCTTTCGGCTCGACCGCATGCGCGACCTCGTGCTGCGCGAGGAAGCGTTCGAGCGCGACCCATCCTTTGACCTCTCGGAGTGGGCCGGGCAGTCCTTTGGCGTGTGGCGCAGTGAGCCAGACAACGTGGTTCTTCGCTTTTCTGCGGACGCCGCCGAGGATGCGAAGGGCTTCCGCTTCCACCGCACGCAGCAGCTGGAAGCTCTCCCGGACGGACGACTGTTGGTCCGTTTTACTGCAGCAGGACGCCTCGAGATGATCCATCACCTGGCAATCTGGGGCACGACCGTAGAAGTGTTGGCGCCGAAGAACCTTCGCAAGGAACTGGCCGAATGGGCGAGGCACATCGCGCGGCAACACCGCCGCTCCCCCGGCGCGGGAGAAGCACCTCCAGGGCTATAGTCTGGCAAAACACCGGCCGGCTTTGTGGTGCCGGTTGTTCAGAACTCACACGCTAAACTTGACCGGACGCCAGAATAAGGAATGGGCATGCTAACGTTTGGCAGCGGAGCCGATGCGAAAAGGCTTCGGAACAGCCTGGAAGCGCTGTTCCAAAACAGTGCCACTGTGACGACCCGTCGACGTTTGACCACTCCCGGCGGTCCGGTAGACAACGCTACGATCCATTGGGTGGACCTCGGGCGAGGAGGTGGCATCTGGGCGCACTTCTGGGCGCCGAGAGCGGATGCGAACCGATGGGGATGCTGGTTTGGTGTGGATCTCGGACACACTGAGAGCGAGGCTCTTGTTCCCGCAGTCGAAATTAACTTGCCGAAGGCGCCCGATATCGGCATTGCGGGACGCGTGCTCCTAGATGAGAGGGGGCGAATGTACCTTGGTCACCGAGGCGGCCTTGGGGGCGGGCGAAGCGGCAACATGCCAGTTGAGGAGTTCGCCCAACGCATCCGCGGCTTCGTTCGCGAGGAATTCCACGCACCCAACCGCGAGAAACCCGAACTGGCGTTCCTGATTGCGGCCGCCGACGACGCAGATCTGATTAGCAGACTGTACAGCTACGTCTCCGAATGCGCACGGCTCCGAATAGAGAAGCGTGCTGAAGTGGCCAAGACACCTAAAGGCCTAAAAGGGAAGGCGAAGTCGAAAGTCAAACCAAACACATCCTTCAACCCAGAGGCTGGTACAGACGGCCTGGGTGCAGGGTCGGGCGAACGAAACGTTGTCCGAATTCATGGGCGCGTGGTGAACGCACTTCAGAAGCTCGTACCCGGTTCGGTGAACAGCCTCCGAGATGGCATGCGGCCTGACCTCTACCTGCTCAGGCGAGATCGGATATCGGTCCTGTTTGAGGTGAAGGCGTCTTCGGACACGCAGAGCTGGTTCACGGCCATAGGCCAACTTCTTGTCTATCCAAACGGCCAGGAGCCGTCGCCCCGCATGGTCTTCGTCTGCCCAGCAGACCGCCGCGATCCTTCCTTCCGTGGAGCGCTCAAGCGCCTCAATATCCATCTCGTCACCTTTGTCATCAACGGCCGGGGACACATTTCCTTCTCCGACCTTGATCAGGCGCTAGAAGGCGTGACGGCTTGAAACGGCTTTGGTTCGGATTGGTAGAGCCGTGCTGTCCTACGTCGAACAGGCCCAGCGCGCTGGCGCTGGTGCGCTCGCCAATAATGCAGAGGTGCTGACGGCTCGCGGCGTGCCGGCACCTCGCGGCAGATACCGGTGGGCAGCGCGTGATGCACGCGTATGGCCGGACGAAGTGAATCACAATCAGCAAGGCAGACGCGATGACGGATCACGAGCGGCTTGAAGCGCAGATCAATACGGCCTTCGAGGAGCTGAAGGGACGATACGGTGCCGTCCGCAACGACTACTATGGCCTTGTCTACATGGAGCGGATGCTTCACGTCGCCCGCAAGGACGCTCTGGAACAGGTCGCCTTCGGCAATGCCGACCGCGGCATCGATGGCGTCTTCTTCGACCCGGACACCGGGATCTTCCGCGTGCTCCAATTCAAAAATTCCCGCGATGCCCGCCAGCTTCACGGCTCTATGAGGGTCATAGCGGAACACGGCCTGAAGTCGCTTACTGATCGCTCGACCGTGCCGGACCACCAACAGATCCTGGACACGGGCCGCAGGCTCCTGGCCGAGGCCGGGGCAGGGCTTAGAAAGGTTCAGGTGCAATTCGTGTTCCGTGGCAACGCCGCTGATGCGACATCGGGGGGCATCTTTTCGGACCTTGCCGAGCACATTGAGAGGTATTCTTACCTTTTCGAAGGCTTGGCCGGGCGGGAAGTTCCAGTCGAAGTCCAGGTCACGTCATTTGATGGACTGCTGCCCGAGCGGCCATCCGAGCGGCACCGCATTCGAATTGATGGTAGGGCTGAGATCACCACCGGCAGCGGTGTGCGTATGTTGGTATGCTTTGTGCCGCTCGTGGACCTTGCGGCGATCTTCAACGCAATGGGTGCTCGCTTCCTCGAAAGAAATGTTCGCTTTGGTCTTGGGGCGGGTGGCCACGTCAACAGGGCTCTGTCTCGCACCCTACGAGACCTAATTCTTAAGCAGGACACTGATCCGGCGGCCTTCGCCATCCATCATAATGGGGTCACCCTTTCTGCCCATGATCTGCAGGAGGGCTCGGAGCACGCTGAGATCTTTTCGCCCCGCCTGCTTAACGGTGCGCAAACTATTTCTACCTTCTCCGCGGTTTGTGAGGAGTTGCGGGCTCGGCTAATGACGGTTCCCGCTGACCGGCTTGCCGGAATTAAAGTTCTGTGCCGGATCGTCCTGGCCGCCCCGCAGGAGCAGGTCACCAGGATTACCATCGACACCAACCGCCAGAACCCGGTGGATGCCTGGCTGCTGCACGCTAACGATCCAATCCAAGTCGACTTCGAGCTTCGTTTTAGGCAACTCCGTATTTTCTACCAACGCCAAGCAAGCGCCCTGGCTACTCTTACAGAGGAGGAGCGCGAGCAAGCGAGCATCACGGAAACCAAGCCCGTTGAGATGATCAAGCTCGCTCGCACCTACTTGGCGGCCGAAGGCCAAATCACACGCCTATCGCAAATCGGCGAAGTCGCAGAAAATGGAAAGCACTATGCTGACATCTTCAACGAGCAGCGCCTCGACTTTGACTTCCGCGTGCTGGTCCTCTGCTACAAGATGCAATTTCGCCTCAACAAGGTGGTCAATGCCATCAGCGAGACGGTGACCACCGATCGGTACGCCTTTGTCAATCGAAGCCGGGACCTCGTTTGGGGGCTAACCTGCCAAGCGCTCCTCAACAGCAAAGAGCTTAATCAGCACGCCGAAGAGTTCGGGAACGACCTGCGAATCCGTGATGACTACCTGACGCTCGTCACAGGGCTGGCGACAGGGCCGGTCAAGACCATCCTGCGCAACTTGGCCAACGAAGACGAGTTCAAGCGACTTATCAAGGACAACTCCTTCTCTTTCCTCCGGAAGACAGCCACCTTTGATAAAGCGATGGACATAGCTGGTCAGCGATGCGGCTGGAAACGAAAATATTTGAGGTGACAGTACAGTTCTAGGCGGGCCACTTCCGCTTCAGATGGACATCTGGTCTAGATTGGTCAGCGTACGGCCGGGGTGACCTCGACTACCATGCCGGGAAACACCCGCACTGCGCGGATCGCATTTGTGGTCTGACGCGGCAGCGGACGGACGCTGACCTGAATGCCCTCCTCCTGGATACGGTAGCTCGCCAGCACGTCGCCGACCGTAGCGCTGTGTGGGACCGACAGGGCGAACTCCTCTACACGTCCCTCTCGGTCCGCCACGCGCACCAGGACCCGTGCGAGGCGGGAGGTTAGGAGGTCGATAACCGGGATGCGGCCCTGCATCAGGGCGGACCAGGCTTCCTTGTCCAGCACGTCGATGCTCACGGATAAGAGGCCGACAGTGCCCTCCGGGGGCACAGTCGCGAAGTCGCGCACGCCCGAGAGCTGAGCGACAAGGCAGTACGGCGCCGCGTCCCGTCGGTTCGGCCCGGCCGCCATCAGTCCCATCGAGACCTGGGCAAAGCCGGCACGCTCGACCGCCCCGAGCGCCTCCGCCGTGGCCTCTGTGAGCGCGGCGAGGCTGCGGGCCTCGTCATCAGGCTGTTCGTTCATCTCGCGCGCCGCGAGCAGGAAGATAGGCGCTGGCTCGCCGCCGTGGTGGACGCGGAACATGCGCCCCTGGGCAAGGCCGGGAACGTCCTCGTAGGTACGGACGTTGAGTACACCGCCAGCCTCATACTCTCGAAGGAAGCTCCAGGCCTGCTGCCCAATTCCCGGCACAAAGCGGCCGTCCTGGCGGTCACGCCCCACACTGAGCACGACACAGGCGCTAGGCCCGGGTGAAGCGATGCGCCCGAGGCGCAAAGCGACAGAAAGCTCCGCCGGTGCAGTCCCGCCCCCCACCCGCGGGATGTCGAAGTTCGCGCCGCTCATGCGCGGCGCATCAGCACGGGCGCCTCCTTGCCTGCCAGGAACGCTGACTGCTGCAAGGCGCTCCAGGGCCGCCGGCAGGTCGGCGTAGTCCGCGCCATAGCAAACGGGCGTGATGCCGAGCCGAACGGAGAGGAAGTCCGCGTCGACCCGTTCAAGCTCTTGCTCGCTGAACAGTGCAAAGTGTGGGTGAATGCTGGGCCCGAGAGAGAGAAGCGTCTCCGCAATGAGGTTCACAAAGTAGCTCTCCGCCAAGCCGCTGCCGACAAAGACTAGGGAGCGGCGACGGAACACCTCGCTGAAGGCGCGCCGGAAGCTCTGGCTGGAGTTGATCGCCTGCTGGTACTGCTGGTGTCCAACGACGACCTCGTCAAGCAAGGACCTCGACGCCGAGCGCTGGGCGGCACTGTCGGCTGGAGCGCCGAGGTATCCTTGGATGTACCAGGCGATTGGGGTGTCCAAGGCATCGAGTGACCGGACCACCTGGATGCAGTCCTGCGCCGAGCGGCCGAGGAGGCGCGGCGTTTCGGTTTGGCACTGCCTGAAGGAGAGCGGGACGACGTCGTCGTAGTTCGTGGTGATGACCAGCGGCCAAGCGAAGGAGGCCAAGGCGACCGCCTGCGCCGGGAGATTTGGTGAAGCAGGATCGTGCAACGCCTCACGGAGCCGGCGCTGTCTCTCCTCGTCAGGGAGCAGCCGTAGCCATGCGGCCACCCGGTCGGCGACACGGTAGAGGTTTTCTGGATTCACGTCCGCGATCCTCTCAGCCGCGGTCACCCCGAACCCGTCGTAAAGTGCTTCGATGAACTGCGGCCAAGCCCTGCAATGGGGACGGCTGAGGCCCGCACCGACGAAGGGCACGAGGCGGCCAGCCTCGCGGGCAGCTTGGAGGCCTGGCAGAGCTTCGCCGAGCTCCTGCATAGGGTTAGGCTTCATCACGTGACTATCCCATCCATCGCAATCCGCAGTACCAGCGCCAAACCTATCGAACGGTTTGGTGCAGCCAGATGATGCCCTCCTGGAACCAGGGTTATGGTCTGCTCTCCTAACCTATGCATACGAGCCTCATTGGCGGCCCGCTGGATCCTTGAAGATAGTGTAATGCCGACGAGGTCGATGGATCGGCCAGGCAGGTTGTGATCGATGCTTACGGCGTGTGAAGATGACAGCGCAGCTCTTCGACGAGGTGGAGCAGATGGACCTCCTCACCACCAAGAGGTGCCGCGTCCTGGCGTGGGACTGCCGCAAAACTGGGGGTCAGGCGGCGGTAGCCGCCTGCGGGTGACAGTCGTTGGCAGCCAGGAAGCGCTGCCTGTAGCCGGTGCCGAATGTGCCGTTGTAGGCGGCGTAGCAGACCTGGAGCAGTCGATCGGCGCCTCGGCGAGACGAGCGTAGCTATAAACGTGCCGTTCAGAGGAATTGTGCGCCGCAACTCACGAAGCGGCCTTTGTGGCAGGCGGCCCGGCTACCATGCCGTCGACGGCAGCCTGCGCTGGCGCTGGTGAAGTCGAACGCGAGCCGCGCCGCTTCCGCATGAGTTCCTGAAGCTCGGCCAGTCGTGGCCCTTTGCCGTCCGGCGTCACTATGCCGGCAACAAGGAGTCGCCGATCGAACTCCACCTGCTCCTCTCGCTTGGGGGCATCCACCGGGAGGAAACGACCTTTTAGGTAGAGAACCATCCCGTCGGGCCGATCCACCGTCACCCTGGCTCGACCGAGGTCTACGCGCGTTGTCTCCGAGATCACCGGCAGTCGCGCTGAGGCGTTCATGCACTGTATAAAGGTCAGCCGCGGGGCGCCGATCTTCATGTCTATAAAATCCGCGCCCTCGACTCCGCCTCGGAGTAGGCCGCCGCAGAGAGCGCGAAGGCGGACCGCGGGCGGCAGGCGATCCAGGGTCGGCACCGCAAAGCGGAAGGTCTCCTCGTCACGCATGGCGCCGAGACCTGCAGCGACCGCGGCCTCGACGCCTTCGGAGATGGCTTCTGGCTTCCCAGCCGAGAACATGTGGCGTCGTGCCTCCTCAAGCGCGGCGGCGTGACTTCCGAAGAACGTGCGGACGTCCCGCTGTATGGAGCGCGCGAGGTTCGCGTAGCGCGGGGCGCCGGGGAACATGAGCATGGCGAAGTGAACCAGAAGGTCCTCGCGGCGCCCGGAGGCCGCCGTGGCCAGTTCCCCTTGCTCGAACAGGTCCGAGAGGCATAGGGACGTCGCGCGCGCCGGGGACACCTTAGCCGCCTGCAGACGCCCGAGCAGGTCTGCCGGGAGCTCGTCGCCGTCGAGGGCGCGTCCCCGCTGGAGCATTGCCACCCAGAGGGTCTCCAGCTCCGGCCGAATGCGCTCGGCCAAGCCGGGCCGTGGCGCCGCCCTGGACCGATTCCGCTCCGGCGGGCGCATCCCGACCGGACGCACGATGGCCCGGGCCTGACGTCGGAAGAGGACTTCCTGCTCGAGGTCCTTGTCCCGGAACACGGCAAAGACGCCCTGACCGATGGCGAGCGGCGCCTCGCCCAACGCCTCCTCGATGAAGTCCCGCAGCTCCTGCTGCCCGAAGTACTTTTGGAAGGTGCCACGCGAGGTTAGGTGCCCGTCCCGGTACGGGCGTAGGGCGGTGAGGTCGGCCTTCCCCATAACCATAACAGCCACGACCAGGGCGCGCCGGGCGAAGGACCAGGCCGCGCGCAGCGTTTCCCGACGCTCGTGCCGGTCCTCGACGACGTTGAGCACGAAGCCGAGATTCACGAGGTCGGCCGCGCGGCGGGGGCCGTCGGACGCGTGGTGGGGATCCCAGCCGAATGCCTCGTAGCCCGCCGCAGAGAGCGCGGCCACGTCGTCGCCCAGGCCGCAGCCATAGTCGAAGACGGTGTTCCCCGGCGGAAGCACGCCGTGGGCGATCGCAAGCTGCATCGGTTGAGACAGGTCGCGCCGGGGAATGGCCGTCTTGTGCCGGGCCACCTCGATGGCTTCGGCCCCGACGGGGACGATGGAGTGCCCCTCGACGTGCAGCCCCTTCGAGGCGAGCAGCTCGGACCACTGGCGCCGCGTGCCGATTCTCGTCGGCTCTGCGAAGAGGCCGTGCTCCTCTGCCGCCCGCGTCAGGGCAGCGAAGCGAGGCCGTTGGGGGGCGTCTGCCGGAAGCAGCGTTTCCTTGCGGTGGAGGATCGGCGGGTTCTCCCGCTTCCGGTAATCCGTCGCTGTCGCCTTGCCAGTTTCCAGATCCACCTTCAGCGACGCCAACAGGGCCGGAAAGCCGGCGGTGTCGAAGTCCTCGTACAGCAGCAGCGACACCGAGCCTGGTGCGATCTTGACCACGTTCCAATCGAAGCCGTCGGCCAGCGCAACGGCTCGCTCCACCACGGAGCGTGTCTGATCGTCGATCGCGCTCGCATGCAGGTACACGGCGCCACCCACGCGCTTCCCGCCAACCTGGCGGGCAGGGCGTGGGGGCGCCATCCTCAGGCCGCCTTCGGCGTGGCCTGCGCCGCGGCCGCGCCGTTGCTCCATCCCGCCGCGATCGCCTCAGCAAGCCGGAACACCTCGTCCTCCCCGATGAAGGGCACCTGGCAGTAGATCTTCTCGTCGCTGTCGAGCTTCGCGATGAGGTGCCCCTTGCCGAGCAGGCGCTCAGCACCCTTCTCGCCTAAGGCGATGCGCGAGGAGCCCTCGTCGCCGAGGCGTAGGACCAGCTTGTTCCCTAGGTTCGTCCGGAGTTGCATGGTCATCACCTGGTTGTCGGCACGCTGGTAGATCATGAACAGGTGGATACCTGCCGCACGCGACTTGGTGGCGATCTCGTTGATGAGCGGCTCGACCGCTTCCTTGAAGTCCTCGTCCTGCATCCAGTTAGCCACCTCGTCGAAGAATACAAGGATGCGGGGCATCAGCCCTGACCCGGCAGCCCCAACACGGCGGTTG
This sequence comes from Roseomonas sp. KE2513, assembly GCF_016107305.1. Classification (GTDB taxonomy): domain Bacteria; phylum Pseudomonadota; class Alphaproteobacteria; order Acetobacterales; family Acetobacteraceae; genus Roseomonas. The sequence continues at coordinate 62,073 of NZ_RCVR01000021.1, forward strand.
AACTGGTCGATGTTGGCGACGCCCGCCTGTCGTAGGCTCGCGTAGCGGTCCTCCATCTCCTGGACGAGCTTCTTGAAGAGCTCGACGGCGCCGGTCTTCTCGTCGACGATATCGTTCTTCAGGTGCGGCAACTTGCGCGCCCATGCATAGTCGACCCCCTTCTTGGGGTCGATCAGACGGATCTCCACCAGCGACGGGTCGTTGAAGGCGCAGGCGTCCAGCATGAGGCTGGTCGCCAGGATGCCCTTGCCGCTGCCGGTTGTACCCGAGACGATCGAGTGAGGTGCCGCCCGCTCTTGGTCTCCAAAGGAGCCGCCCAGGGGGAGGTAGAACAGCTCCCCGTCGTCCTCCTTCTCTCCGAGAACAAACGCCAAGTTCGACCGGGGTGCCATCTCCTCGAAGCGACGCCTGCGCCACGCTTCCGCCAGGTGCAGCACGACGCGCTTTGGACGTCTGAGGCCGACGACCACCCGTCCCGCCTTTGGGCTGATGCGGATGATATCCAGGCTGTACTTCGTCAACAGCTCGGTCTGCTTCCGCTCCAACCACGCCACGGTGACCGAACGCCCATCAAGGTCGATCAGACCGGAGTTCGGCGTCAGGCGAGACGCCAAAACAGGCGCGTCCATGCCCTCCTTCTGCAGGGCTGACTGCAGTCGCTTGACCTGCTCCTGAAGCCATGCGTCGCCCTCGCCGCTCGCTGCAGTGCGCCCCATGTCAGCTAATGCTGCTTGGACCTCCGGCAGCCATCCCGCCACAGTCGCTGTCGGCATTTCGGTCTCAGCTGCGTCTCCCAGTGTCGGCTCAGACGCCGAACCACCGGCTTGGCCCTCGGCCGTCGGGACATCCTCTCCGTGCTGCGGTTTGCCCACGATCTCAGTGGAGCTCTCCTGCCCGCCCGCTCCGTTCGCCTCGACGGGCTCGGTCACCTCCGACGCATCAGGCCAGTCCGGAGGCGTCCAGATCTGGGTTTTCGATCCGGTGTCGATGAGGCCCTTCAGCGAGTTCGCGACCGCGCTGCGGCTGAGCACCCATTGCGCCAGGCGACGACGCTTGGCCTTCGGCTCGTCAGCGTCGGGAACGAAGAGTATCTCTCCGGGCACTGCGCTGGTGTCATGAACGAAGACGATCGAGTGCCCTGACAACTCCAGCGGCGTCACCGGGGAGCGGAGATCGGCGAGCCATTGCGCCGAGGGCCGCCCGCCGATCTGGTCGAAGGGATCGATGTGCTCCAGGACGAGGTCGGCGAGCCGGTTCCGCCAGGTAGATGGGTCCACGGTGCCGTCACGCGCGACGAGACGCTGATGAAGGGTGCCGAAGGTCGCGATGAGCTGCTCGAGCGAGCGATGCCGCTGTTCGGACAGGCTGCTCTGCCCCACGAACTTGGCTTCCGCCACCATGAGGCGGATGACGGGACCACCCTCGGTCATCGCGAAGCAGACACCCAGGAGGTCCGCGCGCGAGCCGTCGAGCGACAGCCAAGGGGCGATGTCGTCCAGGAAGAACCACGCGGCCCGGAACTCCTGCGATTCTGCGCGGAGCAGGCGATTCAGCTCGTGCTGCGTCAGCACCAGCCCAAGGAGTTCCTGCGCGTAGTTCAGCTTCTGCGCCGCGCGCATGACGATGGCGCCCGACAGCGAGGCCGATGCGCGATGGATGGCCTGCCGGATGCGCGCCAGCCGATCTTCTGTCTCGGACGGAAGCGCGGCCCTCAGGTCGTCGATCAGGCGCTCCCCGATGACCTCTTCGCCGATCTCGGCCGATACGATCACGTTGTGGTCGGACCGAGGGTCGCTGAAGTACCGAATGATCCTCCGATCCGAGGAGCCGACGAGACGGCGGTCGGCAAGCCGGTCGTACGTCATGACCCAGTTGGCTAGGTGGTGAGCCTTGTCGAGTACCTCGCGCACCTCCCCGGCCTGGAATTCGACCTCCTGCATCGGGAGCCACGGATCGCCACTCTCGGACGCGCGTCCCTGAACGGTGTCGTGGAGCGCGTCCACGTAAGCCTGGACAGCCTCGGGCCCCGCGGGCGCCGTCAGGTAGCTGCCCGAGGTGGTGTCACCCTTGCGGAACGGCTTCCGACGCGACTGCGCTGTAGGTACGGCGGTCGCGAGCTGGGGCGCGCCCAGTCCGGCCGCCCGCGTCCACTTCACCTTGGCGCGCCGGGCGATGACGTCCTGAAGCACCACGACGTCGTGGGCCTTCGCCCCGCCAAGGTCAAGAAACTGACGGTCCACGATCGCGACGCGCAGGCGGGAGAGGAAATTCCGCGCCGCCTCGCTGGTGAGCGAGGCGTCGACCTCGTGACCGATGCGACGGTTCTGCCGCTCGTAGATGCGCCTCAGGCTCCCGACGTTCTCATGGGTCAGGACGAGATCGCAGCGCAGACCTGAGTCGCTATCGATCCGCCTCGCCATGCTTTCCGCCATCTGGACCGGCAGATCCTCGGACTCGGCATCGAGCAGCACCGTGGAGAAGCTGGCCTTCTCGTGAGGGCGCAAGTCCAGATACTCCTTCGCCACGCGCTCATACGCCTCGACGGTGCCTTCAGCGGGCTCGTCGGCAAGGACCTGGTCCGGGGCCGCAACCGGGCTTTCCAGAAGGCTGACGTCCGCGAGGTGCCGCGTCTCGGCGACGAGGGTGTAAGGGGTGCCCGGCAGCGCTCCGACGTCCGCATAGTAGGTGCGCGAGAGCGCACGCGAGAGGTCGTCCACGTATTCGCCGACCTCGGCTGCCAGCCGGGTTGGGCTCAGCACAACGCGCCGCATGCCTTCCGCGAGCTGTCGTGCCTTCGCGCCGATCTCGGCCAGCCTGAGGGGGTGCCAGGGCGTGACGATGAGTGCCTCACGGGCGCCCTCAACCACTGCGACGCCGATCCCGAGAAGTGGCGCCCAGAGCTCCCGAACGCAGACCTCGGCACGCGCCCGGATCGCGAGGGCGCGCAGCAGGTCGCCGTAAAGCTCGGCCTGCTGCATCAGGGCGTCGTCGGCCAGGCCGGAGCCGGAGCGCATCGCCTTAATCGCCATCGTGTACTCCGCCTGGAAGGCGTCCAGCACTGCGGAGAGCGTGGCAGCATCGTCTGAGGTGACGATACCTTCCGCGACCGCCTTGGAGAGGCTCGCTCGCCAGTTCTCGTCCACGCGGTGGGCGGATTTCCGCGGGTCGGCGAGCCTGCCATCGCTGTTCCCGCCGACGTCTGTGATCGTAGCGGCGCTCGCCAGGTTGACCGCCTGCACCGCCCCATGTCGGTCGTAGCGGTTGGCCGCGACGCGGGCGGTGAGCAAGGGCGTCCGAGCGGGATCGTGGGCCAGCACCTCCAAATCCAGGGGGAACGCTGTGATCATGGTGTCAGCCTTGGGCGTCCAGACCATCTGGGCACGTGGAGCCTTCCGCAGCGCCTCGCTGGACGGCGTGCCCGCCTGCAGGTCCGTCTTTTTCAGCGCCCATGCCTTGAGGTTGAAGTTGATGGCATCCTTGCCCGTGGACGAAACCTCGCCCGGATCCGCCGGGATCTGGGCCTCCCACGGGTCTTTCCAACACCGCCCGAAGTCAACGATCACATGGGGCTGGAGCAGCCGGTCGAGGCCGCGCCAGCGGTCGCGGAGCACGCGGCACAACTTGGTGTTCTTGTCCTCGGTCCAGAAGTCGAGGGACTCGGCGCCGTCGAGTCTGATGTAGAGGACGACGTCGCCCTCCTCCTCGGGATCGGGGCGCGCGCGCTCCGCGAGCATGAGGAGTCCGGCGGCGAGGTCATCTGTCTCGATGGGCTTGCGGAAGACCAGCTTTTCCCATCGCCGGTACAGCTTGGGGTCGGCGCGCAGCCGCTCGCGATGCTCGCCAAAGAACCGGTCGTACGCCTCCTTCGGCCGCGCGGTGTCAGACCTGAGGTCGTCGAGGAGGTCGAGGTCGACCTGCTTCAGGGCCGATGGGAACTTCCGCTCGAAGAACTTTCGCGTCTCCTCGCCGAAGGTCTCCTTCGTCTTCTTGCGGTCGCCCGCGAACAGCTTTTCCGTCTCGCCCCAGGGCACCTCCGCGGCATCGGCTTGCGCCTTGGTCCAGCCGCCGTCGCCGACATTAGCGTCAGCAAGCAGGGCTTCGAAGGCGTCTGCAGCCGAGTCAGAAATCTCGGCCGCCGTCCTCAGCTCGGAAAGACGCTTGCGGAGTTCCGACCTGGACAGCGGCTCGCCATCCCGCGCCTGCAGGTGCAGCCCGGGCTTGACCTCGTCTTGGAGGCGCCGGAAGAAGTGCTCCACCTCGGCGGCATCGGCGAGCTTCGCCCGCGTGTCCCCGGCGTCTGCGGACAGCCGGATCGCTGGCAGTGCCCGGCGCGCCGCGTTGGCCAGCTTGAGGCCGTCGGCGAGGTGGTGGCGCACGAGCCTGACGGCGAACTCGGCCACGCGCCGGGCGTCGAAGCCAACGCCCGAGCGCACCAGGCCGGACAGGATCGCGGCGAGCTGAGCGCGCGTCTCGTCGTCGGTATCGGGAGGCAGCGCCTTCGTCGCCCAGGTCTGCGCGTCCTCCAGAAGCCACTGGTCGTCGAGGTGTTCGACATGCGAAAGGCTCTGCTCGACGGATTTTACGTCGCGCGCCGGAACCGAGAAGAGAGTCAGCACGACGTCCGGGTCGGCGTGGTTCCGATGGTGCGTCGCCGTATCGTCGGATACCCGCGCGCCGCCGATGTAGCCTCCCGTCGCGAGTTCCGGATGTACGCAGGCGTCGATCCGGCCGCCGGTCACCGGAAGCGCGGCGACCTCGCGAGCGATGGAGCACGTGACGTCGGGCGGCAACCCCAGGATACCGTAGAGCAGCCGCCCTGCGGGCTCGGCCATGAGGAGGCCTTGCAGCCGATAGGCCGCGACCTTCCCGATCAGATCATGCGGCTGCATGGGCGGGGCTCCTTACCACAGCGCGTCCGCCGGAAAATGGGTTCACCACGAAGGCGCAGTCGTCCGATTTCCTGTTGATGAAGCCCAGAACCCGGAGGCGCTCCTCCAGCTTGCGCTCGTTCTCGCGCAGGTCTTCCAGCGGCACCGGAAGCTCGCCGCTACGCGTCCGGGCCTCTTCGGGTCCGATGACCACGTGATAGCGGCGGCGCAGGACGGAGAGAAACTGACCCAGCTCCATGGCGCCGTCCACGTTCGCCAGCACGAGCGCCTCCAGCAGGCCGTCCGAGGGTGAATACCATGTTCCGGCGCGCTGACGCGCGGTGAGCAGGCCCACCTTCTTGGCATGCGAGGTGAAGGTCGAGCCGATGTCGTGGTTGCGGGTTTTGGCCGCGTCCAGCATCGCCTGGAGCTGCTCGGCTGGAGACGGCAGCCCGGCCGCGCTCGCGGTCTTCTTCGGCGCCCAGGCGAACCGCTTCGACAGGAGGGTCTTGGCATTTAGACCGTCCATCGGCCCGGTCCCGATCCCGCTCCACTCTGGCGTGTCGGCATAGGACTGGACGAAAGCCTCGACGGCCTGCGACGGCAGCATCTTGTGCGCCTTGTACCGCTCGGCCGACAGCACCTGCACCGGGTTGTTGCGCGCCGATCCGGTCATCTCGAGGATGAACGGCATCAGGTTGGCCCGTCCAGCGACGTCCACCGCGCGCTCGGTGATGTAGATCACCTGATGCAGACCGCTGAGTCGCGCGAGGAACTCGAGCGCGTCCTCTAGTGGAATTGCCGACTGCGACAGGATGGACACCCAGTCTCGGGCTAGCTCGTCGTAGCGGTCGAGCCGGACGAGCGGCAAGTAGCCGATGGTGGGCGCCTCGACCCACTTCGGCTGATCGGTCGTGGCGTCCGCCTCCGGCCCCTGGAGCCGCCTCGCGATCCGGTTCCATGGTCCGTCCGCCTTCAGGACCCGGCTGCCGACGAGCTGGGCCAGCTGGTCGCGCTCGGCTGAGCGGTTCAGCATGAGGTAGAGGATCTCGCCGGTCCGCTGGAAGAAGCGCCGGTCCAACGCGAAGCCGTCATCCTTCATCTTGACGTCGGGGAACAGCATCGCCTCGCCGACCGGCTGGAGGTGCCGAGACGTCCACCGCTTCTGACCGAATTGCTCGACCTCTGCTGAGCGCATGAGCTCGAGCGCCTCGCTGAAATGCGTGAAGTCGTCGGAGAACGCCGACTTGAGGTACGAGAAATCGAGGTCCGGGAAGTCCTCGCTGGTGCGCTTTAGCCACTGGTGCCAGCGCACTTCGTCGTTGGAGCCGCCGCGGGCTGCGACGCGCCCGACCTCCTGGTCACGGAAGAGCAGGTGGCGAAGGTTGGTGTTGAGCTTGATGCGGTAGGACTGGCGTTCGTGCGAGGGAGCGTCCAGCGTGCCATCGAGGCCGGGGAACAGCGCCTTGCCCTCCCGTTGTCGGAAGGTGAGCAGCTGAAGGCACTCGATGAGCGTGAACCAGGGCGCCTGGTCGTCGTAGAGCGCGAGACCCCAGATGGCCGGGTCACACCACACGGTGAGCGCGTGGATCTTCTGGTGTTCCGGCACCGTCAGCGCACCCTTGGACAGCCACAGCTCGGAGTTGGTGTTGCTCGAAGGCATGTTCAGACTCCGATGTCGCGGCTCTGGATCTGACCGTCCCGGCCGGCCGACAGGATCAGGATGGGCAGGTACTCGGTCTCATCCCGCGCAAAGTGGTTCTCGATGAAGGAGGAAGCCGCCAGCGCGAAATGGCGGACCTCCTGCTGGCACTGACGGGAGAAGCTCGAGGGAAGGCTGCCGTCGGCGACCCGCATAAGGTACTCGAACAGGAGCGGCCGGAGTTCGAGCGGCGCCGACGCCACGTCGGACTGCCCCGGTGTCCGCAGCACGACCTGCAGGCGGGGACGGCCGGTTGCCGGGTCGAGGGCGGCCGTCAGCCGCTGAGGGGTCGCAGCCTTCCGCGGCACCGGATCCAGCGACGTGAACCGCCCGCTCGCGCCATCGGACCTCCCGATCGACCGGGCCAGCCAGACGCGCTGCGTCTCCTCCACCATCATGCCCGTCAGGGTGCGGTTGATGCCCTTCACGAGCTTCCCGGTGATCGTGTCCACGAGCTTGGCGTCGGTCGCAGGGCTACCGGACAGGGCTCCTGCGAAAGCCAGGTACTCCCCGGCGTGGTGATAGATTGTCAGCCGCCAGGGCGAGATCTGTCCTGCGCCAGCCGGCTCGTCCATCAGGAAAAAGAGCCGGCGTCTCTGGGCCTCCAGCGCCACGGCGAAGCCGTTCACGCCCGTCACCGCCTCAGTGCCGTCGCGGTAATGGCGAAGCCGCTGGCGGAAGAGGGCCTCTCCGTAGATCGGGTCCCTCTTCTCCAGCCGCTCCGCCGCCTCCGCGGGCATGCGATCCATGAGAAGGTTGTCGAGCGCCGTGTTGGTCTCGCTGCCCACGCCGAAGGTTTCGAGCGCGGAGAAGATCGTCAGCGCGCGTCGCCGCTCCGGCCGCACGTTCAGCCCGACGGCGTTACCGAACGGGTTCGTCCGCGCGTAGTCGAGGTCCTTCGCCCGCTTCCGCGCCTCTCCGCAGGTCAGCATCGGGCGATCGCGCTTCTTGGAGTCACCGAGCAGGATGTTCACAGCCAGGATGAGGATCTGCCGGATTGGCACGTGCTGGTCGTTCAGCGCCGCGATGCGGATCGCCTGCTTGAGACGGTGGCGGAACACGTCGGAGCCGTCGGGTCCGGAACCCATCAGGAGCGCTCGATTGAGGCGAATCGGGCAGGGATTGGCCGAGGACGAATCCTGTTGGCACTGTGTGCAGCCGGTGTCCCACGCTTCGTGCTTGAGGATGCTGTCGAGGACCGCGTCCAGGGTCTCGCCTGTCACCGTCCGGCTCAAGTTGACGAGCCGCACACGCAACTTGCCGGCCTCGGAGACCTCACTGTCCCTGTGCAGCATGTCGGTCAATGCACGCAGCACAACCTCGTACCGCGCCCGCCCGGGCGCTCCCAATTGCTCCTTTTCGCAGGCGTCACGCCAGAACTTGAGCAACTGACCGTCATTGGCGGCGACCAGGTAGAGGGTCTGGCGGTCCTCGCCGAGAAGGCTGCGAGTGACGCCCTCGATCTCCTCGGCCTTCGCAGCGTCGGTGAGCTGGCTGAGATCGCGGATGATGCGGAGCGGCCGCCCGCAGAGCGAGGTCGCGAGGACGCCCTCCTTGCCCGGCCAAAGCTTCGGATCGCCCGACGCCGCGTCGATGAAGAAGCGGCGGATGTGATAGGTCTTTCCGTCTCCTGCCGTCCCCGTGAGGATGAGGCTGCATGGATCGTCCCCGAGCAGGGCTTCCTTCATGGCATCGAGCTTCGGGGCGGGGGCCTCGATCGCCCGCACGCCGTGACGCGCGACAGCCGTCTGGACGTGCTCATCCGCAAGCGAGTCCGACGCGGCGGAGGGACCATAGCTCGCGAGGAACGCGATGAGAGGATTGTCCTTCATCCCGGCAGTCCCGCTCACAGGTGGCAGATCGCGCAGCCGTCGTCATCCGACTTTGGCTTCATTTCGCGCCTCGGCATGCGTTCCACGTCGGACAGGGAGCGCCCGTCCACCCAGGTGTAGCGGCGCCCGTTCCTGCCGCCTTCGTAGACCTTTGCCTTCTCGAAGAGCTCGGGGTGCCTCTCCCGCAGGCCCTGCCATTCCCCGATCTGCTGATAGAAGCAGAAATAGCAGCCCGATCGCGAACGCCACTCGTAGTAGCCCGGCGCACCAAGGCCGCTCTCCTCAAGGATGCGCTGCACGTCCGCAAGGATGATTCCCTCGTCCTTGAACGGGTAAACGGGGGAGATGTTCGGCTGTTCGGACAGCAGCACTGGCTTGCCGTTGCCTAGATATCCCGACCTGTTCTCGTCGGCGCGGATGGCGATGTACGAGTAAGCCTTGTCGGACCCGATGTGCCGCTCGAATGGGTGGATCTTCAGCATCCGCGTGCACCAGCGGGATCTCGGGCTCGGCAGGAACCCGGAGAAGTGGTCGTAGAGTACCACGTCGAACGGGTTCCGACCCGGCTTCTCGCCGATGCCGAGCATCTCGAGAGCCGTGATCCGAGTCACTTTCTTGCCCAGGACATGCTCAAGCCGCTCGAAGTAATCGTAGGTCTCCGGGAGCTCTGCGCCTGTGTCGGAGAAGACGTACTCGAACGGGACGTGCGGGTACTTTTGCGCGAGATAAATCGATAGCGCCGTGCTGTCCTTGCCACCCGACAGTGGCACGATGTGGCGTGCCGAGGCGTCGCAGACGGCATCCCCCGTCTTTGCAACAATAGTCATCGCGTCCCCCCTGCGGCCAAACGGACCGGCGCAACGTTTTCTCTGATTTTCTTGAGCTGCGCCTGCAGCGCTTCGATCCGGGCGTTGATGACTTCCTCGAGGTCGGCCCCCGGCTCCGGGGCGGACAGTGCCGCATCCTCAATGCGTGCGCGGCATTCGCGCAGCACCTTCCGCATCTGGGATGCCGTGCCGTCTTCCCAGCGATCGATGCCCCTCTGCAGCAGGACCGAGCTCACCGCACGCGCCAGACTCTCGGCGGTGTACCGTCCGTTCGTGGTGTCTTTCGCCGTGCGCAAGACCGCCTTGTCGATCATTGTGAGGTCCTCCCGGTGGAGGAGCGACGGGACGTCAAAGCAGCGAATCCAAGTCTGGACCCCGGCCACCGGATCCTCATCGTGGCGCAGGCTCAAGACTTCGGCGACGACCTCTACAGCCTCGCGCGTGTAGCCCTCGACGAGGCGGTCCACGTCCGCGCGGGCCTTCTCGGCCACCCGGAGCGTCGAGACGAAGCGCCCGCCCTTGTGCAGGTTTCCGAAAGCCTCGGGGAGCGCCAGCAGGATCAGCCGCGGTGGGTCGTCGATGTCGGCCAGCAGGTTCATCAGCTTGCGGCCATCGTCCGTGTGTCGCCTGGACCGGCGGACACCCTCCGATAGAGAGCGTCGCCATGCAGTTAGCGCATCGGAAGCGAAGCGGACGGCTTCGTCCGTGGGACCGGGCGTCCGATGGCTGAAGATGTAGGCTAGATCAGACAAATACTTACGGGTCTCGTCGTCCGACGGATGCACTTCCACCTCGATGCGTTGAGGTTCGAGAAACATCCGGCTCGCGTCGAAGCCCAGGACGTCGGTCGGGTAGGCGCCGTCGACGCGCAGGCTGACGGCACGGCCGAACGCCTTAAATCCCGAGACAACCAGCAGCGGCAGGACGCCCGCGGGAACGCCGATGGGCGGCTCCGAGAGCTTTGAGACGACGTCTGCGAGTGACCTCCGACCGGGCGTCTGGAAGAACTCCGCGATGACGGTCCAAGCGGCGCGAAGGCCCGGGTCTTGGAGGTCTTCCGGGGCGGCGAAATGGCCAGTGTCGCCACCGGAGGAGTACAGGCCCGTCTCCTCCAGCACGGTCCTCAGGACCGAGCCTTCGGCCGACGTCAGCTCCTCCTCGCGGTAGCCGAGCCTCGGATCGCCACCACGCTCGAGGATGCGGGTCAGCATGCGGACGCGGGCCGTCTCCATTTGGCGGGACAGGCGATTCCGCATCAGCTGATCGTTAACGATGCGAGGAGTCTGCGGATACAGCGTGTCCAGCAACGCGCTGGCTGCCACGCCCGCCGGATGGTCGCGGTTCACCCTCAGGCGCTCCCCGGCGCGCCACCATTCGGCCGTGTTCGGGCGATCGGTGGTCAGCCGGTGCAGCAGCACCGCGAGTTGGCGCCGTGCGACGGCGAGGAGCTCGGTCAGCTCCTGACGGATAAGCGGGTCCTCGGTCGCGAGCGAGCTATCGGCCTGGAGTGCGATTAAGGCGTCGATCTCTAATGCTGCGTCAAATACGGAGATCGGCTCCGAAGGCAGGACCACCAGGGCGCGACCGGAACCCGGCCATCCCCCCTCGATGCGCTTGCGTGCGCGCTCGAGCTCTTCGGCCGAATCCGCCAGCACGTAGTAGACCTGTCCCCATTCCGACTTGCCCTGGTCGGCTGCAGGCGGCGGAGCGCCTGCTCCCACGTCGCTAGCGTGGACATACCTGCCGGTCAGGTAGCGCGCCGTGCCGAACTTCAGGTTGTGGCCCGTCGGGCGCACGAACGGCGCAGGATGCTGCGCCTCGAGGAAGGTCAGGAGGTCAAAGCCCTGCATCCGCCGGGCGCGCTCGTCGCGGACGCGGCTCGCCAAGTCCACGTCGGCACCATGCCAAATGGAGACGTCGTCATTCAGCTTCCGATGAAGGAGGAGTTTGCGCGCTACGAGCACCTCGACGACCTCGGCCGCACGGTCGGCGGAAAGCCCGCCTCGGCTCGATACCGCAGCCTCCAATGCGGAGCGGGCAAGCCTGCGGCGCTCGCCGTCCACCCCCATTTGCAGGAGGCAGGCGGCCGCGAGAGCCTCACGCTCCTCTACGTCGACCGCCCGGCTGCGCGCGGTCTCGGTCTCAACCCAGCGGCGATGGGAGCCGCCAATGCCCACGTCCGATCGCATGGCATCTGCGAAGCCCTGGTACACCTCTTCCATGCCGATTGGGCGGGATAGGTCAACGCCGTCGATGAAGCCAAAGAGGCTGCGCTCGTTCTGGCCAATCCTTGCCACCAACCGCGGAAGAACGTGCAGAGCAGCCGCCGAGACCGGATAGGCACGCCCCAGCAGGGTGGCGACGTGGCCCTCGTCGGACATCCCGTCGAACCAACCCGCGGCAATGGCGCCGCGCGCGATGCGTCGGAGCACTGCGTCGTTGGGAGGCCGGACCCCTTCCGGGCGGCGCTCGGAGATGGCGGTCGCAGCCAACTCGTACAGCTCCTGACTGTCCTCTACGAAGCGGATCTGCTCGAGGCGCCCCTCGATCTTCCGCCACTCGTTCCTTGAGGTCTGGTTCAGGACCGTGGCGTAAGCGAGCAGGTTTTGGTGCAGCAGGAGCGTGAGGCTCGCCGAGGGCTCGCGCGCGCGGACGGTCCACTCGGCGAGGCGCTGGACCGCATCGAGCTCGCGCGACCTTCCCTCGCTGACAATGCCTTCGAGGTGGCGGCCGAACTCGTCCCACACGATGGCAATGCGATCCGCGCGTTCGACAGCCTCCAGAGCATCCAGGGCGGCTTCGATGCCGCGCCCCCTCTTCACGCCGACCGCCTCGCACAGCGCGCCCGGCAGATCGCGGACGTGCCCGCTGAGAACGATGACCCGGCCGTGCTCGCGCTGCTCCATGCGGCGCTCCGCCGCAATAGCAAGGTCAGGCTCCACCAGTCCCATCTTCGCGACAATGTCCCGAAGAACCGCTTTGTCGCCGTTCGCGACGAGAAGACATCCCACCCCCGCGGCCAGCGACTTCCCGCTGCCGTAGGCGGCGATCACCATGCGCGCCCCGCTTTCGAGGACGGCGCGGACGACCGGCGCCGAGCGAGTAGTCGGCTGATAGTGGGCGAGCCTGCGCGGATCGAGCAGATCCTCGCGTAGGTTGACCGAGCGGAACTGAGTGGCGCCACTCATGCCGCAGCCCCGATGCGCTGGAAGTGCCGGTCGAGCCAGTCAGCGGCGTCCGTCATCGGAACGCGCAGTCGACGCTCCGCGCCGAGCAGGTCGAGCGCGACCCCGCGCTCCTTGAACTCCGCGGCGGCCCGGATTGCCATGTCCTCGATGGTCTCCGCGTCGAGGTTGAAGACCGTGCCGGGGCCGCCCCGGCGCCCGAGCATCTCGGCGACCGACATAGCTTCCTGGCCAACATCAGCCGCCGCGAGCGCGACACACGCCGCGAACGCCTCCAGCGGCACGCCGTCGGGCGGGCGCGTCTTCTCGAAGCGGCCGGTGTCGGCATGCTTCACCACTAGGCCGAGATCGCGCAGCGGGGAGGATGTGCCGTCCTCCGGATCATGCGGCTCCGTGGCGGCTGGCGTCGCATATGCGAGCAGCGCACATGCGACGTCGCGCTGGGCGACCTGCTGTGAAGCCTCCTTCGCAGCGTTGAGGCGGAGATGCCGGACGTATGCGTCCAAGCAAACCGCACGATCGAAGTTGCGCTCGTGGAAATGCAAGAAGAACCAGCCCCAAATGCTGTTCGTCCGGCGAGCCAAGTGCAGGTGCACGAACCACCAAGTGGCCGGATACTCGAGGTAGGGATCCCGCTGCTGGATCACCTGCGCAAGGCGCGTCAGGCGCAGGTCGCGCGACCGGCGTGCTCCTTCGTCGCCAGCTTCGCGCTCGGCGAGGCCGGTCGCCTCCATCCAGTACCGGAGGGACTTCACCATCCGGGTGCCCAGGCCAAGCTTCACGACGGCGGTCTCCTCGTCGTTGAAGCCCTTGTCCGCGCCGGTCATGTGGCCGATGCCCTTGCCGAGCCAGCCATGCCGGACGGCGAAGGTCTCGTGCCGCCCGAACTCGAACTTCAGGCGCTCCCTAGTGGCGGATGACGCCGTCATGTATGCTTCCCCAATGCCTGAGCGACGACGCGCGCCGCGCGCTGCGCCTCTTCGGTGGTGTTGAGCGTGGAAAACGAGAACCTCACGCTCGAATACGCATCAGCCTCGGACAGCCCCATCGCGCGGAGGACATGCGACGGCTCTGGCTTCCTGCTAGAGCAAGCTGATCCCTGTGAGCAGGCAACGCCAAGCGCGTCGAGCCGCGCCACGAGCTCCATGCCATCCCTGCCCGGGAACTGGACGCTCGAAGTGTTCGGCAGGCGCGGCGCACTACCGCCATTGACCATGGCTTCAGGCACCGTTGAGGCGAGTTCCTCTTCGAAGGCGTCGCGGACAGACCGCATGTACGTGACGGCGTGATCGAGCGTCCGCGCGCGCATGGCGGCGGCCAGCCCGAGCCCGGCGATTCCCGGCAGGTTGTGCGTGCCCGAGCGGAGCCCGTGTTCCTGCCCGCCACCGAGGAGCAAAGGCGAGATGCGGTCCTCGTCGGGATCGGCCAGCACCAAGGCGCCGGTGCCGTGTGGACCGTTGATCTTGTGTCCGGAGAAGGCGACTGCATCAACGCCGGTCGCGGCAAGGTCCACAGGCATGCGCCCGACCGCCTGCGCCGCATCACTATGCACGAAGGCGTCGGGTCGGACGGATCGGAGCGCGACCACCAGGTCGGAAACCGGCTGAATGACGCCCGTCTCGCTGTTCGCCCACTGCAAGCTCACGAGGACCGGGCCTGGGGGGGCCTCGGCCGCCGCTCGGCGGAGCTCGTCGGGGTCGATCAGGCCTTCGGAGCCGACCGGGAGAACGCGGAGGCGGCTGCCCCGGCGCGCGAGCGCCTCGGCTGGACGCAGCACCGAGGCGTGCTCCACGGCGCAGGTGATGACGGACCGCCATGCGGAGGCGGGCTCGCCTCCGAGCAGCACTGTGTTGTTCGCCTCGGTGCCGCCCGAGGTGAACCTGACGCCGTCCGGGTAGCCCCCTCGGACCAGCTCGCAGATGCCGTCACGGGCGACCTCCAGGACGGCACGCGCCTCGCCGCCGAGCCAGTGGGCGCTCGAAGCATTGGCCCAGGTCTCCGCCATGGTCCGGGCGACTAGGTCAATCACCTCGGGCAACGGGCGCGTGGTCGAGTTGTGGTCGAGGTAGATTGGGGCCGAAACCGGCGTGTGCGGGATGCGCGCGAGCAGCGTCACAAACCCCTCTTAGACATATAACCCTTCCAGATCACCTCGAAGAGGTCAGCCACCGACATACCTTTTCGGGCAGCCTCGACCTTCACCTCAATGATGCGTTCAGTGGTCATGCGGACGCCGAGCAAGGCCAGCCGCCGCTCGGACGACTCCGCCTGGTGCAACCGGATACACTCTTCTGACGTGTCCTCCACCCCCACCGCCCCTGATGACTTGTCGTCAAGTCTGCGGCGTTAATGACCGTAGCGCAATATGTAATCATTGCATTTACATCATAAAGACTGAGCGAGGGACCCGGCGCACACTCGGTCGTCGTGATTTTCGTCGCTGTGGTGGCTATCTCAGCCCGATGCTGTTCGAGGATCAACACGCCCAGCAAACGGTCAAATCCGCCGCCTGAGCCTGTCCACTCCCAAGGGCTTACTCCACAACGCAGTCGCTATCCTGCGCATACTTCAAGAGATGTCCGACGTACCGCCATTCTGGGAAACGACGAGCGGCGTAGACGGGAACGCTATCCTTTGATCCTTGGAGAAGGAATTTGACCGATACGCCGGCGCAATTCCGCTTTAGCAGGTCGCGGAAAAAGCCCCTGGTCAAACCGGTTTCGGTCTGAATGACTTGGTTAAACGAGTGAGGCTGTCGAGAGGGGCGGATGCGCGGGTCGGATCGGCGGACGGAGCAGCTGTTCAGCTACCTCAGCCCGGAGGCGATGGTGCCGAAGAGCCATCCTTTGCGGGTGATCCGTGAGCTAGGGAACGCGGCGCTGGAGCGGCTCTCGCCGAAGTTCGAGGGGATGTATTCGGCAATTGGGCGCCCCTCGATCCCGCCGGAGCAGCTGCTGCGGGCACTGCTGCTGCAGGCGTTTTTTACGGTGCGCTCGGAGCGGCAGCTGATGGAGCAGCTGGGCTACAATATGCTGTTCCGCTGGTTCGTCGGGCTATCGATGGATGCGCCGGTGTGGGACGTGACGGTGTTCACGAAGAACCGGGACCGGCTGCTGGATGGCGACGTGGCGCGGGCGTTCCTGGCCGCGCTGCTGGCGGACCCGCGGGTCAAGCCGCTGCTGTCGGACGAGCACTTCTCGGTTGATGGCACGCTGATCGAAGCCTGGGCCTCGATGAAGAGCTTCCGGCCGAAGGACGGCGGCGACGAGCCACCCGCGCCCGGGCGCAACGGCGAACGCGACTTCCACGGCGAGAAGCGTGGCAACGAGACCCACGCCTCGATCACCGATCCGGATGCGCGGCTGTATCGGAAAGCTCAAGGCCAAGCCGCGAAGCTCTGCCACATGGGCCACGTGGCGATGGAGAACCGCCACGGCCTTGTGGTGCAGACCGACACCACGCACGCCACCGGCACCGCCGAGCGTGAGGCTGCGACCGGGATGGTCGGCGAGCTGCCCGGCAGCCACCGCATCACGGTCGGCGCCGACAAGGCCTATGACACCGCGGGGTTCGTCGCTGACATGCGCGACCTCGGCGCTACTCCGCATGTGGCCCAGAACGACAGGAACCGCCGCTCGGCGATCGACCATCGTACCACCCGCCATCCCGGCTATGCCGCCAGCCAGCGCCTGCGCAAACGGATCGAGGAGGTGTTCGGCTGGATGAAGACCATCGGCGGCCAGCGCAAGACCCGCTTCCGCGGCACTGCCAAGGTGAGCTGGAGCTTCACCCTCGCGGCGGCCGCGTACAACCTGGTCCGCCTGCCGAAGCTGCTGGCTGCCGCGGCGTAGCCACGCCCGGGGTCTGAACCGAGTGTGCCGGGCCGCATAAATTCTACGCGGCAGCACACGAAAGTCGGCGAACTTACCCCGCCGCAGCTCTCTCCAGGCCAACCTGGAGACCGGAAAACCTCAACTTTTCACCGTTCTTCCGCAGCCTGTTAGAGGTTCGCTCACCTTTCCCTGGTGTCATTGCCCTTACTGAGAGGGCCGACACTAAACACCTCTGACAGTGCGCCGTTGGATCTGGAATGGCCTGGGCTGCTAAGGCCTGCGAGAGCAGCCACGGCAGTCCCCCTCGGTAGCGGCCGGCCGGTTGGGTTGACAGCACCACCGGCCGGCCACTTCGCAGCTCGTGCGCTGCTATCTGCTCACCAGCGGCAGCTCGATCGTCGCGCCCTGACAGGGCGTAAGCGAAAAGCCGACAGCCGCAGCAACGGCGTCTTAACTGGCGTCGTGCAAAGTAGGGTCAGCCTGGTCACAGACGCGGCGGGGATAGCTCAACGGTAGAGCTGCAGGTTTCCAACCTGCTGATGGGGTTCAATTCCCTCTCCCCGCTCCACTCCGCCACTTCCCCTCGCCGCGCTGAAGCAGTAGCCACGTAGCGCCCGTCCCCGGCGTCTTGGGTGGGCCGCTCAACCCCACGATGGAAGCGGACCCGCCGCACTGGCTGCACCGCAGTTTGGGCACTACCTCCGCCCATGTCAGGCCGGCGGGGATCTGGGGCACGAGATCGGCCACTAGGCGGTTCCGCCTCGAGCAAGTGCCGGCGCACTGCATGACGAGTTCCCAACCCTCGGCCGGCGCGGCGAAGTCCAGCACGGACCGGGCCATGGCTTCCCGGTCGCGGCGAACAGGCTCGGGTTCGTCCGCTGTCATCGAGGCGCGCTCGTCCACGCCTCAGTGCCCATCCCCGCTCTGCTGCTGCACCCGCCCCGTCACCTCGGCCACAGCGCGTGCCTGGGCCAGCAGCAGGCGCCGGCCTTCCTGGTCTAAGCCATCCCAGATGGTCCCGAGCTCGGCGCGGCCTGGCGCCGCCCTGACGGGCTCGGGCGGGGTGGGGAGAAGGGTGAGCTGCACGGCCAAAACCCTCAAGAGAGCGAGGAAACAGAGGCCAAACGAGAACTTAAAGTGAACAGTTGTGGCTGCACCTCCACCAAAATGCGCGGGAACAGCTTGCCACGCTAAATTCCATCTTGGTGCAAGATCTTTCCAAGATGGCATTGTAGCTGGACTAGTACGTCACCATTTGTCATCTAGACCCATGGTGGGTCGAGGTGGATCCCAAATGATGTTGACTATCTCGGGCGAAGAGTTCGCCAACCTGAGCAACGCCACTCGCAGCGAATTGCTCGCCATCCTGGAGGGGAAGGAGCGGGCATCATCGGTGCCGTCGGACATGTCGCCGACGATGGATGAACGCTACCGCGGTATCGATATGACCAACGTTGCGGACCTCACCTTCAAGCAGATCCAGCAATGGATGGTAGCAGCCTCAGACCAGACCAAGCTCGGTCTCCGGGTTTTCGCGGAGCATGGTCCTGTGATCCGCGCCCAAGCACTAGTTGATGCGGGGATCAACAACCTCGCTCACTTCCAGTCACGCACCACAATCCGCACTCGTACCATCACTGGTGACAAGGGCATCTTCCTTTTGGGATGGGACGATTGGGGGGAGGTCGACAACCTCCAGGGCAAATATGCCGTGACACCGATTACGCACCAGTCATTGCGGCGCTTCTTTTTGCTGGGCTAGCAGCCCTGCATAGTTGCGACCTTGAGCAGGACATCGTCCCCTTACCACCCTACCTCAAGCGGATCGCCAGGCCGATCGGTGCAACACACCCCCGTTCGATTTGATTGAGATCAGGGTGTTGCCCTGCCGCGGGTAGGCGCGGCTACGGCTTGGGCGGACCCTTCTTGGGCCGCTTGACGAAGGTCCGCTGCACCCATCCCCGGTGAACCTCGACCGGGGGCTTGGGCTGACCGGCAAAGGGGTCGATCAGCATCCCCTCAGGGTAGCGGGTGAGCGGGGGCCGGGCGGGGCCGAGCACCACCACCGGCTTGCGGGCGGGCGTGGGCAACGGGATGGCCAGCGCGGCCGCGGCGGCCTTGGCCTGCTGCAGGGGCAGGTTCTTGCCGGGGAAAGGCCTCTTGAGGTGCCGGTGGTCCGACACCTCCATGATGATCAGGCTGTCCGGCAGCTGCAAAAGGTAGACGATGTCGTCGCTGCCCGCGTTGCCGAGGTGGAGATGCATGCAGCGCCAGGGACCCAGCAGCAGGTCATCGCCACCAGGGCTCTGCCGGTAGTAGGGCGCGAGCTTAACCGGGTCGCAGTCCGTCTTCAGGATGCGGAGCAGCTTCGCCAGGGACAGCGCCGCGTCCGAGGACATCGTGTAATTGGGCGGGCTATACGGCCGGTCGTTGGAGGGGCCCGCCGGGTTCGCGAAGATGACGCGCTTGGGCCCCGGGCGGAGAGTGCGCTCCGCCAGCGCATGCTCGATATTAGGAGGCTTCAACCCCGGCCGAGGCCCATGAGGGCGGCGGCGATCTCTTCATCGGTGCGGCCGTCTAGCTCGAATTCGTGGTACGTCGCCTGACGATTGGCCACGGAGAGGATCTGCCGCTCCAGCGAGCTCTGGACGTGCCTGCGGCGCGGACCACGAACGACAACCCGGCGGTTGGTCTGCGCCTTGGGGTCCTCCTGCGGGGTGGGAGTGGGCTCACCCCAAGCCGATGGCACTGTCATCCGTCCCATCATGTTGCCGCCCTCCTCTTCCTAGTCTGCCAGGCAAAATCTTGCCTAACAGCGAATATTTTATGGGGTCCTCGAGGGCTTAACGCAAATCACAATAGGCGTTTGCATCCGGTACTCGCTTCGCCGCCACCGCCCGGATCTCCGCGATCAGGAGGTCCAGGGGCATCGTCAACTTGGCCGGCCGCCAGCTTGCCTGAGCGGCCCACCGCCGGGTACGCGGGTGGGATGACCGCCCCCGCCTGCCCCAGCTTTGCCGGGTATCGCTTCCCGGCCGAGATCATCAGCCAGGCGGTGTGGCTGTATTTCCGCTTCCCGCTCAGCTTGCGCATGGTCGAGGAAATGCTGGCCTTCCGCGGCATCGTGGTCAGCCACGAGACGCTCCGGCAATGGGGTCGCAAGTTCGGCCAGGCTTTCGCCAATGCGATCCGCCGCCGGTTGCCCCAGGCCGGTGACAAGTGGCACCTGGATGAGGTCGTCCTCAAGATCAACGGTGTGACGCACTGGCTTTGGCGCGCCGTCGATCAGGCCGGGATGGTACTCGACGTGCTGGTGCAGAGCCGACGGGACAAGCAAGCTGCCAAGCGGCTACTCAGGAAACTGCTGAAGCGGCAGATGCAGCCACCACGGGTCCTGATCACCAACAAGCTGGCCAGCTACGGTGCCGCGAAGAAGGAGGTGATGCCTTCCGTCGAGCACCCCGCCGTTCTGGCCTTCTCGCGGGTGCCAGGAGCCACCATCCTGTGGCAACCGCCCCCTCCCCTACCCTTACGCACGATAATAGGCTGTTATCAAATCGGATGATTGCCGTGGTGGCCCTGAATATCTATCCCACCAAGCCATAGGGAAATTTCCGGCGGTCACCCTAAAGCCGGTCGAGGCGGCAGGCCCTCTTTAAAGACAAGAAGGCCCGGAAAGGCAATTGCCATAGCCACGCATACCGTCCGCAATGACAGTAATTCCAGCATGTTAGCCCTTCATCATGATGCGTGCATCACGCATCATGGATCACGCATCTTGATGTATGTGGCACTTACCACGGCAGACCCCTGCCCTTCATGTACGCGTCCATGGCGTCTCCCAGAATGTCCTGGATCGGGCGGCGCTCCTGAATGGAAAGCATCTTCAGCCGCTCCCACCGTCCCTCAGAAAGCCTCAGCGTTACGCCAGGCAGTTGCCGGCTCGCGCTATGGGTCCGCACTCGTCCTGTTGAGGTGACCTGCCGGACCCGCTCCGGGGCTGCCGTAGGCGCTGGATCGGCGGCAAGCGTTGGGGCCTCGGGTTCCAGCGGTTGCGCCGGGGGAACTTCCCGCGGCATCGGAGCGGGCGGTAATAGGGCACCTGAAGCGGCTGGTGCATCGCGTTTAATAAAATCCGAGAAACCTTTCTTTGGAGCGGTGCTCATGCTGCAGCCTTCACCTTGCTCGTGCCCAGCTTCTCGATTTCTTTCCAGATCTGCTTAATTTCCTTGGCTGCCTTGCTGCTCGGATCGAACTCGGCCACGGCCTGCCCCTGGGTCAGCGCTCGGCGGTAGACCTTCCGTTCACCCATCCAACTGGAGAGCATTGGCAGGCCGAGCGCCGCCATCGCCTTCTCAGTCTCGTTGGTCTCCTCGTCCCGCCGGGACGGAGCCCGGGTCATCACAGCGACCGCCGACACTTTATTGGCTTTCAACAGGTCAACTGTCCGCTGGGTGGCCGCCACATCCAGGATGGAAGGCTGCACTGGCACGATGGCGAGATCCACGGTGCGGGCCACTACCTCGATCGCCGGAGCCGTATGTGGCGCGGTGTCGATGAAGACGACTTGGTAGCCTTCCGCCTCCGCCGCCTCTAGCGCTTCACGCAGCTCGGCCGCGATCACCGCCGCTACCGGCGGGGCGACGTCACCACGTGCTGCGCCCCAGACCGCCGAGGCGCTGCCCTGCGGGTCAGTATCGATGATGGCCGTTTTAAAACCGGCCTGCTCAGCTGCTACCGCTAAGTGAACGCATAGCG
Organism: Roseomonas sp. KE2513; assembly: GCF_016107305.1. Taxonomy (GTDB): domain Bacteria; phylum Pseudomonadota; class Alphaproteobacteria; order Acetobacterales; family Acetobacteraceae; genus Roseomonas. The sequence continues at coordinate 83,078 of NZ_RCVR01000021.1, forward strand.
TCGTCTTGGCAGCTCCGCCCTTCTGCTGAACGAGAACGATTCTACGCATTGATCCCCTATTCCCCGGCAGAGCGATGCGTGCATCACGCATCGCTCTGCACGCTTCACGTTGTAGGTGGGCTGTGCCCCCGCACTACCGTTTCTCCAGTGGTACCTTGCCCGATCAAGCTCGTCTCCGCCAGCGGTGATGGGTGCATCACGATGAATGCAGCACGCATCGTGGCGAACGGGGCACGCATCGCGCCGATGGTCTGAGGTCCAGCCCTCAGCTTCAAGACTTTAATGTGCATCACGCATCACGCCGAATGCGTTAAGGCGACCGCAAGGGTGTGTGTGCCCGATGGTAGATGCGTGCATCACGCATCGCGATCAACCTGATGACCCATTTGCTGGCCAGAGGCCCCGATGCGGTAATGACGCCCGGGTGGGCTGAAAGTTCGGCGGGTAGGTGCCCCGCTGGAGAGCTAACTCTGACCCAGACGATCCCTGGAGCAGCACCCAGGTGCTCCGGCCGCTGCATCGGGCGATCGCTTCCATGTTAATGACCGCACTTGAGGCAGAGCGGAAGCGCCCACCAAAAGCCCATAGATGCATTCCTGATGCGTGGTGAACGAATGGTGCATCACGCATCGCGCATCATGTTAAGCAATGCAGAAGGCGAGGGCGGAGCACCCTGCTCATTCTCTCGCTAGCAGGTGATCCATAAGCTGGGACCATCTCCCTGCCTGCAAAGCTCCGCTCGAAGCCAAAGGGGGTGGCACAGGAAGACTCGGAAATTAACCCTTAAGCGAGAGGCTCCCACACGGGCGGAGCGCCACCAGAGTCCAACTCCGCAAGTCGCTGAAGCCTTGCCCAGCCGCAATTATCAAGACGGCCGCTTCCATGACCGACAGCCGCAACGGAGCTTGGTTGGACTCTACTGGCGCTAGCGCTTCGCAATAGCCGGGAGTGAGGGATGCAGGGTGATACCGTTCTCGGCCAGGGACACCCGCGCCTCGGGATAAGCGGCCAGCGCCAGTTGGAGGCTGTCCAGAAACTGCGCACGGAAGGCCCGTAGGCGCTTGAAGCCCGCGCCGAACTGTCCGTAGAGCGCCGACCAACTTACTTCTTGGTCGCGCTTCAGAGCGTGCAGCCGATAGGCCAGCCAGATATAAACGTCGAGCGTCATGGAGCGCGGGCCGATAGCCTGCAGCGCTCCTTCGCTCACCGGTACCGGATGCTCTCTCAAGGCCCGATAGAACGCCTCATCCAGCATCACACGGTCCTGCCAGAGTTGGGGCTGCTCTCCGTTGCCATGCAGAGTAATTGCCCCCTCCACGAAGCCGCCGTTGCGCAGCAGCTCCGCATCGCCAGTCCCGGCAAAGAAGGTTAGTCGACAAACCGAAATGCGCTTGGCTTGCTCTTTTACCAAGCGGTAGCTGTTACCGCCGATTGAGAGGCCCATCCGCCCAAGCCAGACCTGCATTGAGCGGCCCAGTTCGATTTCGCGGCTGCCCGTTTTGACTGCCTCCGATTGCAGGAAAAGGAGGATAAAGCGGGCATAGGAGCCATAAGGAAGGCCGACGAGCTGGCCTTTGCGATCCGCGCCGGATTGCAGAATGAGCGTGAGGTTATGCCCCTCACGGCGCCAGACGGCCTCCTCCTGCTCCTTGTGCGGCAGCGAGGTCAGCGCGAAGCCGGAGTATGTGAAGCCGATACTCTCTGTCTCTTCGCTTAGAACTCGGTAAGCGGCCTCGACTACGGCGCGCTCATGGGCGTTGACTGCCTGACGGCGAGCTTCTTCCACCCCTTGCGTTCGAATTAAGCGGTGGATCTCAGCCATGACGCCAAAGTGGCGGTCCATCGCCGACAGCGTCAAGTTGGACTCTAGTGGCGCGGACTATTCGAAAGAATATTAGACTTAGTTATTAGAGTGGCCACCAGAGTCCAGGGGATAAGGCCCTATTCCGCCACTAGAGTCCAAGCCCAAGCCACCAGAGTCCAAGGCGGCAGCGCGGCCTCTGTGGGCGAATCGATCTGCGCTGGAAGCCGAGTTCCAGACTGTCGCGATCCGCTGTGGCGGTGGTCAGACCCGCGTTGGATCCGCTTCGCCCCAAATGCCCTTGGTGGGGTTGTTGCGCCAGAGGTCGGCGGGGCGGAGGTAGCCGAGCGCGACATCGGCCGAGCGGTGACGGGTCTGGCGCATGACCTGGGCGAGGTCGGCACCGGCCTCGCCAGCCCCGCGCGCAGCGAGTGCCCCGAGAAGTGCTCCCACCCCTCCAGCCCCGCCGCCTTGGCGGCTCCCTTCGCCAGCCGCGCCACCGCCTTCTCGGACAGCTCCTGGCCCGTGAGCCGCCCGGCCTTGCTCATGCCGACAAAGAGCGGCCGCTCTCGGTCCGACGCCCCACCGGTGATGTCCGGCCCCTTCTGCCGGAAGGCGAGCCAGCCTTCGAGGGCAGCGAGCGGGCAGAAGCCCGGCTCGCCTGGGTTGGCCCAGACGGCGACCTCCTGACTGGCGCCGCGCTGGTCGATCTTCGAGCGACGCACCAGCACGCGCAGCCCCCGCCCGGGGACGGGCGTGACGTCGCCGAGGCGGAGCCCCGCGAGTTCGCTCCGTCGCAGGGCGGCTCCGAAGCCGGCCAACAACAGCGCGCGGTCGCGAGCGCCCAGCGGGGTGGCAGGGGAGGGGCGGGTGGCGAGCATCAGCCGGAGGGTGTCCAGCCCGGCGGCGGCGGCGGCCTTGCCGCGCGGGCGCCCTTGTCGCGGGCGATGCCCTCGAGAACCATGACGAGGCACGGGTGGCGGAGGTCAAGCGCCACGCCGGCAAGACGGTGCGCGGCCCCGATGGCGGCGAGGTGGACGCGGAGGCTGGCGACGGTCAGGCCCCGATCGGTGCAGCGGACGGCGTACATGGCGAGGGTCTCAGGATCGCCCGCCAGCGGCTCGCGGCCGAGCGAGGCGCACCAGGCCTCGAAGGCGCGCCAGGCGGAGCGGTAGGCGCGGCGGGTGCCCGCGCCGCGGGCGCGGGTGGCGTAGACGGCGGCGTGCGCCGAGAGCGCCTGCAGCTCGGCCGCCTATTCCGGGTTGCCCGGCACCCGGAGGTCACCCAGCAGGCGGGTATGCAGCAGCAGGGTCTCGGCCGCGGCGGACGACGCCTCGGCCGGCGCTGAGGGCGGCCGGGGCGGGGGAGGGGGCGCGTCGTCAGGCCTGCGCCCCCGTCGGCCCGCCTCGTTCCGTCCGCGAAGGGAATTAGCGGACGGAATGCGCGGCCCGTCGCGGGACGCCGCGCCGGCCCCCCGCGAGGCAGGAAGCCTGAGCAAAACAAGGCTTTTCCGGTGGGCTAGGCACGATAACTATTCATTATCGTGCGTAAGGGGCGGGGAGGGGGCGGTTGCCACAGGATGGTGGCTCCTGGCACAATCCAGCCGGCCAGAAGACGGGCGCGGGGGCGCCCTTCGGATTGGCCCGAGCGGAGTAAGAGGGTGGGGACTTTGGTGGGGGCCTCGGCTGAAACGCCAGAGAACACCGGGCTTTTCGGTTCTCGGCCTGTGAGGGGAGAGGCATGAGCGGACACGGCGGGTCGAGCGCGCCGGTCGTTCCCCTGGCCGTGGTGCGCATGGCTGCGGGCGCGCTCCCGGCGGAGGCGCTGTCGGTGCTGGTGGGGCCGGTTGGCGAGGCGGTGGCGCGGGCGGCGGGCTATGCGGGGCAGGCGCTGTCGGAGAACACCAAGCGGGCTTATGCCTCCGACTGGCGCGCCTTCTGCGCCTGGTGCGAAGCGGGTGGCGTCTCGGCGCTGCCGGCGTCGCCGGTGGTGGTTGCCGGCCACCTGGCAAGTTTGAGCAAGGCGCTTGGCCGCAGCGGGCTGCGGCGGCGGCTCGCGGCCATTGCCCACCACCACCGCCAAGCCGGACATCTCTGGGAGATCCGCCAACCAGCGATCAGCGCCACCATGCGCGGCATCCTCGCTTCGCACGGCAAGCCCGCCCGCCCGGCGGCGGCACTGACCTCGGCCGAGGTCAAGCGCCTGCTGGCCAGCTGTGGCACGGACGTGGCGGGGCTGCGGGACAAGGCGCTGCTGCTGGTGGGCTTCGCGGGCGCGCTGCGGCGCTCGGAGCTGGTGAGCATCGACCGCGAGCACCTGCGCTTCACCTCGGAGGGCATGACGGTGCTGATCCCGCGCTCCAAGCGCGACCAGGAGGGGGAGGGAGCCTCGATCGGCATCCCGCGCGGGCTGAACCCACTCTCCTGCCCGGTGCGGGCGGTGGAGGCCTGGCTCAAACGCTCTCGCATCGAGTGGGGGCCGGTGTTCCGCCGCGTGAGTGCCGGCGGTGGGCTGGAGGACCGGCTGACGCCGCAAGGGGTGTGGCGCATCCTGCGGCGCCGGGCGGAGATGGCGGACCTCACAGTGGACGAGCGCGAGCGGCTCTCCCCACACGGGCTCAGGGCCGGGTTCATCACGGAGGCCTACCTCAAGGGCGCTCTCGACGAGCAGGTGATGCACCACACGCGGCAGCGGAGCATCGCGACCACGCAGGGCTACCGCCGGCGCGCCAAGATCACGCAGGACAGCCCGGCGCGGCTGCTCGACCTGTGAACGTGGTTTGGACCGGGGAGGCTGAGGAGCGCGCCTATCCGAACTGGCCGGAGCCTCAGCGGTTCAGAACGCGGCGGCCGGCCTCGTACGCGGCCTCCGCACCCGGAAAGCCGGCGGGTGAACGGGCGACGAGGGTCGAGCCCTTCCAAATTGTCCAACGCCAGCTGTTCCAGCCTGACCCCTCCCGGCTGATGCGGATCTCCTTGGCTTCGGGAGCTTCGTGCGAGGGGTGGAGCGGCTTCGTCAGCATGGCTGCGTCCTAGGAGCGCCGGCGCGGGATGCCAAGCCAGGAGAGCCCAGCCGCCACGGATGAACCCGACGCACAGGCCCCCCCCTGGCGGCCGGAGCGCACCCACATGGACTGGCTGCGCAACACGCTGGCGGTGAGCGGACCCACCGAGGAGGTGGCGCGGTTCCGGGCGGCAGCTGCAGGTTCTGGCATGATCTCCTGGGAACTGGACCTTGCAGCACTCGAGGAGGAGTTCCTCCTGCCGATGGCGGCACCCCCGGACAGCGTGCCGGCGATCAGCCTTGCGGGCGCCAAGCTCCTGGCGCGGCGGCTGCGCGAGGCGGTGGCGCTGAACCACCAGCGCGCCCTCTCAGGTCTGGACACGGACCGGAGTTGCCCGCTCGACCTGCACCGCCTGCTGCCGGTGCCGGCCAGCATCCTCAAGCTCGGCCCCGAGGAGCCGGCGAGCCGGGACTGGCTCCTCGCCCACTGGGGCACCACGCGTCCGCTCCGGCATGTGGAGGAACTGCCCAGCAGGCTGGACAGGCGAAAGAAGAAGATGGGGGAACTGCGGGTGGGCTTCTGGTCAGCGGACTGGTCGCCCTGGCAGGCGGTGGTGCGGCTGAGGCGGAACTGGTCCGCGCTCTCCTTTGTGCTCACGCCGGACTACGCGCCGGGCGGGGCGGAAGGGCAGGGCGAAGCGGCTGGGGCGGCGAGCGCGGGTGAGAGGAACAAGTCCGCCCCGGTGAGCCGGGCCCGAGCGCGCCGTGGGTGAGGCGCTCGCCCTGGACGGGGACGTCGGCGGAGAGGAGCAGGGGAGGGGCGCTCACGAGCCCGGCCGGGGTGAGGCCACCCCGCACCTGCGGGTGGAGGGCTACGAGGGCCCGCTCGACTTCTTGCTCGAGATGGTCCGGCGTCAGCGGGTGGACCTCGGCCCGCTCTCCATCCTGATGCTGACCGACCAGCCAGGTACGACTGGCGAGGCTGGTGAGGGCCGACGGGGTGGCTTTCCAGATCGGGACCACCTTCTCGACCGGGCCGGCGCTGTGGCGGTGTACCGACGTCGGCACCCGAACCCTCGTTGCCGTGCGGATCGACAAGGTCATCACGCTACGCCCGCTCGGCGAAAGTCAGACCTGGGCCACGGACCAGGACGCCGCGGACCCGCGCAAGCTGCCCGGCTGGCTGAACGGCCCACCCTACGCCCTGGCGGAGTTCTGCTTTGACGAGGGGGACATCGACGCGGTGGAGATCGTTCTACGCGAAAAGGTGGCCGTCTGGGATCCTGCAGCAGAGGCGCGAGAGTAGTAAACTTAACAGTGGTGAATGTGCCTTCGCCAAAGCGCTGCGGCTGGGTCATGCTGACCAGGAACAGCAGCGTCCGCATCTCGGCATCGCGTGGACGAAGCAGCCATAGTATGCCAGTGCCTCATGTAATCCTCCGCTGTGCTCGTGGACACCACGGAGAAGCTTCCTAGGGAGGTGCGTTAACGACTAGCAAGGTACAACGCGAGTTCAAGTGGGGCGCGACGCGGTAGGGTTCTGGAGATTTAACAGTCGTCCGCTGATACAGGTGGCAGAAGTGGCTTGGATCGGCAGCAGGAATGGAACAACTCGACGCGGCCGCTTAGACCATGATCCGTGTCCACCCGCACGGAGGATAATCAGGCCTTGCCTGCCAATTCCTTGTTGATGGCTAGGGCTGCTACGGTGCAGATCGCGCCGGACAGTAGGTAGGCGCCTACGGACAGCAGCCCGAAGTGGGTGGAGAGCAGGAGGGCGGCGAGCGGCGCAAAGCCGGCGCCGATCAGCCAGGCGAGATCGGAGGTGATCGCCGCTCCCGTGTAGCGGCGCCGGGCCGAGAAAGAGGAGTTGATCGCGCCCGAGGACTGCCCGAATGCCAAGCCCAGCAGCAGGAAGCCAAGGATCATGTACACGGTCACTCCGCCCTGGCCTTGATCGAGCAGCTGCGGTGCGAAACCGCTATAAGCCGCGATCAGCGCTGCCGAGACACCGAGCACCATGCGGCGGCCGAGCCGGTCGGCGATCAGGCCGGAAGCCAGGATAGCCAGCAGGCCGACCACCGCCCCGACCATCTCCAGCACAAGGAAGCGCGCCGGCGCCTCACGGTTGAAGAGCACCACCCAGGAGAGCGGGAAAACCGTCACCAAATGGAAAAGTGCGAAGCTGGCCAGCGGCGCGAAGGCGCCCAGCACCACGGTGTGCCCCTCGAGGCGCAGCGTCTCGCCCACCGGTGCGGGCTGCAGCTCACGCGATTCGTAGAGGTGCGCGAACTCGGGCGTCGCGATCAAGCGCAACCGGGCAAACAGGGCCACCGCATTGATCGCGAAGGCGACGTAGAAGGGGTAGCGCCACCCCCAATCGAGAAAGTCGGCAGCGGACAGGGTGAACAGGAAGAAGGCGAAGAGGCCGGCGGCGACGAGCAGGCCCAAGGGCGCGCCGAGCTGCGGGACCATCGCGTACCAGCCGCGCCGCTCCGGTGGGGCGTTCAGCGCCAGCAGCGAGGGCAAGCCGTCCCAGACCCCGCCCCAGGCCACGCCCTGACCGGCCCGGAACAGGGCGAGCAGGAAGGCCGAAGTGATGCCAATCTGCTGGTAGCCGGGCAGGAAGGCGATCGCCATGGTCGAGCCGCCGAGCAGGAACAGGGCAATGGTGAGCTTCACGCCGCGGCCGTGCCGGCGGTCGATCGCCATGAAGACCAGTGAGCCGATGGGGCGCGCGAGGAAAGCCAGTGCGAAGATCGCGAAGGAGTAGAGCGTGCCCGTCAGCGGATCCGCATAGGGGAAGATCAGGGAAGGAAACACAAGCACAGAGGCGAGGGCATAGACGAAGAAGTCGAAAAACTCGCTCATCCGGCCGATGACCACGCCGACCGCGATCTCGCCCGGCGCGATGCGGTGCTCGCGCGCCGTGACGAGCCGGGCGTCGCGCTCCAGCGGTGTCGAACTCGCGGCGGCGTTGGCCTCGCTCATGCCTGCATCCTATTCCGGTCCGGCGCCGGATCCATTCGCAGAACCGGTTCCATCATCGCTATCCGCAGCCTGATGCCCGAAACCAGTGGTCGAGGGGATTGGACAAAATGTCCAATGTCACGCCGGGGCCGCCCCCCTGTATGGGCAACGCCATGCGCGAACAGACCACGGCCGCGGCGCGGCGCCTTGCCCGCGCGGGCATGATCCCTCTGCTTCTCACCCTTACCGGGTGCGACATGGTCGTGATGAACCCCACCGGGGACATCGCCGTCCAGCAGCGCGACCTGATCTTGATCGCCACGGGCCTGATGCTGCTCATCATCGTGCCCGTCATGGTACTGACCGTGCTCTTCGCGTGGCGCTACCGGGCCGGCAACCCCAAGGCTAATTACGATCCCAAGTTCGACCACTCCACCACGCTGGAGCTGGTGATCTGGTCCTGCCCTCTGCTGATCATCATCTGCCTGGGCGCGATCACCTGGTCGAGCACCCACCTGCTCGACCCCTTCCGGCCGCTGGACCGTATCACGGCGGGCCGCCCCGTCCCGCAGGGCACCAGGCCGCTAGAGATCCAGGTGGTGGCGATGGACTGGAAGTGGCTGTTCATCTACCCGGAGCAGGGGATCGCGACCGTGAACGAGCTGGCGCTACCGGTGGACGTGCCGGTACGCTTCTCTATCACCTCATCCACGCAGATGAACACCTTCTACGCGCCCACCCTGGCCGGCATGATCTACGCCATGCCTGGGATGCGCTCGGAGCTGAACGCGGTGCTGAACGCGCCGGGCGAGAGCTGGGGCTACTCGGGCAACTACACTGGGGCCGGCTACTCCTACATGCGCTTCAAGCTCATCGGAGTGGACAGCGCGGGCTTCGACGGCTGGGTACAGCAGGCCAAGGCGGCCGGCGGCACCCTGGCGCAGGGCGAGTACCTCGCCCTCGACCGCCCGAGCGAGCGGGTGCCGGTAATGCGCTTCGCCTCCGTGGTGGAGGGCCTGTTCGACCGCGCCCTCAACCAGTGCGTCGAGTCCGGCAAGCCCTGCGCGGCCGACGTGATGGCCCGGGACCGGCAGCGCGGCGGCGGCGAGCCGCACGGGCACCTGGGCTCGGGCATGCCGGCCGGGCGGGCAGGTTCTCCGTCCAGCGGCTCCTCGCGCACCGAGCCCGCGCTGCTGCGCGACCCGGAGGACAAGGGCACGGGCCCCAACGTCACCGCGCCACCCCACCCGACAGGACCTGGGCACCGCACTCCCTACTAGGCTCTTTCACCAAGCCTCCGGGCGCCGGCCTTAACCGGAGCCCTCCTCCCTTTCCCGGACAGGATCATGCCAGAGCATAGCTTCCTGAAGACGGTGTTCGGCCGTCTTACCTTCGAATCCTTTCCCATCCATGAGCCGATCCTGCTCACCACCTTCATTGTGGTGGTCGTGCTCGGCCTCGGGATCGTGGCGGCGCTGACCTACTTCCGGCTCTGGGGCTATCTCTGGAAGGAGTGGTTCACGAGCGTGGACCACAAGCGCATCGGCATCATGTACGTCATCCTCGGCATCGTCATGCTGCTCCGGGGGTTTGCCGACGCGCTGATGATGCGGGCACAGCAGGCAGTCGCTTTTGGCCCAAACGAGGGCTATCTGCCGTCGCACCACTACGACCAGATCTTCACCGCGCACGGCACGATCATGATCTTCTTCGTGGCCATCCCGCTCGTGGCCGGACTGATCAACTTCGTCATGCCGCTCCAGATCGGTGCGCGGGACGTGGCTTTTCCTTTCCTAAACAACCTCAGCTTCTGGCTGACGGTTTCCGGCGCCGGGCTGGTCATGATGTCGCTCTTCGTGGGCGAGTTCGCGCGCACGGGCTGGCTGTCCTACGCGCCGCTTGCCGGGCTGGAGTACAGCCCGGACACTGGCGTGGACTATTATCTCTGGTCACTGCAGATAGCCGGCATAGGAACCACGCTCTCGGCCATCAACCTGGTGGCGACTATCATCAAGATGCGCGCGCCCGGCATGACCATGATGAAGATGCCGGTCTTCTGCTGGACGGCACTGTGCAGCCAGGTGCTCGCCATTGCCATCTTCCCGGTGCTGACCGCGGCCTTCTTCCTGCTGATCCTCGACCGCTACCTTGGCACCCACTTCTTCACCAACGACATGGGCGGCAGCCCCATGATGTACTGGAACATGGTGTGGATCTGGGGGCACCCTGAAGTCTACGTGCTGGTGCTGCCGGCCTTCGGCATCTACTCCGAGATCACCTCTACCTTCACAGGCAAGCGGCTCTTCGGCTACTCGTCGATGGTCTATGCCACCGTGGTCATCACCATCCTCTCCTACATCGTTTGGTTGCACCACTTCTTCACCATGGGCGCGGGCGCCAGCGTGAACTCCTTCTTCGGCATCGCCACGATGGTGATCTCAATCCCGACGGGCGCGAAGATCTTCAACTGGCTCTTCACCATGTATCGAGGCCGCATCATCTACGAGCTGCCGATGATGTGGGTCGTCGCCTTCATGCTCACCTTCGTCGTGGGTGGCATGACAGGCGTGCTTCTCGCGGTACCACCGGCGGACTTCGTTCTGCACAACTCGCTGTTCCTGGTGGCGCACTTCCACAACGTTATCATCGGCGGCGTGGTCTTCGCCCTTCTGGCCGGCATCACCTACTGGTTCCCCAAGGCCTTCGGCTTCAAGCTCGATCCCTTCTGGGGCGGGGTCTCCTTTTGGGGCTGGGTCGTCGGCTACTGGGTGGCCTGGACACCGATCTACGTCGTCGGCCTGATGGGCGTCACCCGCCGCCTCAGCCACATCGACGACGCGACGCTGCAGCCCTACTTCGTGGTGGCCGCCGTCGGCGCGCTGATCATCCTGGTTGGCATCCTCGGCACGGTGATGAGCATCGTCATGGGCATCGTCCGCCGGAAGCAGTTGCGCGACGTCACGGGCGATCCCTGGAACGGGCGCACGCTGGAGTGGTCCACCTCCTCGCCGCCGCCGGCCTACAACTTCGCCTTCACGCCGGTGGTGCACGACCTGGATGCCTGGTACGACATGAAGTCGCGTGGCTACCAGCGACCGATGGAGGGCTACCGGCCCATCCACATGCCCCGCAACACCGGCAGCGGCCTGTACCTTTCGGCCCTGGCCCTGGTCTTCGGCTTCGCGATGATCTGGTACATGTGGTGGCTGGCGGCCCTCGCTTCGCTGGGCCTGCTGACGGTCGCGATCGGCCATACCTTCAACTACAACCGCGACTACTTCATCCCCGCTGACAACGTGGCGCGGACCGAAGCCCAGCGCGCGCGTCCGACAGTGGCGGGGGACTGATCATGACGGCACAGGCCACGAACGCGGCTGAGGGGGCACGCACCTACCACCTCGCGGAGGGAGAGGACCACGACCACGCCGGCGGCAACGGCGCGACGCTGCTGGGCTTTTGGATCTACCTGATGAGTGACGCGCTCATCTTCGCCGCGCTCTTCGCGACCTTCGGCGTGCTGAACAGCAGCTACGCCGGCGGTCCGGTACCGCGCGAGCTCTTCGAGCTGCCGCTGGTTGCCCTGAATACCGCCCTGCTGCTCACCTCCTCCATCACCTTCGGCTTCGGCATGCTCGAGATGGAAGCCGGCCGGGTCAGCGGAACGCGCTCCTGGCTGCTGGTAACCGCCCTATTCGGCGCGGCCTTTCTGGGCGTCGAGATCTACGAGTTCTCCAGCCTGATTGCCGAAGGCGCGACGCCGCAGCGCAGTGCCTTCCTCTCGGCCTTCTTCACCTTGGTGGGCACGCACGGGATGCACGTGTTTTTCGGCTTGATCTGGATCGGAACATTGCTAGTCCAGATCGGCCAGCGCGGGCTGGGTCTGGAGAACAAGCGTCGGCTGATGTGCCTCAGCATGTTCTGGCACTTTCTGGACATCATCTGGATCGGCGTCTTCACCTTTGTCTACCTGTTCGGAGTGCTTCGATGAGCACGACCCACCCGACCGAGCCGCACGTCCCCGAACTGCACGGGCACGGTGACACGCACGGTCACGGCACCCGACGTGGCTACCTGACCGGCTTCCTGCTCTCGGTCATCCTCACGGCCATCCCCTTTTGGCTGGTGATGACGGAGACGCTGTCCAGCACGCCCGCCACTGCTGTGGCGATCTTCGGCTGCGCTTTTGTGCAGATCGTGGTGCACGTCGTCTACTTCCTGCATCTCGACACGCGGTCCGAGGGAGGATGGACACTGATTGCCTTCATCTTCACCGTGGTGATCGTTGGCATCACGATTGGTGGGTCGATCTGGGTCATGTACCACCTGAACACCAACATGATGCCGATGATGCCCCTGGCGGGCTCCAGGTAGCGCCGTGGCGCTACCCTTCCGGGCGAAGCGCGGGCTCCTCGCCGCGCTTCTTGCTGCGGCGGCAGTGCTTTTCGTCGCACTCGGGGTCTGGCAGGTCGAGCGTCGTGCCTGGAAGCTGGACCTGATCGCGGCTGTGGACCGTCGCGTCCACGCCGCGCCGCAGCCGGCGCCCGGCCCTGTTGCCTGGCCCGGCATCTCCGCGGAGGCCGAGGCTTATACCCGTGTCCGGGCCTCGGGCACCTTCCTGAATGACCGGGAGACGCTGGTCCAGGCCGTCACCGAACTCGGCCCCGGCTTCTGGCTGCTGGTCCCCCTCCGCACGGACGAGGGCTGGACCGTGCTCGTCAACCGCGGCTTTGCTCCGCCCGATCGCGTCACTCCCGAGACGCGCCGGGACGGTGTTCCGACCGGGCATGCTACTGTCACTGGTCTGCTGCGCGCGCCAGAGCCCGGGGGGGCCTTCCTGCGTGGCAACGACCCCGCGGCAAACCGTTGGTTCTCCCGCGATGTGGCCGCGATCGCTGCGGCGCGTGACCTGGGCTCGGTCGCGCCCTACTTCATCGACGCGGACGCGAGACCCAACCCGGGTGGCTTCCCCATCGGCGGCCTCACCGTGGTCGCCTTCCGCAACAGCCATCTCGTCTATGCGTTCACTTGGTTCGGCTTGGCGACGCTCTGCCTGGGCGAGATCTGGTTCCTGTTGACGGGCCGTGCCGAGAGGGAAAAGGCTTAGTGGACACCCCACTCCTTGCACTGACGCGCCGCCGGTCCGTACTGAACCCGGGACTGGCGCCTGACGCGATCGCGACGGAGAACATGCGTCAGCTGATCCAGCTTCGCTGGATCGCCGTCGTTGGGCAGTTGGTTACTATCATAGTCGTGCACTTTGGCATGGGCGTCTCGTTGCCGACCGGCCCGCTACTCGGGGTCGTGGGGCTGCTCGCCCTGGCTAATCTGGCCGGCACGTTGATGCTTCGCCGCCACCGCGTGACAGACCTCGAGTTCCTGCTCGCGCTGCTGTTCGATGTTGGCACGCTTACGACGCAGCTCTACCTGACCGGCGGGGCGGACAATCCCTTCACGGCGCTATACCTCGTCCAGGTTGTGTTGGGGGCAATCCTGCTCAGGACGGGGCTGGTCTGGATCCTGGCCTTAGCCACGACGGCGTGCTTCGCGCTCCTGACCTATCGTCATCGCCCCCTGCTCTTTCCACCGGGCTTGCTGGGCGAGGTCACCGATCTTTACACGCTGGGGCGGTGGCTGAGCTTCGCACTCGTGGCAATGCTCCTGGTCATGTTCATCACCCGCATCAGCCGCAACCTTCGTGCGCGCGAGGCCTACTTGGCCGCTATGCGCCAACACGCAGCCGAGGAGGACCACATCGTACGCATGGGCCTGTTTGCATCCGGGGCCGCGCACGAGCTTGGCACACCCCTGGCCTCCCTGTCCGTGATCCTCAGCGACTGGCAGCGTATGCCCAAGCTGGCCGATGACCCAGAGCTGATGGGAGAGTTGAGGGAGATGCAGGCTGAGGTTCAGCGCTGCAAATCCATCGTGACGGAGATCCTCCACTCGGCCGGGGAGCCCAGAAGCGAAACGATGGGGAGCATCGATCCTTGCACCTTTGTCGAGGAGCTGGCGAAGGCTTGGCAGATCGCCCATCCTCTGATGCCGCTGATCTGCGATTGCAGCCTGAGTACGGGGCCGGTGATGGTAGGCGATCCCGCTCTGCGCCAGGCAGTCTGGAACCTGCTGGAGAATGCGGCCGACGTGTCGCCGCGGAGGGTTCATCTTCTGGCGGCGCAGCGCGGCGACAGGTTGGTTCTAGCTGTCCGTGACCACGGTCCTGGCTTCTCGCCGGAGATGCTGCGGCACTTCGGTCAACCCTACCGGTCCAGCAAGGGCGCGGGCCATGGCGTGGGCCTTTTCCTTGTCGTTACTGTGGCGCGCCGCCTCGGCGGCCGTGTCGAGACGACCAATCTTCCCGAAGGCGGCGCCGAAGTCAGGCTCCTTATCCCACTCGCGCCCGCACACGGCAGGCAGGCTTGAGATGGAGCACCCGCGCTCGCTCGTTATCGTGGAGGACGACTCCACCTTCGGACGGACACTACAGCGCTCCTTCGAGCGAAGGGGTTACCAGGTCCACCTCGTCTCTGGCCCAGAGGATCTGGGCACCCTGCTCGAGAAGACCGTACCGAGCTTTGCTGTGGTGGACCTGAAGCTGAAGGCCGCCTCGGGCCTCCCTTGCGTCCGAACGCTGCACGAGCGCAACCCCTCGATGCGCATCGTCGTGCTCACAGGCTTTGCCAGTATCGCAACGGCGGTGGAAGCGATCAAGCTCGGCGCGTGCCACTACTTGGCCAAACCCTCCAACACGGACGACATCGAGGCCGCGTTTAACAGGGCTGCCGGTGACCCGGACGTATCCGTGACCAGTCGGCCAACCGCTTCCATCAAGACTCTTGAATGGGAGCGGATCAATGAGGTGCTCGCCGAAACGGGGTTTAACATCTCGGAGACGGCGCGCCGTCTCGGTATGCACCGCCGAACTTTGGCCAGGAAGCTGGAGAAGCGTCCAATCGTGTGACTGAAAAGGGGCATTGTCACGTTGTTTGGCCACGAGGCGCGTTGAACCGAGCGGCAGAGCTTGGCCAGCCTTACGCTGCCACTTGGACGCACGTCTCCCGCTTCCAGATCCGGAAGGCGCCGTCACGCGCACGGCGGTACCCATCGGAGGTCATCGGGTGCGGCCGGGGACGGAAGTGGCCGTAGATCATCTAGTGCGCCGAGAGGAAGCGCTGTGCTTGCTCGCATGACTTGAAACGTTGCATCCCGCGTTCTCGGCGTCGCGTTGGCCTATGGGAGTTCTCGGCACGGTTGTTCAGGTACCGGCTGGTCCGATGCTGCACATCGGGCAAGACCTCCCGCTGCGCAACGCCATAGCTGCGCAGCCCATCCGTGACGATCTTGCGGGGCTTGTACTTAAGGCCAGCCAGCAGGCGCTTGAAGAAGCGCTTGGCGGCCGTGCCATTCCGCCGCTTCTGCACGAGGATGTCGAGCACGACACCGTGCTGGTCCACTGCCCGCCAGAGATAGAAGAGCTCGCCGTTGATCCTCAGGTACACCTCATCCACGTGTCAAGTATCACCGGGCTTCGGGCGACGCTTGCGCAGCCTGGTCGAAAAATCCGCGCCGTAGCGAAGGCACCACCGGCGAATGCTCTCGTAGCTGACCACCACGCCCCGCTCAGCGAGAAGCAGCTCAACGTCTCGAAAGCTCAGGCTAAAGAGGTGATAGAGCCAGACCGCATGCCGGACGACCTCGGCCGGAAAGCGGTAGCCGGGGTAGGTGGTGGGCTCGGACGTCATCTCGCTGCCATCCTGGCTCAGCTGCTCCGCCCCGGCCAGCGGTCTCCAACGTGACAATGCCATCCCGAAGTGTTGCGCGCGCTGCTGGCGGCGACGATGGCCAAGTGCGAGGCGCCTTCGTCTAACGAGCTGAACCGACCTGGCCATGACATGTTCGATGAAGAGAATGGGATGTCTTCACAACGAAATGTTCGGGAAACGCCGGATTCGCAAGCTCCACCGGTCGTGCACGCAGCCGAATTTCGCGTAATAGTTGAAGATCTGTAGCCCCTGCGTCGAGGAGCCAAACTTGATGACGGACGTGACATGTTGACCGCTGCTACATTAATCACCGGTTTCATTACTTTTGGTTCATTCGCTTGGGGATTGAAGCGCCACTTTCGGGTTGAGAGTGGAATGCCTTCAAGAATGCGCAAGCTCTCCGCATGCAGCACCGCAGCGTTCCTGCTTTTCGTCGTGCTCGCTTCCTTCTTCGGCGTTAATTTCGGCAAGGGCATCGCTGCGATAGCACTGTTCCTGGCGAGTGGCCTGCTGTTCTGGTGGACCGTCCGCGCGACAAAGGCTCGGCCGCCCGCGATTGCTCACACCAACAACGTTCCAACTATGATTTACGCGGACGGTCCTTACGCCTATGTCAGGCATCCTTTTTACCTTGCTTACAGTCTTGGCTGGCTTGCTACCGCCCTGGTGGGCGGTCCGATCCAGTGGATTCCTGCCATCCTTCTAATTGCCTGGTATTATAAAACGGCTCATGAGGAGGAGGAGCATTTCGCCAGCTCAGGCTTGGCCGCGGAGTATGCGCGGTATCGGGATAAGACCGGATTGATCCTACCGCGTGTGCTCTGATGGAGCCTACCAGCATGCGTAAGCTTGTTGCCTGGACTGGGTGCATTTTCCGCAGGATCCGGGACGCATTTATCGTCCGTATACCCAGGAGTGAACAAGAAGCGGCGGTCATGCGTGATCAGTGCAACCTTCTCTTTCTACTCTGCCTGCTTTTCTCTGCCGCAGGCGTCCTCAATGTGGTTATTAACTCGCTGGCCTTCGGGGTGTCCAGCGAACCGGTCATGATGATGGTGGTTGCTGCTGTTGTTCTGCTTTATGGAGCAATAATCGGAGCAGCCCTGCGTTGGCATCGAAATAAGGACGACTACCGTTTTCTTAAGTGCGCGCAGCTTCTCTATACCTGCTTAGGCTTTGCGTGGGGAACAACTATCACCCTATTCGCGATAAATGGCCGGCCCGATCAAACTGTTCTCTTGCTCGGTCTTGCCGCAGGCGTCATTTCAACACCTATCATCAGCGTTCCTATGACCGTTGCTTTCGGCTTTTTCATTCCCAATGCTTTGCTCTCAATTTACGGCGTCGGCTTTGCCATGCCCCACGCCGATATCTTCTCGGCAACAGCTTTCATATCTTTCTGTGCCTATGCCACGTTCGGCATCATCTTTACCAATATTACTTTCAGCGGTCGCTCCGAGGCTCGCGCCGCTTTGCAGCGGCAGATCGAGACGGTCAAGGTGTTCTTGCGCGAGTATGAGGAGGGCTCTCCCGATTGGCTTTGGCAGACCGATCGCGACGGGCGGGTGAAAGAAGCCACGGAGCGAATGGCTGATGCCCTCGGGCTGACGCCGATGATCGCGAATGGGAAGATGCTGCCCGAGCTAATTTCGACTTCATCCCAAAATAGGGGAGCGGAAGATCGCGTCCACCAGGACTTGGCTGACTACTTTCGAGAGCGCCAAGCATTTCGCGAATTGCTGGTCCATTGCGAAGGCGCGCATGGAACGCGATGGTTCCGCCTGACCGGCCATCCGATCTTTGACGACGACGGCGGCATCTCGGGTTTTCGTGGCATCGGCCGTGATGTGACGTCCGGTCACGAGGCCAGTGAGAAGGTGATCTTCCTGGCCAGTCACGACAGCCTGACCGGGTTGCTCAACCGCCGCTCCTTCGTGGAACGCGTCGAGACACTCTGCGCCGAGCAGCGCTCCTTTGCCCTTGCCATGATCGATCTCGATAACTTCAAAGGAATCAACGATACCTATGGGCACCAGACTGGTGATAGGCTCCTCCAGAATGTCGCCGGCCGGATACATCAGGCGATCCGCCCGCAGGATACTGCTGCGCGGCTGGGCGGTGACGAGTTCGCGGTACTCATCGCTGGAGTTGATGGAGAGGAAGGCTTAGCGATCGCTCAGAGGCTGGCCCTTCGTCTTTGCGAAAATTTCGAGTCTGACGGCGTCACCATCCGTCCAGGGGCCAGCATCGGCGTCAGCACTTGCCCTCAGGATGCGCGCGACCCACAGCGGCTGATGATGCTGGCTGATCTTGCACTCTACAAGGCCAAGGAAGAGGGTAAGGGCAAGGCCTGCTTGTTCGATCCATGGATCGAGGAAGAGCATCACAGCCTGATCAGCCGGGAAGCCGAGTTGAGCGAAGCAATCAGCGCAGGCCAGATCGGTCTCCTCTATCAGCCGATTGTCGATCTTAAGTCTCAACGCATTGTATCAGTAGAGGCGTTGGTTCGCTGGAATCACCCAACTCGAGGCACCATCCCGCCGAGCGAGTTTATCAAGACTGCGGAGAAGTCTGATTTGATGGAGGAACTCGGCCGGGTAATCCTCCAACTCGCCTGCCACGATGCTGCCCAGTGGCCAGCTCTGATTCAGGTCAACGTCAATCTGTCGCCTCGCCAATTACGTTCGGGCAATTTTCCACGGATCCTTATACAGGTGCTTCAGGAAAGTGGGCTGCCACCTGAACGTCTCGCTATTGAAATCACCGAAAGCGTCCTCCTCGACCAGGATGAGCGAACTATGGGCCAGCTTGACGCGATCCGGAAACTCGGCGTGAAGCTTATCTTGGACGACTTCGGTACAGGTTATTCATCCCTCACCTACCTCCACGAGGTGGAAGTGAGCGGCATCAAGATCGACGCTGCTTTCACCCGGAAGCTACCGGAGAGGAAAGTTGCCGTGATCTACCGAATGATCGCCCGCCTAGCGATGGATCTGAATATCTATGTGGTTGCCGAAGGCGTCGAGGAGCCCAGCCAATTGGAATGGCTCAATGAGAATGGCATCCGTTTTGCGCAAGGATATCTGCTTGGGCGTCCCTCGCCATCACCACCCACCACAAGGATCGAATATTTGGCCTGAATGGTGGACCCGTCCGCCTTCAAAACCTGTACGAAAGGCCGAGTGTTGCGGATACTGGGTCGGGATCGATGCTTACTCGGATTGGAGCGCCAGCAGCCACGCCTTTGGAGTCAAAGGACAGCCACGTTTTACGGACATCCACGAAAGCCGAAAGGCTGCGCGTAAAGTGTAACTGGCCACCTACCTGCACGTAGGGTCCAGCGTTGTCCGCAACACGCAATTCGGACAACGCGCCCGCTCGCGTCCTGAAGATCGCCGTGTAGTTTAATCCAGCCCCCAAGAACGGCTCGAACCGGCCGAGAGTGAAAGGATGATATTGTACCCCGACCATTACCGCGCCGTAGGTCACCTTCCGCAGCAGCCCTTGGCCTGCAAAGTCGCCGCGACCATAGAGTGCGACCGTCGGAGGCAGCCCACCAAGGACCGACACACTCCAGTCTGGCGCGAAACGCCAACCCAGTTCTGCTGCTGCGAAGGAAACATCGCCAAGCGCCACGCGAGCCCCTTCCTGAGCCTGCCCAGCCACAGCGGCTCGGCCCGTGGTCCGGTAGGATGCCACCCCATAGCCCAGCCGAACGAAGAATGGCGTTTCCCCGTCCGAAACCTCTTGAGAGAGGCTCGGACGTGCTGCTGCGCCAACGGCGATCAGACAAGTAGTGGCAAACAGACAGGCCAGACGACTACTGGAGTGCAAGATGGATATCCCGCGTAGGCTCGACAGGTTGGCTACCACGTTACGCGTGCGCGCGGAACTGCAATCCCGTCGAATTGCTGTGACGCAGAGCCAACCGGCGAGAACTGGGGTGGACTGAGGCCACTCCTGGATGAAAGCGGCCTCGCCGACTCAGCGGTTCAGGAACAGCCTTACCTCCCCTCCCTTGTAGAACTCCTCCAGGTTCTTTGTGGCGTCTGTCATGGGGTCCATCATCGGTACCTTCGTGCGAACCTGATCATAGCGCTGCCGGTCACTCGCCATGAGTTGCATCTGGCAGCTAAGGCCGGGATAAGGGCGCGGCTCAGAGGCGTTCGAATAGCCAAGGCGCTTGTAGAACGGAGCGTGGTTCGATCTAACGCAGGCCAGGAAGATCTGAGTGTGGTGACAAAGGGCGATGTAACCGGCAATGCGGTAAAGTAGGAAAACCAGCCCCTGGTTATTCTCGGCCTCAGGGCTGCGGACGAGACGCGTCACTTCAATAGCCCGCCCATGAAAAGCATCGTTCGGGCGGCCGTTCAAGAGCGCCAGGACCTCCGTAGGGAACGTATCCATGGCAGGCGAAGTGTAGTTCGACCCGAGTTCAAGCCGGCAGACGCGGACCGAGGCAACTGGAACCTCGTCGTCGTAGAGCACGACCGTGTCTGCATTGACCATCTCGTCGTAATGGTCATGGAATTGGCCCGACGGGTGCTCGCTGATGAACCCGCCAGCCAGGTAGCTACGGTATCGTAAGCGGTACGCATCGTCCCGAACCTTCGCCGAAACGGCAGCTCGCGCAATGTATGACGCACCTCTCGCCGATGTGCCCGGTATAACCCGACGCTTTGGTGGCGCGGTTGGCTGAACAAGTTCAGTCTGCGCCAGACTCACCATCGTCAGCGACTGGCCGGTCGATACAGCGCCTTCGTCGTTCTGATGAAGCATCTAAAATCTCCTGTCTGGGTCTCTGCCCCAGAAGGAAGGTAGCCATCCTGCCAAGTCGAAGCATCAGCCTCTTGTTTCGAGGGCGCTCTGAACGCTCCTGTCGCCGCAGCCGTGATGAAAATTCGCGAGGTCGGGTTAAAACCCCGAATCAGCGCAAAATTGAATCAATCAAAGTTGAAGGACACGGTCACGGCTACTCACACAGGCTATACCCAGCGTAAGAAGGCCGCATTATGGTAGCTATATCTGGTTGTGCAGACCGGCGCGGTGAGGATAGAGGTGATGTTTAAGGCTGTCCGGAGCGTCACGGACTTTCGAAGTTTAGATGAAGCAGAGATCCTCATCGGTTACATGGATGGTATGGCTGGCCTCGTGGGCGAGAAGGACATGACCATGTCGTATTGGCATGGCTGGCGTAATGGAGCGGTCGACGCAGGTTTCATCGAGCCGGATCAGGCCCAGCTTCAACTTGAGCAGGAATTCGCAAAACTCGCCGAATTTTAAGTCCTATATTGGTCTGCATGGGTTTGTAATTGCTTAAAGCCTCGCAGCCAGGAAGTCAGGTTCTATGTCCTCACATCCAAATAAACTGTCGGTGCATCCCCGGGGGGGGGAGTTCCTCCAGCTTCAGGGTGAAGTCCATGCTCTGAAAGGAGTGCTAGCAATCCTTATTGCGCATGTCTCGCTTCTGAACTCTGCTCCGCTTGATAAGCGTGATGAAATTCTAAGCAGCATTAATTCGATGTTGCCCGGCGCACTGGCGAAAATTGAATAGAATGGCTCCCTCAGCGAAGCCGCCGGGTTCGAACAAGCTGTCGAGGTAGTGACCGGCCTTGCCAACAATGCTGTCCGGATAGAACCCGTAGCATCGGCAAAGCAAGGCTGGGCCAAGCCATGCTTCGAATGGGAGTCGTAGGAACCAATGCGACGAAGGCTCGCAACTCATATTTCGGCGCGGCTCTTCGCTCCTCTCCAGGCCGGCAACGTGTCGCGGCTAATCATCCTTCAGAGCGGCTGGCGTTATCGAACTCCACCGGGCCAGAAGATGACGCGCAGGGTCTGCAGGATGATGCGCAGATCGAACAGGATGCCGAAGTTCTTCACGTAGAACAGGTCGTAGCTGAGCTTGGACCGGGCATCGTTCAGCGAGGCGCCGTAGGGGTAGTTCACCTGAGCCCAGCCGGTGAGGCCGGCACGTACCAGGTGCCGCTCGTTGTAAAGCGGTAGTCGCGCGGAGAGATCCCGGGTGAACTCGGGCCGCTCCGGTCGTGGGCCAACGAAGGCCATGTCACCACGCAGGATGTTAAAGAGCTGCGGAAGCTCATCCAGCCGAGTGCGGCGCAGAAGGGACCCGATCCTCGTGATGCGCGGATCGCTCTCCGCAGCCCAGACAGCACCTCCCCGCTCAGCGTCTGTCCTCATGGTGCGAAACTTTAGGATACGGAAGACGCGCCCTCCCCGCGACACACGGTCCTGGTGATAGAGGACCGGGCCGCCGTCATCGAGCTTCACGGCGAGGGCAACGACAATGAGGGTCGGAGCAACGAACACCAGCAGGGCGGCGCTGACGGTCAGGTCGAGAGCGCGCTTGAGAAAACGGTCACTCGTCCCCATGACGAAGCCACCCGCGTAGAGGAGCCAGCCGAGGTCAAGGCGCTTGAGATCGATCCGGCCGATCTCCCTCTCCAGGAACTGCGCGTACTCGCTCACCGGGTATCCCGCCATCTTGCACGCCAGCAGGCCATCCATGGCCAAGCCGCGCCGCTCGTCGGGCGCCACCACAATCTGGTCGGGATTGAGACTGCGCGCGGTGGCAAGCAGGCCGTTCAGTCCGGGAACAATCCTGTTGGTCGGGTCTGCTGTCAGGCGTGGATCCACCTCCCCCATGACGTCGTCGTGGACGAAGACAACCTCGAACGCCAAGGTTCGCGCCTCTCGACGCAGCATCCAGACCAGATCCCATGCGCGGCGCCCGGCGCCAACGACGAGGAGGCGGCGGCGAAAGGCACCCCACCGGCGGAGCAGGTGAAGCGCAAGGCGAGCGGCGAGGCCGGCGACGGCAAAGCATGGCACGGCGGCAGCGAACAACAGGTGAGCATCAGGGCTGCCGAAGGGCGCCGGTAAGGCAGCCGTCGCCGCCCAGGCGACCAAGCTGCCGGCACCGGCCGCGATCGGCACACGCCCAAGCGTCTCACCCATCTCGACGAGTGCCTCACGCCGGTAGAGGCCCAGCGCGTAGAGAAGCAACAGGTCGACTGCTGGGAAAGCCAGGGCGGCGACCCCGATGGGATGATCCCTGCCGACGAGCACCATCACAGCGCAGCAGGCCAGGCCGATTAAGGCTGCGTCCAACAGAAACAGAGCATGAGCGGCAGTGAAGCCGGAGCGCGCCTGGACAAACATGTTGGGATTCCAGGAAGATGAAGGTGGTCCCGGCCACCGCTGAAACACTAGGCGCGGCATGACGGGAAAAGGAACGGCACGCCTCGGGCTACCCACGGTGGAAGGTTAAACTGGCAACCGTTCGCCCATCAGCTTGTCTGGTGAGACAGGGTCAGGACGCAGCCCGGCGGGCCTAATCAGTAGCGCAATTCAGAGGCGTCATCGAAGCAGCGCGACAACGGCGGTATAGAGGCCAAACCACAAAGCAGCGGACACGCCGACGATTATCCCTATGCACGTCCCCAAGCTCCAACGAGGCGGCGCCTCGTCGATTCGTGCCTGCTCTTGGCGTGATGCCACATCCTGAGTTTTCGAAGCGGACGCGGTCATGGAGCGCTCCTCTCGACAAGTGTACCATTCCAACATCGCACGGATAATTTGGCTACATCACACACGATAAAGTTGTCTTAATGACGGATTATTCTGCTGAAGGTTGTGACCGATGATCGTCGTCTGGATGTAGAGAAACGCCAAACCGGGACCCCACCCTCTGGCAGAAATTCGTTGTGGTACCAGTGCCTTGCGGCCGGTTTTCAGAGAGCCCCGGTCCGGCGTTGAAGCACAGTGGTGAAGTCGGGTGCGGAACAGGGTCGCCCGTATAGGTAGCCCTGTCCCTCGTCGCAGTTGCGTGCTGCCAGGAAAGCCTCCTGCCCCGCCGTCTCTATCCCCTCGGCCACGACGTTCAGCTTCAGCCCTCGGCCGAGCGCCAGAACCGCCTCGACGATCGCCGCGTCGTGCGGATCCGCCCCGAGATCGGTGACGAAGCTGCGGTCGATCTTGAGGCGGGTGAGAGGAAAGCGCTTGAGCGTCGCCAGTGAGGCGAAGCCAGTGCCGAAGTCGTCGAACGCTATTCCCACTCCCCGGTCCCGCAAGGCGTGCAGCGGCCGCAGGGTGGCGTCATCGTGGCGCAAGGCGATCATCTCGGTGAGTTCCAGCTCGAGCGCTTCCCCCGGAAGTTGCCACCGGCACAGCGCCGCCGAAACTGTCGCTTCCAGCTTCCCTGTGCGCAGCTGCTCGCTAAACAGGTTGACGCCGATCTTGAGAGGGAAGCCGCGCTCGCGCCAGGCTGCGGCTTGCCGGCAGGCCTCGTTGATCGCCCAGTCACCCACGCTCCCGGCCCGGGGTCCCGCTTCCAGCGCGGACAGAAAGGCAGCAGGAGCCAGTAACCCACGCTTGGGGTGCTGCCAGCGCAGCAGCGCCTCAGCGCCGACCAGCGCGCCATCCGCAAGGCGCACCTGGGGTTGGTAGAACAGCTCGAACTCGCCGCGGTGGGCGGCGAGTTGAACCTCTCCCTCCAGGCTGCGCCGAGCATCGTACTCCGCGCGCATGGACGCCTCGAAAAGCCGGCAGGTGCCCTGTCCGGCTGCCTTGCCCTGGTAGAGCGCAAGGTCAGCATTGCTCAACAGGGTATCTAG
>NZ_RCVR01000210.1 GCF_016107305.1 Roseomonas sp. KE2513
GATCATGACGTTCTGGTCTGGTGGTCTGGCGCCGACCGACTCTCCCGTGTCTTAGGACACAGTACCATAGGCGCGGGGTGGTTTCACGGCCGAGTTCGGGATGGGATCGGGTGTGTCACACTCGCTATAGGCACCAGGCCACCGGGCCAGAACGTCTGATATTGTTCTCTTCCCTTGTTAAGGAGGAGGGGATGGTTTGGTGGGTTGCGTGTTGGTGCTGCGTGCGGCGAGGCTTTAGGCCTCACGCGGTGTGGGGATGAGTTC
>NZ_RCVR01000211.1 GCF_016107305.1 Roseomonas sp. KE2513
GGGTGGCGGACGCGAGGAGCAGTTTGCGCATGGAGATAGGCCTCTACAGAAAGGTTGCACCTGGCGTGACGCCAATATAGCAGCCTTCTCCGCAGCAAGCGTGCCGTTCCGCTAACCCTATAATATCAGAGAGCAAAATGATAACGAGCCGGATCTAACCTCCTTGAGTGTAAAGCTTCCTGACGGAGGAAAGCTGGAACGGGCATAGCCCAGTCATGGAACGGCACCTGCGACTTTTTGCTCCGGCGCTGGCCTTCTCTCTTA
>NZ_RCVR01000212.1 GCF_016107305.1 Roseomonas sp. KE2513
CCCGTCTTATTCACCGGGGCTCGGGTTTTGGTTGGCGGATGTGGCGTAAGCTGCTGGCTGGGTTTACGGACTTGGGTGTCGAGACCAAGCCGAAACCCTCACAGGCTGTGCCACACCCGCCATGGACGACGATACGACCGAGGCGTTCGGCTTTCCAGCGGTTGGCCGCAAGAAGCTGAGTGCCGCCTTCGACGGCGGACGTCTGACCTCGGACGGCGGGGTGATGCTGCTGGCCGCAGCCGAGCGCCGCCTTGGCCTCTGT
>NZ_RCVR01000213.1 GCF_016107305.1 Roseomonas sp. KE2513
GCAGAGGCCAAGGCGGCGCTCGGCCGCGGCCAACAGCAGTACTCCGCCGTCCGAGGTCAGACGTCCGCCGTCGAAGGCGGCACTCAGCCTCTTGCGGCCAACCGCTGGAAAGCCGAACGCCTCGGTCGTATCGTCGTCCATGGCGGGTGTGGCACAGCCTGTGAGGGTCTCGGTTTGGTCTCGACACCCAAATCCGTAAACTTGGCCAGTAACTTACGCCACATCCGCCAGCCAAAACCTGAGCCCCGGTGAATAAGATGGG
>NZ_RCVR01000214.1 GCF_016107305.1 Roseomonas sp. KE2513
TTCCTGCGTGGAGCAGGCCCAGGCTCGTCATGAGCCGGTGCAGCCCCAGGGCCTGCGGCCCGGCGGTGGTTGCCGACGCCTTCTACGGTCGAGGCCGGCGCGACCGGCGGGTTGCCGGCATCGATCGGCCGTCATGTTCCCCTTGATCTCCCAAGATGACGTCGCCTTCGGCCCCGCGGACCCTCCCGGAACGCCTGAAATGCACCGCTGGCGGCGCTGCGGCCGATCCGGGGCGGTGGGTGGCGGTCGAGC
>NZ_RCVR01000215.1 GCF_016107305.1 Roseomonas sp. KE2513
CCCGGAGAGGGCTCTGCCCTCTCCGAACCTCTCCCGCCAAGGGCCTGAGGCCCTTGGATCCCCATCTGGCTGTCGCGGACGCGGTGATCGAGGGCCGGTTCTCCCGAGCGCCCTTCCTGCCCGTGCAGTCGCCTCGGGTCACTGACCCGAGGCGCACCGGCCGCAAGGCATCCCCAGCTGGGAGAAAAAGATGATGGTGAGGGGTACGGGGAGAGGAAGAATTCCTTCTTCCTCTCCCCAGGATCACCCGCG
>NZ_RCVR01000216.1 GCF_016107305.1 Roseomonas sp. KE2513
GTCCTATTCACCAGCTGAGAGCAGCAGGGACGGGGTGGGTCTGAACTGAGCACCAGGCATGCGCACGCATCCGCCTGTGAAGGCGTGAGCGGGATCGGGCATGCGGCGCTGGGGGTTGGAGGACGAGGGGCTCGACGGGGCATCCGCCCCGACCGTCAGGGTCCGGCGGGTAGCAGGCTGCGGGCGAGGCCGCGGAAGAGCACGGCGTGCGGGCATGCGGCAGCGAAGGCGATGCGGACCCG
>NZ_RCVR01000217.1 GCF_016107305.1 Roseomonas sp. KE2513
GGTCGTGTCCCGGTGCCTGGTGTGGGAGCGGTTGCTCCTGGCGGGTGGGACCGCCGGTCAGGCGGGCACGGCGCCGAGCCTGACGGGGCCAGTATCGCTGACGGCGCTCATGGCTTTCGGCGACATGTAGCGTGACCGCTGGGTGGCCCGCTCGTCGGATTGCTCCAGCAGCAGAGCGCCGACGAGCCGAACGACTGCCACCTCGTTCGGGAATATGCCGATGGCGTTGGTCCTGCGCT
>NZ_RCVR01000218.1 GCF_016107305.1 Roseomonas sp. KE2513
CTGGCCGCGGAGATGCTGGGGCAGGACCCGTTCTCGGGCGCCGTCCTGGTGTTCCGGTCGCGCCGGGCGGACCGGATCAAGATCCTGGTCTGGGATGCGAGCGGGCTGGTGCTGGTGTGGAAGCAGCTCGAGGGCGGGACGTTCCGCTGGCCACCGGTGGTGGACGGGGTCATGCGGCTGACGCCGGTGGAGTTCGCGGCCCTGTTCGACGGCATCGACTGGACGCGGATGGG
>NZ_RCVR01000219.1 GCF_016107305.1 Roseomonas sp. KE2513
TAGCTGTCTGGTTGTGAGACCTCCTTGGCGCGTTCCGCGATGAGGCGTGCGCGGGCGATATCCTCTGGCCCGGCGCGTCCTTCGGGTATTTCGGGCTTGGGGCGGGCGAGCTTTCGTCGCGCCCGCAGGCGCTCCTTGACGATCTGGTCGGGCGTTTTGCCGTCGAGGACGCGCTGGCGGCGGGCGTTGTAGGCGGCGTTGAAGCCGCGGAGCAGCTCCTCGAGTTGGG